>NZ_JCAQOS010000008.1:0-1164530 GCF_059567785.1 Pseudomonas sp. BGA-UO-ETr-WB11 | reverse complement strand
TCAGTTGACTAACAGTCTTACCTCACAAGCACCCACACGAATTGCTTGATTCAGTTGTTAAAGAGCGGTTGGCTGATTCTTTCGTCTCAACCGAGGCGCGCATTCTACAGCAGCCTCATTCTCCGTCAAGTGTTTTTTGAAAATTTCTTTTCAACTTCAACCACTTGCGCCTTCGATCTTCTTTTCAGCTTCTCGTCAGCGGGAGGCGAATTCTACAGCGTTTCAAACCGCTGTCAACATCCTTCTCAACCGCTTCCGATCTACTCGATCGAAGCACCAACAAGATCAAAACACCACCCTGTCAGCCCGGCGCATTCTACACAGCTTTCGCTGCTTTGCAACCCCTCTTTTTAAGCTAACCCTTTGTTTTCAAAAGAGTTTTCCGAGAGGTCTGCGCCGGAAGAGTTGCGAATTATAGACACTTAAACTGAGCAGTCAAGGGGTTCTTTCCAAACAGCTGACGATCTCCCTAACAGCGCAAATCAAACCGAGCGCCGTACAGCTACTTATAGAGAGAAAACAACCGCAAACAGCTGCAGCGCACGCAGCTCGCATCGCTCCGCCCGGAACGGGAGCAGCACCACGCACTAAAGAAGGGGTAAAGGAGAAGACTAAAGGCGACGCCTCATGTCATTACACGTTCGCAACCGCCAGAGACTCCTGGCAGCCGCAAAACGTGCAGCACAACTAGATGGAACGAGTACGGCGCAAACGCAGCAAATACTGCAGCGGCCCGGATACAGCGTAGGCAAGGAAGATCAACAACAGGATGCGTGGCGGATCACTAAAGACCACTGCAAACACCAAGACCACCGCCAGGATCGCTACAAAGGGAACGCGCCCCTTCAGGTCCAAATCCTTAAAGCTGTTGTACTTGAAGTTGCTCACCATCAATAGACCCGCAGCAGCAACCAGCAAGGCGTAGAGCATGACCACAACGATGGGCAGATCATCGCCACTGACACCGCTCTTCTCCCCGAACGCCCAGACAGCCCAGACAGTACCCGCCACCACACCCGCCGCGGCCGGACTGGCCAAGCCTATAAAGTAGCGCTTATCCACCTTACCGATCTGGGTGTTGAAGCGCGCCAGGCGCAAAGCCGCACATGCCACATAAATAAAGGCAACGGTAAGGCCAACATTGCCCAACCCCGACAAAGCCCACTCGTAGGCCAGTAAGGCAGGCGCAACGCCAAAGGCCACCATATCCGACAGTGAGTCGTACTCTGCGCCGAACGCACTCTGGGTATTAGTCAGGCGCGCAACACGCCCATCAAGGCTATCGAGCACCATAGCGACGAAGACTGTAATAGCGGCAATCTCGAACTTACCGTTAACCGCACTGATGATCGAGAAGAAGCCTGCAAACAGGTTGGCGGTCGTGAACAGGTTTGGCAGTAGGTAAATACCACGATGACGCACCTTGCGCCCCTCGGCATCATGCCCTTCTTCAACATGCTCATCGATCGGTAACAGGCTTTCGGCAGCGGAGACCGGATCGACTCCCTCGGGACGCTCGTTCATGAACAGCACCTTGCAACGTGTTTGGAAAGAATTCGACAGAGATAGGCGTGACCAGTTCAACTCAAACCACGCCTGCACTCAGGCTTTATACCAGAAGCTCCTGAGCGGAATAAAAAAACGCGGCAATCGCCGCGTTTTTTCACACCTACAAGGGCTTAGTTTTTGCTCTTGTCGACGATTTTGTTTGCCGAGATCCACGGCATCATCGAACGCAGCTTCTCACCAACCACTTCGATACCGTGTGCCGCGTTATTACGGCGGTATGCGGTCATCGATGGGTAGTTGGAAGCACCTTCAAGAATGAACATCTTGGCGTATTCGCCGTCCTGAATACGCTTCAGAGCGTTGCGCATAGCCTGACGCGATTCAGCGTTGATCACTTCTGGGCCGGTCACGTACTCGCCGTACTCAGCGTTGTTGGAGATCGAGTAGTTCATGTTGGCGATACCGCCTTCGAACATGAGGTCAACGATCAACTTCAGCTCATGCAGACACTCGAAGTAAGCCATTTCCGGAGCGTAACCGGCTTCAACCAGGGTATCGAAACCAGCCTTAACCAGCTCAACGCAACCGCCGCAAAGAACAGCCTGCTCACCGAACAAATCGGTTTCGGTTTCGTCTTTGAAGGTCGTTTCGATGATGCCAGTACGGCCGCCACCCACGCCCGAAGCGTAAGACAGGGCAACATTCTTGGCATTGCCAGAGGCGTCTTGGTAGATCGCGATCAGGTCAGGGATGCCGCCGCCTTTAACGAACTCGGAACGCACGGTGTGGCCCGGAGCCTTTGGCGCGATCATGATCACGTCAAGGTCAGCGCGCGGCACAACCTGGTTGTAATGGATCGAGAAACCGTGAGCGAAGGCCAGAGTGGCGCCCTTCTTCAGGTTCGGCTCCAGCTCTTCCTTGTACAGCTTGCCCTGGAACTCATCCGGAGTCAGAACCATAACCAGGTCGGCAGCAGCAACGGCGCTGGCAACGTCGGACACTTTCAGGCCGTGGGCTTCAGCCTTGGCAACCGAGGAAGAGCCACTGCGCAAACCAACAGTAACGTCCACACCGGAATCTTTCAGGTTGCAGGCGTGGGCGTGGCCCTGGGAACCGTAACCGATGATGGCAACTTTCTTGCCCTTGATGATCGACAGGTCACAGTCTTTATCGTAGAAAACTTTCATGAATTTCCCCTATTTACCTGGCCTCTAAGGCCGTTCGCTAAAGGTTTAGATGCTCAGCACTTTGTCGCCACGGGCAATCCCGGTGACGCCACTGCGTACGGTTTCCAGGATCGCGGCAGTGCCGATCGCCTGAATGAAGCTGTCCAGCTTGTCGCTCGTGCCAGCCAGCTGAATGGTGTAAACGCTGCTGGTGACATCAACAATCTGGCCGCGGAAGATGTCCGTGGTGCGCTTGATCTCTGCGCGCTGCGCGCCTGTCGCCTTGACCTTAACCAGCATCAGTTCGCGCTCGATGTGCGCGCTTTCGGACAGATCGACCAGCTTGACCACTTCGATCAGCTTGTTGAGGTTCTTGGTGATCTGCTCGATCACCTCATCATGGCCCACGGTGGTCAGCGTCAGACGCGACAGGGTCGGGTCTTCGGTTGGCGCCACAGTCAGGCTTTCGATGTTGTAGTTACGCTGCGAAAACAGGCCAACCACGCGAGACAGTGCACCCGGCTCGTTTTCCAGCAACAAAGAGATTATGTGTCGCATGATTCAGGTCCGCTCCGTCTTGCTAAGCCACATGTCACGCATGGCACCGTCTTTGATCTGCATCGGATAGACGTGCTCACTGGTATCGACCTGAATGTCGAGGAATACCAGGCGATCTTTCATGGCAAAGGCTTTTTCCATCATCGGCTTCAGGTCTTTCAGATCGGTAATACGCATACCGACGTGACCGTAGGCTTCAGCCAGTTTGACGAAGTCCGGCAAAGACTCCATGTAGGAGTGCGAGTGACGGCCGCTGTACATCATGTCCTGCCACTGGCGCACCATACCGAGCACACCGTTGTTCAGGTTGATGATTTTCACCGGCAAGCCGTACTGCATGCAGGTCGACAACTCCTGAATGTTCATCTGGATGCTGCCTTCCCCGGTAACACAGGCAACCTGCTCCTCCGGGAAATTCATCTTGACGCCCATCGCTGCTGGGAAGCCAAAACCCATGGTGCCCAGGCCGCCGGAGTTGATCCAACGGTTCGGCTTGTTAAAGCGATAATACTGAGCAGCAAACATCTGGTGCTGACCCACATCGGAGGTGATGAAGGCATCGCCGTTGGTTACTTCACTCAGGGTCTCAATCACTTTCTGCGGTTTGATCGTGCTGCCGTCACCCTCGTTGTAAGGGAACATGCGATCACTGCCACGCCACTCGTCGACCTGCTTCCACCAGGCGGCAACCGCCTCAGGGTTCGGCGTTTCACCGATTTCTTTGACGATCGCCACCATCTCGGTCAACACGCTATCAACCGGCCCAACAATCGGGATATCGGCTTTCACGGTTTTAGAGATCGAGGCCGGGTCGATATCGATATGAATGATCTTCGCATTCGGGCAGAACTTGGACGCGCCGTTAATAACGCGGTCATCGAAGCGTGCGCCGACCGCAAGGATCACGTCCGCATGGTGCATGGCCAGGTTGGCGGTGTAGCTACCGTGCATCCCCAGCATGCCGAGGAACTGGCGATCGGTGCCCGGAAAGCCACCCAGACCCATCAAGGTATTGGTCACTGGCACATTGAGCAGCTTGGCCAACTCGGTCAGGGGCGCAGCAGCGCCGCCCATGATGACGCCGCCACCGGAGTAGATGATTGGCCGTTTAGCGGCCAGCAGCATCTCGGCCGCTTTGCGGATTTGGCCGGAATGACCGCGCACAGCCGGGCTGTAGGAGCGCAGCTTGGCCTTTTTCGGGTAGACGTATTCGAACTTCTGGGTCGGATCAGTCATATCCTTAGGGATATCGACCACAACCGGACCAGGACGACCTGACTGAGCCAGGTAGAAGGCTTTCTTCAGAACTTCTGGAATCTCGGCAGGATGCTTGATCATGAAGCTGTGCTTCACGATCGGCCGGGAGATACCGATCATGTCGGTTTCCTGGAAGGCATCAGTGCCGACCATGGTGCTCGGCACCTGACCGGACAGCACGACCATCGGAATCGAGTCCATATACGCGGTGGCAATGCCGGTGATGGCGTTGGTCGCACCTGGACCCGACGTCACCAGAACCACGCCAGCCTTGCCGGTAGCACGGGCATAACCGTCAGCCATATGAGTGGCGGCCTGCTCGTGACGCACGAGGATGTGCTCCACCTCGGGCTCTTTGAACAGGGCGTCATACACATGCAGAAGAGCACCACCTGGGTACCCGTAAATATACTTAACGCCTTCGTCACGCAAAAAGCGGACGACCATTTCTGCGCCTGATAACAGCTCCACGTTGATCACCTCTAAAACGCCAGAAAACTGCCCATCGTGGGACAGCCTGAAAATAGGTTTACTGCCAAGCAGAGCATGAGCGACGGTGGTCGCCGACTACGTCAGCTACTGACTGAGCAAGTATTGGGAACGCCCCAAAGTGTTGCGGGGTTCTTCCCACCCAGCGCGAGGTAACGCGTTGCGGGTGTAACAAGTCGGCGCGGGTGTGCGCCTCATGATCTGCCCGATATCCCGATTTAGTCAGGACTACCAAGCGAACTATGAATTGTTCGGAATAGAGCACGGCAAGTCAAGTCATGATCCGCTGTTTATTGCAGTTGTGGCGCTGTGACGCGGCGCAGGATGACGATTGGCAGGATTTGGTTATAGTACTGCCAGGTTCCGCAGCGAAAAGAAGGAAGCAGCATGCGACGCATGATCATAACGAGCAGCCTGTTGCTCGCCCTGAGCACCAGCGTGATGGCTGGGCAGTTCTATAAATGGGTCGACGCTCAAGGGGTTACCCACTTTGGCGCACAACCGCCAGAGGGCCAGGAAGCCGCACGGGTAAACACCAACATCATCCAGCCCAAAGCGCCCGAGGCCAAGCCACCCGCTGCCAACTTCGAGAGCAGCGGTGAGGCCGAGCAGAAAGCCATTGATGCCAAGGTCAAGCAGGATGTCGCCGCCCAAGAGGCCGAGCGCAAGAAGTACTGCGAGGCCATGCGCACCAACCTGGCCCAACTGCAGAACAATCCGCGCCTGCGCATGGATGTTAAGGGTGAGATGCGTCGACTGGGCGAAGACGAACGCCAAGCAAAAATCGCCGAAAGCGAAAAAGCCATCAAGGAAAACTGCAACTAAGTCGACGGCTTGCGGCGTGCCTTTAGCTGGCTACGCCGCTGATCAATTGATCAAATTCGCCGAGTACGGTCAGCAATGATCCGGCTTGCGCCAGACGCCCCTGAAAAGCCATCTCCGCCATCGGCCGGATACCGGATACCGCGGGCAAAGCACCACCCTGCTCGATGATGGCCTTCATGCGCGCCAAGAACACCCACTGCAGCCAGTGCTCGAAAGCCAGCGTATCGACGCAAAACGGCTCAACACTGGCCAGCGCTTCGGCACTGGGCGCACTGTCCGCCCACCAGCCTAGAACCCGCAGTTCGCGCTCGATCAGCAGCAATTGATCCGCCAGCAACGCATAACGAGGATCCATCAGCGCCCACCCTGGGCCTGCTGACGGGCTTCAGCAGCACCGGCTGGATCACCCTGACGCTCCCGTGCCTGGGCGATCAACCCCCACAGCCCCGTTTGCAGGGACGGACGACCACTGGCATAAGTCAGACCACGACGCGCCAACTGCTCGGCTTGCGCCGCATCGCCCTGGGCCAGGCGCACTTCAGCCAGACGGTAAAGCACCTGCGGCTCACGAGGAGCGATCCGCTGCGCGCGCTCCAGACTGGATGACGCGCCATTCAAATCACCACCGCCCTGCTGTTGCTGTGCCGTGGTCAGCAGCGCCAACACCGGCCCATCCAACTGCTCATCCGCCGCCAAAGCACCGCCAGGGATGCCGCTTGGCGCCATCGGCGCAACCGACGGATAGCCTGGCGCGGTCATTGGGGCAGATACAGGTGCCCCCATGGCCGCGCCAGACATCGGCTGACTGCTGACACTGCCAACAATCGGCCCGGAACTGGCCGGAAAACTCTGGATGGGCGCACTGCTGGCCGCACCACCCGGTACCATAACGACGACCCCAGAATCCTGAGGAATCGCTTGCGGCTGCCGGACAACCGCCGCATTGCTGCCGCGACTGGCCACGCGCTCATCATCGGACACCGGCGCTCCCGCATCGACCACCGGAATGGCGCCACGTTGCACCGAGGCACAACCACTCATCAGCGCCGTCACTGCCAGAGCAGAAACCAACCATTTGCTCACGTCGAACCTCACTTGATTAATTCAACCAGCCGCGGACCCAGTCCATCACCTCGGCCGCCGGCGCAGGCACACCACAGGTGCTGCCGGGCGCCGGCTCACTGCCGCGAATATACGGCATCTGCCGCGCCTGCGGACAACTGGCGTCGGAGCCCTCACCGGTACGCGGGTCGATCCAGGCCATGACCACGTTATCCGGCAGCGGCATGTCCAGCGGCAACGGATCGGCCTTGCGCATAAACCCAGTCCACACCTGCAAGGCACCGGTAGCGCCGGTCAGCGGCGTCTTGCCGTTGTCATCTCGCCCCAACCACACCACCGTCAACAAATCCTGACTAAAGCCGGCAAACCAACTGTCGCGCGAGTCGTTACTGGTACCCGTCTTGCCCGCCAGATTGAGCGAAGCCGGCAACTGGCTGTAGACCGAGCGCCCAGTGCCTTCACGCATCACCCGCTGCATCGCGTTTTGCACCAGATAAATAGCGCCCGGATCAAAGCGTTGCTGGATCTGGAAGGGGTAACGCTTGAGCGGCTCGCCTTCGGCCGTCAACACACTGCGAATGCCGCGCAGCGGCGTATTGAAGCCGCCATTGGCGAGCGTCTGATACATGCCCGCCACTTCCAGCGGCGTCAGCGACCCCGCCCCCAGCAGCATCGACGGATATGCCGGAAACTCACGGGACACGCCAAGGCGCTCCAGGGTTTTCAGTACCGTCGGCACACCCAATGCCAGGCCGAGTTTGGCCGTGGACAAGTTGTAAGAGTTGGCCAAGGCTTGATAAAGGAAGACATTGCCGTGGGCTTGACGGTCATAGTTCTGCGGCTTCCAGACCTGCCCATCCTGGCCTTTGACCGAAAATGCCGTGTCGCTCAACCAACTGGTCAGGGTGTACTGGCTTGGCCGCTCCAGCGCCGCCAGATAGACCGCGGGTTTGATCAGCGAACCAATCGGTCGCACCGCATCCAGAGCCCGATTGAAGCCGGCAAAGCGCGGCTGGCGACTGCCGATCAAGGCCTGCACCTCACCGCTTTCCGGACTGGTCACCAGCATCGCCGCTTCGACCTCATCAATGCCCTTGCCGCGCCCGGCGGAAAGACGCTTGAGTGTCTCACTAAGCGCCGCTTCGGCCTTCATCTGCAGGATGGGGTCGAAGCTGGTGAAAATTCGCAGCCCTTCCTCGGTCAAATCTTCCTCGCGGTAATCCTCACGCAACTGGCGTTTAACCAAATCGAGAAAGCCCGGGAACGAGCTATCGGCCAGGCTGCCGCGCTTGGTGACGCCCAGCGGCTTGAGCTTGGCCGCAGCGACTTGATCAGCAGGAACCACGCCCTGCTCGGCCAGCACGTCTAGCACCAGGTTGCGCCGCTCCAGCGCCCGTTCAGGGAAGCGCCGCGGGTTGTAGTAGGACGGCCCCTTGACCATACCAACCATCAGCGCCACCTGGTGCAGCTTCAACTCAGCCAAGGGCTGGCTGAACAGGTACTGACTGGCCAGACCAAAGCCATGCACCGCGCGCTGGCCGTCCTGACCGAGAAATACCTCGTTCAGGTAGGCCTCAAGAATTTCGTTCTTGTCGTAATGCAGCTCCAGCAACAACGCCATCATGGCTTCGGTAGCTTTGCGGGTCAGGCTGCGTTCATTGGTCAGATAGAAGTTTTTGACCAACTGCTGGGTTAGGGTGCTGCCGCCCTGGCGCAATTGCCCGGCGGTGGCATTGATCCAGAAGGCCCGAGCAATCGACTTGAGCGATACACCGTAGTGATTGAAGAACTCCCGATCCTCAATCGCCACCAGGGTTTCCACCAAATACGGCGGCACCTGATCAAGCTTGAGCAAAATGCGGTCTTCATGGTGAGCCGGGTACAAACCGCCGACCAGCAAGGGCTCAAGGCGCGCCACTGCCAGGTTGCCGCCCGCACCCTGGCTCAGCCCGGCCACATAAGCGCCGGAGAAACGCACGTTAATCCGCCGTGCTGGCTCCGTACCTTCGTAGAACTGAAAACCGCGGGTGTGCAATTGCACATCATTGCCAGCCACCGCGGCCGCTCCGGGACCGGAGGCGGCGCTCTCACGGCGATAGCCGAGGGCATCCAGCTCGGTGAGAAAGTCCGTCTTGGTCAGTTTTTGCCCGACGAACAGCTCCAGTGGCCGCGCGTAGACCTTGGCCGGCACCGTCCAGCGCTTACCGGAAAACTTCTCCTGCACCACGGCATCAAGGTAAATGGCGAAGCCCGCCAGCACCACCAAACCCACCAAACCGAGTTTAACAACCCAGCCCAGCAGCGGATGTGGCGCATTGGCGCGGCGTTTATTGCGAGAACGAGGCGATCGGGAACGAGTCATGGCGCGGGATTATACGCACTTTGCCCCGCCTCAACAGGCGCGTCACCGCGGTTTGCACAGCTGCCGACAGAGGCCATAATGGCGCCTTCCAGAATGACTTAATCGCAAGGATTGACCGTGAGCCAAGCATTGATCGCCGCCCTGCAGAACCCGGCCCTGTACCCGCACCCTGTAGACAGCTTCGAAGTCATCGAGACCCACATTTCCTGGGTTTTGCTCACGGGCCCCTTTGCCTACAAGATCAAAAAGCCGGTCAACTTCGGCTTTCTCGACTTCTCCGACCTGGCTGCCCGCGGCCACTTCTGTGCAGAAGAGTTGCGCCTGAACCAGCGCCTAACCGATGACCTGTACCTTCAAGTCCTGCCAATCACCGGCAGTAGCGATGCGCCTCAGTTCAATGGCAGTGGTCCGGTACTGGAATACGCCCTGCAAATGCGCCAGTTCCCCCAGAGCCAGTTGCTGAATGCCGTGCAGGCCCGTGGCGAGCTGAGCGGCGCCCATATCGACGCCCTGGCCGCGCAAATTGCCAGCTTCCACCAGCACACACCACGGGTCGCCTCCGATCACCCGCTGTGCAACGCCAGCGCCATCGTCGCGCCGATGCGGCAGAACTTCGAACAGATCCGTCCGATGCTCAGCGACAAGGCCGACCTGCTGCAAGTCGATGCCTTGGAAGCCTGGACGGAAAGCAGCTTTGCCCGTCTGCAGCCCCTGCTTGAGCAACGCGCCGCCAACGGCTCGATTCGCGAATGCCATGGCGACATTCATTTAGGCAACGCCACCCTGCTGAACGGTGACGTCGTGCTGTTCGACTGCATCGAGTTCAACGAGCCTTTCCGCCTGATCGACATCGCCTCGGACGCCGCCTTCCTGGCCATGGACCTGGAGGATCGCGATCTCAAGCCGCTGTCCCGGCGCTTTATCAATGCCTGGCTGGAACACACCGGCGACTACGCCGCCCTCGACCTGCTGAACTTCTACAAAGCCTACCGCGCCCTGGTGCGCGCCAAAGTCAGCCTGTTTCGCCTGGGTCAGGAGCAAGACGCTGCGCAGCGCCAGGAAATTCTTGCGCAGTACCGCCGCTACGCCAACCTGGCGGAAAGCTACAGCGCCATTCCTTCCAGCTTCCTGGCCATCACCCACGGCGTTTCGGCTGTCGGCAAAAGCCACGTAGCCCTGCGCCTGGTCGAAGCCTTGGGCGCGGTCCGCTTGCGCTCCGATATCGAACGCAAGCGCCTGCTCGGCGAACAGGATGTCGGCCAGCAGGCCCAACTGCACACCGGGATTTACAGCCCGCAGGCCAGTGCCAACGTTTACCAACACCTGCACCAGCTTGCCAGCGCCGCCTTGCATGCCGGTTTCCCGGTGGTCGTCGATGCCACTTACCTCAAGCGCGAACAGCGCGACGGCGCTGCACAAGTCGCCGAAGCCTGCGGTGTGCCATTCTTGATTCTCGACTGCCAAGCCCCGGACAGTGTGATTAGCCAATGGCTGGCCCAACGCCAGGCAGCCGGCCAGGACCCGTCCGACGCCACCGAGGCCGTCATCCAGGCGCAGCAAGCCGCGCGCGAAGCCTTGAGCGACGCCGAGCTGCTGCAAAGCAAGCGCGTCGACACCCACGATACGGCCAGCCTCGACAGCCTGATCGAGCGCATCCGTCACTATCTGCCTGGTCTGTAAGCGTGCACAGTCTTGACACTCACGGGCATGCCTCGTGAGTTTCTCTATACTGAGGGAGAATCCCCGAGAGGAAGAAAACACCATGAGCCAGCCGCGCCAGCTTGATAACCCGCTGTATCGCCTCATCCGTAGTGAAGACATCAAAGGCTTCAACGCGCAAAAGGCCAAAGAAGGCCTGATCGACCTGTGCAACGGTGACTTTCGCGGTTTAGACCTACGCAACCTGGACGTCAGTCGAGTCCTGTTTACCGACGCCTATTTCCGCGGTGCGGACCTGCGCGGTCTGGACTTGCGCGAAACCTGCATGCGCGGTGCCAGCCTGGCTCACGCGCAGATCTCCGGGGCCTACTTTCCGGAAGAGTTGAGCGCTGACGAGATCCTCATGTCGATGAACTTCGGCACCCGTTTGCGCTACCGCACCAAGTAACCGACGACTCTAATAAATAGGCACAAGGTCAACACCCAAGGACAACCCGTTGCAGTCGCGAATTCTCCACTGAACGCTACACTTGGGCGCAGCACCCCGTTGAGCATGCAGATACTTTTTCATTGCACGGAGGCTGGATGAACGACGAACTGCAACACTTGAAAAACCTCGGCAAAACTTCGGCCCAGTGGCTCCATGCATCAGGCATTCACAATGCCAACGACCTGCGCCGATTGGGTGCGGTGGACGCCTACCGAGCTGTTAAGGCGCGCGGGTTTCGCGCTTCCAAGGTGCTTTTGTATGCCATCGAAGGCGCGCTTTTGGATGTCAACTGGAACCAGTTACCACCCGCCCACAAAGCCGAGTTGAACGGCCAACTGGAAGCAATGGCCACGCACAACAAGAGCTAGCTCACAACCTCTGTCCGCAGTGATTGTCGAAATGTGCGCCGCGACCTATTGTTTCAGGAACGCTCGTGCATTTAGTTAGCCCAGCCAGTTCAAGGAATTTCTCGCATGTACCTACTCGGGGAGCAACCGGCCTACGCCGACCAGCTGATCAACCGACTGCAAAGCATCCCGACCCAGCTTCTCGAAGGCCTTGAACCTGAAGGCGCCACCGTTACCTTCGAGCGTGTCGATGATTTGACCCAACTGCTACCGGGCAATCAGCTCTTCGTAATCGAAAATGGTTTGCTGCATGCGGTGATTGACGGCCGCCCGTTGTTCTATCTGCAGGAAGGCGATCTGGTCGGCTTGCGCCAGGGTATTGAGCTGCCCAGCTGCCGTTACACCAGCGAAGAACCTTTGAGCCTGATTCCCTATTCGCGCTCGGCGGTGTTTCAGCACATCTACGGCAACGAGCAGCGCCAGGAACTGTTTATTCAGTACCTGATCGGCCATACCGCCTTGCTGTCTGACGCACTGGCTCGTTTGAAACAACCGGAAATCCGCCCCGCTACTGGCTTCCAGCATTTTGCCGCCGGCGAAGAACTGATCCATCAGGGCGATGAAGCCGAGCACGTCTTCGTGATTATCGAAGGCCACGCCGAAGCCTATGTCGACGGCCACAAGGTTGGCGACGTGCAGAAAGATGAAATCTTCGGTGCCATGGCCGTGTTCACCCGCGAGAAACGCAGCGCTACCGTTCTAGCCAGCGAACCTTGCACTGTCATGGTCATCCCCAAGGAACAGTTCCTCAGCCTGATGCAGAGCAACCCGCGCATTGCCCATAGCCTGATCGAGAGCATGGCAAGGCGCATCGACCTGCTGAACAAGGAAGTCACCCAGCTGCGCCTACCCGAAGCCTAAAGCGCTGACAACAACAGGAGCCCGGCATCGGCCGGGTTTTTTGTTTGTGCCAAACACAAGAAAAACACCGTTGACTTACGAATGATAATTGTTATTATTAACTCAGTTGATCGCGAGGTCAGCCGGTAAGCTGAAGGCTCAGGTCAGATTCTTCAGGTTATCTCCTCATCAGGCTAAACACGGTTTTTGACCCGGCTCACACCCGGGTCTTTTTTTGTCCGCGGTTTTCCTCGGCGCCGAAAAGCTTAGGTAGAACCGGGCTTTCCGCCCATGATCTGTCCGTAACCGTACCTTCCTGCTCATTCTCGATATGGGCAACCTACCCTCCAAGCACGTCGAACGCTGTCTGTTGGCTACCGTACAGAACCCGCGAGGGTCAGCACGTAGGGTTACAGGTTTGCGCGCGCAATCTCCTAGCCCCCCATTTCAAGAGCAGCGAAATGACCGCCAAGCCCGAACCCCAGCAGAATCACCTTCTGGCCGCCTTGTCGCCCGAGGTGCAAAGCCGTTTGTTCCCACACCTGGAGTTGGTGCCGCTGCCGTTGCGCGCAGTCTTGTATGAATCCCGACGCCCCATGCGGCACGTGTACTTCCCAACCGACTCCATCGTTTCGCTGCAGTATGTGATGGAAAACGGCGCATCGACCGCGATTTCCGTGGTCGGCAACGAAGGTTTGCTGGGCATCACCCTGTTTCTGGGAGGCGAGTGCACACCCAGCCGGTCGTTGGTGCAGAGCGCCGGTTACGCCTACCGACTGCCGAGGAAAAGGGTCAAGGATGAGTTCAACCGCCACGGCCAATTGCTCTTGCTGATGCTGTCCTACACCCAGGCCCTGATCACGCAGGTCTCGCAGACCGCCGTGTGCAACCGCCACCATTCGATTGATCAGCAGCTGTGCCGCTGGTTGCTGCTGTCCATGGACCGCCTGTCCAACAACCACTTGACCATGACACAGGAGTTCATCAGCAACATGCTTGGCGTGCGTCGCGAAAGCGTCACCCAGGCAGCCTCAACTCTGCAGAAACTGGGGGTAATCTCCTATTCGCGCGGACTTATCAAGGTGCTGGACCGACCGCAGCTTGAGACCCTGAGTTGTGAGTGCTATGCCGTGGTCAAAAAGGAAACGGATCTGCTGCTGGACTACATGCCGCAGCGCCAAGTGATCACTAATACCGACGCTATTCCCACTGCAACGCTTTGAGCCTCTGTGCTGAAATACTCGGAGCAATCCTGACTGCGATGCCAACGAGTACAGGCTAACAGCGGTGCAGCGCCGACACGGCCTCCGCCCGACCTTGGCCGACGCTTGCGCTATCGACATCGCGATTAGACGCCGCCGCTCCGCTGCCTTAGGCTGGCATCCAGTCCATCCTGGAAGGCCTGCTCATGTCGGTTAACGCTCCTCAGCCATCAGCCCCCGCCGGATCGGTCACGCCCGAGGCCAACCTTTACCAGTACCTTGAACTCACCGCCACGCTCGCGCAGGCGCAAACCGCGCTGGCCAGCGAATGCGCCCTGGCGCTGAGTTTCAATGGCCTCAACCACGCGGTGATGATGGTTTCACCCAACGACCTGGAGGACTTTGTCCTCGGTTTCAGCCTGAGCTGTGGCGCGGTCGAAGCCATCGACGAGATTTATGACCTGCACCTGAGTGGGGCCGGCGAGGCCCTGCAGGCCGACATCCAGATCAGCAGCCGGGCGTTCTGGAACCTCAAGCAGCAGCGCCGTCAGTTGGCCGGCGCCAGCGGCTGCGGCCTGTGTGGCGTGGCCGCGCTGGAGCAAGCCTTGCCCCAATTACCGCACCTGAGCGCGCAGCCGCTGCCAGCGGCCGAGCACCTGCATGGGCTGCGCGCGCGCATCGAGGCCGCCCAGTATCAAGCGCGCAGCAGCGGCGCGTTGCATGCCGCGTTGTTTGTCGATGCGCGCGGCGGCCTGGCGCTGTGCCGCGAAGATATCGGCCGCCACAACGCCCTGGACAAGCTGATCGGCGCACTCAAGCGGGACAAGCTCGACTGTGCCAGCGGCTTTGCCGTGGTCACCAGCCGTTGCAGCCTGGAGCTTTTGCACAAGGCGGTACGGGCCGGACTGACCACCCTGGTCAGCCTTTCCGCCCCGACCGCCCTGACCGTCGACTGGGCGCGGCGCCATGGGCTCAACCTTATTCATCTACCGCACCACAGCGCGCCACGGGTCTACAGCCCGGCGCCCGCCGAGGCCTGCCAGCCATGAGCAACAAGCCCCGCTACCAACCCTATACCGGCGCCGCCGCCGGCTGGGGTGCCCTGCGCAGCGTCACCCAGCACTGGCTGGCCAGCAAGCAGCCGTTCAAGAACCTGCGCGCCCTGCTCAAGACCAACCAGAATGGCGGCTTCGACTGCCCCGGTTGCGCCTGGGGCGAGTCGCCCGACAGCGGCGTGGTCAAGTTCTGCGAAAACGGCGCCAAGGCGGTCAATTGGGAGGCGACCAAGCGTGGCGTCGGCGCGGCGTTCTTTGCCCGCCACAGCGTGGCCCAGCTGCGCGAACAAACTGATTACTGGCTGGAACAGCAGGGCCGCCTGACCGAGCCCATGACCTATGACGCGGCCACCGACCGCTATCTGCCGATCAGCTGGGACGCCGCCTTCGCCCTGATTGGCGAGGTGCTACGCAGCCTGGACAGCCCCGACCAGGCCGAGTTCTACACCTCCGGCCGGGCCAGCAACGAGGCCGCATTTCTTTATCAGTTGTTTGTGCGCAGCTACGGCACCAACAACTTTCCCGATTGTTCCAACCTGTGCCACGAAGCCAGCGGCGTGGCCCTCGGCAAGAGCATCGGGGTGGGCAAGGGCACGGTGACCTTCGCCGATTTCGCCCACGCCGATGCCATCTTCGTGTTTGGCCAAAACCCCGGCACCAACCATCCGCGCATGCTTGAACCGCTGCGCGAAGCGGTCGAACGCGGCGCCCGCGTGGTCTGCTTCAACCCCCTGAAAGAACGGGGCCTGGAACGTTTTCAGCACCCGCAGCACGCTCTGGAAATGCTCGCCAATGGCGACCACCCGACCAGCAGCGCCTACTTTCGCCCCAACCTGGGCGGCGACATGGCCGCAGTGCGCGGCATGGCCAAATGCCTGCTGGCCTGGGAGCGCGCGCAACCGGGCAGCGTGTTTGACCATACCTTCATTGCCCAGCACACCCAGGGCCTGGCGGACTGGGTGCAGGTGGTCGAGCACACCGAGTGGGCCGCCATCGAACAACAGTCCGGCCTGAACCGCGGCGAGATCGAGCATGCGGCGCAGCTCTACGCCCAGGCCGAGCGCGTTATCGCCTGCTGGGCCATGGGCATCACCCAGCATCGGCATTCGGTGGCGACCATCCAGGAAATCGCCAACCTCATGCTCCTGCGCGGCAACGTCGGCAAGGCCGGTGCCGGCCTGTGCCCGGTGCGTGGCCACAGCAATGTCCAGGGCGACCGCACCATGGGCATCAACGAACACCCGCCGGCCGCGTTTCTCGATGCCCTGGAGCAGCATTTTCAGTTCAAGGTGCCCCGTGCACCGGGCCACAACGCAGTGCAAGCCATCAATGCCATGCTCGCTGGCCGCAGCAAGGTGTTTATCGGCCTGGGCGGCAACTTCGCCCAGGCCACGCCGGACAGCCCGCAGAGCCACGCGGCCTTGCAGCAATGCGCACTGACCGTGCAGATCAGTACCAAGCTCAACCGCAGCCACCTGATGCACGGTCGCCAGGCGCTGATCCTGCCGTGCCTGGGGCGCACGGACATCGACCTGCAAGCAAGCGGCCCGCAGGCGGTCACCGTGGAAGACACCTTCAGCATGGTGCATGGGTCCTGGGGCCAACTGGCACCCTTGTCCACGTCGATGCGCTCGGAGCCGGCGATTATCGCCGGCATCGCCAACGCCACCCTAGGGCCCAAACCCGTGGCCTGGCTGACGCTGGTGGAGGATTACGGGCGGATACGCAAACTGATTGCCGCGACCATTCCGGGTTTTGCCGATTTCAACGTCAAAATGGCCCAGCCCGGCGGCTTCTACCTCGGCAATGCCGCGGCGACACGGCGCTGGAATACCCCCTCGGGCGCGGCGCAATTTGCCGCCCATGCGCTGCCGGAAGCATTGCTGGCCGAGCAGGTGCGCAGCCAGGAAGACCCGCCGCACCTGATCCTGCAGACCCTGCGCGCCCATGATCAGTACAACACTTCGATTTATGGCCTGGATGATCGCTATCGCGGCGTACACGGCATGCGCAAGGTAGTGTTCGTCAACCCGCACGACATCAGCCGCCTGGGCTTTACCCCTGGCCAACAGGTCGATCTGCTGTCGCTGTGGGACGACGGCATCGAGCGCAAGGTGTGCGGCTTTACCCTGCTCGCCTATGACACCCCAGCGGGCCAGGCGGCGGCCTATTACCCGGAAACCAACCCGCTGGTGCCGCTGGGCAGTGTTGGCGAGGGCAGTTACACGCCCACCTCAAAATTTATCGCCATCCGCCTGCTGGCCAGCGCCGCTTCAAACAAGGTGGCTGCGCTGAATCTCGGCTAGGGCCTGCCATCGCCTGAATGGACAACCGTATTAGCCCTCACCCACCAGACAGGCGAGCAGCGCCACGGGTCAAATTGCGCGCCTCGGCAATGGCCACGAACAGGCGCAGATCGATCAGGTCATACTGCATAGCATTGGTTATTCCCGAACGGTGTGTTGCCAAAAAGCCAATTTTAGAGCGGTTCATGCTCCAGCATCATTCGTTTCAAGACAACTCATCAGGATGTAATCCGCCATGCCCTGGAACCACTGGTCCACCGAGCGCCTGGGTATCGCACTGGCGGTGCTGGCCGCGCTGGGCTTTTCCTTCAAGGCGATCTTCGTCAAGTTGGCCTACGCCGCCGCAGCCGTGGATGCCGTCACCCTGCTGACCCTGCGCATGACCTTTGCCTTGCCCATCGCCCTGTGGGCCAGTCTGTGGCTGTGCCGCGCCGCGCCCCCGCTCAGCCGCAACGACAGGGGCTTGCTGCTGGCCCTGGGCGTGCTGGGTTATTACGGCGCCAGCATCCTCGACTTCATTGGCCTGCAGTACATCTCGGCGGCACTCGAGCGCTTGATTCTATTTATCTACCCGACCCTGACCGTGTTGATCGGCGTGCTGTTTATGGGTAAGGCTCTGGAGAAACGCCAGGTGGCGGCGCTGGCTCTGTCCTACGCCGGTATCGGCCTGGCGTTTGCCCACGACCTGCAGGTGACGGACGACATGCACGCGGTGCTGCTCGGCGGAGCCTTTATCTTCGGCTCGGCGCTGTCCTACGCCCTGTATAGCGCCGGGGCCGAAGTCGCCATTCGGCGCCTGGGCACCCTGCGCTTTGCCGCCCTGGCCATCATCGTCTCCACCTTCGCCACCCAGCTGCACTTCGTCCTCACACAGCCGTTTGCCGCGCTAGCGCAACCCCTTGAGGTCTATGCCTATGCCGCCGCGATGGCGCTGTTCTCGACGGTGTTGCCGGTGTTCTGGCAGTCGGCCGCCGTGCAGCGCATCGGTGCAGCACGCACCGTGCTGATTGGCACACTGGGGCCGATGCTGACGATCTTCTTCGCCTGGCTGCTGCTGACCGAACCGGTTTCCATCGCCCAACTGCTGGGTGCAGGCTTGGTCCTGGCGGGCGTGTTGCTGGTCTCGCGACGTCAGCGCCCAAGGTTGCGCGAGCAGCCAATCGCCAAGGAACCTGCGGGTTAAAACGGTCCGACCAAACAAACCCAGAAAATAACTGCCCTGCGGCGCTTTCCAAGCGCACGCAAAGGCCTTTAGACTGTACGCATAAACAGTGGTCTAGCGACCACATTCGCATATGGGCATGTGAGGTGCTGAATGGCCGTCGAAGTGGTATACCGCAGCAGCCGAGATCTGGAGCGTTTGTTCATGGATAAAGCCGAAGCTGATCGTCATGACAAGATGCTGGAACTGGCCGAGTTGCTCACCGAGGTGCTGCACAAAGCCGTGCCATCGCTGAATGAGCAACAGGGCGAGGAAGTGGGAATCTACATGGCCAGACACCGCGAGGTCTTTGCCCGCGCCTTCAAGAGCCAGGCCGACGCCCTCAATGAGCTGATCAGCCCCGCCGAAGCCGCCAGCTAAATACTCGGTTCAAGCCCCCCCCCCCAAAGCCCCGGCTGCGCATGCAGGCGGGGCTTTTTTCATGGTGATGTTCACCTGATGCGTTGAAGACAGGACTGGGCTTTTGTAGGAGCGGATTTGTCCGCGATGCCGTTTGCCTTGAAAGCATCGCGGCTGAAGCCGCTCCTACAGTGCTGCACGGCGCGCCGCAGCACACAGGGACAAAACCCTTTCGATCAGCCCTCCGGCTGCTCCAAAGCCTGCACCAGCGCCAGCATAAAGCGCGCGGCCTCTCCGCCGGTGGCGACGCGGTGGTCGAAGGTCAGGGACAGCGGCAGTATCGGGTGAATCACCGCCTGCCCCTGCCAGGCCACCACCTCGTCGCGAATGCCGCCGGAGCCGATAATCGCCACTTGCGGCGGCATGACGATGGGGTTGGCATAACGGCCAAACAACGTACCGAAGTTCGACAGGGTAATGGTCGCTCCCATCATTTCCTGGGGCGGGATAGAGCGCGCTTTCACATCCGCTCGCAGCCGCGCCATACCCTCCTTGAGCTGTTCGGTGCTGCGCTCGCCAACATTGCGCAGCACGGGCACGAACAGCCCGTCCGGGGTGTCCACGGCTATGCCCAGGTCCAGATGGCTGTGCAGTTTGAGCGACTGGCTCTTGCTGTCGAACCAGGCATTCAGCAGCGGCTCGGCCTTACAGGCAACGGCGATGGCTTTGCCCAGGCGCAGCAGCGGATCGCGGGCGCTGCCCCAGCGGTGCAGATCGACATCGCCATACAGGGTCACCGGCACCACTTCGGCATGGGAGCGGGCCATATTGATCGCCATGCTGCGGCGCACACCGCGCAGCTTCTCGCCGCCGAACTTGTCTTCGGCCTGGCGGGCGGCGGCCTCGATATCGGCGGCGGTCAGTTGCCCCGCCGCACCTGAGCCGTGCAGGCCCGCCAGTTCAACCCCCAGTTGCCGCGCCATCTGCCGCACTGCCGGCGTCGCCCGCGGGCCCAGATGGGCACGGGTAGACGGCGCCGCACCGATGCAGAACTGGTCTTCCTGGCTGTCGTTGCCACTTTCCAGACGCCCGACCACCGTGCCAGTTTCTTCACCTTCGTAGGCCAACAAAGGCTCGCCGACATGCAGCAGGCTGCCGTCCGTACCAAAGGTTTGCGCCACCACGCCATCATAGGGCGCAGGGATATCGACGATGGCTTTGGCGGTCTCTACAGAGACCAGCAGTTGGTCAGCCTTGACCGTGTCGCCGGCCTTGACGTGCCACTCGACAATCTCGGCTTCCTGCAGGCCTTCGCCCAGGTCGGGCAATTTGAAGTACTTCATCGCAAGCCCTCCTCAGGCGTAGTTCAGGGTGCTGTCGCAGGCCGCCAGGATGTCCTCGACGGCCGGGATATACAGCTGCTCCAGGCGGTACAGCGGCGGCGGAATATCCGGGGCGGTCACCCGCAAGATCGGCGCCTGCAAATCGAGCAAGGCGCGCTCATAGAGGCTGGCGGCAATCTCCGCACCGACACCGCAGGAGCGCGGTGCCTCATGGATGATCACCGCCCGGCCGGTTTTGCGCACCGAGGCTTCCAGGGTGTCGAGGTCGAGCGGTTTGAGGCAGGCCACATCGATCACCTCCACCGACACCCCGCGTTGCTCAAGCTGGGCGGCGGCCTGCAGAGTTTCATGCACACTGCCGCCCCAGCTAATCAGGGTGATGTCCTGGCCTTCACGCAGGGTGAAGCAGCTGTCCAGCGGCAAGCGCCGGCCATCATCGACCACCACTTGTGGGTTCATCCGGTACAAACGCGTGGGTTCGAGAAAGATCACCGGGTCCGGGTCATCAATCGCCGCCAGCAGCAGGCCGTAGGCACGGGCCGGTGATGAGGGCACCAGCACCCGCAGCCCAGGAATATGGGCAAACAGCGCTTCGGTGCTTTCACTGTGATGCTCCGGCGCGCGGATGCCGGCGCCCATCGGGCTGCGCACCACCAGCGGACAACTGAGGCGCCCACGGGTGCGGTTGCGCAGGCGGCTGGCGTGGGACACCAGGTGTTCCATGGCGGCATAGATAAAGCCGAGGAACTGGATTTCCATTACCGGCTTCAGGCCTTGAGCCGCCATGCCCACCGAGACGCCGGCGATCATTGCCTCGGCCAGTGGCGTATCCAGAACACGCTTGAAACCAAAGCGCTCGCGCAGGCCCTGGGTGGCGCGGAATACCCCGCCGTTGACGCCGATGTCCTCGCCGAGCATGACCACGTTGTCGTCCTCGACCATGGCCCGGTGCAGGGCCAGGTTGACCGCTTCCAGCAGGGTGATTTTTTTCTGCTCAGTCATGCTGGCGGCCTCCGTTCAACTGGCGGGCGGCACGGGCCTGCAACAGCTCGCGCTGATCGGCCAAGGCGGCGGGCCACTGGGCGTAGACATAGTCCATGGCCGACTCGGCCGGCTGCTGGCCGATCGCTTCATAGGCCAGCACCGCAGCCTGCAACTGCGCCTGGCAGTCGGCAATCAGGGCTTGTTCGCGCGTTTCGTCCCACTGCCCCTGGGCCACCAGATAGGCCTGCAGGCGTTTGATTGGTTCTTCCTGCCAGGCCTGTTTGACCTCTTCGGCAGGCCGGTAACGGGTGGCATCGTCGGCAGTGGTGTGATCGCCCAGGCGATAACTCAGGCACTCCAGCAACACCGGGCCCTTGCCATGCCGGGCACGCTCCAGGGCCAGGGCAAAGCGCTCATAGACCGCCACGACATCGTTGCCATCGACTTGCTCGCCAGCAAAACCGGCACCGATGGCCTTCTGCGCCAGGGTCGGCGCGCCACACTGGATACGCCGAGGCACGGAGATGGCCCACTGGTTGTTGTTGACCACAAACACCACCGGCAACTGCCAGGCGCCAGCGACATTCAGGGCTTCGAGAAAATCTCCCTTGCTGGTGGCGCCATCGCCGCAGGTGGTGACGGCCACCCGATGCTGGCCGCGGATCTTGAACGCGCTGGCAACACCACAGGCATGCAGGGCCTGGGTGGCAATCGGCACGCACAAGGGGAAGTCTTCGGCGGCGGCCGGATCGGCATAGGCGCTGCCGCGTTCATCGCCGCCCCAGTACAGGAGAATTTCCTCCATGCGCACGCCGCGCAGCAGTTGCAGGCCGGTGTCGCGGTAATAGGGCACCAGCACATCCTCGGGCTGCATCAGGCTGCCGAGGGCGACGCCGATGGCCTCCTGACCCAGGCACGGCGCGTAGGTGCCAATGCGCCCGGTGCGCTGCAAGGCCACGGTCTTGAGGTCAAACAGGCGGGTCAGTTGCATCTGGCGGTAGAGCTGGGTGAGCAGAGCAAAGTCGCCGGCCCAGGCGGGCAATGGCTGGATGGGTTGACCGGCAGGATCAAGGTAACGGGTGTACGGCAGGTCGATCTTATTGGGCATTGCGGCGTTCCTCATCACGCTGGATAAGCGCGCAGGTGTTACCCCGCCGCTTGTGGCGGCGGGACTGGGCCCACTTGATGGCGGTAACCATTTAGCGGGGGTAAAGCAAAGCCTCGGCCTGCTGGGCGGCCACTCGCGCCGGCGAGCGATTTTGCGCCTGGGCCTGTGCGTAGATAGCGGTCAGGCGCTGACCGATGCGCGAGAGATGGGCGGTAATCGCCGGCAACTCGGCGCCTTGGTGCTGCAAGGCGACGTAGATCAGGCCGCCGGAATTGATCACGTAATCGGGCGCATAAAGAATGCCGCGAGCCTCCAATAACTCGGCCACCTCGGGGCTGGCCAGTTGATTGTTGGCCGCACCGGCCACCACCGCACAATGCAGATGGGCGACGGTAGCCTGATCGAGCACGCCCCCCAGACCACAGGGGACGAAAATGTCGCAGGGCGTGGCGGCCAACTCCTCATGGCGGACCGCTTGCGCGCCCAACTGCTCAACCGCCAGCACTACCCGGCCGGGGTCCAGGTCGCTGACCAGCAGCTCGGCACCGGCCGCCGCCAATTGCTCGGCCAGGGCATAACCCACTTGCCCGAGGCCCTGCACGGCGATGCGCAAGCCCTGCAAGTCATCGCTGCCCAAGCGCGCCATAGCGCTGGCGCGAATGCCGGCAAACACGCCCATGGCGGTGTGCGGCGAAGGGTCGCCGGCCGTGCGGGTACTGGTGACGTGCTGGGTGTACTGGGCGATGCAGTCCATGTCCTCGGACTTGGTGCCGCTGTCCACCGCCGTGATATAGCGACCATTGAGGGTTTCGATAAAACGCCCAAAGGCTTCGAACAAGGCGCCGCGATTGGGCACATGGGCCGGGCGCAGGATCACCGCCTTGCCACCGCCAAAGGGCAAGCCGGCCAGCGCCGCCTTGTAACTCATGCTCTGGGCCAGGCGCGCAGCATCGGCCACGGCACTGTGGGTATCGCTGTAGGTGAGGTAACGGCAGCCACCCAAGGCCGGACCGAGCCGGGTTGAATGCATGGCAATGATGGCCTGCAGACCCGTGGCCGGGTCCTGGGTGACGTGCAGCGACTCGAGACGGGTTGCCTCCATGATGCCGAACATAATGCAGCCCCCTGCGGTAGTTACAGGGAGTATAGGCGGCGCCCCGTCACCCGCGAGGCGCCATGACCGAAGGGTCAGCTATTAGCGCGCGGCCTCGACCCGCTCGCCTGCCGTGAGGCCGGCGACGATCTTGTCGCTGTAACGCACCACGACGAAGGGCACTGATTTCTCCTTGTAGTTCAACAAGGATTTCTCGATGTAATTCCAGGTGGTAGTCACCTGTTTGAGACGCGCATTGATCAGCGGCTGACCGACAAAGCGCTGATCGAGCGCCTGCAATTGCTGACGGAACTGCGCCGCCAGCAGATCCACGCTCTGCTCAAGTTCTTGGGCGCTGTCATAGATCGCCGAGCCACCATCCAGGCTGGCTGACTCGCGCACGTAACCGGCGGCAATTCGCTGCATCAGGATCGCCTGCTCTTGCAACGGGTCGCTGGGCTGCCCCTGGCGCGCCAATTGGTCGAGCAACTTGATATAGCCAGCCGTCAGCGCACTGGCACTGATCGATAGATCGTTCTGGGTATGCAGGTCGACGTAGCCCTGGCTGATGATCTCGTTGGATTCGGCCAACTCACGCAGGCGCCGCGCTTCAGCCTGCACGCCTGCCACTTCGGCGTCCAACCCAAGGCCGGCACTCAACTCATCCATCTGTTCAACCTGCAGGGCAAAGCTGCTGGCCGCCGTATTGAGCTGCTGGGCCGCCGTGCTGGCGCCCTCCTCAATACTGAGCAGGTGAAACAGCGTCTGCAGCTGATAAGCACCCAAACGCTGGGCATTCAGATTAGCCAGCAAACCCGCGGTTTCAGCAGCCTGCACAGGCACCTGCAACAAGCCCGCGCACAGCCCCACGACCAGTACACAACGGCGAAACGGTAGATTCATCAAAGGAGCCCTCCAGGCGCGCAATAAAACTGGCGCCACGCTGTCACCCGCAACCCTGCTGCGGAACTGGACGAAGGTTAGGTCAACGACTAAAAGCTAATAAGCCTGCGGAGACCAGCATGAGCCCACGCCAAGCCTGTCTGAACTGCCTGAACCACGACACACCGGCACTGCTGGAGGCGGCGTTGTGGATGGGCGCCGAGCATGATCCACAGCTGCAACCCGCCGAGGTGCTGCAGCGCTTCAATGACCTGCAGCAGCAGGTCAGCGCCGGCCTGCCCTGCCTGCCGGCCAACGAACTGGCCCAGCCTCTGGTGCGCCGCCTGCTGGCACTGGGTTTTCACGCCGAGCTGGAGTTGCTGCCACGCCCGGACAGTGTCCTGCTGCAGCAGGTCTTGCAGCGGCGCCAGGGCCAGCCCCTGGCCTTGGCGGTGATTGCGCTGGAGTTGGCTAGACGCCTGGACATCCCGCTTACCGGAGTCAACTTCCCCGGCCATTTTCTCCTGCGGGTGCCCGGCGCCGATCACCTGCTGGACCCCGGCAGCGGCCGCCGCCTGTACCCGCGTGACTGTCGCGAACTGCTGCTGCGCAATGGCCAGCCCGGCGAGCTGCGCGCCGAGCACCTGCAGCCCTGCGACGCCACCACCCTCCTGCAATGCCTGGCGCGCACCCTGCGCCAGTTGCACCTGCACGCCGAGGATTACCTGGCCGCCCTCAAAGATGCCGAACGGGTGCTGCAACTGGGACCGCCCCAGGCCGAAGACCACCTGGCCCGTGGCGAGATCTACGATTATCTGGACTGTCCCCAGGGTGCCCGCTTCGATCTGCAGCAGGCCTTACTGCTGAGTGACGATGCCCTGCAAAACCTGCACCTTAGTCAGCGCCTACGCCAGTTGCAGCAGGGGCCCGCGCTGCATTGATGCAGAAACGAAAAGGCCGGCAATGCGCCGGCCTTTTCGTTATCTGCGAAGGAAAATCAGCCCGCATACTTCTGCAGGTTGGCCATCATTTCCTTCATCGCTTCGATGTTGTCCTTCGGATGGGCCGCGCCCTCGAAGTCGCAGATCTGCTGCCAGTGAGCCGCCACATCTTCGGCATCGAAACCGGCCTTGGGGTCGAAACCGGCACCCAGGCTACGCTCCCAGCGCACCTTACCGATCCAGCCGCCACCGACTTCGAACAGCCCAGAGGTTTCCTCACAGCCGGCGCTGCCCAGGTACACCACCAGCGGGCTGATCAGCTCGGGCTTGAGCTGCTCGAACACCTGCGGCGGGATCAGGCCTTCGGTCATGCGCGTGGCACCGGTAGGGGCAATGGCGTTGACCAGGATGTTGTTCTTGCGCCCTTCGATGGCCAGGGTGCGCGTCAGGCCATAAAGGCCGAGCTTGGCCATGCCGTAGTTGCTCTGACCGAAGTTGCCGTAGATGCCCGAGGTAGAGGCGGTGAAGATCACCCGGCCAAAATTTTGCTCGCGCAGGTGTGGCCAGGCGGCACGGGTAACCTTGTAGGCGCCCTCGACATGGACCTTGTAGACCAGCTCCCAGTCAGCGTCTTCCATCTTGTGGAAGGTCTTGTCGCGCAGGATGCCGGCGTTGTTCACCACCACATCGACACGGCCGAAGCTGTCTAGGGCGTTCTGCACGATCTTGTCGCCGTCGGTCACCGAGTCATGGTTGGCCACCGCAGTACCGCCGGCCGCACGAATTTCCTCCACCACCTTGTCGGCGGCCGAGGCATTGGCGCCTTCGCCGTGAGTGCTGCCGCCCAGGTCGTTGACCACCACTTTAGCGCCATGTTTGGCGAACAGCAGGGCATGGGCACGACCCAAGCCACCACCGGCACCGGTGACAATCACGACTTGGTCGTCAAAGCGAATGGGATTGCTCATGCATCAGGCTCCAGACAGGAAGGTTGAAGCCTGAGTGTCGGCCACTGGCGCCGTCACCACAACAACCGTGGCCGGCGCTGAATACTGGCCAATAAGGCAGCCGGATAAATCTGCAGTTACGTTGCAGGGCCCAACCGACTCAGGTGGTTGTAGAGGTGCAGCACATGGGCCTGGGCGTATTCGTCGTGGCTCAGGGCGCCGTAGGCAAAGTGCGGTTGCAGGGCACCGTTGTGGTTGGCAAAGCGGGCGAAGGCCGCCTGCAGACGCTGCAACGCCAAGGCCGGATCGGCCGGTTCAGCAATCGCCGGCGCGCCGGGAATGGCCTCGGTCAGCGGATGACGCATGGCACCACGGGCGGCAAACACGGCAAAAGCTGCCGGGCCGACGGAGTGGCGAAACCAGGCTGGCTTCAGCTGCGGGTAGCCGTCCAGGGAGAAGTCGATGCTCTGCGCACAATGGTTGAACACCTCAGCCGGGCTCCAACCGGCATGGCTTACGAGCGCTTGCTGGCTCAGTTGCAGCAGCAACGCCTGCGCCGCCTCGATGCTCAGCGCCGCCGGGACCGGGCCGCTGGGCAAGGCCCAATACCCGGCGCCGAGGGCCGCAACGCCTGTCAGACCGGTGAGTTTGAGAAAGCTGCGTCGTTGCATCTATAACCCCGCACGAAATTCCAAGTAATGCCGCAACACGGCGTCGGGCGCCTCGGTCTGCGGGTAGTGGCCGATATTCTCCAACAACACGCAGTCGGGATTCGGCACCAGTTCACGGTAGCGAGCCAGCATATGGGCGCCGGAAATCGGATCGACGCCGCCATCGATCAAGCGCAGCGGCACCTCGCCCCGCTGCATCGCCGTCAGCCAGCGCTCACGCTGCACGCGTCGCTCCGGCATATAGCGAATCAGCCGGTGCATAACGGCCGGGCCGTTATTGGTCGCAATCAGTTGCCAGAAGTCGTCCAGCTCGGCGCTGCTGGGTTGGGTCTGCGGGCCGAACACCTTGGCGAAGTTGGCGGCCAGGGTGCGGCGATTGAACAGACGCCCAAACAGGCCACCCAAGGGGCTGAGCAACAACTTTTGCACCAGCACCGGGTGGTGGGTTTCTGGGAACAGTCCACCGTTGAGAAACACACAACTGGCCAGGCGCAGTCGCTGCTGATAATGCCGCGCCAGCAGCTCCTGGGCGACGCTGTCGCCGTAGTCATGGGCCAGCACATGCAAGGGCGCGCTGATGGCCAGATGGGCGAGCAGCGCCTGCTGCAGGTCTGCTTGTTCGAGCAGGCTGTAGGCATGTCCGCACGGTTTGGCCGAGTCGCCAAACCCGAGCATGTCGCAGGCAATCACCTGATAACGCTCGGCCAACGGCGCCCACAGGTAGTGCCAGTCCCAGGCGGCGGTCGGGAAGCCATGGATCAGCAGCAGCGGCGCGCCCCGCCCGGCCGTCCAGTAGCGAATCGTGTGGCCATTGAAGACAAAATTGCGGCCCTGACCGCGCCAATCCGCCAGGGCAATGCCGGGCAACGGCATCAGCTGTCGTAGCCTGGATTCTGCTGATCGAGTTTGCGCAGCAGTGCTGGCCACGGCAGCGCCCCGCCCATGCCCACCGGGCTGCGCATTACGCCACTGATCATCGCCCGCGCACCATCGAGAATGGTTTGTGGAATCTGCACCAGCTCGCCGCCACCGCTTTGCGCCATGACCTGGATTTCACAGGTGCGCTGGAAGATAAACATCATCAGGAAGGCATCGGCGATGCTGCCGGCGCAGGTCATCAAACCGTGGTTACGCAGCAGCATGAAATTGGTATTGCCCAGATCGGCCTGCAGACGGGCTTTCTCTTCGTGGTTCAGCGCTACCCCTTCGTAGTCGTGATGGGACAGGCTGGCCAACACAAACAGCGACTGCTGTGACAGCGGCAGGATGCCGGCTTTCTGCGCGGCCACCGCCACACCGGCGGCGGTGTGGGTGTGCAGCACGCAGTTCACGTCGTGACGCACTTCATGCACGGCGCTGTGGATGGTGTAGCCAGCCGGATTGATCTCGAACGGGCTGTCCATCTGCTTGGTGCCGGCCAGGTCGACCTTGATCAGGCTGGAAGCGGTGATTTCATGAAACATCAGGCCGTAAGGGTTGATCAGGAAGTCATCAGTGCCCGGCACCTTGGCGGAAATATGGGTGAAGATCAGATCATCCCAGCCATGCAGGGCGATCAGCCGATAACAGGCGGCCAGGTCGACACGGGCCTGCCATTCGGCGGCGCTGACTTGGGTTTTGACGCTGACAGTGGCGGCTGGAGCATTCATGCGGATCACCTCGCGGGTTGTGGGAGCCTGCAAGCAGGACGTGCAAGGAGTCTAGCGAGAGAATCTGCCGCAGCTAGTCGCCTTGGCAGCCAGCGGACTGACCCAGCGAGTCACACCAACTCGGGGTACTGGCCGGCGAGCAACGGCCAGTCGCGCAGCACCTGAGGCTCATCCGCCAGCAAGGCAAAGCCGGCAAACTCGAAGCCCGGCGCCAGGCTACAACCCACCAGGCTGAAATTGCCCTGGGACCGCGCGGCCTGCCAGGCCTGGGCGCGCACCAGCCGTTGCGGCAGCACCTGCGCCGCCACCGGGCCAAGCAGTTGCGGCTCGATAGCCGCCGGGCTGTCGGCAATCAGCAGTTCCAGCGGCGCACCTTCATAGAAATGCCAGAGCTCGTCGGCATCCACCCGGTGCCAGCGGCTAACCTGCCCGGCCGGTAACAGAAAGACGATCGCCGACGCCAGCAAGCGCCCACTCGGCAGGCACTCGCTCGACTCGTACAGGCGACGGTAATAGCCGCCCTCGGGGTGGGCCTGCAGTTGCAGCAGGTCGATCAGCTCGACGGCGCGCGGGTGCATCAGCCCTGCAGCGCCTGAATCAGCTCGGCCAGCCAAGGCTCGGCATCAGCTTCCGGGCTGGCGGTTTCGCTGGCATCCAGGCGCAGCATCGGCAGCACCTCGCGAATACCCAGCTCGGCGTACAACTCACGAACCATTTCACCGCCGCCGCAAAAGGTGTCGCCATAGCTGGAGTCACCCAGGGCCAGCACCGCACCCGGCAAACCATGCCAGGCCGGCAGATGATCGCGGATGGCGTAATACAGCGGCTGCAGGTTGTCGGGCAACTCACCCATGCCAGTGGTCGAGGTCACCACCAGAAACGCCTCGGGGGCAAAGGCCTGCACGTCGGCCAGCTGCGCCCGCGGCTGGTGCCAAGCCTCAAGACCTGCCGCCACCAACAATTGCTGGGCGTGGTGGGCCACTTCTTCGGCGGTGCCGTAGACCGACCCGGAAAGAATCGCAACTTTCATCAATGCTCCTGAAACATACGGAAATCCTCGGGTATTATGCCGCAAGTAGACAGCCCCTCCCGATGTTTTAGAATGCCTCCAACCTGCATTGCGGATACTTCCATGATCAACGCCAAACTGCTGCAAATGGTGATCAACGCCTCGAATGACGGCATCGTTGTGGCCGAGCAAGAAGGTGAGGACAACATCCTCATCTATGCCAACCCGGCATTCGAGCGCCTGACCGGCTACCAGGCGCAAGACATCCTCTATCAGGATTGCCGCTTCCTGCAGGCCGGCGACCGCCAGCAAGAGGGCCTCGATGCCATTCGCGACGCAGTGATCCACAACCGTCCGTGCAGGCAGATCATCCGCAACTACCGCAAGGACGGCAGCCTGTTCTGGAACGAGCTGTCGATCACCCCGGTCTTCAACGAAGCCGACCAGCTGACCTATTACATTGGCATCCAGAAAGATGCCACCGCCCAGGTCGAAGCGAACCAGCGCGTCAGTGAACTGGAACAGGAAGTCGCCAGCCTGCGTGCCGAGCTGGCCAGCCTGAAAGGCTGAACCTAAGGCCCGGTGATAGGTCTGATAGTTGCATATCACTCTTTAATGCAACGTGTGCCAGGCCCCTGCAATGTCGAAGAAACCCCTGCTCAGCCGTGATGAACTGGACTATATCCAGCAAATTCTTGGCTATTCACTAACCAGCAACATCCTCCCGGTGCAAACGTTTCGGGTAGATGGCGGCTCAGCGGCCAATGGCATCCTGGCCGGGCTTGGCCGCAATGCCGAACTGCACCTGGAAGCCCAGTTTGGCGACCAGTGCCTGCGCTTTCCCCTGCAACTGGTCGAAGACGACTTCCATGCGCTGCACCTGGAACTCGGCGCGCCAGGCATTTATCAGCAGGGTGAAGTACAACGTCCCTGGCGCCTGACCTTGGCGCAACCCATGCCCTTGCTGCACGCAAATGGCCAGGCCAGCGACCTGCGCATTCACGAAATATCGCCGGCCGGTGTGTTGGTTGAGTCCAGCGAAACGTCCGCACCAGCAGACTTCGACTTGTGGTTACCGTTGCCCGAACAGGAACCAATCGCCCTGCATGGCAGCCGAGTACGTCGCACCGCCAATCAGTTGACTGCCTTCCGCTTGGACATGCTGCCCAGCAAGCAAAGCGAACGCCTGCGCCACTTCATCTTCCAGCAGCACCGCCTGCAACATCCGCAACTGCAGCAACAGCGCGCGTGAAACAGGCAAAAAAAATCCGCTAGCCAAAGGTGTGGAAGCTAGCGGATTGCGCAGCAGTTAAGAGGGTTTATCAGGCCGCGAATTCATCGTCGCTGAAGGCCATCAGGCTGGCCTTGCCGGCCAACACTTCCGCCAGCAGACCATCGGTTTCAGTCAGCACACGGGCGACATAGAAGTCCGCCGATTTCAACTTGGCGCCATAGAAAGCGGTTTCGCTGCTACCCGCCGCCAGTTGTTCGGTAGCCACCTGAGCCATCCGCGACCAGAACCAGGCCAGGCTGGTCAGGGCGAACAGGCGCAGATACGGCGTGGCAGCTGCACCGGCTTGCTCGGCGTCCTTCATGCCTTCGCTGGCAATCCACAGCGTGGCTTTCTGCAGTTGCTGCAGCGCTTTACCCACAGCGGCCGCATGGGGCGCCTGGGGATTGGCCTGCAACCAGCCATTGAGCAGGGCGAAGTAACTGCGCACCGCACGGCCACCACCCAGGGCCAGCTTGCGCCCCACCAGATCCAGCCCTTGAATACCGTTGGTGCCTTCATAAATCCGCGTAATGCGCGCATCGCGCACCAGTTGCTCGATGCCCCAGTCCTGGGTGTAACCAGAGCCACCGAGCACCTGCAAACCATCGTTGGCGCAGTTGAAGCCTTCATCGGTCAGGAACGACTTGACCACCGGGGTGAGCAATTGCACCAAGTCATCGGCCTGCTCACGCACTTGAGCATCCGGGTGGCTGTGCGCCACATCTAGGTGCAGACCAGTGAAGTAGGCCAGCGCACGGCAGCCTTCGATCATCACTTTTTGGCGCAACAGGTTGCGCCGCACATCGGGGTGTACAAGGATCGAGTCGGCGGGTTTTTCCGGCGACTTCGGGCCCAGCAGGGAGCGGCTTTGCAGGCGCTCCTTAGCAAACCCCAGGCTGATCTGGTAAGCGCTCTCAGCAATCCCCAAGCCCTGCATACCGACCATCAGGCGCGCCGAGTTCATCATGGTGAACATGCACTTCAGGCCCTTGTTGGCCTCACCGATCAACCAGCCCTGGGCGCCTTCAAAGTTCATCACACAGGTGGCAGACCCCTTGATGCCCATCTTGTGTTCCAGCCCACCGCAGAACGCCGGGTTGCGGCTGCCATCGGCCAGGAATTTGGGCACCAGAAACAGGGAGATACCCTTCACGCTATCGGGCGCATCGGGCAGTTTGGCCAGCACCAGATGGAGGATGTTATCGACCATGTCGTGCTCGCCGCCGGTGATCCAGATCTTGGTACCGGTCACGGCATAGCTGCCGTCAGCCTGAGGCACGGCGCGGGTGCGAATCAGACCCAGGTCGGTGCCGCACTGGGGCTCGGTCAGGCACATGGTGCCGGTCCACTCGCCGCTGATCAGCTTCGCCAGGTACTGGTCCTGCAACTCGCGGCTGCCGTGCTCGGTCAATGCATTGATGGCGCCATGGGTGAGGCCCGGATACATGCCCAAGGACAGGTTGGCCGAGCAGATCATCTCCTCAACCAGCATGTTCAGCACATGGGGCAAGCCCTGACCGCCGAACTCGGGGCTGCAGGCCAACGCCGTCCAGCCGCCTTCGGCAAACTGCTTGTACGCCTGCTTGAAGCCCTGAGGCACGGTTACCGCCTTGGTCTGCGGGTCGTACTGACAGCCTTGCTGGTCGCCTGGGCCATTCAGCGGAGCGAGAACGTTTTCGGCCAGCTTGGCTGCTTCTTCCAGGATTGCGTCAGCCAGATCACTGCTGAACTCGCCCTGATCCGGCAAGCCTTGCAGCACGTTGGAGGCATCAAGCACCTCATCAAAGACAAAGCGCATGTCACGTAGGGGAGCACGGTATGCAGGCATGGGAAACTCCTGAAGCTGTACAGAAAATTTATTTGTACAGATTTTGTATAGGTAAAAAACCCTGTTGGCAAGTTTTTATTCCTGCCACGAACAGCACAACCTACCCACCAATGCCGTAAATCAAAGGCCAAACAAAACCCAGGCGTACGCCTGCCGGACTCGGCAAACGAGCAGACAGAAGAAAATGAGGTAAAAGCAGAAATGCAGGCGAGGCGCCAAACGGCGCCGCTGGACTCAGGTGTCCATGTGCCCATTGAGCAGTTGCAGCAGGCGCCGCGACAGGCTGCGAGCATCATTGCCCAGGCAGGCGATAGGCGAGCCGGCCAGTTGCTCGCTGGCCAGATCGGCGGCTTCGCCGGCCAAGGCCAGAGGACAGTCGACGGTGAGGGCCAGGCGCTCCAGTTGACGGGCGAAATCAGCGGCCGGCGGATGATTGGAGAACAGCACCAGCAACTGCGGCTGGATTTTTTCGCAGACCAGCGTCAGCTCCTCCAGCGGCTGGCCGAGCGGCAACACCGTAAGCGTCACCTCGGCATGACTCAGGACAACGCCAGCCACCAGTAACTCAAGCTCGTGGCACTGCCCCGGCAACGCAGCCAGCAGCACGCGCTCGCTGCTGCCCGAACGCGCCAACTGCAGGCGCTGCAAGGCACGACCACGCAGGAAGCTATCAAGGAACAACCATTCACTGGTCTGGCCAAACTCACGCTGACGCTGCAGCAATTGCTGCCACAGCGGCATCAGGATGTCTTGAAACACCACAGGCAATGAATAGCTAGAGAAGATCTGACCGAACACCTGCTCCAGGCGTCCCTCATCGAAGTTGCGCAGCGCCCCCTGAACCTGCTGCTGCCACTCGCCCCACTCACCCAGCAGCGCATCTGCCGGCGCCGGCTCAGCCACCGCACGCTGAGTCTCGCTGCGCTGGAGGATCTTGCTGACCTTGCTGACCGCCACTCCACGCTCAAGCCAGGACAGAATGCTGCGCACCGCATCGATGTTGGCCTGCGAATACAAGCGATGACCGCTGTCGGTACGGGTCGGCTGAATCAGCCCATAACGCCGTTCCCACGCCCGCAGCGTGACTGGATTGACCCCGGTCAGGCGTGACACTTCACGGATAGGGAACAGCTCTTCCTGAGTCAGGGCCGCTGTGGCAAGGGCTGAAGCAGCAGCAAGTTCGGTCATGGTGGACATCGCTCAGGGGTCGTGGCCGGCATTGTACAACTTGGGAGCAAGCGCATACATTGTACAAGACCTATACAAAAAGGACAGCGCCATCATGCAACCCCACTGGCCATTAACGCTTTACCACGATGGCGACTGCCCGTTGTGCGCTCGGGAGATTGCCTGGCTTAAACGCAACGCCGACCCCACCAGGCTGCAACTGACCGACATCAGTAGCGCCGACTTTGACCCTGCCGCCCTCGGCTGCAGCCTGACGCAGCTACAAAACCTGCTGCACGGACGCTTTGCCGACGGCCACTGGGTCACCGGACTGGATGCCACCTACTGGAGCTGGACTGCCGCCGGCCACTCCTGGCTGGCCAGGCCTGTGGGCTGGCGCTGGTTGCGCCCCACGCTGGACGGCATGTACCGGCTGTTCTGCCGGCTGCGTCCAGGCCTGACCTGGCTGCCCCACCCAGAAGGCGCCCGCCGCTGCCAGGACGGCGCATGCAAGGCCGATAAAAAGCAGACATAAGCTATACAAAAACAGATTGATCGTACAATAAAGCACCACCTTCAAAAGCAGCAAAAGCCTTACAAGCCCAGTATTTACGCCACAACTGGCGGCCTGACAGGCTTGCCCACACAGCATGCATGGTTGTACAAAATCAAGCTTTGGTATAGGTTTATCCGTAACCGGACATAAGACATCCGACCAATTCAAGTCGCACCACAGGACCACCATGGGCCAGTCATCCGCACCGATTCTGCTTACTGGAGCCAGCCAACGCATAGGCCTGCACTGTGCATTGCGCCTGCTCGATGATGGCCATCCGGTGATTGTCAGTTACCGCAGCGAGCGACCAGGCCTGGACCAACTGCGTGAGCGCGGTGCAGTTACATTGCATGCCGATTTCGCCAGCGAAGCCGGGATCATGGCGTTTATCGAGACTTTGCATGTGCACACCGACAGCCTGCGCGCCATCGTCCACAACGCCTCGCAATGGTTGAGCGAAACGCCGGGGCAGGAAGCGGCGGTGTTTCAGCAACTGTTCAACGTGCACATGCTCGCGCCCTACCTGATCAATCTGCACTGCGCAGAACGGCTACAGCGCTCGACGCCAGCCGACATCATTCATATCAGCGACGACGTGACCCGCAAGGGCAGCAGCCAACACCTGGCCTACAGCGCCAGCAAGGCCGGCCTGGATAACCTGACCCTGTCGTTTGCCGCCCGTTTCGCCCCGCACATCAAGGTCAATGGCATTGCCCCGGCCCTGGTGTTGTTCAACCCCGATGATCAACCGCAGTACCGCGCCAAAGCCCTGGCCAAATCGGCCCTGGGTATCGAGCCCGGCGCCGAGGTGATCTACCAGAGCCTGCGCTATCTGCTCGACAACCCATACGTAACCGGCACCACCCTGACCGTTAATGGCGGTCGACACCTCAAGTAAGGTGCGCGCCGAGGAGAACCTGATGAACCCACTACTGATGCCCAACCATTACCGCGAAATCCTCCTTGGCCTGGGCGAAAACCCTGAGCGCGAAGGCTTGCTGGACACGCCAAAACGCGCCGCCAAAGCCATGCAGTACCTCTGCCACGGCTATCAGCAAAACCTCGATGAAATCGTCAACGGCGCCCTGTTCGCCTCTGACAATGACGAGATGGTGATCGTCAAGAACATTGAGCTGTACTCGCTGTGCGAACACCACTTGCTGCCGTTTATCGGCAAGGCCCACGTGGCGTACATCCCGACCGGCAAGGTGCTGGGTTTATCCAAGGTGGCGCGCATCGTCGACATGTATGCACGGCGCCTACAGATCCAGGAAAACCTCACCCGGCAGATTGCCGAGGCCATTCAGCAGGTCACCGATGCCGCCGGCGTGGCCGTGGTCATCGAGGCTCAGCACATGTGCATGATGATGCGCGGGGTAGAGAAGCAGAACTCGTCGATGAACACTTCGGTGATGCTCGGCGCCTTCCGCGAATCCTGTAATACTCGGATGGAATTTCTGCAACTGATCGGACGGAGCAACTGAACATGCCAAGACTGGAGCCAGGCATGGCGCGTATCCGGGTCAAAGACCTGAGCGTACGCACCTTTATCGGCATCAAGGAGGACGAGATCCTCAACAAGCAGGACGTGCTGATCAACCTGACCATTCTCTACCCGGCCAACGATGCAGTGGAGGGCAATGATATCGACCATGCCCTTAACTACCGCACCATCACCAAAGCCATCATCCAGCACGTCGAGGGCAATCGCTTTGCCCTGCTGGAGCGCTTGACTCAAGAGTTGCTGGACTTGGTCATGGCCCACCCGGCAGTGCGCTACGCCGAAGTGGAAGTCGACAAGCCCCACGCCCTGCGCTTTGCTCAATCGGTGTCCATCACCCTCGCCGGCCACCGCTAACAGGCCGATTGCCGGCGGCGCGCGAGACTTCTATCATCCGCGCCTGCCGACCACTGCCAATCAAGAGCCCCGCCATGACCGAGCAAGAACGCCTGGAACTCGACGCCGCCGCCTTTCGCCAACTGGTGCAACATCTGCGTTCGCGCCCGGATGTGCAGAATATCGAATTGATGAACCTGGCCGGTTTCTGCCGCAACTGCCTGTCCAAATGGTTCAAGGCCGCGGCTGACGATCTCAGCATCGACGTGTCTGTTGAACAGGCTCGCGAAGAGATTTACGGCATGCCCTACAGCGAGTGGAAGAACAAATACCAGAAGGAAGCCAGCGCCGAGCAGCAGGCCACCTTTGCCAAGGTGCACAAGCCATGAGCGCCCTGAGCACCTTCCGCCAGCAACTGCGCAGCGGCCAGCACCTGTTCAGCCAGACCCTGGCGTTTATCGCCGAGCACTACCAATACAGCCCGAGCAGCTTCACGAACGGCAGCGTCGAAAATGCCGCCGGACAGAATGAAGGCTCCTGCAAAACCCTCAGCCTGGCCCTGCTGGAAGGCTTCAGCGTTGAAGAGGCCTTGCTGGCCTTCGGCGAACATTACCGCGACGTGCTGGCCACCCCGGACGGCAGCGATCACGGCAATATCCGCGCCCTGCAGACCCAAGGTCTGGCCGGCGTACGCTTCAGCCAAGCCGCGTTGCAGCGCAACGCCTGAATCTGGCATCCATGGCCAATAACTGCGCAACTGTCGGCAAAGGCTGACAGACGCGCCTTTGGAAACTCCCTATCCTGAGCCCTGAAACGCCCTGGTTATCGCCTGGCAAAGAGCTCACCGCGCAGGACAAGGAGTCGCACGGATGCAACACAACCTGGTTTGGAAACCCTGGCACACCCCCGGCGTCGAAAGCCTGCGCCTGGATCGCGACAACAATGGCATCAATGCCAGCAGTCACCTGATCCAGAACCTCAAAGGCCATAGCATCGCCGCCACCTACGTACTCACCTGCGATCCACGCTGGCGCTTCCGCCGCCTGTGGCTGAAGGTCGATAACCACGGTCCGCAAAGCCTCACCTTGCAGCGCGACATCCGCGGCCGCTGGTTCCTTGACGGCCAACTACGCCCTGACCTGGGTGAATGCCAGCACGTGATGTTCTCCTCCTCGCCCTTCACCCACACCCCTGCCCTGCAACGCTGTGCGCTGGAAATCGGGCAAAGCGAGCAACTGCAGGTGGCGCACATCGACCTGCTGAGTTTGCGAGTCGAAGCCCGCAGCCAGCGCTACCAGTGCTTGCGTCAGTCCGCCAATCAGTCCACCTACCGCTGCGAAGCTGAAGGCAAGCCCAGCCACGAGTTGACTGTCGACCGCGACGCCCTGCTGATGAAGGCCAGCGAACAGTTCATCCGTCTGAGCGCTCACAATCTGTCGCTGAATACCTGGGTATAAGCCTGCAACACCTTATGCCGGCGGTGGCACAGTTGAGTCTTGCTATAATGGCCTGACCCACGCCCCCAACGAAGCCGACGGCATGACCTTACGCAAACGCTTGTTCTGGTTATTCGTACCGCTCCTGCTGCTGACCCTGCTCAGCGCCTTCTGGCTATCCGAACGCATCCTCCTAAGCCGCTTTGACCATCAGGACCGCGCCTTACTGCTCAATGACGCCGAGCGGCTTCGCAGCGCCCTGAACTATATGCTGAAAAACAATCTCGACCTGGTCAGCACCTATTCCAGCTGGGATGACAGCTACGAATTCATGCTGGGAAACCGGCCTGACTTTGCCCGCAGCAATCTCGATGAACAGTCCCTGGCACTGCTCAACTTCGACTTCATGGTGTTCCTAGACAACCAACAACAGGTGGTTACCGAGCAATGGCTGCCGCCGGACCTGAGTGAAATGCTCAGCAGCAACGAGCAGCGTCCAACCAACTACGACAGCCTGCGCCAAGCCGTCCTGAAACTGGGCCGCCGCCTGATCCAGCTAGACCAAGCCAGCCCCGGGGTATCAGGCCGCGGGCAACTGTTGCTGGTGCAAGGCACCCCTCTGCTCCTGGTGGTAAGCCCGATCAGTAATAACCAGAGCACCGCCCCCCCGGCTGGCAACATCGTGGCCGGACACTTTCTCGACCGCCAGCGTTTCAAGAGTTTGCAACAACTGGTAGACGGCGACCTACGGTTGGCCGATAGCCCACTCAATACCTCGCAATGGCTGCCACTGCCGATCCAGCCAGACAGTCTCAGCAGGCTGTCCATCAGCCCCCGCGACCTGCAGGAGAATCGCCAGCAAGTTGAGCTGCTTCTGGCCAACGACCTCAAGGAACCCTCCTTAACCCTGCACATCGACAAAGACCGCCGCCTCTTTCAGGAAGGCCGACAAGCCATCTGGTTTTTTCTGATGCAAGCCGTGGCCGTTGGCGCAGGGGCCACTGTGATGATTTACCTGTGCCTGGAGTTCTGGATCCTGCGCCGCTTGCAATATATCCACCGTGAAGTGGCCAAAGTAGGCCCGGAAAACCCACTACCGCGCCTGGAAGACAGCCGCAACGATGAGTTGGGGCAACTGGCCAATGCCCTCAATTTGATGTTCGAACGCTTTATGCAAAGCGAGTCCCGTGATCAGCTGATTCTCGACTCGATCAACGACGGCTTCTTCGAGCTGGACCTCCACGGCAAGATCACCACCCTCAACCGAGCCCTGGAGCAGATGCTCGGCTACAGCCGCGCCGAAATGCTTGGCCGCTCGTACAAAGAAGCCCTGGCCGAAGAGGACATCCCTCGCGCCCGCTCGCTGGTCGAGCGCGTGCTGCAAAACAGCTCAGACAACCAGTTTGCCGCGCCCTTCAAGCGTCGCGACGGCAGTGTTGGTCACTTCGAAACCCGCCTGACCCTGTTCCATGACCGCCAGGGTCAGATTGCCGGCTGCCGCGGCATCCTGCGCGACACCAGTGAGCAGATGGCCTACCAGAACAAACTGATCGACATGGCCTATCGCGACCCACTCACGGGCCTGGGCAACCGCAAAGCCTTCAGCGAAGAGTTGCAACGCAGCCTCGACCTGATGCTGCGTCAAGAGCGCTCTCTGGCACTGCTGTACATCGACCTCGACCGCTTCAAGCAGGTCAACGACCAATACGGCCACGACATTGGCGACGCCCTGCTGATCTCCATCGCCCAACGCCTGCAAAGCAGCTTGCGCCAACCCGACCACGTCTATCGCCTGGGCGGCGACGAGTTCACCGTGCTGCTCACTGACGCCGACCCCGAGTCCGCCATGAAACTCGCCGAGCGCTTGCTCAGAAGCCTGGGACAGCCCTTTATTGATGACCGCCTGGTGATTGATTTTGTTACGCCAAGTATCGGCATCGCCCTGTTCCCGCAGCATGCCAAACAAGCCGAAAGCCTGATCAAGGCCGCCGATATCGCCATGTATGAAGCCAAACAGCAACGCAATCGCGCCTGCCTGTACACCCCGCCCGAGCTTTCCACTCCGACGTAAAGCCGTTAAGGTCGCCCGCATCACAACCTCGGAAAGCCTCCCATGTCCGTTCCCGCACTCTCTGGCTCGCAGTACCTCAGCGCTGGGCTGAAGCTGGTACTTAGCCCCGGCCTGCGCCTCTTCGTGCTACTGCCCCTGACCATCAACCTGATCCTCTTCGTCGCCTTGATCGGTTTCGCTGTGCGCCAGTTCAGCGGCTGGCTCGACAGCCTCATGGGCAGCCTGCCAGGCTGGCTGAGCTTTCTCGACTTCCTGCTCTGGCCGCTGTTCGTCGTGCTGCTCCTGCTGATGGTGTTCTTCACCTTCACCCTGCTGGCCAACATCATTGCCGCGCCCTTCAACGGCTTTCTCGCGGAAAAGGTCGAGGTGGTGGTACGCGGTGAGGACACCTTCCCGCCGTTCAGCTGGAACGAGCTATTGGCCATGGTGCCGCGCACCCTCAAGCGTGAACTGCGCAAGCTCAGCTACTTCCTACCGCGCGCCATCGGCCTGTTGATCCTCTCGCTGATTCCCGGCCTGAACCTGATCGCCACACCGCTGTGGCTGCTGTTCGGCGTATGGATGATGGCCGTGCAATATATCGACTACCCCTGCGACAACAACAAGGTCAGCTGGGACGACATGCTCGCCTGGCTACGGGCCAAGCGCTGGCAGAGCCTGGGGTTTGGCGGCATCACCTATGTGGCGCTGCTGATTCCCTTCGTCAACATCCTGATGATGCCCGCCGCCGTGGCCGGTGCCACACTGTTCTGGGTGCGTGAAGACGGCGCCTCAAGCCTGGTGAAAACCTAGCGAGCAGCGTCTCTGGCAAACACCGTCACGGTTTCGCCACGCCAGTGTCACAGTTGCTACATGGTGACAGTCGAGACTGTCACCATGAACACAGCCCCCCTATTAATCGCCCTGATCAGCGAAACTGTCCTTCCCGTCGTCAACGACCTGCCCCAGAGCCTGGCCCACCTGTGCGCCGGCCTGAATGCCCGCGGTCACCACTTGCAACTGGTACGCCCACGCCAGGCAGACGATCAAGGTCGCCACAGTGATGAGCGCCTGCTGCTAACCCGCGGCTGGCCGCTGCCCGGCTTACCAGGCTGGCAATGGGGCGTGTCCATGCAGGCCAAATTGTTGCGCCACTGGCAACGCCGGCGCCCTGACGTGCTGTACATCGCCAGCCCCGGCCCACTCGGTCTTGCGGCCTTGCGCGTGGGCACACGGCTGAACATTCCCGTTGTCAGCAGCCTGACCAGCCCCACGGACAGCTTCCCCCCCAGTCACTTGCTGGCGCCCTTCAACCGCCTGCTTCAGCACTACTTGCGCTGGTTTCACAACCGCGCCCAGCTCACGCTAGTGCCCACCAGTAACCAGCTGCATGCGTTGCAACGTAACGGCTTTGCCCACTTGCAATTGCTAACCGACGGCGTCGACAGCCTGCTGTTCCACCCGCGTCAACGCAGGCAGGCATTACGCAGTGACTGGGGCCTGGGCGAGGCCGATGTTGCCGTGCTCTGTCGCGCACCGAACAACGACCAGCAGCTCAAACTGCTGCAGCGCAGCTGGCAGGCACTCAACACTCGTTACCCACGGCGCCGCATGCGCCTGGTCGTCCTCAACGCCAACGCCGCCATGGCCGCACAGCTGCCCGACGCCTACTTGAGTGAGGCCGCCCACGGGGTAAACCTGGCCAGCCATTACGCCTCAGGGGATGTGTTTTTGCTGGTCGATGATGACGACCGCTTACTGCTGGAAACCCTGGCGTCCGGCCTGGGCGTGGTCGCCTTTGACCAGGGCGCCGCCGCCCAACACCTGCGTCATGGCCATAACGGTGTTTTGGCCATGAGCGAAGACCCTGACAGTTTCAGCGCGGCGGCGGTGTGGCTGCTGGAAGAACCCGAAACCCTGCGCAGAATCCGCCTCAATGCCCGCCAGCACGCCAGCCGGCAAAGCTGGGCGAGCATCAGTCAACGCCTCGAAACCCACCTGTGCAATGCCTGCCAACGCCAACCATAAACCCGCTTAGGCAAATGCCTTGGGCGCAGCCGCGTAGGCCAGGCTGAGGGCTCCGCGACCTATGTTGATCGCCCCGGTAGCACTCAGCATTGCCAGGTGCAAAGCCACCCCGCGCGCCTGACACACCTGCTCCAATTCGGCAAAGCCAGGCAAGTCTCGCACTACCGACAAGTCGCCGGCATAACTCAGGCACAGGTGTGGCGCCAACAATTCAGCGGCCTCCACCCGCCCGACAGCATGCGCAAACAACTTTTGCGCCGCCTTGTCGAAACTCGGTGCCAGCGCCACCGGTTTATCGTCGCCGCTTTGGATGCTGAGCACCGGTTTCACATCGAGCAACGAACCCAAGCCCAACGCCGCACCTCGCACTTTATCGAGCAAGCCGCTGCGATCGCCCTTCTGAAACCCCCGCTGGCGCAGATGAGCAAGGTCGTCAGCGACAATAAAGGTGCACGTCTGCAGGGCCAATTGTTCCAGGCGCACACGCACGGCATTCGGGTGCGCACCGTCGGCAATCAGACGCATGCCCTCGGCCGCCAGCACTGCCACGCCGGCGAAGACACTTTTGCTGTCGATCACCCGCATGGCGAACGGCCCACTCAAGCCAGCCTCGGCGCGGCGCGCCCGGTAATGCTGCAACAGGCCAAAGGAGGCCTGGGTAGCATGCTCGAAGATCTGGCTGCGCTGGCTGGCCACCGTCAGGCACAGCAGATAGTCGAACTCATTCACCAGCTCATCCAGCAACCATTGCTGCAGCTCTGCCACCGGCAACGACTCGCTGTGATCAAGGGCACCTACACTCGACAATTGCTGCTGATAGAACACCTGAGTGGCCTGCGCCTCGCGCTGATCAATCAGCCGCTGCTCCCCCACTCGCAGCACGATGGGCAACACCCGCACACCGTGCGCGCGCAGCCACTCCTCAGGTAAATCGCAGGTTGCATCGACTACCAGACCTACACGCATAACCCGCTCCCCGGCCGCTGTGACGGCGCTTTTTGTGATGCGCAGCACTGTGCCTGCTGCACTGGGGCACGTCAGCCCAACCGATTACGGGTTTATCCAGGCAATAAAAAGCCCGCCAAATGGCGGGCTCCTGTACAGCGCAGCCACTTACTGCTGCGGCTGGCCCGGCAAAGGTCGCAAGTTGACCTCGACGCGGCGGTTCTGCGCGCGGCCATCGGCGGTGGCATTGCTGGCAATCGGCTGATCCGGGCCGGCGCCACGGGTCGACAGACGTGTGCCATCCACACCCTGGGCGGTCAGATACGTAGCCACGCTCTGCGCCCGGCGCTGCGACAGGTCCATGTTGTACTGGCGACTGCCGGTGCTGTCGGTAAAGCCGACGATTTCAATGCTGTTCTGATTGAACTGCTTGAACGAACTGGCGAGGTTGTTCAGCGGCGCATAGAAGTTGCTGACAATTTCAGACGAGTCAGTGGCGAACGTGATGTTGCCCGGCATGATCAGTTTGATCTGGTCGCCCTGGCGCTGCACTTCCACACCCGTGCCTTGCATGCTCTGGCGTAGCTCGGCTTCCTGCTTGTCCGCGTAATAGCCATAGCCGGCGCCACTGGCACCACCGATGGCTGCGCCAATCAACGCCCCCTTGCCGCGATTGTCATGACTGATCAAGGCGCCAGCCGCCGCACCTGCCAACGCCCCAAGGCCACCGTATTTGGCGGTCTTGTTACTGCTCGGCGGCTGATTGTCATAGGGATTCTGCGACGCGCAACCCGCCAGCAAAACGGCGGTGCTGGCAGCAATCAACAGGCGACTGGGCTTAAACATCAATGCAACTCCTCAACGTAGGGGTCAGCCATCATCGGCCGTGCGAATTAGAGCACAAGCGCCCGGGAAAATTCCGCGTTCAGGCACGCACATACGGATTGCTGCGCATCTCGTCGCCTAGGCGGGTATCCGGGCCGTGGCCAGTGACCACCGTGGCGTCTTCATCCAGGGTGTACAGGCGCTGTTTGATCGAGCGCTCAATGGTCGAGTAATCGCCGCCCCACAAATCGGTACGACCAATACCGCCACGGAACAAGGTATCGCCGGCGATCAGCAACTTGGCCTCGGGAAACCAGAAGCTCATTGAACCTGGCGTATGCCCCGGCGTGTGCAACGCCACGCCACAGCCGCAATCCAGCGCCTGATCATCGCTCAGCCACTGATCCGGCGCCGGCACCGGCGTGTAGGGCACGCCGAACATACCGCACTGCATCTCCAGGTTGTCCCAGAGGAACTGATCATCCTTATGCAGGTGCAGGGTCGCCCCCGTGCGCTCCTTCATCTGCCCGGAGGCGAGGAAGTGATCCAGGTGAGCATGGGTGTGAATGATGCTCACCACCTTGAGGCCATGGGCATCCAGGCGCGCCATGATCAACTCGGGGTTACCACCTGGATCGACCACGATGGCCTTCTTGGTAACAGGGTCGCCAATGATGGTGCAGTTGCACTGCAAAGGTCCAACGGGGAAGGTTTCGCGGATTAGAGCGGGTTTGGCGGCGTCCATGGGGGTTCCTGCAAGGTAAGTGACACGGATCGGGCGCACCAAGCGGAGTCCGATCACGCCTTCGACAAGCCGCTTGGGCCTGCACACAGGCGACTAACCTTAAAGCGTGAGGCCAGCGCCCGCACTTTTCAACCACAAGCGCCCGTCCGGCGGCGCTCACTGCCCCGACCGCCTGAGCGATGGCAAAGCCTAGCAATACAATACCTGTACAATCTATTTGCGACTGTACAACAATATGCCTATCATCTACCCAAGGCCGCAATGCAGATTCCTGCGTTCGACATCCTGCTTAGAGGTGTGCCATGACTGCTACCAAACCAGCAACCGAGACCCTCAAACTGGGCATCAGCGCCTGTCTGTTGGGCAACGAAGTGCGCTACAACGGCGGTCACAAGCAGTCGAACCTGTGCAGTCGGGTACTTAGCGAACACTTTGAGTTCATTCCGGTGTGCCCGGAGGTGGCCATCGGCCTGGGTACGCCGCGCGAACCGATTCGCCTGATTGGCGACCCGGCAGCTCCCCGTGCGGTCGGTACCATTCACCGCGAGATTGACGTAACCGACGCGCTGGCCGCCTACGGCGAACGCATGGCTGGCGAATTGCAGGGCATCTGCGGCTACATCTTTATGCAGCAATCGCCGTCTTGCGGGATGGAACGGGTCAAGCTTTACCAGGCCAACGGTGCGCCTACCCCAGGCGGCAGCCACGGGATTTTTGCTAAGGCATTTTGTGCCCGCCACCCGGACTTGCCGGTAGAGGAAGACGGCCGCCTCAACGACCCAGTACTGCGTGAGAACTTCCTTACCCGCGTGTATGCCTACGCGCGCTGGCAGGAGCTGCTGCGCAGCGGCCTGACCCGGCAGAGCCTGCTCGACTTCCACTCGCGCTATAAATACCAGCTGCTGGCCACCAACCCGCTTCAGTACAAAGCCCTCGGCCAACTGCTGGGCAACCTTAGCCAGTACGACCTCGGTGAGCTGGCGCCGCGCTACTTCAGCGCACTGATGGCGGCCTTGAAGAAGTGCGCCACCCGCGGCACCCACAGCAATGTCCTGCAGCACATTAGCGGCTACCTTAAACAGGCCCTGAGCCGCGAAGACAAAGCCGAGATGAACCAACTAATCAGCCAGTACCGCAACGGTATCGTGCCGCTGGTGGTGCCGTTGACCTTGCTCAAGCACCACTTCCGCCGTCATCCAGACCACTACATCGAGCGCCAGGTTTACCTGCAACCACACCCGGAAGTGCTGAGCCTGCGTAACGCCATATGAACCATTACACCCTGACCCTGGAGCCTGCATGCGCCAACTGATGTGGTTTCGCACCGACCTGCGCGTGCACGACAACAGCGCCCTCGCCGCCGCCATGGCGGCGGGCCCGACGGTGGCGCTGTTTCTGCTCAGCCCCGGCGAATGGCAAGCCCACAATGATGCGCCAGCTAAGGTGGATTTCTGGCTGCGCAACCTGGCGCATCTGCAACAGCAACTACAGCAACTAAATGTGCCACTGCTGATCGCCAAAGCCGATACCTGGAGCGAAGCCCCCCAGGTGCTGGCACATCTCTGCCAGGCACATGACATTGCCGCAGTGCAGGTCAACGACGAATACGGCGTGCATGAAAGCCGCCGCGACGAAGCCTGCGCCAGCCTGCTGGCGCAACAGGGTGTGGCGTTCAAGGGTCACCTGGACCAGCTGTTTTTCCAGCCCGGCAGCCTGCTGACTCAGTCGGGCACCTACTTCCAGGTGTACAGCCAGTTTCGCAAGGTCTGTTACCGCCGCCTGCAAATCGCCCTGCCGCGCTGCCTGCCACTGCCGGCGGCGCAAGCACCGCTGCCCATTGTCAGCGACGAACTACCGACCCAGGTCGACGGCTTTCCCACGCCCAGTGCCAGCCTGCAACACTACTGGCCCGCAGGAGAAGCCGAGGCGCAACGGCGGCTGCAGGCCTTCGCCGCCGAGCAGATGGAGTGGTACGACCAGCGCCGCGACTTCCCGGCGGTGCCCGGTACCAGCCAGTTGTCGAGTTACCTCGCCGCTGGGGTGATTTCACCGCGCCAATGCCTGCATGCCGCGCTTGAGATCAACCGCGGCGAATTCGACAGTGGCAATCCGGGCGTGGTCTGCTGGATCAACGAACTGCTATGGCGCGAGTTCTACAAACATATTCTGGTGGGCTACCCACGCGTATCGATGGGTCGCGCTTTCCGCCTTGAAACCGATGCGGTGGCTTGGCGCCATGCACCGGCCGATCTCGCTGCCTGGCAAGAGGGCCGCACTGGCCTGCCGATCATTGATGCGGCGATGCGCCAACTGGTCGCCACCGGCTGGATGCACAACCGCCTGCGCATGGTGGTGGCGATGTTCCTAACCAAGAACCTGCTGATCGACTGGCGCGAAGGTGAACGCTTCTTTATGCAGCACCTAGTGGATGGCGACCTGGCCGCCAACAACGGCGGCTGGCAGTGGAGCTCCTCCACCGGCACTGATTCGGCACCGTACTTCCGCATCTTCAACCCGCTGAGCCAATCGGCCAAATTCGACACAGACGGACGTTTTATCCGTCACTGGCTGCCTGAGCTGGTAGGCCTGAACAAAAAAGACATCCACAACCCGCACACCACGGCGCACTTGGGTGGCGGTTTGTTCGGCGGCATTGATTACCCACGGCCAATTGTCGACCTCGGCAAGAGCCGCACCCGTGCCCTAGCCGCCTTCAAGTGCCTGCCGCACCTGAGCACACTCGAGGCTGATGGCCCATGAGCGCCTTCCTGCATGACTTCGCCCAGGCCTTCGCCGGGCTGAACAAGAACAACCTTGAGCGCCTGGAGCAGCTCTACAGCCGCGATGCGCTGTTCTGCGATCCACTGCATGAAGTGCGCGGGCTGGCCAACCTGCAGCGCTACTTTGCCCAGATGTACGCCAATGTCAGCGAGCTGCGCTTCGACTTCTACGGCTTTGATCAAGTCAGCGAAGGTGAAGGTTACCTGCGCTGGACCATGAGCTACCGCCATCCACGCCTGGCCGCCGGCCAACTGATCCGCGTCGAAGGCTGCTCGCACCTGCTGTGGAGCGACGGCAAAGTGCATCGCCACCGCGACTACTTCGACGCGGGCGCCCTGCTGTATGAACACCTGCCGGTGCTGGGCTCACTGATTCGTTGGCTAAAACGGCGGCTGGCATGAACGGCCCATCGCGGCGCATCTGGCTGACCGGCGCCAGCAGCGGCATCGGCGCGGCCCTGGCCGAACAGCTGCTGCAAGCCGGACATCGCCTGGCCGTTAGCGCCCGCACTGTGGAGCCGCTGCAGGCCTTGGCCGCGCGCTACCCGGAGCAGGTGCTGGTGGTGCCCGGCGACTTGGGCGACAGCCAGCAGGTGCGCGCCATCGGCCAGCGCATCGCTCTGCACTGGGGCGCCCTGGACACGCTGATCCTCAATGCCGGCACCTGCGAGTACGTCGAGGTGGTCGACTTTCAGGCCGCCATGGTCGAGCGCGTGCTGCGCGCCAACCTGCTGTCCGCCAGTTACTGCATCGAAGTCGCCCTGCCGCTGTTACGCGCCGGTCATCAGCCGCACCTGGTCGGCATTGGCAGCTCGGTCACCTATCTGCCGCTGCCGCGGGCCGAAGCTTATGGCGCCTCGAAAGCCGGTCTGCGCTATCTGCTCGAAGCCCTGCGCATCGACCTGACCGCCGAGGGCATCGACGTCACCCTGGTCAGTCCGGGCTTTGTCGACACGCCGCTGACGCAGAAAAACGACTTCCCCATGCCGCTGCGCTGGTCGGCCGACAAGGCCGCGCGGAACATCGCTGCACGCCTGCACAAACGACCTTACGAAATCGCCTTCCCCGGTCCTTTTATCGCCATCTTGTGGTTGCTTGCCCACCTGCCCAAACGCCTGCAAGTGGCGATTGGTACACGCATGGCGCGCCCAAACGCCAAGGACTCAGTATGAAAATCGCCATCATCGGCAGTGGCATCAGCGGCCTCACCACGGCCTACCTGCTTAACCGCCAGCACGACATCAGCGTGTTCGAGGCCAGTGATTGGGTCGGCGGCCACACCCACACGGTGGACGTGCAGGTGGACGGCCGCCACTACGCCATCGACACCGGTTTTATCGTATTCAACGACTGGACCTACCCGAACTTCATCGAACTGCTCAACCAGCTCGGCGTCACCTACCAGCCCACCGAAATGAGCTTCTCGGTATGTGACCCGGCCAGTGGCGTGGAATACAACGGCAACACCCTCAACAGCCTCTTCGCCCAACGCCGCAACCTACTCTCGCCACCGTTCTGGGGCATGCTGCGCGACATCCTGCGCTTCAATCGCGAGGCCGTGGATGACTTACAGCAGCAGCGCATCGCCAGCGACCTGAGCCTGGGCAGCTACCTGCAGCAGCGCGGTTATGGCGAGCGTTTTATCCAGCACTACATCGTGCCGATGGGCGCGGCGATCTGGTCGATGTCGCTGGCCGACATGCTGAATTTCCCCCTGCAGTTCTTCCTGCGTTTCTTCAAGAACCACGGCCTGCTGTCCGTCACCGACCGTCCGCAGTGGCAGGTGATCAAGGGTGGCTCCAGCAGTTACGTGACACCGCTAAGCGCCTCGTTTGCCGAACGCATCCGCCTGCAATGCCCGGTACAGCGGGTCGAGCGTGACGCCACTGGTGTCACCCTTTACAGCGCCGCGGGCAGCGAACGTTTCGACAAGGTGGTGTTCGCCTGCCACAGCGACCAGGCGCTGCAACTGCTGGCCGAACCGAGCGCAACCGAACAGCAAATACTCGGCACCCTGCCCTATGCCGACAACGACGTGGTGCTGCACACCGACACTCGCCTGTTGCCCAAACGGCCCCTGGCCTGGGCCAGCTGGAACTACCGCCTGGGCGGGCCGACCAGCCAACCAGCGGCGCTGACCTACAACATGAACATCCTCCAGGGGCTGCAGAGCGACACCACCTTCTGCGTCAGCCTCAACCAAACCGCGGCGATTGATCCGAGCAAAATTCTCGCCCGCTACACCTACGCCCATCCGCAATACAGCCTGGCCGGGGTTGCTGCACAGGCGCGCTGGGAAGAACTGCTCGGTGCCAATCACAGTTACTTCTGCGGTGCTTACTGGGCCAACGGTTTTCACGAAGACGGCGTGGTCAGCGGCCTGCGCGTGGCCCGTGCGTTTGGCGAGGCGCTGGCATGAACAGCGCCTTGTACAGCGGCTGGGTCGGCCATCGGCGCTTTGCGCCGCGGGCCCACGACTTCCGCTACCGCATGGGCTTGCTCTACCTCGACCTGGACGAACAGGACGCCGTACTCGGCCTGTCGCCCCTGGCCGGACGCAGCCGCTGGGCGCCTTTCGGTTTCCGCGAAAGCGACTACTTGCCAGCGTTCACTGGCGCTGGCATGCGCCTGATTGATGCCGTGCGCCAGCAAGTCGCAGCAGCCCTCGGCCAGCCCCCCAGCGGCGCCGTACGCCTGCTGACCCAACCACGCAGTTGGGGCCTGGCATTCAATCCGGCGAGCTTCTTTTATTGCTTTGATGCCGACGAGCGCCTCGTGGCCATTCTCTGCGAAGTCAGCAACACGCCCTGGCACGAGCGTTACCACTATGTGCTGCCGGCCAGCGGTACAGGACAACAACACGTCGCCGTGGCCAAGGCCTTTCATGTCTCACCATTCCTGCCCCGCGACCTTGAATACCACATGAGCTTCAGCCAACCCGGCGAACGCCTGGGTGTACACATGGCCGACTGGCAGGGCGCGGAAAAGCTGTTCGACGCCAGCCTTAGCCTGCAGCGCCAGCCACTCAACCGCAGCAGCCTGCACCGGCACCTGCTGAGTTTTCCCTGGATGACCGGCAAGACCGTGCTGGCCATCTATTGGCAGGCCCTGCGCCTGTTGCTGAAACGCATACCCATTTACTCCCACCTACCAGCCGAAGGCGCCTGGCGCGTCGCCCACCCGACAGAGAAGGATGTCGCAGATGAAAAGCTCTAGCCTCAGTGCAGCCAAAACCTGGGTCCGCAGCGGCAACGGCATCGGTGCCAGCCTGCTGCGCCGCGCCGTGCTGCGCCAGCTCGGGCGGTTGCGCCATGGCCAACTGGTGGTCCGCGACGGTGATGAACGCCTGGTGTTTGGCCAGGCCGGCGCTCTGCTGCACGCCGAGATCGACGTACTGGATAGCGCCTTCTGGAGCCTGGTGGCCGGCAACGGTTCGATAGGCGCCGGCGAAGCCTATATCCACGGCTACTGGCAGACCCCGGACCTGACTGCGGTGATTCGCCTGTTCGTCAGCAACCTTGAGGTGCTGGACGCCATGGAGCGTGGGCTGGCACAACTCGGTCGGCCGCTGATCCAGGGGCTGCACTGGCTCAATCGCAACACCCGGCAAGGCTCGCGCAAGAACATTGCCGCCCACTACGACCTCGGCAACCAGATGTTCGAGCACCTACTCGACCCAACCATGATGTACTCCGCCGCCCAGTTCCTGCGCGCCGAGGACAGCCTGGAGCAAGCGCAGCTGAACAAGCTCGAACGCATCTGCCAGAAGCTCGACCTGCAACCTGGTGATCACCTGCTGGAAATCGGCACCGGCTGGGGCAGCATGGCCATCTACGCCGCCAGCCACTATGGCTGCCGCGTGACCACCGCGACCCTGTCGCAGGAACAGTTTGCCTACACGCAAAAGCGCATCGAGGCCCAGGGCCTGCAAGAGCGCATCACGCTGCTGCTGGAGGACTACCGCGACCTCGACGGTCAGTACGACAAGCTGGTGTCGATCGAGATGATCGAGGCGGTGGGCCACCGTTTCCTGCCCACCTACTTCAAGCACTGCGCCAAGCTGCTCAAGCCCCACGGGCTGATGCTGCTGCAGGCCATCACCATCCGCGACCAGCGTTACGAGCAGGCAAAAAACAGTGTCGATTTTATCCAGCGCTACATCTTCCCCGGCGGCGCCCTGCCGTCGGTGAGCAAGATGCTGGAAATCGTCAGCCGCGACACCGACATGACCCTGCACCACATGGAAGACTTCGGCCAGCACTACGCCCGCACCCTGCGCCACTGGCACGACAACCTCAGCGCCGCGCGACACAAGCTCGAAGACTTGGGCTACGACGAATACTTCTACCGGCTGTGGGAGTTCTACCTGTGCTACTGCGAAGGCGGCTTTATCGAGCGCAGCATCGGCACCGCGCAACTGCTGCTAACCAAACCCGCGGCCCATGGCACACCGCTGCTCGGCCGCTTCGATGCCTAAAGGGCGGGCCGCGACGTTACTGGCGAATGCCGCGCTGTTTCAGCTCGGCTGGTTCGCCTGCGTATTCAGCCCAGAGCACCCCTGGTTATTGCTGGTGCCCTTGCTGGTGCTCGGCCTACACATCGGCTGGCTGAGCAGCTGGGCCGCCGAAGGCAAGCTGCTGCTCGGCAGTCTGCTGATCGGCGTCACCCTCGACAGCGCTCTGCTGCACCTCGGTGTGTTCGACTTCGGCCAACCGCGCCTGTTGGTGCCGCTGTGGCTGGCCTTGCTCTGGCCCTTGTTGGCCAGCACCCTGTGCCACTCCCTGGCCTGGACCGCCCAACCCTGGTGGCGCGCCAGCCTACTGGGGGCGACCAGCGCACCGCTGTCCTACTACGCCGGCGCACAACTGGCCGGCGTCGCCCTGCCCTACGGCACCGCCACAACGCTGCTAACACTGGCGCTGATCTGGGCTGCTGTATTGCCCCTGTTGCATCGGCTGGCGCACAGCAACCACCTGCGCCCCTGACTCGACCGACTTTAAGCACTGCTGTATATATCGGCACAAAGGCCGGCTGCCCAGACGCAGCGCGGCCATCCGCACAGCAAGCACAATCAGGAGTTACGGGCGCCATGAAGGTTGCAGTCACCGGAGCCAATGGCTTTATCGGCCGCCATGTCCTGGCCGAACTGGCCAAGTACCCTGTTGAGGTGCTAGCGATCAGCCGCAGCATCGACACCGAGAGGGAGCTGCCGGCAAACGCCACCGCCGTGCAACTCGATATGCAGGATGTATCCCCGGCGACCTTCGCCCAACTCGGCGCACCCGATGCACTGATTCACCTGGCCTGGGGCGGTTTGCCCAACTACAAGTCACTGACTCATTTCGAGCGGGAACTGCCGCTGCAGTACCACTTCCTGCAAACCCTGATTCGCTCTGGTCTCAGCAGCCTGGTGGCAACCGGCACCTGCTTTGAATACGGCATGCAATCGGGCCCCTTGAGCGAGCAGCTACCCGCAGCGCCAAACAATCCCTATGGCTTCGCCAAGGACAGCCTGCGCCAACAACTTGAGTACCTGCGCAACATCCAACCCTTTGCGCTGACCTGGGCGCGTCTGTTCTACATGTATGGCCCCGGCCAGGCCGCCAACTCGCTTTTCCCGCAACTGCAACAGGCAGTGCAACGCGGCGACCCGGTGTTCAACATGTCCGGCGGCGAACAGCTGCGTGACTACCTGCCGGTGACCCAAGTGGCCAGGCACCTGGTGGCCATAGCCCTGGCCAAAAAAGATCTCGGCGTGGTCAACGTCTGTTCGGGAAAAGCCATTTCCGTGCGCCAGCAAGTGGAAAACTGGTTGGCCGAGAATGCATGGTCCATCGCTCTTAACCTCGGCTACTATCCCTACCCAGACTACGAACCGCTGGCCTTTTGGGGCACCTGCAGCAAACTGCAAAACTATCTGGAGTGACGATGAGCCATCTGCGCGAACTTTACCGAGCCGAACAATTGCCGGTGTTCCAGAACCGTATGTTTGCCACTGCAGAAGAAGCCCGCACCTGCACCAAGGGCGACATTTTCCTGGTTCAGGACATGCGTACCGGGCTGATTTTCAACCAGGCCTTCGAGCCTGAGCTGATGCAGTACGACGAGCACTACCAGAACGAGCAGGCGGTCAGTTCAATTTTCAGAGCCCACCTGCAAAACGTGGCGCAAATCATCGAACAGCATTTCGCGGCCCACAGCCTGATTGAGGTTGGCTGCGGTAAAGGCTATTTCCTCGAACACCTGCAAGCGCAGGGCTTTGACATCTCCGGCCTCGATCCGACGTACGAAGGCGACAACCCGAATATCATCCGCCAGTACTTCACCCCCGAATTGGGGCTGCATGCCGAAGGCCTGATCCTTCGCCACGTTCTGGAACATGTACAAGACCCACTGGCCTTTATTGAGCATCTGCGCCAATCCAATGGTGGTAGCGGCAAGATCTATATCGAGGTGCCCTGTTTCGACTGGATCTGCGAACAGCGTGCATGGTTCGATATTTTCTACGAGCACGTGAACTACTTTCGCCTGAGCGACTTCCTACGCATCTTCGGCCACGTCTATGAGTCTGGGCACACCTTTTCCGGCCAATATTTGTATGTGGTGGCCGACTTGGCCAGCCTTCGGCACCCAAACTTCGACCCTGACGATGCGTTCGATTTCCCCGCCGACTTTCTCGCCAGCGTCGACCACTACCGCCAGCAACTGAGCACCCAACGCTCGGCACAACGCCGCTCAGCGATCTGGGGTGGCGCGTCCAAAGGGGTGATATTTGCTCTATTTATGCAACGCGCGGGGGCGGCCATTGAGTTTGTCATCGACATAAACCCAGCCAAGCAAGGCAAGTACCTGGCCGCGACCGGCCTTCAGGTGCGGGCACCCGAAGAGGTGCTCCGCGAGCTAGAGCCCGGAGCCGATATATTTGTCATGAACAGTAACTATCTGGCCGAAATCCAGAGCATGACGGCTAACGCCTGCACCCTGCTGACGGTCGATCATCAGGCCAGCTAATTCGAGGCAGCAGCAGACGGCCTGCCGAACCAATTGCTCGGCGGCCGTACCCCCAAGCGCAGCACCTGACTTACACTGCGCCCATGAGCAAAGATCAGTTAATTCCCGTTACCCCTGTCGAGACGCAAGCGGCGGTTACCTGCGCCAACTGCGCAGCCTGTTGCTGCCAGTTGGAGGTGATTCTGCTGAGTGATACCGGCGTGCCCAAGCGCTACATCGACATCGATGACTGGGGCGGCGAAGTGATGCTGCGTCTCGACGACGGCTGGTGTGTGGCCTTGGATCGCGACAGCATGCTTTGCACCATCTACGAGAACCGCCCGTGGGTCTGCCGCGAGTTCGAGATGGCCTCTCCCGAGTGCATCGAAGAGCGTCAGGGGCTGGCGACCATCTATCGCTGAGGAGCCTGCATGGCCGCTGCGAATCCACCCGGCTTCAGCCTGCAGCGTCTGATCTATGCACTGGCGTTACTGGTCATGCTCTGACTCGGCTGGACCCTCAGCCAGCCCGCACCGTCACCGCCGTTACGCGGCAGCGACGGCAGCGTGCACATGGATGGCTACCGCATCACACCCCTGCAACCGTTCAGCATTGAAGCCCGCGTGCTGGGCCGCGAGGATTATCACTTCGACGCAGTCGCCGCCGTGTCACCCACCGACCTTGCGCTCGGTTGGGGGCCCATGGCCGACCCACAGGTGTTGGCCAGCATCAGCATCCGCCAGAGCAACCGCTGGTATCACTGGCAAGTGGAGAGTTTTCCCATCCCGCGTCGGGAGATCGAAATCCACAGCGCCAATATGCATATGATCCCGGCCAATGCCGCCCGTGGCGGATGCACTGAGCGACATCCGCACGGGCCAGCGTATCCGCCTGAGCGGGCAACTGGTCAGGGTGGATGGCGAGAATGGCTTTACCTGGAGCAGCTCCCTGAGCCGCGAAGACACCGGCAACGGCGCCTGCGAATTGATCTGGATTGAGCAGCTCAGCCACCTGGACTGAGCGCACGACCAAGAACCTTTTGTAGCCCGGATAAAATCCGGGAAGCTTGTTGCCCTACACGTACGCCCCCGGATTTCATCCGGGCTACTTCTGATCTGGATCGAGCAGCTAAGCCGCCTCGACTGAGACTGCTCCTCACATAATCTCAGACATAAAAAAGCCGGACACAGGGTCCGGCTCGGGGCCTGCCGCTGACGCATCAGAACGTCATGGCGTAATGCAGGCTGTAGTTTTCCACGCCATCGTTATTGCTGCTCAGGCCGGCGTTTGAGTAATGCAGGGCACGCACGCCGATTTCCTGACCGTTGAAGCGCACACCAAAGCCCAGGCGATCTTCAAACTGGAAGGACGAGCCGAGGTTGTTGTCTTCCAGCTCGGTATCGGAAAAAAACGCCACGCCGATGCCCGCCTCAACATACGGTTTGAGCGTCTCGCCGGCGAACTCATAAACGAACACCGGCGCCAAGGACAGACTGTTGTTGCTCGCCGTCTTATCGCCCTGCCAGTAGGTGTAGGCCGTATCCCAATAACCGGTGAAACGGCCCGTGGCACTCTCAGTGAAGTTGCGCTGGAAATCGCACTGCAGGCCCAAACGATAGGCCAGGGTGGACTCGCCAGTAGAGCCGACGGCAAAAGCCACTTCAGCGGCCTGCGCGGCCGTCATCGAGACCAAAGACAACGCGGCGGCGGCACAAAGGGAAGAAAGTGAACGCATGGACATATCCTTATTTATTCGCTGAACAACTGCTGAGCAACACTGTAATCACTATAGAAAACATTCTCCGGGTGCAAAGTACGGCCGACTAAATTCAGCCGGGCAACGCCTGCACCTCGGCGGCCGCGCCCCAGAGCACCGGCAACACCTGCTGCAAGGCCTGCGGCTGGGCGCTGGACCAGAACTGCGCGGGCTGCGCGGGGCCGCTGGCGAGCAACTCGCGCTCGACCAGCACCCGACGCAACTGGCGCGCGACCGCCGCGCCGGTGTCGATCAGGCTGACGTTGGCCGGCAGCAGTTCGCGCAGTAACGGCTTGATAAAGGGGTAATGGGTACATCCAAGTATCAGCGTGTCGCAGCCTTCGGCCAGCAACGGCTGAACCCAGCCCCAGAGCAATTCACGGGTCGCGGTGGCCGTCAGCGCACCCGCCTCGATCTGCTCGACCAGGCCCGGACACGGCTGGGTAATCACCCGCACGTCGCTGGCGAAACGGTCGAGCAAGGCTGCGAACTTGGCGCTTTTCAGGGTGCCGGTGGTGGCCAGCACGCCGACCACCCCGGTCTGGGTCGCCGCAGCGGCCGGTTTGACTGCCGGCTCCATGCCGATGATCGGCAACTGCGGATAGGTGCTGCGCAACTCGCTGATGGCCGCCGCGGTGGCGGTGTTGCAGGCCAGCACCAGCGCCTTGGCGCCCTGACCCAGGAGAAACTCGGCGATGGTCAGGCTGCGCGCGCAGATAAACTCGGCGCTCTTGTCGCCATAGGGCACGTGACCGCTGTCGGCGACATACAACAGGGACTCATGGGGCAACAGGGCGCGAATTTCACCGAGCACCGACAGGCCGCCGACACCGGAGTCGAACACACCGACCGGAGCGTTACTCACCGCGAGCCACGCCACAGACGCTACAGGCTGGGTCGCGCTTGACCCGCAGCTCACGGAAGTGACAACCCAGGCCGTCGATCAGCAACAGCCTGCCCACCAGCGACTGGCCAAAACCAGCCAGCAACTTGAGCGCCTCCAGCGCCTGCAAACTGCCCACCAGGCCCACCAGCGGCCCCAGCACACCGGCCTCACTACAGGTCAGCTCGGCTTCGCTGCCATGGCCGTACAGGCAGTGATAACAGGGACTGTCGGCCTGGCGCGGATCGAACACCGCCAACTGGCCTTCGAGGCGAATCGCCGCACCGCTGACCAGGGGTTTGCCGGCGGCCACACAGGCGGCGTTGACCGCCTCGCGGGTACCGAAGTTGTCCGAACAATCCAGCACCAGATCGACGAGCGCCACCGCCGCACCCAGCGAATCGGCATCCAGCCCGGCCGGGTACAGTTGCAGCTGGATGGCCGGGTTAATGGCGCGCAGACGACTGGCGGCCGACTCAACCTTGGGCTGACCGAGGCTGTCGGTGTCGTGGGCGATCTGCCGTTGCAGGTTGCTCAGATCGACCGTATCGAAGTCGGCCAGGTGCAATTCGCCCACTCCGGCCGCAGCCAGGTACAACGCCACCGGCGAGCCGAGGCCACCGAGGCCGATGATCAGCACCCGGCTGTTTTTCAGTTTCAGTTGGCCGTCGATATCCACCTGCGCCAGCAGAATCTGCCGGCTGTAGCGCAACAGTTCTTCATCGCTGAGATGCTGATTCATAGCGGCCACTGCCCCAAAGAAATACGTTGATGGCCGCCCAGATCACGACGGCTGTCCACGGCCACAAAGCCGCGCTGGGCAAGCAGCTCGCGCACGGCCGCGGCCTGGTCGAAACCGTGCTCCAGCAACAGCCAGCCTCCGGCCAGCAAATGTTCTGGCGCCTGCTCGATGATCAGGCGGATATCGTCCAGGCCATCGATGCCCGCCACCAGCGCGCTACTGGGTTCGAAACGCACATCGCCCTGGCTCAGATGCGGGTCGGCGGCGGCGATATAGGGCGGGTTGCTGACGATCAATTGAAAGCGCTGCCCGGCCAGCGCCGAAAACCAGCAACTCTCGGCGAAACGGGCGTTGGTCAATTGCAGACGCGCGCCATTGCCCTGCGCCAGCGCCACGGCCTCAGCCACCCGGTCAACGCCGGTCACTTGCCAGGCCGGTCGCTCGCAGGCCAACGCCAGGGCAATGGCGCCGGTGCCAGTGCCGAGGTCGAGCACCTGCAGCGGCGTGGCCGGCAACAGGGCCAGGGCGGTTTCCACCAGCAATTCGGTGTCCGGGCGCGGGATCAGGGTATGCCTGGCCACGTCCAGGTCCAGGCTCCAAAAGCCCTGACGGCCGAGGATATAGGCCACCGGCTCGCCGGCCCGACGGCGCAGCAGCATCGCCTGATACTGCTGCCGTTGCGCCAGCGCAGGCTCATGCTCGGGCCAGGTGTGCAGGTAGCTGCGCGACTTACCCAGGGCCTGGGCGAGCAACAGCTCGGCATCCAGGCGCGGGGTGGGTGAATCGGGCAGCTCGACGTTGCTGAGCAAAGATTCGATGGTGACCATGGCATTCATTCCGTAGCCCGGATGCCATCCGGGACAGGCTTCAACGGTCGCGCCCGGATGGCATCCGGGCTACAAAAAACGCAAATCAGTCGCCCAGGGCCGCCAACTGGTCAGCCTGATACTCGGTCAGCAGCGGTTCGATGATCGCCTCGACGCCGCCAACCATCACTTCATTGAGTGAATACAGGGTCAGGTTGATACGGTGATCGGTCACCCGGCCCTGGGGGAAGTTGTAGGTGCGGATGCGTTCGGAGCGGTCACCGGAGCCGACCAGCAGCTTGCGCGTGTCGGAGATTTCCTTGTGCGCCGCCGCTTCCTGCTGGTCCTTCAACTTGGCCGCCAGCCAGGCCATAGCCCGTGCGCGGTTCTTGTGTTGGGAGCGCTCTTCCTGACACTCGACCACCGTGCCGGTGGGAATGTGGGTGATGCGGATCGCCGAGTCGGTGGTGTTGACGTGCTGACCACCGGCGCCCGAGGAGCGGTAGGTATCGACGCGCAAATCAGCCGGGTTGATGTCGATCTCGGCCTGTTCGTCCGGCTCGGGCAACACCGCCACGGTGCACGCCGAGGTGTGAATACGGCCCTGGGATTCGGTTTCCGGCACGCGCTGCACGCGGTGCGCGCCGGACTCGAACTTGAGCTTGCCGTAGACGTTGTCGCCCTCGACACGGGCGATGACCTCCTTGTAGCCGCCATGCTCGCCTTCGTTGGCCGACAGCACCTCGACCCGCCAGCCGCGCCGCTCGGCATAGCGCGAGTACATGCGAAACAGGTCGCCGGAAAAGATGGCCGCCTCGTCGCCGCCGGTGCCGGCGCGGATTTCCAGGAACACGTTGCGGCCGTCGCTGGGGTCCTTGGGCAACAGCATGCGTTGCAGGTTGGCTTCCAGTTCGACCAGTTGGGTCTTGGCCTCGGCGACTTCTTCCTCGGCCATTTCGCGCAGGTCCGGGTCGCTGTCCTTGAGCAGCGCCTGGGCGCCCTCCAGGTCATCCTGCACCTTGCGCAATTGGCGGAAGGCCGCGACCACCGGCTCGACTTCGGCATATTCCTTGGAATAGGCGCGGAACTGGGTCTGGTTACTGATCACTTCGGCATCGCCAAGCAAGGCGGTGAGTTCTTCGAAACGGTCCTGGAGCGCGTCCAGTTTATTCAGCAGTGACGCTTTCATTGCGAGTTCTTATCCGCGCCCTCGTTGAGGGCAAAAAGTTCCTGGGCCATGGCCAGCGCATCCAGGCGGCCGGCAGCGGACATTTTCTTCAGTTGCACGCTGGGCGCATGCAGCAATTTATTGGTCAACCCGCGCGCCAGTTGCAGCAGCACCTCGTCCGCCGCCGAGCCATTGGCCAGCAGGCGCTGGGCCTTGGCCAGCTCGTCGTCGCGCAGGCGCTCGGCCTGCTGGCGGTAGGACTTGAGTACGTCCACCGCGGCCAGCTCACGCAGGCGCAGCATGAATTCTTCGGCACCGACCAGCACCAGGTCTTCGGCCAGCTGCGCGGCGCCCTGGCGACTCTTGAGGTTTTCTTCGATGACTTCATGCAGGTCATCGACGCTGTACAGGTAGATGTCGTCCAGTTCGCCGACTTCCGGCTCGATATCCCGCGGCACAGCGATGTCGACCATAAAGATCGGCTTGTGCTTACGCAGTTTCAGTGCCCGCTCCACCGCGCCCTTGCCGAGAATCGGCAGTTGGCTGGCGGTGGAACTGATAACGATGTCGCTGTTGACCAGCTCGTTGGGGATTTCCGAGAGCAGCACCGCATGGGCACCGAACTGTTCAGCCAGTTGGCTGGCGCGCTCCAAGGTACGGTTGGCGACCACGATGCGTTTGACGCCCTGATCGTGCAGATGGCGCGCCACCAGGCTGATGGTCTCGCCGGCGCCGATCAACAGCGCCTGACTGCGGTGCAGGTCACTGAAAATCTGCTTGGCCAGGCTGACGGCGGCAAAGGCCACAGACACCGGATTTTCGCCAATGGCCGTATCAGTGCGCACCTGTTTGGCCGTGCTGAAGGTGGCCTGAAACAGGCGCCCCAGCAGCGGACCAATGGTGCCCGCCTCACGCGCCACGGCGTAGGCCGACTTCAACTGACCGAAGATCTGCGGCTCGCCGAGTACCATGGAATCGAGGCCGGAGGCCACGCGCATCATGTGCCGCACGGCGCTGTCATCCTGATGCACATAGGCACAGGCGCGCAGCTCGTCGAGACTCAGTTGGTGATAGTCGGCCAGCCAGCGCAACACCTGCTCGACCTCGAGCGCCTCCTGCTCGATATACAGCTCGCTGCGGTTGCAGGTTGAGAGAATCGCCGCTTCACGGCTACTGGTCAGCGCGCACAGCTGTTGCAGTGCCTCAACCAATTGTTCCGGGGTAAAAGCCACGCGCTCGCGCACGGCCACCGACGCGGTTTTATGATTGATACCAAGAGCAAGAAAGGCCATGCAAAGTCGCTGACAGTGTCGGAAAACGGCCGATTGTCCTACTTCACCCGAGCGAGAACAACCACTGCGCTGTTTTGTCAGCCGCCAGAGCACACCCGACGATAGACAGAGCCAGGCCCCATGGGCTTGCCGAAAGGCTTGTGGCATGATGCCGGAACCGCAAGCAAGTCGTATTTCCCGCCCATGAATAGATCTTTTGCATTGCTGGCCGCTCTGACATTACTGGGCGGCTGCCAAACCTTGGACTCCACCTCGCCAGCGCCGACGCCTGCGGTTGTCGACGTGCCGGCCGCGCCGAGCAAGCCCAAGGTGTACCGCTCGTTTAGCGAAGACAGCCTGTTCGCCCTGCTCAGTGCCGAGCTGGCCGGCCAGCGCAACCGCTACGACCTGGCCCTGAGCAACTATGTAGAGCAAGCGAACACCACCCAGGATGCCGGCGTTGCCGAGCGTGCCTTTCGTATTGCCGAATACCTGGGCGCCGAACAGGCAGCACTGGAGACGGCGCAAATCTGGGCCAAGAACGCCCCGGACAACCTTGATGCCCAGCGCGCCACGGCCATTCAGCTGGCCCGCGCAGGTCAATACGAACGCGCCATGCAAATCATGGAAACAGTCCTGCAAGCCCAGGGCGACACGCACTTCGACTTCCTCGCTCTGTCTGCGGCAGAAACCGACCCCGACACCCGCAACGGCCTGCTGCACAGCTTTGACCGCCTGCTGCTGAAACACCCGGAAAACGGCCAACTGCTGTTTGGCAAAGCGCTGTTACTGCAACAGGACGGTAAACCCGAAGCGGCCCTGCAACTGCTGGAAGCACACAGCGCCAGCAGCCAGGAGGTCACGCCACTGCTGCTGCGCGTGCGCCTGCTGCAAACCCTGCAGCGGGCGGACGAAGCCGTACCCCTGCTGGAGGACGGCATTCGCCTGCATCCCGACGAGAAACGCCTGCGCCTGACTTACGCCCGCCTGCTGGTCGATCAGGAGCGCATGGACGACGCCCGCGCCGAGTTCGCCAGCCTGGTGCAACAATTCCCCGAGGACGACGACCTGCGCCTTTCCCTCGCCCTCGTCTGCATGGAAAACCAGGACTGGCTGGCCGCGTCGGCCTATTTCGAAGAACTGATCGGCCGCAATGCCCACGTGGACGCCGCCCACTTCAACCTTGGGCGCGCCTATGAAGAACGCAACGAACCCGACAACGCCCTGAATGAGTACGCTCAGGTCGGCCCCGGCACCGACTATCTCCCCGCCCAGATGCGCCAGACCGAACTCCTGCTCAGCGCCAAACGCGTCGAGCAAGCCAGCAATCGCCTGAGCAAAGCCCGCGACGAGCAGCCCGACTACGCCATCCAGCTGTACCTGATCGAAACCGAGGCGCTGGCCAAGCATCAGCACATCGACCGGGCCTGGGGCATCGTCGAACAAGCGCTGCTGCAATACCCAGATGACCTCAACCTGCTCTACACCCGCGCCATGCTGGCGGAAAAACGCGACGACCTGAGCCAACTGGAAGCGGATCTGCGCAGCATCCTCGCCCGCGAACCAGAAAACGCCATGGCCCTTAACGCCCTCGGCTACACCCTGGCAGACCGCACCACGCGCTATGCCGAAGCCCGCGCCTTGATTGAACAGGCCTACCAGCTCAACCCCCAGGACCCGGCGGTGCTCGACAGTCTCGGCTGGGTGAACTTCCGCCAAGGCCAGCTGGATGTTGCCGAGGGCTTGCTGCGCCAAGCCCTGGAGAACTTCCCAGACGCCGAGGTGGCCGCCCACCTGGGTGAAGTGCTGTGGGCCAACGGCAAGCAACGCGAAGCGCGCAAGGTCTGGGCTGCGGCCCTGGCCAACGACCCTGAGAGCCCGATCCTGCGCAGCACCCTGTTACGCCTGACCGGCGCCGAGACTCTTTAACATGCACCTACGCCACCTGATTGCCATTGGCTGCCTGGCGCTGCTCAGCGGCTGCGCCGGCCTGACATCCCACGAAACCCTCAGCGGCCAGGGCGACCCAGCCCAGTGGCAAGCCCACAAAGCCCAGGCCGGTCAGCTCAATGGCTGGCAAATCAGTGGCAAGGTGGGCATTCGCTCACCGCGCGAGTCCGGCAGCGCCACCCTGTTCTGGCTGCAGCGCCAAGACTATTTCGACATCCGCCTGGCCGGCCCCATGGGCCGAGGCGCTGCACGCCTGACCGGCCGCCCAGGCGCCGTCAGCCTCGACGCAGCCAATCAAGGGCAGTTTCAAGCTGAGTCCGCCGAAGCCTTGCTGCAACAACAACTGGGCTGGAGCCTGCCAGTCGCCCACCTGTTCTGGTGGATTCGCGGCTTACCAGCCGAAGACAGCAAGAGCCGCCTGACCCTCGACAGCGAAAGCCGCCTGGCCAAGCTGGAACAGGACGACTGGCAGGTTGAATACCTCAGCTACGTGCAACAAAACGGCTACTGGCTGCCCGAACGCATGAAGCTGCATGGCGCCAACCTCGACATCACCTTGGTGATCAAGGACTGGCAACCGCGCCAGCTGGGTCAGTGAGATGCCTGCCCGCCTGACCCTGCCAGCCCCGGCCAAGCTCAACCTGATGCTGCACATCCTCGGTCGCCGCGCCGATGGCTACCACGAACTGCAAACCCTGTTTCAGTTTCTCGAGCATGGCGATGAACTTAGCTTTGCCCTGCGCAGTGACGGTCAGATCTGTCTGCACGACGAACTGAGCGACGTCCCCCACGACAGCAACCTGATTGTTAAAGCCGCCCGTCAGCTGCAACACGCCAGTGGCTGCCCGTTGGGCGCCGACATCTGGCTGGACAAGCGCCTGCCCATGGGTGGCGGTCTCGGCGGCGGCAGCTCGGATGCCGCCACCACCCTGCTCGGCCTCAATCACCTCTGGCAACTGGACTGGGATGAAGATCGCCTGGCGGCACTAGGCCTGGGCCTGGGCGCCGACGTGCCGGTGTTCGTTCGCGGCCACGCTGCATTTGCCGAAGGTGTCGGGGAAAAACTCACCGCCGTTGAGCTTGAGGAGCCCTGGTTTCTCGTGGCAATTCCGCAAGTGCTTGTCAGCACAGCAGAAGTTTTCTCCGACCCCGAGTTGACACGGGATACGCCGGCCAATAAACTTCGCAGCCTTCTTGAGGGGGGCGGTCGTAATGACTGTCAGCCGGTGGTTCAGAAGCGTTATGCAGAAGTCGATAACGCTTTGATCTTGTTGAACAAATTTGTTCCTGCAAGATTGACCGGCACTGGAGCTTGTGTGTTTGGGAGCTTCCCAAACCAGGACGATGCTGATAAAGTCGCCCGCCAACTTCCAGCCACTTTGCCGTGCTTCGTAGCCCAGGGTCGCAACGTTTCGATGTTGCATCGCAAGCTAAGAGAACTGGCAGGGAAGTAGATGTGGTTCGAGAGTTAAACGGATAGGGGCGTCGCCAAGCGGTAAGGCAGCAGGTTTTGATCCTGCCATGCGTTGGTTCGAATCCAGCCGCCCCTGCCATCTCCGCCCTGGAGCGGATACCTAACCTCGTTCAATAACATCTAGTCACACCGGATACAGGGGCGTCGCCAAGCGGTAAGGCAGCAGGTTTTGATCCTGCCATGCGTTGGTTCGAATCCAGCCGCCCCTGCCATATTCTTTACTCATCCAGGTTACCCTCAGCCGACAGGTACTGCGCGTGTCCAAGATGATGGTCTTTACGGGGAACGCTAACCCCGATCTGGCTCGGCGTGTTGTACGTCAGCTGCATATCCCCCTCGGTGACGCCTCTGTAGGCAAGTTCTCCGATGGCGAGATCAGCGCCGAAATCAACGAAAACGTTCGTGGTAAGGACGTATTCCTGATTCAACCGACGTGCGCGCCAACCAACGATAACCTGATGGAACTGGTGGTAATGGCAGACGCCTTCCGCCGCTCCTCGGCATCCCGCATCACTGCGGTAATCCCCTACTTCGGTTACGCCCGCCAGGATCGCCGTCCGCGTTCTGCTCGGGTAGCCATCAGCGCCAAAGTGGTGGCTGACATGCTGACTGTTGTGGGCATCGACCGGGTTCTTACCGTCGATCTGCATGCCGACCAAATTCAGGGTTTCTTCGATATTCCGGTAGATAACATCTACGGCTCCCCGGTTCTGGTGGATGACATCGTCGATCAACGCTTCGAAAACCTGATGATTGTCTCCCCCGACATTGGCGGCGTAGTGCGCGCCCGTGCCGTGGCCAAGACCCTCGGTGTTGACCTGGCGATCATCGACAAGCGTCGCCCTAAGGCTAACCAGTCGGAAGTGATGCATATCATCGGCGACGTTGAAGGCCGTACCTGCGTACTGGTCGACGACATGGTCGATACCGCCGGCACCCTCGGCCACGCTGCCAAGGCCCTCAAGGACCACGGCGCTGCCAAGGTCATTGCCTACTGCACCCACCCGGTGCTGTCGGGTCGCGCGATTGAGAACATTGAAAAATCCGTGCTGGACGAGCTGGTGGTGACCAACACCATTCCACTGTCTGCCGCGGCACAAGCTTGTGGTCGTATCCGCCAACTGGATATCGCCCCGATAGTCGCTGAAGCGGTCCGCCGCATCAGCAATGAAGAATCGATCAGCGCCATGTTCCGCTAAGACCTCGCGTCTTCAGCCTGCACCGCCGAACGAAAAGCGCCCCGCCTAGTGCGGGGCTTTTTGCCCAACCGCCCGAGCGCCGGTCGCAAGCGCTACGGGCGTTGTTGTTATCTGGAGAAACACCATGACTGTTGAATTCACTCTGAATGCTGAAGCGCGTTCCGACCTGGGGAAAGGTGCGAGCCGCCGCCTGCGTCGTCTCGCCAGCCAAGTTCCTGCCGTAATCTACGGCGGCGACAAGGCCCCTGTTTCCATCAGCCTGCTGGCTAAAGAAGTCGCCAAGCTGCTGGAAAACGAAGCTGCCTACAGCCACGTTATCGCCCTGACTGTTGATGGCGCGGTAGAAACCGTTGTGATCAAAGCCCTGCAGCGCCACCCGGCCAAAGGCCACGTGCTGCACGCTGACTTCGTTCGCGTCGTAGCCGGCCAGAAGCTGACCGCTCACGTACCCCTGCACTTCCTCAACCAAGAAACTTCGGTTGGCGTGAAGCAGCAAGGCGGCGAAGTGTCCCACAGCGCTGTAGAAGTTGAAGTTTCCTGCCTGCCGAAAGACCTGCCGGAATTCATCAACGTCGACATGGCTAACGTAGAAGTCGGCCAGATTCTGCACATGTCTGACCTGGTTCTGCCAGCTGGCGTTGAACTGGTTGCACTGGCTCACGGCAAAGACCTGCCGATCGCCAACATCCACGCTTCGCGCGTAGCAAAAGACGCCGAGTAATTTACTCGTCGGCCTAAAGAAGGGCTCCCGTCGTGACTGCCGTCCAACTGATCGTCGGCCTAGCTAATCCAGGCACTGAATACGAACAGACGCGGCATAACGCGGGAGCCCTTTTTGTTGAGCGCCTGGCCAGCAGCCAGGGCGTCAACCTCAGCGCTGAGCGCAAATATTTCGGCCGTGTGGGCAAATTCAGCCACCAGGGCCACGATGTTCGTCTGCTGATCCCGACCACTTTTATGAATCGCAGCGGCCAGGCAGTTGCCGCGCTGGCGAACTTCTTCCGGATTGCCCCGGAAGCCATATTGGTGGCTCACGACGAACTCGACATGCTACCGGGCGTCGCCAAGCTCAAACAGGGCGGCGGGCACGGTGGGCATAACGGGCTGCGTGACATCATTGCGCAACTCGGCAATCAGAATAATTTCTACCGCCTGCGTTTGGGCATTGGCCACCCAGGGCACAGCAGCATGGTTTCCGGGTACGTTCTCGGCCGCGCTCCGCGCAGCGAACAGGACCTCCTGGACACCAGCATCGACTTTGCCCTTGGCGTACTGCCGGAGATTCTCGCCGGCGACTGGAGCAAGGCCATGCACAAACTGCACAGCCAGAAAGCCACCTCTTAATTCTTTCTACCGCCTTCCGCGAGGGACACATCATGGGATTCAACTGCGGCATCGTCGGCCTGCCCAACGTCGGCAAGTCCACCCTGTTCAACGCCCTCACCAAATCCGGGATCGCGGCCGAGAACTTCCCGTTCTGCACCATCGAACCCAACAGCGGCATCGTGCCCATGCCCGACCCGCGCCTGGATGCATTGGCTGAAATCGTCAAGCCGGAGCGCGTGCTGCCGACCACCATGGAGTTCGTCGATATCGCCGGCTTGGTAGAGGGCGCGTCGAAGGGCGAAGGCCTGGGCAACAAGTTCCTCGCCAACATCCGCGAAACCGACGCCATCGCCCATGTGGTGCGCTGCTTCAAGGATGACAACGTCATTCACGTTGCCAACAGTGTCGACCCTAAGCGCGACATCGAGATCATTGACCTCGAACTGATCTTCGCCGACCTCGACAGCTGCGAAAAACAACTGCAGAAAGTCACCCGCAACGCCAAAGGCGGCGACAAAGATGCCGTGGCCCAAAAGGCCCTGCTGGAACTGCTGATCCCGCATTTCAGCGAAGGCAAGCCGGCGCGCACCCTGCTCAAGACCCTGGGCGACGATGAGAAGCAACTGATTCGCGGCTTCCACCTGCTCACCAGCAAGCCGGTCATGTATATCGCCAACGTCGCCGAAGATGGTTTCGAGAACAACCCACTGCTCGACGTGGTGCAAGCCATCGCCGACGCTGAGGGCGCGCCAGTAGTGCCTGTCTGCAACAAGATCGAAGCCGAAATCGCCGAACTGGATGATGGCGAAGAGAAAGACATGTTCCTCGAAGCCTTAGGGCTAGAAGAACCCGGCCTCAACCGCGTGATTCGCGCCGGCTATGAATTGCTCAATCTGCAGACTTACTTCACCGCCGGGGTTAAAGAAGTTCGCGCCTGGACCATCAAGGTTGGTGCTACTGCCCCGCAGTCGGCCGCTGTGATCCACACCGACTTCGAAAAAGGCTTTATCCGTGCTGAAGTCATCGCCTACGACGACTTCATTCAATACAAGGGCGAAGCCGGCGCCAAAGAAGCAGGCAAATGGCGCCTGGAAGGCAAGGAATACATCGTTAAAGACGGCGACGTGATGCACTTCCGCTTCAACGTTTAAGTCATACGCGCGACAGGCAAAGCCCCTTTTCCAGGGGCTTTTCTCTTTATTGCATGTAACTGCAAGACGACAATTACCTGCTGGCGCCAATACACCAGCAGCGAATAACACTTACACCGGTATATTTATCTCCCAAACGCAAGCAAGACAGCCACATAACGTGAGCAATTGCGTAAACAGCGCTATTCTTTCTTGCAGGACGGACTTTACAATAACCACCGCAACAGACTTAACCCGCAGTGACCGTAGCAGCAAGGCAGCAAGCCTTGCGTTGTCATCTGCCTATCATCAGCAACGGAAAACCACGTGACGAAAGACGAACTGCGCGCAGAACTTGAGCGCCAGGCGCAACGTTACAAGGACGTATACGGCGGGGAAGTTGTTACCTACGCCGCTCAACCGGATCCCGAGCGTAAGCCTTGGCGTAAGAAGGCCAGCCTACTTGATCAGGCTTTTCAGCAAGAGCTGGAAAAAATTGAAAAAGCACGACTGTCTGAATAACTGATCAGGCCCGAGCTTTATCAGTTATATCGCCAGCAAATACTGATGCATGAAGACGCTGCAACAATGCTGCGAGCATGCGTGCGCCTGGCCAGATAGCGGCTGCGTTATATAAACGCAACCGGCAAACACCTTCGCCAATGACTAAAGCCCGCGCGGGCATGCAGAACACTGCACGCCCATAGCAATTATCCGCGAGCCCGCCAGAATTTAATCGCGGAAGTTGTTGAACTGCAGCGGCATACCAAAATCGCGTGCGCGCAGGGCAGCAATGGCTTCCTGCAGATCGTCACGCTTCTTGCCGGTAATACGCACCTGCTCGCCCTGGATGGCAGCCTGCACTTTTAACTTGGCCTCTTTGACATGGGCGACGATTTTCTTCGCCAGCTCCTTGTCGATACCTTCGCGCAACGTCGCTTCCTGCTTCATCACTTTGCCGGAAGCATAAGCGTCTTTGTACTCCAGGCACTGCACATCGATTTTACGTTTGACCAGTGACTGCTCGAGGATCGGCTTCATCTGTTCGAGAATGAAATCGGCATCACCGGTCATGTTCACGGTCAGGTCTTTGACTTCAAAACTGCCTTTGCCACGCAGGTCGAAACGACGTTCCAGTTCCTTGCTGGCGTTTTCGAGGGCATTGGTGACTTCGTGTTTGTCCAGCTCGGACACCACGTCGAACGAGGGCATGGGATTTCTCCAGATAAAAGGACCAGATAAAAGGCGCAAGCAACAGCACGGAAGGAAGGCGCCTTGGCAGCAAAAATGCGGCATTATTATAACCATTCAGCAACAGACCGCCTGGCTATGTACCGGCACTTATCGTCCTTCTTATGAGCCTGCCCAAATGCCCAACCCCCATCTCAGCATCCTGGTGGTGGACGACACCAAGTTTTCCAGCGCCATTATTGGCCGCGCCCTGACCTTAGCGGGCTACCTCGACGTGCGCTTCGCCAGCAGCGCCCTGGACGGCCTCAAGCTGCTCGAAGAACGACCTGCCAGCGTGCTGCTGGCCGACTGGATGATGCCAGAGATCGACGGACTGGAATTGACCAGCCGGGTGCGCCAGTTGGATGAGACAACCCACCACTACACTTACATCATGCTGCTCACAGGGCGCGAGGGTGAAAACGTCCTTGGCGAGGCATTCGAGCGCGGCGTCGATGACTTCATCAACAAGGCCGCCATGCACGAACAACTGGTGCCACGGGTGTACGCCGCCGACCGCCTGTGCAACACGCTGCAGCGCCTGCTGCAGGAAAATCATCTGCTGACCCAGAACATCAACAGCCTGGAAGAGCGCAACCTGGTCGACCCGCTGACGGGCCTGGGCAATAGCCGTTACCTGCACCAGAAGATGCTCGACAGCCTGCGTCAGCTGGAGTCGCGCGGCGGCGCGCTGTGCTACCTGTTAATCGGTTTGGACGACGTGCAGCCACTCCGCGAGCAACATGGCGACGCGTTTTACAATGAACTGCTGCGCAGCGTCGCCCGCCGCCTGCAGCAGCACGTACGCCCACTGGATGTGCTGACCCGCCTGGATGACAGACACTTCGGCCTGCTGACCCTGCTCACCGACCTGCAGGAGTGCTCGCCCACCAGCTTCCGCCGCCTGCATGAAGGCCTCAACCTCAAGGCATTCAAAACCAGCGAAGGTTTTATCTCCCTCAAGGCCGGCATTAGTCTGGTCGGGCTCGATGCCCAATCGCTGCCGACCACTCCGCAAACGCTGCTGGAGCGCGCCAGCCTCCTGCTGCCCGACGCCTGCAGCAGCGGCCGCATCAACGCCGTGCGCTTGCCCAAGGTCCAATAAGGTCGTGACCTGGCATGTGCTCGGCGCCGGCAGCCTCGGCAGCCTGTGGGCCACACGTCTGGCCCGAGCGGGGCTACCGGTTCGCCTGATCCTGCGCAACCCAGCCCGCCTCGCCGCCTACCATCAGGCCGGCGGCCTGACCCTGGTGGAGGCGCAGCAGAGCAGCCTCTATCCACTGAGCGCAGAAAACCTCGACGCACGCGCGCCCATCCAGCGCCTGCTGGTGGCCTGCAAAGCCTATGACGCCGAAGAAGCCGTCGCCCGCCTGGCGCCGCGCCTGAACCCTGGTGCCGAGCTGATCCTGCTGCAAAACGGCCTGGGCAGCCAGGGAGCAGTGGCTGCACGCGTTCCTCGAGCACGCTGCATTCTCGCCTCCAGCACCGAAGGCGCCTATCGCAGCGATGACTTCAGCGTCACCTTCGCCGGCCAAGGCAGCACCTGGCTAGGCGATCCATTGCAGGCCAGCCCGCCACTGTGGCTGGAACAACTCATGGCTGCGGGCATTCCCCATCAGTGGACCGATGACATCAGCGCCAAACTGTGGCGCAAGCTGGCCCTCAACTGCGCGATCAACCCGCTGACCGTGCTGCACAACTGCCGCAACGGCGACCTTAGCCAACAGGCGGATGAAGTTTCTGCGCTCTGCACCGAGCTCAGTGCGTTACTGCGCAGCTGCGGCCAACCCAGCGCCACCATCGATCTGCACACTGAGGTGCAACGGGTGATTGAAGCCACCGCCGCCAACTACTCTTCCATGTACCAGGACGTAGCGGCCGGTCGGCGTACCGAGATTTCTTACCTGCTGGACTACGCCTGCAACGCGGCACAGCGCCAGCAGCAGCCCATACCTCACCTACTGGCTGTGCAACGGCGTCTGCGCGCTTACCTGAGTGCACGCGGTTTGCCCACCACCTAGCCAGCGCGCTACCCTGCCCAGCTAACACTTCCTGCCGACAGACTTGCCATGTCCCTGCGCCAGCGCCTCGAAAACCTCACGGTCAGCCAGAAACTGCTGGCCGCCCTGCTGGTACTGCTGGCCACCGTGCTACTGGTGGCCAACCTGGCATTCATCAGCGCGGCCTACTGGATCTCCCGAGAAAACACCGCACCCCAGGCCCTGCACAGCCTCGGCCGCTTGATCGCCACCCCGGCCCTGAGTCGCGAAGCCCTGACCTCCCCCGGCAAAGCCGCTGCCCTGCTGGACACGCTTGAGAGCTTCAGCACCGTCCGCGCGGCCGCCCTCTACGGCAGCGATGGCCAACGCCTGGCGCAATTACCCCGCGGTGAAAAACTGCAGCTACCAGAGCGCGCCGAACACCTGAATGAATGGCGTCACGACGACTTTCGCGCCTCGAAACTGATCGCCCTGCCGCAACCGGACCAAGCCCCCGGCCACTTGCTGCTGGTTGCCTCCAGTCAGCTGTCGGAGGGCTTCTACCAAGGCATTTTGACCGCCAGCGTGGTGATTCTGGGCTTCAGCCTTCTGCTGTGGATGGTGGTGGCACGCCAGATCAAGCGCCTGGTCACGCGGCCAATCCGCCGCCTGGAAGAACTGTCGCGCCAGGTAACCCGTGAAGAGAACTACGCCCTGCGCGCCCGTCGCGGCAACAACGATGAGCTCGGCAGCCTGGCCGAAGCCTTTAACACCATGCTCAGCCGCATGGAAGCCCGCGAACAGGAACTCAAGCGCGCCCGCGACGAGGCCCAGGTTGCCAGCGAGCAAGCCCGCCAGCTGACCAAGGAAACCCGCCACTCCAACCGCAAACTGGAGATGGAGGTACAGGTCCGCAACAAGATCGAGAAAAAGCTCACCGGCTTCCAGAACTACCTCAACAGCATCATCGACTCCATGCCCTCGGCCCTGATCGCCCTGGATGAGCAGCTCTATGTCACCCAGTGGAACCAGGAGGCCAGCCTGCTCTCCGGCACACGCCTGCATGAAGCCCTGAACCAACCCGTGTTTCTCGCCTTCCCGCCGCTCAAGCCGTTTCTCGGCCTGTTGCGCCGCACCGCCGAGCGCCATACGGTCGAGAAGATTGAACGGGTCACCTGGATCAAGGAAGAATCACCCCGCCATTACGCCCTGACGTTCTACCCCTTGGTGGGCGTCAGTGGCCGCGGCGTGGTGATCCGCATCGACGACATCAGCCAGCGCCTGGCCATGGAAGAGCTGATGGTGCAGTCGGAAAAAATGCTCTCGGTCGGCGGCCTCGCGGCCGGCATGGCCCACGAGATCAACAATCCCCTCGGCGCCATCCTGCATAACGTGCAGAACATCCGCCGGCGTCTGTCGCCGGAGCTGGCAAAAAACCTCGAGCAGGCCCAGACCGCTCAGGTGGAGTTGGCAGCCGTGCAGCATTATCTGGAGTTGCGCGAGATCCCGCAGTTGCTCGACGGCATTCAACAAGCCGGCACCCGCGCCGCCAAGATCGTCAGCCATATGCTCAGCTTCAGTCGCCTCAGCAGTCGCACCCTGATGCCCTGCGAGCTGACCGGCCTGATCGACCAGGCGGTGGAAATCGCCGGCAACGACTTCGACCTCACCGAAAGCTTCGACTTCAAAGGCCTGACTATCGTTCGCGAGTTCGACCCGCAGCTCGGCCCCGTGCCGGTTACCGCCAACGAACTGGAGCAGGTGCTGCTCAACTTGTTGAAGAATGCTGCCCAGGCCATCCACCTGCGCGACCGTGACGACGAGCCAGGGCGCATCACCCTGCGCACCCGCCTCAATCCGCCCTGGGCTGAAATTCAGGTCGAGGACAACGGCATCGGCATGCCAGAACAGGTGTGCAAGCGCATCTTCGAACCCTTCTTTACCACCAAGGAAATCGGCCAAGGCACCGGCCTGGGTCTATCGGTGGCTTACTTCATCATCACCAACAATCACAAAGGTCAGATGGAAGCGCAGTCCTCGCCTGGCGCAGGCACCTGCTTCACCCTGCGCTTGCCCCTGCAGCAGACCATTGCCGAACAAGGAACCTGAGTCATGGGCTACCGCCTTTCGAAGATCTACACCCGTACTGGCGACAACGGCGAAACCGGCCTGGCCGATGGCCGCCGGGTGACCAAGGACCACCCGCGGGTGGAGGCCATGGGCGAGGTCGACAGCCTCAACAGTCAGCTTGGTTTGCTGCTCGCCGACCTGACTGAGCAGGCCACCACCCACCCAGGCCTAGGTGAAGTGATTGACGCCCTCAGCCCCTGCCAGCACCGCCTGTTTGACCTTGGCGGCGAATTGGCGATGCCGGAATATCAAGCCCTCGACCAAGCCGAAATCGAGCGTTTGGAAGCGGCTATTGATCGCTGGAATGAGGAGCTGGGCCCGCTGCAAAATTTCATCTTGCCCGGCGGTTCGCGCCTGGTGGCCCAGGCCCATCTGTGCCGCAGCCTGGCGCGCAGCGCCGAACGCCGCTGCCAACATCTGAATGCCGTGGAGCCTTTGGGCGGCAGCAGTCTGGCCTACCTCAACCGCCTCTCTGACCTGCTGTTTGTGGCGGCGCGCCTGATTGGCCTGCGCACTCAGATCAAGGAGATACTCTGGCAAGCGGCGCCGAAACCCTAGGATGGGTTGAACCTAGCGATACCCATCAAATGCGCCGCAATGGATCGATGGGTATCGACGCTGCGCGCCTCAACCACTCCTACCTCGGCCAAAACGCGCGAATACCGGCCACGCCCTGGGCACCCAGTTGCCAAGCGCGCTCGGTATCGCCGACGCCCACGCCGCCAAGCAGATAGACCGGCAGGTTGAGCCCGTCGATCAACTGCGCCGCCGCGTCCCAACCCAACGGCACGGCCTCGGGATGGCTTTGGGTCGGCTGCACAGGCGACAGGGTGACAAAGTCCACCCCCATCTGCCGGGCCAGAGCCAGCTCTTCGGCGTTATGGCAGGAGGCCGCCAGCCAGCGATGCGCCGGAAACGGGCGGCCCTTGTCGGCATATTTACGCAGCTGCTCAGCTGTCAGATGCCAGCCGGCCGCAGGGAAATCCCCCAGCCACTCCAGCGGGCCTTTGAGCATCACTTGCGCCTTGCCAGCACACAGCCCCACCACGTCCACCGCCAGGTCGCGATACTCCGGGCTGTACATGTTCGGCGCGCGCAACTGGATCAGACGCACACCGTTGGCAACGGAGCTCTGAATGCCCTGCAGCAACTCCTTGCGCTCCAGTTCGTCCGGGGTGATCAGGTACTGCGCCGGCAGGCGTGCGGCGCGCACAATCGGCTGATTGGCCGCTGGGAAGTCGTAGTCCGGCAATTGCCGCGGGCTGACCCAGGCCAGCGGCTGGCCTTCGGCGCCGTGGGGCTCGCCGGTAAAACCGCTGACGTCCCAGACATCCAGCAACACCTGTTTGTCCGGGTAGCCGTGCTGCACCTTGATCAGCGGCCGCGCGGCGGTAACGGCAATGCCCAACTCCTCCTGCAGCTCGCGGTGCAGGGCCGTGGACACGCTTTCACCCGCCTCCACCTTGCCGCCGGGGAACTCCCACAATCCACCCTGATGCTGCTGATCGGCACGCTTGGCCAGCAGGATGTGGCCATCGGCACGACGAATCACTGCCGCCGCTACATGTACTCGCTTCACCACGAAGGCTCCTCAAGGGCCGCCTGCAACCATCGCTGGAAGGCCGGCCACTGGTAAATGGTTGCAACATAGTCTGCCGCCAGCGGCGGCAACTCCACGCGATAGCTGCGCAAACGCGCCGCCACCGGGGCAAAAAAGGCATCGGCGATGCTGGCATGGCCGAACAAAAAAGCGCCGTCGGCGCCGAAACGCGTGCGGCACTGGCTCCATAACGCGACGATCCGCTCAATATCGGCCAAAGCGTCGGCAGGTGTATCCGTAAGCGCCTGGTCATGGGCCAGGTCCATCGGCAGGTGGGTGCGCAAGGCGACAAAACCACTGTGCATCTCGGCACAGGCGCTGCGCGCCACAGCGCGGGCATATTCACCACGCGGCCACAGATGAGCTTCCGGATAGGTTTCGGCGAGGTACTCGGCAATCGCCAGGGAATCCCATACCGGACCTTCCTCGGTGATCAGCAGCGGCACCTTGCCCGTCGCTGAGTAGGCCAGAATTCGCGCGTGGGTATCGGCCTCACGCAGACGGATCAACACCTCGGCATAAGGCTCCTCGGTCAGTTCCAGCGCCAGTGCCGCACGCAGGGACCAGGAGGAATAACGCTTGTTACCGATAACGAGGGTCAGAGACATGCACAGGCTCCAGAGCTAACCAACAAGACCATGGGCTACGAAGCTAAAAGACGCAGCGCAAAAAAGCCAATTCCCGTTAAGCATGCAGGCATGCCTAACGGGAATGCGTGATTATCTCAGCCGGGCAAGGGTGAACTCAGGAGCGGTACTCGGCGTTGATCCGCACATACTCGTGGGACAGGTCGGTGGTCCAGATGGTTTCGCTGCAATCGCCACGCCCCAGCTCGATGCGGATAGTGATTTCCGCTTCGGCCATTACCGCCGCGCCTTGTTCCTCGGTATAGCTGGCGGCACGCCCGCCTTTGCTGGCGATGCACACCTCACCGAGGAACACATCAATCTTGCTCACATCCAGATCAGCCACACCGGCATAGCCGACTGCGGCCAGGATGCGCCCCCAGTTGGGGTCGGAGGCAAACAGCGCAGTCTTGATCAGCGGCGAGTGGGCCACGGCATAGCCGACATCCAGACACTCCTGATGCTTGCCGCCGCCGTTAACCTGCACGGTGACGAACTTGGTCGCGCCCTCGCCATCACGGACGATGGCCTGGGCCACATCCATGCACACCTCAAACACCGCCTGCTTGAGCTTGGCAAACAACTCGCCACGGCTCTCGGTGATTTCCGCCAAAGGCGCCTGGCCGGTAGCGATCAGCAGGCAGCAGTCGTTGGTTGAGGTATCGCCGTCGATGGTGATGCGGTTGAACGACTTGTTCGCTGCATCACGCACCAGGTCCTGCAGTACCTCGGCCGCCACCTTGGCGTCGGTGGCGATGTAGCCGAGCATGGTCGCCATGTTCGGCCGGATCATGCCGGCGCCCTTGCTGATGCCCGTCACGGTGATGGTCACACCCTCGTGCTCAAACTGGCGGCTGGCGCCCTTAGGCAAAGTATCGGTGGTCATGATGCCGATGGCGGCTTCAGCCCAGTGATTCTCGTGCAGGTCGTCGAGCGCGGCTTGCAGGGCGCCTTCGATTTTTTCCACAGGCAGTGGCTCACCGATCACCCCGGTGGAGAACGGCAGCACGGCCTCAGGGGCAACACCCGTCAATTGCGCGAGCGTGGCGCACGCACGCTTGGCATTGACCAGGCCCTCGGCGCCGGTGCCGGCGTTGGCATTGCCGGTATTGGTCAGCAGGTAACGCACAGCGCCCTGCAGACGCTCACGCGTAACAATCACCGGTGCCGCACAAAACGCATTGGTGGTGGTCACACCCGCCACGCGGGAGCCTTCGGCGCAGCGCATCACCACCACATCTTTGCGCCCTGGGCGCTTGATGCCAGCAGAGGCAATGCCCAGTTCAAAACCGGGAACCGGATGCAGGGTAGGCAGAGGACCAAGACCAACAGCCATGTAGTGAGCTCCTTATCGAAAAATTAACGGAAAAACGCCGCGAGCGGCTAAGCCGGTCGCGGCGCAGAACACAGCCTAGCCAGACTTAGCTGATTTGCCCGTGGCAGTGCTTGTATTTTTTACCCGAGCCGCACGGACAGGCTTCATTGCGGCCCACTTTCGGCTCATTGCGCACCGGCTCAGCGGCGCTAACCACGTCGCCCTCCTCGGCCTGCTCGGCTTCAGGGGCAACCATGCTCGGCGCCTCGGCGTGCTGGAACTGCATACGCTTGCCCAGCTCTTCGGCCTCGTGACGCAGACGCGCTTCTTCCTCGGCCGGGTCTTCACGACGCACTTGGACATGGGACAGGACGCGAATAGTGTCGCGCTTGATCGACGCCAACAGCTCTTGGAACAGGGTGAACGACTCGCGCTTGTATTCCTGCTTCGGGTTCTTCTGCGCATAACCGCGCAGGTGAATGCCGTGACGCAGATGGTCCATGGTCTGCAGATGGTCTTTCCACAGATCATCGAGCACACGCAGCAGAATCTGCTTCTCGAAGGTGCGCAGCGCTTCGGCACTGGCCTCTTCTTCTTTCTCGCGGTAGGCGGCCAGTAACTGCTCGGTGATTCTCACCCGTACGCCGTCTTCGTGCAGATTGTCGTCTTCGTCGAGCCATTGCTTGATCGGCAGACGCAGGCCGAAATCGCTGTACAGCGCCTGCTCCAGACCCGGCAGATCCCACTGCTCTGGCAGCGACTGCGGCGGGATGTGCTGATTGATGGTCAGCTCCAGCACTTCCTCGCGGAACTCGGCAATGGTTTCGCCAATGTTGTCCGCCGCCAGCAAGCTGTTACGCATGTGATAGATCACTTTGCGCTGCTCGTTGGCCACGTCGTCGAACTCCAGCAACTGCTTACGCATGTCGAAGTTGCGACCCTCAACCTTACGCTGGGCTTTTTCGATGGCGTTGGTGACCATGCGATGCTCGATGGCTTCACCGGCCTGCATGCCCAGGGCCTTCATGAAATTCTTCACCCGGTCAGAGGCAAAGATGCGCATCAGGCTGTCTTCCAGCGACAGGTAGAAACGGCTCGAACCCGGGTCGCCCTGACGACCGGCGCGACCGCGCAACTGGTTGTCGATACGGCGCGATTCGTGGCGCTCGGAAGCAATCACATGCAGGCCACCGGAGGCGATAACCTGCTGGTGACGCTTCTGCCAGTCGCTCTTGATTTGCGCGATCTGCTCAGGCGTCGGATTCTCCAGGGCCGCGACTTCAACTTCCCAGTTACCGCCCAGCAGGATGTCGGTACCACGACCGGCCATGTTGGTGGCGATGGTCAGCGCACCCGGACGACCAGCCTGGGCAATGATCTCGGCTTCTTTTTCGTGGAACTTGGCGTTGAGCACCTTGTGCTCGATACCGGCCTTGTTCAGCAGCTGCGAAACATACTCGGAGCTATCGATGGTGGCCGTACCGACCAGTACCGGACGGCCCTGCTCCAGCGACTCTTGAATATCGGTAATGATCGCCGCGTACTTCTCTTCCTGGGTCAGATAGACCAGGTCGTTGAAGTCTTTACGCGCCAACTCTTTGTTGGTCGGGATCACCACGACGGACAGGCCGTAGATCTGTTGGAACTCGAACGCTTCGGTGTCCGCTGTACCTGTCATGCCAGAGAGCTTTTTGTACAGGCGGAAGTAGTTCTGGAAGGTGGTCGAGGCCAGGGTTTGGCTCTCGGCCTGAATCGGCAGACCTTCTTTTGCTTCGATAGCTTGGTGCAAGCCTTCGGACAAGCGACGACCGGGCATGGTGCGGCCGGTGTGCTCATCGACCAGCAGAACCTGATCCTTCTGCACGATGTATTCGACGTTGCGATGGAACAGCTTGTGCGCGCGCAGGCCGGAGTATACGTGGGTCAGCAGACCCAGGTTATGCGCCGAATACAGGCTCTCGCCCTCGGCCAGCAAGCCGGCTTCGGTGAGCAACTCTTCGATGTATTGATGACCCTGCTCGTTCAGTTCAACCTGGCGAGTCTTCTCGTCGAGGGTGTAATGACCTTCCTGGGTAACGACACCTTCCTCTTCTTCAACATGCAGTTTCAGCTTTGGAATCAGCAGATTGATCTGGGTGTAGAGCTTGGAGCTGTCTTCGGCCTGACCGGAGATGATCAGCGGAGTACGCGCTTCGTCGATCAGGATGGAGTCAACTTCGTCGATCACGGCGAAGTTCATCTCGCGCTGGAATTTCTCTTCCAGGCTGAACGCCATGTTGTCGCGCAGGTAGTCGAAACCGAATTCGTTGTTGGTGCCGTAGGTGATGTCGGCGGCGTAAGCCAGACGCTTCTCCTGCGGGTCCATAAACGGGGTGACAACACCCACTGTCAGACCAAGGAATTCATACAGCGGACGCATCCAGTTGGCGTCACGACGGGCCAGGTAGTCGTTGACCGTGACCACGTGCACGCCCTTGCCTTCGAGAGCATTCAGGTACACGGCCAGAGTTGCCACCAGGGTTTTACCCTCACCGGTGCGCATCTCGGCAATACGGCCTTCGTGCAGGGTCATGCCGCCCACCAGCTGCACATCGAAGTGACGCATGCCCATCACCCGCTTGCCAGCCTCACGGGCGACGGCAAACGCTTCCGGCAGGAGCTGGTCGAGTGTCTCGCCCTTGGCCAGGCGCGCTTGGAACTCAGCGGTCTTGGCCCGCAATTGCTCATCGGACAGAGCAAGCATTTGCTCTTCAAAAGCGTTAACGGCCTGGACCGTTTTGAGCATGCGTTTAACTTCACGCTCGTTCTTGCTTCCGAAGAGTTTCTTTAACAAAGGCGCAAACATATCGACAGATTCTTCCACGCGTATGGATGAAGGGTGGCAATTAGAGTCACCCGCGCGGCCCTCATGGCCGCTTGCGAAGGCAGCATTCTACCCGGAAACGTCGGCGAGGAAAGCCGCGTTACTTACAGTCCATGACCCAGGTCAGACCCTAGCCCGCCCAGAGCCCTTACCAGGAGCACTCTGCTACCATGGCGCCTCACTCAACCGAGCTCTTGCCATGGCCTTTCGCCCCCTCTCAGCACGCGCGCCGTCGGCACTCCTGCGCGAAGCCAAACCGCTGAAAGCGCTGTTCAGTGCCGCCCAGCGCCTGGACCGCTTGCAGCATCTGCTGGAGAGCCAGTTGCAACCGGCCGCACGGGAACATTGCCACCTGGCCTCCTGGCGCGAAGGCTGCCTGCTATTAATAGTCACTGACGGCCACTGGGCGACACGCCTGCGCTACCAGCAACGTCGCCTACAACGGCAACTGCAGTTGATCGAGGAGTTCGCCGGTCTGCAGCGCATCCTGTTCAAGGTCCAGCCCGCCTACCATCCACAGCAGCCCGCCAATCAAAGCATGGTGCTTTCCAGCGCCGCCGCCGAAAGCATCCAGACCACGGCTGACGGTATCAGCGACCCCAAATTGCGCGCAGCCCTGGAGCGCTTGGCCAGCCACGTGAAAAAGCCCGACAGCGCCAGCTAATAACAGGTAAACAACGCGCATAAAAAAAGCCACCCGTAGATGGCTTTAATAAGGGAGGGTAAAACAGGTACTGCTTACACCGCCGCAACCGGGCGCATGTAGGAGATGGGCGCCGTACTGGCGTCATCAAAGGTCACGACTTCCCAAGCATCTGTCTGCGCAATCAGCGCGCGCAGCAGTTGATTGTTCAGCGCATGGCCGGACTTGAAGCCACGGAATTCGCCAATCAGGCTGTTGCCGAGCAAGTACAGATCGCCAATGGCATCGAGAATCTTGTGCTTCACGAATTCGTCCTCATAACGCAGGCCGTCTTCGTTCAGTACGCGAAACTCATCAACCACAATGGCGTTATCCACACTGCCGCCAAGCGCCAGGTTCTGCGTCCGCAGAAACTCGATATCGCGCATAAAGCCGAAAGTCCGCGCACGGCTGACTTCCTTGACGAACGAGGTGCTGGAGAAATCCACGCAGGCCGACTGGGTGCGGTTGTGGAACACTGGGTGATCGAAGTCGATTTCGAAGCTCACTTTGAAGCCATCGAACGGCAGGAAGGTGGCACGCTTGCCAGCCTCCTCGACGGTGACTTCACGCTTGATGCGAATGAACTTCTTCGGCGCGTCCTGTTCTTCCAGGCCTGCCGATTGAATCAGAAACACAAAGGGACCGGCGCTGCCGTCCATGATCGGTACTTCTGACGCGGAGAGCTCGACGTAGGCGTTATCGATGCCCAGGCCAGCCATGGCCGAAAGCAGGTGCTCTACCGTGTCCACCTTGACCTCACCATTGACCAGGGTCGTCGACATGGTGGTTTCGCCAACATTCTCGGCACGGGCGGCGATTTCCACCACCGGATCGAGATCGGTACGACGGAACACGATACCCGTGTCCACCGGAGCCGGTTTCAGGGTCAGGTATACCTTCTCCCCCGAGTGCAAACCGACGCCGGTGGCGCGGATGATGTTCTTCAAGGTGCGTTGTTTAATCATGGCTTTGGCCGTATGCGCGCAAGTTGCGAATTGTTTTCAATAAAGGTCGGCGATGATAGCAGAACCGACCTTTGCTGAACACCAATCACCCCAATGCTCCTGATACATTTCATCAATCAGCCTGGCGACGCAGGAAGGCTGGAATATCCAGGTAATCCAGATCGTCATGCGGGTTGAGCTTGGCCGCCGTAGCCGCGCTGGCGTGGGCCTGGTTGCGCATCACGGTCGGACGATCCAGGTCACGGTAGTTCACCGCTGCGGAGTCCTGACGAGCGGCCGGAGCCGACACCGAATTGTTCACCACCGAGTGCACGGTATTGTCGATAACCTTGACCGGCTTCTCGATTTTCGCGCCCAGACCGGTAGCAACCACGGTCACATGCAGCTCATCACGCATATCCGGATCGATCACTGCGCCGACCTTGACGGTGGCGTGCTCGGAAGCAAAGGCTTCGATGATCTCGCCCACCGCGGCGTACTCGCCCAGGGACAGATCCAGACCGGCAGTAATGTTGACCAGGATGCCACGCGCGCCCTGCAGATTGACGTCTTCCAGCAACGGATTGCGGATCGCCGCCTCGGTGGCTTCGCGAGCACGGTTCGGGCCGCTGGCACAGCCAGTCCCCATCATCGCCATGCCCATTTCGCTCATCACGGTCTTCACGTCGGCAAAGTCGACGTTCATCAGGCCTTCACGCAGCATGATGTCGGAGATACCGCGCACAGCGCCGGTCAGCACGTCGTCCGCCTTGGCGAACGCAGAGAGCAGGCTGGCGTCCTTACCGAGGATGGTCAGCAGCTTCTCGTTGGGAATGGTGATCAGCGAGTCAACGCACTCCGACAGCGCACGAATGCCCTCGTCGGCCACTTGCATACGCTTCTTGCCTTCGAACGGGAACGGACGGGTTACGACTGCAACCGTTAGGATGCCCATCTCTTTGGCGATCTGCGCAATGATCGGCGCCGCACCGGTACCGGTACCGCCGCCCATGCCCGTGGTGATGAACACCATGTCGGCGCCCTGTAGCACTTCAGTGATGCGCTCACGGTCTTCCATCGCCGCCTGGCGACCGATTTCCGGGTTGGTGCCAGCACCCAGGCCCTTGGTGATAGCGGTGCCTAGTTGCAGGATGGTGCGTGCACCGACCTTGCCCAGCGCTTGGGCATCGGTGTTGGCACAAATAAACTCAACACCTTCAATATTGTTTTTAACCATGTGATTGACGGCGTTACCACCACCGCCACCCACACCAATAACTTTGATAACGGCGCTTTGCGGGACGTTGTCTACGAGTTCGAACATTTTCCCCTCTCCTTTTTTACTTTCTAGTTGTATCGCCTACTGCAACCGCGGTGAAACTTTTAAAAATTACCCTGAATCCAGCGTTTTACTCGCTCAAGTACCGGTGTTTTGGCTTCATCGCTGAAACTGTTGCCGCCGGACATCGAAATACCGTCGGTCTGTTTCTGCAAGCCATACAACAACAAGCCAACACTGGTTGAGTAAATCGGGTTACGCACAACGTCGGCCAATCCTTTGACGCTGTGTGGCACCCCCAAACGCACCGGCATGTGAAAGATCTCTTCGGCTAATTCGACTGCGCCTTCCATCTTCGCAGTCCCGCCGGTAAGAACAATCCCTGCCGGAATCAAATCTTCATAACCACTACGGCGCAATTCCGCTTGAACCAAAGTAAAAAGTTCGTCGTAGCGTGGTTCTACCACTTCAGCCAAGGCTTGGCGGGACAGCTCCCGCGGCGGCCGATCACCCACACTGGGAACCTTGATGGTTTCCCCAGCACCGGCCAATTTAGCCAATGCACAAGCATACCGAATCTTTATCTCTTCGGCATACTGAGTTGGGGTCCTTAATGCCATGGCAATATCGTTAGTTACCTGGTCGCCGGCAATTGGAATGACCGCAGTGTGACGTATTGCACCTTCTGTGAATATCGCAATATCGCTAGTTCCACCGCCAATATCGACCAGGCACACACCTAATTCTTTCTCGTCGTCGGTTAATACCGAATACGCCGAAGCCAGTTGCTCCAAAATAATGTCGTCAACTTCCAGACCACAACGACGAACACACTTTTCAATATTCTGTGCCGCATTCACTGCACAGGTCACCACATGCACTTTGGCCTCAAGACGCACACCTGACATGCCCAGGGGTTCACGCACACCTTCCTGGTTGTCGATCACATAATCCTGAGCCAGGGTATGCAGCACGCGCTGATCCGCCGGAATGGCCACGGCCTGAGCCGCATCCAGCACACGCTCAAGGTCGGCGGGACTGACTTCGCGGTCACGAATCGCAACGATGCCGTGGGAGTTGAGGCTGCGGATATGGCTACCGGCCACACCAACAAAAGCCGAGTGAATACGGCAACCGGCCATCAACTGGGCCTCTTCGACGGCGCGCTGGATCGATTGCACGGTGGATTCGATATTCACCACCACGCCCTTCTTCAGGCCGCGCGACGGATGGGTACCAATGCCGACGATTTCCAGCTGGCCATCGCTGGTCACTTCACCAACCAGGGCCACTACTTTCGAAGTGCCGATATCCAGGCCAACGATCATCTTGCCGCTCTGCACGTTTGCCATGCTCCTTGCTCCTGATTTCACTGTACGGCGGCGGGGTTAGCCGCCGTGGCCGGTACCGGGGTGCGCCAGCCGACGGCCAGGCCGTTGGCGTAACGCAGGTCGATACGGGCGATATTGGCGATTTGCGGCTTCAGCGTTTTCTCGTAAATGGCGACAAAACGACGCATTTTTTCCAGCACATGATCACGGCCCAACAACAGCTCAATGCTCTGCCCGGTGCTGTTCACGCCGGTAGTCAGGAACCAACTGCCGCGCTCACGCAATTCCAGACTGGCCACCGAAAACCCCAGCGGACGCAGCAACTGACTGAGCATCTGGTACTGCTGCATCACCGCCGGCTGGGCGCGCTGCGGGCCGTACAGTTGCGGCAAATTCTCGTAATGGGCCAGCTCGCGCGGGGTGAATGCCTGGCCCTGATTGTTCAGCAAGGCCTCATTGCCCCAACGGGCGACGGGCAGTTGCTCATCCAGCTGAATCACCACCTGGTCCGGCCAGATGCGCCGCACTTCGGCATGGGCGATCCACGGCATTTGCTCAAGCTCATTGCGCATGGCCGTCAGGTCGACGGTGAAAAAGCTCGCTTCGATAAACGGTGCGATGCGCTGCTGCACGGCTTCCCGGCTGATATAGCTGAGCTCACCCTGAACGCTGACCTGGCTGATCGGCCGGTCGGCGTAAGGCAAGGCCCGTTCAGCCAAGGTGTAGGCACCCAAGCCCAGCGCCAGCAACAGCAGAGGCCAGAACAAACGCTTGAGGCCGCTGAAGTCCGCTTTCGGCCGGGCCGCCAGCGGCTCCTTGGCCACCATACGGCTGGCACCGCGCGCCACCGGCTTACGCGACGGTGTGCGCTCGGCGGTGATGGGCGAGTAACGCAGGGTGGCGCTCATGGGCTTAACCTCGCGCCTCAACACTGTCGGCCAGAATCGCCAGCACCAACTGCTGGAAATCCAGGCCGGCGGCGCGGGCAGCCATCGGCACCAGGCTGTGATCGGTCATGCCCGGCACGGTATTGACTTCCAGCAGCCAGAATTTGCCGGCGGCATCCTGCATCACATCCGCCCGCGCCCAACCCTGGGTGCCGACTGCTTCACAGGCACGCGCCGTCAGGTGTTTGAGCTCGTCTTCCTTGGCTGCATCGAGACCGCAAGGGATGCGGTACTGGGTGTCATTGGCCAGGTACTTGGCGTCGTAATCGTAAAAGCTGTGGCTGGTGCCCAGCGCAATAGGCGGCAGCACCTGACCACGCAGCATGGCGATGGTGAATTCGGGACCGCTGATCCACTGCTCCACCAATACCTGGCTGTCGTAACGGCTGGCGTCCTGCCAGGCAGCCACCAGCGCGGCCAGATCATCGACCTTGGCCATACCGATGCTCGAGCCTTCGTGGGCCGGTTTAACAATGAGTGGGAAGCCCAGTTCAGCGGCCGCTTCAGCACAATCCTCGGCGCTGCCCAGCACCGCATGGCGCGGGGTCGGCAAGCCCAGGCTTTGCCACACCTGCTTGGTGCGCAATTTGTCCATGGCCAGGGCCGAGGCCAGCACGCCGCTGCCGGTGTAGGGAATTTCCAGGCATTCGAGCAGGCCCTGCATGCTACCGTCTTCACCGCCACGGCCGTGCAACACAATAAAGGCGCGGTCGATTTTCTCGCGACTCAGGCGCTGCAACAGATCGGCGCCCACATCGATACCAAAGGCATCCACGCCAGCGGCCTGCAAGGCTTCCAGCACAGCGGCGCCGGACTTCAGCGACACCGGACGCTCAGCGCTCTTGCCACCGAACAACACGGCCACGCGGCCAAAGGCTTTAGGGTCGAGATTGGACTTCAACACGGCACTCATTTCGACTCACCTTGTTTGGACTCAGGCGCAGCAGCAAACAACGGGTGCTTGAGCAACTGCGGGGCCAGACCGCCGATATCGCCGGCGCCCTGACAGAGGAGGATGTCGCCAGCGCGCAGCAGCGGTTTGACCAGCGGCGCCAGCTCGATGCCGCGCTCGATGTAGATCGGGTCCAACTGGCCACGCTGACGAATACTGCGGCACAGATTACGGCTGTCAGCCCCTGGAATCGGCGCTTCGCCGGCCGGGTAGACCTCCATCAGCAGCAGCACGTTGGCGTCGCTCAGGACCTGAACGAAATCGTCATACAAATCGCTGGTGCGGCTGTAGCGGTGCGGTTGGTAAACCATTACCAGGCGGCGCTCCGGCCAGCCGGTACGTACAGCCTTGATCACAGCGGCGACTTCACGCGGGTGGTGACCGTAGTCGTCCACCAGCATCACGCTGCCATTTTCCACCGGCAGCTCGCCGTACACCTGAAAGCGCCGACCCACGCCCTGAAAGCCCGACAGCCCGGCCACGATGGCGGCATCGTCGACGCCCTCGTCGGTGGCAATGGCGATGGTCGCCAGGGAGTTCAGCACGTTGTGGTTGCCCGGCATTTTCACCGACACATCCAGCGGCTCACGGCCGGGACGCAGCACGGTGAAATACGTCTGCATACCGGCATGGCGAATATTGATCGCGCGCACGTCGGCGTCGTCACTAAGGCCATAAGTAATGGTCGGACGGGCAATCAGCGGCAGAATTTCGCGCACATGGGGGTCATCCACGCAGACCACGGCAAGGCCGTAGAACGGCAGGTTGTGCAGGAACTCGACGAAGGTCTTCTTCAACTTGTTGAAGTCGCCGCCGTAGGTGCTCATATGGTCGGCGTCGATATTGGTGACCACGGCCACCAGCGGCTGCAGGTGCAGGAAGCTGGCGTCACTTTCGTCGGCTTCAGCCACCAGGTACCGGCTGGCGCCCAGCTGGGCATTGGTGCCCGCGGCGTTCAAACGGCCGCCGATGACGAAGGTCGGATCAAGCCCGCCGGCAGCGAATACCGAGGCGATCAAACTGGTGGTGGTGGTTTTGCCGTGGGTGCCGGCCACCGCGATACCGTGGCGGTAGCGCATCAGTTCGGCGAGCATTTCGGCCCGTGGCACCACCGGAATACGCCGCTCGATGGCAGTCGCCACTTCCGGGTTGGAGGTATTCACTGCGCTGGACACCACCAGCACGTCGGCCGTGGCGGCGTTCTCGGCGCGGTGACCGATAAATATCTGCGCACCGAAGGAGGCCAGCCGATCGGTAACCGGCGAGGCTTTCAAGTCAGAACCAGACACCTGATAACCAAGGTTAAGCAACACCTCGGCAATCCCACACATGCCCACGCCGCCGATGCCGACGAAGTGGATGCGGCGGATACGGCGCATTTCCGGTTGCGGGAACGCTTTATGGCTCTCAACCACGGGCCACCTCCAGGCAAATGTCGACCACGTTGCAGGTGGCGTCCGGCTTGGCCAGACGACGAGCTGTCGCGGCCATGGTTTTCAGTCGATCGGTGTGCATCAGAACCTCTGTCAGGCGCGCGGCCAAGTCGGCGGCGCCAGTCGTTGCTTGCGGCAGGAGGAAGGCTGCGCCCTCGTCCGCCAGGTAATGGGCATTGCGGGTTTGGTGATCGTCGATGGCGTGCGGCAACGGCACCAACAGAGCCGGCAGGCCGGCGGCGGCCAACTCACTGACAGTCAGGGCACCGGCACGGCAGACCACCAGGTCGGCCCAGCCATAGGCGCGCGCCATGTCTTTGATAAAAGGTGCCACTTCGGCGCTTACGCCCTGGGCCTGATAGCGCTCGCCGGTCACCTCGGCATGCTGCTTGCCGGCCTGGTGAAACACCTGCGGACGCAGCTCGGCGGCCAGCAGACCAATAGCCTCGGGCAGCAACTTATTCAAGGGTTCGGCCCCCAGGCTGCCGCCCAGCACCAACAGGCGCGGCTGACGGTTGCGCAGGGATTGGCGCGGGGTTTCCAGAAACAGCTCTTCGCGCACCGGGTTGCCGGTGGTGCGGCGCTTGCTGCTGACACTGAAGGTGTCCGGGAAGGCCTCGCACACCCGGCTGGCGATGGGCGCCAGACTACGGTTGGCGGTGCCGGCCACAGCGTTTTGTTCATGAATGATCAGCGGCACACCCGCCAACCGCGCCGCCAGACCGCCGGGGCCGGTGACATAGCCACCCATGCCCAGCACGCAGACCGGCTGCAGCTCGCGAACAATCTTGCGTGCTTGCCACAATGCCTTGAGCAATTGGAACGGCGCCTTGAGCAGGGCCAACTTGCCCTTGCCGCGCAGGCCGCTGACGTTGATCAGGTGCAGCGGCAAACCGGCGGCCGGCACCAGCTCATTCTCGATGCCACGCGGCGTGCCAAGCCAGTGCACGACATAGCCGCGCGCTTTGAATTCGCGGGCACAGGCCAACGCCGGGAACACGTGACCGCCGGTACCGCCGGCCATGATCAGCACATTAGCGGCCATGGGTGAGCTCCTCATCGGCGAAATCCGACTCGTCGAATTCAACTTCGGCGCTACCCAGGTGCGTGCGCCGCTCCCACTCGATACGCAGGAGCAAACCGAGAGTGATGCAGCAGATCACCAGAGAGCTGCCGCCGTAGCTGAGGAACGGCAGGGTCAAGCCCTTGGTCGGCAGCAGGCCAACGTTCACACCGATATTGATCAGTATCTGGCCGATCCACATGATGGCCAGACCATAGGCTACATAGGCGGCGAAGAACTGCTTGGCCTTCTCCGCCCACAGGCCGATGTACAGGGCGCGCACGCTGACGAACACAAACAGTGCGACGGTCAGCAGGGAACCGAGCAGCCCCAGCTCTTCGGCCAGCACGCTGAACACGAAGTCGGTGTGCGCTTCCGGCAGGTAGAACTGCTTCTGGATGCTGTTGCCCAGGCCCACGCCCAGCCACTCGCCGCGACCGAAGGCGATCAGCGCCTGGCTCAGCTGGTAGCCGGCGCCGTACTGGTCGGCCCAGGGGTCGATAAAGTTGGTCAAGCGCTGCATGCGGTAGGACTGCCCGGTCATCACCACCACGCCAGCCGCCAGCACCGCGAGCACCAGCGGGATAAAGCGCAGCAGGTTGATGCCACCGAGGAACAACATGGCAATTGCCGCGCCCATCAGCACCACGGTGGCGCCGAAGTCCGGCTCGGCCAGCAGCAAGGCGGCGATCGGCGCCAGCACGGCCATGGGCTTGATAAAGCCCATCAGGTTCTCGCGCACATCGGTCTGCCGACGGACCAGGTAGCCGGCCAGGAAGATCACTGTAAACAGCTTGGCCAGCTCCGACGGCTGCACGTTGAAGATGCCGAAACCGATCCAGCGCGAGGCGCCGTTCACTTCGCGGCCGATGCCGGGGATCAGCACCAGAATCAACAAGACAAAGGCCGCCATCAGCAGGCGCCCGCCGTAGCGCTGCCACTGTGCCAGAGGCACCAGCAAGGTCAGCAGGCCAGCGCCCAGGCCGATGGCCAGATAAATCAGGTGACGGATCATGTGGTACAGCGGGTTGCCGGACTGCACCGCCGCCACTTCCGAGGACGCCGAGGTGATCATCACCAGGCCCAGGCCGAGCAGCCCCAAACAACCCGCCAACAGCGGGAAGTCGAGGTCGATGCCGCGTGCACTGCGCAGCGGCGATGGCGCGGCCAGCAACTGGGCGAGCATCAGAGCAGCCCCCCGACGGCAGCGGCGAACAGCTGACCGCGCTGTTCGAAGTTCTTGAACATATCCAGGCTGGCGCAGGCCGGCGACAGCAATACGGCGTCACCGGCCTGCGCCAGCTCAGCAGCGCGCTGCACAGCTTCATCCAAGGTCGCCACGCGAATCAGCGGCACGCCGCTATCGGCCAGGGTATTGGCCAGCAACTCAGCATCGCGACCGAGCAGCAGCACGGCGCGGCAGTGCGCCGCCACGGGTCCGCGCAGGGCGGAGAAATCCGCGCCCTTGCCGTCGCCACCGGCGATCAACAGCAACTTGCCGTCGATATCCGCACCCAGGCCTTCAATGGCCGCCAGCGCGGCGCCCACGTTGGTGGCCTTGGAGTCATCGTAATAGGTCACGCCACGCAGCTCACGCAGCCACTGGCAGCGATGCGCCAGGCCAGTGAACTCGCGCAGAGCAGCCAGCATCGGCGCCATCGGCAGTCCGGCGGCATGGCCCAAGGCCAGGGCCGCCAGGGCGTTGGCCTGGTTATGGGCGCCACGCATTTTCAGCTCGCGCACATTCAGCAGTTTGTCGAACTGGAAAGCCAGGTACTTCTCGCCGCCCTCCTCGATCAGGCCGAAGGCTTTGAAGTCCGGTTTGTTCAGGCCAAAGCTCCAGCATGGCTGACCTTCCGCCAACAGCGGCCGCGACAGGGCGTCCTGGCGATTGATCACCACTTGGCGAGCGCCACGGAAAATCCTGTGCTTGGCCAGGTGATAGGCCGGCATGCCGCTGTAGCGATCCATGTGGTCTTCGCTGACATTCAGGCAGGTGGCCACTTCGGCATTCAGCTGGTCAGTGCATTCCAGCTGGAAGCTGGACAGCTCCAACACATACAGCTCGACCTCATCGTTGAGCAGGTCCAGCGCCGGGGTACCGAGGTTGCCACCGACCGCCACGCGCTTGCCAGCCGCTGCCGCCATCTCGCCAACCAGGGTGGTGACCGTGCTTTTCGCATTGGAGCCCGTGATGGCGATGATTGGTGCCTTGGCGTTGCGGGCAAACAACTCGATATCGCCAGACATTTTCACGCCGCGCGCGGCCGCCTGCTGCAACGCTGGGGTGGCCAGGGCCAAACCAGGGCTGACCAGCAGCTCGTTGGCGCGGCAGAGAAACGCCACGTCCAGCTCGCCACAACGCACCTCCACCTGCGGAAACTCGGCACGCAAGGTGGCCAGTTCCGGTGGGTTGGCACGGCTGTCGGCCACGGCAAAGGGCAAGCCCTGGCGTGCGAGGAAACGCACCAGGGACATGCCGCTCTTGCCGAGGCCGACAACGATGCGGAAGTGGTCAGACGCGATCAGGCTCATACAATCCTCAGCGCAGTTTCAGGGTGGCAAGGCCGATCAGCACCAGAATCACGGTGATGATCCAGAAGCGCACAATCACGCGCGGCTCCGGCCAGCCTTTCAGTTCAAAGTGGTGATGGATCGGCGCCATGCGGAACACGCGCTTGCCGGTCAACTTGAAGGAGGCAACCTGAATCACCACCGACAGGGTCTCCATGACGAACACGCCGCCCATGATGAACAGGACGATTTCCTGGCGGACGATCACAGCGATGGTGCCCAGCGCGGCGCCCAGCGCCAGGGCGCCGACGTCACCCATAAAGACTTGTGCCGGGTAGGTGTTGAACCACAGGAAGCCCAGACCGGCTCCGACCAGAGCGGCGCAGAACACGATCAGCTCGCCCGCGCCCGGCACATAGGGAATCAACAGGTATTCGGCGAATTTCACGTTGCCCGACAGGTAGCAGAAGATGCCCAGCGCGCCGCCAACCATCACCGTCGGCATGATTGCCAAGCCGTCGAGACCGTCAGTCAGGTTCACTGCGTTGCTCGAACCAACAATTACCAAGTAGCTCAGCACCACGAAGCCAATACCCAGGCCGGCACCTAGGGGAATGCTGATGTCCTTGAACATCGGCACGATCAGGGTGGTTTCGACCGGGCTCTGGGCGCTGACAAACAAAAACACCGCAGCGCCCAAGCCGAATACCGACTGCCAGAAATACTTCCAGCGGCTCGGCAGGCCCTTGGAGTTTTTCTCGATCACTTTGCGGTAATCGTCGACCCAGCCGATGCCGCCGAACAGCAAGGTAACGACCAGCACCGTCCACACATAACGGTTGGACAGGTCAGCCCACAGCAGGGTGCTGATGGCGATGGCCGAGAGGATCAGGGCGCCGCCCATGGTCGGCGTACCCGACTTGGACAGGTGCGACTGCGGGCCATCGTTCCGTACCGACTGGCCGATCTGGCGCATCTGCAGGGTGCGAATCATCCACGGCCCCAGCCACAGCGACAGGGTCAGCGCAGTGAGCACGCCAAGAATGCCGCGCAGGGTCAGGTACTGAAAGACTGCAAAGCCTTTGTAGAACTGTTGCAGATACTCGGCGAGCAGCAGCAGCATTTAGTGGATCTCCCCATGGTCTTTGCCACACAGGGCCGCGACGACGTTTTCCATCGCGGCACTGCGTGAACCTTTAATCAAAATGCTGCTGCCAGCCGATTCGTGAAGAACGGCTGCGATCAGGCTGGCTTGGTCAGCGAAATGGTGTCCCTGCGGGCCAAAGGCCGCGACGGCATGCGCCATCAGCGGTCCCACGGCATAGAGCGTGTCGACCTTGCCGGCGGCATAGGCACCGACGTCGCGGTGGCCCTGCTCGGCCCACTCGCCCAACTCGCCCATATCTCCCAGCACCAGGACGGTGCGGCCGGAGAAGCCGGCGAGTATATCAACCGCGGCACACATCGAAATCGGATTGGCGTTGTAGGTGTCGTCGATCACCCGTGCACCGCTGGTCGCCAACTGAGCAACGGCGCGGCCTTTGACCGGCTGCAGGCTTTCCAGCCCAGCCTGGATCCCGACCAGCGGCACGTTCAGGGCATGGGCCGCAGCAGCGGCGGCCAGGGCATTGGCGACATTGTGCTCACCCAGCAGGTTGAGCTGGATACGCCCACTGCCGGCCGGTGATTGCAGGGTAAAGGCCACGCAGCCGCGCGCATCGCGGGCCAGCTCGCTGGTGTAGAAATCCGCCGCACTGTTGCGCAGTGCAAAGCTCAGCACGCTGCGGCTGCCGTTACGTTGCTGCCAGACGGCGAAGGCTTTGTCGTCAAGATTGAGGATCGCCGTACCGCTGGCCGGCAAGCCCTCAAGGATCTCGCCCTTGGCTTCGATGATCTTGTCCGGGCCACCGAACTCGCCAACGTGAGCGCTTCCGGCGTTGGTGATGATGGCTACCTGGGGCTGAGTCAGGCCAACGGTGTAGGCGATCTCGCCGACATGGTTGGCGCCCAACTCGATCACCGCAGCAACGTGTTGCGGCGCCAGCTCGAGCAGGGTCAGGGGCGCGCCGAGGTCGTTGTTCAGGTTGCCGCGGGTGGCCAGCACCGGGCCGCCGAGGCCGGCACGCAGGATGCTGGCGAGCATTTCTTTGACTGTGGTCTTGCCACTGGAACCGGTGACTGCGGCCAGCGGGCCTTGATAGGCCTGGCGGTTCAGCGCGCCAAGCTGGCCGAGGGCCGCCCGCGCATCCGCCACCAGCAACTGAGGCAGCTCGACCCCGCTGACTTCGCGCTCGACCAGCGCCGCCACAGCACCTTTGGCCGCGACGGCCGCCAAGTAGTCGTGGCCGTCGAAGTTCGGTCCGGTCAGGGCAATAAACAGCTGGCCCGGCTCGATCTTGCGGCTATCCGTGGAAACCGCCGTGAACGCGGCATCCGCGCCCACCAAGCGGGCATCCAACACAGCCAACAATTCACTCAAGCGCAGCGCTTTAAGCATGCTCGGCACTCCAGGCAGCCAAGGCCTGCTCGGCCTCACGCAGATCGGAGAACGGCTGACGCACGCCGTGAATTTCCTGGTAATCCTCGTGGCCTTTGCCGGCCAGCAGAATCACGTCCTGCGCCGTGGCGCTGGCGATCAACTGGGCAATAGCCTGGCCACGGCCGTGCTGCAGGCTGATCTTGCTCAGGTCGGCAAAACCACTGCGAATATCGGCAAAAATCTGCTCTGGGTCTTCGCTACGCGGGTTGTCGTCGGTGACCAGCACCTGGTCCGCCAGACGCTCGGCCGCCGCTGCCATCAATGCACGCTTGCCGCGGTCACGATCACCACCGCAGCCGAACAGACACAGCAGGCGACCCTGAACGTGTGGACGCAAGGCTTGCAACACCTGCTCCAAGGCATCCGGGGTATGGGCGTAATCGACCACCACCAGCGGCTGCTTGATCCCACCCAGACGCTGCATGCGCCCGGCCGGGCCTTGCAGTTTTGGCATCACCGCGAGGATTTCGTCCAGCGGGTAATCCAGTGCCAGCAGCGCACCGACCACCGCCAGCAGGTTGCTCAGGTTAAAGCGCCCCAGCAGGCTGCTGCACAGGCGGCCTTCGCCTTGCGGGGTGATGATATCGGCGCGCACGCCGCTGTCATCGAAGTCCGCCGAGCGGCAATACAGGTAGGCCGCGGCATCGTCCAGGCTGTAGCTGATCAGCCGCGAAGGTGCGCTGACGGCGGCCAGCTCACGGCCCAGGTCGTCATCCAGGTTAAGCACCCGGCAACGCAGTTCCGGCCAGCTGAACAGCGCGCTTTTCGCGGCGGCGTAGGCGGCCATGCTGCCGTGGTAATCGAGGTGATCACGGGACAGGTTGGTGAACACTGCCACGTCAAAATTCAACGCTGCCACCCGGCCCTGGTCCAGACCATGGGACGACACTTCCATCGCCACGGCTTTGGCGCCCGCGCTTTTCAATTCCGCCAGCAGTGCCTGCACACCGATGGGATCAGGGGTGGTGTGACGACCCTGCACCAGCTCGTTATGAAAGCCACTGCCGAGGGTGCCGACGATGCCACAACGCTCGCCCAGCAACTCCAATGCTTGAGCCAGCAACTGGCTGACGCTGGTCTTGCCATTGGTGCCGGTCACGCCAACCAGGCGCAAGGCGCGGCTCGGCTCGCCATAAAAACGCCCGGCAATCGCCGACAACTGCGCGGCCAAGCCGTGCATCGGCAGCAAGGCCGCCGCGCTGTCGTGCATCTGCGGTGCGCCGGCGGCTTCATAGGCCACGGCGGCGGCGCCGCGGGCGATGGCGTCGGCAATATGGTCGCGGCCATCCTGGGCGGTGCCCGGTACAGCCAGAAACAGATCACCCGGACGCACCTTGCGGCTGTCCAGGGTCAGTTCACGAATCAGGATCGAGCTGCCGGCTTCCGGCAACAATTGATTGAGCGGCATGGGCATCAGGTTCGCCCTCCTTTGCCTGGGGTCTGCGCCACAGCCTGCGGCGCCACGGGCGCCACGACTGGGGGCAGATTGTCGGGAGCAATGTTCATTAGACGCAGGGCACCGGCCATCACCTTGCCGAACACCGGCGCGGAAATCAGACCGCCGTAATAGGCGCCGGTGCTGGGTTCATCAATGACCACCACCATGGCGATACGCGGGTTGTTGACCGGGGCAAAACCGGCAAACAACGAGCGGTAAGCATTTTGCGTGTAGCCCTTGCTGCCCACGGTGGCCTTGCGCGCGGTACCGCTCTTGCCCGCCACGTGGTAGGCCGGCACCTTGGCGCGGAACACGCCACCGGGCGCCTCGACCACTTGCTGCAACATGCCTTGCACGGTAATAGCTACGTCTTCAGGGATGGCCTGAGCACCCGCGCCGCCGCGGCTGTCTGCACGGGTCATGGTCAGCGGCAGGCTGCGGCCGTCATTGGCCAGGGTGGCGTAGGCGTGGGCCAACTGGATGGCGGTCACCGACAGGCCGTAGCCGTAGGCCAGGGTCGCGGTCTCAGCCTTCGGCCAGATGCGGTGATTGGGCAGGTTGCCGACGCGCTCACCAGGGAAGCCCAGGCCGGTGTCCTGACCGAGGCCGACTTGCTGCATCAGGCTGTAGACCGACTCGGCGCCGATATCAAAGGCGATCTTGCTGACCCCGACGTTACTGGACTTGATCAGGATGCCGGTAAGGTCGAGCACGCCCTCATTCTTGGAGACGTCGCGAATGGTGTACTTGCCGATCTGCAGGGTGCCTGGATATACGTCGACCTTATCGGTCGGCTTCCAGCGCCCAGTTTGCAGGGCGGCACTGATGGTGAACGGCTTGACCGTCGAGCCCGGCTCAAACACGTCGATCATGGCGCGGTTACGCATCATCGCCGGTTGCAGGTTGCGCCTGTTATTGGGGTTGTAAGTGGGATGGTTGACCATGGCCAGCACTTCGCCGGTCTGCACGTCGAGCATCACCAGGCTGCCGGCCTTGGCGCCGAATTCGGTGAGGGCATTGCGCAGTTCGCGGTGCGCCAGGTATTGCAGACGCAGGTCGATCGACAACGCCAGGGCCTTACCGGCCTTGGCGTTCTGCGCTACCTGTACGTCCTTGATCAGCCGACCACGGCGATCCTTGAGCACCTGACGCTTGCCCGGCACACCGCCGAGCCAGTCATCAAACGCCAGTTCCACGCCCTCACGGCCGTGGTCGTCGATATCGGTAAAGCCAACCACGTGGGCAGTGACTTCGCCCGCCGGGTAGAAACGGCGAAACTCTTCGATGGCGTAGACACCCGGCACCTTGAGGTCGAGCACGGCCTGGCCCTGCTCCGGGGTCAGACCACGCACCAGGTACATAAACTCACGCTTGGCATTTTGTTCCAGGCGCTGGGCAAAGGTTTTCGACTCCTGCCCCAGGGCAGCGGCCAGCGCCGGCCACTGGCTGCGCCCGGCCTGCAATTCTTTGCCATTGGCCCACAACGTGGTGACCGGGGTGCTGACCGCCAGCGGCTCGCCATTACGGTCGGTAATCAGGCCGCGGTGCGCGGGAATCGGGATATGTCGCACGCTGCGGGCATCGCCCTGGCCCTGCAGGAAGTCGTGATCAATCACCTGCAAGTCGACAATGCGCCAGACAATCGCCCCCGCCATCAGCGCCAGCAACACCAGCACCAGACGGAAACGCCAGGGATAGAGCGCGCCTTCCAGTTTCATCATGGCGCCACCATCTGCACTTCGGCGGCATCCGGGATGCGCATCTGCAGGCGCTCGGTGGCCATGGTTTCGATGCGGTTGTGGGCAGTCCAAGTGCTTTGCTCAAGGATCAGACGCCCCCACTCGGCCTGCGCCTTGTCGCGCACGCTGAGTTCGGCATACAAGCTATTGAGCAACTGGCGGTTCCAGTGGGCGCTGTAAGACACGCCGATGGCCGACAATAAGACGGCCAGAAACAACAGCAGCAGCAACACGCTGCCGGCTGGCATGGGTTTGGCGTACAGGCGGCTCAACGCAACTTCTCGGCGACACGCAGCACGGCGCTGCGCGAACGAGGGTTGGCCTTGAGCTCGGCGTCGCCGGCGTATTGCGGCTTACCGATCAGCTTCAGGCGCGGCACAAACGGCGCCAGACGTACTGGCAAGTCGCGGGGCAAGTTATCCGCCTCGCCCTTCACATGTCGGCGCATGAACTGTTTGACGATGCGATCTTCCAGCGAGTGGAAGCTGATGACCGACAGACGACCGCCGATTTCCAGGGCGTCCATGGCCGCTTCCAGACCGCGTTCCAGATCACCCAGCTCGTTGTTGATCTGGATGCGCAAGCCCTGAAATGCACGGGTCGCCGGATTCTTGCCCTTTTCCCAGGCCGGGTTGGCCACGGTCAGCACCTGGGCCAGGTCAGCGGTACGGGTAAACGGCTGCTCGGCACGGCGCAGCACCACGGCGCGCGCCATGCGCTTGGCGAAGCGCTCTTCGCCATATTCTTTAAAGGCGCGGGCGATGTCTTCTTCGCTGGCGCTGGCGATCCACTCGGCCGCACTCACACCGCGACTCGGGTCCATGCGCATGTCCAGCGGACCGTCATGCATAAAGCTGAAACCGCGCTCCGGGTCATCCAGTTGCGGCGACGACACGCCCAGGTCCAGCAGCACGCCGCTGACCTTGCCGGCGAGGCCACGCACCTGCAACTCATCGCCCAATTCGGCAAAACTGCGCTGCACAATGACAAAGCGGCCGTCTTCGGCCGCCAGTGCTTGCCCTGTGGCTATCGCCAGTGGGTCTTTATCGAAGCCAAGCAGATGCCCATCGGCACCCAGCTGTTCAAGGATCAGCCGGCTATGGCCGCCGCGTCCGAAGGTGCCGTCCAGATAGCAGCCGTCAGCGCGCACGGCGAGAGCCTCAACGGCTTCATCGAGCAGTACGGTGATATGGCGAAAGCTATTGGTCATGGTCACAGGATCAAGTCACGCAATTCATCCGGCAGAGCGCCAGGTTGTTTAATGGCCGCCAGGTCTGCGTCAGCAACCGCATTCCAGGCGTCTTCGTCCCACAGCTGGAACTTGTTCAGTTGCCCTACCAACATGGCGCGCTTATCCAGCCCGGCGTACTCGCGCAGGCGTGGCGGCACGAGGAAACGGCCACTGCCGTCCAGCTCCAGATCGACAGCATTGCCAATCAGCAGACGTTGCAAGCGGCGGTTTTCTTCACGCAGGGAGGGCAGTTCACGCAATTTGGCTTCGATCAGCTCCCACTCGGGCAGCGGATACACACACAGGCAGGAGTCAACAGCATCAATGGTGACGATGAGCTGGCCAGCGCAACGCGAAATCAGCTCGTCACGATACCGACTCGGCATCGCGAGGCGCCCTTTGGCGTCGAGACTGATGGCGTTAGCTCCGCGAAACAAGGTTGCGCTCCCCCATTATTATTGGCTTTCCATGCCCAAAAAACCCACTTCATGCCACTTCTTACCACTCGGGCACACTATAGGAATGCACGCACCCCACCGTCAAGGCGCACGAACAGGGAAAAATCCTTATGGGACGGAGATTTAGCGCAAAAAAGCGGGGGTAAAACGGGGTATTGAACAGGCACTTTCAAGACAAAAACGAACCCATACAGAAGGCTGCCCTTCGAACTTAAAGTGCTTTATCAAGAGTAAGATTTTTTTGATCTTAGAAAGGAGGGTTTGCAGCAGTTGCGCGGGAGAAAAAAGGTGGAGAGTCGATCTGTAAGCCGGGTTCTGTCGAGGACAGTCATTCCTCTACGACGTACATCACTGCACGCCTTTAGCAACCTACCCGGTTCCAGCGCGGGCCACGCCAATGGAACCCTATTTGGTCTTGCTCCGAGTGGGGTTTGCCTAGCCACGAACTGTTACCAGTCGCGCGGTGCGCTCTTACCGCACCTTTTCACCCTTACCGGCGCTTGCGCGCTTAGGCGGTTATTTTCTGTGGCACTTTCCGTAGGCTCGCGCCTCCCAGGCGTTACCTGGCACTCTGCCCTATGGAGCCCGGACTTTCCTCCCCCCCGCACTGTAAACAGCACGAGGCAGCGACTGTCCAATCGACTCTCCACCGCCAAGGGTAACGGCAGGCGCCACTAAGAACAAGCTCAAGCGTCTTTCTGGCGCTCTAACGCAGCCTGGTACAGGAGATTCTTGCGCACTCCGGTGATCTCGGCAGCCAAGGCCGCCGCACGCTTGAGAGGCATCTCTTTGAGCAGCAAATCCAACACCCGCAGCGCCTCGACACTCAAAGCATCCTCGCCCTCCGGCGCCTGCCAGCCCGCCACCAGCACCACACATTCACCGCGTTGCTGATTGCTGTCAGCCGCCACCCAGGCCGCCAACTCGGCCAGCGGCAAGCCCTTGAGGGTTTCAAAGGTTTTGGTCAGCTCCCGCGCCAGCAAGGCCGGGCGCTCATCACCGAACACGGCCTGCATGTCTTCCAGGCATTCGAGAATGCGATGCGGCGCCTCGTAGAAGATCAGCGTGCGAGGTTCTTCCTTGACCGCCTCCAGCCGCGCACGCCGCCCAGCAGTCTTGGCCGGTAGAAAACCCTCGAAAATGAAGCGGTCCGACGGCAAGCCGGCAGCTGACAGCGCCGCGATCAAGGCACTCGGCCCCGGCACCGGCACCACCTTGATCCCGGCGGCGCGCGCATTGCGCACCAGGTGATAACCCGGATCGGAAATCAGCGGCGTGCCCGCATCGGAAATCAAGGCCACATCGCCACCCGCCTGCAAGCGGGCGATAAAGTGACTGCCTTGCTCGCGCTCGTTGTGTTCGTGGCAAGCCGCCAGCGGCGTATTAATGCCGAAATGCTGCATCAGCCGCGCCGAGTGGCGGGTATCTTCCGCGGCAATCAGCGCCACCTCACGCAGGATGCGCAGAGCCCTGGCACTGATGTCATCCAGATTACCGATCGGCGTGGCGACCACATAAAGCGTACCCATAGCCGGGCTCAGAACACTGGAAAGGGTCACCGCACACACCTCTGGAAACAGCTAAAACGCGCATTGTAGCCCGATTCGCGCCAGCAACATCGCGCCGCAGCCGGGGCTTGGGTACAATTCGCTCTCTTTAGTATCCAGTACCAGGAACGTTTAGATGATCGCCTGCTTGCGTACGCTTCCCCTGCTTGCCCTGACCGCCCTGCTGGCCGCCTGCACAAGCACCCCTACCGCTACCCTGGGTGAGCTGCCGCGCACGCCGCAAGCCAGCATCGAGGAACTGCTGCAACAGGCCAGCAGCAGCCAGCCGCAAGAGGCCGCAAGCCTGCGCCTAGCGGCCGCCGACCAGGCCTACACGTTGAATGACAACGGCCAAGCCGCACGCATTTTGGAGCAAATCCAGCTCGACTCCCTGCTACCCGCCCAACAGATCTTCGCCAGCACCCTGCAAGCGGAACTGGCCCTGGCTCGCAACAAGCCCAAGACCGCCCTCAAGGCCCTTAGCCATCCTAGCCTGGAGCGTCTCGCCGAGCTGCCGGTCGAGCAGCAAGTCCGTACCCAACTGGCCCGCGCCAACGCCCTGGCAGCTAGCGGCCAGACCCTGCCTGCAGCACGCGAGCGCGTATTCATCGCCCCCCTGCTCAGCGGCGCCACCGCCAACGCGAACCACCAGGCCATATGGGCCCTGCTCGCCAGCCTGCCAATCAGCCAACTGCAAGGTGGCGGTGACCCGGACATGGTGGGCTGGCTGGAACTCGCCCGCGCCGCAAAAAGCAACGGCACCCCAGAACAGCAGCAGGCTGCAATTGATGCCTGGCGCGAGAAAAATCCGCAGCATCCAGCCGCACAAACGCCACCCGAGCAACTAAACCAGCTCAAACAACTGGCCAATCAGCCCATCAGCAAAATCGCCTTGCTGCTGCCTCAGGATGGCCCGCTCGCGGCTGTAGCTCAGGCCCTGCGCGACGGTTTCATGGCCAACTACTACCAGGCTCAGCAAAGCGGCCAGAACGCACCGACGATCGAGCTTTATGACAGCAACAAAATCACGTCCCTGGATGACTTCTACCGCCAGGCACAGGCCGCAGGGGTGCAGTTAGTCGTTGGCCCACTGGAGAAACCATTGGTCAAACAGCTGAATGAGCGCAGCCAGCTGCCCATCACCACCCTGGCACTGAACTACAGCGAAGGCAGCAAGCCCGGCCCCGCCCAACTGTTCCAATTCGGCCTGGCAGCCGAGGACGAAGCCCGCTCAGTGGCCCGCCGCGCCTGGGACGACGGCATGCGCCGCGCCGTTGCGCTGGTGCCCCGCGGTGAATGGGGCGACCGCGTACTCGCAGCCTTCCGCCAAAGCTGGGAAGCCGACGGCGGCACCCTGATCGCCGCCGAGCACGTCGATCAACCCGTACAACTGGCCCAGCAAATTGCCGATCTGTTCCAGCTGCGCCAAAGCGAGGCCCGCGCCAAACGTCTGCGTAACACCCTGGGCACTGACGTTGCCGCGCTGCCGGCACGCCGCCAAGATGTGGATTTCATCTTCCTGGCTGCCACACCGCAGCAAGCCCAGCAGATCAAACCGACCTTGGCCTTCCAGTACGCAGGCGATGTACCGGTGTACTCCACCTCACACCTATTCTCTGGCAACAATGGCCAGCCCCAGCCTGCCGATCTCAACGGCATCCGCTTCTGCGAAACCCCATGGCTGCTGGACAGCAGCGATGCCCTGCACCAGCAGGTGGTTGCCCAATGGCCGCAAGCTGCTGGCAGCCTCGGCCGCCTGTACGCCATGGGCATGGACGCCTACACCCTGGCGCCGCGCCTCAGCCAGTTGAAAGCACTGCCAGACACCCGCGTCGACGGCCTTACCGGCCAACTGAGCATCAACCCAAGCCAGCGCGTGCAGCGCCAACTGCCCTGGGCCGAGTTCCGCGATGGACAAGTACAGCGCCTGCCCTGATGACCGACCGCCGCCATGCCAGCGGCCGGGCCGCCGAACAGAACGCGCGCAGCCACCTGGAACAGCAAGGTCTACGACTGCTGTTCCAGAACTGGAGCTGCCGCTGCGGCGAGCTTGATCTGGTCATGCTGGACGGCGATACAATAGTATTTGTTGAGGTTCGTTATCGACAACACGCCACTTGGGGTGGCGCCCTGGAAAGCGTGGACAGCCGCAAGCGGGCCAAGATTACCGCCGCGGCCCACTACTTCCTCCAGCAGCACTCACGCTGGGCCAGCTCACCTTGCCGCTTTGATGTAGTTGCCATGAGCACCATTGACTCGTCGGGCCACGGCCTGAACTGGATTCAGAACGCTTTCGACACCTGATCAGCCACCACTGAAGGTTTTCCCCGATGGACATGCAATCCCGTATTCGCCAGCTCTTCCAGGCCAGCATCGACACCAAACAGCACGCAATGGACGTGCTGGTGCCCTTCATCGAGCAAGCCAGCCAAGTAATGGTTCAGGCCCTACTGAGCGAAGGCAAGATTCTCTCCTGCGGCAACGGTGGTTCTGCAGGCGATGCACAGCACTTCTCATCCGAATTGCTCAACCGCTTCGAGCGCGAGCGCCCGAGCCTGCCCGCCCTAGCCCTGACCACGGACAGCTCGACCATCACCTCGATCGCCAACGATTACAGCTACAACGAAGTGTTCTCCAAGCAGATCCGCGCCCTTGGCCAGCCTGGCGACGTGTTATTGGCCATCTCCACCAGCGGCAACTCCGCCAACGTCATCCAGGCCATCCAGGCCGCCCATGACCGCGAGATGATCGTGGTCGCCCTTACCGGCCGTGATGGCGGCGGCATGGCCTCGCTGCTGCTGCCCGAAGACGTGGAAATCCGCGTGCCATCACAGGTCACCGCACGCGTTCAGGAAGTGCACCTGTTGTGCATCCACTGCCTGTGCGACCAGATCGACAACCAACTGTTCGGGAGTGAAGAATGACTCGCCACACCACCGCACTGCTGAGCCTCGCGCTCTGCCTTTTGGTCAGCGGCTGCAGCTCGGTACTGACTGCCACCCGCGAAAATCCCATCGAAGATGATCGTGGCACACGCACCATCGGCAGCACCCTGGACGACTCACTGATCGAAACCAAAGTAGCGGTCAACGTGGCCAAGGCTGATACCGGCCTGGACCGTGACTCCCACGTGGTTGTGGTTAGCTATAACGGCATCGTCTTGCTTGCCGGACAAACCCCCAACCCTGCGCTCAAGGCCAAGGCAGGGGCGGCCGCGCAAGCCACTCAGCGCGTCAAGAAGGTCCATAACGAGCTGCAGATCCTGGCACCTTCGTCGCTGCTGGCGCGCAACAACGACACCTGGCTGACCACCAAGATCAAGACCCAGATGCTTGCCGACGCCGCTGTGCCTGGTTCACGCATCAAGGTTGTCACCGAAAACGGCATCGTCTACATGCTCGGCCTGGTTACTCGCCGCGAAGCCAATGTCACCACCAGCCTGGTGCAGGGCGTGGATGGCGTGCAGAAGATCGTTAAGCTGTTCGAATACATCGACTGATAGGGCACCGCACCACAGACACAAAAAAGGCGATCCGAAGATCGCCTTTTTTGTGTCTACTTGACCACCTTCAAGCTGGGTCGACCACTGGGCCGTGGCGGCTCACTGGTCGGCGGACCTTGATCATCGTCGCCAGCATCGGCAGCGGCATCCGCGTCGTCATCCACGCTGGACGGCTCCAGATCAAACACCATGCCCTGGCCATTTTCCCGCGCGTACACGGCAAGCACCGCGGCAGCGGGGATAAACAAGCTTTGCGGCACACCACCAAAGCGCCCCTCGAAGCTCACCGCGTCGTTATCCATGTGCAGGTGACGTACCGCACTGGGTGACACGTTCAGCACCACCTGACCATCTTTGGCATAGCCTGGCGGCACACGGGCACCCGGATAATCCGCATCGACCAGCAAATGCGGGGTGCAATCGTTTTCCACAATCCACTCATACAACGCACGAATCAGATAAGGACGACTGGAGTTCATCACTCGCTCCTCTGTATCTCAGCGCATATCGCGCTCGGCTTCAGACAAGCTAGCCTGAAATGCCGGGCGGGCAAACTGACGATCCATATAATCCAGCAACGGCTTGGCCGGTTTTGGCAACTCGATACCCAACACTGGCAAACGCCAGAGAATAGGCAGCAGACAGCAATCCACCAAGCTCAGTTCATCACTGAGAAAGTAAGCCTTGTCGACAAACAACGGCGACACACCCGTCAGGCTCTCACGCAATTCCTTACGCGCCTGCACACGTGCTGGCTCCTTGCTGCGCGGATCCTGAATCAGATCCACGTGACGGCACCAGTCGCGCTGAATGCGGTGCATCAACAGGCGACTATTGGCCCGCGCCACCGGGTACACCGGCAACAGCGGCGGATGCGGATAGCGCTCGTCGAGGTATTCCATCACCACCGTCGACTCGTACAAAGCCAGATCGCGATCAACCAGTGTCGGAAGGCTGCCATACGGATTCACCTCCGTCAGCTTGGGCGGATAACGGCCCGGCTCAACATCAATGATCTCGGCGCTGACACCCTTCTCGGCGAGCACGATACGTACGCGGTGGGAATAGTGATCGGCGGGGTCAGAGTAACAGGCCAACCTATTGGCTACGGCCATGACGTCTCTCCTCGCGGGGAATAATTAACAGAAGCAGAAAAACAAGCGCGCCCATTTGGGCGCGCTTGTTCACAACGAGACAGCAGTTTATCAGTGAACGTCCTTCCAGTATTCGCGCTTGAGCAGATAAGCGAATACGAAGAAGAAGGCCAGGTACAACAGTACGTAAGTACCGATGCGCTGACTTTCCAGTTTCACCGGGTTGGCCGAGTAGGCCAGGAAGCTCACCAGGTTCTTGATCTTCTCGTCGAACTGCTCAGTGGTCAGCTTGCCGGTTTTTGGTACGACGGTCAGCTGATGGCAATCTTCGTGAGTGATCGGCGTGCCGGTCAGCGGATCGAATTGCTTCTTGCCACCGTCAACGACCTGCACCTGCTTGCAACCAATCACCTGGCGACCCTGCAGGTCAGCCAACACGTTTGGCATGCCGACAGCCGGGAACACCTTGTTGTTAACACCCCAAGGACGAGTCGGATCTTCATAGAAGGTCCGCAGGTAGGTGTACAGCCAGTCAGTACCGCGCACACGAGCCACCAGAGTCAGGTCAGGTGGCGCAGCGCCGAACCAGACCTTGGCATCTTGCGGCTGCATGCCGATCTTCATGTGCTCGCCAATCTTGGCGCCGGTGAACACCAAGTTATCCATCATCAACTTGGCTGGAATACCCAGGTCAGTCGCCACGCGCTCATAGCGCTGGAACTTGGTGCTGTGGCAACCCATGCAGTAGTTGGCGAAGGTCTTGGCGCCATCCTGCAACGCAGCCTTGTCCTTCAGATCGATAACAACATGATCGTTAGGATACTCAAGTGCCGCGTTTGCGAAGGCGAATGCCGGCAGTGCTGCGAGAATCAGTGCGAAAATTTGCTTTTTCATCAGCCAGTCACCCTTTCCGGAACCGGTTTGGTCTTCTCCATCCGGGTGTAAAACGGCATCAGGAGGAAGAAAGCGAAATACAGAATGGTGCAGGTACGCGACATGAAAGTACCGATATCCGAAGGCGCTTGAGCACCGTAGAAACCGAGGATCACGAAGGACACCGCAAACACCACCAGCCAGATCTTGCTCAACCAGCCTTTGTGGCGGATCGACTTGACCGGGCTACGATCCAGCCACGGCAGCACGAACAACACTGCAATAGCGGCACCCATGGCAGCCACACCCAAAAGCTTGTCCGGCACCGCACGCAGGATCGCGTAGAACGGAGTGAAGTACCAAACCGGAGCAATGTGCGCTGGAGTTTTGAAGGCGTTAGCCACTTCGAAGTTCGGCTTCTCGAGGAAATATCCGCCCATTTCCGGGAAGAAGAAAATCACCGCACAGAACACGAACAGGAAGACCACTACGCCAACAATATCTTTAACGGTGTAGTAAGGGTGGAACGGAATACCGTCCAGAGGAATGCCGTTGGCATCCTTCTTCTTCTTGATATCCACGCCTTCCGGGTTGTTCGAACCCACTTCGTGGAGAGCCAGAATGTGCAGCACCACCAGCCCCAGCAGCACGATTGGCAAGGCAATCACGTGCAAGGCAAAGAAGCGGTTCAGGGTAATACCCGAAATCAGGTAGTCACCACGAATCCACTGAGTCAGATCATCGCCGATCACCGGAATGGCACCGAACAGCGAGATGATCACCTGAGCCCCCCAGTACGACATCTGGCCCCACGGCAGCAGATAGCCCATGAAGGCCTCAGCCATCAGGCACAGGTAGATCAGCATACCGAACAGCCAGACCAGCTCACGCGGCTTCTGGTAAGAACCGTAGAGCAAGCCACGGAACATGTGCAGATACACCACCACGAAGAACGCCGAAGCGCCGGTGGAGTGCATGTAGCGGATGATCCAGCCGTAATCCACGTCACGCATGATGTATTCGACCGAGGCAAATGCCTCTTCGGCCGACGGGGTGTAGCTCATGGTCAGCCAGACACCGGTAAGGATCTGGTTAACCAGCACCAGCAGAGCCAGCGAGCCGAAGAAATAGAAGAAGTTGAAGTTCTTCGGGGCGTAGTACTTGGACAGATGCTCTTCCCACATTTTCGTGGCAGGAAAGCGGGCATCCACCCATTCCATGAATTTGCTCATCAGGCTTTCTCCTGGTCCACGCCGAGCACGATTACATCAGCCGACTCGTAAGAGTGCGGTGGCACCGGCAGGTTCAAGGGAGCAGGCTGCGACTTGTATACGCGACCCGCGAGGTCATAACGGGAGCCGTGGCAAGGGCAGAAATAGCCACCCAACCACTGCGCACCCAGATCGGCTGGCGCCACTTCCGGACGGAAGGATGGCGAGCAACCCAAGTGCGTGCACAGACCAACCAGAACCAGAATCTCAGGCTTGATCGAGCGCGCTTCCGGATTTACATACTCCGGCTGCACCGAGGCCTGCGAACTTGGGTCCGCCAGCTCTGCATTAAGTTTCGGCAGGGCCTGTAGCATTTCCTCTGTCCGATTCAGGATAAATACCGGCTGACCACGCCATTCAGCAACAATCTGCTGACCTGGCTCGATCTTGCTGATATTCACCTTCACCGGTGCACCTGCGGCCTTAGCCTTGGCACTCGGGAACCATGACCCCACGAACGGGACCGCAGCACCCACCGCTCCTGCAGCGCCTACCACCGAAGTGGCCGCTACCAGGAAGCGACGCCGGCCTGCATTCACGCCGTCATTGCTCATTCAGTCGTCTCCCATCAGCTTTGTGGCCTGTTGTTCAGGCCTCTACTAAGTAAATTTCGAGCCACGCAAAAAATTTGCCAGATGGTAAAGAAAAGCCCCATACATGACAAGGCAATAGCGGGATACAAAGTTGTCGAACACCTTACGCGCCGCGGCATACGGGCCTGCGGCAAGTTGCCGCAGCGCAAGTAAGCAGCCATAAAAAACGCCCAGTTCCGCAAGGAAACTGGGCGTCTTTTGGAGCGTAGCAGCGAATTAACGCTTCGAGTACTGCGGACGCTTACGCGCTTTACGCAGACCGACTTTCTTACGCTCAACTTCACGGGCGTCGCGAGTTACGAAGCCGGCCTTGCGCAGTGCAGGGCGCAGAGACTCATCGTAATCCATCAGCGCGCGGGTGATGCCGTGGCGGATTGCGCCAGCTTGACCGCTCACACCACCGCCAAGCACGGTGACGTAGATATCGAACTTCTCGACAGTCTCAGTCAGCTCAAGCGGCTGACGAACAACCATGCGAGCAGTTTCGCGACCGAAGAAGGTATCCAGGGTGCGGTTGTTGATGGAGATCTTGCCAGTACCCGGACGCAGGAAAACGCGTGCGGTTGCAGTCTTGCGACGGCCTGTGCCGTAATTTTGAGTCGCCGACATAATGAACTATTCCGTTAAATCTTCAGTTCTTGGGGCTGCTGAGCAGTGTGCGGGTGAACAGCGCCTGCATACACTTTCAGCTTACGGTACATGTCGCGACCCAGCGGGTTCTTCGGCAGCATGCCCTTAACCGCGGTCTCGATCACACGCTCAGGCGCCTTGGCGATCAACTTGTCGAAGCTGATCGATTTGATGCCACCCGGAAAACCGGAGTGAGAGTAGTACATCTTGTCAGTGGTCTTAGCGCCAGTAACACGAATCTGCTCAGCATTGATCACAACGATGTAGTCGCCGGTATCAACGTGCGGAGTGTACTCAGGCTTGTGCTTGCCGCGCAGACGGCTGGCAATTTCGGTGGCCAGACGACCCAGGGTCTGACCAGCAGCGTCGACGACGAACCAGTCGCGCTTTACTGTTTCCGGTTTAGCAGTAAAAGTTTTCATTCTTTATAGCCTCAGGGGCCGCCCTGATAAATAAGACGGCGGATCTTACTGAATAGTGCGTACTTTGACAAGTCAAAGGCAGCCGAAAACAGGCGCTATCGGGGGCTCGGGTCAGCGCGACCGTCATACGGCAAGATTCTTCGGCAAGCGGCGCATCACTTCCACTGCAGAAAGAGGTGCGCAATTATGCAGATTATCGAAAGAATTTCAACACGATTTTGCCGACAGGCACGGCCAGCACGGCAAAGACCTGCGCTAGCCTCACGAGCTTAATAGCAGCGCACCCCAAACAGAGACCCGTTTCGCCCGACACGAGCTGCACCGGGCGAATCAGCTGCAGTCACATCTCGGCCACTACAGCGAGCGGGCAATGATTTCCTTCATGATCTCGTTAGTACCGGCATAGATGCGCTGCACCCGCGCATCGGCCCAGGCACGGGCCACGGGGTACTCCCACATGTAACCGTAGCCACCATGCAGCTGCACGCACTCATCCAACACCTTGCACTGCAGGTCTGTGCCCCAGTACTTGAGCATCGCTGCGGTCGGCACATCGAGCTTGCCCTGCAAATGCAGCTCCAGGCATTTATCCAGAAATACCCGACCGATTTGTACCTCCGTAGCGATTTCCGCCAGCTTGAAGCGGGTGTTCTGGAAGTCCGCCACCGCCTTGCCGAATGCCTTGCGCTCACGGGTGTATTCCAGGGTCCACGCCAATGCCGCTTCAGCCGAAGCCAGAGCACCGATACCTACGGTCAAGCGCTCCTGAGGCAGCTCCTGCATCAGATAGGCGAAGCCCATACCGGCCTGCCCCAACAAGTTTTCCTTGGGCACGCGCACATCCTGGAAGAACAGCTCGGACGTATCCTGCGCCTTCATGCCGACCTTCTCCAGACGCTTGCCCTTGGCAAAGCCTGGCGTGCCCGCCTCCACTAGAAACAGACTGGTGCCCTTGGCGCCAGCTTTCGGATCGGTCTTGGCCACCACAATCACCAGATCAGCCAGATAGCCGTTGGTGATAAAGGTCTTGGAGCCGTTGATCACATACTCGTCACCGTCCAGCACGGCAGTGGTTTTCACCCCTTGCAGATCAGAGCCTGCGCCCGGCTCGGTCATGGCGATGGCGGTAACCATCTCGCCAGACACCAGTTTGGGCAGGTATTTGTGCTTCAGCGCTTCGGAGCCGTAATGCAGGATGTACGGCGCGACGATGTCGGAATGCAGGGAGAAACCAATACCGGTCAAGCCAAGGCGGCCGATTTCTTCAATCACCACCGTACTGTAGAGAAAATCCGCAGCCATACCGCCGTACTCTTCAGGAATGTGCGAGCACAGCATCCCCGCCTCACCAGCTTTATTCCAAAGCCGGCGATCGACATGGCCGTCCTTTTCCCATTGTGCGTGGAACGGCACGGCTTCCTGCTCAAGAAACTTGCGCACACTGTCCCGAAAGAGTTCGTGATCGGAGCTGAATATTGTTCTTGGAATCATGACGGCACCTAAAAAAACGCAACGGAAGACAAAATTTGCCAAGGCATGACTGTAGGACAGTCCGACCGACAACCACACTGGACACATCCGCCAAAAAATAAGACGATCCAGCCGTATATTGACCGTTTACCCCTAAATAATTAAAACAAGAACACTCCATGACCCCGCTAACCGCCACGCCCCTGAAGCGCGTCAGCATCCTGGCCACCGAAGGCGTCTTCGCCTCCACCCTGCTGCAGGCCAAGGATTTCTTCCACATGGCCAGCCTGCGCTATGGCAAACAACTCGGCCTGGGCCTAACCCCCTCGTTCGAAATTCATCTGGTCAGCCCAGACGGCCAGCCGGTACGCAGCTTCAGCGACGTGATCATTCCGGTTGATGGCCGCCTGGACAGCGCCGACGTGATCATCCTGCCCGCCTTCTGGGATGACTTCGACGCACTCTGCGCGCGTCACCCACATGTGCTGAGCTGGCTGCGCGAACGTCATGCGGCTGGTGCAGCGATATGCGGAGAGGCCACGGGCGTGTTCTGGATGGCCCAGTCCGGCCTACTGGACGGCAAGGAGGCCACGACCTACTGGCGCTTCTTCAATGAGTTTTCCGAACGTTTCCCCAAGGTGCTGCTGAACCAGGAAAAGCACCTATCGGACGCCGACAACCTGTATTGCGCCGGTGGCGTCACCTCGGCCTGCGACCTCTACATTTACCTGATCGAGCGCTTCTGCGGGGCCAGCGTGGCCCAGGGCGTGTCCCGCGATATCCTTTACGAAGTGCAGCGCAGTTATGCCCCTGGCCGCATTGGCTTCGGTGGGCAGAAACTGCACCAAGACGTGACCATCCTGCAGATTCAGCACTGGCTGGAAGAACATTTCGCCGACAAGTTTCGCTTCGAAGATGTAGCTCGCGCCCACGGCATGAGCATTCGCAACTTCATGCGCCGATTCCAGACCGCCACGGGCGACAAGCCCCTGCACTACCTACAGCGCCTGCGCATCGAAACCGCGAAGGGCCTGCTCTCGGCCACGCGCAAAAGCATCAAGACCATCAGCTACGAAGTTGGCTATGACGATGCCAGCTTCTTTGCCCGCCTGTTTCGCCAACACACCGAGCTGTCGCCCAATCAATATCGCCGGCAGTTCCAGCACAAAGGCGAGTAACCGCTCGCCATTCGTAGGATGGGTTCACCGGCCCAGTAGACGCCCTATGATCGGCCGAGCCCCGCGGGGCGCCCCCCCTACAACAAGAACAGGTCCAAGCCATGCGCCATGCCCTTTTTGCCCTGCTCAGCCTCTGCAGCCTCGGCGCTGTTGCGGATGACAACTGGAAACCCTTCCCCCACGACCAAAGCGCCTACGACTACTCTGGCGACAAGCTACGCCAGGCCTGGCCACAGCTGACCCGTGGTTTTGGCACAAACTACCCGTACCCAGATGCCGAATGGGTCGTCAACATGGCTACACAAAACCCCAAAGCCCTGGAAATGACGGTTGCCGCCGGCACCGGTTTCACCGGCAAGCCCGAGGAAGCCGAGATCTATGCGGCCAAGCTGCAGGATGTGTGGCGCAGCATGTTCCGTGGCGACTTTGCCAAAGCCAAGGCTGATGGTCTCAAGCTCGGTGTTGGTGGCCAGGTGCCAGCGATGTTTGCCCAGGTCATCTATGCCCTGTTTATGGCACCTGACCAAGCCAGCAAACACAAACTGCTGGAAGAAGTGATCAGCTACACCGACCAGGCCGGCGATCTGGTCAACGCCGACCCGATGGCCATGTTCGGTCGCGTCTACGCCAAGGCGCGCCTCGGTGAGGAGCTGCCGATTGCCGTGGTACTCAAGCGCGGCTACACCAGCCAAATCCCCAAAGAGCTCGACGCCCTGCTGGCCAAACAACCGCGCCAGCCGTTCGCCCTGGCACTGTACGGTGGCTACGAAGCCGGGGTGATCCGCAAGGTCGGCTCGCTGGTGGGTGGCATGACCTACGGCGTCAGCTCGGACAAGATGGAGCAGTACTTCGAGCGATCGTTCAAGCAAGCCAACAACCTGCCGATCGGCCACTACGAATACGCCAACGCCCTCACCTACGTGTACGGCGACGACGAGCACGACAAGGCCCTGAAGCACCTGAAACTGGCGACCCAGATCAAACCGATCAACGCCATGGAAGCCCTGGAAGTGGCCCACGCCAAGAAGCTGCTGGCCAGCTTCGAACAGAGCACCGCCCAGCGTTAAATCCGTGCCAAAACAAAAAAGGGGTTGCCAGTGGCAACCCCTTTTTATTTCTACCGCCGTTACGGCTTATGCGGTCGCGAGAGGAACTCGTGGGACTGCATTTCCAGCAAGCGACTGAGGGTGCGCTGGAATTCAAACTCCAGGCGGCCACCGGTGTAAAGGTCCTTCAACTCAACCTCAGCCGAGATGATCAGCTTGACGTTGCGGTCGTAAAACTCATCCACCAGGTTGATAAAGCGCCGCGCCATGTCGTCCTTGCTCACGCCCATTTGCTCGACGTTGGAAATCAGCACCGCGTGGAAGATCTTACCCAGCTCGATGTAGTCGTTCTGACTGCGCGGACCATCGCACAGCTCGCGGAACTCGAACCAGGCCACGTCGTCACCGACCTTGCGCGCCTGAATGGCCCGATTCTCGATCATCAGGTCTTCATCAAGCTCGACCTGGCAATGCTCCGGCAACAGACTGCTGAAGCTCTTGCTCAGGCTGTCTTCCGCTGCCGCATCCAGCGGCCAGTGATACAGCTCGGCCTGCTCCAGTGCGCGCAGGCGGTAATCGACGCCGCTGTCGACGTTGACCACTTCAGTGTGCAGCTTGACCAGGGCAATCGCCGGCAGGAAACGCGCACGCTGCAGGCCATCTTTATACAGGCCATCGGGAACGATGTTGGAGGTCGCCACCAGTGTCACGCCGTTCTTGAACAGCTCTTCCAGCAAGCCGGCCAGAATCATCGCATCGGTAATATCAGAGACGAAAAATTCGTCAAAACAGATCACCCGAGTTTCGGCGGCAAAACGCTTGGCCACCAACGGCAGCGGGTTTTTCTCACCTTTTAGGGTGCGCAACTCTTCGTGAACACGCTTCATAAAGCGGTGGAAGTGAGTGCGGGTCTTCTCTTTGAACGGCAGCGCATCAAAGAAGGTATCGACCAGGTAGGTCTTGCCGCGACCCACGCCGCCCCAGAAATACAGGCCTTTGACCGGGTCCTGGGTCTTCTTGCTGAACAGCGAACCCAGCAGGCCAGGCTTATGCTTGTGCGCCGCCACCAGATCGTCATACAGGCGTTGCAGATGGCGCACCGCAGTTTCCTGGGCGGCGTCATGGAAGAAGTCGGGCCGTTTCAGGTCCTCTTGGTATCGCGCTAGGGGAGTCATAGTCGGCAACTGGGCTGGGCAAGAAAAACGGGGCGCCACTGTAACGGCGCACCCACGGATTGGCAATTGACCACAGGTAGAGTGGCCCGCGGATTACTCCGCCGGCGCCAGGGCTTCGCGCAGGCGCTGGATGGCAGCCTGGCAGGCCGCCGCATCAGAAAATGCCGGGCTCTCGGCGATGCACTCAGCGTCCAGCCACAGAGCAAAGCCATCGCCCTGTTCACGCAGGTCTAGCTCATCGCCACTCTGCAGACGCTTGCTGACCTGACCGGCGGACTTGCCGTCGGCAAAGCACTTGGACAGCAGCAACTGCTCGCCAGCGGCATCCAGCAGGCGGAAACGGAAGCTGCCATCATCCTCACGGAAGCTGACAAAGCGCGCGCTTTTCGCCGCCTTCTTCTTACCTGCATCACCTGCCTGCACCTGGGTACGGAACGAGCGCAGGCCCACCGCCTCGCGCAACTCACCGAGGAACGGCGTAGCGACCTTGCGCGCCTTGGCAGCACCGGCCAAAAGAATATCCTCCAGCTCCGCCGGCTTCTCGATCAAGGCGTGATAACGCTCGCGCGCCTCACCCAGCTCGCTGTCCAGCAGCTGGAACAGACGCTGCTTGGCATCGCCCCAGCCCAGGCCGGCAACCAGCTCGGCACGGAACTCGGCTTGCTGGGCGGCGCTGGCAAAGGCCTGATAGAGGGTGAACAGGTGCGAATTGTCCGGATCCTTGGCCTCGCCGGGCAACTTGGAGTCGGTGACGATGCGGGCAATGGCGTCTTTCAGTTGTTTGGCGCTGCCGAACAACGGAATGGTGTTGTCGTAGCTCTTGCTCATCTTGCGCCCGTCGAGGCCCGGCAAGGTGGCCACGCCCTCTTCGATCACCGCTTCCGGCAAGGTGAACAGCTCCTTGCCCTGACCGAACAAGTGATTGAAGCGCTGGCCGATGTCGCGGGCCATTTCCACGTGCTGGATCTGATCGCGACCGACCGGCACCTTATGCGCGTTGAACATCAGAATGTCCGCGGCCATCAGCACCGGGTAGCTGAACAGGCCCATGGTCACGCCGGCGTCTGGGTCTTCACCCAGCTCGACATTCTTGTCCACCGAGGCCTTGTAGGCATGGGCACGGTTGAGCAGGCCCTTGCCAGCAACGCAGGTCAGCAGCCAGGTCAGCTCGGGAATTTCCGGAATATCGGACTGGCGATAGAAGGTCGCACGCTCGACATCCAGGCCACACGCCAGCCAGGTAGCGGCGATTTCCAAGCGCGAGCGCTGGATGCGCAGCGGGTCATCGCACTTGATCAGCGCATGGTAGTCAGCCAGGAAATAAAACGAATCGGCATCGGCGGCGCGGCTGGCGACAATCGCCGGGCGAATGGCGCCGGCGTAGTTGCCCAGGTGCGGAGTGCCAGTGGTGGTGATGCCGGTCAGAATACGAGTGGTCATGGTCTGTCGCTTATCGGTTGGGCCTGCGGCGGCTAGTGATCACGCCAGACGAGGTAACACCGCGTCTTTTAGATCGGTCAGCTTGCCGTGAAAAAAGTGCCCGCATTCTGCCACTTTCAGCAGCTCATGGGGGCGCGGCAATGCCTGTGACCAGGCAAACACCACGGCCGGGTCGATCACTTCATCCTGTTCCGGCTGGATCACCGTCAACACGGCGTGCTCAGGCAGCCGTTCCGGTGCCTGCAGGCGCTGCACAGCCGGGGCGACCATAAACAGCCGCTCGACCACCTGACCTTGCGCCTCCAGACGCCCAGCCAGGGCAGCGGCGACAAAGCCGCCGTAAGAAAAACCGAGCATGCTCAGCGGCAGTTGCGGCTTCTGGCCACGTAGCCACAGGGCGATTGCCTCAGCATCGTCGACCTCGCCACCAGCCATGTCGTGGCTACCGGCACTTTGGCCGACGCCGCGGTAGTTGAAGCGCAACGTGCTGTAGCCGGCGTCGCGCGCCGTGCGCTGCAAGGTGGAAACCACCTTGTTGAGCATGGTGCCACCCTGCACGGGATTGGGATGACAGAGCAGCGCCAGGCCACGAGCATTCGGCAGATCAAGGTACAGGGCTTCGAGGGGGCCACAGGGGCCCTCGAGCAAAAGCGGTATTTCACGGGTGGACAACGGGTAACTCCGTGACCCCAGGTAGGGTCGACTCGTCTAGCTGACAGCCTGCGCCATGCACACTAGGTGCATTAAGCATGCACACTAGCTGCATAACCTATGCACACACCGGCATTGCATTGCGCTATACAGCGCAGGTTCGAGCCGTTAACGTAAAGCAAAGCCGCTTATAGAGGAAGGATTCGTGGAACAGTCGCTCACCGCCTGGTTACTGCCAGCCCTCGCATTGCTGACCGGCATTGCCATCGGTTTTTTGATCGCCCGCCTGTTGCCCAACGCCGCCCCCGGCCGTACGCAGCGTCAGCTGGATGATCTTCAAGGTCGCTTCAACAGCTACCAAAGTGAAGTGGTCACCCACTTCAACACCACCGCCAGCCTGGTCAAGCGCCTGACCCAGAGTTACCAGGACGTGCAGGAGCACCTGTCCGAGGGCGCCGACCGCCTGGCATTGGACGAAATCACCCGGCAGCGCCTGCTTGCTGCCCTGCACAGTGACGACAACCACAACGGTCCGCGCGAGCGCCTGACCCCACCAGCCAACAATGAGATGCCCAAGGACTACGCGCCAAAACCCGCGGACGCCACCGGCACGCTGGATGAAAGCTTTGGCCTGAAGAGCAAGAAGTCCTGAAGCGCTGAACCGCAGCCATAAAAAAACCGCCTTCCGGCGGTTTTTTTTATCGGCGGGCGATTAGATCGCGCCGCGACTGCGCAGCAGCTCCAGCACGGCCTTGACGCCCTCTTCCACCGAGGTGGACTGGGTATCAACCACCAGATCGGCATCCAGCGGGATGTCGTAGGCGAAGGACTCACCAGGGATGTTGTCGCCACCTGCGGCGTACAGCCCCTGCGGATCGCGCTCACGGCACGCGAGCGGCGAAGCCTGCACATAAACGGTGAGCAAGCGCTCAGCACCAATGATGGCCTTGGCCTGTTCGCGACCTTCGGCATCCGGCGCAACAAAGGCTGCCAGCGTCAGCATGCCAGCTTCGTTGAACTGCTTGGCCACCTGCGCCGCACGGCGCCAGTTCTCACTGCGACCGGCACGGTCCTGGGGCAAGCCCTTGTTCAGGTCACGGCGCAGGTTCTGCCCATCCAACACGTAGACCGCACGGCCCATATCGAACAGCTTGCGCTCCACGGCGTAGGCCAGGGTGCTCTTGCCGGCGCCCGACAGGCCGCTGAACAACACGCTGGCCGATTGCTGGCCGAAGCGCGCAGCACGCTCCTCGGTGGACACATGGGCCAACTGGCCGTGGTGACCACTGCCCGCCTGACCGCCCACTGGCGCGGCGATGATCATGCCGGCGCCGACGGTACCGTTGGTCAAACGATCGATAACGATAAAGGCACCGGTGGTGCGGTTACTGGCGTAACCGTCGAGGGCAATCGGTGCATCCAGAGCGACTTTGACCTTACCGATCTCGTTCAACTGCAGGCTGCTGGCCGGGCCTTCTTCCAGGGTGTTCACGTCAACACGGTTGTGGATGCTGGCAATCGAGCCCGGCACATAACTGGTGGCGCGTTTGATGTCGTACTTCTTGCCCGGCAGCATCGGCTCTTCAGCCATCCACACCAGCATGGCGTCGAAACTGTCGGTCACCTGCGGCTGGTTGTCGGCATGCACCAACAGGTCGCCACGGGACACGTCGATTTCGTCTTCCAGGGTCAGGGTCACGGCCTGGCCTGGACCCGCCTGCTCCAACTCACCGTCGAAGGTGACGATCGACTTGATCTTGCTGCCCTTGCCCGACGGCAGGACTATGACTTCGTCACCCTTGCGCACGATGCCGCTGGCCAAGGTGCCGGCGAAACCGCGGAAGTTCAGGTTCGGACGGTTAACGTACTGCACCGGGAAACGCAGATCGGTGAAGTTGCGATCACCGGCCACTTCCACGGTTTCGAGAATTTCCATCAGCGACTGACCGCTGTACCACGGCGAACGCTCGGATTTGTTGACCACGTTGTCGCCCTTCAGCGCCGACATCGGCACGAAGTGCAGCGAGCTTGGCTTGAGCGCGATGCCCTCGGCAAATTCCAGGTAATCGGCCTTAATCTGCTCGAACACCGCCTCATCGAAGCCTTTGAGGTCCATCTTGTTGATGGCGACGACGATGTGTTTGATGCCCAGCAGGGAGGCGATAAAGCTGTGACGTTTGGTCTGGGTCTGCACACCGTAGCGGGCGTCGATCAGGATGATCGCCAGGTCGCAGGTGGAGGCTCCCGTGGCCATGTTGCGGGTGTACTGCTCATGGCCGGGGGTGTCGGCGATGATGAACTTGCGTTTGGCGGTGCTGAAATAGCGGTACGCCACGTCGATGGTGATGCCCTGCTCGCGCTCAGCCTGCAGACCATCCACCAGCAGCGCCAGGTCGATGTCTTCACCAGTGGTGCCGACCTTCTTCGAGTCTTTGGTGATGGCTTCCAGATGGTCTTCGTAGATCATCTTCGAGTCATGCAACAGGCGCCCAATCAGGGTGCTCTTGCCGTCGTCAACGTTGCCGCAGGTGAGGAAGCGCAGCAGCTCTTTGCGCTCATGTTGTGCCAGGTAGGCCTGGATGTCTTCGCTGATCAAATCGTCTTGGTGCGACATATAAAAACCCTACTTAGAAATAGCCCTGGCGTTTTTTGTCTTCCATCGAACCGGCACCGTCATGGTCGATCACGCGACCCTGACGCTCGGAGGTTCGAGCCAAGAGCATTTCCTGAATGATATCGGTGAGGCTGGTGGCCTCGGACTCCACCGCGCCGGTCAGCGGGTAGCAGCCGAGGGTACGGAAACGCACCTTCTTCTTGACGATACGGGCCTTGTCCTCATCGCTGAGGTGCTCAAGGATGCGCTCGTCGTCGATCATGATCAGGGTGCCGTTCTTCTCGATCACGTCGCGTTCGGCGGCGAAGTACAGCGGCACGATCGGGATGCCTTCCAGATAGATGTATTGCCAGATGTCCAACTCGGTCCAGTTCGACAGCGGGAACACGCGGATCGACTCGCCCTTGTTGACCTTGCCGTTGTACACATTCCACAGCTCAGGGCGCTGGTTCTTTGGGTCCCAGCGGTGCTTGCTGTCGCGGAACGAGTACACACGCTCCTTGGCGCGGGATTTCTCTTCGTCGCGGCGCGCGCCACCGAAGGCAGCATCAAAGCCGTACTTGTCCAGGGCCTGCTTCAAGCCCTCGGTTTTCATGATGTCGGTGTGCTTGGCGCTGCCGTGGGTGAACGGGTTAATGTTCTGCGCCACGCCATCGGGGTTGATGTGAGTAATCAACTCCAGGCCATATTCCTTGACCATTTTCTCGCGGAACGAATACATCTCCTGGAACTTCCAGCGAGTATCCACATGCATCACCGGGAACGGCAGCTTGCCGGGGAAGAACGCCTTGCGGGCCAGGTGCAGCATTACGGCGGAATCTTTACCGATGGAATAGAGCATCACCGGATTATCAAACTCGGCGGCGACCTCGCGGATGATGTGGATGCTTTCCGCCTCCAGCTGTTTCAGATGCGTCATTTTGTCGAGCATGGCTACTCACATTGGCAATAGGACGGCCGGCGGGCCGTGGACGAGGCGCGAACTTTAGCACAGCACCTGCTTCTAATCAGGCGCCTAGTTAGATCTAAAGGTTCTAGCCATATTCCCCTTAAACGGGGTTTGGGCAGTCGATAAACAGGTGTTCGAGGGCAAAGCGCCGGGCCAGATAATCGCCCAGGGCCTGCACCCCATAGCGCTCGGTGGCGTGATGGCCGGCGGCAATAAAGCTGATGCCGTTTTCCCGCGCGCTGTGCACGGTCTGCTCTGAGGCCTCGCCGGTCAGGTACAGATCGACACCGGCGGCAATCGCCTGGTCGATGTAGCCCTGACCACCACCGGTGCACCAACCAACCCGGTGAATCAGGCCGTCACCCTCAATCAGCAACGGCTCACGCCCCAGCACGTCATGGACCTTGCGGGCAAAGTCGCGGCCGCTCATGGGCTCGGCCAGCGCGCCGACCAAACCGACACTGCGCGGGTTATCGGCCTCCAGCGGGCCTTCAACAATGAGGTCGAGCTGGCGCGCCAGCTGTACGTTGTTGCCCACCTCGGGATGCACATCCAGGGGCAGGTGATAGGCCAGCAGGCTGATGTCGTGGCTCAGCAATGTCTTCAAACGGCGCTGCTTGATCCCGGTAATGCAAGGATTCTCGCCCTTCCAGAAGTAGCCGTGATGCACCAGCACCACATCGGCATCGGCTTCCACGGCCGCATCCAGCAGCGCCTGACTGGCAGTCACGCCGCTGACGATACGCCGCACCTGCGGCCGCCCCTCCACTTGCAGACCATTGGGGCAGTAATCGCTGATGCGCGCGGCATTCAGGTAACGCTCGGCTTCTTCCACCAGGGTGGTCAGGGCAATGGCCATGGCAAAGGTTCTCCAAAACTGTCGACAAAGCCGGCAAACAGGCTATTTGCCTAAGCACCGGGCTCTCTATAATGGCGCCACCTTAAGGGCCGCCTCCGGCCCTCGCAACCCTCAGGATTCATTCCATGCCCAAGGCCCTGCGATTTTTTGGCTGGCCGTTACTGGTCGGCGTGCTCGCCGCCCTGCTGATCATCCAGCGCTACCCCGAGTGGGTCGGCCTGCCGCGCCAGGACGTGCACCTGCAGCAAGCGCCGAGCTATGGCCTGCTGCAGCAAGGCCCGGTGTCCTATGCCGAGGCCGTGGGCAACGCCGCGCCGGCGGTGGCCAACCTGTACACCACCAAAGTGGTGAGCAAGCCGGCCTCGCCGCTGGCCAATGATCCGCAGTACCAGCACTTTTATGGCGACAACCTGCCCAAACAGCGGCGCATGGAGTCAAGCCTGGGTTCGGCGGTGATCATGAGCCCGGAAGGCTATCTGTTGACCAACAACCACGTGGTCAGCGGTGCCGACCAGATTATCGTGGCCCTCAAGGATGGCCGCGAAACCCTGGCCAAAGTCATCGGCAGCGACCCGGAAACCGACCTGGCGGTGCTCAAGATTGACCTCCCCGACCTGCCCGCCATCACCCTCGGCCACTCCAACAAGATCCAGATCGGCGACGTGGCGCTGGCCATCGGCAACCCCTTCGGTGTTGGCCAGACCGTGACCATGGGCATTATCAGCGCCACCGGGCGTAACCAGCTGGGCTTGAACACCTACGAGGATTTTATCCAGACCGACGCCGCGATTAACCCCGGCAACTCCGGTGGTGCCTTGGTGGATGCACTGGGCAATCTGATCGGCATCAATACCGCGATTTTCTCCAAATCCGGCGGCTCGCAAGGCATCGGCTTTGCCATTCCGAGCAAACTGGCCCTGGAAGTGATGAACGCCATCATCGAACACGGTCGGGTGATTCGTGGCTGGCTGGGTATCGAAGTGCAACCGCTGACCCCAGAGCTGGCCGAATCTTTCGGCCTGGAAGGCCGTCCCGGCATCGTGGTGGCGGCGATCTACCGCAACAGCCCAGCCGAGCGGGCCAACCTGCAGCCCGGCGATATCATCCTCAGCATCGATGGCCAGCCCGCCAGCGACGGGCGCAAGAGCATGAACCTGGTGGCCCAAGCCAAGCCCGGCGAAGAGGTGAGCATCGCCATCGTGCGCAATGGCCAGGCACTGGAGCTGCGCACCGAAATTGGCTTGCGCCCGCCGGTCAGCAGTAACGAGAACAAATAAGTCTCGGCACCATAAAAAACGGCGCCCGAGGGCGCCGTTTTTTATGGTGCCGTTACTCAGGCCAGGCACACAGCTAAGGCATCCAACAGCGCCTGATTCTGCTCCGGCGTGCCGATGCTGATGCGCAGGAACTGGGCGATACGCGCCTGTTTGAAGTGCCGCACGATCACCCCGTGCTCGCGCAGACCCGCCGCCAGCGCGGCAGCATCCTGCTGCGGATGACGAGCGAAGACGAAGTTGGCCGCCGACGGCAGCACCTCGAAGCCCTGCCCGGTCAAGGCTTGGACCAGCGCCTCACGGCTGTCGATCACCAACTGGCAGGTGTGGGCGAAGTAAGCCTGATCTTCGAATGCCGCTGCCGCACCGGCAATCGCCATGCGATCCAACGGGTAGGAGTTGAAGCTATTCTTGATCCGCTCCAGTGCCTCGATCAGATCCGGATGGCCCACTGCTAAGCCGACACGCAGCCCCGCCAGCGAGCGCGACTTCGACAACGTCTGGGTCACCAGCAGGTTCGGGTACTGATTGACCAGGCTAATGGCGCTGACGCCACCGAAGTCGATATAGGCCTCGTCAACCAGCACCACGGTATCCGGGTTGGCCTTGAGCAGGCGCTCGATGGCCTCTAGGGCCAGCAGACAACCAGTGGGGGCATTCGGGTTGGGGAACACGATGCCGCCGTTAGGCCGCGCGTAATCCTCAACGCGAATCTGCAGCTGCTCGTCCAGGGCCACCGCCTCGAACGGAATGCCATACAGACCGCAGTAGACCGGATAGAAGCTGTAGCTGATATCCGGAAACAACAACGGCTGGCCGTGTTGGAACAGGCCATGGAACGCATGGGCCAGCACTTCATCGGAACCATTGCCGACAAACACCTGGGCAGTCTCTACCCCGTAGTAATCGGCCACCGCCTGCTTGAGGCGATCGCTGTTGGGATCGGGATACAGGCGCAGGTCGTCATTCAATTCCGCCTGCATGGCTGCCAGCGCCTTGGGCGATGGGCCATAAGGATTTTCGTTGGTGTTGAGCTTGACCAGCTTGGCCAGCTTGGGCTGCTCACCGGGCACGTAGGGCACCAGATCCTTGACGAAGGGACTCCAGAATTTGCTCATGCTTATTTCCCCTCAGCGTCAGGCGCAATACGGTATTCGGCGCTGCGGGCGTGGGCAGTCAGCGACTCACCACGGGCGAGTACCGAGGCCACCTTGCCCAGCTCGGAGGCACCGGCAGCCGAGCAATAGATGATCGACGAACGCTTCTGGAAGTCATACACCCCCAGCGGCGAGGAGAAGCGCGCGGTGCCCGAGGTCGGCAACACGTGGTTCGGCCCGGCGCAGTAATCACCCAGGGCCTCGGCGGTATAACGGCCCATAAAGATCGCCCCGGCGTGACGGATCTGCGGCAAGTACTGCTCAGGGTTGGCGACCGACAACTCCAAGTGCTCGGGCGCAATGCGATTGGCCACCTCGATGGCCTGAGCCATGTCCGCCACCTGAATCAGCGCACCACGGGCAACGATCGAGGCATTGATAATCTCGGCACGCTCCATGGTCGGCAGCAGCTTGGCAATGCTGGCAGCGACTTGATCGAGAAAGGCCGCGTCCGGGCTGACCAGAATCGCCTGAGCGTCTTCGTCGTGCTCAGCTTGGGAGAAAAGGTCCATGGCGATCCAGTCCGGATCGGTCTGACCATCGCAAACCACCAGAATCTCCGACGGTCCGGCGATCATGTCGATGCCGACCTTACCGAACACGTGCCGTTTGGCGGTGGCCACGTAGATGTTGCCGGGGCCGACGATCTTGTCCACCGGCGGCACGCTCTCGGTGCCATAGGCCAATGCCGCCACGGCCTGGGCGCCACCAATGGTGAACACCCGATCGACACCCGCGATGCAGGCGGCGGCCAGGACCATTTCATTGATTTCGCCGCGGGGAGTCGGCACCACCATGACCACCTCGGCGACACCGGCGACCTTGGCGGGAATGGCGTTCATCAGCACCGAGGACGGATAGGTGGCCTTGCCGCCCGGCACATACAGGCCGGCGCGATCCAGTGGCGTGACCTGCTGGCCAAGCACCGTGCCGTCGGCCTCGGTGTAAGTCCAGGAGTTCTGCTTCTGCCGCTCGTGGTAGAGGCGCACGCGCTCGGCGGCTTTTTCCAGGGCTTCGCGCTGGGCCGCGGTAATGCGCGTCAGGGCCAGCTCCAGGCGCTCGCGCGGCAGGATCAGGTCGGCCATGCTGGCCACTTCCAAACCATCAAAGCGCTGGGTCAGTTCAACCAGCGCAGCATCGCCACGCTCGCGCACGGCACGAATGATCTCCAGCACCCGCTGGTTGACCGCGTCGTCGGACACGCTTTCCCAGCTCAGCAGATGGTCCAGATGCTGGGCGAAATCGGCATCGGCAGCGTTGAGTCGGCGAATAGCGATAGGAGCGGTCATAGCGGGCCTCATAAATTGGCAAATGCTCGGGCGTCGCTAAGCTACCAAGCCCACCGCATGGACGCCCGAGAAAATTGGCTATGACACGGATAGGCAAACGCGGCGAATTGCCGCGCCAGGGGTATTAGCGGGGGTGTCGGGACTCGACCGCGTCGCGCAAGGTGTCGATCAGCGCCTGGATGCGGGCGTGCTGCATCTTCATCGACGCCTTGTTGACGATCAGTCGCGAGCTGACGTGGGCAATCAACTCCTGGGCTTCCAGACCGTTGGCACGCAAGGTGTTGCCGGTATCGACCACGTCGATGATCTTGTCAGCCAGGCCAACCAGCGGTGCCAGCTCCATGGAGCCGTACAGCTTGATCACCTCGACCTGACGGCCTTGGGCCGCGTAGTACGCCTTGGCCACATTGACGAACTTGGTCGCCACGCGCAGCCGGCCTTTGGGCTCGGGCACGCCAACGGCACCGGCGGTCATCAGCTTGCACTTGGCAATCTGCAGATCCAGGGGCTCGTACAAACCCTGGCCGCCGTACTCCATCAACACGTCCTTGCCGGCCACGCCGAGATCGGCGGCGCCGTGCTCAACATAGGTCGGCACATCGGTGGCACGCACGATCAGCAGGCGCACATCCTCCAGGGTGGTGGGGATGATCAGCTTGCGACTTTTATCCGGGTTTTCGGTCGGCGCAATACCAGCCGCCGCCAGCAGCGGCAGGGTATCGTCGAGGATCCGACCTTTGGACAGGGCGATGGTCAGCATGAAACAGGAATCCTTTGGCGCGTGGTTCTGGTTAGCGCATGGCCGGCCCGCAGACCGGCTTTTCACTCAATGAGCTGTTAGCCCGGCACGCGGCGGATTTTGGCACCCAGCAACTGCAGCTTTTCCTCGATGCACTCGTAACCACGGTCGATGTGGTAGATTCGGTCGATCAGGGTATCGCCTTCGGCTACCAGGGCACTGATCACCAGGCTGGCCGAAGCCCGCAGGTCGGTGGCCATCACTGGGGCGCCTTTGAGCTTCTCGACACCAGTAACGATGGCGGTGTTGCCCTCGACCAGAATCTGCGCGCCCATACGGTTCATTTCATAGACGTGCATGAAACGGTTTTCGAATACCGTCTCGATCACTGCGCCAGTACCTTCGGCAATCGCATTCAGGGAGATGAACTGCGCCTGCATGTCGGTCGGGAACGCAGGATACGGTGCGGTACGCAGGTTCACAGCTTTCGGCCGCTTGCCATGCATGTTCAGCTCGATCCAGTTGCTGCCGGTGGTGACTTCAGCACCTGCTTCTTCCAGCTTGTGCAACACAGCTTCGAGGATGGTCGGATCAGTATCCTTGACCTTGACTCGGCCACCGGTAACGGCAGCGGCCACCAGGTAGGTGCCGGTTTCGATCCGGTCAGGCATCACGCTGTAAGTAGCCCCGTGCAGACGCTCAACGCCATCAATGGTGATGGTGTCGGTGCCAGCACCGGAGATCTTGCCACCCATGGCATTGATGAAGTTGGCCAGGTCGACCACCTCAGGTTCGCGAGCGGCGTTTTCCAGCACCGAACGGCCCTTGGCCAGCGCAGCGGCCATCATGATGTTTTCGGTACCTGTCACGCTGACGATATCGAAGAAGAAGTGCGCACCGCGCAAGCCACCTTCCGGCGCCTTGGCCTTGATATAGCCGCCTTCCACGTCGATCTTCGCGCCCATGGCTTCAAGACCACGGATGTGCAGGTCGACCGGACGCGAACCAATGGCGCAACCGCCAGGCAGTGCCACTTCAGCCTCACCGAAGCGCGCAACCAGAGGGCCGAGCACGAGGATCGAGGCGCGCATGGTTTTCACCAGCTCGTAGGGTGCGATCAGGGTCTTGATGCTGCGCGGGTCGATTTCGACGCTGAGCTTCTCGTCGATCACCGGCTCAATGCCCATGCGACCGAACAGCTCGATCATGGTGGTGATGTCGTGCAGGTGCGGCAGGTTGCACACGGTCACCGGGCCATCGGCCAGCAAGGTGGCAGCCAGAATCGGCAGGGCGGCGTTTTTCGCCCCGGAGATGCGGATTTCGCCATCAAGACGAATGCCGCCAGTAATAATCAATTTATCCATAGGAGTCTCATCGCCCGCAGGCTCAGGTGCGCTCCGCCCAAGCGGCGCGGCTGAAGAATTTCATGGTCACGGCGTGGATACTGCCATCGGCGATCCAGGCGTTCAGGTGGGCATAAACCTGTTGCTGACGCTTGACTGGGCTCAGACTGGCCAGGGCGTCGCTGATCAGATTCAACTGGAAGCTACAGCCTTCCCCTTCTACCTCTACCTGGGTATCCGGCAGTTTTGCCTCCAGGAGGCTTTTCACTTCTACGGCCTGCATGCTCAACCTCTATCGGCGCCCTACGCGCGCGGGGTCGGCCATCATACAAAAAAGCCCCCGGCCTGCGAACCCCGTTACGAGGGTCTGTTGCCGTTTCATCGCAAACCGCGTTGCTGCGAGAAATGGTCCCCGGTTAGGCGCAGGACGCAAGTAATGGTTATTCCCTTAGCAAGTCCTGCAACAACAGCGGTGGCCATTTCTCGCGCAACCCGAAGGGCCGGGCCTGTTTTTGCGCGAGGCGGCGTTACTCGTCGCTTATTTGGAACAACCAAATCGCGCTCCTCGCGCCTTACCTCGCGCAAAAACAGACTCCGGCGCGGCTGCGAATGAAACGGCAACAGACCCTAGGTTCACTGACCGGTGGGCCAGACAATTCTTGCTTATGCCTGCAGCGGCAACACCTCAGTCAACTCGCAGACCTGGGCGATTTCGCGCATATCCGCCGGCACCTGACAGACCACCAGGGATTTACCTGCAGCCTGCGCATCGCGCATAAACGCCAGCACCAGGGCCAAGCCGACGCTGCTGGATTTCTCCACCGCCGCGCAATTGAGGCTCAACGCTGCGGCTGGGTGCGTGGCGATCAGCTTGCCGCCCGCCTCGCGCAAGGCTGGGCCGCTGCGATAATCCAGCACACCGGCAAGCAGCAACTCACCAGAGGGCGCGAGGCTGATGCTGGCCGCACTCATGTGCCGCTGGCCTGTGCGGCTTCGCTTTGCTTGGCCTTGGCGACCACTTCAGCCCAGCCGTCGATGGTCTTGTCGAGATTGTTGCCATTGCGCTGCATGGCATCGGCGAACTGGTCACGGAACAGCTTGCCGACGTTGATGCCGTTGATAATCACGTTACGCAGCATCCACTGGCCATTGAGGCTGACCATGGTGTAGGAAACCGGGTAGATGGTGCCCTTGCTGTCCTTGACTTCCATGCCTACGCTGGCGCGTTCAGGGTCTTCCATGCGCGCCGGCAACACGCGAATTTCCTGGTTGTCGTACTCCAGCAAGGCATTGCCGTAGAACTGCATCAGGCTGCGCTTGAAGTTATCCTGAAAGCGCTGCAACTGCTCAGGCGACGCGCCACGTGAATACTTGACGGTCATGATGCTGCGGGAAATACCGTCGGCATCCACCACCGGGCCGATGATGCGATTGAGCGCATCATAAAAGGCGTTGGGGTTGCCCTGGTAAACCTGACGATTAGTCTTCAAATCGGCCAGCAGCTGCTCGGTGGTCTGTTGCACCACCTGATGCGCCGTCTGGGCACTGGCAAACAACGGCAGGGCAGCCAGCAACACCAGCAGGCCACGACAAAGGAACGAACGCATGTTGAGCACTCCCATTATTTGCTGTCCTTGTTCACGGTATTGAGCAGGAACTTGCCGATCAGGTCTTCCAGCACCAGCGCCGATTGGGTGTCGCGAATGGTGCCCTCATTTTTAAGCAGCGCCTCTTCCCCCCCTACACTGATGCCGATGTACTTCTCACCGAGCAGGCCGGCCGTAAGGATCGACGCGGTGGAGTCGGTAGGCAGGTTATCCACGCGCTTCTGCACTTCCATGGTCACCCGACCGGTATAGCTGTCGCGGTCGAGATCGATAGCAGTGACTTTACCGATAGTGACGCCGGCCATGGTGACCTTGGCGCGCACGGTCAGGCCGGCAATATTGTCGAAGTGCGCATACAGCTTGTAGGTGTCAGCACTGTCGGCTACCGACAAGCCGCTGACGCGCAGGGCCAGTAACAACAAAGCCAGCAATCCAGCCAGGAGAAACAGGCCAACACCGATTTCCAGGGTGCGGGTTTGCATCAGAAGTCTCCAAACATTAAGGCAGTCAAAATAAAGTCCAGGCCCAGTACCGCCAAAGAGGCGTAGACCACGGTTTTGGTTGTCGCACGACTGATGCCTTCCGAGGTCGGCTCACAGTCATAGCCTTGGAACACGGCAATCCAGGTGATCACAAAGGCAAAGACAATGCTCTTGATCACGCCGTTGAGCACGTCTTCATGGAAGTTCACGCTGTTCTGCATATTGCCCCAGAACGAGCCTTCATAAACGCCCAGCCAGTCAACCGCGACCATGGCGCCACCCCAGATACCAACCACGCTGAAGATCAGCGCCAGTAACGGCATGGAGATGAAGCCGGCCCACAGGCGCGGAGCAATGATGTACTTGAGCGGGTCTACACCGATCATTTCCAGACTGGACAACTGCTCGGTGGACTTCATGTTGCCAATTTCGGCGGTCAACGCCGAGCCCGCACGCCCAGCAAACAGCAAGCCGGTGACCACCGGACCCAGCTCACGCAGCAAGGTCAGGGCCACCATCTGCCCTACCGCCTGTTCGGAACCGTAATCCACCAGAATGTTGTAGCCCTGCAGCGCCAGCACCATGCCGATAAAAACCCCGGACACAATGATGATCGGCAGCGACAACACACCTACCGAATACAGTTGCTTAACCAGCAATTGAAAGCCACTGCCCAGGCCATTTCGGCCCAGCAACGCGTGTAGCAAAAATAGTGTGGAGCGGCCTAGGGCCTCGACCACCTCAATGCCGGCGCGCCCGAACAGACGAATCCGCTCAAGTGTTGGCAAACTGCGCATCAGCGCCCCCCCAAAAGATCGTCGCGGTAATTGGGTGCCGGATAATGAAACGGCACCGGGCCATCTGGCGTGCCCTGCATAAACTGACGAATACGCGGATTGTCCGAGTTCATCAACTCGTCCGGCGTGCCCTGACCGAGCACCTGACCATCACCCACCACATACAGGTAGTCGGCGATGCTGGCGGTTTCCGCCAGGTCATGGGAGACCACGATACTGGTGATCCCCAGGGCATCATTGAGTAGGCGGATCAGGCGCACCAGCACGCCCATGGCGATCGGGTCTTGACCGACAAACGGCTCGTCGTACATCAGAATCTGCGGATCCAGAGCAATAGCCCGCGCCAATGCCACACGGCGCTTCATGCCGCCGGACAGTTCATCCGGCGTCAGCTCGATGGCCCCGCGCAAGCCTACAGCCTGCAACTTCATCAGCACGATGTCGCGGATCATCTCTTCAGGCAGTTTGGTGTGCACGCGCAGCGGAAACGCCACGTTCTCGAACACATCCAGATCGGTAAACAGGGCGCCGCTCTGAAACAGCACACCCATCTGCTTGCGCATGTCGAACAGTTCAGCCCGCGACAGGGTCGGCAGGTTCTTGCCGTCGACCCATACTTCGCCTTGGGACGGTTTGAGTTGGGCGGCAATCAGGCGCAGCAGGGTCGTCTTGCCGCAACCGGAAGGCCCCATGATGCCGGTGACCTTGCCGCGCGGGATAAAGATATCGACGTTATTGAAAATCTTGCGTGCGCCACGCTGAAAGGTCACACCCTTCAGTTCGACCGCATTGGCATTCTCGGCACTCATCTGGACTCCTTATGCTGCCGTCATTACTGACGTCGTGCCCGCCTTGCAGGACACTCGCCCATCGTCGGGGCCAGCCTGCCTCCATAAACAAGCCGCGCACTATACCATCGACCCACAGACCACCCAAGGCACAAACCGCTGCCCAAGCCGGCATTTACCCCCTACGACAAACAAGGGTGAGCCCAAGCGCCTTTGCCGCTATAATCGCCGGCTTTTAATCGCCCGGTACTCCGACCCCATGAGCCAGTCCAGCGACTTGATCCAGTCCGCCCAACGCACCATTCGCCTCGAAATCGAAGCGGTGGAGGGTTTGCTTGCGCGCATTGACGCGAATTTTGTCCGCGCCTGCGAGCTGATCCTGGCGAGCAAAGGCCGGGTCGTGGTGGTCGGCATGGGCAAATCCGGGCATATCGGCAACAAGATCGCCGCCACCCTGGCCAGCACCGGCACCACTGCATTCTTTGTGCACCCGGCCGAAGCCAGCCACGGCGACATGGGCATGATCACCCGCGACGACGTGGTCCTGGCCCTGTCCAACTCAGGTTCCACGGCCGAGATCGTCACCCTGCTGCCACTGATCAAGCGCCTCGGCATTACCCTGATCAGCATGACCGGCAACCCTGAATCACCTTTGGCCAAAGCGGCCGAAGTCAACTTGGATGCACGCATCAGCCAGGAAGCCTGCCCCCTGAACCTGGCACCCACCTCCTCGACCACCGCCTCGCTGGTACTGGGCGACGCCCTGGCCATCGCCCTACTGGAAGCCCGCGGCTTTACCGCCGAAGACTTCGCGTTTTCCCATCCGGGTGGCGCCCTGGGCCGTCGCCTGCTGCTGAAAGTCGAGCACGTGATGCACAGCGGCGACAGTCTGCCACGTGTGCTTCGCGGTACCTCACTGCGCGATGCACTGCTGGAAATGACCCAGAAAGGCCTGGGCATGACCGTGGTCCTGCAGGCCGACGGCAACCTGGCCGGTGTGTTTACCGACGGCGATCTGCGGCGCACCCTGGATCGCGGCGTCGACGTGCTCAAGGCCAGCATTGATGATGTCATGACCGTCCACGGCAAAACCGCCCGACCAGACATGCTCGCCGCTGAAGCCCTGAAAATCATGGAAGATCACAAGATCAACTCGCTGGTAGTGGTCGACGACCAGGACCGCCCGGTAGGCGCCCTGAACATGCACGACCTGCTACGCGCCGGAGTGATGTAATGAACCAAGACCTGCAGCAACGTGCCAAGGCAATCAAACTAGCGATCTTTGACGTCGACGGCGTCCTCACCGACGGCCGCCTGTATTTTCTGACCGACGGCAGTGAGTTCAAAACCTTCAACACCCTCGACGGCCAAGGCATAAAGATGCTGATCAACTCCGGGGTGCGCACCGCCATCATCAGCGGCCGCAGCACACCCGTAGTGGAAAAGCGCGCCAACAACCTGGGTATCCAGCATCTGTATCAGGGCCGCGAAGATAAATTGGTGGTGCTGGACGAACTGCTCGGCGAACTCGGCCTGAACTACGCTCAAGTGGCTTATCTGGGCGACGACTTGCCTGACCTGCCCGTCATCCGCCGCGTCGGCCTGGGCATGGCCGTGGCCAATGCCGCCGGCTTTGTCCGCCAGCATGCCCATGGTGTGACCGAAGCCCGAGGTGGTGAAGGCGCCGCACGCGAATTCTGCGAACTGATCATGCGCGCCCAAGGTAGCCTCGACGCTGCCCTCGACGCCTACCTGTAGAGCTGACCATGCTGAGCAAACTGCGCCGCCCGCTGATCTTTACCCTCATTGCCGCCCTGTTGGCGGCGGTGGGCTACTGGAACATTCGCCCGGAAAGCTTCAACCGCAACCCGCCGAGCGCCAGCGACGCTAACGCGATCGACTTCTACGTCATCAACGCCAAAAGCACCCAGTTTCAGGCCGACGGCTCGCTCGACCATGTGATGACCAGCGACAAACTGGAGCACATCAAAGCCAGCGATCTCACCCTGCTGACTAATCCCGACTTATTGCTTTACCGCGGCAACGTACAACCCTGGCACGTGCAAAGCAGTCGCGGCGAAGTTGCCCCCGGCGGCAAAGAAGTTGAACTGATTGATAACGTGCGCGTGGCACGCACCGACGCCAAAGGCCGACCGACGATCCTGACCAGCAGCCGTCTGACCGTATTCCCGGACAAAGAATATGCGCAGACCCAGCAAGCCGTTAGAATCGAGGCCGCCAATGGAGTGACCACGGCACAAGGAATGAAAGCGTACTTGAATGACGGCAGGATGCTCCTGCTGTCCAACGTAAGAGGCCAACATGAGGTTCGTTAAAACCTTCTCCCTGCTGCTCAGCCTGAGCGCCGCCTTCACCAGCGCCGGCACCTGGGCCTTGCCCACTGATCGCGAGCAACCGATTCGCGTGCAGGCCGACAGTGCCGAACTCGACGATAAACAAGGCGTGGCCGTCTATCGCGGCGGCGTAGTGATTACTCAAGGCAGCCTGAAGATCACCGGCGACACCGTGACCATCACCCAAACCCCGCAAGGCGATATCGACGTGTTCACCGCCGTCGGCAAGCCCGCCTATTACGAACAAAAACCTGCCGTCGACAAGCAGTTGGTGCAAGCCTATGGCCTGACCATCCAGTACTACGCCAGCAATGAGCGTATCGTACTGATCGACCAGGCCAAGGTGATTCAGGAAGGCAACACCTTCGAAGGCGAGAAAATCGTCTATGACACCAAACGCCAGATCGTCAACGCCGGGCGCGCCAACGGCAGTGCCATCACCTCGCCGCGCCCACGCATCGACATGGTGATCCAGCCGAAGAGCAAACCCGCCGAACAGCAGGCGCAGTAATGGCCACTCTTAAAGCCCAACACCTGGCCAAAAGCTATAAAGGCCGCCAAGTCGTGCGCGACGTCAGCCTGTCCATCGAGAGCGGGCAGATCGTCGGCCTACTGGGCCCCAATGGCGCCGGCAAAACCACCTGTTTCTATATGATTGTCGGCCTCGTCGCCGCCGATCAGGGCCGCGTGCTGATCGACCAGCAAGATGTGACCTTCCTGCCCATGCATGGCCGCGCCCTAGCTGGCATCGGCTATCTGCCCCAGGAAGCCTCGATCTTTCGCAAGCTGACGGTGGCCGACAACATCATGGCCATCCTCGAAACGCGCAAAGACCTTGATCGCAGCGGCCGACGCCAGAGCCTGGAAAGCCTCCTGCAGGAATTCCACATCACCCATATCCGCGACAACCTGGGCATGAGCCTGTCCGGTGGCGAGCGACGCCGGGTTGAGATCGCGCGCGCCCTGGCCAGCGATCCCAAGTTTATTTTGCTGGATGAACCCTTTGCCGGTGTCGACCCGATTTCCGTCGGCGATATCAAGCAGATCATTCACCAGCTAAAGGCCAAAGGCATCGGTGTTTTGATCACCGATCACAACGTGCGTGAAACCCTGGACATCTGCGAAACCGCTTACATCGTTAACGACGGTCAGCTGATTGCCGAAGGCGATGCCGAAACCATCCTGGCCAACCAACTGGTGAAAGACGTCTACCTGGGCCATGAGTTCCGCCTGTAACGACCCGACCTTCAGCCATGGATCGGTTGCGCTAGACAGGGAAATCCTTCAAGGTCAGGCATATAATTTGCTTATTGCGGGCGCCTGATGCGCCCTCGTAGTCAATGCGCCTTTGCGCCGGCGAATAAGGTTCTTAGCCTGCCATGAAACCATCGCTAGTCCTCAAGATGGGCCAGCAGCTGACGATGACACCGCAGCTGCAACAGGCCATCCGCTTGCTCCAACTGTCTACCCTGGATCTGCAGCAAGAGATCCAGGAGGCCCTGGAGTCCAATCCGATGCTCGAACGCCAGGAAGAAGGTGAAGATTTCGACAACGCCGACCCCATGGCCGATAACGTCGAGCATGTACAAGCCGCCAGCGCACCCGAGCAGCCCGACCACCAGGAAACCGCACCGACAGTCGACAGCCTCGATGAAGGCGACTGGGGCGAGCGCATTCCCAACGAACTGCCCGTCGACACATCCTGGGAAGACATCTACCAAACCAGCGCCAGCAGCTTGCCAAGCAACAGCGACGATGATGAGTGGGACTTCACCACCCGCACCTCCGCCGGTGAGAGCCTGCAGGCACACCTGCTCTGGCAGCTGAATCTGGCGCCGATGTCCGATACCGATCGCCTGATTGCGGTCACCCTGATCGACTGCATCAACAACCAGGGCTACCTCGAAGAAAGCCTCGAAGAAGTGCTCGAAGCCTTCGACCCCGAACTGGATATCGAACTGGACGAAGTCGAGGCGGTGCTGCATCGCATCCAGCAATTCGAACCCGCCGGCGTCGGTGCCCGCGACCTGCGCGAATGCCTGCTCCTGCAACTGCGCCAACTGGATGCCGATACGCCCTGGCTTACCGAAGCCAAGCGCCTCACCGGCGACTACCTCGACCTGCTCGGCAGTCGCGACTACAGCCAGTTGATGCGCCGTTTGAAGCTCAAGGAAGACGACCTGCGCCAGGTCATCGAACTGATCCAGAGCCTCAACCCGCGTCCATGCTCGCAGATCTCGGCGAACGAACCGGAATATGTGGTCCCCGACGTGCTCGTGCGCAAGCACAACGAGCGCTGGCTGGTAGAACTCAACCAGGAGGCCGTGCCGCGCCTGCGGGTCAACCCGCAATACGCAGGCTTCGTCCGTCGCGCGGACTCCAGTACCGACAACACCTTTATGCGCAACCAATTGCAGGAAGCGCGCTGGTTCATCAAGAGCCTGCAAAGCCGCAACGAAACCCTGATGAAGGTTGCGACCCAGATCGTCGAGCACCAGCGCGGCTTTCTCGAGTATGGCGACGAGGCCATGAAACCTCTGGTTCTGCACGACATTGCTGAAGCCGTGGGTATGCACGAGTCGACTATTTCGCGGGTGACCACGCAGAAATTCATGCACACCCCACGCGGTATTTACGAGCTGAAATACTTCTTTTCCAGCCACGTCAGCACCTCGGAAGGCGGCGAATGCTCGTCCACCGCGATCCGCGCCATCATCAAAAAACTGGTGGCCGCGGAAAATCAGAAAAAGCCGTTGAGTGACAGCAAGATCGCTGGTTTACTGGAAGCACAAGGCATTCAAGTCGCCCGTCGAACCGTAGCCAAGTACCGTGAATCCCTCGGGATAGCGCCTTCCAGCGAACGTAAACGACTTATCTGAGACGACTTGAGCAACGCCACAGTGTTTCCGGTGACAGGCCTGCTAGCCTGTTACTTACACACGGCAACAAGGAGAATGCGGTATGCAAGTCAACATCAGTGGACACCAACTGGATGTGACCGACGCCCTGCGTGACTACATCGACGAAAAGTTCGCCCGATTGTCACGTCACTTCGACCGAATCACCAATGTTCAGGTGACCATGGCGGTCGAAAAACTCAAGCAGAAAATTGAAGCCACCCTGCACGTCGCTGGCGCCGAAGTCGTCGCCAACGCCGAGCACGAAGACATGTATGCAGCGATCGACCTGCTCGCTGACAAACTCGACCGTCAACTGATCAAGCACAAGGAAAAACAGCTAGAACGTCTGCAGGGCGCTACTGTCCGCTGACACTCCCCCCTTCCTATGATCCGACTTGAAAATATCCTGACCCCCGGCCGCTCCTTGGTGAGCGTGCCGGGCGGCAGCAAAAAACGCGTCCTTGAACAGATTGCCAGCCTGGTAGCCACCGAGCTGCCCGAACTGGATGAACAGGACATCTTCGAAAGCCTGATAGCCCGGGAAAAGCTCGGCTCGACCGGTTTTGGCAATGGTATTGCCATTCCGCACTGCCGCCTGCCTGGCTGTCATGCACCACTGAGTGCCGTGTTGCATCTGGACAGTGCTGTCGATTTTGACGCCATTGACGGTGCGCCGGTGGACCTGCTGTTTGTCTTGCTGGTTCCAGAGGCAGCAACTGATGAACACCTGGAGCTGCTGCGCCAGATCGCCAGCATGCTCGACCGTAGTGAGGTTCGTGAGCGCCTACGCCAGGCCCAGAGCAGTGAGGCTCTGTACCAGGTCGTAGTGGACGCGCAGAACGGTCACTGAACATGCGCCTGATCATCGTCAGCGGACGTTCCGGCTCGGGCAAGAGCACCGCCCTTGATGTTCTCGAGGACAACGGCTTTTACTGCATCGACAACCTGCCGGCTGGCCTGCTTCCCGAGCTGGCTGAGCGCGCCTTGCTGCACACCGAAGTGCTGCAACCGCAGGTGGCTGTGTCTATCGACGCGCGCAACCTGCCGACACACTTGCAGCGTTTTCCTGAACTGCTGGCCGAAGTCCGGGCCCGGCATATCCAGTGCGACGTGCTCTACCTGGATGCCGACGAAGAGACCCTGCTCAAGCGCTTCTCCGAGACGCGTCGGCGCCACCCACTGACCGACGAAAGCCGCTCGCTGGCCGAAGCCATCCGCGATGAGTCCCTGTTATTGGAGCCCATCAGCGACCTGGCCGACCTGAAGATCGACACCACCCACCTCAACCTTTATCAACTGCGCGACAGCCTCAAGCTACGCCTGTTGAACAAGCCAGAGCCGGGTACTGCCTTTCTGATCGAATCCTTCGGCTTCAAGCGCGGCATGCCTGTGGACGCCGACTTGGTGTTCGATGTGCGCTGCCTGCCCAACCCCTATTGGAAGCCCGAGCTGCGCGCCCATTCCGGGCTGGATCAGCCGGTAATCGACTACCTGGCGGCCCAGGCTGACGTGGATGAGATGTACACCGATATCCACGCATACCTGTACAAGTGGCTACCGCGCTTTGCCGCCAGCAACCGAGCCTATGTGACCATCGCCATCGGCTGTACCGGCGGCCATCACCGCTCGGTCTACCTGGCGGAGCGCCTGGGGAAGACCCTAAAGCCGCAACTGAAAAACCTTCAGGTTCGCCACCGCGACCTCAGCTAAAAGGAAGCAACGCGTCATGCCCGCCTGCGAAATCACTATCATCAACAAACTTGGCCTGCACGCCCGCGCTGCAGCAAAGTTCGTTGGCGTCGCCGGGCGCTTCCCCTGCCAGGTACGCCTGGGCCGCACGCCAGAAAGCCTGGTGGACGGTAAAAGCATCATGGCCGTGATGATGCTGGCTGCCGGTAAAGGCACGAGCATTCACCTGTCCACCAGCGGTGAACAGGAAGATGAAGCCCTCACCGCCGTGATCGAACTGATCAACAACTACTTCGACGAAGGCGAGTAAACCTTACTCGCCTTCGTCAGCCCGCCTTAACTGCCCGCCACCGTCATTTTCTCGATCAGCACCGAACCCGTACGGATGTTGCTGCGCAGTTCCAGATCACTGCCCACCGCAACTATCTGCTTGAACATATCGCGCAGGTTGCCGGCAATCGTGACCTCCTGGACCGGGAACTGGATTTCCCCGTTTTCCACCCAGTAGCCACCCGCACCGCGCGAATAGTCGCCAGTAACCATGTTCAAGCCCTGCCCCATCAACTCGGTCACCAGCAGGCCGCGGCCCATGCGTTTAAGCAGCGCTGCCTGGTCGTCCGTACCATGGCTGACAAACAGGTTGTGCACGCCGCCGGAGTTGGCCGTGCTCGGCAAGCCCAGCTTACGCCCGGCATAAGTGCCAAGGATGTAAGACTGCAGGATGCCGCCGTCGACAAACGCCTTGGCGTACGTAGCCAGGCCATCACCATCGAAAGTGGCGCTGCCCAGAGCCCTCGGGATATGCGGACGCTCATCCAGGCGCAACCAGTCGGGAAACAATTGCTGACCCAACGTGCCCTCCAGAAAGGAGGATTTGCGATACAGATTGCCGCCAGAAATCGCCGCGAGAAAGTGACTGAACAAGCCCGTGGCCACTTCTGCAGCAAACAGCACCGGCACCTCGCAGGTCGGCACAGGTCGCGCGCCAAGACGGCTGACCGCACGCAACGCCGCGCGCTGGCCAATACCCGCGGCGTCCGCCAGCAACTCGCCCTGGCGATTGACGTCGTACCAGTAGTCGCGCTGCATCAGGCCGTCAGCTTCGGCAATCATCACGCAGCTCAAACTATGCCGGGTGCTGGCGTAACCGCCGATAAAGCCATGACTATTGCCATACACCCGGCAGCCCTGATGGGTGTTGAGCGTGGTGCCATCGGCATTCTTGATCCGCTGATCGGCGGCAAACGCCGCCGCCTCGCAGCGCAGCGCCTGCTCAATCGCCTGTTCCGGCGTAATCGACCAGGGGTGATAAAGGTCCAACTCCGGCAACTCACGGGCCATCAGCGCCGCGTCAGCCAGGCCGGCACAGTCATCAGCGGAGGCATGCTGGGCAATCGCCAGGGCCGCGGCCACGGTTTCGCGAATAGCCGCCTCACCACTGGCCGAGGTGCTGGCCGAGCCTTTGCGCTGCCCCAGGTAGAGGGTAATGCCAAAGCCCTGATCGCGATTGAACTCCACCGTTTCCACTTCGCCCTGGCGCACCGTGGTCGACAGCCCCTGCTCCAGGGACACCGCCACCTCGCAGGCGCTAGCACCTTGGCGGGCGGCCTCGGCGATAATCTGCTCAACCTGCTGCTGCAGCTCCGGCAGGGCCTGCGGGCCAACGGTTGCCGATGCGTTCATATTTCTCTCCAGTTCATTCTTCACTACATTCAGCCAAGACCGCCGGCCTTTGTCTGGTTATCATGGCAGCGTTTCCCATTGGATCAGCCCCATGTCTGACTATCTCGACGACTTCTCCGAAGAGAAGAGTAAAACCCAGGTCAAGCGCGAACTGCATGCGCTGGTGGATCTAGGCGAACGCCTGACCACCCTCAAACCCGACCTGCTTAACCGCCTGCCCCTCACCGACGGCCTGCGCCGAGCACTGGCCGATGCACCCAAGCACACGGCCAATATCGCCCGTAAGCGGCACATCCTGTTCATCGGCAAGCTGATGCGTGATCAGGACATCGACGCCATCCTGACCCTGATCGACCAGTTGGACGCCTCCACGCGCCAGTACAACGAACGCTTTCACGGCCTGGAACGCTGGCGCGACCGCCTCCTGGGTGGCGATGACGCCGTACTGGACAGCTTCGTTGGCGATTACCCCGATGCGGACCGCCAGCACCTGCGCCAGTTGATTCGCCAGGCGCAGCATGAAGCCGCACAAAGCAAACCACCTGCCGCCAGCCGCAAAATCTTCAAGTACATCCGCGAACTGGATGAAGCCAAACGCGGCTTGCGTTAAGCCTCACAGCCATCGCGTTCTGGCCGGGTAGCGCTGTGCGTCACCTGGCCTACGAATTCACGCCCCTGTGCCGCCGACGGTGATCACATCGATCTTCAGGGTCGGCTGGCCGACGCCGACTGGAACCGACTGACCATCCTTACCGCACGTACCCACGCCGCTGTCCAAGGCCAGGTCGTTGCCGACCATCGACACCCGGCCCATGGCCTCAGGCCCGTTACCAATCAGAGTGGCGCCTTTCACCGGTGCGGTGATCTTGCCGTTCTCGATCAGGTAAGCCTCGCTGGTCGAGAACACAAACTTGCCGCTGGTGATATCCACCTGACCACCGCCCAGATTGGCGCAATAGATGCCTTTCTTCACGGAAGCGATGATTTCTTCGGGGTCGCTTTCCCCCGCCAGCATGTAGGTATTGGTCATGCGCGGCATCGGCAGGTGCGCGTATGACTCACGTCGGCCGTTGCCGGTGGCGGCCACGCCCATCAGGCGGGCATTCAGCTTGTCCTGCATATAGCCCTTGAGCACGCCATTTTCGATCAGCGTGGTGCACTGGGTCGGCGTGCCTTCGTCATCGACGCTAAGGGAGCCACGGCGCTCGAACAGGGTGCCGTCATCGACGATGGTGCACAGGCTGGAGGCCACTTTCTCGCCCATACGGCCGCTGTAGGCCGAACTGCCTTTGCGATTGAAGTCGCCTTCCAGGCCATGCCCGACTGCTTCGTGCAGCAGCACGCCGGACCAGCCAGCCCCCATCACCACGGGCATGCTGCCAGCCGGCGCGGGAATCGCTTCGAGATTGACCAGGGCCTGACGCAGCGCCTCGCGGGCATAGCCCATGGCCCGGTCTTCATTGAGAAAGTAGCGATAGTCGGTGCGGCCGCCGCCGCCATGGCCACCGCGCTCGCGGCGGCCGTTCTGCTCAACGATCACGCTGACGTTAAAACGCACCAGCGGTCGCACATCGGCGGCCAGGCTGCCATCGGTGGCCGCTACAAGAATACGTTCCCAGACACCGGCCAGGCTCACCGTAACCTGCTGAATACGCGGATCAAGGGCACGGGTGGCGACGTCCACACGCTTGAGCAGCTCAACTTTTTCCGCCCGGCTGAGCACATCCAGCGGGTTGTCCTGTGCGTACAAGGCACTGACCTGAGGGCTGGCAAACACCTGCACACGCCCTTCCTGGCCTGCTCGAGAAATCGAACGGGCTGCACGCGCTGCCTGGCTCAGTGCCTCAGCAGTGATGGCGTTGCTGTAGGCAAAACCGGTTTTCTCGCCGGACTGCGCGCGCACGCCCACGCCCTGATCGAGGTTGAAGCTGCCTTCCTTGACGATGCCGTCTTCCAGCACCCAGGTTTCCGACACCTGACCATGGAAGTACAAATCGGCGGCATCGATACCCGGCCCTGCCAGCTCGCCCAGCACCGCAGGCAAACGCTCGATCGTCAGGCCGCCAGGGCCCAGCAGGTGCTCACTTACCGATAACAAAAGGTTGCTCATACTAACTCCACAGAAAATCGACAATGGCTCTGCACCGGCATGCGCTGGCGAATGGCGGCTTGCTCTGTCGCATCACGACGGGCCAGCAACAACGCCTCGCCTTGCGCCTGCTCGGCCAGCAGCCGGCCCCAGGGATCGATGATCGCCGAATGGCCATAGGTTGCTCGCCCGCCTGGATGGATGCCACCCTGATTGGCGGCCAACAGGTAACACTGGGTTTCAATTGCCCGAGCACGCACCAGTACCTGCCAGTGGGCCTCCCCCGTCACTGCGGTAAAGGCCGACGGCGCACTGATCAGCTCGGCCCCCGCCCCACGCAGGGCGCTGTATAACGCGGGAAAGCGCAGGTCATAGCACACCGTCAGGCCCAGTCGGCCAACCGGCGTGTCCGCCACCACCAAACGGGCGCCATGGGCATAGTCATCGGACTCGCGGTACTGGCCGCGATTGTCCGCCACATCCACGTCGAACAGGTGCAATTTGTCGTAGCGCGCCACGCGTTGGCCCTGCGCATCGATCAGCAGCGAACAGGCATGGGGTTTGGCCTCGGGCTGATCATCCGGCGGCAAAGGCAGCGTGCCGGCGACAATCCACACACCAAGATCACGAGCAGCCTGGTGCAACCAGGGCAAAATCGGGCCCTCACCCAAGGCTTCGGCCCGCCCCAGCTGCGGCAGGTCACGGCGGCCGATGGCGGCGAAGTTCTCCGGCAATACGGCCAGACGCGCACCCGCAGCAGCCGCTTGTTCCAGCAACAGTCGGGCGGTACGCAAGTTGGCCAGGACATCGTCCTGGCTGACCATCTGGATTACGGCAACGCTCATGGCACTCTCCGGCACGGGCAACAGGCGCATGCTACCCCATCGTTAAATGGCGATGGCCGGCAGAGGCTCAAAAGGGTTTGACGAACGTGACGGTGGGATCAGCAAGCGGCCCCACTGCCCGGTATTCAACGCTGGTTAACGAGGAGATCTTGCCACCCAGCAGTTTGTCCGCAACAAACCAGGCGCCACCCACGGCGGGCGCGCCAATCATCAGGGCGGCCAGCGGCAAGTTGCTGGCCACCGGCAACGTCACGCGGATGCGCGTATCAATGGTCTGCTGACGCATGTTCAGTTGGCCATCGACGACGATGGTCGACGGTCCTTTGAGGGTCAGCGGTACCGAGGTGGTGAACTGGCCGTCGGTGCCCTGCAAGACACCCTGAACTTTGTCATAAGCCAGGCCCTTGTCGGTCAGGTCGGTGAAGTCCAGGCGCAGACGGCGAGCAAGAGAATTCATGTTCAACAAACCAAAAATGCGCAGGGTCGCTGCCGAGCCACCCTTGACCTCAAGGAACTGGCCATTGTTGAGACGGATATCCACCTGACCGGTGAGGTGAGCCATATTGAAATTGAGCGGCGACCCCGGCCAGTTCCCCTTCACATCCACGCGAAAGCTTTTACTGGTAGCACTCGGGGCAAATTGCCAGGCAGTCAGTACGGCCGCCAGGTCCTTGCCCTTGAGACGCCCGCTATAACTGCTGCGGGTAGCGCCCACTGCGCCTTCCCACGTCAGCCCGCCGGTCACCAGCAAGCCTTTGAGGTCAATGCTCAGATCACTGAAGCTGACCCCGGCGGCGGTGGGCCGCGCTTTCAGTGACATGGCGCCAAGCGGGCTGTCACCTTGCAGCACTTGAGCAATGCTCAGATCCACCGCCGGAATCTGCCGCGGATCGACGCTTGCTAGGGCATCGGGTGCCGGCGGTGCGGCCGGATCGGCAGGCTTACTGGCCGGCAGTTGCAGGCGGGTCAGGTTGGCGACCAGGGGGGCACCCGCGGCATCGGGGAGGCGAATCTGGCCCGTCAGCAGATCGCTGTCCAGTTGCACCTGCCAGGCGGCTTGGCCGCGGGTCAGTTGCGCATCCAGACGCTCGAGTGTCAGCCCAAAGCCCTTGAATCGCCCCACCTTAAGAGCCACACGGCGGATAAAATCACTGCCCACCGGACTCTGTGCGGGCATGTAGCGCTTGGCGGTCGCCTGCCATACGTCATAGTCCAGCTCAGTCAAATGACCGCTGATGTTTAGTCCTGGGCTGCTGGGCAACGTCGCCTGCCCCTTGCCCAGCAGCAACTGGCCACGACCGGCAGACCAAGCCCCCGGCGGGGCCGCCAGCGCCAGACTGGCCAGGTCTTCATAGGCCAGCCAGTAACGCCGCTCCTGGCCCTGCAAGGTCATGCGCCAATCAATGTAACGGGCCTCTGTGGCCGTCTTGCCAAAAGGCGCAGGCAGGTCGAGCGCCAGGCCCTTGAGCGTTGACTCAATCCGCAGTTGGCTGTCTACACCGTCCAGGGTCAGGGCCAGGCGATAAGGCAGCTCACCACTGGCCGGCAGCGCCTGGCTCACCGCTAGCCAGTCGGTGATACTTTTCAGGGCCACCTGACCAGAAGCCTCAATGCGCGTCCGCGCCTTGCCGCGTTTGCCCTCGGCGACAATTTTTGCCCGCACGGGACGACCAAATACCTGCGCCCGCACATCCGGCGCACTCAGGCCTGTGGCGCTGTTAAAGCGAAAGGCGCCCTTGATGTTATTCAACTGCAGGGCAGGCTCACTGATCTGCAGGCGCGCCTGCTCGGTGGCAAAATCCACCTGCACCACCGGTGTCTGTCCGGCCGCCAGGGGAATATCCAACTTCAGGCGGCCACTCAGCGCGCCCTCGCCCTGCCAACCGGCGAAGGTCTGCTCGGCGCCCAAGGGCGCCTCACGAAGGATCTTCAGGCCATCGGCCACGCTGCTTTGCAATTCACCGTCCAGGGCCAGGCGCACGGCGCCGCCATTCTTGGCCGGGGGGATGTTGACGCTGACGTTGCGCACTTCGCTGTCCAGTATCTGGCCCTTGGCCAACTGCACACGCACGCCCTGATCATCAACAAACACTTGCGCATCGCCACCGCGCAGGGCCGGCCAACCAGGTTGATAGGCCAGTTCGGCATCCTGCACCTGAAAGAACAGACTGAGGGTGCTGGCAGTCGGCGCGGCGTTTTTCGCCAGGGAGCCCTGATACTGAAAATACCCCTGGTTGATCTTGCCGCTGACAATGGCCGTGCTCAGCCACTCCCGTAATGCCGGGCTAAGCGCACCAGGCAAGTACTTGGCGGTGTAACGCGCGTCACCATCGCGGATGCCGACCCGCAGGTCCATGTAATCCTCAACCTGTGGATCAAGTGCCAGGCGAATCATCAGATCACCGGCCAACTGACCTTCCTCGGCGTCCAGCTGGATCAGCGGGCTGCTGATGGTCACGTCTTGCGGGCTGATCCGCCACTGCAACAAGGCGTTGGCCCGCCGGTACTGCCAGGGTTTGCCAAACAGCGGCGCCAGTTCCAGGGCGAAGTTGTCCGCGGCCAGGCGCAGCTGGCCCTGACCCAGGTCACCGCTGATGCTGCCACTGACATTGCTGGCGCCCGGTGCACCATGGAACGGGCTGATACCGACCTGATCGAGGTTGGCACTAAATTGCAGACGCTGATCGGCCAGGGCCTGGGGCCGGTAGTCCAGTTGCAGATTGCGCACAGCACCCTGGGGCTGCAGGCCGTCCAGCAAAGTCACCAGGTTGTCCGGCAACGGCGCCAGCGCCTTGACCACCGGCACCAGCGGGGTCAGGTGCAAGCGATCGGCACGCAGTTTCCACTGCAGCTGATGCTCGGCATCTTCGGCCTGATACTCGAGTCCCAGGCGCGCATCGCCCCAGCGCGTTTCGCCCAAGGTGGCGGCCAGTGAATCAACCTGCAATTGAAAGCCCGTATCGGTGCGCTGGTAATGGGCATTTAGACTCAGGTCCTGCAAGCTCTCTGCCGGGCGCTTGGCGTAGCCACCGACCACCTGCGGCGCATGCAGCTGCAAGGCGGCCCGTTGCACGCTGCCCTTACTCCAGTCCAACCAGAACTGGCCGCCGGCCTGCAGCCGCTCAAGCCGCCACTGCTGCGTCAACTGCGCCGGCACCCAGCGCGCCCAGTCGCTTTGCGGCAAGTTCAGGTACAGCGCCAACTCGGCTTCACGCCAGACCTTGGGGTGCAAGCGGCTGCTCAGCCGCAGGGCCAACGGCTGGCCATCGGGCAACACCAGGCGACCATCCAGGCGCTGGCGACTGCCCTGGCTGCGCAGGCTGAAGTTGACATAGGTGAGTGCCACCGGCGCCTGGCCATGGGCTTGCACGATCACTTGGCTATTGAGCAGCGACAGCCAGCCGATGCGCTGCAGGCTGGCGAGGATAACCGCCGGCGCCAGCGGCTCGGCGTCGGCCCGAACCGGCAAACCTTGGGCGGCCCACTGACCGTCTTCGCCCTGCTGCAGGTGCACTTGCAGCCCTTCGATCTGCAAATCGGCAATCTTAAGTTGCATGCTCAGCAAACTGCCGAGCACATCCGGAATCACCCGCACCTGATCCAGACGCAAGCTGCTGTCGGCCTCGCCGAGGCTCACATCATGGGCCACTAACACTGGGGCAAACCCCTGCCAGCGACCTTCAAGGCGCGCGATGCGCAACGGCATGCCCAGCGCTGCCTGACCGCGCACCTCAAGCTCGGTTTGATACTCCGCCACCAGCGGCGTCAGTTCGCGACCGAGGCTGACATACAGGGCCAGCAGCACCAGCACCAGACCGCAGAGAGTCAGGCCCACGCGCAGCAGACGCGCCAGCCAGAGCCCCATCCGCGCGATCAAGCGACAGCCTTAGAGGAGAACGACATCGTACTGCTCCTGGGAATACATACCCTCGACCTGAAACTTGATGGTGCGGCCGATAAAGGCTTCGAGGTCGGCCACATTGCCCGACTCCTCATCAAGCAGGCGGTCGATGACTTTTTGATTGGCCAGCACCATGTAACCCTCAGCCTGATAGGCGCGGGCTTCACGCAGAATCTCACGGAAGATCTCGTAGCAGATGGTTTCCGGCGTTTTCAGCTTGCCGCGGCCCTGGCAACTGCTGCACGGCTCGCACAGCACCTGCTCGAGGCTTTCACGGGTGCGCTTGCGGGTCATCTGCACCAGGCCCAGCTCGGTGATGCCGATGATGTTGGTCTTGGCGTGATCGCGCTCCAGCTGCTTCTCCAGAGTGCGCAACACCTGACGCTGGTGTTCTTCATCTTCCATGTCGATGAAGTCGATGATGATGATCCCGCCCAGGTTGCGCAGGCGCAGCTGGCGAGCGATGGTGATGGCGGCTTCGAGGTTGGTCTTGAAGATGGTTTCTTCAAGATTACGATGACCGACAAAGGCTCCGGTGTTGACGTCGATGGTGCTCATGGCCTCGGCAGGATCGACAATCAGGTAACCACCGGACTTCAGCGGGACCTTACGCTCCAGGGCCTTCTGCACCTCGTCTTCGACGCCATACAGGTCGAAAATCGGCCGCTCACCAGGGTAGTGTTCCAGGCGGTCGGCGATTTCCGGCATCAGTTCTTCGACAAACTGCACGATCTTCTGAAAGGTTTCCCGCGAGTCGATGCGGATTTTCTCGATCTTCGGGCTGACCAGGTCACGTAGGGTGCGCAGGGCCAGGCTCAGGTCCTCGTAGATCACGGTGGGGGTCGATGCGGTCTGCATCTGCCCGCGGATCTGCTCCCAAAGGCGGCGCACGTAGCGAATATCCATGAGGATTTCATCGGCGCCCGCGCCCTCGGCAGCCGTGCGCAGGATAAAACCACCGACTTCGACGATGCCTTCCGAGGCCACACATTCGGCGACCACGCGCTTGAGGCGCTCGCGTTCGGCCTCTTCTTCGATCTTCAGGGAGATGCCGACATGACTGGTGCGCGGCATGTACACCAGATAGCGCGAGGGAATCGACAACTGGGTGGTCAGGCGCGCGCCCTTGGTGCCAATCGGGTCCTTGGTGACCTGTACAACCAGGCTCTGGCCTTCGTGGACCAGGGCACTGATGTTGTCGCTTGAGGCGCCTTCACGGCTGGAGATTTCGCCGGCATGAATAAAGGCCGCGCGCTCCAGGCCAATATCGACAAACGCCGCCTGCATACCCGGCAGCACCCGCACGACTTTGCCTTTGTAGATATTGCCGACGATGCCACGCTTTTGCGTGCGCTCGACATGCACTTCTTGCAGCACGCCGTTTTCCACCACCGCCACCCGCGACTCCATCGGCGTGATGTTGATCAGAATCTCTTCGCTCATTGGACGGTCTCGCTTGGGCGCTGCCAACAGGGGATGCCGAAATCGGCGAGCAATGCCGCAGTTTCGCACAACGGCAGGCCGACCACGGCGGAAAAACTGCCGCAAAGATCACGCACAAACACCGCGCCAAGGCCCTGGATGGCATAACTGCCGGCTTTGTCCTGCGGTTCGCCACTGGCCCAGTAGGCCTCAATCTCGGCCGCACTCAAGGGGCGAAAGCTGACCTGACTGCTGACCACGCGCACCTCGCAGCGCTGACTGTTGGCCAGAGCCACCGCCGTCAGCACTTCATGGGTTTGCCCGGACAAGGCCGCCAACATGGCAAGGGCGTCGGCGCGATCCTGCGGTTTGCCGAGAATCCGCCCGTCCAGTACCACGCTGGTGTCGGCGCCCAGCACCACTGCCGCGCCTGGCACCGCGAGCGAGGCCAGCCCGACCTGCGCCTTGGCACAGGCCAGACGCCGAACATAGGCAGCGGCCGGCTCATTGGGTAACAGCGTTTCATCGATGCTGGTGGGCAGAATGCTGAACGGTACGCCGATCTGTTCAAGCAACTCGCGCCGCCGCGGTGAACCCGAGGCCAGATAAAGCATGGTCATATCAACCTCTCCCTGTTCAGACGCGGTGCTCGCTGCTTAGTTGACACTCAAGCGTTGGCGGATGAGCCGCAGCGCGCCGTAGACCCACGGCCACAACAGCGCACTGACCAGTGCCGGCAGAATAAACAGCAGGGTCGGCGGGCGGTTACCGGTCAGGGCGTTGAGCCACAGCTGTACCAGCTGCGCCAGGCCAAACACCACCAGCAGCACCAGGCTTTGCTGCCACATAGGAAACATGCGCAGACGCTGGTGCAAGCTGAGCACCAAGAAGGTGATAAAGGTCAGGATCAGCGCGTTCTGCCCTAGCAAGGTGCCATACAGCACATCGGCCGCCAGCCCCAGCACCCAGGCCGTGGTCATGCCCACTCGGTGCGGCAACGCCAGGGTCCAGGCCGTCATAAACAGCGCCAACCACAGCGGCCGACCAGTCTCCATAAAGGCCGGCATCGGCGCCACACTCAGCAACAACGCCAGAGCAAAACTGACCCAGATGACCCACAGATTGCGTGAGCGAGGCCCGACCATCAGTGCACCTCCGCAGGTTTAGGCGGCCCGGCCGGCGTGGATGGCGCTGCCGCATCGGCCGCTTCCTGAGCCTTGGCCGCATCAGTGGCACGCTGCTCCGGTGAGCGCGCATCGGTGAACACCAGCAACACATAACGGCTGCGGTTCAAGGCGGCGGTGGGCATGGCTCGAACGATGGCAAACGGCTGGCCGGAGTCATGAATGACCTCAGTTACCGTGGCCACCGGATAGCCCGACGGGAAGCGCTGGCCAAGGCCGGAGCTGACCAGCAGATCGCCTTCTTTAACATCTGCGGTATCGGCCACATGGCGCAGCTCAAGGCGCTCAGGGTTGCCGGTGCCGCCAGCAATGGCGCGCAGGCCATTGCGATTGACCTGAATTGGAATGCTGTGGGTGGTGTCGGTGAGCAGCAATACCCGCGACGAATAGGGCATGACTTCCACCACCTGGCCCATCAAGCCGCGCGCATCGAGCACCGGCTGACCGAGAAAGACGCCGTCTTTTTCACCTTTGTCGATAAGAATGCGCTGGGTGAACGGATTGGGATCAACGCCAATCAGCTCGCCGACCAGCACCTTGTCATCCACCAACGCGGCGGAGTTGAGTAACTCACGCAGGCGCACATTCTGCTCGGTCAGGGTCGCCAGCTTCTGCAGGCGACGCTGCAGCAACAGAGCTTCGGCCTTGAGCTTTTCGTTCTCGGCGAGCAATTCGCTATGGCTGCTGAATTGCTCGGTCACCCCTTGCCACAGACGCACCGGCAAGTCGGCCAACCAGTAGACCGGCGTCAACACCAGACCGAGCTGGCTGCGCACCGGTTTCAGGGTGTCGAGACGCGCGTCAACCAGCATCAGCGCCACCGACAGCACGGTCAGCACCAACAGGCGAACACCCAGTGAAGGTCCCTTGGCAAATAGCGGTTTGATGGCGAGCTCCTCAAAGCCGCAGGTGTCAGGCGCGAAGCCCCGAATAGACGCAAAACGTCAGGTGAGGTAGCAAACCCGACCTGACGTTTTGTCTTACTGCGCGCAGCTTACTCGCTAGACAGCAGGTCCATGGTGTGGCGGTCCATCATCTCCAGCGCCTTACCGCCGCCACGAGCCACGCAGGTCAGCGGGTCTTCGGCAACGATCACCGGTAAGCCGGTTTCCTGGGCCAGCAGCTTGTCGAGGTCACGCAGCAAGGCGCCACCACCGGTCAGCACCAGGCCACGCTCGGCGATGTCGGATGCCAGCTCCGGCGGCGATTGCTCCAGGGCGCTTTTCACCGACTGAACGATGGTCGCCAGGGATTCCTGCAACGCTTCCAGCACTTCGTTGGAGTTCAGGGTGAAGGCACGTGGCACGCCTTCGGCCAGGTTACGGCCGCGTACGTCAACTTCACGCACTTCGCCGCCTGGGTAGGCCGTGCCGATTTCCTGTTTGATGCGCTCGGCGGTGGACTCACCGATCAGCGAACCGTAGTTGCGGCGCACGTAAGTGATGATGGCTTCGTCGAAACGGTCGCCGCCCACGCGGACGGATTCGGCGTAAACCACGCCGTTCAGCGAGATCAGGGCGATTTCGGTAGTACCGCCACCGATATCCACAACCATCGAGCCGCGAGCCTCTTCAACCGGCAGGCCGGCACCGATGGCAGCAGCCATCGGCTCTTCGATCAGGAACACTTCGCGGGCACCAGCACCGAGTGCGGATTCGCGAATGGCACGACGCTCAACCTGGGTGGATTTGCACGGCACGCAGATCAGCACGCGCGGTGACGGCTGCAGGAAGCTGTTTTCGTGAACCTTGTTGATGAAGTACTGCAGCATCTTCTCGCAGACGCTGAAGTCGGCGATCACGCCGTCTTTCATCGGGCGAATGGCGGCGATGTTGCCCGGCGTACGACCGAGCATGCGCTTGGCCTCGGTACCCACGGCCACCACACTCTTCTGGTTGTTGGCGCTGGTACGAATCGCCACTACGGACGGTTCGTTGAGCACAATGCCGCGCTCGCGCACGTAAATCAGGGTATTGGCAGTACCCAGGTCGATCGACAGATCGCTGGAAAACATGCCACGCAATTTCTTGAACATGGGATAGGGACCCTAAGCAACGCGCTGGTATAAATGCACGGGTAAAAAGTGCGGCAAACTCTAACAACGACAGGGATTTTGGGCAAGGCGCCAATATGTTAGATTGCCGCTTTTCCCCGGTCTTGTAGCCCATCATCGCGGCTTATGACCGCAAGAGCAGCATATCGTGCTCGCTCCGCGAATTTTTCTTTGCCCGGCCAGCCCGTCAAACCCCTGCTGACACCGCGTGTTGATTGGCCGCTCTTATTAATTGGAGACCTCCGATGGCGCTTGAACGCTCCGACGTGGAAAAAATCGCTCACCTGGCCCGTCTTGGCCTGAATGACGCCGATATTCCACAAACCACCGCCACACTGAACAACATTCTCGGCCTTATCGACGCCATGCAGGCGGTCGACACCAACGGCATCGAGCCCCTCGCCCACCCGCTGGAAGCCACCCAGCGCCTGCGCGCCGACGTGGTGACCGAAAGCAACCACCGCGAGGCCTACCAGGCCATCGCTCCGGCAGTGGAAAACGGCCTGTACCTGGTTCCCAAGGTGATCGAGTAATGGATATGCAGCAACTGACGCTCGCCGAGATCGCCCGCGCCCTGGCCGCCAAAGAGTTTTCCGCCAGCGAACTGAGCAGCCACCTACTGGCTCGCATCAAGGCGCTGGACCCGCAACTCAACAGCTTTATCAGCCTCACCGAAGAACTGGCCATGAGCCAGGCCAAAGCCGCCGACAGCCGTCGCGCTGCCGGTGAAAGCGGCGTCCTGCTTGGCGCCCCGCTGGCCCACAAGGACCTGTTCTGCACCCAAGGCATCCGCACCAGCTGTGGCTCGAAGATTCTCGACAACTTCAAGGCGCCCTATGACGCCACCGTGGTCGACAAGCTCGCTGCTGCCGGTACCGTAACCCTCGGCAAGCTGAACATGGACGAATTCGCCATGGGCTCGTCCAACGAGTCCAGCTACTACGGCGCGGTAAAAAACCCCTGGGACCTGTCCCGCGTACCGGGTGGTTCCAGCGGTGGCTCGGCCGCTGCCGTGGCTGCACGCCTGATCCCGGCCGCCACCGGCACCGACACCGGTGGTTCGATTCGCCAGCCCGCCGCGCTGACCAACCTCACCGGCCTCAAGCCGACCTACGGTCGCGTCTCGCGCTGGGGCATGATTGCCTATGCCTCCAGCCTCGACCAAGGTGGCCCGCTGGCCCGCACCGCCGAAGACTGCGCCTTGTTGCTGCAAGCCATGGCCGGCTTTGATGCCAAAGACTCGACCAGCGTTGATCAACCGATCGACGACTACCTGGCCGCCCTCAGCCAACCACTTAACGGTCTGCGCATTGGCCTGCCGAAGGAATACTTCGGTGCTGGCCTCGACCCACGCATCGCCGACAAGGTCATGGACGTGGTCGAAGCGCTGAAAAAGCTCGGCGCTACCGTCAAGGACATCTCGCTGCCAAACATGCAGCACGCCATCCCGGCCTACTACGTGATCGCCCCAGCCGAGGCCAGCTCCAACCTGTCGCGCTTCGACGGCGTGCGTTTCGGCTACCGCTGCGAGAACCCGGTCAACCTCGAAGACCTGTACAAGCGCTCCCGTGGCGAAGGCTTCGGTGCAGAAGTGAAACGCCGCATCATGGTCGGCACCTATGCGCTGTCCGCCGGCTACTACGATGCCTACTACCTGAAGGCACAGAAGATTCGCCGCCTGATCAAAAACGACTTCGTCGCTGCTTTTAATGACGTCGACGTGATCCTCGGCCCAACCACGCCGAACCTGGCCTGGAAGCTCGGCGAGAAGAACAACGACCCAGTCGCCCAGTACCTGGAAGACATCTACACCATCACCGCCAACCTCGCCGGCATCCCCGGCCTGTCGATGCCGGCTGGTTTTGTCGATGGCCTGCCAGTGGGCGTGCAACTGCTCGCGCCGTACTTCCAGGAAGGCCGCCTGCTCAACGTCGCCCATCAGTACCAACAGGTGACTGACTGGCATACCCAAGCCCCGGCTGGCTTTTAAGTCATGGCGTAGCCATGCGGCCTTTCCCCCTCGCCCTTTTACAGGGAGAGGGTGGCGCGCAGCGCCGGGAGAGGGTTCGCTCAGGCAGCACAGGATTGAGGAATACACAGATGCAATGGGAAACCGTAATCGGCCTGGAAATCCACGCCCAACTCAGCACCCAATCGAAGATCTTTTCGGCCAGCGCCATCACCTTTGGCGCCGAGCCCAACACCCAGGCCAGCCTGATCGACCTCGGCATGCCCGGCACCCTGCCGGTGCTCAACGCCGAAGCCGTGCGCATGGCCTGCAAGTTCGGCCTGGCGATTGACGCCGAAATCGCCGGCAAGAACATCTTTGCCCGTAAGAACTACTTCTACCCGGACCTGCCCAAGGGCTACCAGACCAGCCAGATGGACCACCCCATCGTCGGCAAGGGCTTCCTCGACATTACCCTGGAAGACGGTACCCAAAAGCGCATCGGCATCACCCGCGCGCATCTGGAAGAAGACGCCGGCAAGAGCCTGCACGAAGACTTCCACGGCATGAGCGGCATCGACCTCAACCGTGCCGGCACGCCGCTGCTGGAGATCGTCTCCGAGCCGGACATCCGTTCCGCCAAGGAAGCAGTGGCTTATGTGAAGGCCATGCACGCCCTGGTGCGCTACCTCGATATCTGCGACGGCAACATGGCCGAAGGCTCGCTGCGCTGCGACTGCAACGTCTCGGTGCGTCCGGTCGGTCAGGCCGAGTTCGGCACCCGGGCCGAGATCAAGAACGTCAACTCGTTCCGCTTTATCGAAAAAGCCATCAACCACGAAGTGCAGCGGCAGATCGAGCTGATCGAAGACGGCGGCAAGGTGGTGCAGGAAACCCGCCTGTACGACCCGAACAAGGACCAGACGCGCTCCATGCGCAGCAAGGAAGAAGCCAACGACTACCGTTACTTCCCCTGCCCGGACCTGTTGCCGGTAGTGATCGAGCAGAGCTTCCTCGACGAAGTTCGCGCCACCCTGCCAGAGCTGCCGGTGCAGAAGCGCGAGCGCTTCCAGGCTGAGTTTGGCCTGTCCGCCTACGACGCCGACGTGCTGGCCGCCAGCCGCGAACTGGCCAACTACTTCGAAGCCGTGAATGCCGTATGTGGCGACGCCAAGCTGGCCGCCAACTGGGTGATGGGCGACCTCTCCAGCCTGCTCAACAGTGGCAACCTGGAGATCGAACAATCGCCGGTGTCGGCCGAGCAACTGGGCGGCATGATCCTGCGCATCAAGGACAACACCATCAGCGGCAAGATTGCCAAGATGGTCTTTGAAGCCATGGCCAACGGCGAAGGCAGCGCTGACCAAGTGATCGAGGCCAAAGGCCTCAAGCAGGTCACCGACAGCGGCGCCATCGAGTCGATGCTCGACGACGTGCTGGCCGCCAACGCCGAGCAGGTCGAACAGTACCGCGCCAGCGACGAAGCCAAGCGCGGCAAGATGTTCGGCTTCTTCGTCGGCCAGGCCATGAAGGCCTCGAAAGGCAAGGCCAACCCCGGCCAGGTCAACGAGCTGCTGAAGAAGAAGTTGGAAGGGTGAGCCCCTTCTTTTCCAGAAACAGTCAACGCATGCGTTGACCCGGCGAACGACCGGCCATGAATGGCCGGGCCGGAAATCCTTACAAGCCAAGGATGGCTTGCCATAACAACGCCGGGCATGCCCGGCGTTGTTTTATCTGGAGCGAACACCATGTGGCGCACACTGATGATCGGCAGTTTGCTTGGCCTGCTGAGCGGCTGCTCCGGACTGCCGTTCGGCCAGAGCAGCGACCACCCGGACTACAGCGCCGAAGGCAAGGCGTCCTACTATGGCGCCAAACACCATGGCAAACGCACCGCCAGCGGCGAGCGTTTCGACCAGAACCAACTGACCGCAGCCCACCGCACCCTACCCTTCGGCTCACGAGTTCGCGTGACCAACCTCAACAACGACAAAAGCGTGCTGGTCCGCATCAACGACCGCGGCCCTTACGCCCGCAGCCGCCTCATCGACCTCTCCCAAAAAGCCGCCGAGCAACTCGACATGCTGCGCGCAGGCGTCGTTCCGGTGCGGGTTGAACGTGTCGACTGAGGACGAACGAGGTTAACGATAAAACTGCGAACCCATTTCGCGACTTGCCGCCTCGGTCGCCGACGCATCAAACAAGCGCGTGGTGTAGGCCGCATTCAGCCCCGCGGTTTCGGTTGGGAAGTAATCGGTGACGAAACGGCGGGCGTTTTCCAGCGTATCAAAGGCATAGAAACCACCGACCGATTGGTTATCCACACCACTCAACCAGGTTTTGTGCAGCAACCCGGGCTGCGCCCGAAGAATAGGGTTCATGGTGCGCCAAGGCGCCTGATCAAACGGGACCGAAACCTGCACTTCGGTGTAGACGAATGCACCCGGCGTGCGGCTGGCGATACCACCGAAGTGCACCGAATTCAGCTGTCGGCTAGCCTCCTCGACCACGTCCATGGCAAACACCCGAGTCGTTTGCGCTACGCCAAATTTGCGGGCTTCTGCCGGGAAGTAGCCGGTGACGAATTTTTTCGCGTTATCGATTGAGTCGAACTCATAGAAACCTCCCAGTGACAGGTTCGCCACCCCAGACAACCAGGTTTTATTGTTCAACCCCGGCTGCCTGAGTAACTCAGGGTTGAGCTCGCGCCACGGCGCCTGCTCGAATGGCAAAGCGATTTGCAACTCGGTATAGACAAAAGCCTTCGACATAGCGGTATCCCTATAGATTGGCTAATCCAGTCACAGCCATGACCAGAACGACCATCAAGATAACGATCGTTATTTTAAAATACATAACGATCGTTATCCGAACAAGTATAATTTCCACTCAGCACCCAACGAAGGAGCGATTCGTGTCGCGATCCGAACAGAAGCTACACACTCGCCAGCGCATCCTCGAAGCGGCAGGCCGCGGCTTTCGCCAGGGCGGTTTTGGTGGCATAGGTGTCGATGGTTTGGCAAAAGCGGCCGGGGTCACCTCCGGCGCCTTCTATACGCACTTCGACTCTAAGACCGCCGCGTTCCGCGAGTCCGTTGCACGGGGTATGTCGGACCTCAAGGAGGGCATACGCCATTTTCAAACCAGCTACGGGCCGACCTGGTGGACTGAGTTCGTGAAGTTTTACTTGGGTGCCAAGCGCAAGTGTGAGCTGCCCGAAAGTTGCGCCTTACAAAGCCTTGCACCTGAAGTGACGCGCTCCGATGCGACAGCCCGGGCGGAGTTCGAAACTGAATTGCTTGCGGTCGCAACCCTGATCGCAAGCGGGCCCGCAGCCACGGACGCACCCGTCACTATCGGTGCAGCAATGGCCGCACTGAGCACACTCGCCGGCGCGGTCACCCTCGCCCGAGCGGTTTGCGATACGGCAGTGGCCGAGCAAATAGTCAGCGCAACAGAGCACGCGCTGTTGCCCACTCAGGCCATAGCGCACCCGGTGACTAAGGGTAAATGACTGACACACCGCCACCCTTCGTGGCTTGACCTGACATCGGCGCGCCTGACAATATACTGTATGCATAAACAGTTATATTTCAGGAGTCCTGCGTATGGCCGCCACTAAATCTGCCGCTGTAAAACTACCCAGCCCCTACGAACTGCTGGCTCAACGGGTGCAGAAAATCATCAACTCGCCCAACGCCCAGAAGGCCAAAGCCGCGCTGATTAGCAAGCACCCCGATGACTCGGATGACGACTGGGCACAGCTCTTGGGCGAAATCGCCGAGAACGACAACGTCACCCTGGCCCACCGCGACGATGGCGCCGTGCAGTTGTTCTGGCAGTCGCCCTGCGAGGACTGACGCAGGCGCAACATCAGGCAACAATGCGCACCCGCAGGCGCTGGCGAGCCGTTACAGATTGGGTAAGCTAGACGGACTTTTTTGGAGCGCAATCATGTCCTTAATGACCATCATCTACCTGATCGCCGGCCTGGTGCTGCTGGTGGCCGGCGCAGAAGTGCTGGTGCGCGGCGCCGGCAAGCTGGCCGCCCAGTTTGGCATTCCGCCGCTGATTATCGGCCTCACCGTGGTGGCCTTCGGCACCAGCGCGCCAGAGACTGCCGTCAGCGTGCAGGCCGCGTTGGATGGCAAGGGCGACCTGGCCATCGGCAACGTGGTCGGCAGCAACATTGCCAACGTGCTGTTCATCCTTGGTCTGACGGCGCTGATTGCTCCACTGGTGGTCTCGCGCCAAATCATCCGCCTGGACGTACCTATCATGATCGGCGCCAGCTTGCTGACCTGGGCACTGGCCTGGGACGGTAGCCTCAGTCGCCTGGATGGCGCTCTGCTGTTTGCCGGCATCCTGGCCTACACCGCCTTTCTGATCATCAGCAGCCGCCGGGACAAGACCGCTGCGGCAGATGATGAGTTCGCCACCGAGTTCGGCCTCAACGAGGCGCCCAAACCTTACGCCGGGCTTATCAACCTGGGGCTGATCCTGGTCGGCCTGGTGCTACTGGTCAGCGGCTCCAACTTTCTGGTCGAAGGCGCCGTCAGCCTGGCCCGCGCCCTCGGTCTGTCGGAGTTGGTGATCGGTCTGACCGTGGTGGCTGTAGGCACCTCCCTTCCAGAACTGGCCACGTCGCTGATGGCCGCCATCAAGGGCGAGCGCGACATCGCCGTGGGCAACATCGTCGGCAGCAACATCTTCAACCTGCTCTGCGTCCTCGGCCTGGCCTCGCTGGTATCGCCAAGCGCCATCCCGGTGGCGGCCAATGCCCTGGCCTTCGACTTCCCGGTGATGATCGCCGTGGCCATCGCCTGCCTGCCGATCTTCTTCAATGGCTACTGCATCAACCGCTGGGAAGGCGCCGTGTTTGTCGGCTACTACGCGCTGTACACCGCCTACCTGGTCTTGCACAGCACAGCTGCACCCTGGCTGGGCGCCCTGCAACAGGCCATGTACAGTTTCGTCTTGCCGCTGACGGCCATTACCTTGCTGGTGATTGGTGCCCGTGCCTGGCAGCGCCAGCGCTGAATCTAGGAGTTATTCGATGAGCAATGAAAAACCCAGCGGCCTGCAAGTACGCCGCGAAGTCATGGGCGACGCTTTCGTCGACCGCGCCTTGGGCAACGCCACTGCGTTTAGCCAGCCGCTGCAGGATTTCGTCAACGAGCATGCCTGGGGCGGTGTGTGGAACCGCGAGGGACTGGATCGCCGGACCCGCAGCCTGATCACCCTATCGGCCCTGACCGCACTCAAGTGCAACCAGGAGATCAAAGGCCATGTGCGCGGGGCGCTGAACAACGGCTGCACGGTCGAGGAAATCCGCGAAACCCTGCTGCACTGCGCTGTCTATGCCGGCGTGCCGGCAGCCATCGACGCCTTCCGCGCAGCCCAGGAAGTGCTCGACGAGGTGCAGAAGGCCTAAGCTTCGCCGTCGCACACCTCAGCTCAACCTACACCCAGCCCAGCCACTGCAAGGCCAACAGGCCGAGGTTGATGCTCAGCACCGAGCCCAGGGTGGTGAGCACGATAATCACCGCTGCCAGTTGATGGTTGCCGTCGATGGCCTTGACCATCACATAGCTGGCGGCGGCCGTCGGGCTGGCAAAGTACACGAACAGAATCGCCAGATCGGCCTGACGAAAACCCCAGCACCAGGCGCCCAGCGTGGCCAGCACCGGCAACCAAACCAGCTTCATCAGGCTGGAACTGACCGCCACCCCACTGCTCTCGCGCAGCGCCGCCAGGCTCAAGGTACCGCCGATGCAGATCAGCGCCAGCGGCAGGCTCATCTGGGCAAAGTAGCCGGCCGAGGTGAGCAACCACTGCGGCAGGCTGATCTGCCACCAGGCAAAAGGAATGGCCGCCAGCACGCCGACGATCAGCGGATTGCCGAGAATGCCTTTGAGCAAACCCAGAGGCGTGGTCTTGGCTTGCGGGTTGTAAATCGACAGGACAATCACCGCCAGGGTGTTGTAGCTGAGAATCACCAGCCCACCCAGCACCGCGCCCACCGACAAGCCGTAGTCGCCATACATGCTGCTGGCCAGCGCCAGGCCGACGATGCCGTTGTTACCGCGAAACGCGCCCTGCGTATACACGCCGCGATCGGCCTGAGGGCAGCGCCAGATCGCCCAGCCCCAGGCGAGCAAAAAACAGCCCACGGTCGCCAGCAGGAAATACAGCAACAAAGCCGGTTGCAGGGCCTGACTGAGGTCGGCCTGGACGATGCCGAGAAACAACAAGGTCGGCAGCGTGCCGCGAAAGACCAAGGTCGAGGCGGTATTGATAAAGCCCGCGTCGATCAGCCCCAGGCGCTTGAGCACCACACCAAGGAACAGCATGGCAAAAACCGGCGCGGTGACGCCGATGGTTTGCTGGACAACGGCAAGCATGCAAGCCCCTAGCGCACGGAGAAGTAAACCCAGAAAGACGGATAACCCCGGCAGCCTGCCGGGGCCAAACGACGTTTAACGCCGCACGGGGCGCTTCTGCAGTTTGCGCTGCAAGGTCCGCCGGTGCATGCCCAGGGCGCGGGCGGTGGCGGAGATATTGCCTTCGTGCTCACCCAGCACGCGCTGGATATGCTCCCACTGCAGACGGTCCACCGACATCGGGTTTTCCGGCACCAGGGTATCGAGATCGGCGTGTTCGGACAGCAGCGCCGTCAGCACGTCGTCGGCGTCCGCCGGCTTGCACAGGTAATTGCAGGCACCGCGTTTGATCGCCTCCACGGCGGTGGCGATGCTGGAATAACCGGTGAGGATCAGCACGCGCATTTCCGCGTCCAACTCGTGCAGCTTGGGCAGCAGCACCAGGCCGGAGTCGCCTTCCATCTTCAGGTCGAGCACCGCGTACTCGGGCAAATCTTCGCGAGCCAGGGCCAGGCCAGCCTCGGCCGAGCTGGCGGTACTCACACGGAAACCACGGCGCGCCATGGCCCGCGCCATCACGCGGGTAAAGGTCTCGTCATCATCCACCAGCAGCAGGTGGGGCAGCTCTTCGCTGTCGATCGGGGCTTCGTCGCTCATGGAATTCCTCGTGTTTCAGATCGGCCCAAAGCCGGCGCCAAACGCGCGCGGCAAACGCAATTCAGTCAGCGTGCCGCCTTCTTCATGGTTATACAGTTTTACCGTGCCGCCAGCGCGGGTGACGCTGGCCTGGCTAAGAAACAGGCCCAGACCGAAACCTTTGCCCTTGGTAGTGAAAAACGGTCGACCAAGCTGCTCGGCAATCGCCAATGGCACGCCGGCGCCGTGGTCACGAATGCTCAGACGCGTCCACTGGGCATCCCAGTTAAGCGTGATATCCAGGTTGTCCGGGCAAGCATCGGCCGCATTATTGAGCAGATTGAGCAGCGCCTGGGTCAGGTCGGTGGGCGGCATCAAGCGCGGCGACGTACCCAACCCGAGCACCTGAAAGCGGTAACTGGCCTCGGGACGCATGAGGTGCCAACGACGCAACACCGACTCCAGCCACTCGCGCGCAGTCTGCTCATGCACGGCCTGACGGCGGTCGGCCTCGGCGGCACGCACCAGCTGCTGCAGGCTCTGTTTGCACAGCTGCACCTGTTCCTGCAGCACCGCCAGGTCTTCTTGCAACAAGGGGTTCTGGTGCTCCTGGCGCAGTTCTTTGATCAGCACACTCATGGTCGCCAACGGCGTACCCAATTCATGGGCGGCGCCAGCGGCCTGAGTGGCCACGGCGAGGAGTTGCTGATCGCGCATGCCCTCCTCGCGGCGCTCGGCCTGCAGCTGGTCCTGACGGCGCAGCGCGCCGGCCATCTTGACCACGAAGAAGGTAATAAAGGCCGCCGACAGGGCGAAGTTCAGCCACATACCGAACAGGTGCAGGCTAATCAGCGTGGCCTCATGCTCGATGCCGTGCAGCTCCAGCGGGTGGTACCAGATCAGCAGGCCGGTGTAACCCGTCAATGCCAGCCCACTGAGGGCCATTGAATACAGCCACGGCAAGGTCGCTGCAGCGATGGTCAGCGGCACCAGATAGTAAGAAACGAAGGGGTTGGTGGAGCCGCCAGCGTAGAACAGCAGCACGCTGTGAATGACCAGGTCACACGCCAGCTGCAGCGCATACTCCTGCTCGGTCACCGGCCATGGGCCTTTCAACCGCAGGCAGGTGCAGGCGCAGAGCAGCGCTGAGACGCACAGGGTAATGCTCAGCGGCAGCCAGGGCAGCGGCAGTAGGTCCGACAGGTAGGCGAACCCCACCGAGCCGGCTTGCGCGGCCAGCACCAGAATGCGGATCAGCGTCAGGCGCCAGAGGTTTTGTCGGCTGGCGGACAACAGCTGCGTGGGTGCGTGCATGACTTCTCCAAAAGTGCTCCGCGCCAGAGCGCAGCGAGTATACCCAAGCCGCCGCTATCCGGGCCTCCCCCGTGACAAGCTGCGGCAACTCGCCGCAGCCGCCAGAGCGGCTAAATTGATCCAACCGTCAACTACGGAACCCACTGCTGCACCTGGCAGTCAGAGCAGCGTAAGCTCCCCTTTTGCGCCTGTCGGCGCCCACCGTGCATAAGGAATCCGCATGCCCAGCCAAGCCCAAACTGCCAGCGCCCTCGGCCTGACGCTCGCCGCCCTCATCAGCCAGCCGCTGCTCGCCGAGGAAGCCCGCTACAACCAAGTGGCCCTGCGCGCCGAAGTCAGCCAGGAAGTGGCCCACGACCAGATGCAGGTCAGCCTGTACAGCGAAGCCCAGGACAAAGACCCGGCCAAGCTGGCGGCCCAGATCACCCAGACCATCAACCAGGCCCTGACCCAGGCCCGCGCCAGCAAGGGTGTGACCGTCAGCCTGGGCAACCGTAACAGCTACCCGATCTACGACGGCGACAACCGCAAGATCAGCGCCTGGCGCGAACGTGCCGAGCTGCGCCTGGAAAGCGCCGACTTTGCCACCCTTTCGCAACTCACCGGGCAACTGCTGCAGCAACTGAAGATGGGCAACATGAGTTTCAGCATTGCCAGCGCCACCCAGAAGAAGACCGAGGACGCCCTCCTGCAGGACGCCATCAACGCCTTCAAGGCCCGCGCCCAACTGGCCACCAACGCCCTCGGCGGCAAGGACTACAAACTGGTCAGCCTGAGCCTCAACGGTGGCGGCTTCCAGGCACCAATGCCGATGCGCATGGGCGCGATGAAAAGCATGGCAGAGGCCGATGCCGCACCGACGCCGGAAATCGAAGCCGGCAGCAGCCAGGTCAGCGTCAACGCCGACGGCGTGATCGAAGTCCTGATGCCTTGACCCCCGCGCCGGCCGCCAGGCCGGCGCATCGTCACCCGCGGGGCAACTGCAAACCGGCCCCGCAACGCTTTGTCCGCTAATTTTTCACGACTCATTCAGTTCTGCCTGGGTAACTTCGCGCCCCATCAAGCAGCTGCTATTCAGCTGCCCGCGCAGAGCCGAGCTGAACCCCGATGCTGAAGATCAAAGCCATTCGCCCCGAACTGCTGACCCTGCTGGCCAGCGGATTTTTCCTGCTCGCCTTCAACCAGGCGCTGTGGCAACACCTATTGCAAATCACCCATGCCGACGCCCAGGGCTGGCTGCTGCGCGGCGCCTTTGTGCTGCTGATTCTGGCGGTATTCAATCTGGCGCTGACCCTGCTGGCGTTTCGCCGGGCACTCAAGCCGACGCTGACCGTGCTGCTGCTCTGCGGTGCCGGTGCGGCCTATTTCATGAACCAGTACGGCACCCTGATCAACAAGGAGATGCTGCGCAACATCGCCGAAACCAACCCCAGCGAAGCCTTCGACCTGCTGTCGCTGAAGTTCGCCGCCTACCTGCTGTTGCTCGGCGTGCTGCCCAGCTGGCTGGTCTGGCAAACCCCAGTCAACTACCGCGTCTGGCACCGCGAACTGCTAAGCAAAGTGGCCGTCATGACTGGCTGCGTTGCCATGCTCGGCGGCGTGGCACTGGCCAACTACCAGGGCTTGTCCTCGCTGTTTCGCAATCACCATGAACTGCGCCTGATGGTCACCCCGAGCAACATCGTCGGCGCCACCTCGGGCTACCTGCGCGAACAACTGGCCAGCGCCAAGCAACCTTTCAAGGTGATCGCCAGCGATGCGCTGAAATCCCCCAGTTGGCAGGCCCACCCGCGCAAATCCCTGACCGTGCTGGTCATCGGCGAAAGTGCCCGCGCCGAGAACTTCGGCCTGCTCGGTTACGCCCGCAACACCACCCCCGAGCTGAGCCAGGAAGATGACCTGATCAGCTTCGATAATGTGTATTCCTGCGGCACCGAAACCGCAGTATCGGTGCCCTGCATGTTTTCCAACATGGGCCGCGACGGCTACAAGAGCGCCATCGCCAAGAACCAGGACAGCCTGCTGGATGTGCTGCAGCGGGCCGGCCTGAATGTGCTGTGGCGCGACAACCAGGCCGGCTGCAAGGGCGCCTGTGACCGCGTGACCCTGGAGGACTTGAGCCAGGGCCACGACCCGGCACTGTGCAACAGCGAGGAGTGCTTCGATGAAATTCTGCTGAGCAACCTGCAGACCTATATCGACAACCTGCAACAGGACAGCGTGCTGGTCCTGCACCAGATGGGCAGCCACGGCCCCGAGTACTTCAAGCGTTATCCCAAGGCCTTCGAGAAGTTCACTCCGGTGTGCGCCAGCAACGCGCTGAACGAATGCAGTCGGGAAGAAATCGTCAACGCCTACGACAACACCATTCTCTACACCGACCACGTACTGGCGACCCTGATCGACCTGCTGCGCAAGAATCAGGACCAGCTCGACAGCGGCATGCTCTATCTGTCCGACCATGGCGAATCACTGGGCGAGTACAACCTGTTCCTGCACGGTGCGCCCTACCTGATGGCGCCGGAGCAACAGCGCCACGTGAGCATGTTTGCCTGGTTCTCCAAGGGCTACCAACGCGACTTCAATGTCAGCAGTCAGTGCCTACGGGACGAACATGAGCGGCCGCTGAGCCACGACAACCTGTTCCACTCCATGCTCGGCTTGTTGCAGGTCGACACCCAGGCCTATGACGCCCGCCTCGACCTGTTCGCCAATTGCCGCAGCCAGTCAACCGCAGATCAGGCGCTCGCGCTCACTCACGGAAAAAACGATAAAACTCGCGTAATTCATCCTGCGCGTCACTCAGGCTGACCGCAGTAAAGCGCAGTTCGTGGTGCGCCGGGCACTGGGCCAAGCGGCCGAGATCGAGCGGATGCAGCCAGCCCAGTAGCGGGTAGCCGCCCATGGTCTGGCGGTCGGCCAGCAGGATGATCGGCTGACCATCGGCCGGCACCTGAATCGCCCCGGTACTCACCCCTTGCGACCATTGCCGCGCCGGGGCCAGCGCCGGCACCGTCAGTGCCGCGCCACACAGGCGGGCGCCCATGCGATCCGCTTGCGGGCTGAGTTGCCAGGGTTGGGCGAAGAAACCTTGCAGCTGATCCTCGCTAAAGCTCAGGGCGTCGCCGCCGGTGATCACTCGCAGCAGTGGCCGAGCGTGGTAGTCAGGCACATAGGGCCAGGGCACACTGGCCACGCCGGGCAATTGCGCGCCCGCGCAGCGCAACCAATCGCCCGCTTGCAGGGCCCGGCCATCGCCATGCAAACCGCCCAAACCATCACGCTGCTGGGTGGCGATGCTGCCCAGTTGGGTCGGCCCGTTAAAGCCACCAGCCACCGCCAGGTAGGCGCGCTGACCGCTGCGGGCATAGCCCAGGTGCAATAGCTGGCCGGCACGCACGGCGAAACGTGACCACTTGGCCTGGGGCACACCATCAACCTCAATGACCACGTCGGCGCCACACACTGCCACCCAACTATCGACCCGACTGCGCAGCTGCAAACCGCCCAGGGCGACCTCCAGCAGCGGCGCGCCCCAGGCATTACCGAGCAGGTGATTGGCCCAGGCTGCCGCGTGCAGGTCCAGCGGCCCAGCGGGCGATACGCCAAGGTGCTGCCAGCCCAGGCGCCCGGCGTCTTGCAGCAAGCTCATGGGCCCCGGCTGCAGCACCTCGAAGCCGTTCTCGGAGCCGTTCATAGGTCGCCGCCCTCGGCGCGGTAGGTGTGCTGGTCGATGGCGACAAAACGCACCCGATCACCCAGCGCCAAACGGCATGGCTGGGCAGCCTGCCAGTCAAACAACGACCACGGACAACGCCCGAGCAGATGCCAACCGCCGGGCGAAGCCTGGGGATAGATCGCCGTTTGCCGCTCGGCAATCGCCAGGCTACCAGCCGGCACGTGGGTGCGTGGGGTGCTGCGCCGGGGCAATGCCAGGCGTCCATCCAGTTCACTCAGGTAGGCAAAACCCGGTGCAAAGCCGATGGTGCCGACCCGGTACTCGACGCCACTGTGCAAGGCGATCACCTCACTCACACTCAGCTCGCATGCCGTCGCGACGGCGGCCAGGTCCTCGCCGGCATACCAGATCGGCAACTCCAGCAAGGGCGTCGGCGCGAACTGCGGCGCCTCGGCCAGCCAGGCCTCCAGCAAGGGCGTGAGCTGCTGCACCAACTGCGGATGACTGATGCGCAACAGGTCGTAATGCACCAGCAGGCTGGTCCAGGCCGGTACCAGATCGACCAGCACCGGCCCCAGCTGCTGAGCGATACGCTCAGCCAGACGGGCGATGCGTTGCGGCAGTTCGGCATCCGGCTGTTCGGCCAGCACCAACAGCAGCGCCTCGGCGCCGGCCGGCTCGATACGGATCACTGCGCATCCAGCAGGGCGCGCAGGCGCCGCAACACCGCCAGCGACTCGGGATTGTCACCGTGCACGCAAAGGCTGTCGGCACGCAGCTGCACAGGCCGACCGTCAATATCGGCAAATGCCTGGCCGGCGGCAATCGCCAGGGCCTGACTGAGGATCTGCTCACTGCGCTGATACACCGCGCCCGCCAAACGGCGCGGCACCAGCTGGCCATCGGCCTGGTAGGCACGGTCGGCAAAGGCTTCGAACAACAGCGGCACCCCGGCCGCCGCCGCCAGACGCTGTTCGCGGCGATTGTCGGCCAACGCCAGGACCATCAGCGGTAAGCCGGAACGATAGCGGGCACAGGCCGCCAGCACGGCCTCGAACAACTCGTCGCTGCGCAGCAGGTCGTTGTACAAGGCGCCATGGGGTTTGACGTAGGCCAGTTGGGTGCCGGCCGCGCGACAAAAAGCATCCAGCGCACCGAGCTGATAAAGCACCAGCGCCTGCACCTCCTCGGCCGAGCAGGCCATATGGCGGCGGCCGAAGCCTTGCAGATCGGGATAGGCCGGATGGGCGCCGATGCTCACCCCATGGCGCACCGCCAGGGCCACGCTGCGCTGGATGGTCAGCGGGTCGCCTGCATGAAAACCACAGGCCAGATTGGCCTGATCCACCAGCGGCATGGCATGGGCATCGTCGCCCATCTGCCAGGCGCCAAAGCTTTCGCCCATGTCGCAATTCAAGAGGATTCTGTTCATCCGCCAAGCTTAGTGGGGCAATGCCAAGCCGGGAAGCGCCTGGCCGGATAAATGCCGGCGCAGGCGCTTAAAGGCTTCGCGGCTAAAGCCGCTCCCACAGAGTGCACTGCCGTAGGATGGGTGGAGCGCAGCGATACCCATCAACCCGAACGCCCCAACGGCATGCCCCTTAACTGCATGGGTATCGCAGGCTCAACCCATCCTACCAATGACCGCGCCTACGCTAGCCGTGTGCCGACTCAGTAAACATCGCGCCGGTAGCGACCTTCTTCTATCAGCGCCTCAACCTGAGCGTCGCCCAGCACCTCGCGCAACACCGCATCCACACCGCTGGCCATGCCATCGAGGCTGCCGCAGACGTATATTGCTGCGCCCTCGGCGACCCAGCTGCGCAGGTGTTCGGCGGCCATGCGCAGGCGATCCTGCACATACACCTTGGCGGCCTGATCGCGGGAAAACGCCAGGTCCAGACGCGCCAGTTCACCACTGGCCAACCAGCCGTCCAGCTCCTCGCGGCAGTAGAAGTCGTGGGCGGCATTACGCTCACCGAACAACAGCCAGTTGCGCGACCGCCCGGCGCCGATGCGCTGCTTGAGCAGGCTGCGCAGGCCGGCCAGGCCGGTGCCATTGCCGATCAGGATCAGCGGGCAATCCGCTGCTGGTCCATGAAAGCCACTGTTACGCCGCAGCCGGGCCAGCAGCGGTTGCTGCAGCGCGGCGCCGGCCGTCAGCCAGCCGGAACCCAGGCCCAGGCTGCCGTCTGGGTGACGCTCCTGGCGTACCAGCAACTCCAGCACGCCATCAGCGGGCAGCGAGGCGATCGAATACTCACGCACGGCCGCCTCCGCGTGGTTGCCCGGCTGCACCTCGAGCAGGTCGCCGGCCTGCCAGTCGGCGGCGGTCGGCGGCTGCAAGCGCAGAAGAAAGGTCGGCGCGCCGCTGCTGCCGGGGTTCAGGCATTGGCGGTCGAGCAAGCGCCACTCGCCAAACGGCTGCTCAGCCATGGCTTGCAGCGGCGCACCCGTTAAACCGCTGAGTTGCTGTTGCCAGTGCGCCAGTGCGACCGCGTCGCCGTTGTCCACTTCCACCGGGCTGAACAGACTGTTGGCGCCCTGCTGTTGCAACCAGCCATGCAGGCGCCGGGCAAAACCACAGAACTGTTGATACTGGCGATCACCGAGGGCCAGTACGGCGTAGCTCAGGTCCGCCAGGGCCAGCTCGCGGCCCAGCAAACTGCGCTCGAAACCACGGGCGCTGTCCGGCGCCTCGCCGTCACCGAAGGTGCTGACCACAAACAGCGCGCGGCTGGCCTGGCGCAGCGCTTGGGCATCCACCCGCGCCAACGGCTGCACCTGCACCGCGATGCCGGCGGCCTGCAACTGCCCGGCTGTGCGCCAGGCCAGTTGTTCCGCCAAGCCGCTTTGGCTGGCAAAACCCACCAGCCAATGCTGACCCGCAGCCGATGTGCCCAGGGCACCGCGAGCCTGCTTGATCGCGCGCTTCTTACGGCGACGATCGAGGTACAGCAGCCAGCCGGTGATAGCGAACAGCGGCATGCTCAGACTGGCCAGGGCCATCAGGATGCGCCCGACCAAGCCGAAGTATTCGCCCACGTGCAGGGCATAGACGCTGGCGAGCAACTGGGCGCCGAAGGGTTTGTCGGCATAGCGCTCATGGCGCTGCACCTGGCCGCTCAGCGGGTCGAGCGTTAGCTGATTGAGGGCGCGTGGATGCTCGGCATCCTTGAGCAGGTAGAACACCGTGGCCGGCTGGCGAGCCACCGGTGGCAAGCGCAGGTTCCAGGCTACTAACTGCGGCCCGGCGGCTGATTGCAGACTGCTCCAGAGGGCGTGGTAGTCGACGCTCGGTGGCGGCCCCTGGGGCGCATCACCCGGACGACCACGGCGCTCGCCCGGCTTGCCGCCCTGCTGGCCGGCCGGGGCGTCACTGAGCAATTGAGTCATGCCGTCGCGGTACCAGCCATAGGACCAATACAAACCAGTGAGGCTGGCGCACAGGTAGAACGCCAGGCACCAGGTGCCGGCCACTGCATGCAGATCCCAGTTGAACGCGCGGCCTTTTTTCGCCCAGTCGAGGGTCAGCCAGGCACGCCAGTTCAGCGCCTGTCGCGGCCAGCGCAGGTACAGGCCGGAAAGGCAGAAGAACACCAGCGCCAGGGTGCTGGCGGCGGTGATCTGCTTGCCCGTCTCGCCCATGGCCAGGAAGCGGTGCAGCTGCAGCATCAGGTCGAAGAAGGCCTTGCCGCTGGGCTCGGCCAGCAGCTCACCGCTGTAGGGATTGAAGAAGCGCATCGGCCCGCGACGCTCACCGGGCTTGGGGGTGAAGAATACCCGCGCGGCGCTGTCGGCCTGGGTATCAATCCACAGACCGCTGACCGTCTTGCCGGCCGCGGCCTCGATTTTGCTAACCAACTCGGCCGGCGCCAGGATGCCCGACTCGCGTACCTCGACCCGTAGCACTTCGGGGTTGAGGGCGCCCATGATCTCGCCCTCGAAGGCGTACAGCGCGCCGGTTACACCCATCAGGGCCAGCACCAGGCCGGCGCTGATGCCGAAGAACCAGTGCAATTGAAACAGGACTTTCTTGAACACGAAAAACACCTTGGTCAGTGGGCCATGCCCGGAGCGGAGCACAGTCTAGATGCGAAGCATTTGCATCCAATGCAGGTTTACCCAGCCTTTACCTTCGCCCGCTCAGCGCGCGTGCGCCGGCAGCAACAGTTCGGCGGTGATGTCTGCCAGCTCGCGACAACCACACAGCGCCATGGCCACTTCCAGCTCCTCGCGCAGCAGCTTGAGCAGGTGCGCTACGCCCAGGGCGCCGGCCGTGGTCAGGGCGTGGATATAGGGCCGGCCGATCAGCACTGCATCCGCACCCAGGGCGATGGCCTTGAGCACATCAGTGCCACGGCGAATGCCGCCGTCCACCAACAGCAGGGCGTCTGGACCTAGGGCCTGGCGAATGGCCGGGAGCATCTTCACGGCCGGCAACTGGCTGTCCAGCACCCGGCCGCCGTGATTGGAGACGATCACCCCGGCGGCGCCGGCCTGCATGGCCAACTGCGCGTCCTGGGGATGCAGGATGCCCTTGAGCAGAACCGGCAGCCGGCTGTGCTGACACAGCCAGGCCACATCGGCCCAGTGCGGCGCCAGCGCCAGCAGGCCATCGAACACTGCACTGCCACCGGCTGGCAGCTCCGGCAATACGGGCGGCGCCTCGATATTCACTGCGGCAATCCCGGCGGGCAGTTGAAAGCCCGTCCGTTGCTCGCGGTTGCGAATACCGGCCACCGGCGCGTCCACCGTCAACACCAGGGCCTTGTAGCCGGCCGCGGCGGCACGCTCGGCCAACGCCAGGGTGCGCGGGCCATCGCCTTGCCAATACAGCTGAAACCACAGCGGCCCATTACCCGCCTCGGCCACCTCCTCCAGCGCCGTCGAGGCATAGGAGCTGAGCACCGCCGCGCCGCCCATCACCCCGGCGGCCAGGGCCGTGGCCCGCTCGCCTTCAGGATGAAACAACTGCTGATAGGCCACCGGCGCCAGCAGAATCGGGTGTTGCAGGGTGTAACCGAGCAGCTGGCAACGGGTGTGGCCGCCGCGCAGGTCGCGCAGCAGACGCGGCAGCAGCGCCCAGTCCTGCCAGACGTTCAGGTTGGCCTGGCAGGTCAGCTCATCCGCCGCGCCACCTTGCAGGTAGGCCAGGGCATTGGCATCCAAGCGCTGCAGGGCATGCCGCTGGTAATCGCAAGCCGCCACCAGGTCAGGGGCAATCACATCGAGGGCCGGTAACCGGGTCATCGTCACTCGCCCCACTGGCGCAGCAAGTTGTGATAAGTGCTGGTCAGGCCGAGCACTTCTTCGCTGTCGCCCAACTGGCCGCGCAGTTTGAGAATGTTCATGTCCAGGTCGAACAGCAGCTTGCGCTGCCAGGCGTCGCGCACCCAGCTTTGGGTCCAGAGGAACGCGGCGATCCGTGCGCCGGCCGTGACCGGCTCGACCCGGTGCAGGCTAGTGGCCGGATAGACGATGGCGTCGCCGGCGGCCAACTTGACCTCGTGCTCGCCGTAGGTGTCTTCGACGATCAACTCGCCGCCCTCATATTCCTCCGGCTCGCTGAGAAACACCGTGGTCGAGACATCGGTGCGCACCTGCAGGCCACTGAAGCGGTCGCGTTGCAGGGCATTGTCGACATGATTGCCGTACAAGCCGCCGCCCTGGTAGCAGTTGAACATCGGCGGCAGCATCTGCCGCGGCAACACCGCGGAGACAAACAACGGGTGCCGCGCCAGGGCATCGGCGACCCGTTGCGACAAACTGGCAAACGCCGGCGATGCAGCGGGGAATTGCAGGTTGTGTTTGAGACTGGCGGCCTGGGCGCCAGAGGTCTGCGCGCCATCGACCCAGTTATGGGCCGCCAGTTCGGCGCGTAAGGTCGCAACGTCGGCTTTGCTCAGCACCTGCGGAATATGCAGCAACATCAAGGCGTCCTCGTCGGCACAACGCAGAAGCCCGCGCAGAACGCAGGCTTCAGGGTTGCAGGTAGGCGGTTTAGAAATCGAACTCGGTGGTCAGCATGGCCGAGCGCGGCGTACCCAATACGGCACGGGCACCACTGTTGTTGAGGGTTGCGATGTACTCCTCGTCAAACAGGTTGTAGACGTTCAGGCGCAGGTTGACGTTCTCGTTGATCCGGTAGGCCGCCATGGCATCGGCAACCCAGTAGGACGGGATTTCCGGCATGTTGGTGGTGCTGCGATCAGCCCCCTCGGCGATCAGACGGTCCTGGTCACCGACATAGCGCGCCCCGCCACCGAGGGTGAAGTCACCCAAGGTGTAAGAGGTCCACAGGGTGGCAGTGAGATCAGGCGACCAGCGCACACCGCTGTTCTCGGTAATCACGCCCGCATTGCTACGGCTAACCTGATCAAGCTGCTCGGTGTCCATGCTGGCAATACCGGCCGAGACCTGCCAGAAGTTGGTGATCTGCCCAACCATGCCCAACTCGACACCCGTGACGCGGATCTTGCCGTCCTGCTGATAGCTGTCGCTCAGGGCATCGTAGGACACCTGATTGGTGTTCTCGGTGCGGTACACAGCGGCGGTCAGGTTGAGACGGTTATCCAACAGATCCCACTTGGTGCCCAGCTCGACGTGTTCGGTTTCCTGAGGGTCCAGGTTCGGCTGGCTGTCGCTGGACTCGGACGTCGACAAAGCGAAGTTGGCGCTGCCCGGCGGAGTCAGGGAGTTGGCGTAAGACAGGTAGATGCTGCCGTTTTCCAGCGGTTTGAACACCACACCGGTGTTCCAGCTGGTCAGGTCATCCGAGTTGTCCAGGTCGTAGGGCGTCAGCAGGTAATCGTTGGTCGCCGTGGTGCTGGTGATGGATACCAGCGAAGCACCCTTGCTGTCGGTCTGGTAGTGCTCGAAACGTACGCCGGCGTTAACCGACCATTGCTCGTCCAGATGCAGGGTATCGAAGGCATAGAACGCCGCGGTATCAGTGGTGCCATCGCTGTATACGCCAGATTTGTAAGGCTTACCCATCCCATCATGGGCATTGGGGTCGTACAGGTTGGCATTGGGCACGGCAACGGCCACATAGGTCACACCATCGATGACCTGGTTCGCCGTGGCGCCCGACTCGGTGCGCTGGCTTTCGCGCATAAATTCCACACCGGTAGACAGGTTGTTGCGCAGGCCAAAGGTGAAGAACTCGGTGGTCAGGTTGGTCTGGTTCGCGGCGATCTCGTTTTCCTGGTCGGTCAGCTGACGCGAGCGGGTCACGGTCCAGTTGGCCGGGTTGCTCGAGTTGTTGGCCGACAGGGTGTTGATACCAGTGAGGATACGATCGGTGGTGGTTTTGCCGATGCGCGAAGTGTTGCGCAGCGTGGTCACGTCATTGAGGTCGTGCTCGAATTTGACGGTGAACATGTCGGCTTCGACATCTTCGTAGTCGCTTTTGCTGCCGTAGAAGTTGTCGTTGTCCACCTCGGCGCCGGCATTCAGACGGGCATCGGCGTTGTAGAAACCGTCCATACCGATGGTCGAAATGCCGCCATCAGGGATGTTGTTCTGCCGCACATGCTGGGAGTACAGGTACAGACGGGTATCGGTCTCCAGGCCAAAGGCCAGCGCCGGGGCCACGCCGTAGCTGCTGTTTTCCACGGTGTCACGGCCGTCGACGCCACCGTCGCGGCGCATCAGGTTCAGGCGCAGGGCCGAGTTGTCACTCATGCTCTGGTTGATGTCGGCGGTCAGGTTGCTCTTGTCCGCAGTGCCATAGCCGAGGGTGCCACTGATGGCGTCTTCCAGGGTCGGCAGCTTGGACACCAGGTTGATATAGCCCGACGAGGCGCCGCGGCCGATATCGGAGCCGGCCGCGCCCTTGACCACTTCCACTTGTTCAAGGTTGAACACGTCGCGGCTGACCGCGCCGAGGTCGCGAACACCGTCGACAAAGGTCGAGTTCTGGGTGGAGAAGCCGCGCATCATGAATGTATCGCCAGCCGAAGTGTTGCCGTTCTCACCCAACTGCATGGTGATACCGGGCGTGTTGCGCAGCGCTTCCATCAGGCTGTTGGCGCCCTGCTCGCGCAGGACTTCCTTCTTGATCACCTGCACGGTTTTGGGTGTATCCAGCAGGTCCTCAGTCATCTTGGCGTTGGCACTGCGCTTGGCCTTGTACGGCACTTCGCGCTCGGCGGTGGAGGTCACGCTGGTGCCGGGCAGGTTCAGCTGCGCCTGGCTGGCGTCGTCCTGGGCGGCCATGGCCATGGACGGAATGGCGGCAGCGATCAAGGTCGCGAGGTGGCAGGTCTTGTGGTGTTTGCGGCTGCGAATGGACATGTATTTTCCCCAGTTAGAGCAAATGAGCACCTCTGCCGCACCTCAGGTTTCTGTTGCCGAGTGTGCAATGGCAGAGCGCTTAAAGTTCAATTCGGCGAGGATGATAATTATTACCATTTGCTTACGCAATAAGAATCATCCTCTTTTGAGAAATAATGCTATTCGCAACCAGCCGCCATCGTCACTCAATCCCGAGCCATGCGCCGCCAGGTGGTTTTTCGTCAGGCACAGAAAAGCAAAAACCCCAGCAAGCTGGGGTTTTTGGCGCAACCAGAGAGAAACAGTGGTTACAGGTAGAACGACTTCAGCGGCGGGAAGCCATTGAATTCCACCGCGCTGTAGCTGGTGGTGTAGGCCCCGGTGGACAGCCAGTACAGGCGGTCACCGATGGCCAGGTTGAGCGGCAGGCCGTACTTGTAGTTCTCGTACATGATGTCGGCGCTGTCGCAGGTCGGTCCGGCGATCACCACCTCTTCCATCTCGCCCTTCTTCTCGGTGTAGATGGGGAACTTGATCGACTCGTCCATGGTTTCGATCAAACCGCTGAACTTGCCCACGTCCACATACACCCAGCGCTCCACGGCGGTACGCGATTTACGCGCGACCAGCACCACTTCGCTGACCAGAATGCCGGCGTTGGCGATCAAGGAGCGGCCCGGCTCGAGGATGATTTCCGGCAGGTCGTCACCGAAGTCTTCCTTAAGGAAGCGGATGATTTCCTCGGCGTAGGTTTCCAGGCTGTTGGTGCGGGTGATGTAGTTGGCCGGGAAGCCGCCACCCATGTTGATCAGCTTGAGTTCGATGCCGTCTTCTTCCTTCAGACGCTCGAAGATCACTTTGACCTTGGCAATCGCCGCGTCCCACACCGAGATGTCGCGCTGCTGCGAGCCCACGTGGAACGACAAGCCGTAAGGCACCAGGCCGAGGTCACGGGCGAGAATCAGCAGGTCCATGGCCATGTCGGTCTGGCAGCCGAACTTGCGCGACAGCGGCCAGTCGGCGGTGGTCGAGCCTTCGGTGAGGATACGCACATAGACTTTCGAGCCCGGCGCGGCCTTGGCGATGTTGCGCAGGTCGGCTTCCGAATCGGTGGCGAACAGGCGCACGCCCTTGTCGAAGAAATAACGAATGTCGCGGGCTTTCTTGATGGTGTTGCCGTAGCTGATGCGCTCCGGGCCGACACCGCGTTCCATGACCTTGTCCAGTTCATAGATAGAAGCGATGTCGAAGCTGGAGCCTTTTTCCTTGAGCAGGTCGATAATCTCGACGGCCGGGTTGGCCTTGACTGCGTAGTAGACCTTGGCGAATTCGAAGCCGGCGCGCAGGTCGTCATAGGCCTGGCTGATGATCGAGGTGTCGATCACCACAAACGGGGTTTCTTGCTTGTCGGCGAACGCCTTCATTTTCTGAAAGGTTTCGCGCGAGTAGTAGTCTTCGACCTTGATCGACATGCTGGGGGCTCCATATGGGCAAAGCAAGCTAAGGGTGCTTGTAAAGGGGTGGCGCGCCGTGAGGCCGCCGCGAACGCCTGTATCTGTATCCCCACTTTGGTTCGCCTACTTCCCAAGGCTTGTCGCCGAGAATCGAAAATCGATCTCTCGTCGTCAGTACTTGAGCCGCATGGATCGTTGCCAGCATGAGCGTTCGGGCGCGAACTTTAGGACCATGAGCGCTGTAGATCAATCAATAATTGCCGCCATTTCGCAGTGCCTTGTCGCCTTGTCGATTGACTGTTCTTGATTCAAAACAACGCGTCATAAAATGCTGCACAAGGCCTGCGGCCACGGCCTGCCAACCGGGCGCCGCTCGGGGCGCTTTTACCGCTATAATCGCCGCCTTTTTTGACAATCCGACTATCAGTCGATGGGTTTCCCGAGCATGAGCATCCAGGCCACCGAAGTCGCCAAACGCCGTACCTTCGCCATCATTTCCCACCCGGACGCCGGTAAGACCACCATTACCGAGAAGCTCCTACTGATGGGCAAGGCGATTGCCATTGCCGGCACGGTGAAGTCGCGTAAGTCCGACCGCCATGCCACCTCCGACTGGATGGAGATGGAAAAGCAACGCGGCATCTCCATCACCACCTCGGTGATGCAGTTCCCCTACCGCGAGCAGATGATCAACCTGCTCGACACCCCCGGCCACGAAGACTTCTCGGAAGACACCTACCGCACCCTGACCGCGGTGGACTCGGCGCTGATGGTGCTGGACGGCGGTAAAGGCGTTGAGCCGCGCACCATCGCCCTGATGGAAGTCTGCCGCCTGCGCGACACGCCGATTGTCAGCTTCATCAACAAACTCGACCGCGACATCCGCGACCCGATCGAGTTACTCGACGAGATCGAAGCGGTGCTGAAGATCAAGGCCGCGCCAATCACCTGGCCAATTGGCTGCTACCGCGACTTCAAGGGCGTGTACAACCTTAAGGACGACTACATCATCGTCTACACCCCTGGCCACGGCCACGAGCGCACCGAGACCAAAATCATTCAGCACCTCGACTCCGACGAAGCCCGCACCCACCTGGGTGACGAGTACGCGCGCTTTATCGAGCAGCTGGAGCTGGTCCAGGGCGCCTGCCATGAGTTCGATCAGGACGAATTCATGAATGGGCAACTGACACCGGTGTTCTTCGGCACCGCGCTGGGCAACTTCGGTGTCGACCACGTCCTCGACGCCATCGTCGACTGGGCGCCAAAGCCACTGGCGCGGGTCGCCAACGAGCGCACGGTGGAGCCGAACGAGGAGAAATTCAGCGGCTTCGTGTTCAAGATCCAGGCGAACATGGACCCAAAACACCGCGACCGCATCGCATTTATGCGCATTTGCTCGGGCAAGTACGAGCAAGGCATGAAGATGCGCCACGTGCGCTTGGGCAAGGACATCCGCATCGGTGATGCGCTGACCTTCTTCTCCAGCGAACGCGAGATGCTCGAAGAGGCTTACGCCGGCGACATCATCGGCCTGCACAACCACGGCACCATCCAGATCGGCGACACCTTCACCGAAGGCGAAGCGCTGGGCTTCACCGGTATCCCGCACTTCGCCCCGGAACTGTTCCGCCGCGTACGCCTGAAAGACCCGCTGAAATCCAAGCAACTGCGTCAAGGCCTGCAGCAGTTGGCCGAAGAAGGCGCGACCCAGGTGTTCTTCCCCGAGCGCAGCAACGACATCATTCTCGGCGCCGTCGGCGTGCTGCAGTTCGATGTGGTCGCCAGCCGCCTGAAGGAGGAATACAAGGTCGAGTGCGCCTACGAGCCGATCACCGTGTGGTCGGCGCGCTGGATCGACTGCGGCGACAAGAAGAAGCTGGAGGAATTCCGCAACAAGGCCGTGGAAAACCTCGCCATCGACGGCGGCGGTCACCTCACCTACCTGGCCCCGACCCGCGTCAACCTCAGCCTGATGCAGGAACGCTGGCCAGACGTCGAGTTCCGCGCCACCCGCGAGCATCACTAAGCAGAGCCCGGCTGCGGTCATTCGACTTGCAGCCGGATTGTCGGCGCCGGAGACTTAGCCCATGCGCCTGATCGATACCCACACTCATCTGGATTTTCCTGACTTCGATGCGGACCGCGGCGAAGTGCTGGCGCGCAGCCGGGCGCAAGGTGTCGAGCGCCTGGTTGTGCTCGGGGTATACCAGGCCAACTGGCAGCGCCTGTGGGACTTGGTGCAAAGCGACGACGGCTTGTACGCCGCGTTCGGCTTGCACCCAGTTTATCTAGAGCAGCATCAGCCAGAGCACCTGGAGCAGTTGCGCGACTGGCTGCAACGCCTGGCCGGCCATCCCAAATTGTGCGCTGTCGGCGAGTTCGGCCTCGACTACTTTCTGACGGAGCTGGACCCGACGCGCCAGCAACAGCTGTTCGAGGCGCAACTGACACTGGCTGCCGAGTTCGAGTTGCCAGCCCTACTGCATGTGCGCCGCGCCCATGGGCAAACCATCGCCACCCTCAAACGCTACCGCCTGAAACGCGGCGGCATCATCCACGCCTTTGCCGGCAGCATTGAGGAGGCCAGGGAATACCTAAAGTTGGGCTTCAAACTCGGCATTGGCGGTGCCGCCACCTGGCCACAGGCCTTGCGCCTGCGCAAGGTCTTCGCCGCCCTGCCGCTGGACGCCATCGTGCTGGAAACCGACAGCCCCGACATGGCCCCAGCCATGCACCCTTACCAGCGCAACAGCCCGACATTTCTCCCCGACATCTGCACCGCCCTGGCGGCACTCAAGGGCATCGCCCCCGAAGAACTGGCCAGCGCCAGCAGCACCAATAGCTGCAACCTGTTTGGCTGGCCGCACGCATAAAAGGCCATTGCGCTAAACATGCGAGAGGCTTTTGTAGGAGCGGATTTATCCGCGAAATACGCAGCTAACACCGCGTCTAGGGCGTGACCGCGTTGCGACAGTCAACAGGTACACAGCCATAAAAAAACCGCCTTACGGCGGTTTTGAACTGCAAACTTCAGCCCACCATCAGGCCTGACCGCGCACGCGGAAAGAGCTGATCAGTTGCTTAAGCCGCGACACATGGTCGGACAGCTCGCGACTGGCCTGTTCGGTCTGGCTTGAGCCCAGGGCTGTACGCTCCCCCGCCTCATTGATCGCCACGATGTTCTGATCGATATCGTGGGCCACTGCCGTTTGTTGCTCGGCGGCGGCAGCAATCTGCTGATTCTGGTCAACGATCATGCCGACCGCACCCAGAATATTTTCCAGCGCCTGTTGCACTTTGGTTGACTGGCTGACCGTGTCGTCGGCCATCTTGTGGCTGCCGCTCATGGCTTTTACCGTGGCCGCCACACCGCCTTGCAACTTGGAAATCATCTGTTCGATTTCCTCGGTCGACTGCTGGGTGCGCTTGGCCAGGGTCCGTACCTCATCGGCCACCACGGCAAAACCGCGGCCCTGCTCGCCGGCACGTGCCGCTTCAATCGCCGCGTTAAGCGCCAGCAAGTTGGTCTGCTCGGCAATGCCCTTGATCACTTCCAGCACACGACTGATCGACGCACTGTCGGCGGCCAACTGATTGATCACCGCCACCGACTGGTCGATGCCGCTGGCCAGGCGCTGAATGCTGCCAACTTGGGAGTCCACCAACTCACGACCACTTACGGTCTCGTCGTTGACGCTCTGGGCGCTGCCCACGGCCGCAGCGGCACTACGGGCCACCTCTTGGGCCGTGGCCGACATTTCATTCATGGCCGTAGCCACCTGTTCAATCTGCGAGCGCTGTCCAGCAACGGCCTGGTTGCTCTCACCAGAGACCACCTCAACGCGATCAGCCTGACGCTCGACCTCAATCACCGTATGGCCAACACGCTCGATCAGGTCGTGAATCTTGACCACGGTGTCATTAAACACGTCACCCAACTCACCCAGCTCGTCGCGGCTCTGCACTTTGTAGCTGACGGTCATGTCGCCGGCAGCCACTTTGTCCATGACCTGACCGAGGCTTTTCAGGGTAGTGCGGGTCGACACATAGAAGCCGCCATACAGATAGACAATCGACAGGAACACCACCACCAGCGCAACGAACAGGAGGATGGTTTGCGAGCCTTTCTGCTGCAGGCGCTCAGACAATTCGGCCTGCAAAAACACCAGAGTCGCATCGTTAACCTGATAGGTTTTCTCCATTTCGCCGCTGATTTCGGCGAAGAACTCCGACCAGGAGCCCTTCAGCGACTCGGCAAGAATGACCTTGTCTTCGAAGACCTTGGCCAGCTCCTTGAGGGTTTCCTGGCTCGCGGCGGTACGATTACCCAAGGCGCGCTGGGCGCCAGGGCTGGCGGCCAAAGTTTCCTTGATCTTCAAACCGTATTCGGCGTGCAGCTTCTCCATCAGCAGCAAGGCGTCTTCCAACTTGACGCTGGCGCCAGAGTCGAGAAAACCAACGCCCAAGGAGTAGGCACCCACCGAGCGTCCAGTGGCGAGCACTGCAGTCACTTGTGGTGTGACATTCAGTACCAACTCAACCATTTGCCGCACATCACGACTGTCGTCCTGGCTCAAGCCGGACTCCGAGGCCACGCTCTTGATGAACAGCTGCACCTTGGCGAGCAACTCTTCGCCTTGGGTACGTTTGCTGCTTGGCGCAACCTGAGACTTGATGGCCCGCATGGCATTCAGCAGTTCATCACGTTGCGCATTGAACTGCTCAATCTGCTGGGCGTCATGACTGACCGCCTGCAAAGCGCCAAGCTGTTCAATGAGCGACTGCTCAAGCTTGGCAATCCGCGCATCGGCCTCAGCCGAACTGCTCTCGCCGAGCATACGACTGATCAGGGCCAGGTCATTGACCTCTTCCAGATCGCGACGAATTTTAAGGGTACTGCCCAGCAGCTCGAGGCTTTCCAGCTCCGTACTGGTGCGCACGTACTGGTCATAGGAGTCGCTCACCAAGTAGTAGTTGGTGACCGCCATGGGCAGAAAAAATAAGACACTTATCAAACTGAATTTCATGCCGAAGTTCAGTCGATTCATCAGCGCGATGGCCGGATACAACACGGTCTTCACTAGACGCCTCCTGTTACCATTATTTTTATAGGCTGCTGCCCGTTTTTACGGACAAGAATACCGCTTAGTAACTCGCATCTCCCTCACCAGCCGACCGGCAACACCGGTATCCTGCGACCAAGACTGTGCCCGAAAGGCACCCACACCCTGAACGCTCAGCAAGCAGCACAGCCTGTATACCTGATATCGGCCCATTGCTCTGTAACTTAAGGTTAAGCATGGATTCATCACTTCGCCTGGGCATTGACCTGGGTGGCAGCAAAATCGAGATATTGGTCCTGCAAGGGAGCCAGGAAATCCTCCGGCGACGCTGCCAAACACCTCAGGGCGACTATCCCGCCACCCTTGCGGTTATTTGCAGCCTAGTCGAAGAATGCGAGCGCGAGCTAGGCATGCAGGGCAGTGTGGGCATCGGCATCCCCGGCACGCGCTCTCCCGATCACGGACGCATCAAGAACGCCAACTCCACCTGCCTGATCGGTCAGGACCTTGCCGGCGACCTTGAACAGCGTTTGCAGCGCCCCATTCGCCTAGCCAATGACGCCGACTGTTTTGCCCTGTCCGAAGCCAGCGATGGAGCAGGCGCCGGGGCCACTAGTGTATTCGGGGTAATTCTCGGCACTGGCGTGGGCGGCGGCATCGTTATCAACGGTCGCTTGCTGGCGGGTCCTAATGCGATTGCCGGCGAATGGGGTCATAACCCCCTACCCTGGCACCAGCCAGCAGATGGCCCGCCGAGGCGTTGCTACTGCGGCCTGGATGACTGTATCGAAACCTTTCTGAGTGGCCCTGGCTGGGCCGCTCGAAGCGGTCTTGGGATGGACGCTGCGAGCATCGCCCTGGCCGCCAGCCAGGGGCTACCAACTGCGCAGCGAGCACTGGAGGTTTACGCCGAGCGATTGGCGCGCAGCCTGGCCAGCGTGATCAACGTGCTAGACCCGGAAGTAATCGTCTTGGGCGGCGGGCTGTCGAATATCGACGCCCTCTACAATCTCGTGCCTGGGCAGCTAAGCTGTCATGTGTTCTCTGATCAGGTCAACACGCGCCTCGTGCCTGCTCGTCATGGCGACTCCAGCGGAGTACGCGGCGCCGCCTGGTTATGGCCCTAAACGGCTAGCCCGCCATAATTTGCGTTACAGCAGCAGGGTCCACACTGCAAAACCCGCATACCAAAGCAAGGCACTGCGCACCAGCATTTGCCACAACGAATCGAGGCTGTGCAGACCGGCCTCCCCCGGAGCGGACGCCGGTGTATTGGCCGCCGCGCGCCCCGCATGATCGACCAACTGGGCGGCTGGAATCTGCCAATTCAGCAGCTCGTGCAACAGTGCTCGGCTCACCGACAAAAAATCGCCGACCAAGGCAAAGCTACTGGCCAATACCCGCGCGGGCAGCCAGTCAAACCCATGCCGCAACTGCTGCGCATGCTCACGCAGGGCGACTTGCTGCGCCTGCTCAGTGGTCAATGCCAGCAGCCGATAGGCCAGTACGGCAACCGGGCCGAGCAGCGCATACCAAAAAATCACCGCAAAGAAGCTCTGATAAGCCTGCCAAAGCAGGTAACCCTGCACGCGGGTCAACAGCTCAGCAGGCTCATCGGCCTGCACACCCAAATCGCGCGCAGCCACCAAGTAGGCCGCCTCCATGTCATCGCGGCGCCAGGCATCGCGAAATGGCCCAAGCGCCGCCAGCACATCACCGCGCCCCAAGCCGTAGATCAGCACCAGCAAATGCACCGGCAAGGCCAGCCAGCCATAGGCAACTGACTTGAGCAGCACCAGCAACACGCCGAGCAACAACACAGGCACCAACACCAGCAGCGCCAGGCTTAACCAGGGCGACGCCTGCAAGTTCGGCGCAGCCTCTATCTTGGCCAACTGCCGGAGCCAGCCACCATCCTGCTGGATACGCTGCCTGCCGGCAGAAAACTTTTCGACCCACACGGCCAGCAACAGCACCAAAAAACTCATCACTTACTCCTTGATAGGGCGGGTCACAGCCACTGAAGCGCCCAGCAACGCCGCGCGTAAACGCGGCCAGTCAAAGGCCGAACCGGGATCGGTCTTACGACCCGGGGCAATGTCACTGTGGCCGCAGATGCGCTCGACACTAAGCGCCGGATAGGCCGCCAACAGCTGCCGCACCAACGCCAGCAGGGCGTCGTATTGCGCATCGCTGTAAGGCAGATCATCGGTGCCCTCGAGCTCAATGCCGAGGGAGAAATCATTACAGTTCTCGCGCCCGGCAAAGCTCGACACACCGGCGTGCCAAGCCCGCTGCAGGCAGGAAACAAACTGGCTGATCTGGCCATCACGTTCGATAAAGAAGTGCGCCGACACGCGCATGTCCGCAATACCGGCAAAATACGCGTGCTCGGAGGCGTCCAATCCCGAGGTAAAGAACGCCTGCACCTTGCCCGTCCCAAACTGCCCAGGAGGCAGGCTGATATTGTGCAGCACCAAGAGGGATATTTCCCCGTGCGGACGTTCGTTGCAGTGGGTCGAAGGACAATGACGCACCCCGGCGCACCAGCCAGTGACAGGATCCAGCAGCATTAAAAACCCTCTGAGCACTTACTTTAACAGCCTGCCGGCGATTGTAGCGCACCCTATAAACGACAACGCCCGGCCAAAGCCGGGCGTCGCAAGCCGCGCAATAACACTCAGGTGGCTTTCAGGCGCCGCAGATTACCGATCACCGACTCCAAAGCGCGATCAAACAGCAGGGCATCATCGAGAAGGCGAATAGCGTTGCGGCGAAACTCCACCGCCAGCCCCATGCGGGTTTTCTCCAGCACTTTCATGCCGGTCCGATTAACGAAGATGAACTTGCCGGTAGGTTTGATCACCGCCGCCAATTTGCAGCGCAGCTTGTGCTCCTCATCTTCCTGAAACTCGACCCAGCTACCCACCCGCAAGCCATCAACCTGGAGCAAGGCCTCATCATCGTCAGCCAGATGCGCGTCCACTTCCTGCTCGCGCCGCTCGCCGGGCGCCAACAGGATAATTTCTTCGACCACCTCAACCATCGCCGGCTCGTCAACCGGTTCCAACTCGGCGCTGGCTGGCAGCTCTAGCAGCGGCAACACACTGGCCACGTCGGCCGCTGGCAACACCTGCACAGCTTCCTCCGCGAGCGTCGGCACACTGGCTTCAGCATTTTCAACAACGGCCGGCATGGCCCTTTTGAAGCGCTGAAAGGCCTGCACATGCAAGACTTCCAGGCGGGTGAAGAACTCGCTGGTAACGAAAGGATCAATCCCCGCGCTGTCCAGCCCTTCACGCAAGCTTCTCAACAGCCCCGGCACCAGCTCCAACAAGCGCAGACGAGCCTGGGGATCGTCATGGGGCTCAACGCTCCACACCAGCTCATCCATGGTCACCAGCACCGTTTGCCACTGCTCGGACTCCACCCCGTGCTTGAGGCACGTGAGCATCAGCACCTTGCTCCAGGCCTCCTGCAGCAAACGCACCACCGCCTCTGGAAGCGTCTTACCCAGCAAACGCTGATTGAGAGCCTGCTCGACCTGCTGGCGCGCCAGCTCGGATTTTGCCCGTCCTTCCTCGGCATCGCGGGTGCGCTGCTCAAGCAAATCGCTGCGCCGACGCTCATCGCCGGTAAAGGCGACAAACTCAGCCAACAACTCGGCAAAAATGGCCGGATCATCAGCAAAATCATTCAACAGGCGCTGCACAACCTGGTCGATACGCTGATACAAGGTGTCGCGCTGCGCATCGTCCTGATCGACCCAGCCCAGCGCCGCCGAGGCTATTTCATTGAGCAAACGCCGAGCCGGATGACTACCGCGACTGAAGAAAGTCTTGTCCAGCACCGCGACTTTCAGCATCGGAATTTGCAAGCGTGCAATCAGGGCTTTCAGCGAATCAGGCAGGGTGCGGTCATCGAGAATAAACTCGAACAGCATCGACACCAGGTTGATAACGTCCTCATCCACCTCGCCTACCACACGCGCCTTACCACTCTTGGCGCTGGCGCGGCCGAGCAGCGACTCCAGCTGATTGCGCAGGTCAAACTCGTCAGCGGCAGCCGCCGATTGCCCCGGCAAGCGCTGCTGAATATGCGACAGCAAGCGCATCAGATCATTGCTGGAGATCGGCACCGCACCCGCAGGTAATTCGCGCGCAGGCATACCACTACCACGCACCTCGGCCAACAACGACTGCAGCACGCCAAAGACTTCCTGCATGCCCTCATCGCCGACACCGCCAGAACCATCAGCAGCCGCAACACCATCCGTACGGGCACTGCGGCCGGCAGCAGAACGCTCGGGGTTTCGCCGCGGCGGAGTGGACTTAAGCTCTGGCAGCACGCCTGCAGCAATAAGAAGCTGATTAACCTCGGCATACAGCTGATCGAGATCGCCCAACACTGACTTCTCGAACAGCTTAAAGATGATCAGCTTGACCTTGATCTCTACGCCGAGATCACGACAGGCCTCCAAAAACGCCTCGCACAGCGCACGCGGACCTAGGGGGTTGTTCTTCTCATCAATCTTCTTGCTGACCAACGCATTCAGGCGGGTAGTCAGGTGCCCGAGCGCCATACCATCACGGTTCATCACCTTGGAGACCATGGCATCGACGGCGACCGACTCTTCCAGCTGATCGTTTTGCACCAGCGACAAGGCGTCAAACGACACCGCATCCAGCAGCGGGGCCTTGCCGATTTCATACTGATTAAGGGTGGCGAAGGATTCGAAAATCTTCTGCAGAAAACCGCGCTCAATGGTTTTGCGCTTCAAGCGCAAATCGCGCATGGCTTCAAAAAAGGCATTTTGCTCGACGTTACTGGTGGCCCGATCAGCCATTTCAAACAGCGAATCATCGGCACTGTCGAACAGCCCCTGCAGGGCTTGCTTGAGCTGCTGGGCAGCCTTGTCACGCACTTGAGTAAGCGCCACGGGCAGTCTTCCTACCGGCGAAATGGGCGGGTGCTGAGGGGCGACCTTATTCAGGTGCACCACGTTCGCATCGGTCATTGCGAGTCTCCCGCAGAGGGTGCCACAAAGGCAAACCCAACTGCACAGCGATCAACAGGGCGTCGTCCATAACGTCAAGGGCCTGGCGTCAAATCAAATGAGTAATCTCATTATAGGGACGAGCACGCCACCACCAAGCTACCAGACCTGCAGACATGACCTGCGTCACAGATGCACGCCAGCAACCTGCGAACGGTTGCTGGCGCACGACCAACGCGCCCTCTGGGTGTAGCAGAAAGCCGGCCGAGCAGCACAACCGACGCTGCAACGGCGGCCCGCAGCCCCTATAATCGCGCCATTCTGAATGCGGAGCCCGTCATGCCCAACCTGATTCTTGCCGACCTGCGCAGCGAAATCACCGCCAACGTCCAAACCGCCCTGCGCGAAGACCTGGGCAGCGGCGACATCACCGCCCAACTGATCGCTGCCGAGCGCAGCGCCAGCGCACGCATCATCACGCGTGAGGCTGCGACCATTTGCGGCACCGCCTGGGTCGACGAGGTGTTCCGCCAACTGGACCCAAACGTCAGCGTCAACTGGCTGGTGCAAGACGGTCAACGGGTCACTGCCGACCAGACCCTTTTCACCCTGCAAGGTCCAGCCCGTGCGCTGCTCAGCGGCGAGCGCAGCGCCCTGAACTTCCTGCAGACCCTGTCCGCCGTCGCCACCCATAGCCAGCACTACGCCGATCTGGTTGCCGGCACCCAGGTGAAGCTGCTCGACACCCGCAAGACCCTGCCCGGCCTGCGCCTGGCGCAGAAATATGCAGTGACCTGCGGCGGCTGCCACAACCACCGCATCGGTCTGTACGACGCCTTTCTGATCAAGGAAAACCACATCGCCGCCTGCGGCGGCATCGCCCAGGCAATCCAGGCCGCGCAGCAGATCGCCCCCGGCAAACCGGTGGAAGTGGAAGTGGAAAGCCTCGAAGAACTGCAACAAGCCCTGGACGCCGGCGCCGACATCATCATGCTCGATGAACTCAGCCTTGAAGACATGCGCACCGCCGTAACCCTCACCGCCGGCCGCGCCAAACTCGAGGCCTCCGGCGGCATCAACACCAGCACCCTGCGCAGCGTGGCCGAAACGGGGGTGGATTACATATCGCTGGGTACGCTGACCAAGGATATAAAGGCGGTGGATTTGTCGATGCGGTTGAGTCTTTAGGTGCACCAATTTCCAGCCAATAAAAAGCCCCGCGTCCGGGGCTTTTTATTGGCTGAGCTACTTTTCACGACAATCAAACTGAACTAGCTAACCGGCTTTTTCGCATCCTCAAGGATGCGAAAAAAAACTGTTTCAAGCGAAACGGCCGGTTTGACGCTCAGCAAATGCCCGCCAACTTGGTTGAGTTGCGCAATAAACGCCGGCAATTCAGCTTGCAGAATTTCAGCCTCGAATTCCCCCTGCCTCAATTGCTTAGCATCCGCGATGATCAACTGATCGGCATTAAAGCGCACCAGCATGTGATCAGCCCGCTCAGCCGCCAACTCACGCGGCGAACGAACCGTTAACAGCTCGCCCTTATTGATAAAGCCAAAGCGATCAGCAATACGCTCAACGTCATGCAACACATGGGAGGTGAAGAATATCGCGCCGCCTTGCTGCTTAAACTCAGAGAGGATATTCACTACATCTTTACGCCCGACCGGGTCGAGGCCCGAGAGCGGCTCATCCAACACCAGCAGCTTGGGTTGCACCACCATGGCATGCGCCAAAGCAACCCGCTGAACAGTGCCCTTGGACAACTCGCGAATACGCCTTTTGGCCGACGCACCAATGGAAAAACGCTCAAGCCAATGCATGGACCAGGCATCGGCATCCTTACGCTTGATGCCATACATCGAGAGCCCCATGCGCAGGATTTCCAGCGGGGTGAACTGCTCATAGAGTGCAGGCGACTCAGGCACAAAGGCTAAATGCTGACGCGCATCTGCACGATGAGCGTCAACGCCATAAATGCTTACTGTGCCCTGATAGTCGTTAATGATGTCGAGCATCACCTTGATGGTGGTCGACTTGCCCGCACCGTTAGGCCCAACAAAGCCAAACACCTCACCCTCAGTCAGGCTAAAGCTGACATCACGCAATGCCTGCACGACCTTACCTTTGACGCGAAACGTTTGGCTAACGCCGTGAAACTCCAGTGCAGCACTCACGGCTGATCCTCCATACCGGCGATCTTCATTTTCTTTAAGATGATTTTCCCCGCGCGCAATTCGTAGCCGAGCCTAAGCGGATCGTCTGGCAAGGCCGGCATAAAACCTGCCTCGACCAACTGCTCAAGCCTGAGCAATGCACCGCTTTTCGCCTCGAAGAGGCGCTGGGCGTCGCGGAGTGCGACCAGGCCTTGCAAACGCACGACCCGTTTGTCGAGCATTGCTCGAAGCTTCGGATCGCTAGAAGCGTCCCGCTGCTGAGCTAGGTAATTCAGAGCCAACTGTTCGTCAGCGAAGGTTTCCGCTTGGAGCATCACCGCCAGCTTACGAAAGCCCGCCGCGTTACCAGTTGCGCGCTGAGCCGCCAGTTCCAGCGCTCGACGAGCCTCAGGAATATCCTTATTGAAGAACGCCTGATTAAAGCCATAGAAAAACGCCGGCAATTCATCCCAGAAACGACACTGCATAGCCTGACGCAGCACCCCAGTACCCTCACGATCTGCTCCACCCCACGTAAGCAGGCCGTTGGCCAGGTAATAGTTATCTTCATGGCATGGATTTAGGGCGGCCACTTCTTGCTGGGCTCGCATGAGGTAACTGGTATCAACCCGCCCCCATTCAAACCCAGTAGCAGCCAGCCGCATGACCTCTAGGTTGGCGGCGAGAAAACGATCTCCTCCAAACAGCACCAGCAATACCGGTGCTGCGATCACAACGCGGCCTTCGATTACTGGCGTCTCAAGCACAGGGGTATGAGCACGCCACTGCGCAGCAGCGGAGAACAGCACAAAGCCAACCAGTGTAAGTATCAAAGACCAATACCGATGCATGGGCATAGTCAAGCGAAGCGCTTGCGTTGCAGCGCCCAAACCGCCAGCGCCAAAAGGGAGGCAGCATAACCCAAACTGCTTAAAACGAGCCAAAGCCAGTCAGAGGGGAGAAACTCCATCTTGCCGTAAAGTGCCAGCATGCGCAGATCCAAAGCACCGAGATCTGGCAGCAAGTAGCCCAACAAACCAAGGCTGGCGCGATAGCCTTCAGCATTGCCTACCAGCGAGGCATCAAAGCTTAGCAAATCAACGATGGCGCCATAGGAGCGCGCTACCAACATAAAGCCGAAGGTGCCTATAAGGACGAAGCTAGGGGTCGAGGCAACCACTGCAAGCAAGGTCGCGAGTGCCGCCAGCACCAGAAAATCGAGAGCGATAAAGGCAAAGACAATAAATAAAGGCAGCCCTGTCGCCACTGGCGTGGACTGAGGATAAATACCCGCAATAAAATTCACGAGCAGAACCTGAAAAAAAGCTAAAACCAGCAAAAACACACCCAGAATCGCCAGCAGCGCAGCAAAACGGCCAAGTAACAAGGCGCCGCGTGCTCGCGGGTATGCCAGCGAAGTCAGGTAATAACGCTTATCAAATTCACGAGACAAAAACTCCTGCACCAGCAATACAACCAGTAGAGGCACTAGCAAACGAATAGTCGACACACCCACATCCAGCGCCACAGTCGCAGACTGACGCCCACCGAAATATGCAGATAACAATGTGGCTAGCGCCACCACCAACAAAATGCCGCCAGCCATCAATGCAAAATTAGCCTTGAACGCTATAAGCAATGAATTAAAAAACTCTCTCAAAATCAGTACATCCGCGAAACTGGAGAAGAAAAATCAATACAAAAAAACCAAAACTCTAAGAAACAAAAATGGGGAAGTAAACTTCCCCACCTAGCAGAGCAAATCTTAATTCGAACGGGTCGCAACACCAGCAGCCGTGCAAAGCTGGCCATCAAGCGCAGTTGGACCAACAGCACCGCCAGATGTACGACCTTGATAAATCGACGCACCCTGGGCAGTTGCAGTATTAAACGCAATTGCTGGATTTTGACATGCCACCTGACCAGCCGGAACAGGAACCGTATTAGTGCAAACCGATTCAATAGTACGGGTTGCTGTTCTGCCATTTTCGTGACAACTGGCAACTACAATCTCACCAGGAGTGCCTGGAACAGGCAAGCGGCAGAAATAGTTAGCGAGCACACCATTGGACAAATTCAACGTAACGTCATCAGCCAACAAACCACAGTCAGTTAAAACAATGCGGTTACCTGACGCTATGGCCTCAGGAGCATTGTCGGTTGCAAAGGCGCTTGACGTAAATACCGAGGCAACAACACCCAAGCTCAAAATAATTTTTTTCATTTTATTCACCACCTTAACGCATTGCCGAAGAGAACGTAGTCACAATGTTCTTGTTATCTGCAAGAGCCAGTGAATCATTCGCCTTCGCGCGATAATCGTTGAACTGCGGAATAGCGATAGCCGCGAGAATACCGATAATCGCGATAACGATCATCAACTCAATCAGGGTAAAACCTTTTTGTTTCTTGAGAGACTTCATGGACAAGCTCCTATTGTGGTTAAGGTCGACGACCTAAGGCCAAGCAAAGCACAGACCGTGCCACCAGAGAAAATCAGCCACCAGGCAGCAGACAAGTCCACACACGCCTCAGCCAATGCCTAATTTTGAGCATCAAGTGACGATTTATGTCACCCCAGGATATGTACATTTGGCAGACGCTCGCTACTGGGCTATAAGGCTGAGATGTTTTAAGCGAGCTGCCCTCATGAATGACGTAGTGAACCTGTCTGGCCTGGCCAAACAAATGGTCCTTGCAGAACTACTGGATGAAAAAGCTGCGCAGCTGGCCCAGCAGCAGGCCCAGCGCAACAAACTGTCGCTGGTCACTTATCTGGTGCAAAATAAGCTGGTAAAAAGCCGTGCATTAGCCGAGCTTGCCGCCGATCAATTTGGAGTGCCCTTTGTCGACTTGGGCAGCATCGACAAAGAAGGCCAACCAAAGGAACTAGTAAGCGAAAAGCTGATCCGCCAGCACCGCGCACTCCCCCTTTGGCGCCGCGGCAATAAGCTCTTTGTCGCCGTATCGGACCCCACAAATCATCAAGCTGTCACCGACATTCAATTCTCCACAGGCCTGACCACCGAGTCAGTACTCGTCGAGGATGACAAGCTTGGCGAGGCCATCGAGAAATTTTTCGAAACTTCCAATAGCGGCATGGAAGACCTAGCGGATGTTGACCTTGATGGACTGGACATCCAATCTGTCGATGAAAACGCCGAAGACAAAACCGAAGGCAATGCCGCCGATGACGCACCGGTGGTGCGTTTTATCAACAAGATGCTGCTGGATGCCATCAAAGCGGGCTCATCCGACCTGCACTTTGAACCTTACGAAAAAACCTATCGCGTACGCTTTCGCACTGACGGCATCCTCCAGGAGATCGCAAGGCCACCAATTCAACTAGCGCCGCGCATCTCCGCACGTTTAAAGGTTATGGCCAGCCTGGACATCTCCGAGCGGCGTAAACCGCAAGACGGTCGCATAAAAATGCGCATCTCGAAAACCAAATCCATCGACTTTCGCGTCAGCACCTGCCCGACGCTGTGGGGTGAGAAGATTGTGATGCGGATTCTTGACTCCGCCAGCGCGCAGATGGGCATCGATGCCTTGGGCTATGAGGAGTCGCAAAAAGAGCTGTATATGACAGCCCTCAAGCAACCCCAAGGCATGATTCTTGTGACCGGCCCCACCGGCTCGGGCAAGACCGTTTCGCTGTATACGGGCCTGAACATCCTTAACACCGTGGACGTAAACATCTCCACCGCCGAAGACCCGGTCGAGATCAACCTGGAAGGAATTAACCAGGTCAACGTCAACCCCAAGCAGGGCATGGATTTTACCGCCGCTTTGAAGTCCTTCCTGCGTCAGGACCCGGACATCATCATGGTGGGCGAGATCCGCGATCTAGATACCGCCTCCATCGCCGTCAAGGCAGCACAGACCGGGCACATGGTGATGTCGACCCTGCACACTAATAGCGCGGCCGAAACCCTGACCCGCTTGCGCAATATGGGCGTGCCATCATTCAACATTGCCACCTCAGTCAACCTGATCATTGCCCAACGCCTGGCGCGCAAGCTTTGCAGCCACTGCAAAAAGGAAGTGCAGGTTCCTCGAGAGGCATTGCTGGAAGAAGGCTTCCCGGAAGACAAGATCGGCACCTTCAAGATTTATGGCCCAGTAGGCTGCGAAAACTGCAACCATGGCTACAAGGGCCGTGTCGGGATTTATGAAGTGGTTAAAAACACGTCGGCCTTGCAACGGATTATCATGGAGGAAGGCAACTCCATTGATATCTCTGTGCAAATGCGCAAAGACGGCTTCAACGACCTGCGCACTTCGGCCCTGCTGAAGGCCATGCAAGGCGTGACCAGCCTCGAAGAAGTAAACCGCGTGACTAAGGATTAAGCCATGGCCGTTAAAGAACTAAAAACCAGCACCTTCCTCTGGGAGGGTACTGACAAGAAAGGCGGCATAATCAAGGGTGAGACAAGCGGGCAAACACCCGCACTGGTTAAGGCACACCTGCGTAAGCAGGGCATAAACCCCACCAAAGTACGCAAAAAACCCGTTTCACTGTTCAATGCGGGTAAGAAAATCAAGCCCATGGACATCGCCCTGTTTGCCAGGCAAATGGCCACCATGATGAAAGCTGGCGTGCCGCTACTGCAATCGTTCGACATCATCGGCGAGGGTATCGACAACCCAAACATGCGCAAACTGGTGGACGACATCAAACAACATGTCGCCGCAGGCAATAGCTTTGCTGCAGCCCTGCGCACACGGCCGCTGTATTTTGACGATCTGTTCTGCAACTTGGTTGATGCCGGCGAACAGTCTGGCGCACTGGAAAACCTGCTTGATCGAGTCGCCACCTACAAAGAAAAAACTGAGGCACTTAAAGCCAAAATCAAAAAGGCTATGAACTACCCCATGGCTGTAGTGGGCGTTGCGATTATTGTGACGGCTATTTTGCTGATCAAAGTAGTACCTCAATTCGAGTCTGTATTCGCAGGCTTTGGCGCGGAACTGCCTGCTTTCACGCAAGTAGTGGTAAATCTTTCACGTGGCCTGCAAGAATGGTGGTATTTATTCATTGCCGGCATATTTGCAGCGGTCTTCTCGTTCAGCGAAGTGCATAAACGCTCAGAGAAGTTTCGTGACAGCCTCGACCGCGCATTGTTGAAAGCCCCCATAGTCGGCGACATCATCTACAAATCATCGGTCGCGCGCTATGCCCGCACCCTTGCGACCACTTTCTCTGCCGGCGTGCCACTGGTTGAAGCGCTTGACTCCGTGGCTGGCGCGACAGGCAACGTTGTATTCAAGAATGCGGTTAACAAAATCAAGCAAGACGTAACCTCCGGCATGCAACTGAATTTCTCCATGCGGTCCACGGGTGTATTCCCCTCCATGGCCATCCAGATGACCGCCATCGGTGAAGAGTCAGGCGCACTCGACACCATGCTCGAAAAAGTTGCGGGATATTACGAAGCCGAAGTGGATAACGCCGTTGACGGTCTTACCGCACTGATGGAGCCGTTGATCATGTCGGTATTGGGCGTATTGATTGGTGGTTTGATCGTTGCCATGTACCTGCCCATCTTCCAGCTCGGCGCGGTAGTTGGCTGACCATGACGCTTATGTCCTTTCTGGCCAGTCACGTGCTGGCCTTGATTCTTTCTGCGTTGCTACTGGGCCTACTCATCGGCAGCTTCCTCAACGTCGTCGTCTACCGCCTGCCCAAAATGCTGATGCACGACTGGCAAGCTCAAGCCCGAGAAATCCTCAGCCTGCCAGCAGAAACCGACACACCAACCTTCAACCTGATTCTGCCCAACTCCAGCTGCCCGCACTGCGGCCATGAAATCAAGCCGTGGGAAAACATCCCCATCTTCAGCTGGCTGTTTCTGCGCGGCAAATGCTCGGCCTGCAAAGCCCATATCAGCACACGCTACCCCCTGGTAGAGCTGACCTGCGGCCTCCTGTCGGCCTATGTGGCCTGGCATTTTGGCTTTACCTGGCAGACAGGCAGCATGTTGCTGCTGACCTGGGGCCTGCTGGCCATGAGCCTGATTGATGCCGATCACCAACTGCTGCCGGACGCTTTGGTTTTGCCGTTGCTGTGGATCGGGCTGATCGTTAACCAGTTCGGGCTATTTGCCAGCCCCGCAGACGCACTCTGGGGCGCTATTGCCGGCTATCTGAGCCTGTGGTCGGTGTATTGGCTATTCAAGCTGGTCACTGGCAAGGAAGGCATGGGCTATGGCGACTTCAAGCTGCTGGCCATGCTCGGCGCCTGGGGTGGCTGGCAGATTCTGCCGCTGACCATTCTGCTCTCGTCCCTGGTGGGCGCAGTGCTCGGGGTGATCATGCTGCGCCTGCGCAACGCCGAAACCAGCACACCGATTCCCTTTGGTCCTTACCTGGCCATTGCCGGCTGGATTGCCCTGTTGTGGGGTGAGCAGATCACCGCCAGTTACCTGCAGATCGCCGGCTTCAAATGAGCAAACCCTGGACCCTAGGCCTGACGGGCGGAATTGGTAGCGGCAAGAGTGCGGTAGCACAGTGCTTTACCGACCTCGGCGTCAGCCTGATCGACGCCGACCACGCCGCCCGCTGGGTGGTTGAGCCCGGACGCCCAGCGTTGGCGCAGATTGCCGAACGCTTTGGCGAAGGCGTTTTGCAGGCCGATGGGCAACTGGATCGCGCAGCCTTGCGCGGCCTGATTTTTCAGGACCCGGCACAACGTCGCTGGCTGGAAGCCCTGCTGCATCCATTGATTAGCCAGGAGATCAGCCGCTACTTGGCCAGCGCCCAATCGCCTTATGCCATTCTGGTGTCGCCGCTGCTGATAGAATCCGGCCAGCATCACATCACCCAACGGATACTGGTGATCGATGCGCCGGAGCACCTGCAAGTGCAGCGCACCATGCAACGCGACCAGGCCTCTGCCGAACAGGTTCAGGCGATCCTGCAGGCCCAGGCCAAACGCGACGAACGCCTTCGCCACGCCCACGACGTGCTGGTCAATGACCGCGATCTGCACTGGCTGCAAGGCGAAGTCGAACGCCTCCATCACTTTTATCTGACCCTGCGTAAAGGCCAGCCATGAAACCCGTTACTACCGTTAAATGCCCCACCTGCGAAGCGCCCGTGGAATGGGGCCCGCAAAGCCCGAGCCGGCCATTTTGCAGCGAGCGCTGCAAACTGATTGATCTCGGCGCCTGGGCCGCCGAAGAGCACAGCATTCCCGGCGACCCACTGGAAGACGAGCTATTTTCTGGCGACCTGCCACCTCGACACCACTGATCCCGCCCCGCCTCATGGGCGCATAAAGCCGTAATCGCGCCCGTCGTCGAGATTCTCTGCCAGAAACTGCAGCTCCTGAGCCAAATCCGCTGCGCTGCGCTCCTGCTTACTGCACTCCACCACCGCACTCAAAAGCGCCCGCAGATACAACGCAGGCTCATGGCCGGCGGCTTGCGCCGCCAACAAGCTGCGTTGCAGATCGTGTTTTGCCAACGCGTGAACACTCATCACTCAGCCCTCCAGAATTTTGAGATGCCAGCATGGCGCCACGTGCCGCGGTGCCGTTGATGCAGGTCAATGGCGAGCCGCTCATCCAGCGACCGAATCCAGCACCATCAGCGCGAGTGTTCGTCATCCTTCCACGGCGCCTGCAGGTAACGCGTGCGATTGAAGGTTTCCAGCCAATCCGGACAAAACACCACCAACGCAGTGACCAACGTGCCATTGATAAAAGCCTCAGGAAAGGTCACTAACCACAGGTAGCCGATAAAGTCATCGAGCCACGGCGGCATGGCAAAACGTCCATCCAGCGCCAACAACCCCAACCCCGCCAGCAGGCAGCACAACGCCGCCAAGGCTGCCGGAAAAAATCCACAACAGAAGATGTACACGAACAAGTTGCACGGCTGCGCGCGTTCGACCAGCAGCGCGCAACCCTCAGTGATTAGCACGGGCAGCAGCACCAGCAGGACTCCATTCACCCCCAGCGCCAGCAGATCCTGACGCCCGATGGCAATCAGCCCGATCTGCGCCAAAAGACCGCCCAGCAGCGCCAAGGGCCAATCCAGCAAGAGCGTCACCACCGTCATACCGATAAAATGAAACGACACCCCAGAGTCGAAGTCACGCCGCACCAGCCAGAGTAAAAACACCCCCAGCACCGTGCCGAACAGTAGGTGTTGACGGCGACTGTCACTCAACACCTCAAGCCAGGGCGCGCGCCAGGCGGCCCACAGCAGCGCCCCTGCGTACACACCAGCCCCCAGCCAAAGGGTTGAGGGTGCAAGTAACTCGGCGGCGATCACGGCGCCAATGCTTCCAACGCATCGCGCAGGGCGCTCGCCTGGGTAAAGGTTTGCTGAGCCTGCACGCGCCCCTGCTGCAACTGCAGCCAAAGCACTGCGTCATTCTCGACCGGGTAGCGCGGCGCGATGCGCGCATCACGATCCAGCATCACGCGGTAGTTGTAATCACGCATCGCGGGGACGGCAAACGCCGCAGCAATCACGGAAGGCATGCGACTGATATCCGCCAGAAATACCGCTTTACGCGACTCCAGATACCCTTTGGGCTGCTGATCCAGCGCAGCAGCCAGCAACTTGGCACCCGCCATACTGCGCGCCACCAACAAAACCCGCGCATCATCATTCAAGCTGTAAGGCTGATCGAACTGATCCAGCAAGGTCCAGGACGCCAAACGCTCGCCCACTTCGACAGCCTGCGCACAGGTCGCCGACAACGCCAACAACACAACAGCCAAGAACCTCATTACCACTCTCCTTGCACAGAAAAACCGAATATCGCCATGAGCCAAACACAATAGCCAACCGAATGCACCAGCTTCACTCGCAGAAACACTGCAGCCCCAGTCTATACAGCACCCACCGACACCACCTGCGGCCCGATGCCGCTGCCCAAGGCCCCTGCAATCCGCTAGAGTCGCCACCCGTTTATCCTTGGCCCTCTGCCCTTGCCCCCTTACTTCCTGCGCCTCACCCTTCTGGCTTGCCTGTTTCACCCCACCACCCTCTGGGCTCTCGAACCTGCAATCTTCGGCAATGTCCGCATTGATGAAGTCAGCAGCATTTATGATGGCGATACCTTACGCGTGACTATTCGCGCCTGGCCCGCGGTCGCCGGGCAACGCGTGCCGGTGCGGGTGCATGGCATTGATACGCCAGAGATGCGCGACAAGCGTCCCCGCGTGCGTGAACTGGCCCGTCGCGCCAAACAGTTCAGTGTCAGTCGGCTGCGTAGCGGTAAGCGCATCGAATTGCGCCAGATCCGCCGCGACAAATACTTCCGCCTGCTTGCCGAAGTCTGGATTGACGGCCACAGCCTGGGCGACGAGCTAATCAAGGCCGGCCTGGCAAAGGCCTACACCGGGGGTACCAAAAGCCCCTGGTAGCAGATTAAGCTGCAACCATGGATGACTCCGACTACCTGCGCCTGCTGACCCAGCAAGCCGAACAGGCCAACACCTTTCTCTCCAACGCGCGCAAATGGGAACGTGAGCGCTGGGTTTGCCAGCGCCTGCTGCAAGGGCTAAACGTACCCAACCGCCTGGAAGAATTCAGCAGCGCCGCACAGGAACCGCCCGATGTGCAGTTTCGTGATGCCAACTTCGAAGTGTTTTTCGTCCTAGATGAAGGTCGCCGCCTGAATGACGAATGGCGCGCCGAAGCCGAGCGCCGGCGCAGCGCCTTCACCTTGAGCCAGTTAGTGCGACGCGAAGCGAAACCGCGGCGTATTTCCGCCGGCGATCTGCTCAAACACCTAGCTCCAACCCTGCACAAGAAGGCCCGCAACTACGGCGAACGCGGCATCGATCTCGGCGAACTCGACCTGCTCGCCTTTGCCAGCCTGAAGCGCTCAAGCCTGGACCTCAACAGCCACTTTCCGCCCCCGACCGAATACCTGCGCCAGGGCTGGCGCTCACTCTCGCTGGTGGGGCCGAACTTTGTCCGCATTCTATTTGCCCATGCCGACGCACCGGACTTCCTGCGCAACAACCTGGGCCGCAGCGTGCTATTCGACGTAGGCATCGGCCTGTGAAAGTGCCAGACGAATTACTCGCTGAGGTGCCACAACGCGGCCAGGTACGCTGGATCGGTGTACGCCCCAATGCTGACGAGGACATCCTCAGCCTGGAAGCCGTAGAGGCTCGTCGCGAAGCAGGACTGACAGGGGATCGCGCCCGCCCAGGCATAGGCAACGCGCGCCAAGTCACCTTGCTGCAGTGGGAGCATCTCGCGGTCATCAGCGCCTTGCTGGCACGCCCAGCAGAAAACCCCGTCAGCCCCACTGAACTGCGGCGCAATCTGGTGATCAGCGGTATCAACCTATTCAGCCTAAAAGGTCGCCGCTTCCGCATCGGCCAGGCCATTTTGCAAACCACCGGCTGGTGCCACCCATGCGCCAAGCTGGAAGCACGCTTGGGGCCTGGCAGCTTTCAAGCCATCCGCGGCCACGGCGGCATCACCGCCCGCGTGCTGCACGGCGGCATTATTCGACTGAATGACGGAGTCGAAGTCGAGCCACTCTGAATCGCTGGTCTAAACTCCGAGCAAGCCAGAGCGAGAGCCGCCATGTCCAGCCGCCTAAACCCCGAAGATCAACAACGCGTATCCGATTACCTGAGCGCACCGCAGCATCAAATTGAGCGCCAACCCTTTCGGCCATGGCGCTTGCTTACTGTGGTGCTGGTGATCGTTATTGGTCTGGGGCTACTAAGTCGACTGCTCAGCACCTTGGTGCACTGAGCCACAGCCGCTTAACAAGGCGCTAGCGCCAAACGCAGGACAAAAAAAAGCCCTGGTTTTTCAACCAGGGCTTCTTTAATGGTGGGTCGTGTGGGATTCGAACCTACGACCAATTGGTTAAAAGCCAACTGCTCTACCAACTGAGCTAACGACCCAAAAATGGTCGGGGTAAGGGGATTCGAACTCCTGACATCCTGCTCCCAAAGCAGGCGCGCTACCGGACTGCGCTATACCCCGGTGAAAGTTTGGCTCCACGACCTGGACTCGAACCAGGGACCCAGTGATTAACAGTCACTTGCTCTACCAACTGAGCTATCGCGGAACTAATTACTTCCATCTCAGCTCCGTTTGGCGTCTCCGCTTTCCCGTATCTGAGGCGCGCCATTTTACGGATTTAGAAACACCTGTCAACACCTATTTTTGTAATTAAGACAATGCTTTGCAGGTTGCTGGCCTACTGCTATATCTTCTCTTTAATTGTGATCACAGCAGGGTGCGTAGGGCGAGAGTCTCTAGCAAGGAACGTCAATGAGTAATCAGCCGCCATCAACACCCACATCCGCTCAACCTTCCACACTGGCAAGCCGCGGCATCCAGCCTCGTTTTGGCGAGTTGATGCAGGGCTGCCATAAACTGGTGATGAACCGTTTGGCCGAGCACCTGGGCGGTGTTTTCGGCCATGTCGATGACACGCTATTTGAATGCGCCGAGAAAGCCGAAAACAACCAGGTGCAAACGCTGTTCTTCGACAGCATGCGCGACATCCGCAAACAGCGAGCCCAGATCGAACGCACCTATCACCAGCACATCGCCCAGAGCTTTGCCGATTTCATCGACGGCAAACTGCAGCCCAGCAACCAACCGGGCCAACTGGACGCTGAAAAGCTGTCACTGGTGCAAAACGAGGACTACGAAGAAAGCCTGCTCGTGACCAATATGTCCAGCCGGGTGAAGACCCGCTGCGCGCAGTCGCTATTTGCCCTAGAGCAACGCCTGGCACTGTTGAACAACGGCAAGAAGCTCAGCGAAGACAGCAACCCCTTCGGCCCCCAGGCCATCGCCCAGACATTCCGCGACGCCCTGACACCAACGCCCTTCCCGCTGCGAATCAAGACGATCCTTTATATGCTGTTCGACCAGCATATGATGCAGAACCTCGACAGCCTTTATGAAGCCCTGAACCAGCGCCTGATCGAAGCCGGCGTACTGCCCAACCTTAAATACACCGCACAGCGCGCCAGCAGCCGCCCACGCCCAGCATCCAGCGGCGCACCTGAGGCAACCCCGCCCCCCCCTGACGAGCACACCAGCGCAGCGCTGCCTGCCCACAATCAGGCATACAACGCGCCTTCACCAGGACAAGCAGGAGTAAAGGCCGGCAGCGCCAGCGTTCCGCACGCTCAGGCACCGTACCAAGCGGCTGATCCTGGCGACCTCAGCGGACCGCCCTCCAGCGATCCAGCCGTACTCTTCAGCGGCCTGGCCACACTATTAAGCGAACACCGCCAACACGATATTGATGCCCCCCTGCTCGGCGGCACCCGAAGCATTGCCAGCTTTGCTCCGCGTGATGCAACCCGTACCTACAGCGCCAACGAACTGCTCGACGCACTCAATCGCCTGCAACAACAATCGGCCAGCGACCTCAGCCTGCGCTTGCACAAGCCGCAAGCGGTGGAGGGCCTTAAAGCCGACCTGCAACAACAGCTAGAAAGTCACAGCAGCCTCCCCGGCCAGCAAAAACTGTCCGACCAGGAAGCCGATGTGATCGACCTGGTGGGCATGCTGTTCGACTTCATCCTCGACGACGACAACCTACCCGACAATTGCAAGACCGCACTGTCACACCTGCACACGCCTTATTTGAAAGTGGCTCTACAGGACAAAGCCCTGTTCACCCAACACCATCACCCCGCCCGCCGCCTGCTCAATGCCATGGCCCAGGCTGGCGTGCTGTATGGCGGCGAGGGTGATGAACGCGGCCTGCTGGCAAAAATGCAGTGGGTGGTTGAGCGTGTCATCCATGGCTTTGCCGGCGATCTGCTACTGTTTGAAACCCTGCTGGACGAATTCAACGAATATGCGGCCACCCTGCAGCATAAAGTCGAATTGCGTGAGCGCCGGGCCGTAGAAGCAGCCAAAGGCCGCGACAAACTGTTGGGCGCACGCCAACTGGCGATCGACGTGGTTGCCACCGCCCTGAGCGAACGCACCCCGCCTGCGATTATCCGCAACTTCCTGGAACTGACCTGGGCCGATGTTTTGGTCTTTGTCCTCCTACGCCACGGCGAACGCAGCGAAGAATGGCAACGGGCCAGTGAAGTGGCCGAACAACTGGCCTGGAGCGGCACACCACTAGACGCCAGCGGCCGCGAGCGCCTGTCAGGCCTGCGTATCACCTTGCTGGAAGACCTGCGCAAAGGCCTAGAGCTGCTGGGCGGTTACCACGAGGACGGCATTCGCCGCCTATTGCAGGACATCGTCGCCTGCCAGCACGCTGTACAGGCCAAACAGCCACTGATTGCAGCTAAATTGAATCCAACCCTGCCCACCAGCCCCCTAGGCGCCATGCTCGGTGAAGACGCCGACCTGGCCACCAGCGCCCCGCGCGCCAGTGGTTTGTCGGCCCGCGCGCAACTGCTGGTTAAAGAGCTGGAAAGCATTGAGTTCGGCACCTGGTTCGAGTTTGTTATCAATGGCGCACCTCGCGAGCTCAAGCTCTCGTGGTTCAGCCCCACCACCCGCAACTACATGTTTGTTGACCACAGCGGCCAGCGCGTCGCCATCAAACCGCTGACCTTGCTGGCCAGCGAGATGGAACAAGGCCTGGCCCGCATCATTACCCCTGAGCGCGCCGGCCCGCTGGTCGACCGTGCCCTCAATGCCATCTACCGCGTCCTGCAGCGCTTTACCGGCCGCACGGCCGATGCCACCTAAGGAGCCCCCATGGATGATCGTCGTCAGCTCAGCCGCCATCACACCGAGCTGCAGCTGGAAGTCTTCGACTGCAACAACGGGCAATGCCTGGGACGTGTCGTTGACCTTTCCGGCGATGGCTTTATGCTCTTCAGCGAGACGCCCGTAAACGCCGACTCGGTCTGGGACCTGCGATTGGTCAGCGCCCAGCCAGTGGATGGCGTCAACGAAGTGCATCTTGGCGCCGACTGCCTGTGGAGCCGGCCCGGTGCCGACGGCCAGCACTGCTGGAGCGGCTTCCATATCATTGATCTGGCCGACGACCAAAGCGCAGCGCTGGACGTGCTCTTGCAGCACCTTTAACCCGCACACAAAAAAGCCCCGCAGTCAGACTGCGGGGCTTTTTTTGTTTTTCATGGCATTAGCTGAAAACAATCTCGTCGTTCTCAACCTTGGCCACTACCTGGCTACCGGGGGCAAACTTGCCCGCCAGAATCAGCTGCGCAAGTGGGTTTTCGATCCAACGCTGAATCGCTCGTTTCAACGGCCGTGCACCATAAATCGGGTCGTAACCCACGGCAATCAGCTTATCCAGCGCCTCGTCACTCAATTGCAGATCAAGCTCACGCTCCACCAGGCGCTTGCACAGGCGCGCCAACTGGATCTTGGCAATGCCGGCAATTTGATCACGGGCCAGCGGCTCGAAAATCACCACTTCGTCGATACGGTTGATGAACTCCGGACGGAAATGTGCACCGACCGCATCCATTACCGCCGCGCGCTGAGCCTCGCGATCACCGACCAGCTCCTGAATCTGCACCGAGCCCAAGTTGGACGTCATCACGATCACGGTATTACGGAAATCCACCGTACGCCCGTGGCTGTCCGTCAGGCGACCATCTTCCAGCACCTGCAGCAGCACGTTGAACACGTCCGGGTGGGCCTTTTCAACCTCATCCAGCAGCACCACCGAGTACGGCTTGCGACGCACAGCTTCAGTCAGGTAGCCACCCTCTTCGTAGCCGACATAACCCGGCGGCGCACCGATCAGGCGGGCCACCGAGTGTTTCTCCATAAACTCGGACATGTCGATGCGCACCAGCGCCTCCTCGGTATCGAAGAGGAACTCGGCCAGCGCCTTACACAGCTCGGTCTTACCCACCCCGGTAGGGCCGAGGAACAGGAACGAACCACTCGGCCGATCCGGATCGGATAACCCAGCACGGGAACGGCGCACGGCATTGGACACTGCCACCACCGCTTCTTCCTGACCGATCACACGCTGATGCAGCAGACCTTCCATTTTCAGCAGCTTGTCGCGCTCGCCTTCGAGCATTTTCGACACTGGAATACCGGTCCACTTCGACACCACCTCGGCAATTTCTTCCTCGGTGACCTTGCTACGCAGCAGCTGGTTCTCGGTCTTGCCGTGCTGATCGACCATTTGCAGGCTGCGCTCAAGGTCTGGAATGATGCCGTACTGCAACTCAGCCATGCGGCTCAAATCACCCTTGCGCCGCGCCGCCTCCAGCTCCTGGCGAGACTGCTCGATCTTCTGCTGGATCTGCGCCGAACCTTGCACCTCGGCCTTTTCTGACTTCCAGATTTCTTCGAGGTCGGCGTACTCGCGCTCCAGGCGAGCGATTTCTTCCTTGAGTTTTTCCAGGCGCTTGATGGCCGCTTCGTCGTCTTCCTTCTTCAGGGCCTGACTCTCAACCTTGAGCTGAATCAGACGCCGCTCCAGACGATCAAGCACCTCAGGCTTGGAGTCGATTTCCATCCGAATGCGACTGGCAGCCTCATCGATCAGGTCGATGGCCTTGTCCGGCAACTGGCGGTCGGTGATATAGCGATGGCTGAGCTTGGCCGCAGCAATGATCGCGCCGTCGGTGATCGCCACCTTGTGGTGCACTTCATAGCGCTCCTTCAGGCCGCGCAGAATAGCGATGGTGTCCTCTTCGCTCGGCTCGTCCACCAGCACTTTCTGGAAACGGCGCTCCAGAGCGGCGTCCTTTTCGATGTACTGACGGTATTCGTCCAGGGTCGTGGCGCCCACGCAATGCAACTCGCCACGGGCCAGAGCCGGCTTGAGCATGTTGCCGGCATCCATGGAGCCCTCGGCCTTGCCAGCGCCGACCATGGTGTGAATTTCGTCGATAAACAGAATGACTCGGCCTTCCTGCTTGCCCAGTTCATTGAGCACCGCCTTCAGGCGCTCCTCAAATTCACCGCGGAACTTGGCCCCGGCAATCAGCGCGCCCATATCCAGCGACAACACGCGCTTGTCGCGCAGACCATCGGGCACTTCACCGTTGACGATGCGCTGAGCCAGGCCTTCGACGATGGCGGTCTTACCCACGCCAGGCTCGCCAATCAATACCGGATTGTTCTTGGTGCGGCGCTGCAATACCTGGATGGTGCGGCGGATTTCATCGTCACGACCGATCACCGGATCGAGCTTGCCGTCCTCGGCACGCTTGGTCAGGTCGACGGTGTATTTGTCCAGAGCCTGACGCGACTCTTCGGCATTCGAGTCGTTTACCGCCTCGCCACCGCGCAGGTTGTTCACTGCGTTTTCCAGGGCCTTCTTGCTCACACCTTGCGCCAGCAGCAGCTTGCCCAGTTTGGTGTTCTCATCCAGGGCCGCCAGCAGCACCAGCTCGCTGGAGATGAACTGATCACCCTTTTGCTGCGACAGGCGATCAGCCTGATTGAGCAGGCGCGCCAAATCCTGGGACAGATTCACATCGCCCGTGGGGTTCTGGATTTTCGGCAGTTGATCCAGCTCTTTGCTCAGGGCCTGACGCAGGCCCGCCACATCGAAGCCGACTTGCATCAACAGCGGCTTGAGCGAGCCACCTTGTTGTTCAAGCAACGCCTGAAGCAAATGCACCGGCTCAATCGCCGGGTGGTCGTGGCCCACAGCCACGGACTGGGCGTCTGACAGTGCCAACTGCAACTTACTGGTTAAACGATCAATACGCATGATTTCATCCTTTCTGTTGAAGGGCGGGGCCGCTGCAATGCACACAGCTCTGACGAAAGCCCGCCTGATTACAAACTAGATGAGGATGATTCTGGGCGATTCAAGGCCAGCAGCCTTGATACAGATCAGCAGTCGCGCGGTGACTGCCTAGTCCAGCCAGACCAGCGAGGCGAAGCGCCCCGTGCGCGCGGCACGCCGATAGGAATAAAAGCGTGGATCACTGACGGTGCAAAAGCCGCCGCCGTACACCGAGGACACGCCACAAGCGGCCAGACGCAGGCGCGCCAAGGCATAGATGTCCGCCATAAAGCGCCCGGCATTAACGCTTGGCACAAACGCGCTGACAGCCTGCGGGTGGTCGGTGAGAAAAACGTCACGCACTTCACCGCCCACTTCAAAGGCTCGCGGGCCAATGGCCGGGCCCAACCAGACCAGCACCTCGCTCGCGGGCACGGCCAGCGCGGCCAAGGTCGCCTCCAGCACCCCACCCGCCAGACCACGCCAACCGGCATGGGCCGCCGCGACACAGGTGCCGGCGCGATCACAAAACAGCACAGGCAGACAATCGGCCGTCAGCACGGCACAGGCAACACCGGTTTGGGCCGTCCAACTGGCGTCTGCTTCGGCAACGATGGCAGGATCTGCATCAGCCACCACGACGCCATGCACCTGACGCAGCCAGGCAGTCGGGCACTCAATGAGCGCGGACAGGCGCTGACGATTCTGCGTCACTGCCTGCAGATCATCTTCAACATGGTCACCCAGATTGAAGGTGTCGAACGGCGGCAGGCTGACGCCGCCAGCGCGCGTAGTCACGCAGGCCTTGACCCGCGCCGGCGCCGGCCAGTCAGGCAACAACCAATCAGCCGCCGGCGTCATCAGCCGATGAACGCTTCGCGATCCTGACGCAGCAGCGTCAGCAACCAGACGAAGTCATCCGGCAGTGGCGACTCCCACTTCATGCGTTGCCCGGTGGTCGGATGTTCCAACTCTAGGAAGCGCGCATGCAGGGCCTGGCGCGGGAAGTCCTTGAGTGCCTGAACCATGGTCTGGCTGGCGGCTGGTGGAATGCGGAAGCGTCCGCCGTAGGCTGGGTCGCCCACCAGCGGGAAATTGATGTGCGCCATGTGCACGCGAATCTGGTGAGTACGCCCGGTTTCCAGCTTGACCCGTGTATGGGTATGGGCACGGAAACGTTCGAGCACGCGGTAATGGCTGACTGCAGGCTTGCCGCCTTCCATCACGGCCATGCGCTGACGCTGCTGACCATGCCGGCCAATGGGCGCATTGATCTTGCCGCCGGCGGTAATCACGCCGATGACAATGGCCTCATAGATGCGGCTGACGGTGCGACTCTGCAGCTGCTCGACCAGTTTGGTCTGCGCCTGCAGGGTCTTGGCCACGACCATCAGGCCGGTAGTGTCTTTGTCCAGGCGATGGACGATGCCGGCGCGCGGCACATTAATAATGTCCGGCACATGGTGCAGCAGGGCATTCAGCAGCGTGCCATCCTGATGGCCCACTGCCGGATGCACGACCAGGCCGGCAGGCTTGTTGATCACCAGAATCTGGTCGTCTTCATAGACGATATCCAGCTCAATGTCCTGGGCGATCCACTCGCCCTGGGCTTCCTGCTCGGCGCTAAGCGCCAGAACAGCGCCACCATGGACGATATCGCGCGGGCGCAAAACAGCCCCATCAACGGTCAGATGACCGTCCTTGATCCAGCTGGACAGGCGCGAACGGGAATACTCATCGAAGAGCTGAGCGGCGATTTGATCGAGACGCTGGCCACCGAGTTCACTGGGAACCTCGGCGCTATGTTGAATGATTTCAGGCATGGGCTGCTGCAGAGGGCGCGGAGCCTTTGGTTTCGGCTGCGCGCTTGTGGTTAAATACGGCGTCTTTGTCCCGGCATTTCGGGACGCCCATCATAACAGGACGACTGCGCTCAAGACAGCCAGCCGTCACAGGGACGCAAGCCGCCATGCAAGTGAAACACCTGCTGCTGATCGCCATCCTCGGACTCACCGCCGCCTGTTCGTCCAATGACACCGTTGACGAAAACCTCAGCGAAACCGAACTGTACCAGCAGGCGCAGGACGACCTGGACACCAGCAGCTACAGCAGCGCCGTGAGCAAGCTCAAGGCCCTGGAGTCGCGCTACCCGTTCGGCCGCTATGCCGAACAGGCGCAGTTAAACCTGATCTACGCCTACTACAAGAATATGGAGCCGGAAGCTGCCAAGTCGGCTGCCGAGCGCTTCATCCGCCTGCACCCGCAGGACCCAAACGTCGACTACGCCTATTACCTCAAAGGCCTGACCTCGTTTGACCAGGACCGCGGCATCATGGCGCGCTTCCTACCATTGGACATGACCAAGCGCGACCCTGGCGCTGCCCGCGACTCCTTCAACGAATTCGCACAGTTGACCAGCCGCTACCCCAATAGCCGCTACTCGCCCGATGCCAAGAACCGCATGGTGTACCTGCGCAACTTGCTGGCCGCCTATGAAGTGCACGTTGGCCACTACTATATCCAGCGCCAGGCTTACGTTGCCGCCGCCAACCGCGGTCGCTACGTGGTGGAAAACTTCCAGGAAACCCCGGCTGTGGCCGACGGCCTGGCACTGATGGTCGAGTCTTACCAGCGCCTGGGCATGACCGACCTGGCAGCTACCAGCCTTGACCTGCTCAAGCAGAACTACCCTGATTCGCCGTTTCTGGTCGACGGCCAGTTCGTGCCCAGCGAAGCCGAAGCCGACAACCGCAGCTGGCTGAGCAAGGCCACCCTCGGCCTGCTGGAAAGCGACGCCCCACTGCCACCTGGCCAGACCCGCGCCAGCCAGGACGTAATCCGCCAGTACGAAAATGCCGAGGAAGAAATCCCCGACGAACTGCAGCCGGAAAACCAGGACGACGCCGCTGATGACGAGTCCGCCAGCGACGACAGCACCGACCGCTCGGCCTGGAGTTACATGACCTTCGGCATGTTCGACTGACCGTCCTCGCGCAATAAAAAAGGGAGGCCACTGGCCTCCCTTTTTTGTTCAGACGGCCAATCACGCTCGACGCCCCTGTGCTGACACCCCGCCGACCGCTAAACTCGGGGTTTTCGCCAAAATGAGATCGCCATGCTGCTTCGTCTGTTGTTTACGCTGGCCCTCCTGGGTGCCTTGATCTGGTTCTGGCGCCGCAGTCGCCGCGCCAACACCCGCCCACCACAGGGCGAACCCAGCAGCGAAACCATGGTCCGCTGCGCCCGCTGCGACATCCACCTGCCGCAGCGCCTCGCCCTGCAACAGCATGACCACTGGTACTGCTGCCAGGACCACCTGCAACAAGGCCCTGCAACGCGTGAGTAATGAAACCATCCCCCTAAGCAGCAACCAGGGCCTGCGCATCCTGCGCCTGTCGCACCTGTACCGCCTGATCATCGGCATAGCCCTGGTGGTGCTGATCTCCAGCGACATTGATGAGCAGGTACTCGACCTCGCCAACAGCTCGCTGTTTCGCTATGTCAGCTGGGCCTATCTGGGCTGCAACCTGCTGTTCGCTGCCTGGGTACGCAACCCCACTCATCTCCTGCAGGTGTTTACGGTCGCCCTGCTTGATGTGCTGCTGCTCTCGGCACTGTTCTACGCTGCAGGCGGCAGCCCGAGTGGTCTGGGCAACCTGCTGATCGTGGCCGTAGCGATTGCCAACATCCTGCTGCGCGGCCGCATCGGCCTGTTGATCGCTGCCGTGGCGGCCATCGGCATGATCTACCTGACCTTCTACCAGAGCATCAGCCGCCCGGCCGCCGCCAACCAGTACCTGCAAGCCGGCGCCCTCGGCGCCCTGTGCTTCGCCGCTGCAATCGTACTGCAGGGCCTGACCCGCCGCCTGCAATTGAGCGAAAGCCTGGCCGCCCAGCGCGCCGCCGATGTGGCCAACCTGGAAGCCCTCAACAGCTTGATTTTGCAGCGCATGCGCACCGGCATCCTGCTGCTCGACAACCAACACCGCGTGCTACTGGCCAACCCTGGCGCCCTGAGCCTGCTGGGCCACGAGTCACTGCAAGGCAAGGTGCTTGATCCGCACTGCATCGAGCTGGTCAAGCGCCTGCAACAATGGCGAATCAACCCGAGCATGCGCCCGCAAAGCATGCAGGCCTTGAGCAACGGCCCACTGTTACAACCGAGTTTTGTGCACATGCAACGCGGCGAGAAAATCGACACCCTGGTGTTTCTCGACGACATCTCGCAGATCGCCCAGCAGGCACAGCAGTTGAAACTGGCCTCCCTTGGCCGCCTGACCGCCGGCATAGCCCACGAAATTCGCAACCCGCTGGGCGCCATCAGCCATGCGGCACAACTGCTGCAAGAATCGGAAGAGCTACCCAGCAGCGACCGGCGCCTGGCGCAAATCATCCAGGACCATTCGCGAAGGATGAACCTGGTGATTGAGAACGTGCTGCAGCTGTCGCGGCGGCGCCAGGCCGAACCGCAATTGCTCGACCTCAAGTACTGGCTGCACCGCTTCGCCAGCGAGTTCCGCCACAACCTACCCGAACAACAAACCCTGCACCTGAAAACCTGCAGCGGCAGCCTGCAAACCCGAATGGACCCGCACCAACTGACCCAGGTGCTGACCAACCTGGTACAGAACGGCCTGCGCTACAGCAGCCAGTGCCACCCGCAAGGCCAGGTGTGGCTCGACCTGTTTCGTGACCCCGTTAGCGACCTGCCGGTGCTCGAAGTGTTGGATGATGGCCCTGGCGTACCGGACGAACAGCTGCAGAATATATTTGAGCCGTTCTATACCACCGACAACAAAGGCACCGGCCTGGGCCTGTATATTTCCCGCGAGCTGTGCGAGAGCAATCAGGCCCGCCTGGACTACCAGCGCCGCCAGAGCGGCGGCAGTTGCTTGCGCATCACCTTCGCCCATTCACGCAAACTGAGCTAATCATGAGCCGGCAGAGAGCCCTGATCGTCGACGACGAACCCGATATCCGCGAGCTGCTGGAAATCACCCTCGGCCGCATGAAGCTCGACACCCGCAGCGCCCGCAACGTCAAGGAAGCCCGCGACTGGCTGGCTCGCGAGCCGTTCGACCTGTGCCTGACCGACATGCGACTGCCCGATGGCACCGGCATGGAGCTGGTACAGCACATTCAGCAGCGCTACCCCCACGTACCGGTTGCCATGATCACCGCCTACGGCAGCCTGGACACCGCCATAACCGCGCTGAAAACCGGCGCCTTCGACTTCCTCACCAAGCCGGTCGACCTCACCCGCCTGCGCGAGCTGGTCAACACCGCCCTGCGCCTGAGCACGAGCGACAGTGACGAACGCCCGGTAGACGACCGCCTGCTCGGCGATTCCCCACCGATGCGCACCCTGCGCGGGCAAATTGGCAAACTCGCACGCAGCCAGGCGCCCGTGTATATCAGCGGTGAATCGGGCAGCGGCAAAGAGTTGGTGGCACGCCTGATCCACGAACAAGGGCCGCGTATCGACAAGCCCTTCGTTCCAGTCAACTGCGGCGCCATCCCGTCCGAGCTGATGGAAAGCGAATTTTTCGGCCACAAGAAAGGCAGCTTCACTGGCGCCATCGAAGACAAGCAGGGCCTGTTCCAGGCGGCCAACGGTGGCACCCTGTTTCTGGATGAAGTGGCCGACCTGCCCTTGCCCATGCAGGTCAAACTGCTGCGCGTTATTCAGGAAAAAGCCGTACGCAGCGTCGGCGGCCAGCAGGAAGTCGTCGTCGACGTACGCATCCTCTGCGCTACCCACAAAGACCTGGCCGCAGAAGTCGCCGCCGGACGCTTCCGCCAAGACCTCTATTACCGCCTGAATGTGATCGAACTGCGCGTGCCACCGCTGCGCGAACGCCGCGAAGACATCGGCCTACTGACCGAGCGCATGCTCGTCCGCCTCGCCCAAGGCAGCGGTCTGCCCTGCGCCAAGCTCAGCAGCGAGGCCCTAGATAAGCTGAAAAGCTACCGCTTCCCGGGCAACGTCCGCGAGCTGGAAAACATGCTCGAACGCGCCTACACCCTGTGCGAAAACGAGCATATCCAGGCCAGCGACCTGCGCCTGGCGGAAGCCAGTTGCAGTGCCGAGAGCGGCGAAGTCAGCCTCGCCGGCATCGACAACCTGGAAGATTATCTGGAGAGCGTCGAACGCAAGCTGATCGAACAAGCCCTAGAAGAAACCCGCTGGAACCGCACTGCAGCCGCCGAACGGCTCGGCATGACCTTCCGCTCCCTGCGCTACCGACTGAAAAAACTGGGCATCGACTGATAGTCGCCAGCGAGTAGCCCGGATCAGCGCAGCGCCATCCGGGAGCTCCTTAGATAAAACCGATCAAAGCACGCCTAAACGCCCAGCCGGCGCATAAGGGGCTGGATCAACAATCGGCTCACGTCCCAGCATCAAGTCCGCCAGCAACTGGCAACTGGCCGGCGCCAACACCAAGCCATTGCGAAAATGCCCGCAGTTCAACCACAGCCCAGGGTATTCAGGCACTTCGCCGATATAGGGAATACCTTCCGGTGAGCCTGGCCGCAATCCGGCCCAATGCCCCACCACCTCGGCATCTGCCAGCGCTGGCAGCAAGGCAACCGCCGACGCCTGCAAACTGGCCAGAGCCTCGTCGGTCGGTGTTTTGTCGAAGCCCGCATATTCCAGCGTGCTGCCCACCAGAATATGGCCATCCTTGCGCGGAATGGCGTAGCGGCCGCTGGCCAACACCATGCTCGGCAGAAAATCGGCAGCGCACTTATAAAGGATCATCTGCCCCTTCACCGGCTCCACCGGCAAAGCGAGCCCAAGCTTGGCCAGCAACTCGCCACTCCAGGCACCGGCAGTCAGCACCACCTGATCCGCCTCAATCAAGCCCTGACTGGTTTCGACCCCAGAAATTCGGCCTTCATCGCGCAAAAAGCCTTGCACCGCACAATGCTCAACGAGTCGCACATTGGGCAACCGCTCCAGCTCGGCACGCAACGCTTGCACCAAACGCGGGTTACGCACATTGGCCACACCCGGCATATGCAAGCCACGCGTAAAACCATCGCCCAACGCGGATACATGCTCGCGCACCTGCGCCACATCCACCGCCAACAACTCGCGCCCTTCACGCTCAGCCCACGCCAAGGCCTCAGACTCATCCGGCAAATCCAGCCAATACAAACCGGTGACATACACCTCAGGATCAACCCCGGTGGACGCCAACAACCGCTCGCCCAACCCCGGATAAAACCCCTGCGACCAATGCGCCAGCGCGGTCACAGCAGCGCTGTAACGCCAGGGGTACAGCGGCGAAATGATACCGCCGCCGGCCCAGGAGGATTCTTGGCCGGCAGCCTGCTTATCGACAACAGCAACCATCTGCCCTGACCGAGCCAACAACAAAGCAGTAAGCAACCCCAAGGCGCCACCGCCAACAACAATTACGCGCTTAAAAGCACTCAAACTGGCATCTCCAGCAAAAACATCTTTAATCAAGAAACCCCACGGATTAGGGCGAGCATCATGCCAACAAGGAACAAGGCAGGGTTCAGCATTGCTGAACTTCTAACAACGCTTTCAATTACCTCAACCCTTGTGCTCATTGGCACACCAGTACTCAGCCGAGTGCAGGATCGAATGCAGCTATCAGGTACCTGCCAAGAGCTTTACAGCCTTATCCAGGCGGCACGCCAACAATCGATTAGCCAACAGACTCGCGTGACCTTGTGCCCACTACTGGCCAATGGCGACTGCTCTAACGATTGGCAGGCTGAACTCAGCGTATTTGCAGATCCTAATGGTAATCGCCACCTTGATGCCGATGAAGCATTGGCTAGGACGATGACCATCCCGCACAAGCTGAGCATCACCTGGCGCGGGATGGGTAGCGGCAACAGCCTACACTTCAGCAGCCAAGGGGTAACCTTTGTTAGCAATGGTACATTTAGACTGAGTATCGCCGACCAGGAGCGGCAATTGGTCGTGAGTCGCATCGGCAAGCCGCGTGTTAGCACCAGCCAATAACCGTCTACTCCCCAACTCTCGCCGAACATCCATTCAGAGTTGTCACCGCCCGAAGAGGCCCTTACCTTGCACCATACAGATAAGGGGTATTTTCATGCATGAGCAACGTGGTTTCACTCTGGTAGAACTGATGGTTACTATTGCCATCCTGGCCATTGCACTGGGCGTGGCGATACCCAATCTGACCCAATTTATTGTCAAGCAACGGGTCAACGGTCAAGCTAACGAGCTACTCAACTCTCTATCTTATGCTCGCAGCGAGGCCAGCAAGATCAACAACAACGTTGTTGTCATTCCCGTAACAAACGCCGCGACTGGATGGAGCAATGGATGGTGCGTAGGGCCATCGACCATTGCAAACTGTAACGATCCTGCCGTTCTTAAAAGCTATCCAGCCGTCACAGACGACATGATCATCACATCACCGTATCTACTAGCAACGAACAAACTGACTTTTAGGCGTGACGGAACCCTACTTTCAGGAGTTAGTGCCGAGTCGTTCAACATTACATCTGAGCGTTTGCAAGCAGCCGACAATGGTGCTCGCTGTATAATTCTTAATGCGCTGGGCAAAGCCTCGATGACCAAGGTAAACCGCGATGATGACTGCTAACAACATGCATTACTCCAAAGGCTCATCCTTAATCGAAGTATTAATCACGCTGTTAATTTTTGCCGTTGGGCTTTTGGGATTTGCCGGACTGCAGGTCAATGCATTACAAAGCACAGGTGATAGCAGTCAGCGCTCACAAGCAGTATGGATTACGCAAGAACTCGCTGAGCGAGTTCGCGCCAACTCAGCCGCCAGCAACAACGACTATACTTCCGTAGTCGTAAATTGCAGCAACCTGCCAGCACAAATTTGCGCAGATCATTACAACCCGGTTAATGGCGCAAAAGTAAACGCAACACAATGCACCCCGGCACAAATGGCAGCATTCGATATTTGGGAAGCTCAATGCCCCTACAGCGGCACAAATACCTACCAAGCTAATATCACTGCCGCCAGCGGCCGCTATAGCAGCCGAGACTATCTCTCACCACCGGTAGCGGGCACTCAGCCTCTGACCTTAAATATCTCAGGAACAAGCCTGACAATGACCTCAAACTGGTCGAGCAAAGGGGCAAGAAACTTAGCAGGTGAATCCCTTTCCTCTTCTCTGGATGTTCAAAGATGAATCATCTACCCCCCCAGCAAAGAGGTTTCAGCCTGATTGAGCTTCTAGTGGCCCTCCTAATAGGGCTCATATTGTTGCTTGCTATCAGTCAAGTCTTTCTAACAAGCCGCCAGACTTTTGCGACTAACAATGCGATGTCTAAACTGCAGGAAAATGGTCGCTTTGCATTAGAATTCATTGCACGCAGCGCGCGTCAAGCTGGTTATTTATCACCAGGCTCAACACTAAACATGCCTTACCCCGCAGAGCCCACTACCTGTGGTTTAGGCACAACAGCTAGCAACCCTTGCGCAGTTAACGGCACAGGCTCTGGCACAGCCTCAGATCAGGTGAGCTTTGCCGCTGAACCCGTGGCCATAGACGGTGCCTTGCGTGACTGCGCAGGGACTATCGTCGCGGCAAATAAAGTCATCATTAACTCATATTTCATTATTGCAGCCGACGTCAACAACCCCGAGCCCGCATTGGCATGTAGCTCATATAATCGTACTGACAATGCTTGGATTACAAAAAACCAACGCCTGATTGATGGAATAGAATCACTGCAAGTGCTTTATGGGGTAAATACAACTGGCAACTCGAAAAGCATCGATCAATTTGTCTCAGCCAATAGAGTCAGCAATTGGGCAAGCGTACTCGCTGTAAGGATTGCCGTCTTAGCCAACTCGCTGGATGACACTAGCCCTACACCTCCGCAGCGCAATTACTACTTACTAGATGCTGCTCCAGTAACACCAAACGCCGATGACAAAAAAACCAGACAAATCTTCACTACCACTGTTCACTTCAAGAACGTGTACTGAGGCAAATATTTTGAATACCTTCCCAAGCCCCAAAAAACAGCATGGCGCAACACTAATTGTCGCGCTAGTTTTTTTATTAATTTTAACCGCTGCTGGAATTACTGCAGTTCGGCTAGCCACCGTAGAAGAGCGCATGGCAAGCAACAGCCAATTTCGTGGCGCAACCTTTCAGCTTGCCCAGAGTGAAATAAAAGCCCAGCTGTTATTTTTCAACCAAAACATAGCAAACCGTGCGTCCCTTCAAACAGCACTAACTAATGCAGCAGCTCCAATCACCCGCTTTCCCAACCGGCTTGCAGATCAGGCCTTAACCGCCAAAATAAGCACCACCGGCTTAACGCAATCTAGCAAGATGAACTTCATGGCTAAACCCGACTGTGCCACGTTAGGCCTTGGCGATTCTTTTGAAAACTTCAGCTGCCGTCAATACGAAATGACTATGCGCTCCACCCTTTCTGGAGGCGCATACTCGGAACAAGTCCAAGGCATCTACTTTATCACTCCGAATTAAGCATAGAGAAATAGCGCCATGAAAACGCCGAAAAAGCTTTTCCTTGCCAGTCTAACCACAACACTAATTCTATCCCTTGTGACTTCCGTACACGCGCAAGAATCGGAGAACGCACACTACATTGAAGATGCAAAAATTATTCTCAACGTACAACCACTAACAAATTCCAGCGCCGCCGTAGGTTATTTACTTGCCACAGCCTGCAACTCCTGCACACCAGTACGAATCGAAGTAAATGAATCAACGACATTTTATTTAAATGGCACACCTAGCGCCGCAAAAAACCTAGGTCTAAAGATCGACTGGCAAGGTGCCGTATTTTTCATGCCAGGAACCACGCCAGTTGCTACACGACTGATGCTGAATTAACGCTGAGGAGCTAATCGTGAAAAAAGCCACCAACACCTCCGCAGGCGTCTTCGCCTTCACCTATCTCTTTCTATCTCTGCAAAGTGGCCTTGCGATTGCCGATGACACCGAAATATATTTGACTCGTGACCTGCCTGCCGATCAACGGGTCCGCCCTAACATCATGTTCGTGATCGATACATCCGGCTCCATGCAAAGCGGAGTTCCCGGCACTGACTGCAAAGCGCTAACCCCCGTATACAATACATCATCGGGAATGCCGATTGACTGGTGCACGAGCACTGAAGGTCGAGCAAACAGAACAAACAACGGGCAACTAACAAGACTGCAAGTAGTAAAACAAGTTGTTAATCAGCTAGTTGATGAATTAGCAACATCAAATGACTCAAATATCGGCCTGGCACGATACGATTCAAACAGCAATGGCGGCTTTATCAACGTACCTGTAAAGCAAGCAGGAACCATTGCCAGCACATTCAAGTCCCAATTAAGCAGTTACTACGCAAGCGGAGCAACACCGCTGCTCGAGACCTATCACGAGGCTGCGCGCTACATGAGAGGCGAAACCCCCTTATATGGCAACAACTCAAGGGGCTACATTGAAAAACCCTCTGATAGAACCACAAATCAATTAATCAATCCGTGGAAAAGCGATAGCACGGCATACACTGGAGCCAGCTACAAGTCACCAATTGAAAACTCATGCCAAAAATCCAACATCATCGTATTGACCGATGGCTTACCAAACGGCGACGTAGGAAGCAATGCCACAATCGCCGCATTAACCAGCGGCAAAAACACACAATACACCTCCTGCAATAGAAACTACCCCACCGATGGTGCGGCGGCAGACGGCTGCTGGATGCCTGGACTTTCGGAATACCTCGCCAACCAAGACAACTCTCCTGCAACTGGAAAGCAATATATAAACACCTATACCGTAGGCTTCGGCAACATCGGCAACTCGCAACTACTGCAGGATACGGCTGATTATGGCGGTGGCAAATTCTTCACCACAAGCAACACCTCAGGCCTAGTGACCGCATTAAAATCGATTGTCGTTGATATTCTTGCTGAAAACACAACATTTACTACACCTACTGTTTCGGTAAGTGCATACAGTAACTTTGGCTACCGCAATGACTTGTTTTACGCCCTATTTCGCCCCGCCGATGGTGCGCGCTGGGTGGGTAATATAAAAAAATACAAGGCCATCACTGATAACTCTACGGGCGACCTAGTGGTCACCGACGCTCTTGGTAATAACGCTGTTGACCCTACGACTGGCTTTTTCAATGACAGCGCACAGAGTTTTTGGAGCCCTTCTGCCGACGGTAAAAACGCGGAACGAGGCGGGGCTGCTAGCAAACTAACCTCGCCCAGCACACGAAAAATGTACACATACACCGGTAGCGACAGGCTTGCGGGCTCAGGCATGACAACCTCAGTCGACCTGACCAGCACCAGTCATGCCCTAAGCAGTAGCAATACCGCAGTCACCAAAGCAATGCTGGGTGACTCTGCAATGACCGATACGTATAAAGCAAACCTGCTCAGTTGGGCGCGCGGTACAGACCCAACAACTAACACTGCACGACTGCAAATTGCGGACGTACTCCATAACGCACCAAAAGTTGTGGCTTATATCAGCGACGAAGATCTCGAACGCGTAGCTGCAGGCACTAACCAAGACAGCATGGTATTGTTTTATGGCACTAATGAAGGCCATATAGGGGCTCTTGACCCTAAAACGGGAAATGAACTATTCGCCTTTATTCCAAAAGAAATTCTACCCAACCTCAAAGCCTACTACGACGACCCCAAAGGAAGCCAAAACAAGAAATATGGAATTGATGGTCAATTTGGACTAAAAGTCACCTATGGCGCGATAAACACTACGACGAAGCTTCGCCCTGTATCGGAAGTATTATTGTATGCAGGCATGGGCCGTGGCGGCCGCAATTACTATGCCCTTGATGTAAGCCCAACAACATCAGGAGCGCCTAGCACCATTCAGCCAAAACTGAAGTGGACAATTAAAGGTGGAACCGTAGGTACGGCTTATCAGCGCTTGGGACAGACTTGGTCCACGCCTAAAGTCAGCAAAATAAAATGGAACGGCGTCACCAAAGACGTTCTAATATTCACCGGCGGCTACGATGTAAACCAAGACGACGATACACCCAACACGCCAAATAACGACACTTACGGCAATGCCCTGTATATCGCCGACGCCAGCACGGGTGAACGCTTATGGATGGCCGGCCCGCCCCCTACATCCGGAGAGACCGCAGCGGCAAACTTGCAAATTAGCGACATGACCAACAGCATGCCTGCAGATCCCACCTTGGTAGACATTTCTGGCGACGGATTAATTGACACAATTTTCACGGCCGACACTCGCGGCCAGATATTTCGCTTTGACATCAATAACACCAATACCACCGCATCGAATTTCGCCAAAGGTGGCCGAATTGCACAATTCGGCGGTAGCACTGCACAAAATAACCGTCGATTCTACAATCAGCCCGACATAGCCTTAATCAAAGAACGCGGTGGAAAATCTTATTACACGATCGCAATTGGCTCAGGTTACAGAGGTCATCCATTAAACGAAGACACTATTGACCGATTCTATGTAGTCCGCGACCCAAACATCTATTCCGCACCAACGACATACACAACAGTCACTGAAAGTAACCTTATTGATGTAAGCAGCGTTGAGTTAAATGGTACTGCGGCCACCGCCATCCAAACACAAATAGACGCCAAGCGGGCCCAAATAGACGCATTAACCCTGGCCGAAAGCAATGCTCGCAAGGTACTTTCCGACTATCAAGAAAGTGTCGGCTACGCATCAAAGCAAGATCAACTCCTACAAACAAACAATGAAATAAATCTTAAGCAAGCAGCAATAGAAACCATCCTTAAAGCTGACCCCTACATTGTTGAGCACGCAACAGAATCCGACGCTCGCACACAGCTAAACAATTTAATTGTCTCTACACTTAACGGACTTGAACAATTAAGCAGTTTTATCGCACCAGCAACCCACGCCAATACCGGGTCATTCCTGAGCACCGAACTGAGCAATTCGAACACTGCCGACTGGGGCCTTCTGCAAACCAATTTACAAGCTTTAAACGCAAGCACCGATGACACCCAATATCAGAGCGTTCTCACGGCAGAGCAAGCGCTTAGTGACGCAATACAAAGTGGGGTTGCCGACACCACAACTCAACAAACAGCGCTTAATGACGCAAGAACCGCATATGAAGCAACATCCGCTTACACTCAGCGCCAGACTCTTCTAGAGAATCAACAAGCCATAAATAGCAAGTTAACATTCATACTAAACCTGCAAACCACAATATTTAACGCACTAAACGCAAACGACTCCGCAAATGTAACAAGCGCAACAGGGCAGCTATCTACACTCAAAAGCGAGTTAAACACGCTAATAACAGGACTAACAGACCAAGGCAGTGCTGACAACGACGAGTTACTCGCAGGCAAAACAACTACAAAACAGAACCAAGTCGATAGCGAGGCCATCAGCTCACCACTGGTTTCTCAAGCCTCATTGCTGAATAATTTACAAACGGAGAAGCTGGCTCTTAGTGGCCTAGCATCAACCCTGCAAAGCGAGCTGGTTGCGCTGAGCGATGCGGCATACAACACCAGCAGCAACGTACTTACTTCCGTCCAGATAAGCGCAGCAACTGCTGCAGACACTACACCACCGCTAAGCATGTTTGATGCATATAACTATTTGATCGAGCTCCAGCGCGCGACTGCAGTAGCTGAAATTCCAACTTTACGCACAGAAATAAATGACCTCTACGCCCAATTAACACCCGGCAATAGCTACATCCCTGACCTAGCTGCCCTCAACAACAGCAAGGGTTGGTTTATTCGGTTCCCCTTGGGTGAGAAAGTGCTTTCCAGCTCCATTAGCTATAAAGGTGCATTACTATTCAGTACGTTCCGCCCAAGCGGTCAGCAAGTTACTACTTGCGGCCCAGACGTAGGCCGAGGTCGCTTCTACGCATTGAGTCTCGTTGATGCGAGTGCCGTATTTACACAAACAATTGCCGGCGTAACGACAGACAAAAGGAGTTTTGATCTTATTCATGGCGGCATCCCACCCAAGCCAGCAGTTGTGCTACGTGAAGATGGCATACCAGGCCTACTCTGCGGAGCAGAGCAGTGCGATAAAGACAACAATGGAACGCCAACTGAGTGCAAGGCAGGCATTGGCTTCTGCGAAAGCGGCACACCTGTAAGCAGCACATACTGGAGAGAAAATTAATGCAGCCGCACAAGGGCTTTACCCTTATTGAGCTATTGATTGTGATGGCAATTATCGGCGCACTAAGTGCAATCGCATTCCCAAACTATCAACTTTATGTTATTCGTAGCGCTCGCACTGAAGGACAAGCAAAGCTGATGGAAGTAATGCAAGCGCAAGAGCGCTTCTATTCACAAAATCAAACCTACACCACCAACTTAGGCGTAGGTGGCCTAGCTTACCTCAATATTGCGGCAAATGCCGCGGCACCTTCTGAAGAAGGACGCTATCTCATCACCTCTGCAGCTTGCGCAGGAAGCACGATTGCCAGCTGCGTAATACTTAGCGCAGCCCCTCAGGGCAGCCAAGTGGCTGATGATGTGTGTGGAACTATTACAATCGATAGCAAAGGCATAAAAACAGAAAGCGGCACAGGAACAGTAGCAAACTGCTGGTAACTTTACTGCTCAAAAGCAAGGCCGGTAATTACCGACCTTGCTTTTTGTGGTTATAAAAGCAGATTACTGCCTAGTAATAACTCGCAACTCCCTCGGCATCGAAAACGTTACATTTTCCTCTCGCCCCAACAACTCATCAGCCCCGTTCGCTCCCCACTCACGCAATTGCTCGATCACGCCACGCACCAGTACCTCGGGTGCCGACGCGCCGGCCGTCATGCCGATGAGTTGTACGCCGTCGAACCACTCACGCTTGAGGTCTTCGGCGCCGTCAATCAGGTAGGCAGGGGTGCCCAGGCGCTCGGAGAGTTCGCGCAGGCGGTTGGAGTTGGAGCTGTTTGGGCTGCCTACTACAAGTACCACATCGCTCTCGGCGGCCAGTTGTTTGACCGCGTCTTGGCGGTTCTGGGTGGCGTAGCAGATGTCGTCCTTGCGTGGGCCACCAATACTGGGAAACTTGGCGCGCAAGGCGTCGATGACGCGACTGGTGTCATCCATCGACAGCGTGGTCTGGGTGACGAAGGCTAATTCGGCCGGGTTGCGCACGGCAAGGTTGGCGACATCCGTCTCATCTTCCACCAGGTAGATATCACCGCCATTGCTGCGGTCGTATTGGCCCATGGTGCCCTCCACTTCCGGGTGACCGGCATGGCCAATAAGAATGCACTCGCGGCCGTCGCGGCTGTAGCGCGCCACTTCGATATGCACTTTGGTCACCAGCGGGCAGGTGGCGTCGAATACTTTAAGCCCCCGTTTAGCGGCTTCCTGGCGCACGGCCTGGGATACGCCGTGGGCGCTAAAAATGACGATCACATCGTCCGGCACCTGATCCAGCTCTTCGACGAATACCGCGCCGCGCGAGCGCAGGTCTTCGACCACGAACTTGTTGTGCACCACTTCATGACGCACGTAGATGGGCGGGCCGAAGACTTCCAGGGCGCGATTAACGATTTCGATAGCTCGATCGACGCCTGCACAGAAGCCACGGGGATTGGCGAGTTTGATCTGCATGGTGTTATCTCGGCACGCGTGGCATAGGAGTTGTTCAATGTAACGGGAGGCCGCCAAACGACCTCACGCCTTTCGTCGCCCGGATGCAATCCAGGACCAACACATTCCCGGATTGCATCCGGGCTACCGATCAGAGCGCTTTAACCTCGATGATTTCAACATCAAAGGTCAGCGCCTTGCCGGCCAATGGATGATTGAAGTCGATGGTCACTTGAGCCTCGTCGAAGGCTTTAACCACGCCCGGCAGCTCGGTATTGGCGGCGTCGTTGAAGATCACCAGCAGGCCTTCGGCCAGCTCCATGTCCTTGAACTGACTGCGCGGCATAACCTGTACGTTCTGCGGATTTGGCTGACCGAAACCCTGTTCAGGTGCAATCGGCAGGCTGCGCTGGTCGCCGCCCTTGAGGCCGAAGAGGGCCTGCTCGAACCCTGGCAACAGGTTGCCATCGCCGATTTTGAAAGTGGCTGGCGCCTTGTCGAAAGTGCTGTCCACTACGTCGCCATTGTCCAGCTTGATAGCGAAATGCAGGGTGACCTGGCTGTTGTTGGCAATGCGAATATCAGTCATGAGCGGACTCTTCGGACTTCTGCGATTTGAACATATCCAGCGCCAGGAGGATGGCGCCCACAGTGATGGCGCTGTCGGCCAGGTTGAACGCCGGGAAGTACCAACGGTTCTGCCAGTGCACGAGGATAAAGTCGATCACATGGCCGTAGGCCACGCGATCAAACAGATTCCCCAAGGCTCCGCCGAGGACCAACGCCAGCGCCAGCGCCAGCCAGGTTTCATCGGCTTTCAGGCGCTTGAGCCACACCACCAGCACACCACTGACCACTAGGGCGATGGCCGCGAAGAACCAGCGCTGCCAGCCGTCCGCGTCAGCGAGAAAACTGAAGGCCGCGCCGGTGTTGTAGGCCAAGGTCCAGCTGAAGTAATCGGGGATCAGCACGATCTGCTGATACAGCGTCAGCGTGCCCTCGAAGTACAGCTTGCTCAGCTGATCCAGCACAAACACCAGCACACTCAAGCTCAGCCACGGCAGTTTGCCGAAGCGACCAGCCTGCTTCAGGCCGCCATCACGCATAGTGACGAACCTCGCCAGCGCCATCGATGTTCTCGATGCAGCGGCCGCACAACAGCGGATGGGCCGCGTGCTGGCCAACATCTTCACGGTGATGCCAGCAGCGCCCGCACTTGCTATGGCCCGACTTAACCACGCGCAGCTTGAGACCCGCCACCTCGGTGACCACGGCATCTTCAGGTGCCGCAGCCAATGGCTCGACAGCCGCAGTGGAGGTGATCAGCACAAAGCGCAGTTCATTGCTGAGCTTGGCCAGATCGGCCGCCAACGCGTCTTCGGCATACAGGGTCACTTCGGCCTGCAGGTTGCCGCCGATGGCTTTGGCTGCACGCAGGTTCTCCAGTTCCTTGTTGACCGCAGTTTTCACCGCCATTACTCGCTCCCAGAAAGCGCGATCAAGCTCAATGTCCGCCGGCATTTCGCTGAGGCCCTGATACCAGCCATTAAGCATCACCGACTCGTTGCGCTCACCCGGCAGGTACTGCCACAGCTCGTCAGCTGTGAAGGCGAGGATCGGCGCGACCCAGCGCACCAGCGCCTCGGAGATGTGGAACAGCGCGGTCTGGCAAGAGCGCCGCGCGGTGCTGTCGGCGGCCGTGGTGTACTGACGATCTTTGATGATGTCGAGGTAAAAGCCACCCAGCTCCTGGACGCAGAAGTTATGCACTTTCTGGTACACGTTGAGGAAGCGATAGCCGTCGTAGGCCTCGATGATCTCGCGCTGCAGCAACAGGGCGCGGTCCACGGCCCAACGATCCAGCGCCAGCATGTCTTCGGACGGCAGCAAGTGCTGGGCCGGATCGAAACCACTCAGATTGGAGAGCAGGAAGCGCGCGGTGTTGCGAATCCGCCGGTAGGCATCGGCGCTGCGCTGCAGGATCACCTTGGACACCGCCATTTCGGCGGAGTAGTCAGTGGACGATACCCACAGACGCAGGATGTCGGCGCCCAGGCTGTCGTTGACTTCCTGCGGCGCGACGACGTTGCCCAGCGACTTGGACATCTTGCGGCCGTTCTCATCGACCACAAAGCCGTGGGTCAGCAGCTCTTTGTACGGTGCGTGCCCGTCGATGGCGCTGCCGGTCAGCAAGGAGGAATGGAACCAGCCGCGGTGCTGGTCAGACCCTTCCAGGTACAGATCGGCGCGCGGGCCGGTGGCGTGGCCCAGCGGATGGGAACCGCGCAGCACATGCCAGTGGGTGGTGCCGGAATCGAACCACACGTCCAGGGTGTCGCTGATCTTGTCGTACTGCGCGGCCTCGTCACCGAGCAATTCGGCGGCATCCAGCTTGAACCAGGCCTCGATGCCTTGCTGCTCGACGCGCTGCGCCACCAGCTCCATCAGCTCGGTGGTGCGCGGGTGCAGGTCGCCGCTTTCCTTATGCAGGAAGAACGGGATCGGCACGCCCCAGTTGCGCTGACGCGAGATGCACCAGTCCGGGCGCCCGGCAATCATGCTGTGCAGGCGCGCCTGGCCCCAGGCCGGGATAAATGCGGTTTCTTCGATGGCCGCCAGGGCGCGCTCACGCAAGGTGGCGCCCTGTGCAGGCTGTGTGTCCATGCCGACGAACCACTGCGCCGTGGCGCGGTAGATCAGTGGCGTCTTGTGTCGCCAGCAGTGCATGTAGCTGTGCTGAATGACCGAGTGCTTGAGCAGGCAACCGACTTCCTCGAGCTTGGCGACGATATTCGGGTTGGCCTTCCAGATGAACTGACCGCCGAAGAACGGCAGCGACTCGACATACACGCCGTTGCTCTGCACCGGGCTGATGATGTCGTCGTTGCTCATGCCGTAGCCTTTGCAGGAACGGAAGTCGTCCTCACCATAAGCAGGCGCCGAATGGACGATGCCGGTGCCAGCACCCAACTCGACGTACTCAGCCAGGTAAACCGGCGCGAAGCGCTCATAGAACGGGTGGCGGAAGCGGATGTTTTCCAGCGCCGCGCCCACGGCGATGGCAATCACTTCACCTTGCAGGCCATAGCGCTGCAGGCTGCTTTCAACCAGCTCTTCAGCCAGCACCAGCAGCTTGTCGCCGGTATCGACCAGGGCGTAGTTGAATTCCGGGTGGACGTTGAGCGCCTGGTTAGCCGGAATGGTCCACGGCGTGGTGGTCCAGATCACGATGCTGGTCGGCTTGCTCAGGCTGGCCAGACCGAACGCAGCGGCCAACTGATCGGCATCTTCGACCGGGAAGGCCACATCGATGGCGTCGGATTTCTTGTCCTGATATTCGACCTCTGCTTCAGCCAGGGCCGAGCCACAATCGAAACACCAGTTCACCGGCTTCAGGCCCTTGAAGACGAAGCCCTGCTTGACCATCTCAGCCAGGGCGCGGATTTCCCCGGCCTCGTTGGCAAAGTCCATGGTCTTGTAGGGTTTGTCCCAGTCGCCCAGCACGCCGAGGCGAACGAAGTCTGCCTTCTGCCCTTCCACTTGCTCACCGGCATAGGTGCGGCAGCGCTCACGGGTCAGGTCTGAGGGTTGGTTCTTGCCGAAGGTGGTTTCCACCTTGTGCTCGATCGGCAGACCGTGGCAGTCCCAGCCCGGCACATAGGGGGCGTCGAAACCGGACAGGGTCTTGGAGCGGGTGATGAAGTCCTTGAGGATCTTGTTGACCGCATGACCGATGTGGATGCTGCCGTTAGCATAGGGCGGGCCGTCGTGAAGGACGAACTTCGGCCGGTTTTCGCCGAGCTGACGCAGCTTCTGATACAGGCCAATGCTGTCCCAATGCTGCAAGATCTGCGGTTCGCGCTGCGGCAGACCAGCCTTCATCGGAAACGCCGTTTCCGGCAGGTTCAGGGTCGCTTTGTAATCGGTCATGTCAGTCCCGGCTCATCATTGAAAGTGGTTACCCGGCCAACTAGCTCGGGCGGCAGCGATGTCAGCAGCAATCGCCGCCTTCAGCTCATCCAGCGAGGCAAAGCGCTGTTCGTCACGCAATTTATGGTGAAAGGTCACACTCAGGTGGCGGCCATAGAGGTCGCCGGCGTAGTCCAGCAGGTGTACTTCCAGATGGGCCAGCCCATCGCTTTTAACCGACGGACGCACACCGATATTGGCGGCGCCCGGCCATACCTGGCCATCCAGCTCGATGCTGACCAGGTACACCCCGGTCAAAGGCACGCGCTTACGCTTGAGCTGGATATTGGCCGTGGGCGCACCCAGTTGCCGCCCCAGCTTCTGCCCGTGCAATACCCGCCCGGCGATCTGGAAAGGTCGTCCGAGCAGCGCCTCGGCCAAGGTGAAATCTGCTACGCCTAAGGCATTACGCACCCCGGTACTGCTGACCCGCAGGCCATCCAGTTGGACAGTGGCGGCTTCTTCAACGGTAAAACCGTTAGCCAGCCCTGCCTGCTGCAAAAAACCAAAGTCGCCAGCGCGGTCACAGCCAAAACGGAAGTCGTCGCCCACTTCCAGATGCTGTACACCCAGGCCGTTGACCAACACCGTGTTGACGAACTCGGCGGCGCTCAACTCACGCAAACGGCGGTTGAAGGCCAGGCACAGCACACGATCAACGCCCGCGGCGGCCAACAGTTCCAGCTTGTCGCGCAAACGGGTCAGGCGGACCGGCGCGGTGTCTGGGGCAAAAAACTCACGGGGCTGCGGCTCAAAAATCACCACGCAACTGGGCACCCCAAGCTCCGCCGCACGCTCGCGCAGACGCGCCAGAATGGCCTGATGCCCACGGTGTACGCCGTCGAAGTTGCCGATGGTGGCAACGCAGCCCCGGTGATGGGGACGCAGGTTGTGAAGACCTCGGACCAGCTGCATAGCACGCTTCTTGGCTAAAAAGGGGTCGATTATACGCACACCCGCCGCCAGACAACAGGCGCCACACGCACGTCTGCCGGGCGGCAGGCGTGCTTTAACTCAACGAACGCCGGGCAAAATCCCTAGGACGGAAGCCCTGCGCGAACAGCATGGCGAAATAGCTGCCCGCTCCAGCCGCCACCAGCAAGCCCAGCCGCAGGCAGCGCTGCAGCATGCCGCCCTGCTCCCAAGCCGGAAGAAAATGCATAGCCCCCAACAGCACACCCACCATCACCAGCACCGCTAACAGCAGCTTGAGACTAAACACCAGCCAACCCGCCTGAGGCAGATACAGCCCCTGACGGCGCAATTGCCAGAACAGCAAACCGGCATTCAGGCAGGCCGCCAGGCTGATCGACAACGCCAGGCCCACATGGGCCAGCGGCCAGACAAAGATAAACAACAGGTTCATCAACTGAGTGGCCAGCAGGCTGACCAGCGCAATGCGCACCGGCGTCTTGATGTTCTGCCGCGCATAAAAGCCCGGCGCCAGCACCTTGACCAGAATAATGCCGAGCAAGCCCACCGCGTATGCGATCAACGCCCGCTCGGTCATCAGCGCATCATTGGCACTGAAAGCACCGTACTGAAACAGCGTCACTACCAGAGGCTCCGCCAACACCGCCAACGCCAGCGAGCACGGCAATGCCAGCAGGAGGCACAGGCGCAAACCCCAATCCATCAGCCGCGAATACTCCTGCGGGTCCTGGGAAGCAAAGCTCTTCGCCAGGACCGGCAGCAAAATGGTGCCCAGCGCTACACCCAGCACCCCGGCCGGCAGCTCCATCAGGCGGTCGGCGTAATACATCCAGGACACCGAGCCTGCCGCCAGAAACGAGGCGAAGATGGTGTTGATGATCAGCGAGAACTGACTGGCCGAAACCCCGAGAATGGCCGGCCCCATCTGCCGCAGCACGCGCCACACGCCGGCATCACGCAGATTCAGACGCGGCAGCACAAGCATGCCGATCTTCTTCAGGTGCGGCAGCTGGTAGAGCAGCTGCAGCAAACCACCGACCAGCACCGCCCATGCCAGCGCCATCACCGGCGGATCGAAATACGGGGTCAAAAACAGGGTAAACACGATCATGCTGAGGTTCAGCAAAGTCGGCACGAAGGCCGGCACCGCGAAGCGATTCCAGGTATTGAGAATCGCCCCCGCCAGAGACGCCAGCGAGATCAACAAAATATAAGGGAAGGTCACCCGCAGCAGTGCCGTGGTCAGCTCGAACTTTTCCGCCGAATCGGCAAAGCCCGGCGCCGTTGCCCAGATCACCCAAGGCGCGGCCAACATGCCCAGCACCGTAACCACCGCCAATACCAGAGTCAGCAAGCCACTGACATAAGCGACAAAGGTGCGCGCAGCCTCCTCGCCTTGCTGATTTTTATATTCCGCCAGAATCGGCACAAAGGCCTGGGAGAACGCACCCTCGGCAAAAATACGCCGCAGCAAATTGGGCAATTTGAACGCAACAAAAAAGGCGTCGGTCGCCGCACCCGCACCAAACACCCGCGCCACCAGCGTGTCGCGGACAAAGCCGAGGATGCGCGACAACATGGTCATGGAGCTGACGGCAGCCAGCGACTTGAGTAGATTCATAAGGCAAAATTTCTACTATTGAGAGAACAACAACACGCCTGGGCGATCGCACGCAGACCGCATCTGTCTGCACCACCCACCAAAGTCGCGGAGTGTAGGGCCGCCCAGCAATTAAATCACCCCAACACGAACAACCCCCAGGCGAGCAAAGTGCATTCACCCTTGACAAGGGGTAATCACAACGGCATTATTCGCGGCCTTATTTGTTTGCAATCACCCCCAGATTTTTTCGAGGAGCTTGACGGTGGCCAATACACCTTCTGCCAAAAAACGCGCAAAACAGGCTGAGAAGCGTCGTAGCCATAACGCCAGCCTGCGCTCCATGGTCCGCACTTACATCAAGAACGTGATCAAGGCTATCGACGCCAAAGAGCTTGAAAAAGCTCAGACCGCTTACGTTCTGGCTGTGCCGGTAATCGACCGTATGGCCGATAAAGGCATCATCCACAAGAACAAGGCTGCTCGTCATAAGAGCCGCCTGAACGGCCACATCAAAGCACTCAGCGAAGCCGCTGCCGCCTAAGATGTAAGCTGTTAAAAAACCGGCCTCGGCCGGTTTTTTATTGCCTGGAGAAAAGTGCCACTGCCAACCCGCGCAGCGGCGCCATAACTGCCAGCCTAACGCGTCGCCCAGGGCAGGATCGGAATGGCCGTCACCGCATTTTGCGGACTGCCTTCGATCACCCGGTCGCTGTAGACCAGGTACACCAGGGTATTGCGCTTACGATCAAAGAAGCGCACCACCTGCATGGTCTTAAACACCAGCGATGTGCGCTCCTTGAAGACTTCCTCGCCTTCTTTCAACTCACCCTTGAAGGCGATGGCGCCGACCTGACGGCAAGCAATCGACGCCTCAGCACGATCCTCCGCCAAGCCGATACCTCCTTTCACGCCGCCCGTCTTGGCGCGCGACAGGTAGCAGGTCACACCTTCAACCTTGGGATCATCGAAGGCCTCGACGACAATCTTGTCATTTGGCCCCACCCACTTGAAGACAGTGGAAACCTCGCCAATTTCCTCGGCCGCCGCCAGCATTGGCAGCGTCAGCAACAAGCCCAGCAATCCATTTGCAATGCGCATCGTTAGCCTCTCGCTCTCAGTCAGATCAGAATCAGATTGTCGCGGTGAATCAATTCAGGCTCATCAACATAACCCAGCAGCTGCTCGATGGCATCAGAACCCTGACCGACGATCTTTTGCGCTTCCGCCGCACTGTAATTGGCCAGACCACGCGCTATCTCAGCACCATCCGGCGCCAGGCACACCACCATCTCACCGCGACGGAAATTACCCTGCACCTGTTTGACACCCACCGGCAACAGGCTCTTGTGCCCACGCAGCAGCGCCTGCACTGCACCGTCATCCAGAGTCAGACTGCCGCGAGTCTGCAAATGCCCTGCCAGCCACTGTTTGCGCGCCGCCAGCAGACCACGCTCTGGTAACAGCAGAGTACCGAGCAACTCGCCCGCTTTCAGCCGATCCAGCACGCGCTCGATGCGCCCACCAACGATCACCGTATGCGCCCCGGAACGCGCCGCCAGGCGTGCTGCGCGCAACTTGGTTTGCATACCGCCACGGCCCAGCGCACCACCAGTGCCACCCGCAACAGCATCCAGGGCCGGATCATCGGCACGCGCCTCAGAAATCAACTGCGCATCCGGGTTATTGCGTGGATCGGCATCAAACATGCCGTCGCGATCGGTGAGAATGACCAGCAGATCAGCCTCCACCAGGTTGGCCACCAACGCCGCCAGGGTGTCGTTGTCGCCAAAGCGGATTTCGTCGGTGACCACGGTGTCGTTTTCGTTGATCACCGGAATGGCGCCCAACTCCACCAAGGTGCGCAGCGTGCTGCGCGCATTCAGGTAGCGCTTGCGATCGGACAGATCGTCATGGGTCAGCAGAATCTGCGCCGTGTGCTTGCCGTGTTCGCCGAAACTCGACTCCCAGGCCTGCACCAAGCCCATCTGACCTACAGCGGCAGCCGCCTGCAACTCGTGAATGGCGCTCGGCCGCACCGACCAACCCAAGCGACTCATGCCAGCCGCTACCGCCCCTGAAGACACCAGCACCAGCTCGACACCGGCAGCATGCAACGCCACCATCTGCTCAACCCACACCGCCATGGCCGTACGATCCAGCCCGCGACCGTCCGCCGTCAGCAGCGCGCTGCCGATTTTCACCACCCAGCGCCGCGCACCCGTCACCTTGTCCCGCATGTCATTCCAACCTTGATCAGCAGATTGCACGCACCCCGGCGCCAACCCTGGAGTTAGTCAGCACAACGCCGCTAATCAGCGGCGTTGTGGTTGTACTCAGTCGCGAACGTAGATAATTTCCGGGCCGTCCGCCTCATCCTCTTCATCCCAGAAGCTGTCGTCATCCTCGGTGCCGACCGCCTTGACCCCCGTACGCCGCAGCGCACGCTGATCATCCAAGGCCTGCAACTGGGCCCGCGCCTCATCCTCGATGCGCCGATCCAGCTCAGCGAGGTCCTTGGCGTACTGTGGCTCTTCAGCCAGACGCAAGGCGCGCTCTTCGAGGTAACGCATGATGTCGTAGCAGAGCTTTTCCGTGCCCTCGCCAGCAATGGCCGAGATCACATACACAGGACCCTGCCAGTCCAGCGCATCGGTGATTTCCTTGACCCGCGCCTCCTGCTCCTCTTCGAGGATCTGGTCGGACTTGTTCAGCACCAACCAACGATCGCGATCGGCCAACGCCGGGCTGAACTTGGTCAACTCATCAACGATAGTCACTGCCGCCTCAGTCGGATCGCTCATGTCCAGCGGCGCCATATCGACCAAGTGCAACAGCAAACGGGTACGCGCCAAATGCTTGAGGAAGCGAATGCCCAGACCGGCGCCATCGGAGGCGCCCTCGATCAAGCCCGGAATATCCGCCACTACGAAGCTTTTGTAGCGATCAACGCTGACCACACCTAGGTTCGGGACCAGGGTGGTAAACGGATAATCCGCCACCTTCGGTTTGGCGGCCGACACGGAGCGAATAAAGGTGCTTTTGCCCGCATTCGGCAAGCCCAGCAGACCGACGTCCGCCAACACCTTCAATTCCAGCTTGAGGTCGCGGGACTCGCCCGGCTTGCCCAGCGTGGTCTGACGCGGCGCGCGGTTGGTACTCGACTTGAAACGGGTGTTGCCCAGACCGTGCCAGCCGCCATGGGCCACCAGCAAGCGCTGGCCCGCCTTGGTCAGGTCGCCAATCACTTCCTGGGTACCGGCATCGATCACCGTGGTGCCAACCGGCACGCGCAGCACCAGCTCTTCACCCTTGCGCCCCGTGCAATCGGTACTGCCGCCATTGGAGCCACGCTCAGCATCAAAGCGGCGGGTATAGCGATAGTCGACCAGGGTGTTGAGGTTCTCGTCGGCGATCATGTACACCGAGCCGCCATCCCCCCCATCACCACCGTTCGGCCCACCATTCTCGATGAACTTCTCGCGGCGGAAACTCATGCAACCGTTGCCGCCATCACCAGCTTTTACAAAAATCGATACTTCATCGACGAATTTCATGGGCTACGCCTCCCGCCGCAACAGCGGGCAGAATAAAACAGTGAACACAGGATACAGAAACAAAAAAGCCCCGTCGCAAGACAGGGCTTTTGCAGCACTCTCGCGATTAAGCCGCGACAACGCTCACGTAACGACGACCGAAGGCGCCTTTAACTTCAAACTTGATCACGCCTTCGACTTTAGCGAACAGGGTGTGATCTTTACCCATACCAACGCCGTAACCAGCGTGGAATTGGGTGCCGCGCTGACGCACGATGATGTTACCAGCCTTGATAACCTGGCCGCCGTACATCTTCACGCCAAGGCGCTTGGCTTCTGAGTCGCGACCGTTGCGGGTACTACCACCAGCTTTTTTGTGTGCCATGAGTTCAATACTCCAAATTGTGGATCAGGCGAGAAAGATTAAGCCTGAATACCGGTGATTTTGATCTCGGTGTACCACTGACGGTGGCCCTGACGCTTCATGTGGTGCTTACGACGACGGAACTTGATGATGGTGACTTTGTCATGACGGCCTTGGGCAATCACTTCAGCCACAACCTTGGCGCCTTCAACAACAGGTGCGCCGATTTTCACGTCGTCGCCATTGGCAACCAACAGAACGCGGTCGAAATTCACGGCTTCGCCAACGGCCAGCTCGAGTTTTTCAATTTTCAGGTATTCGCCTTCGGCAACTTTGTATTGCTTGCCACCGGTAACAATTACTGCGTACATAATTTTGCTCCGTTAATCCTGCTCACCCAGCGCTTTATAGGAATAGTCGTCGGCTGGCATGGCTGCTTGGGGCCGGAAGGACGCCCTTGCAATTGCGTAAGGCAGGTAATGCCCAGGGAAGTTCAGGGGCCGCAATTGTACGCAAGCTGCCAACGCCGCGCAAGCACCCAAGGCACTTGCCTTGACAGCCCCCACCCCGCCCCCTAGCATGCCGCGCAACCTTTAGGAGCACTCACCAACGATGCAACCCCAGGCATTTTATAGCGTAGTAGCGGACGACTTCAGTGCCGTCGACGGCATCATTCGTCGCCAGCTGGTGTCGCATGTGCCACTGGTGGAAAAAATCGGTGACTACATCATCTCCGCGGGCGGCAAACGCCTGCGGCCGCTGCTGGTCCTGCTCTGCGGCAAGGCCTTGGGCCAGGAAGGCGACGACCTGCGCCTGTTGGCCGCCACCATCGAGTTCCTGCACACCGCCACCCTGCTGCATGACGACGTGGTCGACATGTCCGACATGCGCCGCGGCCGCTCCACTGCCAACGCCCAATGGGGCAACGCGCCGAGCGTGCTGGTGGGCGACTTCCTTTATTCACGCTCGTTCGAAATGATGGTCGAACTGGGTTCCATGGAAGTCATGCGCATCCTCTCCAAGGCCACCCGCGTGATCGCCGAAGGCGAAGTGCTGCAACTGTCGAAGATTCGCGACGCCAGCACCAGCGAAGAGGTCTACATGGAGGTCATTCGTGGCAAGACGGCCATGCTGTTCGAGGCCTCGACCCACAGCGCCGCCGCCCTGGCCGGCGCCGATGCGGCACAGACCGAAGCCCTGCGCACCTTTGGTGATCACCTCGGCATCGCCTTCCAGCTGGTCGACGACCTGCTCGATTACCGTGGCGACGCCGCGACCTTGGGCAAGAACGTCGGCGACGACCTGGCCGAAGGCAAGCCGACCCTGCCGCTGATCTACACCATGCGCGAAGGCACCGCTGAGCAGGCTGCTCTGGTGCGCCAAGCGATTCAGAAAGGCGGCCTGGAAGACCTCGAAAGCATCCGCAATGCCGTCGAAGCTGCCGGCGCACTCGACTACACCGCGCAATTGGCCCGCGACTTCGCCGAACGCGCCATCGCCTGCCTCGACGTACTGCCAGCCAGCCCTTACCGCGACGCCCTGGCAGAACTCAGCCGCTTCGCCGTAGCGCGTACGCACTAAGTACCCGCCACCTGAACAGCCCGCCCGTCCGGCGGGCTTTTTATTGCCCAGCCGAAAGCCAATTTATTCTTGCTATTATTTGAATAGGAATTATTCTCATCTAAACCTCATTACCAAGGAGATGAGCCATGACCTATCTAATCGACGCCTGGCTGGACCGTCCGCACCCTTACCTGCGCATCCTCAATCGGGAAACCGGTACGGTTTGCGTAACGCTGGAAGAACAAGCTCTGGAGGAATTGCGCGAACTGGGCGACCTGGACCTCGCCAGCCTCAACTCCAGTGAGCCACTGGTGCTCAAGGAATTGCTGCGTAATTTGTTTCTATTCTGCTTCGCTCGGGCCTTGCGCCCGAATGCAGATAACGAGGCACCCCGCTTCTGAGTGCCTCGCCCGCTGAGCGCCCACCAAGGCGCTCAGCCACCGGCTCTTACAAAACGGCCAGCAACTCCACATCAAACACCAGCACGCTGTGCGGCGGGATGCTGCCGGCAGCCTGGCCACCGTAGGCCAACTCGCTCGGTACGGTCAGGCGCCACTTGCTGCCGGTATTCATCAGCTGCAAAGCCTCGACCCAACCAGCAATCACGCCACTCACCGGGAACTCAGCCGGCTCGCCACGCTCGTAGGAGCTGTCGAACACAGTGCCGTCGATCAGGGTGCCGTGGTAGTGGGTGCGCACATTGTCGTCAGCCGAAGGCTTGGCGCCTTCGCCGGCAGTCAGCACTTCGTATTGCAGACCCGATTCCAGCACGGTTACCCCGGCTTTCTTGGCGTTTTCCGCCAGGAAGGCTACGCCAGCAGCGGCGGCCGCTTCGGCCTGAGCCTTGGCCTGGGCCTGCATCACTTCACGAATCACCTTGAAGCTGGCCGACAGGTCTTCCTGGCTCACACGGCTTGGCGTGCCATTGAAGGCATCGGACAGACCGGCAACGATCGCCAGCAGATTCACACCCGGTGGCGGGTTCTCACGCAACTGGTCGCCCAATTGACGGCCAATGCCGTAGCTAACGCGTGTTTCGTCGGTGGTCAGTTTGAGTTCGGACATGCAACAGCTCCGCTGGAGGTGAAAAAAGGCCGGCCAGACTAGCACAGAAGCCTGCAGCACCCCACTCGGCAGCCCTCGGGACAAATTATCCACAGCACTTGATTGGTACGTACGTACCAGTTAGCATAAATCCCAGCTGACCACCCTTCCCGCTTTCCCGTGTAACCCCCCATACGGCACAACAAGATGCCGAAGGATGCCCATGACCCGTCCGCGCCTGCATGCCTTGCTATTACTGATCGGCCTCGCCAATGCGGCCCCCATCCTTGCCGATGCCGTTGATGGCAGCGCCCTGTATGCCGCCTGCGCAAGCTGTCACGGCGCCCAGGCCGAGGGCAACCCGACCCTGCAAGCGCCGGCCCTGGCCGGCCTAAATGCCGACTACCTGAGCCGCCAGCTTGAGCACTTCAAGGCCGGTCGCCGCGGCAGCGACCCGGCCGACAGCATCGCCGCACCCATGCGCGCCATGGCCGCCACCCTGGTGGATGAGCAGGCCGTCACGGCAGTCGCCACTTACCTGGCCGGCCTGCCACTGCCCGCCATCACACCCAGCCTGAGCGGCAACGTCGCCCAGGGCAGCCGTTTGTATCAAGCAAAATGCGGCGCCTGTCACGGCGGCAAGGCCGAGGGCAATACAGCCATGAACACCCCACGCCTGCGCCAGCAACACGACAGCTACCTGCAGCGCCAGGTCGCGCACTTCCGTCAGGGCGTGCGCGGCAGCGACCCGACGGACCGCTACGGCAAGCAAATGAAAATGATGGCTGCCAGCGTCAATGACGCCGAGCTGCTCGACGTGCTGGCCTATATCAGCAGCCTGGATAAACCCTGATGGCCGGCAACTACCTGATCTGGCTCGCCACAGCCGGCCTGCTTGCCTCCAGCGTCCAGGCTGCGCAAGCGCCCGCAACCGTGAGTTTGGCCAGCACCTGCCCGCCCGGCTTTGAGCTGAGCGCAGGCAACCAGTGCAAGCTGCACAGCCTGTATGACCAGTACAACTCGCTGTACAGCCAGGGCGTAGGCGGCTTGAAGACGGCCTTGCCGGCGCGCCGCGATGGTTTCTCGCCACAGCAGATCGACCTCGGCCGCCAGTTGTTTTTCGACCCACTGCTGTCCGGCGATCAGACCCTGTCCTGCGCCAGCTGCCATCACCCCAAGCTGGGCTTTGCCGACGGCCAAGCCAAGAGCACTGGCATCCACGGCCGCACTGCCAGCCGCGGGGCGCCAAGCCTGTGGAACATGGCGTTTTTGACCAGTTTCTTCTGGGATGCGCGGGCCAAGTCGCTGGAAGAGCAGATGACCGGGCCGCTGTACGCCACCAATGAAATGGGCAACACCCCGGCGCAGCTGCTCAGCTCAATCGACGGCAATAGCACCTACCGCCGTCTGTTCGCCGAGGCCTTCGACCAGCGCGCGGAACAACCAATCAACCTGACGCAGATCTACACCGCGATTGCCGCCTTCGAGACCTCACTGATCTCGCTGAACAGTCGCTACGACCACTATGCCCACGGCTACGCCGAGGCCCTGAATGCCAATGAACTGGAAGGCATGAACGTGTTTCGCTCGTTCGTCGCTCGCTGCGCCGAATGCCACACGCCGCCTCTGTTCACCAACCAGCAGATCGCCGTGATCGGCGTGCCGGAAGCTGCTGGCCAGCCCTTCGATGCCGGCGCCGAAAACGTGTTTCACAACCCCACCTGGCGCGGCGGTTTCAAAGTGCCGTCGCTGCGCAACATCGCCCAGACCGCGCCCTATATGCATAACGGCGCGTTCAGCAACCTGCGCGACGCCAGCGAGTTCTACACCAAGGGCCGCGGCCACGCTCTGCCGAAGGAAGAGCAAGCGCGCATGGTCCTGCACTGGCACATCTGGGAACCCAAGCTGGCCGAGCTGGAACTGGATCGCCTGGTGGACTTCATGCAGACCCTCACCGATGAAAGCTTCACCCCCGCGACCCCCACTCAGGTGCCGTCCGGCTTAACCCCCGGCGGGCGCCTGCCGGCTGCCCTTCAGGGAGCCACCAACACCGCCGTACGTCTTGTGTCACAAGGAGAATAATAATGGGCAAGAAGATCATCAGCGCCATCGCCGCCATCGCCGCCGTCGGCCTGCTCGCCGCCGGCGTCTACCTCGGTAGTCAACTTGGCAGCGACAACAGCGCCACCATCGTCGGAGGTGCCGATCGCTACGCACAAAAATCCGGGGCAACCAGCGCCGCCGTCGGCAGCCTGGCCAAATCTGTCGGTGCCAGCGGCAAGGGCCAGGTGCATGCAGTGCGCGATGGCGAATCGATCCAGGCTGCGGTGCAAAAAGCTCAGCCAGGTGATGTGATCCAGGTGTATCCCGGCACCTACAAGGAGACTGTGTACATCGACAAGGACGACATTCTGCTCAGCGGCGTGATCGTCGACGGCCAGTGGCCGACCATGGAAGGCGGGCAAACGCTCAACGATGCGGTGCTCTATTCGGGCAACAACATCACCGTCGAGAACCTGCACATTACCCATTACAAGGGCAATGCGATCATGGGTCAGGCCGGCAACAACTTCCTGATCCGCAACAACCGGGTGATCGACACCGGCGTCTACGGCATCTTCCCGCAGCTGGGCAAGAACGGCCTGGTCAGCAATAACGTGCTCAGCGGTATCGAAGACGCGGCCATCTACATCGGCATGTGCGACAACGTGCACGTCAACAACAACGAGGTGTTCGCCAACGTCGCCGGCATCGAGATCGAAAACTCCCGGCACTCCATCGTTGAGAACAACAAGGTCTACAACAACACCGGCGGCATCCTCGCGTTCATTACCCCAGGGCTGCCGATCAAAACCACCTTCGACGTGATCATTCGCAACAACTTCATCACCGACAACAACCACCCCAACTTCGGCGCACCGGGCTCGATCGTCTCCGGCGTACCGGCGGGCACCGGCATCATCGTCATGGCCGCCGACGAGGTGACCATCGAGAACAACATCATTAGCGGCAACAAGAACGTCGGCATCGTCATCACCGACCACGACAGCTTCGCCAACATCACCAAAGACCCTGACTCCGACCCGCACTCGGACAAGGTCTCGATCCTCAACAACCTGATGTTCAACAACGGCGCCGAACCCATCGACGAAATCAAGGCGCTGAAAATCGCCAGTCTGACCAGCGGTACCGTCGACATCATCAGCGTCGGCACCAGCCGCGACAGCTGCCTGCTCAACCCTGGCCAGTACCCAACCCTGGGCACTAAAAGCTTCGGCACGTGCGGCTTCTCCACCACCGCCGACACCGTCACTTACCTGCTGCCCGAGCCGGTGGCACCCCGTGAGTTCAAGCTCGAAGAGAAAGGCAAGATGGTCTACTACGGCGTTTGCGCCGGTTGCCACGCCTACAACATGCGCATGATCGGCCCACCGGTGGAGACCATCCAGGCGCTGTACATGGACAACCCGCAAGGCATCGTCGACTACATCAGCAACCCGACCAAGAAGCGCGACGACTACCCAGCCATGCCCAAGCAGGACTACCTGAGCCCGGAAATCCGCCGCGCCGCTGCCGAGTTCATGCTTAACACCGACAGCAAGGGCGTGTTCCACGACCCGGCCCTGAACCAGAAGCCATAACCGCACCAAGGCTCAGCGCCAACTGTAGGAGCGGCTTCAGCCGCGATGCTTTCTAGACAAACGGCATCGCGGACTAATCCGCACCTACAAAAGCCAAATCACACCGTCAGCGCAACCTGATTAGCACCCACAAAAAAGGAGCACCGCGGTGCTCCTTTTTTATTGCCGAACGATTAGCCCGGACGACCTCAGTGCTTGGTCAGCTTGTCCAGATAGCCCATGGCGAACGCCGAGACCACGAAGGTCATGTGAATGATCACGTACCACTTGAGGTGCTCCGGATCGGTGTTTTTTGCATCCATAAACACCTTAAGCAGGTGGATCGAGGAAATCGCCACGATCGAGGCAGCGACCTTCATCTTCAGCGAACTGGAGTCCATCTTGCCCAGCCAGCTGAGCTTCTCTTTGCCTTCGTCGATATCTAGCTGGGAGACGAAGTTCTCGTAACCGGAGATCATCACCATCACCAGCAAGCCGCCGACCAGGGCCATGTCGATCAGCGACAGCAGCACCAGGATCAGGTCCGCTTCGGCCATGGAAAACACGCTTGGCAGGATATGGAACACTTCCTGGAAGAACTTCAGGCACAGCGCCAGCAAGGCCAGCGACAGACCGAAATAGATTGGCGCCAACAACCAGCGCGATGCGTACATCGCATTTTCAATAAAGCGTTCCATGGTGCCTCGCAGAAGAATCAAAACCGGCGGCGAGTATACCCAGCCCAGGCTCACCCATATAGAGGTCCCACGCCCATCAAGGTGAGGGTTTCGGCACACAGGCATTTTGTGGATAACCTTTTTGCTCCGCCGCCCCGCACACCTTGCAGGGACGCACTCAGCACCGCAGCAAAGACGCTCCAGACAGCTAGATTCAGGCCTCAGGATGCAGCTGGCGATGCCCCAGGGGATGACCACGCGCCTGGTTTAGGCTGCGCAGTTGCGCCTGCATGTGCAAGCGCCAGATCGGCGGCTGAGTGCTCGGCTGATAGCCTTGGGACAACAGGTTGGCGGCAATTCCGTCAAGCACCTGCTCGGCCACGCAGGGCCCGCAGAATGGGCCTTGCGCCTTGATCATCGAGGGTTGACCGGCGGCCATACCGGCGGCGCAGAGCAAGGTCCAGAGGCCTTGCTCACCTGCCAGCGGGCGCACCTCACATTCGATGCGGGTGATCATTCCCAGGCAGTGACGAGTCAGACAGAGGCTGCGCGACATGGCGGCGGCTCCGGCAAGGACGAGCTTCCAGCCTACACCCGCAATACGCCTGCCGAAAGCCCAAGATTACCCCCACAAGCTGTGGATAACTCTGTGGATGAGCACTGGAAAAGCCCCTCCAGCCACGACCGGCCGGGCTGCCTGCAACAACGTTCAGTGACTGACCAGCCACCGAACGGTTGATCAGCCCTGAACGGACCCGCGACGGGTGAGCAAGTGCCCCCGGTGAGGCTTATACCCCCGCGCAATAACGGCACAGGCCGTTCGCGGTCGAGACCGCTCCCACAACTATCAGGTCCTAGCCAAACCCTGTGGGAGCGGCCTTGGCCGAGAATTCAGGCGACACCACCTTCGGTGGCTGGCTTTTTCACCGCCTTCTTGCGTGCGGGCTTGGCTGCCGCTGCCGGCGGCTCTTCCGGCTCGTCGTCATCCTGGCCCATTTCCGCGATGGCGCGCAGGCGCTCAACCACCCGCGCATTGACGCTGCCTTCGGGGAACACGCCCTTGGCATCCGGCGCGCCAGCATCGGCGCCCACCAACAGGCTTAGGGCTTCGTCCACCTGACGCACCGCATACACGTGGAACTGGCCGGCGCGCACCGCCTGCAGCACGCGCTCGTCGAGCATCAGGGTGGATACGTTGGAGTGCGGGATGATCGCGCCCTGCTCGCCGGTCAGGCCGCGCGCCTCACAAAGGCGGAAGAAGCCTTCGATCTTCTCGTTGACCCCGCCGACCGCCTGCACCTCACCGAACTGGTTGATCGAGCCAGTGATGGCGAAACACTGCTTCAACGGCGTGCGTGACAGAGCGGAGATCAACGTGCAGACCTCACCCAGGGAAGCGCTGTCGCCGTCCACATACCCGTAGGACTGCTCCAGGGCGATACTCGCGGAGATATCCAGCGGGTACTCCTGGGCATAACGGCTGCCCAAGTAGCCGGTGAGAATCATCACGCCCTTGGAGTGGATCGGTTGGCCGAGATTGACCTCACGCTCAATGTCGACAATGCCCGAGCCGCCCGGATACACCGTGGCAGAAATCCGCGCTGGCACGCCAAACGCCGAATCGCCGACTTCCAGCACGGTCAGGCCGTTGCACTTGCCGACCTCGGCACCGCGGGTGTCGATGAGAATGATGCCGGCCAGCATGTCATCCAGAATCCGCGCCGAGACCCGCCCGGTACGCACGGCCTTGGCCTTGAGCGCGCGCTCGATATGGCCGACATCGGTGCAGGCCTCGCCCGCCTGCTGGCGGATAAAGTCCGCCTCGCTGACCAACTGGAAGAGATCGCCAATCCGCGCGGACAAACGGCCCTGGTGCTCGGCGAGGCGCGCACTGTAGGTCGCCACCCGCGCCACGGCAGCCGCCGTTAGCGGTGCCATGCCCTCTTCCGAGGTGCGGGTTTTCATCAATTGGGCGAACTGCTCCAGGCTGTCTTCGACCAGGGGAATGTCCTCGTCGAAATCCACCAGCACGCGGAACATTTCCTGAAAGTCCGGATCGAGGTCCTGCAGGGTGTAATACAACTGACGTGAGCCGATGATGATGACCTTCACCTGCAGCGGGATCATCTGCGGCGTCAGGGTTACGGTGGCAATGCGGCCCAGCTCGCCGAGCGGCGACTCCATCTTCAACTGGCGCGAATGCAGGGCACGCTTGAGCGCATCCCAGACAAACGGCTCGCCCAGCAGCTTCTCCGCCTCCAGCACCAGGAAGCCGCCGTTGGCGCGGTGTACCGCCCCCGGCCGCAACTGTCGGTAACTGGTGTAAAGCGCACCTTGATCGGTGTTGTATTCGATGCGGCCGAACAGGTTGTCGTAGGTCGGGTGCGATTCGAACACCACCGGCGCGCCACCGCGATGGTGATGGCCCACCACCAGACTGGGGCTGTACTGCTCTTCCAGCAACTTACGGGTTTGCGCGTCCGCCTTGTCCACATCCACCAACTGCTCGACGACGGTCTTCAGCAGGTTGACCTGCACCGCCTGCAGGTAAGCGCCGACCCCGGCATTTTCCGCATAACGCTCGGACAGCGGCGCCAGCAGCGGCTGCAGCGCCAGGCTGATGGTTTCTTCATTGAGCTGACGCAGTTGGTTGCTCGACTCGCGCTTCCATTGCGCCAGGCTCGACAGCTCTTCGTTGAGGCGCTCTTCCAGGGCCGAGATATCGACGTGAAAACGTTCGCGCTCGGCCTCCGGCAACTGAGCGAACTCGGCCTCGTCCAGCGCCTTGCCGTCCTTCATCGGGGTGAAGGCGATGTTGCTGCTGTCGCGGTACAGAGCCACCTCTTTTTCCAGCGAGGCACGCTCGATCACATCCAGGGCGCGGTCGTAGCGCTGGTTGAAGATGCGGTCGATGGCGCTCTTCTTCTGCTGGTACGAGGGGTGCTCGAACACCGCCGGAAAGGTCGCCAGCAGGTTGTCGATCAGGTGATTGATGTCGGCCAGAAAGGCACTCGCCGTGCCCGCCGGCAACTCCAGCGCCCGCGGCTCGCGCGGTTCGTCGAAGTGATTGACGTACACCCAGTCAGACGGTGTGGCCAAACGCTTGGCTTCGGCCTTGAGGTAGCGCTGCACAAACGAGAAACGCCCGGTGCCGGGCTCGCCCATCACATAGACGTTGTAACCCGGCCGCGGCATGGCCACGCCAAACTGCAGGGCATCCACCGCCCGCTCCTGGCCGAGCACGCCGCGAAAGGGCTCCAGCTCGTCAGTACTGTTGAAGTTGAATTGGGCGGCATCAAATGGACGGGTCAACGCTTCGGGCGCCACCCGCAGGGCAGTCGCTATCGAGTCGGCCATGGCTAATCCTTAGGCAAGCGGCGCGCCAGCAGGCAGAGCGGCGCACACGGGAAGATGTGCGCATTCTGGCGCCGGCCACGGAGCACTGGCAAGGCATTCGCCGGCCTGCCTGGCTTACTCCGCCAGATCGGCACAGCCCAGACAGAAGGCCGCTGTTGGCAATGCCTGCAAGCGCGCCGGGGCGATAGCGACGCCGCAACGCTGGCACAGGCCATAGGTGCCGGCGCTTAGCCGCTGCTTGGCCTGGGCCGCCTGCGCCTGGCCCTGCTCGGCCTCGATCAGCAGCGCCTGCAACACCTCGTCGTTCTGCCGCTCGCCAGCCTGCTCGGCCGAATCCGCCGAATGGCTGCCGGTCAGATCACGGCGGATGGCCGTTGCCCGTGCCGCATATTCGGCTTCCAGGCTATCGAGAACAGCTTGCGGGTCGAAAGTCGTCATGGCGCACACTCCAGCGGAAGGATGACTTCAGTGTGGCCGGCTGACGACAACCTGCACTGACGTGCATCAAAGCCGCTTGCCGACTTGCGCACAGCCCGAGCAGTACGCCTTGACACTGGCCGGTCATTCCGAAAAGCTGCAAGGCACAGACGGGTACACAAGTGCCCCACGAGGCTGGCAAAAGTCGACCTCCGGACACCCTGGTTTCCACCCCCGCCTGGACGGCGCAGGCCTTGTGCCTGAGCTACCTACCAAGGATTGCATAGAGAGTAAAACCATGAAAAAACTCCTGCTCGGTACCCTGCTTGTTGCTGTTTCCTCTGCCGCCCTCGCCGAAGCACCCGGCGGCCCGAACTGCGGCTGGGGCAACATGCTGTTCAAAGGCCAACGCGGCACGGCCTCGCACTTCGTCGCTTCCACCACCAACGGCACCTCGGGTAACGCCACCTTCGGCATGACCTCGGGCACCAACGGTTGCTCCACCAATGGCACCCTGACCTACGGCGGCAAGCCGATGCTGATCGTCAGCAACATGATGGACGAGCTGTCGGAAGACATGGCCAAAGGCCAGGGCGAAGCCCTGACCACCTACGCCGTGGTTCTGGGTGTAGCACCGCAAGACCGCGCGCATTTCAACGAAGCCGCCCATGCGCACTTCAATGAAATTTTCAGCAGCGCCTCGGTCAGCGCCGCTGACGTGCACGCCGCCACCCTGGCGATGATGCAGAAAGACGCTCGTCTGGCTAAATACGCCCACGAAGCCTAAGCCCCCGTTCCGGGCAGCGGTTCGCACCGCCACCCGGACGCTGTGCTCCATGGCCGTAGCCCGCGTCTTTTGGCGCGGGTTTGTTTTGCAGAGTCATGCCCCCCATGTTCAAACGCCTGCTTTCCCTTCTGGCGCTGTGCGCCTGCGCGCCCCTGGCTGCGCAACCACAGTTTGCTGACACCCGCCTGCACAGCCTGGCCAACGACCCTTACTGGATTGCCCTCGGCCATTACGAGACCGGCAAACTGGGCGGCTGGCGCAGCTATGTGGACGACGGCAGATTCTTCCTCGCCGCCGACGGTGCCAGCCACCCGGAAGCTGAACTGCGCGCCACCCTGCAGGCCCTGTATGCGCCCGCCAGCCTTGGCGAACAACACGCCCAATGCGTATTCCCCGCACGCAGCCGCTGGCTGCGTGAACAACTGCAGCTGAGCAAGCTGCCGCAGCCCACCTGCAACGAACTGCGCGCCTGGTACAGCGATATCGCCCCGCACAGCGCGGTGCTGATCTTCCCGGCGGCCTACCTCAACAGCCCATCGTCGATGTTCGGCCACACCCTGCTGCGCATCGACCAAGCCAACGTCGACAGCGACGGCAGCGCCATGCTCAGCTACGCGCTGAACTTCGGCGCCTTTATCGAAGGCGCCGACAACAGCATGCTGTACGCCTGGAAAGGCCTGATGGGCGGCTATCCGGGCCTGTTCGCCCTGGTGCCCTACCGGGAGAAAATGGCCGAATACACCCGCCTGGAAAACCGCGACCTGTGGGAGTACCGGCTAAACCTGACGGCCGAAGAAACCGGGCGCATGGTCGAGCACGTCTGGGAGCTGAAGCAGATCCGCTTCGACTACTTCTTCTTCGACGAAAACTGCTCCTACCGCCTGCTGGAACTGCTGCAAGTAGCCCGCCCCGGCCTGCAACTGACCGAGCAATTCCCCCTCACCGCGATCCCCACCGACACCGTGCGTGCGGTCAAGGACGCAGGCATGGTCAAGCAGATCGACTATCGCCCGTCGCGTGAACGCGAATTGCGCAAAAGCGCCGAACCGCTGAACAAACACGAGCAGGACTGGGCACTGCGCATTGCCGCCGACACCACCGCCCTGCAACAGCCCGCCTTCCAGGCCTTGCCCGCACCCCGCCAGGCGCTGATCAGCGACACTGCCTTCCGCCTGCTGCGCTATCAGGCCAACGGCCAGGAACGCGACCCGGCCACCGCCCAGCGCAGCTTCGACCTGCTGCAGGCTATCCACCGCAACCCACCGCCGCCCCTGGTGGTCGAACGCCCCGGCTTGCCGGAAGACGGCCACGACTCACGCACCTGGCAACTGGGCGCTGGCAGCCGTGGTGATCGTGCCTTCGCCGAATATGGCCTGCGCATGGCCTATCACGACCTGGAAGACAACCTGTACGGCTTCCCCCTCGGCGCGCAAATCGAAATCCTGCAAATGAAATTGCGCCAGTACGAGGGCAACGACTGGCAGCTACAGCAACTGGATCTGGCCAGCATCCGCTCCCTGACACCGCGCAGCCAGTTGCTGCAACCCTTGTCCTGGCAAGTACGCGGCGGCTTCGAGCGGGTGCCGGGCAACAGCACCGAGCATGACGGCAAAGCCACCCTGGTCAGTCATATCAGTGGGGGTGCCGGCGCCAGCTGGCAGTTGGGCGAAGACTGGCTCGGTGATGACCTGCTGGGTTTCAGCCTGCTCACCGGCCGCCTGGAGCACAACAACGACTTCGCCCCGTTCGCCGCGCCCGCGATCGGCTTCGACAGCGGCCTGCTGTGGCGCAACCCGCTGGGCAACCTGCGCCTGGAAGCCCAAGGCGACTACTTCGCCAACGGCGAAGTGCGCCGCACACTCAGCCTCAACCAACAGTGGGAGCTCAGCCAGAACCTCGGCCTACGCCTGAGCGCCCAACGCCAGTTCAGCCAACAGACCAGCCCGCTCAACGAAGTGCAGCTGGAGCTGAAGTGGTATCACTACTGAGTGGTTACTCGAACAAGGCATCCAGCGCCTGCTCCAGGCGCGTCACTGCGATGACCTGCAAACCGGGTGGCGCTTCTTTCGGCGCGTTGCCCTTGGGTACGATGGCGCGTTTGAAACCGTGCTTGGCCGCTTCCTTCAGGCGCTCCTGACCGCTGGGCACCGGGCGAATCTCCCCGGACAACCCCACCTCGCCAAACACCAGCAGGTCATGGGGCAAGGGCTTGTTGCGCAGGCTGGACATCACTGCAGCCAGCAGCGCCAAGTCCGATGCCGTCTCCAACACCTTGACCCCGCCGACCACGTTGAGGAATACGTCCTGATCGTAGGTCGGAATACCGCCGTGCCGATGCAGAACCGCCAGCAGCATGGCCAGGCGGTTCTGGTCCAGGCCCAACGTAACGCGCCGCGGGTTGGCCATATGACTGGTGTCGACCAGCGCCTGCACCTCCACCAACATTGGCCGGGTGCCTTCCCAGGTGGCCATCACCACACTGCCAGGCACTTCCTCCTGGGCACGGGTGAGGAAGATCGCCGAGGGATTGGACACTTCCTTCAGGCCCTTGTCGGTCATGCCGAACACGCCCAGCTCGTTGATCGCGCCGAAGCGGTTCTTTACCGCACGCAGCAGGCGTAGACGGCCATCGGACTCACCTTCGAAATACAACACGGTGTCGACCATATGTTCGAGCACCCGCGGGCCGGCCAGAGCGCCTTCCTTGGTCACGTGGCCAACCAGGAAAATCGCCGTACCGCTCTGCTTGGCATAACGCACCAACAAGGCCGCACTCTCGCGCACCTGGGCCACGCCGCCAGGGGCCGACTGCAACTGTTCGGTAAAAATGGTCTGGATCGAGTCGATCACCATGACCTTGGGCTTTTCCCGCTTGGCGGTTTCGATGATCACCTCGATGCAGGTCTCGGTCATCACCTTGAGCTGATCCTGGGGCAGATCGAGACGCCGTGCGCGCATCGCCACCTGCTGTTGCGACTCTTCGCCCGTCACATACAGCGCCGGCATGCGCACGGCGATGTTGCACAGGGTCTGCAACAGGATGGTCGACTTGCCGATGCCCGGATCACCGCCAATCAGCACCACCGAACCGTCCACCAGGCCGCCGCCGAGCACCCGGTCCAGTTCGGCGGACGAGGTGGAAAAACGCGGCACTTCCTCGACACTGACCTCGGCCAGAGTCTTCAACTGCGCCTGCTCGCCCGCCCAACCGGCACGCCCGCTCGGGGCGGCGCTGTGGGCCTCAATCAGGGTTTCGGTCAGGGTGTTCCAGGTGCCGCACTCACCGCACTGCCCGGCCCACTTGGGAAAGGTCGCGCCACATTCGGTGCAGCCATACATGCGCTTGGCCTTGGCCATGGGGATCTCCGCAAACCGCAAAAGCACCGATCATAGCGTCTGCTATGGGCGCCGGCATCAGTTGCCGGGCTGCGGACGAGCCTCGGCCCGTTCGCGCAGCTTCTGTTCGGCCAGTTTGTAGACCACGTAGTACTTGTAGATATTGCCGACGTAATCCACGGTTTCGCGGCCAACGATACGCGCCGCCGCCTGCTCGACATTGCCGAACCAGACGTTCGGGTCCAGCCCGGATTTTTCTGCCAAGCGGCGAAACTTCATCAGGTTTCCCGGGCCGGCGTTGTAAGCGGCAAAGCTCAACAGGGTGCGATTGACCGGCGTCAGCTCCGGATCATCCAGGTACTTGTCAGCCAACAGGCGCATGTATTTGCTGCCGGCCTCGATGTTCTTGTCCACGCTGGTGTCGATGCCCTTGATCCCCACCGCCGGATCGGCCGCCGTGCTCGGCAACAGCTGCATCACTCCAACGGCCCCTGCCCGGCTGCGCGCGGCCTGGTTCAGCTGGGACTCCTGAAAACCCTGAGCCATCAGCATCAGGTGGTCGAAGTCGTAGGTTCCCGCATGCTTCTGGAACACCCCGACCAGCGCATTGAACTTGGCCATCTCGGCTTGGGAGGTGGCGTTGAGCACGCGCTTACTGTTTTTGAAACGGCGCAGGGTGATGTTGCCAAATTCGCTGCCGATCTTGTGTTCTTTGACGAACGCACTCAGCACCTGCTTGAACTGTGGACTGCTCTTGCGCAGCGCCCAGCTCAGCTCGCCGCCCTGATGCAGGTAAACCCCGGCCTGGATCTGCATCTCGGTATACAGCGGCTGCCACAGCAGGGCGATGTGCTGGTCGGCTACGGTAATCCCGAACAACCCGGCATTGACCATTTGCAGCAGGTCCTCGGTTTCCAGGTTCTCATTGGCCGGCATGATCTTCACCGGCGCCAGGCCTTGCGCCTTGAAACGCTCGTTGAGCGTAACCAGATGCTCGAAATAGCTGCTGGAGGGGCGCACATAGACCTCCTTACCGGCCAACTCCTCGATGTGCTGGATTTTCGCGCTACCGGGCGCAGTGACTATCACTTCACGGATGTCGCGCGCGACCGGGTCGGTGAAGTCGATCGTGCGCTGACGACCTTCGGTGATAGTCAGGCCACCCGCGGCGATGTCGCCGTCACCGGCCAGCAGCTTGGGCAGCAACTCGTTGCGCGCCGTGGGCAGAAACATCACCTGCCAGCGCTGGGTCTTGTCGGCAAAGGGCTGGGTCTTGTTCAGCCAGCCCTCGAAGGCCTTGCCAAAGGCGTAGGCCACGCCATCCTGGCGACCGCGGTCGATCAGGTAGAAGGTCTTGCTGTAGGGCACCAGGATGCGCACCATGCGCCGCTCACGCATGCCGTCGAAATCGCCGACCCAGGCCTGCGGCACAGGCAAAACCATGGCATCGACCTCAGACTCTTCCTGCGCACTCAACTGCGCCGGCGGCAACTCGAACTGACTGTGCTCGTTCGCCCAAACCGGTGAGCCACAGCCCAGCATCAGCACCAACCAACAACAAAAAAACCGCCCCATGCCTCACCCCCAACGCCACAAACAAGAATGGCAAGCGCGCTACTGAACCCGAAATAACGCCACGCCGACACCAGACAACAACTGCATCTGAGCTAAAAATGATAGGCCAAAGCTTGACCACGACCCGCTCAATCTCCCGCATGACTGAGCGTGAAGCCGCTCGGTAAGCTGCGACAAGACATCCCGCCCGGCCCTCAGCAAGGTAATGCTGCACGCATAAAAAAGGCGCGGTAATCACCGCGCCTTGAGCCTGCCTGAATGCAGATCAGCAGGTGCATTTACCGCAGCAACCTTCCGGCTCGGCAGCTTTGTTCAACTGGCGGGACAGCTCGTCCTTCAACGCCACGCGCTCAGCCTTGAGGGTCGACAGCGCGCTGTCATCCAGCAGATCAACACCGTCTTCGACGCGGCAGATGCGCTTGTCCAGCGCCTCATACTCGTCAGCCAGGCGGGCAAAGTGGTGATCCTGCTGGCGCAAGGTATGCAGCTGTTCACGCAGTTCCGGAAAGTCAGCGATCAGCGAATGGTGTTCTACATGCATGGGTCAGCTCCTGTGATAACTGTCTTCAGGCTAGCTCCGAGGCATGTACGCCCCCTTGACCAGGATCAATGCCAACGGGTTTAGCCATCGACCCATCACCCGCTACAAAACCCAGAATAAATCCCCCAAAGGCCCTACCGCCCGGATGACGGCGCGGCGACCGGCGTTTTACACTGCCGCCACCCACCTAAATAAGGAAGCTATCCATGAGTGTGCTCAGTGAGTTCAAGGCCTTCGCGGTCAAAGGCAACGTGGTCGACATGGCCGTCGGTATCATTATTGGCGCCGCATTCGGCAAAATCGTCAGCTCCTTTGTCGGCGATGTCATCATGCCGCCGATTGGCCTGCTGATCGGCGGGGTCGACTTCACCGACCTGGCCATCACCCTCAAGGCTGCCGAAGGCACTGCCCCGGCCGTGATGCTCAGCTACGGCAAGTTCATCCAGACCGTGCTGGACTTTCTGATCGTTGCCTTCGCCATTTTTATGGGCGTCAAAGCCATCAATAAGCTGAAAAGCGCCGAAGTGCCGCCTGCCCCAGCCGGCCCGACTGCCGACCAGCAACTGCTCAGCGAGATCCGCGACCTGCTCAAGGCCCAGCAAGACAAGCCGCAGTAACGCCCTCCTCTGGTGTCGCCCTGTACCGCGGGGCGGCGCCAACAATTCGTAACAAGCCCACCGCTGATCGCGTGAGTGCCGATTGCCGATTTCCTGCCTAGACTGAGACTCAGACCTAACGGCTGCAGTCATCGCCCCGTGGCAAACGCCACCAAGCCCTCTAGACCGCATGCCTCCGCCCCACTGCACGCAAGGGTTAGTGATGAGCAGCGAACATGATGACGAGCTGTTTTTCTTCAAGGATGAAGTGCTCACCGCCGAGTACTCGCACGACACGCCCACCTGGCGAATACTGATCGTCGACGATGACAAAGACGTCCATCAGTCCACCGGCTTTGCCTTGGCCAACACTGAAGTGCTCGGCCGCCCCCTGGAATTTTTCCACGCTTACTCGGCCGCCGACGCCATCCGCATTCTCGGCGAGCAAACGCAGATCGCTGTCATTCTCCTCGATGTGGTGATGGAGTCTGACGATGCTGGCTTGCAGCTGGTTCGCGTCATTCGTCAGGACCTGGGCAACAGCGAAGCGCGCATCATCCTGCGCACCGGCCAGCCGGGCTATGCCCCGGAGATGGAGGCCATTCGCGACTACGACATCAATGACTACAAGACCAAGTCGGAACTGTCACGCAATCGTCTGTACACCGCCCTGACGGCGGCGATCCGCTCCTATGAGCAAATCCACACCATCAACGCCAGTCGCCGCGGCTTGGGCATGGTGATCCGCGCCAGCAGCCAGCTGCTCGCCCGCCAGGGTGTCAACGAATTCGCCGCAGGGATCATCACCCAGATCTGCGGCCTGTTCAGTTTGCCGCCCGAAGGGGTGGTTTGCGCCTACGACCAAAAAGACTCGACTGCGCAGGCGCTGATCGTCGCCGCCGCCGGCAGTCTCACCAACTGCATCAACCAGCACCTCGACGCGCTGCCCAATACCGCCATTGCTGAAGCCCTGAACGACACCCTGCGAGAGCGGCGAAACCACTATGGCAATCACTCGACCACGCTGTTTTTCCCCGGCCAGCACAACCACGACATGGCCGCTTATCTGCAAACCGAAAAGCCCCTGAACGACCTCGACCGGCAACTGCTCGAGGTGTTTTGCAGCAACATCATCGTCACCCTCGATAACGTTCAACTGCTGACCCAGCTTAAAGATCACGCCTATAACGACCACTTGCTGCACATCCCCAACCGGCTGGCCTTTGTCCACGCCCTCGACTGTGCCCTCAGCGGTCCGCCCCGAAACGATACCACCCTGGCATTGATCGACATTGACGGTTTCTCCGAGCTCAATGACGCCCTCGGCCACCAGCACGGCGACAATCTGCTCAAGGCAGCGGCCAGCCGTCTGCAAGAGCAACTGCCCGCAGGCTCGCTGTTAGCGCGGGTGGCGGGTGACGTATTCGGCATCCTCGCCAACACCGCCGTACTCACCCCTGAATTCCTCAACAACCTGCTGCGCCAGCCCCTCTGCCTGGGGGAGCTGCAACAGAATCTCACCTCCACGATCGGCCTGATCAGTCTGGACCAGATCGACGGCAACGGCAGCGACGCCCTCAAGGCGGCAAATATCGCCCTCAAGCATGGCAAGCAGCATCACCGCGGCGGCATCAGCCACTTCAGCCTGGACATGGAATTCGAAACCCGCGCCCGCGTACACCTGCTGCAAGATCTGCGCAGCGCCTTTGAGCGCGAACGGTTGTTTGTCGTCTATCAACCACAAGTCCGCCTGAGCGACCGCCAGCTAATCGGCGTTGAGGCCTTGCTGCGCTGGCGCAATGACGACGGCAGTTTTGTCTCACCAGCCCAGTTTATCCCGCTGGCGGAGAGCTCCGGGCTGATCATCAGCCTGGGCGAATGGGTGCTGCGCAGTGCCTGCCACGACCTGCACAAAATCAACCAAATCAGTTCTCAGCCCCTGCGCATGGCCGTGAATGTCTCGGTCATGCAGTTCCGCCAGCCCAACTTCCTTGAAGTGCTCGACCGCGCCCTGGGCGAAAGCGCGATTGACCCGCGCCTGCTGGAGTTGGAAATCACCGAATCGGTGGCCATGCTCGATGCCGGCTTCATGACGGACTTGCTGAATCAGATAAAAGCTCGCGGTATCAGCATCGCGGTGGACGACTTCGGCACGGGTTTTTCGTCGCTCAGCTACCTTGAGCAGCTCAACGTCGACCGACTGAAAATCGACCTCAGCTTCGTCCGCCAGATGGAGCAGAGCGCCGGCAGCCGACGGATCGTCGAAACCATTATTCAGCTCGGCCAGAGCCTGCAACTGGAGCTGATCGCCGAAGGTATCGAACTGGAAAGCCAAGCCCACGCGCTGACAGCCCTGGGTTGCCATGAAGGCCAGGGATACCTGTTCGCCAAGCCGCTGACGCTGCCGGACTTGCTTGAGCAAGTGGCGACCTACTGATGGCGGAGAGAGCCATGCCCAAGCCTTGCTCACCTGTGTTGCCAGCGCGCCAACCATACGCCACAGGCAAACGTCTGCTGCTGCTCGCCAGCCTGCTGCTCAGCGCATGTGAGCCGAGCGCCGAGCAGCCGATTGAGCCCATCCGTCTGGGCGTGATCGTCGACACCTCCGGGCCCACCTCCAGCCTCGGCATTGCCGGGCGCAACGGCATGCAGTTGGCGGTGGAGCAGACCAACGCCGCCGGCGGCATCCACGGCCGCCCCATCGAACTGCTGCAGCGTGACGATGGCTTCAACCCACAACAGGCTGCTCAGGCCGCCACCGAGCTGATTGATGCCAAGGTCGATGCGGTTTTCGGCCCCATGACCAGCCTGATCGCCGAGCAACTGGCGCCGCAGTTCACCGCCGCGGGGGTTCTGTTGATGGGCGGCACGCCCCTCAGTCCGTTACTGGCCGGTCGCGATGATCAGTTCTTTCGAATTCTCAGCCACACCAGCCCGGACGCCCTCGGTATTGCCCAGCACCTGCAACACCAACTGGGCATCGGCCAGGTGACCGTACTGATCGAAGAGAGCAACCACACCTTTACCCGCCCCTGGCTGGCCGATTTCCAGCGTTATTTCGCCGCGGAGGGAGGCAGCGTCAGCCAGACCATTGCCTTCACCCGCAACGCGCAAACCGACTTCGCCACCCTCGCTCAACAGGCGCTGGCCAACAAACCGCGCGCAGTGATCCTGATCAGCAACGCCCTGGACACCGCCATGCTGGCCACTCAGTTACGCCAGAAAAATCCACACCTGGTGCTGGCCACGCCGGCCTGGGCCGCCGCCGATGCTCTGCTGGAAATGGGTGGCCGCGCCGTCGAGGGCATGATCACTGGCCAGGCCTATGACCTCAGCGACCAGTCGCCCGCCTTTCTCGCCTTTAAACAGGCGTATCAACAGCGCTTTGGCCAGTCGATCGACACCGCCGCAGTCACCGCCTACAACGCCACCCAGGTGCTGTTGCACGCCCTGCGCGAACGCCAACCGCAGGAGTCGCTCAAGCAGACCCTGCTGCGCATTCGTCACTTTGCCAGCCTGCAACAGCCGATTGATCTGGATGAGTTCGGCGACAGCGCAAGCCGCTTTTACCTGATGGTGGTTCGCCAGGGACGTTTTATTAATGCCGAATAAACCTCACACCTCACGCCCGTTGCTGCTGACCCTGGCTAGCCGCTTCATTCTGGTGGCCTTCATCCCGGTGCTGATGATCGCCCTGTTGTTTCGCTTCTATTACGAACCGTTGATGCGCGCCGACATCGAGACGCGCCAACTGCGAGCGGCCGAAGCCACCGCGCAACAAATTGCCCACCACTTCAGCATTGCCGAGCGCGAACTCGCCGCTCTCGGCGATTTGTTTGCCAGTGCACCGCACCTTGGCCAGGAACAGACGGAGGTGTTGCTGGATGCCTATGCCGACAGTTCGAACTTCTACGAAGCCCTGTACCTGACCGACGAACAGGGGCAGATTCGTGCCATCGGTCTGGCCAGCAATCGCCGCCTGCTGCGCCAGAACCTGCAGGGCCTGGATATGTCGGCTCGCGATTTCGTGCGCAGCGCCCATCGGCTCAGGCAAGGGTTCTGGTCCAATAGTTTTCTCTCCACCGTCAGCTCACGGCTGACCGTGGCTCTGGCGCAACCGGTAGGGCTGCGCACCCTGATTGGCGAAGTGGCCATCGAGCCACTACCGACCCTGGTGCGCCAACTGAGCCAAAACAGTCAGCTGCAAATTCGCCTGCTCGACCGGCAAAATCAGCTGGTCGCCAGCTCTGAATCGGTGCAAGCGGGGCAACAGGTCAACCTCGGCAATCTGTCGGTGCTGCAACGCAGCAATGGCCAATCCAGCCGTTTCGAGCTCGATGGCCAGGCCCTAATTGGCGTTGCCCACAAGGTCGAGGGACCCGACTGGCAAGTGCTGGTGGCACAGCCCGAGGCCAATGCCTACGGGCAAATCAACACCACCTGGCAACGCATCATGCTGTCCCTGGGGCTGGCGCTGCTGGTCGCCCTGGCGATAGCCGGTGCCACCAGTTGGACCCTGGCGCAGAAAATCTCGCAGTTCAGCGAACATGTCAGTGCCATCGCCCAGGGCAGCTATGACCTGGAACTGGAAGACAGCGACATCCGCGAACTGAATACCCTGCGCCACAGTTTGGAGCAGATGGTCGGCGCGATTGTGGAACGCGAACACAGCATGGCCCGCACGGCCTTGAGCCTGCGCGAAAGCGAAGACCGTCTGCTGGCCACTCTGGAAAACACTCCCAACGTCGCCGTGCAGTGGTTTGATCCCGAGGGCCGGGTGCTGCTATGGAACCACGCCAGCGAAACCCTCTACGGCATCGCCCGTCAGGACGCCCTGGGCAAAACCCTCGACCAACTGTTCCTCAATCCGCAGCAAGCCCGCCTGTTTCTCGCCACCCTGCGCGAGGCCGCCAAGGGCGTGGCCCTCGGTCCTTACCTGTCGGATGTACGCAATGCCGCCGGCCAGCAGCTGTATGTGCAGGGCACCACGTTCAGCATTCCGGCGCCCGGCGGCGGCAAGCACTTTGTGTGCATGAACGTGGACATCACCGAGCAGAAGAAAGCCGAACTGGCTTACCGCGACCTCAATGAAACCCTCGAACAACGCGTCGTGCTGCGTACCGATGCCCTGACCCAGAGCAACCTGGAGCTGAATCAGACCCTGGACACTCTGCAGCAGGCACAAAATGAACTGGTGCGCAGCGAGAAACTGGCAGCCCTGGGCTCGCTGGTGGCCGGCATCGCCCACGAGCTGAACACCCCAATCGGCAACAGCGTGATGGCCGCCAGCACCTTGGAAGACCACAGCAAAGCCATGTCCCAGGCCGTCACGACGGGCAACCTGCGCCGCTCCATGCTGGAGCAGTTTATCGGCGACACACAAACCGCCACCGACATTCTGATGCGCAACCTGCGCCGCGCCAGTGAACTGATTTCCAGCTTCAAACAGGTGGCTGCCGACCAGGCCAGCGCCCAGCGCCGTCAGTTCAATCTGGCTGAGGCAGTCAACGAGATATTTATCACCCTTGGACCAACCCTGAAGAAAACCCCGTATCAGATCGACAGCGAGATCGACGCCAGCATTGTCCTGGACAGCTATCCCGGTGCCCTCGGGCAGATTCTCGTCAACCTGATCAACAACGCCCTGCTGCACGCCTTCGATGGCGCCAGCCAAGGCCTGATCAGCGTAAAAGCGTTCGCCACCGAACCCGGCTGGATCGACCTGACCATCACCGACAATGGCCACGGCATCAGCGAGGAGAACCTGCCGCGTATCTTCGACCCCTTCTTCACCACCAAGCTCGGCCAAGGCGGCAGTGGCCTTGGCTTGAACATCGTCCACAACTTGGCCACTGGCGTACTCGGCGGCAACATTGCGGTGGCCAGCCAGCTCGACTGGGGCACACGCTTTATCCTGTCCCTACCGCTGGTGGCACCCAATACCGCGGCGTCAGCCGAGCAGCCGCCAGCACCGCCCCTCACCAATAGTTTTCTACGGCCACCTGCCCCGGACGACGCGTCAGGCTGAGCTGCATACCTCGGGTTTTCAACAGTGCGCGGCAGTCGTCGATCATCTGCGGGTTGCCGCACAGCATCACCCGCCCCTGTTCAGGCTCCAGGGCAAAACCGGCAGCGCGCTCCAGCTCGCCATTGGCCAGCAATGTGGTGACGCGCCCGTGCAAAGTTCCAGGTACCTGCTCGCGGGTAACCAGCGGCAGATAGACTAACTGCCCGGCGTACTCCTGCAGGTAATCACGCTGCTGCAAACCCTGGATCAGCGCCTGATAGGCCAGTTCCTGGCTGCTGCGAGCGCTGTACACCAGGACGATGCGGGCAAAGCGCTGCCACACCTCAGGGTCCTGCAGAATCGACAAAAAGGGCGCCAGACCCGTGCCGCTGGCCAACAGCCAAAGGTCGCTGCCGTCGGTAAAACGGTCGAGGGTCAGATAACCGAAAGGCAGGCGCTCCACCAGCAGCTCGTCGCCCACCTGCAGGCGGCTCAGTTCACTGGTGAACTCGCCACCCGGCACCACGATGGAGAAGAATTCGAGAAACTCGTCATGGGGCGCCGACACCAGCGAATAGGCACGCCAGATGATCGAGCCGCTGGCCTTGCGCACGCCTAGGCGGGCGAACTGGCCAGGGCGAAAGCGAAAACCGGGATCACGGCTGCAACGCAGACTGAACAGCGTCGGCGACCACGGCTGCACGCTCAGCAACTGCTGGCGGGTGAACTTATCGGCGGTGCCAGTCATACTGCGCCCCTCTCATTCGTCACTGCAGTGTCGCGCAAAGCGACGAGCAGAAACACCGCCGGTTCATATGCCTATATTCACTACGCCTTTCGCCCAGCTCGACCTGCTCCGCCAACCGGAACAACAGGACGAACCGCTGCAGGCCTTCGATGCCGCCGACGAATACCTGCTCAATCACCTGCACGACCTGGCTTTGCACGAGCAAGGCCTGCACGCCGACAGCCGCGTGCTGCTGCTGAATGACAGCTTCGGCGCCCTGGCCGCCAGCCTGGCGCCGCACTGCGTGGTGACCAGCGGCGGCGATTCGCACCTGGGCTTTCTCGCCCTGCAAAAGAACCTGGCGCGCAATCAGCTGCCAGACACCGCCGTGACGTTCGTACCCGCCAGCCAAGTGCCCCAAGGGCCGTTCGACTGGGTGCTGATCCGCGTACCCAAGACCCTGGCCCTGCTTGAAGAACAGCTGATTCGCCTGCACGGCCAACTGGCACCGGGCGCGCGGGTGATTGCCGGCGCCATGCTCAAACATTTACCGCGCGCCGCTGGCGACCTGCTGGAGCGTTACATTGGCCCGGTGCAGGCCTCCCTCGCAGTGAAAAAGGCCCGCCTGCTAAGCGCCACACCCACTGACAAGCCCGCTGTTGTCTCGCCCTACCCGAGCCGCTATGCCCTGGAACAGCCGCCCTTGCAGCTGCTCAACCACGCCAACCTGTTCTGCCGCGAAGGGCTGGATATCGGCACCCGCGCCTTTCTTCCGCACCTGCCGAAAAGCCTCGCCGCGCGGCGAGTGGCGGATCTTGGCTGTGGCAACGGGGTACTGGGCATCGCCCACGCCCTGGCCAACCCGCAGGACGAGCTGACCTTGGTGGACGAGTCTTATATGGCGGTGCAATCGGCCGCGGAAAACTGGCGCGCTGCCTTGGGTGAGCGTCCGGTAACCCTTCGCGCCGGCGATGGTTTGGCCGAGCAGGCGCCGGAATCACTGGACCTGGTGCTGTGCAATCCGCCGTTCCACCAGCAGCAGGTGGTCGGCGACTTTCTCGCCTGGCGCATGTTCACCCAGGCCCGTGCGGCACTGGTGACCGGTGGCGAACTGTGGATCGTCGGCAACCGCCACCTGGGCTACCACGGCAAGCTCAAACGCCTGTTCCGCGGCGTCGAGCAGGTGGCGGCCACCCCCAAGTTCGTGGTGCTGCGCGCTATTCGTTAACGCATCGGGGTTAGAACTTGAACTGACCGACGATAGCTTCCAGACGATGGGCATCCTCGCCCGTCGCGCGACCACGGCCGAGGGTGCTTTCGGCCAGTTCCACAGTCCGCGCGGCAACGTCGGCCACGCTGATGATGCGCTGGTTGATTTCATCACTGACCGCCGACTGCTCGCGCGCGGCTTCAGCGATGTGCAGGCTCATGTCAGAAATCGACGCCACCAGGGCACAGATACTCACCAACGCCTGACCAGCACTTTCTGCCTGCGTCACACCATGTTCGGCATAGCCGCGGCTGTCTTGCATAACCTTCACTGCCTGTTGCGAAGCACCTTGTAGGCCTTCGATCATGCTGTGAATTTCCTGGGTGGAGGCTTGGGTACGACTGGCCAGGGTGCGCACCTCGTCGGCCACCACAGCAAAGCCACGGCCCTGCTCACCAGCACGCGCGGCCTCGATGGCGGCATTCAGGGCCAGCAGATTGGTCTGATCGGCGATGGTGCGAATCACCTCCAGCACGCCACCGATTTCCCGTGAATGGGCTTCAAGTGTCTGGATGACTTCCGCCGCCTTGCCCACTTCATCGGCCAACCGGCGAATATCGGCGATCGTTTGGTTGACCACATGAATGGCCGCCTGCGCCTCGCGGTCGGCATTGCCCGTCTGTGTCGAGCTGGCCTGAGCGTTGGCGGCCACACCTTGCACGGTGGCCGCCATCTGGTTGACCGCCGTAGCCACTTGCTCCACTTCCACGCGCAACACTTCGGCACTGTTTTCAGCGGCCTGAGCATCGTTCACCAGCTGCGCAGAAGAGTGATCAAGCGTGTGGGCCACTTCGGCCACCGTGCTGATCTGCAGACGTAAGCCGGCCACAAAGCGGTTGAAGCCGTCCACGACCTGACCGATTTCATCATCATGGTCCTGGCGTAACGTGCGGCTCAGGTCACCTGAGCCGGTGTTGAGGTCCTTCAACGAACGGGTCAAACGGTAAATCGGCGGCAGCACCCGCCGACTAATGACCCACAAGGTCGCCATCATCACCGCCAGCACAAATCCCCAGGCCAGCATGGTGTTGCGCTTAAGCGCCTCGCGCACGGCCTCGGTCTCAGCGTCGGCGCGCTGGTAGCGCTGACCTAGGGGCTCGCTCAATGCGGCGAAGTTTTGAATCACCTCGGCAGAGCTCTGATCGAAAGCCGCCATCACCTCATCACCCGCGGCTTTGCCGGCCGTGCTGTAGGCCTGGAACATGCGCAAGCCCTGGGCATCGAGCTGATCAATCGGCCCACGCAAAGCCCGCAACTCGGCGGCAAAGGCCGGAATGCGCTGCTCAAGCACCGTCAGCTTCTCCAGCGCTTGACGGTGATGCTGCCGCCCCTCATCCGCCGCTTCGCGCTCGCCAGTCAGACTGGCATCGGTATAAAACTGTTGGATCTGCGCCGTGTGGTAGCGCAACTCCTGAGCGTTCTCCTGGGCCTCACCCAGGGTCGACAGCTCGTGACCCAAGTCATCCAAACGATTGACCTGGCTCGACATCCACCAGGACAACCCCACCGCCGACAGCAGCAACACCGCAGCACAACCGGACATCAAGCGAGCAATACTGATCTTCACAAAAACCCCTCAAGCCCGACCCCATGGCCAAGCGCATTTCCGATCTATCGGCGCAAATTGCAGAATACTTTAAGGCCAGCAAGGCCCTCGCACGACTAAAGTCGACTAGACAGCCAGCAACATGGCCTTAGCTACCGCAGTGCGCCGCGCCTTGCCACAGAGCTGTTCCACCAGGGTCAGGGCAAACGCCAGGGCCGTGCCCGGCCCCTGGCTGGTGATGCAATTGCCATCCACCACCACCGGCTGATCGACAAAGGTGCAGCCACTGAGGCGGTCACTGAAGGCCGGATAGCAGGTCATGCGCCGCTGCTTAAGCACACCGTAGCCCTGCAGAGCCAGCGCTGGCGCAGCGCAGATGGCGGCAAACAACAGACCCGCCCGCGCCTGTTGCTGCACCCGCTCGGCCAACGGCTGATGATCAGCCAAACGCTGGGCGCCGGGCATGCCGCCGGGCAGTACGATCAGGTCAAACGCCTGGGCCAGCACATCAACCAGCATGGCATCGGCGGTCAGCCGAGTGCCGTGAGCGCAGGTAATCATCCGCCGCCCTTCAATGCTGGCCACCAGCACCTCGACCTCGGCGCGGCGCAGCACGTCGATCAGGGTCACGCATTCCAGTTCTTCCACCCCGTCAGCGACGGTAATCAAGGCGCGCACACTCATCTCGGTTCTCCTTGGCTAAATTCGCCCTCTGACCATAGCCGGCCTCGGGCAGACAATCGACTGCACGGCGCACGGCGGAAATTCTCTGCCTTTGGGCGAGCTGTTATCATGCGCGACTTCTTCGCCCGCACGTAGCCTCGCACCAGTAGCATTGGCTTCGGCGGGTATGGCTAAAACGCAGCAAACATCGGCGCCGGTGGCGTCCTGAGGAACTTTCACATGCTGGAAAAGCTGTTCCAACTGCAGGCGCACAACACCAGCGTGCGCACCGAAATGCTGGCCGGTCTGACAACTTTTCTGACCATGGCCTATATCCTCTTCGTCAACCCGGCGATCCTCGGCGAAACCGGCATGGACAAGGGCGCGGTGTTCGTCGCCACCTGTCTGGCCGCCACCATCGGCTCGGCCGTCATGGGCCTGATCGCTAACTACCCGATCGCCCTGGCACCGGGCATGGGCCTCAACGCTTTCTTCACCTACACCGTGGTCCTGCATATGGGCCACAGCTGGCAGGTGGCGCTGGGCGCGGTGTTTATCTCGGCCACGTTGTTCTTTGTCTTGTCGGTGTTTCGCATCCGTGAGTGGATCATCAACAGCATTCCGCTGCCGCTGCGCTCAGCCATCAGCGCCGGCATCGGCCTGTTTCTGGCCCTGATCGCGCTGAAGGAAGCCGGCCTGGTGATTGCCAACCCGGCCACTCTGGTGGGTCTTGGCGACCTGTCCAGCCCAGGTCCGCTGCTGGCGATCCTCGGCTTTTTCCTGATCGTCGCCCTGGAAGCCCGACGCGTCACGGGTGCAGTGATGATCGGCATTCTGGTGGTCACTGCCATTGCCATTGCGCTGGGCGTCACCCCATTCGGCGGCATTCTGTCGATGCCGCCGTCGATGGCCCCAACCTTCCTGCAACTGGACATAATGGGCGCCCTGGACGTGGGCATGATCAGCGTGATCTTCGCCTTCCTGTTCGTCGACCTGTTCGACAACACCGGCACCCTGATCGGCGTGGCCAAACGCGCCGGGCTGATGAGCAAAGACGGTCACCTGCCGAAAATGGGCCGCGCCCTGATCGCCGACAGCACCGCGGCCATGGGCGGCTCGCTGCTCGGCACCAGCACCACCACCAGCTATATCGAGTCGGCCGCTGGCGTGGCTGCGGGCGGGCGTACCGGCCTGACCGCCTGCGTGGTCGCCGTGCTGTTCTTGCTGGCGCTGTTTTTCGCCCCGCTGGCGGGCACCGTGCCGGCCTTTGCCACCGCGCCGGCGCTGCTGTTCGTCGCCGTACTGATGACCTCGGGCCTGGCGGAAATCGACTGGGACGACATCACCGTCGCCGCGCCGGTGGTGATCACCGCCCTGGCCATGCCACTGACCTTTTCGATCGCCAACGGCATCGCTTTCGGCTTTATCAGTTGGGTGGTGATCAAGAGCCTCGCCGGCCGTTGGAAGGACCTCAATCCGGCGCTGGTGGTGCTGGCCGCGCTGTTCGTGATCAAGTTCGGTTTCTTCAACGCCTGATTTCCTTTTCAAGCTGGCTGAGCCCCGTGCCAGCCAGCCTATTGACCGAGTTTTGCCATGACTGCCGTGCACGACGACTCTGCTTACGCTGACCAACTCGCCGCCAAACAGGCCCGCCTGACGGAGTTGCTGGCGCCCTTTGACGCGCCAACGCCTTCCGTTTTCGACTCGCCCCGCGAGCATTACCGTCTGCGTGCAGAGTTCCGCTTGTGGCGTGAAAACGAAGAACGCTTCTATGCCATGTTCGCGGCCGGCGATAAGCACACGCCGATCCTGATGGACGACTTCCCCACCGCCAGCCTGGCCATCAATGCGCTGATGCCCAAACTCAAGGCGGCCTGGCAGGCCAGTTCGGCGCTGTCGTTCAAACTGTTCCAGGTTGAGTTTCTCACCACCCTGGCCGGCGACGGGCTGATCACCCTGTGCTACCACCGGCCCCTGGATGCCCATTGGCAGACAGCAGCAGAACAACTGGCCGCCGACCTGGGCGTGAGCATCATCGGTCGCTCCCGTGGCCAGCGCCTGATGATCGGCCGTGATCATGTGGTCGAGCGCCTGCAGGTGGCCGGTCGCGAATTCAGCTACCGCCAGCCCGAAGGCGCCTTCACCCAGCCCAACGGCACGGTCAATCAGAAGATGCTCAGCTGGGCCTACGACGCCCTCGGCCAGCGCGACGACGACTTGCTGGAGCTGTATTGCGGCAACGGCAACTTCACCCTGCCGCTGGCCACACGCGTGCACAAAGTACTGGCCACCGAGATCAGCAAGTCGTCGGTCAACGCCGCCCTGGCCAACCTGGCCGACAATGGCGTCGACAACGTCACCCTGGTGCGCCTGTCCGCCGAAGAGCTGACCCAGGCACTCAATGAGGTGCGACCGTTCCGCCGTCTGCAAGGCATCGACTTGCCCAGCTACACCTTCGGCACTGTGTTCGTCGACCCGCCGCGCGCCGGCATGGACCCGGACACCTGCGAGCTGACCCGGCGCTTCGAGCGCATTTTGTACATCTCCTGCAACCCGGAAACCCTGGCCGCCAACATCGCCCAACTGCACGACACCCATCGCATCAGCCGCTGCGCGCTGTTCGACCAGTTCCCGTTTACCCACCATATGGAAAGCGGCGTGCTGCTGGAGCGGCGCTAAGGTCTGGGGGCTAGGACGGGTTGAGCGTGCGACACCCGTCAGGGATTTGTGCCTAACAGATGGGTATCGCTGCGCTCCACGCCATCCTACGCGCCGGCAAGCAGCCCCAACCAAGGGATGGCGACGACGGCCGCGGGGCTGATTAGTCTGGACAGACAATAAAAATACCGGAGCGCCCATGTCCTCTCTACGCCTGCTATTGCCGCTGCTGTTCTGCCTGCTGAGTGCCTGTGCCAGCGACCCTGCCACCCCGGATATCGAAGTCAGCGAGGCCGCCCTGGAGGGCGATTTCAGCACCTTCGTGATCAAGCCGATCCGCGGCCAGGGCCATCGCCAGGACCTCGAAGAGCGCTTCAACACCGCCCTGCGCCTGGCGCTGACAGCCAAGGGTTACCGCGAACAGGCGCAGAACGCCGACCTGCGAGTGATCTATCTGGTGGGCCTGGAGGCCAACACCGGGGTCGACGTCAAGCAGGTCAACATTGGTGGCGCGACCTACAGCGACGTCACCTTCACCCCCGAACAACGCGCTCGCCTCGCCCTGCGCATCCTCGACAACCACGACCACGACAGCCTGCTGTTCCAGGCCCTGATCGACCGCCAGGTACGCGATCCCAACGCCAGCCAGGACGTGATTAACCAAGCGGTGGCCAAGCTGCTAGCGCGCTTCCCGGCCAAGCGTTAAGTGCGTCGTTAGGCGTTGCCGAGCATTAGTCTCGCCGCCTGCTTCCGCGGTAAAACGCTTCGCGGTCAAGACCGCTCCCACAGATGTTGTAGGCGCCTCGAATCCCCGGTCCCGTCAGGAGGCCGAGTGCAGGCATTGTTTCATCGCAGCTGATCTCAGCCAACTAATCCCGCAAACGGCGCAGCAACAGCATGGCCAGCGCCGCTGACACCAACTCGAACAGCAGGGCCACGAGATTGAAGGTCTGCTGCAGGCCGCCGTCCAGCCACAGGCCGCCGAGGCGCGCCAGGGCCAGAGCGCAATACAGCAGCACCAGCAAGGTCAAGGCACCGCGCAGCAGCTCCACCTGGCGACAGGCCAGCAACAGGAACATCCCCAGACCCATCTGCAAGCCACCGTAATAGGCGCGCACATCGGTGATCGCAGCCGGCGCCATCAGCAGCATGCCGCTGAGGTTGGTCATTTCGTGGGGCTGGATAAAATAGGCCAGACCCAGCGTCATCAAGGCCAGGGCCTGCACCAGCAGGAATAGTTGGGTAATGCGCATGGTCAATCCTCATTCGACGAAGGCCGAGCATATCCTGAAACAGCCTGGGGCCGACGCGACTCAATGCGCCGGTTAAACTTGACCGATTATCTGACCGGGAGCCCGACCATGCGCAACGTCCATTTATTGCTCGCCAGCCTGCTGCTGAGTACCGCCGCCCAAGCCGCCGAACCGCAGACCATCGATGTCTACCGCGACCCCAACTGCGGCTGCTGCGGTGCCTGGGTCAAGCATCTGAAGGCCAACGGCTTCAGCGTCAACGAACATATCGAGGCCGACATGAGCGCGGTCAAAGCCCGCCTAGGCGTGCCACCGCGCCTGGCCTCGTGCCACACCGGGGTGCTTAACGGCCAATTTATCGAAGGCCATGTGCCGGCCAGCGACATCCACACACTCACCCAGCAGCCGCAACTGGCCGGCATCGCCGTACCGGGCATGCCAGCAGGCTCGCCCGGTATGGAGATGGGCGACCAGCAAGACGCCTACCAAGTCATCGGCCTCGACCGGCAGGGCCAGGAGCAGGTCGTCAGCAGCTACCCAGGCAACTGACAGCCCCCCACCACCACAAGCAACAGGAGTGCGCGCCATGCAGTACTGGCAACTGGATGTGTTTGCCGAACGGCCGCTGGCCGGCAATGGTCTGGCGGTATTCGACGATGCCCGCGGCCTGTCCGCCAGCGCCATGCAGGGGTTGACCCAGGAACTGCGCCAGTTCGAGTCGATCTTCCTGCTTCCCGGTGCCGACGCCAGTCGCTACAGCGCACGGATATTCACCCTGGAAGAAGAGCTGCCCTTCGCCGGCCACCCAATCATTGGTGCCGCCGCCCTGCTGCACCACCTGCACAGCCCTGCCGAACACGCCGACTGGCACCTGCAACTCACAGCGAAAACCGTGCAGGTCAGCACCCGCCGCCTGGCCCAAGGCTTTTATGCCGAGATGGACCAGGGCGTGGCCGAGTTCGGTGACCAGCTCAGCGCGGTGCAAGCCGCCGAGTTCGCCAGCGCCTTCGGTCTCGACCACAGCGAGCAGGACCTGCGTTACCCAGCCACGGTGGTCAGCACCGGCCTGCCCTATGTGCTGCTGCCCGTCACTGGTGCTGGCCTGGCCAAAGCCAGACAGCAGCGGGCACTGGACCTGGAGTTGCTGGCCTGCGGCGCCGCGTTTGTGTTCCTGCTGGATATCGACGCCCGCGAGGGCCGCACCTGGGACCCCGCGGGAGTGATCGAGGACATTGCCACCGGCAGCGCCGCAGGACCGGTGGCGGCCTACCTGGTTGCCCATGGCCAAGCCCCGCGTGACAAGCCCTTTCAGCTCAACCAGGGGCGCTTCCTGCAACGCCCCAGTCGCCTGCAGGTGTGCGTCGGCAACGACGACAGCGTGCGCGTCGGCGGCCATGTGCAGCTGCTGGCCCGCGCTGAACTGCTGGTCGATCCCTCCACGTTGTCAACCTCACACTGGCGCCAAACCGCGCCAAGGCAGACACTCTAAGACCGACTTAAGAGGATCGAGTCATGCTCTGGAAACGCGCTCGGCGCAGCGACAACGTGGTGTCAGGGGGCAGCGGTGGTGGACGCGGCGGCAAAGGCCTGACCTTGGGCGCCGTAGTGCTGGTGGTGGCCTTCGGCCTGATCACCGGCCAGGACCCAATGCAGATTCTCGGCCAGTTGGCCGGCAAGCTGGAAAGCCCGACCACCAGCAGCCAACGCACGCCGGTGGCCAACGACGAGCAGACTGACTTTGTCCGCGCCATCCTCGGCGACACCGAAGACACCTGGCGCCAGTTGTTCCAACAGGCTGGCCGCCAATATCAGGACCCGACCCTGGTGCTGTTCAACGCCAGCGTGCGCTCGGCCTGCGGCATGGCCAGCGCGGCGAGCGGGCCGTTCTATTGCCCGGCCGATCGCCAAGTCTATCTGGATGTCAGTTTCTTCCGCGAGCTGGCCCAGCGCTATGCCGCCGCCGGCGACTTTGCCCAGGCCTATGTGATCGCCCATGAAGTGGGCCACCACGTGCAAACCCTGCTCGGCGTCTCGGCCAAGGTGCAGGCCGCGCGCCAGCGTGGCGAGCGCATGGAGGGCGACAATGGTTTGCTGGTCCGTCAGGAGTTGCAGGCCGACTGCCTGGCCGGGGTCTGGGCCCACCATGCCCAACAGCGCCTCGACTGGCTGGAAGCTGGCGATCTTCAAGAAGCCCTGCATGCCGCCAGTGCCATCGGCGACGACCGCCTGCAACAGCAAAGCCGCGGCCAGGTGATGCCCGACGCCTTCACCCACGGCACCTCGGCCCAGCGCGTGCGCTGGTTCAAGCTCGGCTTCGAGCAAGGCAAGGTCAACCAGTGCGACACCTTCAAGGCGCGCACGTTGTAAACCGTAGGATGGGTTGAGCTTGCGATACCCATCGAGTAACCGCGAGGGAGCAGCAAGGTGATGGGTATCGCTGCGCTCAACGCCATCCTACAAGCGCGCTCCAGTCATCGCAGAGCAATAGCTAACTCAACTGCCGCAGCAGCTCGGCACAATCCTGAGCATAGCCGCTGCTGAGCGCCGGCCAGGGATTTTCGGGCAGGTTGACCAGCACTCCGTGGGCGCCGGCAGCACGGGCGCATTCGAGGTCATAACGATAGTCGCCGACCATCACCAGCTGCTGCGGCGCCACCTGCCAGCGCTCGGCCAAGTGCAGCAGGCCGGCGGGATCGGGTTTGGGTATGGCCTCATCCCGGCCGAGCACATCCGCCACGGCAAAGCAGTCATCCAGGCCGATGGCCTGCAGGGTCAGCAGCGCCAGCGGGTGGGCATTGCGGGTCAGAATGCCGAGGCGGCAATCGCGGGCGCGCAGCTCCCGCACCAGTTCCAGCGCACCCGGTGCCGGTTGCGAAGCGGCAGCAAGCTCGCGCTCGTGCTCGAGCAACCAGGCATGTTTGGCCGCTGCCTCGGCAGCCGGTAGCGCGGCCAGATGACCAAGAATGTCCTCGTCCAGCGGGATTTCCAGGGCGCGCTTGATGGCGTCGAAATCATGCACGGCCACGGTCAGGGTGCCGTCCATGTCGAACACCCAGTGGCGGCTGTGCTGCCAGCTCACTTCCAGTCCTCACGCAGACGGGTCAAGCCTTCCTGGGCCACCGAGGCTACCAACTGGCCTGCACGATTGAAGATGCTGGCACGGGAGAATCCGCGGGCGTTACCGGCCCAGGGGCTGTCCATGGCGTACAGCAGCCAGTCGTCCATGCGCAGGTTGCCGTGGAACCACAGGGCATGGTCGAGGCTGGCGACCTGCATAAACTTCTGGAACACCGACACGCCGTGGGGCTGCATCGAGGTGGTCAGCAGGTTGAAGTCCGAGGCGTAGGCCAGCAGGTATTTGTGCAACTGCGGGTCATCCGGCAGCTCACCGTCGGCGCGAAACCAGACGTACTTGACCGGGTCGCAGGCCTTGGGCGCAAAAGGATTGATCAGGGTCACCGGGCGAATCTCTATCGGCTTGTCGCTGACCGCACGCTCGCGCAAGCGCTCCGGAATCATCGGTGCAATCAGCCGTGCCAGCTCGGTTTCCGACTTGAAGTTCTCCGGCCCCGGCACATCGGGCATCGGCAGCTGATGATGGAAACCCTCCTCGTCGTACTGAAACGAGGCGGCGCAGCTGAAAATCGGCTTGCCCTTCTGGATCGCCGTCACTCGCCGCGTGCTGAAACTGCCGCCGTCGCGAATCCGGTCAACCTGATAGACCACCGGCAAGCTGGCATCGCCAGGGCGGAGGAAATAGCCGTGCATGGAATGCACATGGCGGCTCGCTTCCACCGTACGGCTGGCCGCCGATACACACTGGCCAAGCACCTGACCGCCAAACAGCTGGCGAAAGCCCAGATCCTGGCTGCTGCCGCGGTACAGGTCTTCCTCGATGGCTTCGAGGCTCAGCAGCGAAACCAAATTCTTCAGCACCTGAGTCATGCACCCTCTCTTGTACGCAAGGTGTGGCGCCGCTCATGGGTGGCCGCGCGCACAAAAATTGCGGCAGGCCGGGCGCGAGCCCGAACTGCCGATGGTCAAATGGTAATGGCTTTAGCGCCGGCTGTCGGCACTTGCCGGTTGATCATCGCCCGACGGCATCGAATCGGCCCCTATCTCCTTGTTGGCAAAGCGCTTTTCCGCTGCACGCGCCAGCTCGCCTGAGTCAGCCGATAGAGCACATGCTGGCGCAGTGGATGCCCCACCGGCAGCAAGGGATGCTGGAAATCCTGCTCGACCTGATGCTGCATGCCCAGGCGCTGCATCAGCCCCTGAGAGGGAAGATTGGCCGGCACGGTAAAGGCCAGCACCTCGCTTAACTGCAACACCTCGAAGGCATGGGCCAACACCGCCTCAGCCGCCTCCAGAGCATAGCCTTGACGCCAATGGGCCCGTTGCAGGCGCCAGCCGATCTCCACCGCCGGGGTAAATGCAGCCTCGAAGCCCACATGCTGTAACCCCAGGCTACCGATCAGGCCCGGCTGCTCGCGGCGCTCCAGCACCCACTGGCCGAAGCCATGCAGAGCAAAGTGCGCCTGGATACGCCGGGCCATGGCATCGCTCTGCGCCCGGTTCATGACGCTAGGGAAGTGACGCATGACCTCGGCGTCGGCATTCAGCGCGGCAAACCCTCGCAGGTCCTCAGTGCGCCAGCCGCGCAAGCGCAGACGCGGTGTATGCAGTTCAATTTCAGCCATGTCCCATCCAACCTGTGCGCCTGACGATGGGCGCCCGCCACCCAGGCGAGCGCTCCCATTTGCGGCTCCGCCTGCCGCACCACTGCAGGCCATCGGTGCCCTGCTGTCGCTATCAGTTGACCTGCGGCAAGCAAAACCAACAACGCCAACACCAGCGATTGCACGGACCAATTCGAGCCCTTACTTTGGTCGCATTGGCCCAAACAGACGCCCCATTCATGCTGTCGTGGCCCAGTCTAAACTGAGCCGGCGATGAGCCACGCATACGCCATACTGCACTCCATACCAGCAAAGCGAATTGAGCATGCCTGCGACCCGTAATCTTTCGACCATCCTGGTGCAGACGCTCGAACAAGCGGGCGATGGTGTCGTATTGATCGACAGCGGCATGCGCGTTCTGTTGTTCAACCAGGCTGCCGAACAGTTATGGGGCATCCCGCGGGCGAGCATTATCGGTCATGAGGCCAAAGCACTGCTGCCCGCTGAATTACGCGAGCAGTTGGACCAATACGGCAGCGGCGACCACACCCTGCCCATCGAGCGGCCAGATGGCCAGCGGCGCTGGACCAACATGTCGATCTCACGCATCGAGGCCGATGGCGAGGTGCTCTACACGGCCTTTATCAAAGACATTACCGTACAGCACCAGCAAACCGAGCAACTGCGCTTGCTGTCGTTGGTGGTCGACCAGACCGATAACGCCATCCTGATCACCGATGCCGAGTGGCGCATCGTCTATAGCAACAGCGGTTTCACCCGTCTATTCGGCTACGCTGCCGAGCAAGCTCTGGGCAGCAGTCCAGCGGCGGTAGTTGCGCCCTATCTGCAGCCGACAGCACTGGAAGCGCTGCATGCGCAACTGCTGGCGGGCCAGCCCTACAGCAGCGACGAACTGACCTACTGCGCCGACGGCCAACGCATCTGGTGCAATGTGACGGTCAATCCAATCCTCGATCAGCTCGGCGTGCTGACCAACACTGTGGCGGTGTTTACCAACATCACCCACTCAAAAATGCATGAAGTTCTGCAGAACCGCATGCTTGAGGCCATGGTCCATGAGGACCCGCTAGAAACGCTGATGGAAAAGGCCTGCCACGAAGTCGAGCGGATTGCCCCAGAGGTCACCGCCTCGATCCTGCGCGTCAGCCGCGAAGGTCTGCTCCATCCGCTGGCCGGCCCCAGCCTGCCGGCCAGTTATTCCCAAGCCCTAGAAGGCGTGCCCATCGGCCCGTGCGTCGGTTCCTGCGGTACCGCGGCCTATCGCGGCGAGCCGGTGCTGGTCAGCGATATCGCCAACGATCCGCTGTGGGCCGAGTTCAAGGCCCTGGCGTTGCCCATCGGCCTGCGCAGCTGTTGGTCAACGCCGATCAAGGACAGCAAGGGCCGGGTGCTTGGCACCTTCGCCTTCTACTACCGTGAACCCCGTGGCCCCAGCAGATTTCACCAGCGCCTGATCGACGTCATCGTGCACCTCTGCTCGCTGGCCCTGCAGCGCGAAGAGAGCCGCAGCCAGATTCGCCAACTGGCGTTCTACGACAGCCTCACCGAACTGCCCAACCGTAGCCTGTTGCACGCCAAGGCCGATCAGGCGCTGGCCGAGGCCGAACGCAACAAGACGCCTCTAAGCGTGTTGTTCGTCGACCTGGATCGCTTCAAGCAGGTCAACGACTCACTCGGCCACCCCGCCGGCGACGAACTGCTGCGCCTGATGGCCAAACGCCTCAGCGAGCACCGCCGGCACTGCGACATCGTCGGTCGCCTGTCCGGTGACGAATTCGTCCTGGTACTGCCGCAATGCGACAGCCAGCAGGTCCGCGAGGTGGTGGAACAGCTCAAGGCCACCCTTAGCCAGCCCTGTCAGTTGAATGGCACCACCCTGTGCCCGTCGGCCAGTATCGGCATCAGCCTGTACCCGCTGGACGGCCACGACATGGGCACCCTGGTGCACCGCGCCGATATGGCCATGTACCAGGCAAAAAGCGCCGGTCGCGGCCATTTCAGCTTCTTCAGCCACGAATTGAACCTGCTGGCCCAGGAGCGCCTGGCCCTGGAGAGCGCCCTGCGCGAGGCCCTCGAACTGGACCAACTGCAGCTCCACTACCAACCACAGGTGCGCATGCCAGACGGCCTGCTGTATGGCGTCGAGGCGCTCGCGCGCTGGCACCATCCACAGTTTGGTGAAATCTCCCCGGCGCGCTTTATTCCCCTGGCCGAAGAGTGCGGCCTGATCAATCAACTGGGGCTCTGGGCGGTGCGCGAAGCCTGTCGCCAGCTGGCTGAATGGCGCCGCCAGGGCCTGCTGATTCCGGCGGTATCGGTCAACCTGTCGCCAACCAACTTCCACAACCTCGACCTGCCCGGCATGGTCGCTAGCACCCTGACCGAGCACCAGCTACAGGCCAGCGACCTGACCCTGGAAATCACTGAAAACGTGCTGCTGGACACCAACCCCAGCACCCTCAAAACGCTCGACGAAGTGCATGCCCAGGGCGTGCGCCTGTCTCTGGACGACTTTGGCACCGGCTATTCGAGCCTCAGCTACTTGCGCCGCCTGCCGATTCAGGAGCTCAAGCTGGACCGCAGCTTTGTCAGTGACCTGGACGCTGACGCCACCAACCGCGCCCTCAGCGAAGCGGTGATTCGCCTCGGTGAAAGCCTGCAACTAACAGTGGTCGCCGAAGGCATCGAAACCAGCAGCCAGTACCACATTCTCAAGGCGCAGGGTTACCACGTGGCCCAGGGTTATCTGTTTTCCCGCGCGCTGGCTGCCAAGGACCTGGAAGCCTGGCTGCAAACAGCCACGGTCAGCCCGTAGCCGCCATACCACTGCCCCTGACAGGGCGACCACCCAGACAGAAAACTCACCGCCCAGCGGCCCCCGCTGGTGGGGTTGCGGCGAAGCACGCTAAGCTCTGAGGAGGATTTATTCTCGCCTCATGCGCGGCCGCGATGAGACGGCAAAAACCCTTTAGCCCATAACAACAAGAACCGGCAACGATGATAAAAACCTCACGCCTGCTCAAGCGCCTGCGTAGCGACTTTCAGCTATCGATCATTACCCTGATGTGTCTGCTCGGGGTGGTCGGGGTCTCGCCCTACGCGGTGTATCGCCTGTCCCAAGGCAACTACGTGGTGGGGATTACCGACGTCATCATCGTCATCTCGGCCATCTCAACCACGCTCTACGCCTGGCGCACGGGTGACACAGTCAAACCGGGGATTATCGCCTCCATCATTCTCTCCGCCGCCGCTACCCTGATCGCTATCCGCCTGGGGGTTAACGGCCTGTTCTGGATCTATCCGCTGATCCTCTTCAACTTCTTCATGGTCTCGCCGGGCAAGGCCCTGTGCGCCACCGTACTGGTCATGATCGGCCTGGTCAGCTATGCGCTCAGCGTGCCCGGCACGGTATTCGAAAGCGACTATCAGATGACCTCGTTTCTGGTTACCAGCCTCACGGCCAGCGTACTGACGTTTATCTTCGCCTCACGCACGCGCAACCAGCGTGACCAGTTGCAACTGCTCTCCGTACTTGACCCGCTGACCGGTGCACGCAATCGACGGGCAATGAACGATGAGCTGAAAATCGCCAGCGCCACCCAGCGCCGGCATGGCGATCAGTACGCCGTACTGGTGATGGACCTCGACTCGTTCAAGCAGATCAACGACACCCACGGCCACCAGGCCGGCGATCAGGTGCTGAAGGATTTTGTCGAGCTGATCAAAGCCCATTCGCGCAAGGAAGACCGCCTGTTCCGCTTCGGCGGCGAGGAGTTCTTGCTGCTGTTACCCAATACCGACCAGGACAGCCTGCAAACCGTCGCCAGCCACTTACAGCAGCAAGTGGCACTGCACCTGAAAGGCCCCGGCGGCACGGTGACCATGTCCAGCGGCGGCGCCATCCTGCAACGCGGCGAGCATTGGGAGGCCATGCTGCAGCGCGCCGACCAGCGCCTGTACCTGGCGAAAAGCGCCGGGCGCAACCGCGCGGTGGTGGACGACGCCAGCTGCGAGCAGACGCTTATTTGAGGTAAGAGCGCAGCACACCAATGACCTGTTCCAGGTCGGCCTCGCGCTGCTGCGCATCCTCAACCTGCGGACCCAGATGTTCGCGCAGATGCCCTTCTAACACCTCGGCCATCAAGCCATTGACCGCCCCGCGAATCGCCGCGATCTGTTGCAGCAATGCCGCGCAATCACCTTCCTGCTGCAAGGCTCGCTCAAGCCCTTCTGCCTGGCCTTTAATTCGCCGAACACGGGTCAACAGCTGTTTTTTGCTGCTGATGATATGGGACATGGACACTTCCTGAGCGCGATAAAAGTACTAGGGGGGAGTATAGTTGCGCACAGACATTCGCAGCGCAGCGCCAAGGATACTCCATGCTCCCAATCGCCGAACTGCTCCAGCAAGGTTCCAGCAACGCCTGGCTGTTTATCCCCAGTGCCATTTTGCTCGGCGCCTTGCACGGCCTGGAGCCGGGGCATTCAAAAACCATGATGGCGTCGTTCATCATCGCCATCCGCGGCAGCGTGGCGCAGGCCATCCTGCTTGGCCTGTGCGCGGCGCTGTCGCACTCACTGATCGTCTGGCTGCTGGCCGCAGTCGCGCTGAAGTTCGGTAATGAGCTGATCGCCGAGCAGGCCGAGCCCTACTTCATGCTGCTCTCGGCGCTAATCGTCGCTGCCGTGGCGCTGTGGATGTTCTGGCGCACCCGCAAGGACAATCTGGCCGCGACGATGCAGGAGCAGGCGCCCCACGGCGGCAAGCTCATCAATACCGGCCACGGCCTGCTCGAAGTCAGCATTTATGAGGACGGCGTGCCGCCGCACTTTCGCCTATATCGCTACGACGCCCAGATGCAGCCGTTGCCGATAGCGGCCGAGGAACACCTCGAAGTGGCAATCCTGCGTCCGGATAACAGCCGCGAAACCTTCAGCCTGCACGCCGCAGACGGCTACCTGGCGAGCACCACCCCTATCGCCGAACCCCATGAGTTCATGCTGCACCTGAGCCTCGGCCACCAGGATCACCAACATCATTTCACCCTGCAGTTCAGTGAAGCTCAGCACGAGCACCATCATCACGATCACGATCATGCTGCGCACAGCCACACGAGCGACACCCGCGGCGACTACCAGGACGCCCACCAACGCGCCCATGCCGCCGAGATTGAAAAGCGCTTTGCCGGCCGCCGGGTGAGCAATGGGCAGATCGCCCTGTTCGGCCTCAGCGGCGGCCTGGTGCCCTGCCCAGCCTCCGTCACCATTCTGCTGATTTGCCTGCACCTCAAGCAGTTCAGCCTGGGCGCGGCGCTGGTTGCTTCGTTCAGCCTCGGCCTGGCCATCGCCCTGGTGGGTGTTGGCGTCATTGCCGCCTGGAGCGCACGCCAAGCCAGCCAGCGCTTTACCGGCCTGAGCCACCTGGCGCGCAAAATGCCCTACCTATCCAGCGCCCTGATGTTGCTGGTCAGCGCAGTGATGGGTATCCAGGGCTGGCTGCACCTCAGCCTGTGACACGAGGCTGCGGATCAGGCCGGAGACGATCAGAGCGGCGAGGGTTGTGCTGACGAGACTGGGAACAGGCGCTCAAACTCATTTTTAACCACGCTGAAGCACTCACAGCAGCGCTGTTGCAGTCCGGGCCGATCCAGCAGGCTGATGCAGCCGCGGTGATAACTGATCAGCCCAGCATCCTGCAGCTTGCCCGCCACTTCCGAAACGCTGCCGCGGCGCACACCGAGCAGGTGGGCGATCAGCTCCTGGGTCATCAGCAACCGATTGTTCGGCAAGCGCTCGAAATATTGCAGCAGCCAGTTGCAGAGCTGCTGATCCAGCGAGTGCAGACGCACGCACACCAGACGTTGGGCCATTTGCGTCAACAATGCTTGGGTGTAACGCAGTATCTTTTGTTGCAGCGCACCGGCCTGATCGAACTCGGTCTTGAGCAACGAGCCTTTCAGCCGATAGGCCGAGCCCGGACATTGCACCATGGCCCGGTTGAGGGTGGTTTCACCGCCCATGAACAGGACCAGGCCGACGAGACCTTCGTTACCGACCACGGCGATTTCCAGCGCGGAGCCATCCTTGATGGTGTACAGCAGCGAAACGATGGCATCGGTGGGGAAGTAGATATGCCGCATCGGTTCCCCGGCCTGGCACAGCACCTGGCCCACCGCCAAGGGAACCCGTTCGAGAAATGGCAACAATCGCTCGAGGTCTTCGGCGGGCAAGGCCGCCAGCAGGTGATTTTGGCGTGGATCACTGGGGCAAAGCATTAACATCCTTGGCTCGAAGGTGCGGTTATCCATGGCAGGCATGGGCCGGCAGCCAACATCATGGCGACAAACCCCCAAGAGTTCTGTCCGTTTCCGAACAGAGCGCGCCGAAGTTGGCGAGATGGCCAGCTCTGCTCGGGTAGAATGCCCAATCCTCGTCATCGACCGTGCCTTGCCCATGCCCCATTCAACCCCGACCCCATCCTTGCCCGCCGTAATCATCGGCGGCGGCCCCGCCGGCCTGATGGCAGCGGAAGTGCTGGCCCTAGCCGGGATCAAGGTCGAGCTGTTCGATGCCATGCCCTCGGTCGGACGCAAGTTCCTCCTGGCCGGCGTCGGCGGCATGAACATCACCCACGCCGAGCCCACTGCGGCCTTTCTCGGCCGCTACGGCGAGCGCCGTGACGCGTTGGAAAAACTCCTGCATGGCTTCGACGCCACTGCGCTACGTGAGTGGATCCACGGCCTGGGCATCGACACCTTTGTCGGCAGCTCCGGGCGCGTGTTCCCCACCGACATGAAGGCCGCGCCACTGCTGCGTGCCTGGCTCAAGCGCCTGCGCGAGCGGGGTGTAACCCTTCATACCCGCAGCCGCTGGCTGGGCTGGAACGACGATGGCAGCCTGCGCATCGCCAGCGCGGAGGGCGAGCGCGCCGTAAACGCCAGCGCCACCCTGCTGGCCCTTGGCGGCGGTAGCTGGGCGCGCCTGGGTTCCGATGGCGCCTGGATGCCCTTGCTGGCCGCCCGCGGGGTTCCCCTGACAGCCTTGCAACCGAGCAATTGTGGTTTCGACGTGGCCGGCTGGAGCCCGTTGTTTAGGGATAAATTCGCCGGCGCGCCGGTCAAGTCCACGGCCATCGCTCTCGATCAGCAAGCGCCGCGCCTGGGTGAATTCGTGATCACTGCCAGCGGCGTGGAAGGCAGCCTGATCTATGCCCTGTCGGCACCAATCCGCGAGCAGATCAACCAGCACGGCACGGCAACCATTCACCTCGACCTGCTGCCGCATAAAACCGCAGAACAGATCGAAACCGTGCTGCGCAAACCGCGCGGCAGCAAATCCATCAGCAACCACCTGCGCAGTCAACTCGGCCTGGACGGCGTACGCGCCGGCCTGCTGCGCGAGCTGAGCGACGCCGCCACCTTCACCGAGCCGAGCTTACTGGCCGCCGCGATCAAACGCTTGCCGTTGACGCTGGTGCGCACCCGGCCGCTGGACGAAGCCATCAGCACGGCCGGCGGCGTGCCCTTCGAGGCGCTAAGCGAACAGTTGATGCTGCGCCAACTGCCGGGGGTGTTCTGTGCCGGCGAAATGCTCGACTGGGAGGCGCCCACCGGCGGCTACCTGCTCACCGCCTGCTTCGCCAGCGGCCGCGCCGCAGGGTTGGGTATGGCTGACTGGCTGCGGGTACGGATAAAGTAGAACGATAGTGCTAAATTCGCACTCTCCATCCCGCACGAGTCCATGCCCATGTCCCTGCACTTTCGCCGCGCCCGCCCCGAGGATGTCGACGCCGCCGTTGCCTTGATCTACAGCTCCGGCCCTGCGGCCTTCGATTACGTCTTCAGCGGTACACCCAAAGGCACCGCCCTGGACTTCCTGCGCCGCGTGTTCGTCAGCGGCGCCGGGCAATTTGGTTACCGACAGCATTGGGTCGGCGAACAAGACCGTCAGGTGGTCGCCGCCGGCACCGCCTTGAGCGGTGAAGTAAACCTGCGCAACATGGCCGGCGCGGCGGCGCAAATCATCGGTTTTTATGGCCTGCGGCATTGTTGGCGCGTGCTGTGGCGCGGCCTGCAGATGGAACGCATTGTCCTGCCGCCGCCCAAGCGCACCTTCTATCTCGCTCATTTGGGCGTCAGCAGCGCCCTTACCGGGCAAGGCATCGGCAGCCAATTGATTGAGTTTCTCCTGCAGCAGGGCCGTAGCGCGGGCTTTGCCAGGACGGCACTGGACGTTTCCGCCGGCAACCCGAACGCCCAGCGTCTGTACGAACGCCTGGGCTTTGTCGTGCAGGTCGAGCGGGCGTCCCATCTGCCCGGCATTGCCGCGCATCGCTATCTGCAACGACTGCTCTGAGTCGGACTCGCACGCAGCAGCCCTGAACGGCTATGCTGGAGGCAAGCCGGCAAGCGAACCGGCACCTTATCTGCGTACGGTGGTAGCCCGACAGTGATTCCTCTTCTGGTCTGCGATGACTCCATGATGGCGCGCAAGCAGCTGATTCGCGCGCTGCCGGCCGAATGGCCGGTGACCATCAGCCAAGCCAACCACGGCGAAGAAGCCATGCAGGTGCTGCGTCAGGGCCTGGCTGAAGTGATGCTGCTGGACCTGACCATGCCGGTGATGGACGGCTTCGAGGTGCTTGCTGCCCTGCGGGATGAAGGCATCAGCTGCAAGGTCATCGTGGTCTCCGGCGACGTGCAGGAAGAAGCCATTCGCCGGGTCAACGAACTCGGCGCCCTGGCCTTTATCAAAAAACCCGCCGACCCGGAAAAACTGCGCGAGACCCTCAGCAATCTGGGCCTGCTTGCACCGCCCGCCCCCGCCGGCGCCACAAGTGCCCCCGCCGCGGTGGCGGTACCGCCGCGGCCGGCGTTCGAGCTGAAGGTCAACTTCCGCGATGCCCTGCGCGAGATCAGCAACGTCGCCATGGGCCGCGCCGCCGCCCTGCTGGCCAAGGTGCTGGGGGTGTTCGTACAGCTGCCGGTGCCGGCGGTGAATATCTTCGAGGTCAGCGAGCTGCACATGACCCTCGCCGACGCCCAGCGTGGCGAGCGCTTCAGCGCCCTGTGCCAGGGGTTTATCGGCGACGGCATCGCCGGCGAAGCCTTGCTGCTGTTTCACGACTCGGAAATTGCCGACATCAGCCGGCTGTTCAAGTGGCAACCCAAGGATGAAACGGAAACCTCGGAGATGCTCCTGGACCTGGCCAGCATCCTGATTGGCGCCTGCCTGAGCGGAATTTCCGAGCAGATTGACGTGCGCTTCTCCCAGGGTCATCCACAACTGCTGGGCCTACATGGCTCCATCGACAGCCTGATTCACGTCAACCAGCAGCGCTGGCGCAAGACCCTGGCGGTGGAGATCAGCTACAGCCTGGAAGGCCACAACGTGCATTTCGACCTGTTGCTGCTGTTCACCGAAGACTCGATCCAGCGCCTCAGCCACAAGATCAACTACCTGCTCAACTAGGTTCGCAAGCGAGAAGCCGGCATGCCCGCACAGATCGACATCAAAGAGTTCCACTGGCTACTGGATATCGTCCAGTGCATCGATGTGGGCGTGATCGTGCTGGACCGCCAGTACCAGATCGAAGTGTGGAACAGCTTTATGGAAAACCATTCGGGCATGGGGCCGGATGAGGTTTACGGTAAATCGTTGTTTGGCTTGTTCGCGGAAATCGATGAGGCCTGGTTCCGCCGCAAGGTCGACACCGTGGTGCAACTGGGCACCCGCGCCTTCAGCCTATGGGAACAACATCCGTACCTGGTGCACTTCAAGAACTACCAGCCGATCACCGGGCAAGCCGACTACATGTACCAGAACGTCACGCTGCTGCCGCTGACGGCCGCCAACGGCGCGGTCGAGCACATTTGCGTGGTGATCTACGATGCCACCGAGGCAGCCGTACACAAGCGCCAGCTGGAAGCCGCACGGGCCTGATCGCCGTAGGATGGGTTGAGCGCAGCGATACCCATCAATCGCCATGGTGGGTTACGCCGCTGCGCGGCTAACTCACCCTACGTCTCGCGAGCGTTTACTTCTTCTTTTTCGGCCCGGTGTTGAAGCTCGGCACCTTGCGCACGGCCTTGACCGGCGGCGCACTTGGCTCATCAGCGCTTTCCAACCATTTGCCCAGGGTCTTCTTGCCGCCACCACCGACGATTTTCGGCTTTTTCGGTTTCTTGGCTTTTTTCAGCACCTGGCCACTGGCATCGGTAAGCGGTACCCGGTGCTCGGGTTCAAAATCCTGTTCATCCACGCGCTTGAGGAGTTGCCCGGTCAGCACTTCGATGGCCGCCAGCATATTCACCTCATCGGCGCACACCAGGGAGATCGCCTGCCCCGTATTGCCGGCACGGCCGGTACGGCCGATGCGGTGGACATAATCTTCGGCAACGATCGGCAGATCGAAGTTGACCACCAGTGGCAGGTCGTCAATATCCAGGCCGCGGGCCGCCACATCGGTGGCCAGCAGGATCTGCACTTCGCGGGCCTTGAAGCGGTCCAGGGCCCGTTGACGGGTAGCCTGGGGCTTGTCGCCGTGGATACCGTCGGCGTTGATGCCCTGCTGCTGCAGTAACTCAGTAAGCTCATCAACGCCCTTGCGGGTTTTCACGAACACCAGGGCCTGGGTCCATTTCTGTTTTTTCAGCAGATGACAGAACAGCTCGGTCTTGCGCTTCTTGTCGACCGGGATCAGCCACTGCTTGACGCTGCTGGCCGCGACATTGCGCGGGCTGACTTCGATGCTCAGCGGGTCATCCAGCATTTGCCCGGCCAGCAGGCGGATAGCCTCGGAGAAGGTGGCGGAGAACAGCAGGGTCTGGCGCTTCTTCGGCAGGGCCGCATAGACCGCGCGCAGCTCGTCGGCAAAGCCCAAGTCGAGCATGCGGTCGGCTTCGTCCAGCACCAGGGTCTGCAACTGGTTGAACTTCACCGCGTTCTGGCGGAACAGATCGAGCAGGCGACCGGGAGTGGCCACCAGCACGTCGATGCCCTTGCGCAGCTTCATCATCTGCGGGTTGATGCTCACCCCGCCGTATACGGCGTAGGTGCGCAGCGGCAAGTGCTGGCCGTAGGTACGAAAGCTCTCATGCACCTGCTCGGCCAGCTCGCGGGTCGGCACCAGCACCAAGGCGCGCACCGAATTACTCGCCACTTCCGGACCTTCCATCATCAAGCGCTGCAGCAGCGGCAAGGCAAAACCGGCGGTCTTACCGGTGCCGGTCTGCGCCGCGGCCATCAGGTCACGGCCGGCCAGCACCGCCGGGATCGCCTGGGCCTGCACCGGCGTCGGGATCTTGTAGTCGAGTTCGTCGAGGGCGCGCTGCAGGGGTTCGATCAGGCCGAGGGAGGCGAAAGTCATGGAGGTAACCAGAGTTCAGGAAAGCGAATATGCCAAGCCGCACAGTTTAACCTGCCCACGCGTCGCCAGCCTGATTCTGTTCGGCCTATCGCCGTTGTCCCGGACTGGCGGCTGGCGCAACGCCTGTTCAGGCGGTAGGGTGTGACTCCAATTTCTGCCGCAGGGAGCATCCAGAACATGCCGACCTTCACCCTTGCCCCACGGGGCGCCCGCCTCGCCGCCCTGTTGTTGCTGACCACGCTGCTCAGCGGCTGCGGCATCAACAACATTCCCACCTATGACGAACAGGTCAAAGCCGCCTGGGCCCAAGTGGAGAACCAATACCAACGGCGCGCCGACCTGATCCCCAACCTGGTGGCCACCGTCAAGGGCTACGCCAAGCAAGAGCAGGAGACCCTGACGGCGGTGATCGAAGCCCGCGCCAAGGCCACATCGATTCAGGTCGACGCCAGCACCCTGAACAACCCGCAGGCCATGCAGCAGTTCCAGCAAGCTCAGACCCAACTGAGCGGCGCCTTGAGCCGTCTGTTGGTGGTGGCCGAGCGCTACCCGGAGCTGAAGTCCAACCAGAACTTCATGGCCCTGCAATCCCAACTGGAGGGCACGGAGAACCGCATCAGCGTGGCGCGCCGCGACTTCATCACCAGCGTCGAGCGCTACAACCGCGAGATTCGCACCTTCCCAGGTCGGATCTGGCATAGCGTGCTGTACAGCGACATGCCGCTGCGGGAAAACTTTGAAGCAACCGCCCCGGCAGCCGATAAAGCGCCTGAAGTGAAATTCTGATGGGCCGCCTGTGGCGCCTGCCACTGCTCGTGCTGCTGGCCGGCTGGCTGAGTCTGAGCCAGGCCGAGGTCAGCTTTCCGCCCCTGAGCGGTCGGGTGGTGGACCAGGCAGGGTTGCTTGATGCCGCCACCGAGGCGCGCCTCAGTCAGCTGCTGGCTGCCCATGAACAGGCCAGCAGCGACCAATTGGTGGTGGTCACCCTGAGCGACCTGCAAGGGCTGCCGATTGAGGACTTTGGCTACCAACTGGGCCGTCACTGGGGCATTGGCCAGCAGGGCAAGGATAACGGCGTCCTGCTGCTGGTCGCCCGCGACGAACGCAAGGTGCGCATCGAAGTCGGTTATGGCCTCGAAGGCACCCTGACCGACGCCCAGGCGGCGCTGATCATTCAGCAAAAGCTGCTCCCCGCGTTCAAACGCGGCGCTTATGCCGAGGGCATCAGCGCTGGGGTCGACGCCATTCTGCAAGTGCTGGGCGGTCAACCCCTGGCCCAACCGCCACCGACTGCGGCGTCTAACGGCTTGGGTACGGCACTGTTTATGCTGATGCTGATTATCGTCGTGGTGCTGATACTCGGCCGCCTCGACCTGGTCATCCCTTTTCTGCTGGCCAGCGGCAGCTCGCGCCACGGTGGTTACGGCGGTGGCGGTGGAGGGTTCGGCGGCGGCGGTTTTGGTGGCGGTGGTGGCGGCTTCGGAGGCGGTGGTGCCTCGGGTGGCTGGTAATGGAATACGCACAGGAGCAACAGCCATGAGCCTACTCAGCGCGAATGAGCAACAGCAGGTGGCGGATGCCATTGCCCAGATCGAACGCGACACTGATGCCGAACTGGTCACGGTACTGGCCGCCCAGGCCGATGATTACCGCGACGTCGCCCTGCTCTGGGCCAGCCTGCTGGCCTTGCTGCTGCCGGGGGCGATCAACTACTACCCGGCCTGGCTGGATAGCGGCCAACTGCTGCTGGTGCAATGGGCGAGCTTTATCGGCCTGGCCCTGCTCTTCAGTCGCCCGCGCATTAGCGCCCGTTTGGTGCCACGGGCGGTGCGCCACTGGCGGGCCGGCAACCTGGCGCGGCGGCAGTTCCTCGAACACAACCTGCACCATACGGCGGGCGAAACCGGCATGCTGATTTTCGTCGCCGAGGCCGAGCGTTATGTCGAGATTCTGGTCGATCGCGGCATCTCCCGACACCTGCCAGATAGCACCTGGCAAACGCAGATCGATGCCTTCACCCGCCAGGTGCGGCAGGGCCAGACGCTGCAAGGGTTTCTCGACTGCATTCAGGGCTGTGGCGCGCACCTCAAGCAGCACCTGCCAGCCAGCCACAGCCGCAACGAGCTGCCCAACCGTTTGGTGTTACTGCCTTAGCTAGCCGCGCGCTTTGCTAAGGGCTTCGGCAATCTTCGCCGCCGGCACTTTCTGCAAGCGGCACAGCAGTGCATGGGGAATCTCGCGAATGCCATGGCGTTCGCGCAGTTGCGCGGCCATAAACAGCATCAGGTTGGCGGCCATTTCCGCATCGGCCATGGCCCGGTGCGCCTGGCCGGTGTGGGGCAACTGCGCCCAACTGTTGAGGGTGCCGAGCTTGTGATTGGGCGCCTGCGGCAGCAGGCGACGAGCCAGCAGCATCGAGCAGGCAAAATCCTGTACGCGCTGGCGCTGGATCAGGCCCAGTTCGGCATCCCAGAACTTCTGGTCGAACGAGGCGTTGTGTGCCACCAGCGGCGTGCGCCCGACAAACTCAGCCACCTGAGCCATCACCTCGGCCGCCGGCGGGGCCTTGCGCAGCATGGCATTGCTGATGCCAGTCAGGCTTTCGATAAACGGCGGCACATAGGCACCACTGTTCATCAGGTTCTGATAACGGGCAACGATGCGCCCGTCCTCGACGATCACCGCAGCGATCTCCGTGGCACGACAACTGTGGCCGGGTGACATGCCGGTGGTTTCAAAGTCGATGACTGCGATGGGTTCCACGAACGATCCGTTTTATTCAGGTAAGAGGTCGGGGCTCAGTTCTTCAGCAGCAAGCTGCCTTCCACCGGCACATAGCGACTGGCCGCCCGCATCAGCGCCTGGGCGGTCAGGCCCGGCACGCCGTAGGCCACGGCCTCGACGCCGTAACTGGCGCGGATCTTGTCGAGCAGAATGGCAAAGTCGCCGTCACCGGAGGCCAGCACCACTTCATCCACCCGCGGCGCAGCATCCAGCACGTCGATGGTAATACCCACGTCCCAGTCGCCCTTGGCCGAGCCATCGCTGCGCTGGATGTAGGGTTTGAGCTTCACCGTAAAACCGAGGTTGCGCAGGATCTGCTGGAACTGCTGCTGCTTGGCATCGCCGCGCTCGATGGCATAGGCGTATGCCTCGACAATCTGCCCGCGCTGGCTGATGTCCGCCCACAGGGCGGCATAGTTGAAGTGGCAGCCATGGGCCTGGCGCACCGTGTAATAGAGGTTCTGCACATCGGCGAATACGGCGATTTTCTTCACCAGGAGTTCCTGCGGGCGAAAGCGGAGGCCGATTATGGGCGAACACCCCGGCCGGTGCACCCTTCCTCGATCAGCGCAGCGGCAATTGGAACCACTACAGGCAACCCGCTACAGTGGGCACCCACTCACCGTTGATGCCTGCCGATGAACCCGCTGATTCCCCTGCGCGACGCCTGGTACTTTTTTAGCCGCCACCTGATCACCATCGCCCTGCTGTGCCTGCCCTGGGTGCTGCTGGAAAATCTGCTCGCCCAGTTCATCGGTCTCTGGGCTGGCGAGAGCACCAGCGTGCCTTACAGCCTGCTGGCCGGCCTGCTGATCTATCCGCTGTACAGCGCCGCGCTGATTCTGCTGGTGGATGCCCGCAGCCGTGGTCTGCAGCCACGCATTGCCGACCTGCTGGCCGCGGCCCTACGCCTGTGGCCGAGCCTGGCCGTACTGACAGCCCTGACCAGCCTGCTGATCCTGCTGGGCATTTCGCTGCTGGTGCTGCCGGGGCTGTGGGTGATGGTCAAGCTGGCCTTTGCCGAATACCTGCTGGTGCTACGCGGCTACACGCCACTGGCCGCCTTGCGCGGCAGCCTGAATCTCAGTGCCGGGCATTTTTGGCCGCTGCTGGCCTGCCTGCTGGCGGTGTTGTTGCCGTTGTGGCTGCTGGACTGGTGGGTGTATCAACTAGTGGGCGAGTCGCCTAGCGCCTGGTTGAGCCTGCTGCTGGACAGCGCCAATGGCTTCCTGCAGCTGTTCCTGACCCTGGTGATGCTACGTTACTTCATCCTGATCGAAAACAGCCCTAGCGTCCGCCCCGATCTGGCTTGATCCCGGAGATGCGCGGCAACAGCGCACGCTCGAACAGCCAGGGGAAATAGCGCGCCAGCAGGCGCGCCCGCCAGTTGACGTTGGACAACACCAGCAAGCTCTTGCGCTTGAGTGCTGCGCGGTAGACCTCCTCGGCCACGTCATGGGCCGAGGCCACCCGGCCCATGGCCAGGGGCGGACTCGGCGCCAACCCGGCGTCACCGACCAGGGCATTCTTGCGCAGGTCGGTGGCGGTAAAGCCCGGACAGACCAGCATGACATTCACCCCCGAACCCTTGATCTCGTAACGCAGCGTCTCAAACAGACCATGCAGCGCGTGCTTGCTGGCGTTGTAGGCGCTGCGATACAGCAGCGGAGCAAAACCCGACAGCGAGCTGAGTACGATGATCTGCCCGTGTCGAGCAATCAGGCTGGGCAACGCTGCCTTGGTGCAGTTCAGCGCGCCGAAATAGTTGACCGCCATGACCCGCTGAAACACCTCCAGATCGGTGTCGGCAAAGGTGCTGCGGTGGCTGACGCCGGCATTGTTGACCAGCACATCGATGCCACCAAAACGCTCTGTGGCCAGCGCCACGGCCTCTTGCACCGCCGCTGCATCGGCCACGTCGCAGCGCAGGCCCATGGCCTCCACATGGTGATGATCAGCCAGGTGCTGCAACAGACCATCCAACTCATCCTGCTGCAGATCGAGAATCACCAACCGCGCGCCAGCCTGAGCAAAACGCAACACCAGCGCCCGGCCGATACCGGCACAGCCGCCGGTGACCAGCACCACCTTGCGCTCATAAACCTTGCTGGTAAAAACCTTGCGATGCATGCCCAACCCCCACGATCAAAGCGACAAGTTACTCAGGCGCTGCTGCCCTTCCGTTCACGCATGCACCAGCGACAGCCCCTCACCCGCCCAGCATAGCCTCAAGGCGCCGGGGATGCGGCGCCCGACACCGTAACGGCAGCGCAACATGATGGCCTCGGGCTAAACTGACGAAACTGCACCTCGGCCAACCACGGTTACTTTATGCCCTTGACCCGCACACCTGCACGACCGCGCTTTGGCTTACTGCTGTGGGCATTGTCATGCCTGTGCCTGAGCGAAATCAGCATGGCCGCCGACCGCGAACCGGTGCGCTTTGCCTACCTGGAATTCCCGCCTTTCAGTTACACCGACAGCCAGGGCCGCGCCCATGGCGAGATCATCGGTATCATTCGCCAACTGTTGCAGCAGGCCGGCTACCCCGCCGAGTTCCGCTCACTGCCGGGTGCTCGGCTGTACAACGGCCTGGTGGACGGCAGCGTGCAGATGTCGGCTGGCGCACCGGGCGTGCCGCAATTACAGGGGCATATTCTCGAAGGCCGGCACCAACTGAGTACCGTGGACATCAACCTTTACCACCGCACCGACACGGCGCCACCGGCACTGCCGGAAGGGCTGCGCGGCAAACGTCTGCTGCTGATCAACGGCTACGCCTACCGCCAGCCGATTTCCGACTGGCTGACCGATCCCAGTCTCGACGTACAGATAAGCCGCAGCAGCAGCCACCAGGCGGCCCTGGCGATGCTGATGCGCCGGCGCGGTGATTTTCTGATCGACTACAGCAAGCCCATCGAGCAAGCCTTGCAGGATGCCGACTTACCGGAGCTGCCCTACATCACCTTGCGCCACCTGCCGATCACCCTGCAGATTTCCAAGGCCATGCCCGGCGCCGAACAGCTGCGCGACGACCTCGACCGCGCCTATGAACACCTGCAGCTCGGCGCACCGCCAGCAACGCCGCCAGCAGTAGAACCGAAGGCAGCCAACTAGCGGCGCGGTTTGGCCCGCGCAGTGGGCTCGGCAATTAAGGGGTCGTCTGGCCAGTAATGCTTCGGGTAGCGGCCCTTAAGGTCCTTCTTCACCTCCAGGTAGGTATTGGCCCAGAAGCTGGCCAGGTCCTGGGTCACCTGCACCGGCTTGTGCCCCGGCGACAGCAGATGCAGCAGCAGTTGCTGACGACCGCCCGCGATACGCGGCGTCACCGCCAGGCCGAACAACTCCTGCAGGCGCACCGCCAACACCGGCGTGTCGTGCTCATAATCGATGCGAATACGCGAGCCGGACGGCACCTCCAGGCTTTTCGGCGCCAGCTCATCGAGGCGCTGGGGCAGCGGCCAGGGCAACAGACTGGCGAGCATTGCCGGCAAATCCAGGTTGGCAAAGTGACTGAGGCGGCTGACCTTGCCCAGGTACGGCAGCAGCCAGTCGTCCAGGCGCGCCAGCAGCGCGGCGTTACTCACGTCCGGCCAGTCGCTGTGCCCCGCCTGGGCCAGGTCCAGGCGCCGCAATAAGGCCAGGCGCGCCTGCCACTGACGCAATTCCGGGGTCCAGGCCAGCAGCTCCAGGCCCTTGCGCCGCACCAGAGCGAGCAGGGCCTGACCACGGGCGTCGGCATCCAGATCAGTCAGCGGCTGACTGTCGAGCAGCAACTCTCCGACCTTGCGCTGGCGCTCGGCGCGCAGCACGCCTTCGCGCTCGTCCCAGTCCAGCACATCGAGGCTGCGCACCTGTTCGGCCAGCGGCCCGGCGAACAGCTCAACCTCAAGATCGGCCGCCAGGTAGATGCGCTCCTCGCGCTGGCCCTGACGGCTGCCGAGATCGGCGATCACCAACCACTCGTGCTTCATCAGCCCATCGGTTTCGCTGAACAGCGCCGCCCGGCCATTGGCCAGGCGATACTCGGCTGCGCCAGCCCGGCGCTGGCGGGCAATACGGTCGGGGTAGGCCAATGCCAGCAGACAACCGAGCCAGCGCGGATGCTCGGGATCGGCCACGGGCGAAGTCGCTTTGCCACGCAAATAACCCCGGTACTGACGGGCCAGTTGCCGTGCCCGCGACACCCCGCCAGCACTGCTGCGGCCAGCCTTGTCGGCGCCGCTGAGCAAGGCCATGCGGCTGTGCAGATCGGCACCGGCACCGCGCAAAATATCGCGCTCGCCGAGCAAGGCGGCCAAGTCGCAGGCCGCCGTCGCCAGACCAAGCGCCTGACCGCGCAGCAGCAAATGGGCGATGCGCGGATGGGCCGGCAGCTCGGCCATCGCCTGGCCGTGGGCGGTCAGCGCACCGCGACCATCTAGGGCACCGAGTCGCCCGAGCAGGTCACGCGCCTGGGCGAAAGCCGCCGCCGGCGGTGGGTCCAGCCAGGCCAACTCAGCCGGCTGCACGCCCCAGCGCGCCAACTGCAGGGCCACGCCAGCGAGGTCGGCCTGAAGGACTTCGGCCGTACCATAGGCGGCCAATTGTTCGTGCTGGGCCTCGGACCACAGCCGGTAACACACCCCCGGCTCCAGACGCCCGGCGCGACCAGCACGCTGGGTGGCCGAGGCGCGAGCAATACGCTGAGTGTCCAGGCGGGTCATGCCACTGGCCGGATCGAAGCGCGGCACCCGCTCTAAACCAGCGTCGATCACCACGCGCACGCCGTCGATGGTCAGGCTGGTTTCGGCAATATTGGTGGCCAGCACCACCTTGCGCTGACCTGCCGGCGCCGGCTCGATGGCCGCGCGCTGGGCCGCCAGGTCCAGTTCGCCATGCAGCGGGCAGAGCACAACCTCCGTGCGGCCGGCCAACGCGTCGGCCAATTGCTCATGCACCCGGCGGATCTCGGCTTGACCGGGGAGAAACACCAGCAGGCTGCCGGGTTCATCGCTAAGGGCCTGCAGCACCGTCTGCACGACTTTCGGTTCAACCCATTCGCCCGGCTGAAAGGGTCGCCCCCAGTGGATCGCCACCGGGTGCATGCGTCCGCTGCTGCTGACCACTGGCGCATCACCGAGCAAGGCCGCCAGGCGCTCGCCTTCCAGGGTGGCGGACATCAGCAGGATCTTCAGCGGCGGTTCGTCACGCAGCAATTCGCGGCCATTGAGGCTCAGGGCCAGGGCCAGGTCGGCATCCAGACTGCGCTCGTGGAACTCATCGAAGATAATCAGACCGACGCCTTCCAGGGCGGGGTCGTCCTGCAGGCGGCGGGCGAGGATGCCCTCGGTGACCACCTCGATACGGGTACGCGGGCCGACCTTGCTGTCCAGGCGAATGCGATAACCGACCGTTTCACCCACCGCCTCGCCAAGTTCGCTGGCCAGCCGCTCGGCCGCTGCGCGGGCCGCCAACCGCCGTGGCTCAAGCATCAGAATGCGTTGCTCGCCCAGCCACGGCTCGTGCAGCAGCGCCAGCGGCACCCGCGTGGTTTTACCGGCGCCGGGCGGCGCTTCCAGCACCGCTTCGTGGCGCTCGCGCAGGGCGGCACACAGGGCGGGCAAAACGTCATCAATGGGTAAGGGTTTCATCGGCACTCCAGCGCAGGCCGGCGATTATAGCGGCGAACGACTAATCCTCGCGCCAGCCGGCATAAGCGTGCCGCCGCACAGCATTGTCGGGCGCTGCTTGGTATAGTGGCGGCCTTATTTTTGGAGGTGCTTATGCGCTCGCAATTCCGTGGTATCTGCGCCGTTCTGGCCATCACCCTCCTCAGCCAGGTGGCCGCGTGCGGCACCCTGTTCTACCCCGATCGGCGCGGCCAGATCGACGGCAAGATCGACCCGGCCATCGCCATCGCCAATGCCGTCGGCCTGCTGTTTTATGTGATTCCCGGCCTGATTGCCTTTGCCATCGACTTCACCACCGGCGCCATCTACCTGCCCGAAGGCACCTACTCGGTTGCCCCTGAGCGCCTGCAGGACGCCGTGGGCCGCGACGGCCAGATCGACAACCACAAACTCAAAGCCATCATCGAGGAACAAACCGGTCACCAGCTGCCGCTGCTGCACCCCAACCTGCGACAGCAGCACGGCAGCCTGGAACAACTGGCCAGCCTCGGTTTGCGCAACGCCGGCTAAGCAGTACGTCTAACTATTTCGTCTGGAGTTTGCATGTCGATCAGTGCCGAACACGCTCGTTTAATGCGCCTGGCCAGTGGCGCGGCACTGGTCGTTGCCCTCAGCCTGGCCCTGGCTAAAGCCGTTGCCTGGTGGATGAGCGGCTCGGTGAGCCTGCTGGCGGGGCTGACCGATTCGCTGCTGGACGGCGCCGCCTCTCTGCTCAACCTGCTGGCCGTGCACTACGCCCTGCGCCCGGCAGATGACGATCACCGCTACGGCCACGGCAAGGCCGAAGCCCTGGCAGGCCTTGGGCAATCGCTGTTTATCGGCGTCAGCGCGATCCTGGTCGGCGTCCAGGGCGTCAACCGCGTGCTCCATCCGGAACCCCTCGGCGCCCAGGGCCTGGGCATCGCCGTGATGCTGGTGTCCCTGGGCCTGACCGCCGCCCTGTTAGTGTTCCAGCAGCATGTGGTCAAAGTCACCGGCTCCACCGCCATCCGTGCCGACTCGCTGCACTACCGCTCCGACCTGCTGCTCAACAGCAGCATCCTGCTGGCGCTGATCCTCGCCGGTTTTGGCTGGCATCGCCTGGACGCGATCTTCGGTATTGCCATCGCCTTCTACATTCTCTGGAGCGCCCTGAGCATTGCCCGCGAATCCGTTGCGGTGCTGATGGATGCCGAGTTGTCCGTGGAGATCACCGAGCGCATGCACCTGCTGGCCTGCACCGTGCCTGGCGCACTCGGCGCCCATGACCTGCGCACGCGCATCTCTGGCACCCGCTGGTTCGTGCAACTGCACCTGGAGCTGCCCAACGAAATGCCGCTGTCGCAGGTGCATGAACTGTGCGAGCAGGTCGAAACGGCCATCCAGACCGAATTCCCCCAGGCCGAGGTGTTGGTCCACCCGGACCCGCAGGACGTGCTGCCGGCCTCTGCTTAAGCAGGGTACGCACCGGCAAAAAGGTCGGCGAACACAAGTAGAGCAATTACTCTAAATATCTTAAGCTGGCGCCTCCTTCCGATAACAACAAGATCGAGGTTTCTGCCATGCCCATCGCCCTTACCCCCAGCGCTATCGCCCTGCTCGGTCTGGTGGCCTGGAGCCTGCTACTGGTGTTTCTGCTGGCCAACATGCGCGGCATCAAGGTGCTCGGCGGACACAAGGCCGTCAACGCCTTCAATGCCGACGGCAGCGACGTACCCGGCTTCGGCCAGCGCCTGACCCGCGCCTACGCCAACTGCCTGGAAAACCTGCCAGGCCAAGCCGCCGTGCTGCTGTTCGCCATGCTGGCCGGGCAAACCGCACTCACCGACCCGCTGGCCCTCGGCCTGCTGGCCGCGCGCGTACTGCAATCGCTGGTGCACCTGCTGAGCACCGCGCCGCTGTTCGTCTGGCTGCGTTTTGCCAGCTACCTGGTGCAGGTGCTGATTCTGGCCTGGTGGCTGTTGCAGCTCAGCGGCCTGCTCTAAACCTGCCGGGAGCAAATCCGGCGCAACAAAAAGGCTTCATATCCGTTAACTATTGCAGCGCTAGCGTCGCGCAGTAGGAGCGGCTTCAGCCGCGAATTTCGCGGATAAATCCGCTCCTACAAAAGCTCAATCGCACCGTCAACGCATAACGTAGAAAGAGCCAACAAAAAGGGCGTCCCGCGGGACGCCCTTTTTGCTTTCATCCGGCACTGGCGAGGGTAGCGCGCTGTGCATCGCAGGCCTGATTGGGCGCTGCGAACCCGGTGGCCAGGCCACCCCGATAAGGGCGCCGGCATCGACTCACCTGGTTGGGCGGGTCGGCTGGACGAGAATGTCCGGGCCTTGAAACTGAGAAGAATATTAGCGCCGCAGCTGCGGAAAAAGATTGCGAAGATTGCCGAACCGCACGTCACTTGCGCAACAAATCACCACAAGCGCATGATATCGCGCAATACAGCTAATAAATCAGGCCAACATGAACAAACTCGACCGCTACGACCTGAACATTCTCAGCGAATTGCAGCGCGACTCGCGGATTTCCAACCAAGACCTGGCCGAGCGCATCGGCCTGTCGCCCTCGCCGTGCTCGCGACGGGTCAAGCAACTGGAGGACGACGGCTACATCCTCCGTCAGGTAGCCCTACTGGACCGCAAGAAGCTCGGTCTGAGCCTGACCGCCTATGTGCTGATCGGCATGGACCGGCACACCCCGGAACGCTTTGAGGGTTTCGAAGGTGCCATCCGCCAATGCCCGGAGGTGCTTGAGTGCAGCCTGGTGACCGGAATGGACGCGGACTATCAACTGAAGGTGGTGGTGGCCGACATGGACCACTACCAGAAGTTTCTCCTCGGCCACCTGACCCGCATCGAAGGGGTGACCAGCGTGCGCTCCAGCTTCGTGCTCAACCAAGTGCTGAGTAGCACCGAGCTGCCGCTCAACCACCTGCGCGGCTAAGCCGCGCCCAGCGCTGCCCAGTGGCAGTCGCCAGCGCCGGCAACGCGCGTATAATCGCCGCGCCGCTGCTGCGGCTCCGAATTACGCCACTGAGGTCGCCATGGAAACCGAACAGTTTGAAGCCCTGATGATGTACGTGCTGGTCAGCGGCCTGATGGCCTTTATGGCCTTCATCATCTGGGACCTGGCAAAAACCTCGAAGGCCGGCCGCATGGGCACCGCCATCCTGTTTCTCGGCCTCGGTCTGTGTCTGTTCGCCTTCGCCGCCAAGCCGATCATCGGTTATCTGGTGGAAGTCACCTTCGGCATTCAGTAACAACCACCGCTCTTCGGCTTTGCTGTCACGACAGCGCGGTTCACGCCGTTCGCGGTCGAGACCGCTCCCACGGGATTTGCGCCAGGGGTGCACTTTGTGGGAGCGGTCTTGACCGCGAACTCAGGCGACTCCTTAGGGCAACTGGGCCGGCACCGCACGCCACTCGCCAGGCGCCAGCCCTTCGATACTCCAGGGACCAATGCGCACCCGCACCAGACGCAGAGTCGGCAAGCCCACCGCCGCCGTCATACGTCGCACTTGGCGATTGCGCCCTTCGCGAATCACTAACTCCAGCCAGTGGGTCGGCACGCTCTTGCGAAACCGCACCGGCGGATTGCGCGGCCACAGCTCGGGCTCATCCAACAAACGCGCCTCGGCCGGCAGGGTCGGGCCGTCGTTGAGCTGCACGCCTTCGCGCAATTGCTGCAACTGCTCGGCACTCGGCTCGCCCTCCACCTGCACCCAGTAAGTCTTGGCCAATTTGTGCTTGGGGTCGGCGATGCGCGCCTGCAGGCTACCGACATTGGTCAGTAGCAACAGCCCCTCGCTGTCGCGGTCCAGGCGCCCGGCCGGGTACACGCCCGGCACAGGGATAAAGTCCTTGAGGGTGGCGCGCCCGCCTTCGTCATTAAACTGGGTGAGCACGTCAAACGGCTTGTTGAACAGCAACAGCTGCGGCTCGGCCGGCGCTGGCTTGGCCACTCGCCGTGGCGCAGACGAACCCTGGCCAGGACGTGGGGAACGGGTAGCAGCAGGACGAGCAGGAGGTCGTGACATGAGTAGAAAAGACTTGGCCAGGCGAGCGACGGGAGCGGCATGCTAGGTTGAGCCACCTTCGTCCTGCAAGAGCGAATCCGTATGTTCCGTGTTCTGCGCCCCACCTGGTGGCTGGCCTTGCTCAACCTGCTGGGCCGCCATGGCCGTCCCTACCGAGGGCCCCGCAGCGACCATTTCGATGGCGAACGTTTTCACAACCTCGAACCCAAGGCCCATAAAAGTCTGGGCGATGTACTCAAGTGGCGGTTCAGCCGCCCGCCGCAAATGCAGTGGGTGGCGCAGCCAGGCCCACAGATACCGCCCGAGATCGTCAGCCGGGTGCACGGTGCCGAACTGCGCGTCACCTACATCAATCACGCCACCCTGCTGATCCAGCAGCACGGCCTGAATATCCTCACCGACCCGCTGTGGAGCAAACGCGCCAGCCCGTTCGAATTCATCGGCCCGCAGCGTTATCACCCGCCCGGCCTGAGCCTCGAGCAGCTACCGCCGATTGACCTGATTCTGGTCAGCCACAACCACTACGACCACCTTGACCTGTTCAGCCTGCGCCAACTGGCCGAGCGTTTCCCCAAGGCTCAGGTGGTGACAGGCCTGGGCAATGGCGGGTTGATTGGCGAATGCGGTTTCCCCGATGTCATTGAGCTGGACTGGTGGCAAAGCCTGCCGCTGAACGAGCAGCTCAGCCTGCATGCCGTACCCGTGCAGCACTGGTCGGCACGCGCCCGCCACGACACTAACCGCAGCCTGTGGCTGGGCTTTGTGCTCGACTCGGCCGAAGGGCCGGTGCTGTTTCCCGGTGACAGTGGCCTGGGACCAGAATTCAAACTGATCAACCAGCGCTTCGGCCCGCTGCGCTTTGCCGCCCTGCCGATTGGCGCCTACGCCCCCCGCTGGTTTATGCGCGACAACCACATGAACCCCGACGACGCCGTGCAGGCCCACCAGCAACTGGCCTCGCAGTGCAGCATGGCGATCCACTTCGGTACCTTTAACTTGAGCGACGAGGAGCAGTTTGCCCCGCCCCAGGAACTGGCCAGAGCCCTGGCCGAGCGGCAGGTGCCAGCCAACGAATTCCGCCCGCCCAAGCCCGGCGAGCAGTGGCAAATACCGGTGCTGGCGCGCGCCTAACCCGCATACATGCGCATCCGCCCACGCGGATTGAGCATGGCCGACGGCGGCATGCCGAGGATGCTGCGAAAGGTGCGGCTGAAATGCGCCGAATCAGTAAAGCCAGCCTCCAACGCCGCGGTGGTCAACGACAGGCCCTGGGTCACGCCAACGGCGGTGACGAACAGCCGGTGCCACTGCCGGTAACGGCGGATCGGCACGCCCAGGGTGTCCTTGAACAGCTGCGACAGGCGTGGCTCGGACAAGTCCACCTGGGCCGCCAGATACCGGGCCGAGAGGTTATTCGCCACGTCACGTTTGATCAGCGCCACCACGCTGCTGATGCGCGCATCCAGCTTGAACGGCGCCGGCGTGCCCACCAGTTGTTCGATCAAGGCATAGGCCTGGGCGGGTGTGGTCTGTTCATCAAGCAATTGGCGATGGCGCTCAAGCCACTGCGACTCATCTGCCAGCCCCATACACAGCCCGCCCTCGACCGTCGTCATCTGCCCACGCAGGGCGGCGCAGTCGGCACCAAAGGGGTCTAGATACCAGACCACCAGACGGTTGTCCGCAGCCTGTAAACGCACGCGACTGCCCGATGGCAGCAGCGCACTGCGACACGGCAACAGGCGCCCGGCCGACTCCAGGGTAAAGCCCTGATCGAGGCCAAGCACCAGAGTGGCGGCGGCTTGCGACAGCTCCAGGGACTCGCTCAGTTGACCAATGAACAGGGTGCGGCGGTCCCAGAGATACAGCAATGACGATGGCGTAGCCGAAGGCATGGCGGTGGTCCTGAATGAGCGATCAGCCGTAGCTGTGGCTCTTATTGTTGTCTGGTCGCGAGATTGAGCGTTTACACGCGCGACGTAAAGGCGCAGGCGTGTGCTTTGTGCAGTCGACACACAGGCCTGGCAAGTTCATCGGTTCTTACAAGTCAGATGGCGATCGGCGTGCTCAGATGGCGGATGCCTCGTGTCGGCAATACGAGGCGCAAAACACACAATAAAAACAATATTCAGGAATGCCAACATGAAGAAACTGCTTGCTGTTTCGCTGCTCACCCTCGGCCTCGGTTTGTCCTTCAGCCAGGCCAGCCACGCTGCCACCACCGAAGCCAAAACCAAGCACCCGATTGTCCTGGTGCCTGGCATCTTTGCCTTCGACAGCATTGCCGCCATCGACTACTGGTACAAAATCCCCGCGGCGCTGCAAAGCCAGGGCGCCACCGTGTATGTACCGAAGATCAACGCCTTCGACAGCTCCGCCAAGCGTGGCGAAGCGCTGATCGCCCAACTCGACAACATCCGCGCCAGCTCCGGTGGCAAGATCAGCAAGTTCAACCTCATGGGCCACAGCCAGGGCGGCATCACCGTGCGTTACGTGATGAACACCCGGCCAGACCTGGTGGCCTCTGTGACCACCATGAACACCCCGCACAAGGGCTCGCCCCTGGCCGACCTGGTGACGGGCGTGGCACCGGCCAGCAGCCTGCAGGGCGTGGCGTTCACCGCCTTTGCCAATGCCGTCGGCGACCTGGTCAACCTGCTGTCAAATAACAAAAAGAGCCCGGCCGATGTGCGCGCCATGCTCGCCGAATTCAACAAGCCCGGCGCTGCTGCCAATAATCAGCGCTACCCGGTTGGCATTCCCACCACCGCCTGCGGCGCCGGAGCGGAAACCGCCAACATCAACGGCAACAGCGTGCGCATGTATTCGTGGAGCGGCACCGCCCCTCTGACCAACGTGCTGGACGCCTCCGATGTGCTGTTCGGCATCTCACGCTTTGCCTTCACCGAAGCCAACGACGGTGTAACCGGCAAGTGCTCCAGCCACTTCGGCAAAGTGCTTAAAGACGACTATTTCATGAACCATCTGGACGTCACCAACCAGATCTTCGGCGCCGTCTCGCTGTTCGAGACCAACCCCAAGACCCTGTTCCAGAACCATGCTAGCCGCCTGAAAAGCCTTAGCCTGTAAACCGCTCAAGCGCGCCACCGGCGGCCTGCCGGCGGCGCGCTTCTGCGCGACTGGAGAAACATAATGCCCCTCCGTTTCCGCCCACTGGCCATCGCCAGCGTCAGCCTGGCTGTGTTGGCCGCCACGGCCGGCTACTTTTTTGCCAGCCATGCTGCCCATACACCCAGCCCAGTCAGGCAAAGCGCCAAGGCCGTGCAGGTACGCAGCCTCAATCAGCAACTCAGCCAGCAAACCGCCGTACAACTGCCGAGCCCCGGCGCTCTGCCCGTACCCCTGCAAGGCGCCGGCCACGGCGTGGTCCTGCAGGCCGATGGCAACGGCCAACTGCGCCTGCAGCCAGAGCTGCTGCAACTGTTCGATTTCTATTTCAGTGCCATCGACGAGGAGCCGGTGGCGCAGATTCTGCTGCGCATTCATCACGATCTGGCCAGCCAACTGCACGAGCCGGCCCTGGCTCAGGCCCGTGACCTGCTCAAACGCTACCTCGACTACCGCCTGGCCATGGCCGACCTGCCCGCTGGCAACGCCTCACCCAGCGCAGAGAGCTTTGCCCAGCACTTGGAGGCCATGACGCGCTTGCGAGCGGAGTATTTCAGCGACGAGGAAAACCAGGCCTTCTTCAGCAGCGACCTGAGCCAGGACCAGTTCATGCTCGCCCAACTGCGTCTGAACGAACGCGGCCTCAGCCCCGAGCAACTGCGCCATGAGCAGGCCCAGTTGGAAGCCAGCCTGCCGGCCGAACAACGGGCTGTGCGCCAGCAGGTCAGCCGTGACGGCGAGCTGTATGCCGCCACCGAAGCCCTGCGCGCCGCCGGCGCCAGCGATGAAGCCATCTACCAACTGCGCGCCAGCACCCTCGACCCACAGGCCGCCAGCGCCCTGCAACAACTCGACGAGCAGCGCCGCCAGTGGCAAGCCCGCTTGCAGGCCTATGCCACGGAGCGCAACAGCCTGCGCCAGTCAGGCCTCAGCCCTACGGACCAACAGCAGGCCATTGAGCAACTGCTGGCCCAGCGCTTTGATGAGCGCGAGCGACTGCGCGTCATGGCCCTCGACGCCGAACTCTGAGCCGCCGACGATCAGCACGGACGTTCCATAAGCCTTCCATTAAGCTATAGGCATCTCACTACCCATCCAGTGACTCGCCCATGCACATTTTCCGCTGGCTACTCTGCCTGCTGGCCCTGCACCTGACGCCTGGCCTGCAGGCCTCGCCCCTGCAGCTGTACACCGAAGACTATCCGCCGCTGAACTTCAGCCGCGATGGCAAGCCGACCGGCCTGGGTGTGGAAGTGGTAGAGGAAATCCTGCGCCGCACTCAACAGCACGCGCATATCCAGGTGGTGCCCTGGGCGCGGGGCTATCAAAAAGCCCTGACCGAACCCAACAGCGGCCTGTTCGTGACCATGCGTACGGCCGAGCGGGAAAAACTGTTCAAGTGGGTAGGTCCCATTGCCGTTACCGTGACCAGCTTCTATGCATTGAAAGGCTCCGGCATGACCATCAGCAGCCTCGACGATGCGCGCCAACTCGGCACCATCGCTGTGCCGCGTCAGTGGTACAGCTTCCAGACCCTGAAAGCGCAGAACATGCCCAACCTGTATGGCGTGCTCGGCCCCAAACAGATGATGACCATGCTGCGTCATCGGCGGGTAAACCTGGTGGTGGCTGACAACCTGACCCTGCCCGACCTGCTGGCGCTGGGCAACCTCACCCCTGATGATGTCGAACCGCTGCACAGTTTTTTGCACAGCTACGCCTACATCGCCTTCTCCCTCGACACCGACGACGGTCTGATCGATCAGTGGCAACGCAGCCTCGATCAGATGAAGGCCGATGGCAGTTTCCGCGCCATTTGTCAGCGCTGGCTACCCGGTCAGGAATTCCCCCTGGCACTCACCGCCCCCGCGCCTTAAAAGCCCAACGGCTTGGTCGACCATGCGCACGAGCCCTGAATTTATAGCCAAACGGTCTTAACCCCTCAGCATCTAAAGCCACACTGCGAATATGTATTCACAGTAATACGGGCTTAGAGGGCATGGGCATGCACGACATCAAGGTGGTTCACCGGCTGTTTCTCCTGATCATCATTCCCCTGTTCGCCATGCTTGGCATGCTGGCGGTGGCTATCAGCGGCTTCAGCCGCATTGATGCCGGGGTCGGCAGTCTGTACGACGACCGCGTAGTGCCCTTGCAGCAGCTCAAACAAATCAGCGACTACTACGCGGTGAACATCATCGACGCCGTCAACAAGGCCGACCACGGCCTGTTCAGTCGCGATCAGGCACAGAGCGAAATCAACACCGCCCAGAGCGAAATCGAGCGGCTCTGGCAAGCCTATATGGCCACCAAGCTGACCCCGAGGGAAAGCCAACTGGCCGAGCAGGCCCGCAGCCAATTCAGCACGGCAAACACTGAGCTGCAGCGCCTGGAGGCGTTCCTGCAGGGCGCCCCTGACGACCTTAAGGGCCAACTCGGCGCCTTCAACGGCCCGCTGTACCAAAGCATCGACCCCATCAGCAACAGCATCGGCGAACTGATTCAGTTGCAACTGGACGAAGCCAAACTGGCCCGCGAGGCCGCGACCGACGTCTATCACGATGTGCGCAACCTGATGATTGGCTTGGTTCTGTTTATTGTTGCCGTCAGCCTGCTGGGTGGCCGCTGGGTGGCCGGCAGCATCAGCCAACCCCTGGGCAACCTGCTGGTCGCGCTGCGCAAGGCGGACAAAGACTCGGACCTAACCGCCCTGGCTCAAGCCTTCGGCAACAATGAAATCAGCAGTGTGGCCAGTGCTTATAACAACATGCTGCAACGCTTCAGTACGGTGATCACCGCCCTGCAAGAACTGACCGAAAGCATTCGCAGTCAGACGGAGGAGCTCAGCGCCGTCACCCTGCAAACCCGCACAGACGTCGAACGTCAGCAACATGAGACCGACCAGGTCGCTACGGCAACCACGCAGATGGCGGAAACCATTCAGGAGGTCGCGCGCAATGCTGCGAGCGCCGCCCAGGCGGCCAATAGCGCCGACCATGAGGCCATCAGCGGCAGTCAGATGGTCAGCCACACCCTGCAAGCGGTGTCCGCCCTGTTCACCGAACTGGAACACACCTCCAGCCTGATTGGCGAAGTAGAGAATGCCAGCAACTCCATTGGCACAGTGCTTGAGGTGATCCGCAGCATTGCCGAACAAACCAACTTACTGGCCCTGAATGCGGCCATCGAAGCCGCCCGCGCCGGCGATCAGGGCAGAGGCTTTGCGGTGGTGGCAGATGAAGTGCGCAACCTGGCCAAGCGTACCCAGGAGTCCACGGCGGAAATTGACCGCATGATCCTGCGCCTGCAAAAAGGCTCGCGCGACGCCGTGAATGCCATGCACAACGGCCAAGACCAAGCCAAGCAAACCGTTGACGAAGCCGGCCAGGCCGACGGTGCCCTGCACAGCATCCGCCATTCGGTGGACACCATCACAGCAATGAACACGCAGATTGCCAGTGCCACCGAAGAGCAAACGGCGGTGGCCCATGAGATCAATCGCAACCTGATCACCATTCATGACGTCGCCATCAGCACCCAGCAGGCCGTAAATCACATCGACCAAACCAGCCATGCATTAGCCGAGATAGTGGCCAAGCTGCTGTCGATGACCCGCAGCTTCCGGGTCAAGGCCGCTCACTGAAAAGCCTTGAACCGGCGCCCACTCAAGCGTCGGCCGACTCCTCAAGGGCGATGAAGTCCGGCTTGTCACGCACGCAACACTGCGGGCAGTTGTAGTCCTCAGGCAATGCGGCAAACGGTGTACCGGGTGCGTAGCCACTGAAGCGATCACCCAACGCGCTGTCATACACGTATCCACACTCGGGGCATTGATGCTGGCTCATGCGGCCTCCTGTGCCTGTGCAGTTGGCTCGGTTTGCAAGCCGTACTGACGAATCAATTGCTGACGCTTGGCCGGCAGGAAGTTGATCCGCTCGACATCGCCACCGACGGCCGCGATCAACCGCGGATTCATCACATGGAACCACAGCGGCGGAATGTAAGCCGCGATAAACATGCCGAAGTAGCCGGACGGCAAACGCGGCAGCTCACTGAAATCACGCAGGGCCTGATAGCTGCGGGTTGGATGGGCGTGATGGTCGGAGTGGCGCTGCAAATGGAACACCACCAGGTTGGAGACGATGTGGTTGCTGTTCCACGAGTGGCGCGGTTGGCAGGGCTCATAGCGGCCATTGGCGAGCTGCTGACGAACCAAGCCGTAGTGCTCGATGTAGTTGGCCGAGGTCAGTTGAAACGCGCCCCAGAAAGCCACCAGTAGCAACACCGGGACCATCGCTGGGCCGAACAGGGCAATCAGGCCGCCGTACAGGGCCAGGGTCAGCAACCCCGCCTGAACGATTTCGTTGTCCAGACTCCAAATGGAACGGCCCTGACGCTGCATGCGCTCGGCCTCAAGATCCCAGGCGCGAAAAAACGCACCCGGCAGTTCACGGAACATAAAGCGGTAGATGCTCTCGCCCATCTTCGACGAAGCCGGATCATCCGGGGTCGCCACATGGCGGTGATGGCCGCGGTTGTGCTCGATGGAAAAATGCCCGTAACCACCCAAAGCCGTATTGAACAGGCCGACCTTGCGTCCCAACCAGTCCTTTTTGTGCCCCAGCTCGTGACTGAGATTGAGACCAAAACCAAGCATCGAGCCGGTCACCACTACCGTCGCCAGCCAGCTGTACCAGGGCAGCTCGTGGGTCGCCAGGTAGATACAGTTGAACAACATGCCGAACCACAGCACCGGCACCACCGCATAGTTGATCGCCCGGTAATAACCGTCGGCCTCCAGGGCCGGCACGGCGGACTCCGGCGGATTGCTCAGGTCTTCACCGAGCAGTTTGTCCAGCAACGGAATGCCCAGGTAGAAGAAACCCAGCGAAACAAAGAACCACAGCTGGCTGCTGGCTCCCAGCAGATGGGCCAACGGGCCGACGGTGACCGCCAGCGGGGCAACAACTGACAGCAACCAGGCATATCGTTTACGGTCGCGGTAAACCGCTTGATCCGCTACAGCGGTAGGCATCACGGCACTCATACAACGCTCCTCAGTGTTTTTTGTGAGGCAAGCATGCGCTGTAGGATTGTCCGACAATACCGTTTACTCGGGCAGATAATCGTCATATTGTGCCAACTCGATCGAGGAGCACATGCCCATGCCCGACGCGCAAACCTGGCTTCAACCCTGCCTGCACCCGGTATACGCCCGCCTGTTGTGTGCCGAGTTACGCCGCCGCGGATTCGAACAGCAGCAGATCATGGCGGACACCCGTCTGGACTGGGCAACACTGCACACGGATAACCGCTTCCTCAGCTTTGCCCAATTTCGTCGTCTGGTGCTACGCGCGCTCGAGCTCAGCCAATGCCCATGGCTAGGCCTGCACGTTGGCGCCAGCACCCAACTGGCCACCCACGGTGCTTTGGGCGTTCTGGCCATGGCCTGCCCGACAGTGGCCCAGGCGCTGCTGGCGGTTCAGCGCTTCGCCAGCCTGAGGGAAAACCTCGCCACCTTCAGTATTGCTAGTGGCGATGCCGATGGCCTGACCCTGCACTTACACGAGCAGCTGGACAGCGACGACATCCGCGAATACGTCCTGGGTCATCTGCTGGCGGGCATGCTCAACCTGCTGCAAACCATCAGCGGCCAGGCGCTGCACGACCACGTCAGGATCAGCTGGCCGTTTGCCGAACCGCCCTGGGCTGAGGCCTATCGCGCGCTGTATCCGCAATCGAGTTTCAACGCCCCTCAATTGCAGGTCCAGCTGCCCATGAGCCTGCTCGAATGCCCGAGCTTGGCCAGCGATACCGAGGCCCAGCGGTTGGCCCTGCGCGACTGTGAGCATCAGCTCAAACAGCTACAGGGAGGCAGTCTGAGCCAGCGCATCCATCAGCGTTTACTGGCCTGTGACGGCCGCTACCCGAGCCTGGAGCAACTGGCCGCACAAGAGCATGTGGCCCCCCGCACCCTGATCCGTCACCTGCGCGAAGAAGGCGTCAACTACCAGCAACTGCTCGACCGCGTGCGCGAAGAGCTGGCCTGCTGGCTGCTGCTGCACACGCCGCTGAGTGTCGAAGCCATCGCCGAACGCCTTGGCTATCAGGACACCTCCAACTTCAGTCGCACCTTCAAGCGTTGGCTGGGTATCACCCCGCGTGCCTTTCGCCAGCAGCAGCCGGGGAACAGCGGCGCCGCAATGGAAGGCTGATACGCGCCCAAGCAGAATCCTAGGACTGACCGCCAGGCACACAACAGGCAATTGGCCAGCACTGCAGATCACAAAAAGGCTATGCTGCCAACGCACCATTAATGACCAGTTCCTATGCCCCTCACCAGCGCCCCCAAGCAACCCAGCACATACGCCCTGTGGCGAGAAGTCCAGGACGTCAGCAATCGCACCCGCCTGGGCAGCATCTACTACCTTATGGCGTGGTTGCTGACCTGGGGTTTCAGCAATGCACCGCTGCAGCACCTGCTACTGGGCCTCGGCGGCTGCAGCTTTTTTGTCCTAATGCTGGCCCTGCGCTGGGCCCATCTACCTCCGACCACCCATAGCGACCGCCGCCTTACACGCTGGATCAACCGCCACTGGCTGCTGGTATTACTGACGGCCATGGGCTGGGGGCTGGCCCACGCCTTGGCGCTCTACAGCCCCGACTTTCAACGCTCGCAACTGGTCGCCACCGTCAGCACCATCGCCTTTAGCTCGGCAGTCGCCTTCACCTTTTCCATGCGCCTGCGCCGTGGCCTGTGCACCGTTTTACTGCTCAACCTGCCTGGTTTGCTGGTGCTGGCCAGCAACGGCGAACAGCAACTGCCGATCTTGCTGACCCTGGCGTTCTACCTGATCTACCTGCTGATGGTCGGCACCCGCAGCTTTCGCGAATACCACGCTGGGATTGCCCTGGAACTCCAGCTGCTGGAGCAGCGCGATGCCCTGGAGCGTCTCAGCCGCACCGACAGCCTGACTGGGCTGGGCAACCGCCATCAGTTCAACGACCTGTTTCCGCTGATGCTGGCCAATGCCAAACGCCAGGGCAGCCCGCTAGCGCTGGTGCTGATGGACATCGACCTGTTCAAGCGGGTCAACGACCAACACGGCCACCTCACTGGCGACGCCTGCCTGGAGGTGTTTGCCGAGCGCATGCGCCAGGTGTTCCGCCGTGACAACGACATTCTCCTGCGTATGGGTGGCGAAGAGTTCGCCGTGCTAATGCCCGGCACCGACCTGGAAAGTGCGCAGCAGATGGCCGAACAGTTCCGCACCTGCATCGCCGACAGCCCGCTACAAGCCCGTGAACACAGCCTCAACCTGACCACCAGCCTCGGCGTCGGCACCTTCGAACCTACGCGTGACAACAGCAGCGAAGCCTTTTTCCAGCGCGTCGACAGCGCCCTGTTCCAGGCCAAAGCCGATGGCCGCAACCGCCTGGTGCTGGCCCGCTAAATTGGCAGCGCACCGAGCCATCACGGCGCGATGCTGAACTCCAGCCGAGCGGTCTGCCCAGACTCATCCAACACGCTGAGTTGCTGTCGCCCCAGCTGATTGAACGCCTGGTTGAAGCTGGCGTCGGGGGCCGTATCGGTCAGCGGCTGACCATTAAGAAACCACCAGCGTCTGCCACTGCCACCCAACGCCGACAGCTTGAGTTGCAGCGCCTCGCGGCTGGCGGCCGGACGACGCAGGTTGTCGCCTTCGCGCACGCCGACAATCGACAGCGGCGCCACCGCCGCCGGCAAGGCCGGCGGGCACGCCGGATCACTGGCTGGCAGTCGCGCACTGCGTCGCTCCCGCCTCGGCAGCCAAGGCTCCAGCGGCGCCGGCCAGAGGGTCACACTGCGCGCCTGGGCGCCGGCACAGGCGGCCCCCACCTGCAGGCCCTGGGCGTTGACCCAAATGTTCTGCTGCAAGCCCAAGCCCAGGGGCTGGTCGAGGGCCTGCAAGGTCGGCGGCGTGGTGCCATCCAGGGTCCAGGCAAAGCGCTGGCGGCGACAGTTGGGATCATCCTTGGCCAGCGGCTGACCCAGGGGCCAGCAGATCGCCGCCACCCCAACATTCGCCGGCACCTCCTCCACCGGTAACGGCAGGCCGCGCTGGCGGTCGCGATTCACCAACAGGTCATGCACCTGCAGCATCAGCGGCGCCGCCGAGGCCAGGCCGAACTGGCCGGGCACCGGGGTGCCGTCCGGGCGACCGATCCAGATGCCGATCAAATAACGCGGCCCCACACCTATTGCCCAGGCATCGCGAAAGCCGTAACTGGTACCGGTCTTCCAGGCCAGGCTGGGACGTTGCAACAGGTGCGCGCGCGGGTCGCGGTCCGGGCGGGCCTGGCCACTGAGGATGCGGCGAATGATCCACGCCGAGCCTGGCGACAACAGCCGCCGCTCAACCAGCAAGTCCTGCGGTTGCAAGCGCAAGCGAGCACTCTTGCCGCCGTGGGCCAGGGCGCGGTAGCCACCCACCAAGTCCTCCAGACGGCTGCCGGTGCCGCCGAGAATCAGCGCCAGGTTCGGCTCGGCCAAGGCCGGCAAGGCCAGCGGCACGCCGGCGCTGCGCAGTTCGCCGGCAAAACGCTTCGACCCGTATGCCTCCAGCAATTGCACCGCCGGCAGATTCAGCGAAGTAGCCAACGCCGCGCTGGCCGCCACCGGGCCGCTAAACCCGGTGGCGAAATTGCCCGGCCGGTAATCACCATAACGGCGCGGCACATCCTGCAGCAGCGACTCGGAATGAATCAGCCCAGCGTCCAGAGCCATGCCATACAGGAACGGCTTGAGGGTCGAGCCGGGCGAGCGCTGGGCGCTGATCATGTCGACATGACCGAAGCGTCGCGGGTCGTTGATGTCCACCGAACCCAAGTAGGCACGCACCGCCATCGTCTCATGCTCAACCACCAGGATCGCCGCCGAGGTGCGCTCCGGCAGGCGCGCGCGCCAGCCCAGCAGCAAATCTTCCAGACGACGCTGCAAGGCGGCATCCAGAGTGGTACGGATCAGCGCCGGGCTGTGCGGCGTGTTCAGCCGCCGCGCCAGCAACGGCGCCAGACTCGGCTCGCGGCGCGGCGCCAGCAGCACCGGTTCCTCCAGCGCCTCGCGCAGCTGTGTCGGCGTCCACACCTGGAACTGCGCCAGACGCCGCAGCACCTTGTCGCGTGCCGCTTGAGCGGCGTGCGGGTGACGGTCCGGGCGCAAGCGGCTGGGCGCCTGGGGCAGCACCGCAAACAGCGCAGCCTCGGCATGGGTTAGCTGACTCGGCGGCTTGCCCAGATAGGCCCAACTGGCCGCCGCCACGCCCTGCAAGGTGCCGCCGAAGGGCGCGCGATTGAGGTACAGGGTGAGAATGTCCGCCTTCGACAGGTGCCACTCCAGCTGCAAGGTGCGCCACAGCTGCTTGAGCTTGCCGGACAAGCTGCGCGAGTGCGGGTCGAGCAGCCGCGCCACCTGCATCGACAAGGTGCTGCCACCGGACACCACCCGCCCACCGCTGAGGTTCTGCCAGGCCGCCCGCCCCAACGCTAACGGGTTGACCCCAGGGTGCTGATAGAACCAGCGATCCTCATAACTGAGCAGCGCCTGCAAATACGCCGGCGCAACCTGCTCGGGCGTGACCGGATATCGCCACACCCCCTCGGCATCGGCAAAGCGCCACAACGGCGTACCGTCCTCAGCCAGCACCACCCGCGCTTGGTCGTCCTCTGGCAACGGCAGTGGGAACAGGCGGTCGGCAGACCAGAGCAGGGCGAGCAGGATGATGAACAGAACCAGCGACTTGCCAAGCCAGCGCTTCATGCGTGACCTCTTGGCCCGAGGTAATGCCGACCCTCTCCCCCGGCCCCTCTCCCATAAATGGGCGAGGGGAGTGGTTGAACGCAGCAATTAAATAGGTGACTGGACCATTGTCCGCTACTGGCGCCAAGCGAATAAGCGCGTGCAAGCTGCCTCCTCTCCCGTTTACGGGAGAGGGCCAATGGCCAGTCTAATCTGCTCAAGTACCGCATCCGTTTCCGTCAAAACCTGATGATTCCAGAAGCGCAGAACCTGATAGCCCCGCGCCCGTAAATAGTCATCCCGCAACTGATCGTGCTGCCACTGCTCAGCATGCTGACCACCGTCCAGTTCGATGATCAGAAAACACTCCAAACAGACAAAGTCGACGATATAACGGCCGATAGGCTTCTGCCGTTTGAACTTCAACCCCATGAATCGATGAGCACGCAGGTGATACCAGAGCCGGGCTTCGGTGTCGGTCATGTGGGTGCGCAGACGTTTGGCGTTTTCCCGTAGAGCCATGGGAGCCTCCTGCTCCGTTTTCCCTCTCCCCCGCCCCCTCGGCTTGGGCCTCCTGCATCCATGCAGCCGTCTCCCATAAATGGACGAGGGGTGACGCAGGCCGGTCATCCCTGCACAGATTGCCCCCTCTCCCGTTTACGGGAGAGGGCTGGGGAGAGGGTCAGTGCCCCTTCACCACCAACTGCGCAGGCGCCTCGCCCACCGCCTGCCAGTTCGGCCGGTACATGGACTCAACCTGCGGTGGCGGCACCCGGTAGGTGCCTGGCGTGACCGCACGGGCCAGGTACAGCAGGTGGGTGGTGCCGTAGCCGTTGACGTCCACTGCCGCGACATAACGGTCACCGCGGAACTCCTGGTGCTTGGGCGTGGCGTTCTGCATCGCTTGCTGCCATTCCTTGACCTCGCTGCTGGCGTCTTCCAGGCTCGCGGCGCTTTGCCCAAGGTTCTGGTTTTCCAGTTCCAGGCCGGCAGGCAGCAAGTCGATCACCAGCGCATCCGGCACCCGTTGCTTGGCCTCCACGGCCAGGTGCACCAGCACCAGCTCACCGCTGGCGAGGTTGTTGAGGTCCAGCGGCTCACCGTCCATGCCCAAGTATTCGCGGCGGATGCTGAGGTTCTCGCCACCGGCTGCCGGCGCCTTGACCGGGTAGCCGGAAATGCTCAGTTGCTGGAACAAGGTGCCCTCGCCCAGGCTGCGCACGCTCATCGGCTCGGCCAGTGCCGCACCTTCCAGCTTGATGCCGGACTGGCTGTTGCTCAGCGCCCGCACGTTGCCAGCCAGGCTCAACTCGGCTTGCCAGGCCTGCTCAGGTTCCAGCAGCAGGCCGCGACCGGCGAGGAACAGGGCATTGCGCTCCTGAGTGGACAGGTACGGACGGCTGGCCAATTCATCCGCCAAACCGAACAGACGCTCGTCCCGTTGCTTGCTGGCCAGGCTGTGCTCGTTGAGCAGGGCCAGGATCAGCGCATCGTCGCGCAGCACGCTGCCGTAATCGTGGAACCACTGCTGGTCGTCACGCTTGATCGCCAGGCCAGCCAGCAGGGCGTCGTCGGCCCGTGGCTGGTCGCCCATTTTCTGCAAGGCCACAGCCAGGTGAACCAATGGCAGACCCGAACGGGCGTCACTGCGCCGCTCGAACAGCGTACGCAAGGCGCCCAGCGGTGCCTGCTGGCTGCGCGCCAGCACATAACCGGCGTAGGCCTGCACGGCAAAGCGGGTCTGGTCGGCGTTGTCGCTGTAGCCGTCCTCGATAATGCTGCGCTCTTGCAGGTAACGCAGCAGCCGCTGGTTGGCCTTTTCCAGGGCCTCGGACGGCACGGCAAAACCCTGCTCACGGGCGCGCAGGAGGAAGTCGGTGACGTAGGCACTTAGCCAGTATTCCTCGTCACTGTCGGCGCCCCACAGGCCGAAGCTGCCGTTGTAGCGCTGCATGCCGAGCAAGCGTTCGATGCCCAGTTCGATGGACTGGCGCCGCTGCTCGGCCGGTTCGCCCTCGATACCCAAGCGTTTGAGGCTGTCGGCATCGGCATACAGCGACGGGTACAGGCCACTGGTGGTCTGCTCCAGGCACCCATAGGGATAGGCCTTAAGCGCGCGGATCTGCTCGGCCAGGTTCAGCGGCGGCCGACTGGAGATCGCCAGCAAGGCTTCACGCCCGGCCACCTCGAACTGCTCCAGAGTGCCCGTCGGCAAGCTCCAGCTATCGCCCTTGAGCACTGCGCGGAAGTTTTGCAGGGTGGCCGGATAAGCCGGACGCACGCCGAGGGTCCACTCACGGCTCAGCGGTGGCAGGCTCTCGCCCGGTAGGTCGAGGCCGTTGACCGTGACCTTCAGCGTACCCTGGCCATAACCGCCCAGCGCTCGCACCGGGATCTGCAGGGTGGTGCGCTGACCTTGCGCCAGTTGCAACGGCACCACTTGTGGCCCCGCCGTTTGCGCCAGGCTCAACTGGCCGGCGGCGCTGAGCTGCACGTCGAGGCGCTGCTCCTTGCCGGAGAGGTTGCTGATATCCAACGCCAGCTTGGTTTCATCGCCACCGGCGAGGAAGCGCGGCGCCGACAGCTCGGCGATCAGCGGCGCGGCCACCACCGTTTTGCCTTCGGCCATGCCGTAGCTGTCGTCGCTCCAGGCTTGCGCCATCAAGCGCAGCTCGCCGTTGAAGTCAGGGATAGCCAGGCTGATTTCGCCCTCGCCCTGCGCGTTCAGGCTTACTGGCGCGCTCTGCTGGGCAACAATCAGCACGCTGGTGTCCGGGCGTTTGCCGCCCGCCTCCAGGCCCGCATCACCACCGAAGGCCAGCTTGGCCACTCGGCCCTGGCCGGCTTCGATCAACTGGCCATAAACATCCAACTGGTCAGCACCGTAACCCTTGCGTCCGAAGAACGCGGCAAACGGGTCAGGGGTGGCGTACTCGGTGATATTGAGGATGCCGACATCGACCGCCGCCACCAGCACCTGCACGCTTTTAGGCACAGAACCATCGGCGTTGAGCGCCTTGACCTTGACCGTCAGCGGCTGATTCGGACGCATTTTCTCCGCCGCACTGAGGCTCAGCGCCAGCTTGCGCGGTGCCCGCTCCAGCGGCAGGTGCAGCAGGCCGACTGCACGCTTGGGCGTGACATTGGCCTTGCGCTCACCCGGACGGATAACCAGGGCGCTGACATACAGGTCATGCCGCGCCCACTCTTTGGCGATCGGAACCTCATAGCTTTTGCCTTCCGCCGGCACGTCGATGGCTTGCCACCACAGCGGCCCCTCGGCGGACTCTACCAACAGATAACCACTGCCCGCGGCCGGCGGTGTAACGGTGACCGTGGCGGTATCGCCATTGCCATAGGCCGGTTTGTCCAACGCCAGCTTGACCTGATCGGGACGCACGGCGCCGCCTTCGGCGTTGTCCTGCCAGCTGTAGCCGGCCCAGAAACGCAGACTACTGAGCAAGCCGGTCTGCGGGTCTTCGACCTCGACGCGGTAAGGGCCCCACTCGACCGGGAAGCTGACCTTGGCGGTGCCGCCCTTGGCCACAGTGACCGTCTCTTCGCTGAGGTTCAGGTACTTCTCGTTGTAGTGATAGCTCCAGCCATCGCCCTCGGAGAAGTTCCAGTAGTAGTCGCGGCGCTCGCGAATCAAGCGCACCTTCAGCCCGTCGCTGGCCAGCTTGTTGCCCTGCGGATCGGCCAGCAGCAGCTCGAATTCAGCCAGGCCATTGCCGTCGATTTCTTCACCGTCAAACAGGGGACGCAGGCCTGGCAGCTGCTCAGCCGGCCACACCGGCTGAACGATACGCCGGGTGATCGGGCGACCACCGGACTCCTGCAGGCTGGCCTGGAGGATCAGTTTCAGTGGCGACTTGACCTCGGCCCACTTGCTTTCGATCTCCAGGCTGGCCTGGCCGTCGGCATCCAGTACGGTCTCGTCCAGCTCCAGGTCCTGGTTCAGTTCCTCTTCATTGACCGAGCCGAACTGATAGCCCGGTAGGCTCGCCACCGCTTCGCGCAGCGGGCGCACATAAATCTGCCCACTCAGGCGATTGCCGGCCGCCGGCGCGCCGTACAGGTAGCGGCCGGTGACCTCGAACTGAGCATTCTCGGCTGGGCTGAATGGCACCTCACGGCCCTTCAGCTCCAGTGCCAGGCGCTCGGGCAGGAAGTCCTCGACGAGAAACTCATACAACTGCGGCTGACCATCACCCAGGTCGAACACCAACTGCCAGCGCCCGGTCGGCGCTTCGCCGGCAATCGGTAAAGCGTACTGATACAGGCCATTGTCGCCGGCCTGCCAGACAAACTTGCGGCTGACCTGTTCATCTGGGCGACGCACTTCTACGTTCACCGGCTGGTTCTGCACCGCGCGGCCATCGGCATCGCGCAGCAAGGCGTTGAGCAGCACGCTTTCGCCAGGGCGATAGAGATCGCGCGGGCCAAAAACGAAGAACTGCAGCGGATGGGCCTGGGGCCCGGCGATATCAAATTCGGCCAGGTCCAGGGCCGCGCCACTCAGGCGCAACAGACTGGTCTGCGCGCCTTGCTGGGCCAGCAGCACCTCGGCCTTGGCCGGCAGCGCCAGCTCGGCATGCCCGTCGCTGTCGGTGCGGCCTTCACCGAGCACCCGACCATTGCCGTCGAGCAGTTGCAGCTGCACCGCCTCCAGCGCCTTGCCGCCCTCCAGGGCCTGGGTGAACACGTCCAGACGCTCGCGGTAGCGGTGGGCCGACAGGCCGATATCACTGAGGGTAAACAGAGTCGCCGGCTGCGAATAGTTGTAGGTGCCCGCCTGGCGCATCACCGCCAGGTACACGCCCGGTTGCTTGAACGGCTCCAGGCCGGCAATCGGCAGCAGCAGGGTTTCGCGGGTGTTGCGCGCGGGCTTCAGGTCGAAACGACCGCCGTAGACCAACTCGGCCATCGGCAACAGCTCACGCGACTCCCAGGTGTCCAGGCTGGTGCCACGGCCCCACTGGCTGAGGAAGGCTGGCAAGGCCTCGGGTTTGATGCGGAAGAACTCGACGTTGACCTGATCGACGTTCAGGGCAATCACCGGCAGGCCTTCGGCCAGGCGCGTCGGCAGCAACGAGCCACGGCTGGCAAAACCAATGCTGGCTTGCAGGTCGCGGGTTTCCAGCTGGCTGATGTGTTCCTTGGCCAGGGTCGCGCCATTGACGCCACGCAGGCCGGCATCCACGGTCAGCACCAGCTTGCGCTGCGGCTCCAGGTGGCGCAGGCGCAGTTCCATCAGGTTGTCGGCCAGTTCCCAGGCGCCATCGACCTTGCCGTCCTTGCTGTCGACCAGGTGCAACTGGGCAGCGAAATCCTGCTCCGGATCAAGCGGCACACCGAAGGTCACAGCCAGGGCGCTGGCGCCCTCCAACTGCACTTCGGAAACGTCCACCACCTCAAGCGGCCGGCCGGCGTAGCGCTTGCCCAAGGCAGCCAGATCCTGCACGGGCGCCGCCTGTTGGCTGGCGGGGGCAGGCGTGGCGGCCTGTTCGGGGGTGGAGGAATCACAGGCGCTGAGCAAGCTCAGGACCAGGGCCAGAAGTAATCCTTTCTTCGGCATTGCGGGCTCCCGGAGAGGGTAGGTGCGGAGGGTCGCTACTATAGCCGAGGCGGGGCTGACCAGGCAGTCGGAAAAAGCTGAAAATGGCGACTGGCACCAACCGCGCTCGGGATGCCTGGGTGGCCAAGTCGACGTATAGTGCGGCGCTATTCTGGAGTCTGTAGATGCCTCGCCTAATCCACGCCTGGCGGCACCGCCCTACCCATCGACGGGTCTGGGCGCTGGCCGCGCCGATGATGCTGTGCAACCTTTCGGTGCCCATGGTGGCGCTGGTGGACAGCGCCGTGGTCGGCCACTTGCCCCACGCCCAGGACCTGGCCGCCGTGGTGATCGGCAGCAGCCTGTATGGCTTGCTGGTCGGCCTGATGGGCTTTCTGCGCATGGGCACCAGCGGCTTCAGCGCCCAGGCCTGCGGCAGTGGCGACGGCGCCCTGCTGCGCCAGACCCTGCTGCAAGGCCTGTTGTTGGCGCTGGGCTGGGCGCTGCTGCTGATCGTCCTCAGTTTGCCGTTCAGCGACCTGGCCCTGCGCCTGATGCAACCTGCCGCCGAACTCGACTCACTGGCCCGCGAATTCTTTTACCTGCGCCTGCTCGGACTGCCCGCGGCGCTGGCCAACTTCGCCCTGATCGGCTGGCTGCTGGGCACCCAGAATGCCCGCGCGCCGCTGCTGATCATGCTCACCACCAACCTGTTGAATGCGGCGCTGTGCGTGCTGTTTGTTCTCGGCTTGGACTGGGGCATCAGTGGCGCCGCCTACGCCGCAGTGCTGGCCGAATGCAGCGGCACCCTGCTCGGCCTGCTGCTGACCCGCCGTGCAATCCGCCAGTGGCCGGGGCGTATCGACTGGCCTGCCTTGCGCCACTGGTTGAGCTGGCACCCCTTATTGGCGCTGAACCGCGACATCCTGATCCGCACCCTGGCGCTGCACCTGGTGTTCTTTCTGGTCACTGTGCAGGGTACGCGCCTGGGCACCAGCACCGTGGCCGCCAACGCCCTGTTGATCAACGGTCTGATGCTATGTGCCTTTGCCCTGGATGGACTGGCCAATGCCGTGGAAGCGCTCTGCGGCCACGCCATTGGTGCCCGCGACGGCGTGGCGCTGAAGCGCAGCCTGGTGGTGGCAGGCGGCTGGTCGTTGCTGCTCAGCCTGCTGCTGGCCGTGGCCCTGTTACTGGGTGGCAGGCTGTTTATCGAGCTGCAAAGTGACATCGCCAGCGTGCGCGCAGCGGCTTACGACTACCTGCCCTATCTGGCCCTGCTGCCGCTGCTGTCGGTGGCCAGCTACCTGCTCGACGGCCTGTTTATCGGCGCCACCCGCGCCCGCGAAATGCGCGATGCCATGCTCCTCGCCGTGGGCCTGAGCCTGCCACTGGCCTGGCTGCTGCAAGGCTATGGCAACCACGGCCTGTGGCTGGCGCTGCTATCTTTTATGTTGCTACGCAGTTTATGCCTGGCCGCCCTGGCTTGGCGCCTACACCGACAGGACGCCTGGTTGGCACCACAACACTGACCGGAGATACCCATGCTGCCTGCCCCGATCCCCTCTGATGAACCCCTTCGCCAGCAGGCGCTGGACGATCTCGACCTGCTCGACACCCCCGCCGAGTTGTATCTCGACACCCTGGTACGCCTGACCCGTGAACTATTCGGCGTCGATACCGTGCTAATCAGTCTGGTCGACCGCGATCGACAGTGGTTCAAGGCACGCACGGGCCTGGACATAGCCGAAACCCCACGCAATATTTCCTTCTGCGGTCATGTGGTAGCGGCGCGTTGCCCGCTGGTCGTCGAGGATGCCCAGCAGGATCCGCGCTTCAGCGACAACCCGATAGTGGTCGGCGCACCCTTTGTGCGCTTCTACGCTGGCCAGCCGCTCTACAGCCGCAACGGACAACCGATCGGCACGCTCTGCCTGATGCATCCACAGCCGCGCGGCCTCGATCCGGCGGAGCGTCTGCGCCTCTGTGATCTGGCCACGCTGGTCGAGGGTTACCTGCACCTACGCAATGTCAGCCAGCATGCCCACAAGTTGCGCCAGGCGGTCAGCCGCGAACAACGCAAGGCGCTGATCGATCCGCTGACTCAACTGTGGAACCGCGCCGGCCTCAATGAATTCTTCCCCCGCGAGCAGGCCAGCGCGACGGATCTGGGCTTGAAACTCGCTGCGATCTATTGCGACCTCGACCACTTCAAGCAGGTCAACGACCAGTTCGGCCATGGCGGCGGCGACCAGGTGCAGTGGGAAAGTGCGCGCCGCATGAGCGCCTCGCTGCGCCCGGATGATCTGCTGGTGCGCCTGGGTGGCGAAGAGTTCGTCGCGCTGGTCAGCGTGCACGACGCCAACGAACTGCAGCACATCGCCGAGCGCATCCGCCAGACCATTGCCGCCACACCAATAAACATCGGCACACTCAGCCATGCGCTGACCAGCAGCATCGGTACGGCCATCGCAGCGCCAGGAGAAAACCAGACCTCACTGCTGGAACGTGCCGACAGCGCGCTGTACCTTGCCAAGCATCAGGGCCGTAACAGAACAGTCCACGCGGCCTGACCCTACACAAGGAACCCCCATGGCCCAGGCCATCGCCGCCCTGCATTACCTGTCGATCCTCCTGCTATTCGCTCTGCTCGGCATCGAGCATCTGCAATTCAAACCGCCCCTGGACCTGACACGAGCGCGGCGCCTGGTGATCATCGACATCGCCTACGGCGTCAGCGCCAGCCTGGTGCTGTTCAGCGGCGCGGCGCGGGTGATCTGGTACGGCAAGGGCCTGGATTACTACCTGCACAACGGCCTGTTTCACGCCAAGGTCGGTTTGTTCCTGCTGGTCGGTGTGTTGTCGACCCTGCCGACCTTCGTCTTCCTCAACTGGCGCAACGCCCTGCAGGCGGGCCAGGTGCCCGAGGTCAGCCCACGCCAACGCCAGTGGCTGACCCTGTGTATCCGTCTGGAATTGCTGTTGCTGCTGAGCATCCCGCTGCTGGCCATGCTGATGGCCCGCGGTTATGGGGTGATCGGCCAATAACCTGCCCTTGACCTTGCCACAGTGGCAAGCTTGATTCTGGCCGCCTGTTTTTGTGTTGCTGGAGAACTTCGATGATTCGTCGCACCTTTCTCACCCACGCCCTCGGCGTTGGCGGCCTGGCCCTGTTGCCCGGCTGGCTGCGCGCGCAAAGCATGGATCACTCGATGCACGACATGGCCGGCATGGACCACAGCATGGCCACGCCATTGCCCCAGGGGCTTGCCGCCAGCGATGCCCTGCCCCGTGGCGCCGCCTTAGGGCCGCTGCACAGACTCAGCAACCAGAGCTCCCAACCGGGCCTGTTCCAGGCCGAGCTGAGCGCCGCGCCCGTGCAGGTCGAGTTGCTGCCCGGTCAGCCGACCACCTTCTGGGCCTACAACGCCAGCATCCCCGGCCCGCTGATCGAGGTGAACGAAGGCGACCGCGTGGAAGTGCGCTTTATTAACCGCCTGAGCCAGCCCAGCACCCTGCACTGGCACGGCCTGCCGGTGCCGCCCGAGCAGGACGGCAACCCCCATGACCCGGTGCCGCCGGGTGGCGAGCGCACTTACAGTTTCAACCTGCCCAAGGGCAGTGCCGGCACCTACTGGTATCACCCGCACCCCCACGGGCATACCGCCGAGCAGGCCTTTCGTGGCCTGGCCGCGCCTTTTATTGTGCGTGCCAGCGATGACCCATTGAGCGGCTTCCAGGAACGTCACCTGCTGCTCTCCGACCTCAAGCTGAACGCCGACGGCAGCATCCCCGACAACGACGCCAACGACTGGATGAACGGCCGCGAAGGCCAGTTCGTGCTGATCAACGGCCAGCATCAACCGACCCTCGAACTGCGCGGGCCGGAACGCTGGCGCCTGTGGAACGCCTGCAGCGCGCGTTACCTCAAGCTCAACCTCGGTGGCCACCGCTTCAGCCTGGTGGGCAGCGACGGCGGCCTGCTGGAACAGCCGCAAGCCATGACGGAAATCCTGCTGGCGCCGGCCGAACGTATCGAAATCATCGTCCAGTCCGGCAGCGAGCCGCGCCAGTTCGCCCTGACCGCCGAGATTTACGATCGCAACAAGATGGGCATGGTTGCCGCCGAACAGGTCATCACCCTGGCCCACGTCAGCCTGCCCGCCAGTCAGCCGGTCAGCCTGCCGACCAAACTGCGCGAGATCGCCGACCTCGGCCCGGCCAGCGCCCACAAGCACGTGGTGTTCAGCGAGAACATGCGCATGGACAACGGCCAGCACCAGATGGATTTCCTGGTCAACGGCAAAAGCTTCGACATGCAGCGCGTCGACCTGACCAGCAAGCTGGGTGAAGTGGAACTGTGGGAGCTGGTCAACGACTCGCACATGGACCACCCCTTCCATATCCACGGCTGCCAGTTCCAGGTCATCGAGCACGAGCTCAACGGGATAAAAACCCCGGCGCCGTACCGCGCCTGGAAAGACACCATCAACCTGCGCCCACGGGAAACCATCCGGATAAAAATGGCCCAGCCATTCAAGGGCCTGCGCATGTTCCACTGCCACATTCTCGAACACGAGAACCAGGGCATGATGGGGATGTTGGAGGTGGTTTAAACAACCACGATTGCTTGCTCAAAAAACGGGGAAAAACACGCTTAAGCCGCGTCGTTTCCCCATTTTTCTGCCCTGATGACAGCGCCGCGCATTAGTTGCGCACCTGCCCTACCACGCTGAAATGTCTATTTTTCAGTATGGCGAAGGTGCGGTTATTGCCGCATGCTCTGCCCCTGCACAGCGCTCACCCAGCCCAACATGAAAGTCAACAAGGAAGTTGCTCATGCTTATCCGCAATACGCTGCTGTGCATTGCCCTCACTGGCGCACTGCATACGGCCCATGCTGGCGTTAGCCAAGGTTTAACTGCGGCAGCATTAGGCGATTTCAACGCGGCCTTGCGCGAGTGGCAGCCTTTAGCCGAACAGGGCCATGCTGACGCACAAGCCAAACTTGCCTGGTTATATGACCTGGGAAAGGGCGTGAAGCAGGACTATCAAGTCGCCAGCAAGTGGTATCGCCGTGCGGCAGAGCAAGGCGATGCCGACGCACAACGGCGCCTTGGCGAGATGTTCATGACGGGGCAAGGCGTACCGCAGGACCAAACAGAAAGCTATCACTGGACTCGCCTTGCCGCTATGCAAGGCTTAGCTCAGGCGCAGTACGACCTTGGGCAGATCTACCAGCACGGTCAAGGCGTACAGCAAGATGAGGAGCAGGCCACTCAGTGGTATCGCCTTGCCGCCCAACAGGGAAATGTCGCTGCGCAAGCCAAGTTAAAACCTATAGCTGGCCATGAAAACCGGGGGCAAGAGGGCGAGAAAGATCCGGCAAAACTGCGACGCATCGCCGCCGAGCGAGGCGATGTTCGGGCGCAAAACGGTATTGGCGCGGCCTACCGCGATGGCAAAGGTGTGCCGCAAGACTACCAAGAAGCCATTAAGTGGTATCGCAGGGCGGCCGAGCACGGAAGTGCCGAAGCACAATCAAACATCGGGCTAATGTACGAAAACGGCCAAGGTGTACCGCAGAGCTTCGCGGAGGCGCTCAAATGGTATCGCCTCGCCGCGCAGCAAAAAGATGCCTGGGCACAAAATAGACTTGGCGATAGCTACCGTGATGGCAAAGGCGTGTCGCAGGATTACAACGCGGCCTTCCAGTGGTATCGCCGCGCCGCAGAACAGAATATCCCCTCCGCACAATCCAACCTCGGCTGGTTATACGAAAACGGCCAAGGTGTGCCGCGAGACCAAGTGGAAGCCATCAAATGGTATCGCCTTGCCGCCGAGCAGGATTTCACCTGGGCGCAAAAGAAACTTGCCTCAATGCACGGTGCGGGTGCCGCCGCAGAACAGGACAACCCACAGACAATCAAACGCTATCGCCTCGCTGCTGAACAAGGCGATGCTGTTGCACAATTGCGCCTAGGGCAAATGTATGCAGAAGGCCAAGGCGTATCACAGGATGCCAAGCAAGCCCTTAAGTTGTATCGGCTCGCCGCCGAGCAGGGCAATGCAATAGCGCAGCATTACCTAAGCAACATGTATATGACGGGCCAAGGCACAACCCAAGACTACCAAGAAGCGCTCAAGTGGGTTCGTCGTGCCGCCACACAGGGACTGCCTCGCGCGCAACACAACCTCGGCGCAGCATTCAACAGCGGTCTAGGCGTAGCGCAGGATTCCAAGGAAGCGGTTAGATGGTTTCGCCTCGCCGCCGACCAGGGATATGTCCCCGCGCAATACAATCTCGCTGTGATGTACACGAGCGGCCAAGGCGTACCGCAGGACTACGCAGCGGCGGTCAAATGGCTGCGCCACGCCGCAGAACAAGGTGATGCTACAGCGCAGTCAAACCTTGGCGTGATGTACAAAAAAGGCCAAGGCGTAACACGCGACGCTAAAACCGCAACCCAGTGGATGCGCCTCGCCGCGGACCAGGGCTTTGCTAAGGCACAATCCAATCTTGGCTGGATGTATCTCAACGGCCAAGGCGTAGCACAGGACGACAAAGAGGCATTGATGTGGTTCAGCCGCGCGGCTGAACAGGGCGACGCCAACGCACAAGCCAACCTCGGCCAGATGTACACGCAAGGCCAAGGTATTTCGCCAAACCATCAAACCGCCATCAAACTGTTTCGCCTCGCCGCAGCGCAGGGACTGGCCGAAGGGCAGCTTAGTCTGGGCCGCATGTACTATGCGGGCAAAGGCGTAGCACAAGACCATCAAGAAGCCGTTAAGTGGTATCGCCTCGCGGCTGAACAAGGCAATGCCGAAGCACAACTCATCCTTGGCATGCTGTACAACCAAGGCCAGGGCGTGTCGCAGGACTACCAGCAATCCCTCAAGTGGTACCGTTTGGCCGCCGAGCAAGGCAATGCCCTCGCACAATCCAACCTCGGCGCCATGTACCAGCACAGCCAAGGTGTACCTCAAAGTTACGAGCAAGCCCTAAAGTGGTACCGCCTGGCCGCAGAGCAGGGGCTTGCCGAAGCGCAATCCAACCTCGGAGTGATGTACGGCCGCGGCAGCGGTGTGCCGCCGAATCGTATCGTGGCTTATGCGCTCTGCAACCTCGCGTCCGCCAAGACACACTTTGTCAATGCCGAAGAAAACCGCGATTTATACCTCTCGCAAATGACCGCCAAAGAGATAGAAGCAGGACAAGCACTGACGCGGGAAATGGCTGAACACCCGCTTAAAGCCATAGACGAGTTTTTGGCGAAAGAAATGCCATATAACTGATTAGTTGCAGGAGCAGGTCTACACGCATGTGAAATCCACATCACTAATCCGCTGCAATCCAAACGCATAACGGCATGCTGGTGGTGCACCCGCCCTACGATTAGCGCCCGACATGCCCACAGACAAGAACGGAGTCTTGATCATGAGTGACTACATAATCCTGAACAAAGCCAATTGGGACGAGCGCGCGCCGTTGCACGCGGCATCAGCGGACTATGAAACCCAGGCGCTGGTGGATGACCCTACGCGCCTCTCCGAAGTGGTGCGCTTCGATCTGCCCTTGCTGGGCGATATTTCGGGCGCCAGGGCCGTGCACCTGCAATGCCATATCGGCACTGACACCCTCTCGCTGGCACGCCTGGGCGCGCACATGACGGGGCTGGATTTCTCTCCCGCCGCCATCGTCCAGGCCCGCTTACTCGCGCAGCGCGCGGGCGCCAACCTCAATTTTGTCGAGGCCAATGTGTTCGAGGCGGCAGAGGCTCTGCCCCGCGAGTCGTTCGACCTCGTCTACACCGGCATAGGCGCGCTGAATTGGTTGCCCAGCATCGAGCGCTGGGCCAACGCAGTCGCCAGCCTACTGAAACCTGGCGGCCGCCTGTTTATTCGCGAAGGCCACCCTGTTCTGTATGCCCTCAACGACGACCGGCAAGACGCGCTGGTGATCGAGCACGCCTACTTCGAGCGGGAAACACCTCTGGTCTTGGACAGTGAGCAAACCTATGTCGAGACTGATGGACGGCTAACCGCCACGATCACCCATGAATGGAATCATGGCCTGGGCGAGATTATCAGCGCACTGCTCAATCACGGCATGCAGATCACCGGCCTGGTGGAACACGACAGCATTCCCTGGGAGGCGCTGCCGGGGCAAATGAGCTGTGACGATCATGGCGAATGGCGCCTGGATCGTGACCGCTGGCGCGCGCCGCTCAGCTACACACTGCAGGCCAGCAAGCGCTCACGAGAATGACTGACCGCTTAACGTAACGCGAGCCCGTAGGATGGGTTGAGCGCAGCGATACCCATCACCGCATCATCTGCATTGGCACTGATCGCGTGATGGGTTACGCCGCGGCGCGGCTAACCCATCCTACGGTCCTTTAAGTGCTGGCTGCTACCAAGTTAAGCCGCTTCACCCACCAGCGGCTCGATGTCGCGACGCTTATGCCGATAGCTTGCGTAAGCCACCAACACCACCAGCACCGCAGCCAATACCAGGGACGAACCGACGGTACCGAAGTCCAGACCACCTTTGTCGAATGGCTTGGTAAGGAAGTCGCCAAGCGTGGCACCGAACGGACGCGTCAGCACAAACGCCAGCCAGAACAGCAGTACCGTAGAAATCTTGGTGTAAAACTTGGCCAGTACGACCAACGCAATGGCCGAACCGATCAGCAGCGCACCACCGGCGAAGCCAAGCCCCGAATCATCCGCCAGGTAGTCACCCAAAGCCGTCCCCAGCGTGTTGGAGATCAAAATCGCCGTCCAATAAAACAACTCGCCCTTGGTGGTATGAATGCTGTCGACTGACAGACTCTTCTCACTCAGGCGCCAGATGGCAAAAATGCTCACCAACATGCAGATCAGAATCGCCGATCCCGTGGCATAACCCAGCCCCAGCGTGCGGTCCATAAAGTCCGACATGGTGGTTCCCGCCGTACTGGTAGACAGGATCACGATCCAGTACAGAAGCGGGTTGTGGCTCTTGGAAAGCAATTGCAAACCCAGGGTCACCAAAAATGCGCTGAGCAAAATCAGCGAGCTCATGGCGTAGCCCACATTCAACGTCATTGACAGCAGATCACCGGCGGTTTCGCCAAGGGTGGTGGCGCAAATCTTCATCACCCAGAAAGCCAAGGTGATTTGCGGCAGCTTATTCATGCTCATTACGTGAGACACCTGATATGCGAGAGAAGTGGCTGAGCACACAAATTGTTAACCGCTGCTCACACCTCTCGTACCGCCGAATCGGCAGGGAAGGCGCAAGGAAGTAGAGCGAGAGGTAACAAGATGTAACGCCTGCAGAGTGCGCGGAGAAAGGTCGAAAAATCGTTAAAAGAGAATCAAAATCATATTCAGGCGCCCAAAGGGCCGCATTAGTCTGCCGGCATAAAAAAGCCCGACACTTGGTCGGGCTTTTTTATGCCGCTAACGATGCTAGCTCGACAAATACGACGAGCGCGTCAGCCCCAAACGCAGGGCATCCAGGTACTGGGTGCGTTCGCGCGCGCTGAGTTTGGCGCTGGCGACCTTGTCGCGGTAGTGGGTCATCAGCTCCTCGGGTGACAGGTGCACATAGCGCAGCATGTCCTCGATGGTGTCGTGGGTTTCGATGCCGGCGTGGTACACGCTACCGTCGCTGTTCTGGTAGATGTTCACCGAGTCGGTGTCACCGAACAGGTTGTGCATGTCACCGAGAATTTCCTGGTAGGCGCCGACCAAGAAGATGCCCAACAGGTAGTCCTCACCCTCGCGCACTTCGTGCACCGGCAGGCTGGTCTCGATGCTCTGCTCGTCGACGTATTGCTTGATCTTGCCGTCGGAGTCGCAGGTCAGGTCCTGCAGCACGGCGCGACGCAGCGGCTCTTCGTCGAGGCGGTGCAGCGGCAGAATCGGCAGCACCTGGCCAATCGCCCAGGTGTCCGGCAGGCTCTGGAATACCGAGAAGTTGCAGATGTATTTATCCGCGAGCTTGTCGTTGAGTTCATCCAGCACCTGGCGGTGCGAGCGCTGCCGGGCCTTGAGCGAGTTGTGCAGGCGGCGGCACACGGCGAAGTAGCACTGCTCGGCCAGGGCCTTCTCGGTCAGGCTGATCTTGCCATCCGCATACTGAGCCGCCACGTCGCTCATATAGTGGGTGGCGCGCCAGTAGGTTTCGGTGACCATCTCGATATCAGTCGGGCCGAGCAGCTCAACCAGATAACGCACGGTTTCCGGCAGGCTGGTGACATCTTCGATCTGCGGGATCTGGTCGTTGTGCTTTTCCACATCGGTAACCTGGACCACCAGCATGGCGTGGTGGGCGGTCAGCGAGCGGCCGCTCTCGGAGAAGATGTGCGGATGGGGCAGCGCCTGGGCATCGCAGAACTCTTTCAACATGCCCACGACCACACCGGCGTAGTCGTCCATGTCGTAGTTGATCGAGCTGGCGTTGCGCGAATGGGTACCGTCGTAGTCCACACCCAGGCCGCCGCCGACGTCGATATGGTCGACCGGCAGGCCGAGGGCGCGCAGCTCGCCGTAATAGCGGATGGCTTCCTTGAAGCCGTGCTGGTAGTCGGCCAGGTTGGCGATCTGCGAGCCCATGTGGAAGTGCAGCAGACGGATGCCCTGGTCCAGACCGGCCTTGCGGAAGCGCTCGACCACGGACAATAGCTGCGCCGCCGACAGGCCGAACTTGGACTTCTCACCACCGGTGTCGGCCCACTTGCTCGACGCCAGCGAGGACAGGCGCACGCGCAGGCCGACCTGGGGCACCACCTTGAGTTCGGCGGCCTCGTCGATCACCAGCTGCACTTCGGACTCTTTCTCGATGACGATAAAGACGTTGTGGCCGAGCTTCTGGCCCATCAGCGCCAGGCGGATAAATTCGCGGTCCTTGTAACCGTTGCAGACGATAGTGCCGCCCTTCGGCGCCAGCGCCAGCACGGCCAGCAGCTCAGGCTTGGAGCCGGCTTCGAGGCCGATGGAGACATTTTGGGTGGCGATGATGTTTTCGATCACTGCCTCCTGCTGGTTGACCTTGATCGGGTACAGGGCGGTGTACTGGCTCTGGTACTCAAGGCGGGCGATGTTGGCATCGAAAGCACCGGTGAGCTGACGCACGCGGTCCTGCAAGATATCCGGGAAGCGCACCAGCAAGGGCAGCGACAGACCCGTCTTGCGCAGCTCGTCGACCTGCTCATAGAGGTCAATCGGCGCGCTCTGCGGGCCGTTGGGGCGCACTTCGACGCGACCCGCTTCATTGATGGCGAAGTAACCGGCGCCCCAATGGCGAATGCCGTAGACGCTGCGACTGTCCGCGACTGTCCATTGGCTGCCGTCATCTTTACGTGTGCGTCGTACGGGCATCGTGGTCTCCCTGGGGCAATAAAGGCGCCTGCCTGCGCGGCAAGAGCAGTAGCAAAGTAGCGAACGGAAATGACGATTCCTGGCGAGTGGACTCAATCGCCAGGAGAAAGTTTAGAAAAACGGGACTTAACCGCCGGATTTCTTCGTGCGAAAGCCGCGGGCGGTCAGTTCGGCCAGCAGCAGGTCGACGTGATCACCCTGAATCTCGATCACTCCGTCCTTCAGCGCGCCGCCGCAGCCGCAGCGTTTCTTCAACGCCGTGGCCAACGCCGTGAGGTCATCGAGGGCCAGCGGCACGCCGCTGATGGTGGTTACCGTTTTGCCGCCACGGCCTTTGCTTTCGCGGCGCACACGGGCGATACCATCGCCGTCGGGAATCTGGCTTTGTTTGCAGGTACAGGCGGCCACCGGCTGGCTGCAGTCCGGGCAATGCCGGCCGCTGTCGGTGGAATACACCAAGCCGCTGAGGGCGGCAGCTTTCTTGACCACGGGCAGGTCCTCGCGGGGGTCAGAAGATATGCAGCAATTGAGGTTGGCAAGGGCATATCTGAAAGCGACTGGCCGGCAAATGCCGACCGCGAAGCCCCACTCTGGCAGGGGCAGCGCAAACGAACTGCAACAAGGTCTGCGGTTCGAGGGCGCGCAGTGTAACGGCAAAAAAGCCGCGTGCTAATAGGCCGATTGCGTCATTGCCGAGCGGATTGGCGACGCCACCCGCGCAACGTGCAAGATGCTGCACGCAACGCCTGCAAATCCTGCACAAAGGGCCGGCATGTGGCCTGCCTATCCTATTCAGTGGTCATGCGCCGGGGGGGGACGTAGGAGCGGCTTCAGCCGCGAAGCTTTTGCAAAGTGTGCATTTGTTCGCGGCTAAAGCCGCTCCTACGCATCCTCGTCGGGGCGCGGTAATGGCTCAACCCATCGCCGTCAGATAACGCTTGAGCGCCACCAGCGAGTCCGGGCAGTAAGGCTGAACGGCGGCATCGGCCAACGCCGCCTCGATCGGCACAAAGCGCGCCTGCAGCACTTCTTCCGCCTGCAACTGCAATGGCGCGTCAGAGACGGCAGAAAACACACCGCACCAGAGGCGATTATCCGGCTGCTCGAAGTAGAAGCGGCCGTGCTCGCGCAGGGCCACATCGGCGATGCCCAGTTCTTCCGCCAGTTCCCGCGCGGCCGACTCGGCATAGCTCTCCGCCGCCAGCACCATGCCGCCGGCGGCTACATCCCAGTAACCGGGATACAGCGCCTTGCTGAACGTGCGCTGATGCACGCACAACTCACCAGCGGAATTAAACAGCAGGATAAAGGTGCCACGACCGACCAGCCCGCGGGCGCGCAGTTCGGCTCGCGGCAAGCTGCCCAGCAGCTGATCGGCCTCATCAACCCAAGCGATCAGCTCGGCATCCGAGGCGGCGCGATGGGCCGCCTCTTGGTCGCAGTTGGGCATGACTCAGCCTTGAGTCAGCAAGGTGCGCAGGTCGATGATCGCGGCGTTAGCACGGGAGATGTAGTTGGCCATCACCAGCGAGTGATTGGCCAGCACGCCATAACCGCTGCCGTTGAGAATCATCGGGCTCCACAGTGGTTCCTGGGCGGCCTCCAGCTCACGGATGATCTGCCGCACGCTGACGGTAGCGTTCTTCTTCGCCAGCACGTCGGCAAAGTCCACCTCGATGGCGCGCAGCAGGTGCGACAGCGCCCAGGCCTGGCCACGGGCTTCGTAGAACACGTTGTCGATCTGCAGCCACGGGGTTTTTACCACTTCCTCGCTAACCAGCGGCGCTTCACCCGAGGCCAGCGCAGAATCGCCCTTGAGGTCGGTGTTCAGGCGCACGCGGCCGACGCTGGCCGACAGGCGCTGGGACAGCGAACCAAGACGGGTGGCAACATCACCCAGCCAGTTATTCAGGTTGTCGGCGCGGGTATAGAACTGGGCATTGGGCTGACTCGGGTCGGCCAAACGGGTCTGGTAGCGGTCCAGGGATTTGATCCCTTCGCGGTACTCGGCCTCCGTGGCCGGCAGGGCCCAGCTCTTGTTGTCGAAGTTGAAGCGCGGCTCGGCCTTGGCCAGATCCGGGTCTTCGGTGGACTGCGACTGGGAACGGGCAAAGTCCTTACGCAGGGCACGCACAACGTCGCGCACCTGCACCAGCACGCCGTATTCCCAGCTTGGCATGTTGTCCAGCCACAGGCCCGGCGGCGCTAGGTCGTTGGACAAATAGCCGCCATCCTTGTCGAGCAGGGTGCTGGCCACGCTCTTCACGGTTTCCACCGTGGTGTAGCCACTGACCAGCGGGCGCTGGGCCAACTCGGCCGCGGCCTTGGCATTCTGCTGCACCGGGAACAGCGCCGGCTCCTGGCTCCAGTACCAGCCCACCACCAGAGCAGCCAGCAAATACAGTCCCAACAGGCCGCCGAGGGCGCGGCTTAGCCACAGGCCTCCGAGGTAACTGCGCACATCGTCGACCGAGTCGTCGACCCGACCGCGCAGGTCATTCTTGCGGTTTTTCCAGTCCAGCATGGCCATGTCCTTGATTTGCTGCATGAAAGGGTTTGGGCAGCGGCGGCATCTGCCACTGCGCGTACCCGCACTATAAGGGAAGCGCTAGCCGATGCGCAGCGCATCACGGCAAACTTAGCGTTGGCAGCCCATGCTCGGCGCCGGCGTCCAGCAGAAACAGACAAAAGGATGACGCCAATTGATCGACGGCACTATCACTGCCACTATCCTGTGCCAGCATAGCGCCATCACCACCCTGCCATCGCCACAGCCACCTGCCAGCGAACCATGACCGAGCCAGAAGACCCCAGTCGCGACCGCATCAAGCACCACTTCGCCCAGCGCGTGACGCATCAGGCCAGGCAAGCCCTGGAGGTCTGGCAACGCCTGCAGTGCAGCGAGTGGAATGCCGAGGAAATGGCCGAGCTGAGCGAAGCCAACCTGCTATTGCTGCGCTACGCCCAGCGCTTTGAGCAGGCCGAGCACAGCCAACTGGCAGAGGCCATCCAACACTGCCTGGCAGCGGTAGAAGCCAATCGCGGACGCCTCAACAGCGAGCTGATCAGTCAGCTCAACCAGTTGATGCAGCGCCTTTCACGCACCGGCCTGCGGCACAGCGACCAGCTCGAGCAAACGCCCCTGCCCGCGCTGCGCAAGCCGGTGTACCTGGCGCTACAGGATGCCGTGCAGGGCCAGCGCCTGTGCCAGCAACTGCAATCCTTCGGCCTGCAGGCGCAAGCCCTGGACACCGCCAACGGCTTTCGCTCGGCGATGACCGAACGCCATCCAGCGGCCATTCTCATGGACATCGACTTTGCCGGCCAGGGCTGCGGCCTGCGCCTGGCCGAAGACGTGCAAAACAGCCTGGAGCAAAAACTGCCGCTGCTGTTCTTCAGCCAGGAAGAGACCGACACGCCAACGCGCCTGGCCGCCGTGCGCGCCGGGGGCCGCGAATTCTTCACCGGCATACTGGATGCGTCCTGCCTGCTGGAGCGGATCGAGACCCTCACCCACGTCAGCCAGTACGACCCCTATAAAGTGCTGATCGTCGATGACTCGCGGGCCCAAGCGACCCACACCGAGCGCGTACTCAACAGTGCTGGCATCCTCACCCACACCCTGACCGAGCCGCTGCAGGCGATGGCGGCACTGGCTGATTTTCAACCGGACCTGATTATTCTCGACATGTACATGCCGGCTTGCAGCGGCACCGAGCTGGCCAAGGTGATCCGCCATAACGACCGCTACGTCAGCGTGCCGATCATTTACCTGTCAGCCGAGGACGACCTCGACAAACAGCTGGATGCCATGAGCGAAGGCGGTGACGACTTCCTCACCAAGCCGATCAAACCGCGCCACCTGATTGCCACCGTGCGCAACCGTGCAGGACGCGCCCGCAGCCTGCGCTCGCGCATGGTGCGAGACAGCCTGACTGGCCTGTTCAATCACACCCACACCCTGCAGCTGCTCGAAGATGCACGCTCGCGGGCACGGCGCAGCGACACGCCGCTGAGCTTTGCGATGCTCGACATCGACTTCTTCAAGAAGGTCAACGACACCTACGGCCACCCCATGGGCGATCGGGTGATCAAGAGCCTGGCGCTGTTTCTCAAGCAGCGCCTGCGCAAGACCGACCATATCGGCCGTTACGGTGGCGAAGAGTTCGCCGTGGTACTACCCGACACCGACGCGGCCACTGCACTCAAGGTGCTCGACGAAATCCGCCAGCGCTTTGCCGAAATCAGCTACCCGGCCCAACCGATGGACCTGTCCTGCACCTTCAGCTGCGGCATCGCCGAACTGCACGAAGGTGTCGACAGCAAAACCTTGTCCAAACGCGCCGACGAGGCCCTGTACGAAGCCAAGCACAGCGGCCGCAACCGCAGCGCGGTGTACCCTGCCTGAGCCCCAAGGGCTGTAATCAAGCTGCAACAAAATAGTCATATGGTGCTGGCCTAACGCCACTTCGCGTGCCGAGGTCAGGATGCGCCTGAAACTGCTTACCAATCTCAACACCCTGCTACTGATCGGCGTCTGCCTGGCGCTGGGCGCCACCCTCTGGTGGTCGCAGCAAGCCCTGGAGCGCCCCTACCAGTTGATGGCGCGCTACCTGAGCCTGTCGCAGAGCTTCCAGCAGGACGTGGCACAAAACATCCATGACTACCTGGCCAACGGCGACGCCCTGCGCCACAGCGCGGCCACCAAGGCCATCGGCCAATTTGCTGGCGAGCTCGACAGCCTGCCGAGCGACTTGGCCACCGACCTAAAGCCCAGCTTGCTGGAGCTGCAGGACTTTACCGCCAACGACTTGCTCGCCGCCGGCAAACTGGCCGGCGATCCGCAAGGCTTGTTGCTGCAGGCTGAGCGCGAAATGAGCGGAGCCCTGGAACAGTTGTCCGCTTACGCCGACAGCAGCAACGACGGCAGCACGTACCGCGCACCACTGTTCCAGGCCGCCCAGCACCTCATCCGCTTGAGCCATGCCCGCGGCAAACTGGTGAGCAGCGGCCGCAGCGAGCTGCGCAGCGAGGTTGAGCACGAACTGAGCCAGCTCAATCAGCAGGCCCAGCGCCTCAACGACCTGCCCCTGCTCGGCGTCAGTGCACAGAAGAGTGACGACAGCACCGATTTTAGCGCCCTGCTCGGCCTCGACAGCGAGACCAGCAGTCAGCCTGAAGAAGATCAAGGCATCGCCCTCAAGCGCGAGTTCAGCAGCCTGCTGCAACGCTACCCTGCCGAACTGCAACGCACCCGCACACTGATCGAGCAGCGCCAGGAGCTGGCCGGCAGCACCCAAGCGAAAGTCGGCGCCCTGCAACAGGCCCTGGCCGCCATTGAGCCGCAGGTCCGCGCTCAATACGGCGAGATTCAAGGCCAGGTGCAATTGCTGCAGGGCCTGATGATCGGTTTGATCCTGCTGATCGCCTTGACCATCGACACCATCCAGCGCCGCCTGACCAATGTCCTTCATCGCCTGGTGCCGGCACTGTCGGCCTGGGCCGCCGGCGACTTCAGCGGCGAAGTGCAACTGCAGGCGCAAACCCGCGAGCTGCGCGATATCGAAGAGTCCCTCAATCGCCTGCGCCTGTACCTGGTCGACCTGGTCGGCACCATTCGCGGTCACGCCGAACACGTAGCCGGCAGCAGCCGCACCCTGGCCGACCTCAGCAGCGGTCTGCACAGCGGCGCCGAGCGTCAGGCCGGTGACACTGCACAGATCCGCGATGCCCTCGGCGAGCTGGAAGGCACCATCCTGCAAGTGGCCGGCGACGCCAGCCAGGCCGCCGACGCCAGCCGCGATGCCGGGCGCGCCGTGGAGCAAGGACAGACCGTGATCGGCCACAGCCTCACCGGCCTGCATGGCCTGGTCGGCGAAGTGCAGAGCAACGCCCAGGCGATCGAACGCCTGGCCGAAGAAACGGCCACCATCGGCAAGGTGCTGACGGTGATCCGCGGGATCGCCGACCAGACCAACCTGCTGGCCCTGAATGCCGCCATCGAGGCTGCCCGCGCCGGCGAAATGGGCCGCGGCTTTGCCGTGGTGGCCGAGGAAGTGCGCTCCCTTGCCCTGCGCACCAGCGGCGCCACCGAAGAGATCCAACAGCTGATCGCCCGCTTGCAACAAGCCGCGCACAGCTCCCTGGAGGCTATGCGCAGCCAGGTCGTCCATGCTCAAACCACCGCTAATCAGGCCGCCGCCGCCGACAGCGCCCTGGCCGAAATCGTCGCTGCGATTCGCACCATCGCCAGCATGGCCGAGCGCATCGCCGATGCCACCGCCCAACAGAGCGGCGCAGTCAGCGAAATTCGCGGCCACAGCGAGCGCATCCATACCCTCGGCGGCGACAATCTGCGGCGCATCGGCCAGAGCCGCCAGCAAGGCGAACAGCTGTTGCTGCTGGGCGGTGAGTTGCATACGGCGGTGCAGGCGTTCCGCGTCTGAGAGCTACGATCTGCTGCGCGTCGGCCATACTGCGTTAAAACCGGCCTCCGGATGCTCATTTACAACTCGTAAATTCCGCTCCCTCGGCCAGTTTTGCCTTGTCTGGCTCTAGCTCGCGAGATCGTAAACAGACTCAAAAGCAGCCGTTGGGCCGGCTGTAACGCCCTCTTACAGCCTCAGCCCTGCTCCCCGGCGGCAGTCTCCGTTATCATGCCGGCACATTTGCCGAGCGAGACATGCATGCGCCGCCTGTTGAGTCTGATCCTCCTACTCGTCGCCCTGCCGGCCAGCGCCGGCCTGCTGGACGCCCTGCCCAACGCCAAGCTGGGCGCACCGCTGAATAACAGCAGTGACTTTCTGCCGGTACGTGAAGCTTTTCGCCTGAGCCTGGTGAACAGCGACGCCCGCGCCATCCAGCTGCAGTTCGTCGCCGCCGACGGTTATTACCTCTACCGTCATCGCTTCCAGTTCCGCACCGAACCGGCCGACATCGCCCTGGGCGAGGCCGTGTTGCCGGCTGGCGAAGCCAAGACCGACGACTACTTCGGCGATGTCGAGGTTTATCACGGCGTGCTGGATGTGCAGTTGCCGCTGAACAATCCGCAGCAGCGCCCCTTCACCCTGCAGGTGACCTACCAGGGCTGCGCCGACAAGGGCCTGTGCTACCCGCCGGAAACCCAGAGTTTCGCCATTGGCGACGCCCCAGCGGCTGCGAGCGCAAACCCCGCCAACGCCTGGAGCTGGCGTGAACTGGCGCTGTTCTTTCTCGCCGGTTTAGGCCTGACGTTTACCCCGTGCGTGCTGCCGATGCTGCCGATTCTCTCCGGCGTGGTCCTGCGCGGCCAGGTTGGCGGCCTGCGCGGTTTCAGCCTGTCCAGCGCCTACGTACTGTCGATGGCCGCCTGCTTCGCCGTGCTCGGCGCCCTGATGGGCGTGTTCGGCGCCGAACTGAACCTGCAGGCACGCCTGCAATCGCCGTGGGTACTGGTGCCCTTCGCGCTGTTTTTCGGCGTCTTTGCCCTGGCCATGTTCGGCCTCTACGAACTGCGCCTGCCGCATTTCATCAGCGACCGCCTCGACCGCGTCGCCGGCAACACGCGCGGCGGTTCGCTATGGGGCGCGGCGCTGCTGGGCGTGCTGTCCAGTCTGCTGGTCTCGCCCTGCGTATCGGCCCCCCTGGCCGGCGCCCTGCTGTACATCAGTAGCAGCGGTGATGCCTTGGGCGGCGGCCTCAAGCTCTTTATCCTCGGCCTGGGCATGGGCACGCCCATGGTGCTGTTTGCCACCGGCGGCGGCGCCCTGCTGCCCAAGTCCGGGACCTGGATGGTCAGCGTGCGCAACGGCTTTGGCGTGCTGCTGCTGGCAGTGTCGGTATGGCTGCTAGATCGCGTCCTGCCGGGGCCACTGACCCTGGCGCTGTGGGGGCTGCTGGCCGGCGGCGTGGCGCTGTACCTGGGCGCGCTGGAGTTCACCCCGAAAACCCACCGACAGAAGCTCAGCCAACTGGTCGGCCTGCTGTTGCTGGTCTACGCCCTGAGCAGCTGGACGGGTGCCCTGCAAGGCCATAGCGACCCACTGCGGCCCCTCAACGGCCCGGTCGCTGCGACTACAACCAGCGGCGTTACTGAGCAAAACGCCTGGCAGACCATTCGCACCCCCGGCGAACTGACCCAGGCCCTGGCCAGTGCCAAGGCTGCCGGCCAGCCCCTGCTGCTGGACTGGTATGCCGATTGGTGCATCAGCTGCAAAGTAATCGAGCGCGAAGTGCTGACCGCGCCGGCCGTGACCGCACAATTGGGCAATTACCGCCTGATTCGTTTCGACATGACCGAGAGCAATGCCGAGCAGCGCGCCCTGCTCGACCATTACCAGTTGTTTGGCCCGCCCGCTTTGATGCTGTTCGCCGGCAACGGTGACGAACACCAGGCCTTGCGTGTCATAGGCGAGATCAACGCCGAAGACTTTACCGAGCGCCTGCGCCAGGCCAATGCCAGAAACTAAACGCTAGTTTCATGCATCTGTCTTAAACAGCGGCCATCGTGATGGCTATTGCTGGTAACTGGACAGGCCGGCAGGCATTCGGCATAGTCCCCGCACGACCATAAAGGACATTCCCATGGCCACCCTACTGGTGCTCCACGGCCCCAACCTGAATCTGTTGGGCACCCGCGAGCCAGGCGTCTACGGCGCCACCACCTTGGAACAGATCAACCTCGACCTGGAGCGCCGTGCTCGCGAAGCCGGCCACCACCTGCAGTACCTGCAGAGCAATGCCGAGTACGAGCTGATCGAGCGAATTCACGCCGCGCGCAACGAAGGCGTCGACTTTATCCTGATCAATCCTGCCGCTTTTACCCATACCAGCGTCGCATTACGTGACGCATTGCTGGCGGTGAGCATCCCATTCATCGAAGTGCACCTCTCCAACGTGCACAAACGCGAAGCTTTCCGTCATCACTCCTACTTCTCCGATGTGGCTGTGGGAGTGATCTGCGGTCTGGGTGCCACCGGCTATCGCCTGGCCCTGGACGCGGCAATCGAACAACTTGAACGCCCCTGACCTCACTTTGGGAGTCGCTGCTGAATGGATATCCGTAAAGTTAAAAAACTGATCGAACTGCTGGAAGAATCTGGCATCGATGAACTTGAAATCCGCGAAGGCGAAGAGTCTGTGCGCATCAGCCGCCACAGCAAGCAGCCCGCCTACGCCCAGCCGATGTACGCACCGGCCATGGCACCGGCTCCGGCCGCTGCACCTGTGGCCGCGGCTGCACCCGTCGCTGCCGCTGAAGCTGCAGCACCGAAGCTGAACGGCACCGTGGCCCGCTCGCCAATGGTCGGCACCTTCTACCGCACCCCGGCACCGACTTCGCCTGCCTTTGTCGAAATCGGCCAGAGCGTGAAGAAGGGCGACATCCTTTGCATCGTTGAAGCGATGAAAATGATGAACCACATCGAGGCCGAAACCAGTGGCGTGATCGAATCCATCCTGGTGGAAAACGGTCAGCCGGTGGAATACGACCAACCGCTGTTCACCATCGTTTGAACCGCGGAGTGCCTGCAATGCTGCAAAAAGTCCTGATCGCCAACCGCGGCGAAATTGCCCTGCGCATCGTTCGCGCCTGCAAGGAAATGGGCATCAAGACCGTCGCGGTGTACTCCACCGCCGACCGTGAATTGATGCACCTGGGCCTGGCAGACGAAACCGTGTGCATCGGCCCGGCGTCAGCTGCCCAGTCGTACCTGCACATCCCGGCGATCATCGCTGCGGCCGAAGTGACCGGCGCCACCGCCATTCACCCTGGCTATGGCTTCCTCGCCGAGAACGCCGACTTCGCCGAACAGGTGGAGAAATCCGGCTTCGCCTTTATCGGCCCGACCGCCGACACCATTCGCCTGATGGGCGACAAGGTGTCTGCCAAGCACGCCATGATCGCCGCCGGCGTACCGACCGTACCCGGCTCCGACGGCCCGTTGCCAGAAGACGAAGAAACCGCCCTGGCCATCGGCCGTGAAGTCGGCTATCCGGTGATCATCAAAGCCGCTGGCGGCGGCGGTGGTCGCGGCATGCGCGTGGTGCACAACGAAGAAGACCTGATCAAGTCGGCCAAGCTGACCCGCACCGAAGCCGGTGCAGCGTTTGGCAACCCGATGGTCTACCTGGAAAAATTCCTCACCAACCCGCGCCACGTGGAAGTCCAGGTGCTGTCGGACGGTCAGGGCCACGCCATTCACCTCGGCGACCGCGATTGCTCGCTGCAGCGCCGGCACCAGAAGGTGTTGGAAGAAGCGCCAGCACCGGGCATCGACGAGAAAGCCCGCGCTGAAGTGCAGGCCCGCTGCGTCAAAGCCTGCATCGACATCGGCTACCGTGGCGCCGGCACCTTCGAGTTCCTCTACGAGAACGGGCATTTCTACTTTATTGAAATGAACACCCGCGTACAGGTCGAACACCCGGTTTCCGAGATGGTCACCGGCATCGACATCGTCAAGGAAATGCTCAGCATTGCCGCCGGCAACAAGTTGTCCTTCACCCAGGACGACGTGGTCATCCGCGGTCATGCCCTGGAATGCCGGATCAACGCCGAAGACCCGTCGACCTTTATGCCGAGCCCCGGCAAGGTCAAGCACTTCCATGCCCCTGGCGGTAATGGCGTGCGGGTCGACTCGCACCTGTACAGCGGCTACAGCGTACCGCCGAACTATGACTCGCTGATCGGCAAGCTGATCACCTACGGGGCAACCCGTGACGAGGCCATGGCACGCATGCGCAACGCCCTGGAGGAAATCGTCGTCGACGGGATCAAAACCAACATCCCGCTGCACCGCGATTTGGTCCGCGACAAGGGCTTCTGCAAAGGCGGCGTGAATATCCATTATCTGGAAAAGAAACTGGGTATGGATAAGCACTAAGCCGCCATGACCTGCTGCGCGTCGGCGATACAGCGTCAAAAACAGCCTCGGAATGCTCATTTACAGACGTAAACTCCGCTTCCTCGGCTGTTTTTTCCTTGTCTCGCTCTAGCTCGCGAGGTCATTGATCAAGCTTTCTACAAGGGCTGCCATTGGGCAGCCCTTGTCGTTTCCGGCCCGCCACCGGTGGCAGGCAACCCCTGGCTTCAAGTAAGCTGCGCGCCAATTTGCGCCATCACGCCACCGTGTTCACGAGGTTTCCCATGCCCTGGTTACAAGTCCGTCTCGCCATCACCCCAGAGCAGGCGGAAACCTACGAAGACGCGCTGCTGGAAGTCGGCGCCGTGTCGGTGACCTTTATGGACGCCGAAGACCAGCCGATTTTCGAGCCAGACCTGGGCACGACCCCGCTGTGGTCGCACACCCACCTGCTCGCGCTGTTCGAGGCCGATACCGATGCCGACGCAGTGTTCGCCCACCTGCAACTGCTGACCGGCGCCGAACTGCCAGAGCGCCATGCTGAAGTCATTGCCGACCAGGACTGGGAACGCAGTTGGATGGACAACTTCCAGCCGATGCGTTTCGGCCAGCGCCTGTGGATCGTGCCGAGCTGGCATGCCGCGCCGGAACCGGACGCCGTCAACCTGCTGCTCGACCCAGGCCTGGCCTTCGGCACCGGCACCCACCCAACCACCGCCCTGTGCCTGGAATGGCTGGACGGCCAGGACCTGCAGGACTGCAACGTGCTGGACTTCGGCTGCGGCTCGGGGATTCTGGCCATCGCGGCCCTGCTGCTCGGCGCCAAACAGGCGGTCGGCACCGACATCGACTACCAGGCCATCGAGGCCTCGCGCGACAACGCCGAACGCAACGGCATCGACGCCAGCCGCTTCCCGCTCTACCTGCCGGAACAACTGCCAGCCGAGCAGGCTGACGTGGTGGTCGCCAATATTCTCGCAGGCCCACTGGTGGCTTTGGCCCCGCAGATCACCAGCCTGGTCAAGCCGGGCGGCCGCCTGGCACTGTCGGGCATCCTCGCCGAACAGGGTGAAGACGTGGCCGCGGCCTACGCCGACGCTTTCGACCTTGATCCGCTGTGCATCCGTGATGGCTGGGTACGCATCAGCGGCCGTCGGCACTGATGCTCGCAGGGCATACAGCTTGCGTTAGACTAACGCCTCGTTTTGCACGGACCGCCGCATGACCGACAGCTTCGTCACCCAATGCCCCCATTGCCGCACCAGCTTCCGCGTCAGTCGCGCGCAGCTGAGCGCCGCCCATGGCGCGGTTCGTTGCGGAGCCTGTCTGCATGTGTTCAATGCTGGCCAGCAGCTGCTTAGCCAACTGCCGCAGCAGGTGCGCACGAGCGCCCCAAGCCAACCGCCAGCACCACGTCCGACGCCGACCAGCGCTCAGCCAGCTGCACCTGCACCTGCACCTGCACCTGCACCTGCGGCAAGCGCGCCCACACCCACTGAACAAGCAACACCGGCCGGCAAACAGCCGAGCAAAACCCTGTGGATTCACGACGACTTGGATCTGGACAGCATCGACCTCGATGACGCACTGGCCAAACTGGAAGAGCAGGAACAACAGCTGTCCCAGGACTTCCTGGCCATTGCCCGCGCCCCGGACCCGACCGAACGCTTTCTAAACTCTCGCGAACCGGCCAAGGCCTACGACGAAGATTGGGCCGAAAGCCTGCTGCGCAACGACAGCAACGCCGCACGCCCCGCCCCACCGGAGAGCCGCGCAACCGTTCGCAGTGAAGTGAACACTGCACCGACGCCCATCGTCGAACCCGCCAGCGCCGCACCAGTAGAGCCCGCCGCCGCACCGAGTACGCCAGCACGCAGCGAACCGACCCTGAACCTCAACAGTTTCCAGGTCGAAAGCTACACCCCGAGCACAGAGCCGGAGCCCCTGCACGCCGAACGTGACGAACCGCCACTCAGCGCCATCGAGGCGGAGGACGACGAGCACGAGCGTGACGAGCTGCAAGAGCCGGCAGAACAACAGAGCATCAGCGACAGCGACTACCGCAGCCCGCGCAACGAGCCGGGCCTGCGCGACGAAGGCCTGCTGCACCTGGAGCAGGAACCGCTGCAACTGGACTGGCAACAACCGGCGAAAAAGCCCTGGGGCCGAACCCTTGGCTGGCTGGCGCTGAACCTGTTTGGCCTGCTGGCGCTTGGCGCCCAGTACACCAACTACCACTTCGACGAACTGGCACGCCAGGATCAGTACCGCCCCTGGTTTGAGCAACTGTGCCCAGAGCTCGGCTGCAAACTGCCGTCCAAGGTGGAAATCAGCCTGATCAAGAGCAGCAACCTGGTGGTGCGCAGCCACCCGGATTTTGCCGGTGCGCTGATCGTCGACGCCATCCTGTACAACCGCGCGCCCTTCTCCCAGCCCTTCCCGCTGCTGGAGCTGCGCTTCGCTGACATGAACGGCCAACTGCTCGCCAGCCGCCGCTTCAAACCCAGCGAATACCTCGCCGGCGAACTCGCTGGTCAGGCCGAAATGCCGCCGCAAACCCCAATCCACATCGCCCTGGACATCCTCGACCCGGGCACCAAGGCCGTGAACTACAGCCTCAGCTTCCACTCCCCGGAATAAGTCGCAGGCGCTGTAATAGCGGCGCCTACAGGCCAAACCAAACCCTTCGCGATAAGCCCTGCACTGTTCATAATTTGTTCAAAACAGCCTTTATCCGGACATCTAGAGCGGGTATCATGCCCACCCTTTTTCGCACTCATCCGATCCAGCCAACTGCAGGGAAGACCCATGTCGGCGGTACGCATCGGCCCGTATACATTGCCCAATCAGCTGATTCTCGCGCCCATGGCCGGGGTCACTGACCAGCCTTTTCGTCAGCTGTGCCGACGCCTGGGCGCCGGCCTGGTGGTCTCGGAAATGGTCACCAGCGATGTCAGCTTGTGGAACACGCGCAAATCCAGCCTGCGCATGATCCATAGCGGCGACGCCGAGCCACGCTCGGTGCAGATCGCAGGTTCAGACCCGCAGATGCTGGCCGAAGCCGCCCGGCGCAATGTCGAGATGGGTGCACAGATTATCGACATCAACATGGGCTGCCCGGCCAAAAAGGTCTGCAACAAGGCCGCCGGCTCCGCGTTGATGAAGGACGAACAGTTGGTCAGCGCGATTCTGCAGGCGGTAGTCGCCGCCGTGGATGTGCCGGTGACCCTAAAGATCCGCACCGGCTGGGACCGGGCGAACAAGAACGGCCTGACCGTGGCGAAAATCGCCGAACAGAGCGGCATCAGCGCCCTGGCCGTGCATGGCCGCACACGCGCTGACCTGTACACCGGCGAGGCCGAGTACGACACCATCGCCGCGATCAAGCAGGCCGTAACACTGCCGGTGTTCGCCAATGGCGACATCGACTCGCCGCAAAAAGCCCGGCAGGTACTCGACGCCACCGGCGCCGATGGCTTGTTGATCGGCCGCGCGGCACAGGGCCGACCGTGGATTTTCCGCGAGATCGATCATTACCTGGCGACGGGCACGCAACTGCCAGCGCCGAGTTTGCTGGAAGTAGAAGGCATTTTGCTGGAGCACCTGGCCGCCCTGCACGCCTTCTATGGCGACGTGATGGGCGTGCGCATTGCGCGCAAGCATGTCGGCTGGTACCTCGCCACCCTGCCGGGCGCCAGGGAGTTTCGCGCCCAGTTCAACCGGTTGGAGTCCACGGACGCACAGTGCGCCAACGTTCGACAGTTTTTCATCGAGCGGCATAACGAAAAACAAGGAGTGGCCGCATGACAACCATGACCGAGCATTTTCCTGAGCTGAATGGCTTTCAGGTAGCAACCTTTGATGGGGCAACAGCGGTGAGTGACAACGTTAATCTGAAGCAGCACCTCAACACCCCAAGCGCCGAAGGCCAGACCTTGCGCGGCAATGTGGAGCGGGCACTGCACAACTACTTCACCCGCCTGGAAGGTGCCGACGTCACCGACGTCTACAACCTGGTGCTGTCCGAAGTCGAGGCACCGCTGCTGGAAACCGTGATGAATTACGTCAAGGGCAACCAGACCAAGGCCTCCGAACTGCTCGGCCTGAATCGCGGCACCCTGCGCAAGAAGCTCAAACAGTACGACCTGCTGTAACCCGAGAATGTGATGGAAAAGGCCGGCGCGCGATGCGTCGGCCTTTTTGCTGATAAATCCTTTGACCGCCTGATGGAAACCACCATGACCGACCAGACCACTCGCCTCCCTGTCCGCCGCGCCCTGATCAGCGTCTCCGACAAGACCGGCATCCTTGAGTTCGCCCGCGAACTGGTAAACCTCGGCGTGGAAATCCTCTCCACCGGCGGCACCTTCAAGCTGCTGCAGGACAACGGCGTACCCGCGGTCGAAGTGGCCGACTACACCGGCTTCGCAGAAATGATGGACGGCCGGGTGAAAACCCTGCACCCGAAAATCCACGGCGGCATCCTTGGTCGCCGCGGCATCGACGACGGCATCATGAGCGAGCACGGCATCAAGCCGATCGACCTGGTGGCGGTCAACCTCTACCCGTTCGCCGCCACCGTAGCCAAGCCAGGCTGCACCCTGCCGGACGCCATCGAGAACATCGACATCGGCGGCCCGACCATGGTCCGCTCCGCCGCCAAGAACCACAAAGACGTGGCCATCGTGGTTAACGCGGGTGACTACAGCGACGTACTGGCCAGCCTGCAAGCCGGCGGCCTGACCTACGCCGAGCGCTTCGCCCTGATGCTCAAGGCCTTCGAGCACACCGCCGCCTACGACGGCATGATCGCCAACTACCTGGGCACCATCGACCAAGCGGCAGCAACCCTGTCCACTGAAGCCCGCGGCACCTTCCCGCAGACTTTCAACAGCCAGTTCATCAAGGCTCAGGAAATGCGTTACGGCGAGAACCCACACCAGAGCGCGGCGTTCTACGTGGAAGCACAAAAAGGCGAGGCCAGCATTTCCACTGCCGTGCAACTGCAGGGCAAAGAGCTGTCGTTCAACAACGTGGCTGACACCGATGCTGCCCTTGAGTGTGTGAAGAGCTTCGTCAAGCCGGCCTGCGTGATCGTCAAGCACGCCAACCCGTGCGGCGTGGCCGTGGCCCTGGACAGCGAAGGCGGCATTCGCCAAGCCTACGAACTGGCCTACGCCACCGACACCGAATCGGCCTTCGGCGGCATCATCGCCTTCAACCGCGAGCTGGACGCCGCCACCGCTCAGGCGATCGTCGACCGTCAGTTCGTCGAAGTGATCATCGCGCCGAAAATCAGTGCTAAAGCGCGCGCTGTCGTCGCGGCCAAAGCCAACGTGCGCCTGCTTGAATGTGGCGAGTGGGCCGCCGAGCGCAGCGCCGGTTGGGACTTCAAACGCGTCAACGGCGGCCTGCTGGTGCAGAGCCGCGACATCGCCATGATCACCGCCTCCGACCTGAAAGTGGTGACCAAGCGCGCACCGAGCGAACAGGAAATCCATGACCTGATCTTCGCCTGGAAAGTGGCCAAGTTCGTCAAATCCAACGCCATCGTCTACGCCAAGGGCCGTCAGACCATCGGCGTCGGCGCCGGCCAGATGAGCCGCGTCAACTCCGCCCGTATCGCCGCCATCAAAGCCGAACACGCGGGCCTGCAAGTGGCCGGCTCGGTAATGGCATCGGATGCCTTCTTCCCGTTCCGCGATGGTCTGGATAACGCTGCTGCCAACGGCATCACCGCCGTGATCCAGCCGGGTGGTTCGATGCGCGACGCCGAAGTCATCGCCGCCGCCGATGAAGCCAATATCGCCATGGTGTTCACCGGCATGCGTCATTTTAGGCATTAATGCCGGCCGCACTGAAACCGGCATCTGCTGTGTTGCCTAGGGTTCCGCCAATGCTCATTGCCAGACGGCAACTCCGCTTGTCGAAACCCTAGGCGCCTTGCATCTACCAGCTTCATTGCGACCTCGTTTTTGCGGTGCCAATTTTTTTGTAGGGTGGATAACGCTTCGCTTATCCACCAAAAGGGCCAAGGCCCAGCCTCCCCAAGGAGACCAACATGAACGTATTGATCATCGGCAGCGGCGGACGTGAACACGCCCTGGCCTGGAAAGTGGCGCAAGACCCGCGCGTCGCCAAAGTTTTCGTCGCCCCCGGCAACGCCGGCACCGCCACTGAAGCCAAGTGCGAGAACGTCGCCATCGACGTGCTGGCCATTGAGCAGCTGGCTGATTTTGCTGAGAAGAACGTGCAGCTGACCATCGTCGGCCCGGAAGCGCCGCTGGTGAAAGGCGTGGTTGACCTGTTCCGCGCCCGCAAGCTGGACATCTTCGGCCCTACCGCCGCTGCCGCTCAGCTGGAAGGCTCCAAGGCCTTCACCAAGGACTTCCTGGCGCGCCAGAACATCCCCACCGCCGACTACCAGAACTTCACCGAAGTCGAGCCGGCCCTGGCCTACCTGCAAAAGGTCGGCGCGCCTATCGTGGTCAAGGCCGACGGCCTGGCTGCCGGTAAAGGCGTGATCGTCGCCATGACCCTGCAGGAAGCCGAAGACGCCGTGCGCGACATGCTCGCCGGCAATGCCTTCGGTGAAGCCGGTTCGCGCGTGGTGATCGAAGAATTCCTCGACGGCGAAGAAGCCAGCTTTATCGTCATGGTAGACGGCGAGAACGTGCTGCCGATGGCCACCAGCCAGGACCACAAGCGCGTTGGCGATGCCGATACCGGCCCGAACACCGGTGGTATGGGCGCCTACTCGCCAGCTCCAGTGGTCACCGCCGAGGTGCACCAGCGCGTGATGGACGAAGTGATCTACCCGACCGTGCGTGGCATGGCGGCCGAAGGCAACGTCTACACCGGCTTCCTCTACGCCGGGCTGATGATCGACAAGGCCGGCAAGCCGAAAGTCATCGAGTTCAACTGCCGCTTCGGCGATCCGGAAACCCAGCCGATCATGGTCCGTCTGGAAAGCTCCCTGGTGCTGCTGGTGGAGGCCGCCCTGGCCAAGGCGCTGGACAAGGTCGAAGCCACCTGGGACCCGCGCCCGACCGTGGGCGTGGTGCTGGCGGCCGGCGGCTACCCGGCCGACTACGCCAAGGGTGACGTAATCGAAGGCCTGGATGCCGCCGCCGAGCTGGACGGCAAAGTATTCCATGCCGGTACGGCGCTGAACGCTGCCGGTGAAGTGGTCACCGCAGGCGGCCGCGTGCTCTGCGCCACGGCCATCGGCCGCACCGTAGAAGAAGCCCAGCAACAGGCTTACCGCCTGGCCGAAAAAGTGCGCTGGAATGGCCGTTTCTACCGCAACGACATCGGCTATCGCGCCATCGCCCGCGAACGCGGCGAGGACTGATTCGCCGTTTCACGCCGCTGCGACCCAAGGTCGTGTATCTGACCGGATACATGACCTTTTGCGGATTACGGCCAGGCCGTTGTCTGGCTATAATCGGGCCACTACTTTCGAAGGGATTTCGCCCGTGCCGCGGCTCAGGATTGCCATAGGACTCTGCGTCAGCCTACTGCTGACGCTGCTCGGCCCGCTTAGCGCCCAGGCGCAAGAAGGCGGCTGGAGCCTGCTACTCGACCCTCATGCCGAGCTGCAGATCGACGATATTCGTCGCCCCGAACAGCGCGAGCTGTTTACTCCCCTGACACTCGACCAGCTCTACACCCCCGGCGCCAACACGGCCACCTGGCTGCACATGCGCCTGGCACCCAGCCAGCAGCAACAAATGCTGCGCATATTCTCGCCGTTTCTCGACTACCTCGACCTGTATCTGTGGCAGAACGACCAGCTGCTGAGCCACACCCGCACAGGCAACAAACTGCCCTTGAGCAGCCGCCCCCTGCCCAGCCGCGACTTCCTCCTGCCACTGCCAGCCAGCGAGCAACCCATTGATCTGTATCTGCGTCTGAACTCAGAACAAGCACTGCGCCCAGATATCAGCCTGCACACCACCACCGCCCTGGCCGCTGACGACAGCAGCGCCATCCTGTTTGGTGCCCTGCTCGGCGGCCTGGTGATGCTGGTGCTCTACAACCTGGTGCGCTTCGCCTATGTGCGCACCCCCAGTTCCCTGTGGCTGGCCGCCACGGAACTGTCGATCCTGTTCGCCGCCCTGACCCTGCAGGGCATCAGCGCCCCCTGGCTAGGTGCCTGGCAAGCTGCGCAATCGACCATTCTCAACCTGGCCATTCTGTTTAGCATGCTCTGCACCCTGGGCTTTACCGCCAGCTTCTTCCGCCAGGTCTGCCCGACCACGCCACTGGGCAAGCTGCTGCTGGGGGAAATGCTGTTGATCGGCCTAACCGCCGCCTTGCTGATGGCCACCACCGACTTGCAGTTCAACCAGTTGGTCTATGTGCTGACTGCCATCAGCGCCCTGGGCATCCTGTTGATCGCCTTCTACCACTGGCGCCATGGCTATCGCCCCGCACGCCTGTTCACCCTGGCCCTGCTGGTGTTCTGCGTAACCTTCTGCGGCGCGTTGCCGGTGTATCTCGGTTACTGGCAGGTGCGTTCGGAGTGGCTGACCTATACCGTGCTGGCCGCGGCCACCCTCTGCGGTTTTTTGCTCAGCATGGCCCTCAGCGAACGTCAGCGGCGTATCGTCCAGGACGACTTCAGCGCCAGCCGCAACCTCGCCACCAGCCACGCCGAGCTGAAAGCCAAGGCCGAGTTCCTGGCCAAGATCAGCCACGAAATCCGCACCCCGATGAACGGCGTGCTGGGCATGACCGAGCTGCTATTGGGCACCCCACTGTCGACCAAGCAACGCGACTATGTGGAAACCATCCACAGCTCCGGCAACGAACTGCTCACGCTGATCAACGAAATTCTCGACATCTCCAAACTCGAATCCGGGCAAATCGAGCTGGACGACGTGCAGTTCGACCTTAACGCCCTGATCGAAGACTGCCTGGCGATCTTCCGCGCCAAGGCCGAACAGCAAAAGGTCGAGCTCATCAGCTTTATCCAGCCGCAGGTACCGCGCGTGATCAGCGGCGATCCCACACGCTTGCGCCAAGCCCTGCTGAGCCTGCTGGACAACGCTTTCAAGCAGACCGAAGAAGGCGAAATCCTACTGGTGGCGGCCCTCGACGGCAGCGGCCCGACCCCACGCCTGCGTATTGCCGTGCAGGACAGCGGCCAACCCCTGCGGGCCGACGAGCGTGAGGCGCTGCTGACCACTGAGCTGCGCAGCAAGGACTTCCTCGACAGCAATAAGCTCGGTGGCCGCCTCGGCCTGATTATCGCCCGTCAGTTGGTGCGCCTGATGGCCGGCGAGTTTGGTGTGCAGAGTGGCAACCAGCAGGGCAACACCCTGTGGCTGAGCCTGCCGTTGGACAGCGAGCGCCTGCAGCAACCTGGCAGCGCCCTCGACCAGCAATTGCAGGATGCCCGCGTGCTGGTGGTGGATGACAACGACACCTGCCGCAAAGTGCTGCAACAGCAATGCACCAGTTGGGGCATGAGCGTCACCACCGCGCCGTCAGGCAAAGAAGCCCTGGCCCTGCTGCGCACCAAGGCCAACCTGCGCGAATACTTCGATGTGGTCCTGCTCGACCAGGACATGCCCGGCATGACCGGCATGCAGCTGGCCGCCAAGATCAAGGAAGACCCCAGCCTCAACCACGACATTCTGATCATCATGCTCACCGGCATCAGCAATGCGCCGAGCAAGATCATCGCCCGCAATGCCGGGATCAAGCGCATCCTGGCCAAGCCAGTGGCCGGCTATACGCTGAAAACCACCCTCGCCGACGAGCTCAGCCAGCGCAAACAGGGCGTCACCAGCAGCAGCCTGATGTACAGCACGCAGCCGCTGCCGGCGCAGCTCCCCAGCGACTTCCGCATCCTCGTGGCCGAAGACAACAGCATCTCCACCAAAGTCATCCGCGGCATGCTCAACAAGCTCAACCTCACCCCGGATACCGCCAGCAACGGCGAGCAGGCCCTGCGCGCCATGCAGGCACAGCATTACGACCTGGTGCTGATGGACTGCGAAATGCCGGTGCTCGACGGTTTTACCGCCACCCAGATGCTGCGCGAGTGGGAAGCCCGCGAACAGCAGCCGCGCACCCCAGTGGTGGCCCTGACCGCGCATATCATGTCCGAGCACAAGGAGCGCGCCCGCCAAGTGGGCATGGACGGCCACGTGGCCAAGCCGGTAGAACTGTCGCAGTTGCGCGAGCTGATCGAACATTGGGTGGCCGAGCGTGATCGCCACAACACGTTAGAACCGGACCAAGCGCCGAGCTGACCCACACCCCTCGACCAAGAGCACCGTCCATGCTGCCCACGATGTTCAGCCTGTACCTGAAGATGCTGGTGCTCTACAGCCCGTTCTTCGTGCTGTCGTGTTTTATCAGCCTGACCCGCGGCTACACGGTCAAGGAGCGCAAGCGCCTGGCCTGGAAGGTGGCCATCGGCACCCTGATTTCCAGCGTCCTGCTGTACCTGTTCGGCCAGAGCATCTTCGACGTGTTCGGCATCACCGTTGACGCCTTCCGCATTGGTGCCGGCTCGGTGCTGTTTATCTCGGCCCTGGGCATGGCGCAGGGCAAGCCGGCGGTGCAAGCCGACAACTTGCAGCAGGACGTCACCATTGTGCCGCTGACCATTCCGCTCACGGTCGGCCCCGGCACCATCGGCGCCCTGCTGGTGATGGGCGTCAGCCAACCGCACTGGGACGACAAACTGCCGGCCCTGCTCGGCATCCTCGCCGCCAGCATTACCGTGGGGCTGGTGCTGTACCTCTCCGACCTGTTCGAACGCCTGCTCGGTGATCAGGGTTTGCAAATCGTCAGCCGCCTGATGGGCCTGTTCGTCTGCGCCCTGGCCGCGCAGATCATCTTCACCGGGGTGAAGAATTACCTGGGCCTGTAAACGCCCCATCCTGATGCATCGCGCCCATATTGCTGCACCACGATGCACGCGCACGCCTCAATCTGGTTCATGGACGCCGCAATCGGCGGGCTACGGCGTCTGCTGCACACGGCTTTAGGGGTTCTGGCACGCTTTGCGCAATAAGCCGGTACACCTTCTGGCCCACCCCACGGTCAAGCACCATGAATGCACCCGTCCCCGTCACCCTGTTCACCCCCAGCTGGCATGCCGAGCTGGAGCTGGGCTATGGCCGTGACGGCGAGACCACGCGCCCCACGTTGCGCCGCCACAAAGGCCCGCTGCGGGTGCAGAAGCACCTGTACGGCGAAGGTCCCGAGGTGTGCCAGCACATCATCGTCCACCCCCCAGGCGGGATTGCCGGCGGTGATCGTCTGGACATTGCCGCCACGGTGGGTGCCAACGCCTGGGCGCAACTGACCAGCCCCGGCGCAGCCAAGTGGTACCGCGCCAAAGGCCCCGCCTATCAGCGGCTTGAGCTCAAGGTCGGCGCCGGCGCCACCCTGGAATGGCTGCCCCAGGAAACCATCGTCTATTGCGGCGCCCAGGCCGAGCTCAGCACTTGCATTGAGCTCGAAGGCGACGCCCGCCTGTGCTACTGGGACATGGTCGCCCTCGGTCGCCCGGCCAGTGGCGAGCGCTTCAACACGGGGCATTTCCAGGCGCATCTGGATATCCGCCGCGACGGGCAGCTGCTCTGGCACGAGCGCCAGCGCATCCGCGGCGACGACGGCCTGCTCGACTCGCCCATCGGCCTGGCCGGGCAACCGGTGTTCGCCACGTTGCTGATCAGCGGCGAGATCGACGCCGATCTACTCGAACGTTGCCGCATGATTCCCAGCCTGGTACGCGGCGATCTAAGCCAACTGCCAGGCCTGCTGGTGGCCCGCTGCCTGGCCAGCGAAGCGCTGCATGCCCGCGCCTGGCTGATCGACCTTTGGCGCCTGCTGCGCCCTGTATTGCTCGGGCGCGCCGCCGTGCCCCCACGAATCTGGAGTACCTGATGGATCTCACCCCCCGCGAAAAAGACAAGCTGTTGATCTTCACCGCCGGCCTGGTGGCCGAGCGGCGCCTGGCCCGCGGGGTCAAGCTCAACTACCCGGAAGCCATGGCCTACATCAGCGCCGCCCTGCTCGAAGGTGCCCGCGACGGCCAGACCGTGGCCGAGCTGATGCATTTCGGCACGACCCTACTGACCCGCGAGCAGGTGATGGAAGGCATCCCGGAAATGATCCCGGAAATCCAGGTCGAGGCCACTTTCCCGGACGGCACCAAGTTGGTCACCGTCCATCAACCGATCGCGTGAGCCATGAGCATTTCGATTCGCGACGCCCGCGACAACGACCTGGAAGCCATCCGCACCATCTTCAACGACGCCGTGCTTAACACCACGGCGATCTGGATGGATGCCACCGTCGATTTGGCCAACCGCCAAGCCTGGCTGGCCGAACGTCGCCAGCAGGGTTATCCGGTACTGGTGGCGGTGGATGCCGATGACAACCTGCTCGGCTATGCCGCCTATGGCGACTGGCGGCCTTTCGACGGTTTCTGCAACACCGTCGAAAACTCGCTGTACATAAGCGCGGAGCAACGCGGCCGTGGCCTTGGCGTACGGCTGCTCGGCGCACTAATCGAGCGTGCCCGGGCAGACGGCAAACACGTGATGGTCGCCGCCATCGAGAGCGGCAACGCCGCCTCCATCGGCCTGCACCAGCGTTTTGGCTTCGCCATCACCGGGCAGATGCCCCAAGTCGGGCGCAAATTCGGCCGCTGGCTGGACCTGACCTTTATGCAATTGATCCTTACCCCCGAGCGGAGTGCGCCATGATCCCCGGCGAATACCTGATCCAAGACGGCGAAATCGAACTCAACGCCGGCCGTCGCACCTTGAGCATCACCGTAGCCAATAGCGGCGACCGGCCGATCCAGGTCGGATCGCATTTTCACTTCTTCGAAACCAATGACGCGCTCAGCTTCGATCGCGCAGCCGCGCGCGGTATGCGCCTGAATATCGCCGCTGGCACCGCCGTACGCTTCGAGCCGGGCCAATCGCGCCAAGTCGAACTGGTAGACCTCGCTGGCGAGCGCCGTGTGTTTGGCTTTGCCGGTCGTATCATGGGAGCGCTGTGATGAAGATTTCCCGTCAAGCCTACGCCGACATGTTCGGCCCCACCGTCGGCGACAAGGTGCGTCTGGCCGATACCAACCTGTGGATCGAGGTCGAAAAGGACTTCACCACCTACGGCGACGAGGTGAAGTTCGGCGGCGGCAAGGTCATCCGCGACGGCATGGGCCAGAGCCAGCTGTGCGCGGCGGATGTAGTCGACACGGTGATCACCAACGCGCTGATCATCGACCACTGGGGCATTGTCAAAGCCGACGTCGGCTTGAAAGGCGGGCGCATCGCCGCGATCGGCAAAGCCGGTAACCCGGACATCCAGCCGAACGTCACCATCGCCATCGGCGGTGCCACCGAAGTGATCGCCGGCGAGGGCATGATCCTCACCGCCGGCGGCGTCGACACCCATATCCACTTCATCTGCCCGCAGCAGATCGAAGAAGCCCTGATGAGCGGCACCACCACCATGATCGGCGGCGGCACGGGGCCGGCCACCGGCACCTACGCCACCACGGTCACGCCAGGGCCGTGGCATATGGCGATGATGCTCAAGGCCGCCGATGCCTTCCCGATGAACATTGGCTTTACCGGCAAGGGCAACGTCTCACTGCCGGAGCCGTTGATCGAGCAGGTCAAGGCCGGCGCCATTGGCTTAAAGCTGCACGAAGACTGGGGCACCACTCCGGCGGCCATCGACAACTGCCTGAGCGTGGCCGATGAGTACGATGTACAAGTGGCGATCCACACCGACACCCTGAATGAATCCGGTTTCGTCGAAACCACCCTGGGCGCCTTCAAAGGCCGCACCATCCACACCTACCACACCGAAGGTGCCGGCGGCGGCCATGCGCCGGACATCATCAAGGCCTGCGGCTTCCCTAACGTGCTGCCCAGCTCGACCAACCCGACCCGGCCGTTCACCAAGAACACCATCGACGAACACCTGGACATGCTGATGGTCTGCCATCACCTCGATCCGAGCATCGCCGAGGACGTGGCCTTTGCAGAAAGCCGGATCCGCCGCGAGACTATCGCTGCCGAAGACATCCTCCATGACCTCGGTGCGTTCAGCATGATCAGCTCCGACAGCCAGGCCATGGGCCGCGTTGGCGAAGTGATTACCCGCACCTGGCAGACCGCCGACAAGATGAAGCAGCAGCGCGGCGCTCTGCCAGAAGACGGGCCAGGCAACGACAACTTCCGGGTCAAACGTTACATCGCCAAGTACACCATAAACCCGGCGATCACCCACGGCATCAGCCACGAAGTGGGCTCCATCGAAGTGGGCAAGTTTGCCGATCTGGTGCTGTGGCGCCCGGCGTTCTTCGGCGTAAAGCCGACACTGATCCTCAAGGGGGGCGCGATTGCCGCCAGCCTGATGGGCGATGCCAACGCCTCGATCCCAACGCCACAACCGGTGCACTACCGGCCGATGTTCGGCAGCTACGCTGGCATGCTGCACGCCACCAGCCTGACCTTTATCAGCCAGGCCGCCTTCGACGCCGGGGTGCCAGAGCAACTGGGTTTGCAGAAGAAGATTGGCGTGGTCAAGGGCTGCCGTACCGTGCAGAAGAGCGACCTGATCCACAACGACTACCTGCCCGATATCGAAGTTGATCCGCAGACCTATCAGGTCAAGGCCGATGGCCAACTGCTCTGGTGCGAACCGGCCGATGTGCTGCCGCTGGCGCAGCGCTACTTCCTGTTCTGAAGTGACCTCGCCGTCTTGCCCGAGGCTCGACGGCGAGGGCTTGGTACAGCGCTATAACAGCTTCTGCGGCGCCAACGGCAGTTGCAGCAGTTCGACCTGCTGCACCGCACGCGTCAGCAATTGATCAGCCTTGACCGGCCCCAGGTACTCGCACAGGCCGATATACAGCAGGCTTAAGAGTTTGCGCAGCTGCTGCAGATCGAGGCCAATGCGCGCCAAGGTGCCGCCACGCTCGAGCCAGCCACGCAGACGCAAGCGCAGCTCGGTGTCCATGCCCATGTCATTCAGGTTGGCCGCCGCAAAGCGCCGCAGAGAAATCACCTGCGACTCGCTCAACCCGGCAAACAGCGCATCGCTGAGGGCCTCGAAGGTCTGCCGGGCCTGCGCATCCGGACCGCTGACTTCGACGGCTTTGGCGCCAGCACCTTTACGCCAGGCTTCCAGCTGCGCCGCAGGGTCCGGCAACAGCGCCGAACTGGGGCCACTCATCACGCTGATCAACTCGCGGTACAGCAGTGCGCGCTCCAGCTTGCGCCCGCAACGCTTGGCCACCTCGCCGAGAAACTCATTCAGGGCAAAGGATGGTTTGTCTGCGTAGTTGGCCTCCCACAGCGACAGCATCGGCAACAGTTCATCTTCAGTCAGATAACTGGCGAGGCCGGTATAGATCGCACGTCGGCGTGTACTCAGACTCATCTCAAGCCCTCCTACCCAGCTCGCTGGCATCAAAGGTCACACTCTGGCCAAACTCGGGATAACCCACTTCCGCGTGCTCAGAGAAGTCCAGCCCACGCTGTTCGTGCTGCACAGGCACACGCAAGCCAATGGTTTTGGCCATCAGCAAGTACATCATCAATGCCAGTGGAAACACCCAGAGAAAGGCGGCGGCCACACCGAGCAACTGGATCAGCACCCGTGAGCCATCAAACAGATCACCGCTATAAAACAAGCCGGCCGCCAGCGTGCCCCAGACGCCGGCAAAACCATGCACCGGCACCGCGCCCACCACATCATCAAGACGCAGGGCCTCCATCAGGCGCATGCCGTATATCACCAGAAAACCGGCAACTAGACCGGTGAGCAAGGCAAACGCCGGCGCCATGGTGGCGCAGCCCGCCGTGATGCCGACCAGCCCACCCAAGGCACCATTGACGGTACTGGTAAGCAGGATCGGACTGGAACTGCTGCGCAGCGCCAGGACCGCCCCGAGCGCGCCGGCCGCCGCTGCCAGATGGGTGTTCAGAGCAATCAGGCCCAGGCTGACATCGACCTTCAAGGTGCTGCCGGCATTGAAGCCAAACCAGCCGACCCAAAGGATAAAAGCCCCCAAGGTCACCAGGCTGAGGTTATGCCCAGGGATCGAACGCGGCGTACCATCCGGAGCAAAGCGACCCAGGCGCGGGCCCAGCACCAAAATGCCCGCCAATGCACACCAGGCCCCCACACCATGCACCACGGTGGAGCCGGCAAAGTCGATAAACCCCAGCTTCGCCAACCAGCCCTGGCCGCCATAAGCGCCACCCCAGGCCCAGCTGCCGAAGACCGGATAAATGAAACCGCAGATCAGCAACGCACCCATCAGGTAAGCACCGTAACGCGTGCGCTCGGCCATGGCGCCGCTGGCGATGGTTGCTGCCGTGGCCGCGAACATCATCTGAAACAGCAGGAAGGTGAAGTCCCAGGGCTCGCCGCTGTAGGGCGCAAAATGGCTCATGCCATACCAGCCCGTAAGGTTGGCGCCAAACATCAGGCCAAAGCCCACCAGCCAGAACATGATGCTGCCGACGCAGCCGTCCATGAAGTTTTTCATCATCACGTTGACGGCATTCTTGGCCCGCGACATGCCGCTCTCCAGCAGGGCGAAACCCGCCTGCATAAAGAACACCAGGGCACTGGCGAGCACGACCCAGGCGGTATTGATCGCCTCATCAGTGGCCGCGTGGGCCAATGGCGCAACGCCCAACAGGACCAACAACAGCAGAAGATGCTTGTTCATACGGCGCCCCATCATTGAGTGATGAGGAGACATAGCAACTCTTACGCCAACACCGGAAATACGCCTGCATGCGTCCGCAGCAGACCGGCCACCCGACTCTCGCCAGCCGCTAGCTGTTGGCCGTCGCGCGGTGTTGGCTCCAGGCCAGGGCGAAGCCACTGAGGATGATCACCGCCATGCCGAGAATCGCCCAGAGATCCGGCGTGTGGTCGAAGAACAGCATGCCCAGCACGGTCGCGGTGACGATTTGCACATAGGTGAACGGCGCCAGGCTGGCGGCGCTACCGAAGCGGTAGGCATGGGTCAGCAGCATGTGCCCGGTCATGGCGGTGGCGCCCAGGGTCGCCATCAGCAGGCCATCCACCAGGGTTGGCGTCTGCCAGAACCAGGGCAGCAGCACGCTCACGCTCAGGGTGCCGACCAGGGCGGAGAGAAAGTTGCTGGTGGCTGGGTGGTCGGTGCTGCTCAGGCGCCGGGTCAGGAGCTGATACAGGCCAAAGCAGAACGCCGCGCCCAAGGGCAACAGGATCGCCGGAGTAAACAACGCGCCACCAGGGCGCACGATCAGCAATACGCCGAGCAGACCAACGCCCACTGACAGCCACAGGCCGCGACTGATGTGCTCTTTCAGCCAGGTGGCCGACAGCACAATAACCACCAGCGGCGCGAGAAAGATCACCGCCGTGGCCTCACCCAAGGGGATAAAGCGCAGCGCGCTGTAGAACAGCAAGGTGATGGCCACCAGGCTCAGGCCACGCACCAACTGCAACCATGGCCGCTGGGTGCGCAGCAGGTTAAGGCCCATGCGTGGTGCAAACAGGGCGAGCATCAGCACGCTCTGCGACAGGTAGCGCAGCCATACCACCAACAACAGGGGGTACACCGCCGTAAGCGACTTCGACAAAGCATCCTGGCTGGCCAGCAACAACCCGGCAGCCAGAATCAGCAGGATGCCCAAGGTGGGCTGATGACGCGTTGGCACGGACAGGTACCCAACTCATAGTTAGCAGACTAACAATACTAACGACGACGCCAGCGCCTGACCAGCCAGTCAAGACCGCTGACCGCGGACACATCCTTGATATACGACAATCCGCAGCAGCCTTGCGCGACTAGACTGAAAAGTCTCAGCCCATACGCGTTGGAGGATCTTCAGCATGACCAGCCCCAAGTACCTTTGCCTCCTGACCGCTGCCCTGCTGTTGGCGGGATTACCACTGGCCCATGGCGAAACCCTGGTGCCGCTGCAGGGCCAGACCCAACAGCAGATCCAGGCGGACATTGCCGCCTGCCAGAGCAGCGCAAGCAGTACAGCCAGCAGCACCACGAGCAGCAGCGGCGGTGAGCGCTTACGTGGCGCAGCCAAGGGCGCCGTGGCCGGAGCGGCAGCGGCCGAGGTGCGCGGGCAACGACACGACGGCGCCTATGACAAGGTGAATGACGATATCAAACAGGAGTACCGCCAGGAGCAGGCCCGCGACACGGCCAAGGTCGGCGTAGTGGTCGGCGACTCACAGCAGCGCCAGAGCCGGCGCGAAGAGCGGCGCAATGGCGACTCGGCCACCAGCAGCTCGTCGGCGAACTACCAGAGCTGCATGAGCAGCCGCGGCTACTCGATCACCCCGTAACTCAGCGCAGCTGGCTGTCCTTACTACCGCGGCGGTTGTAACCGGCGCTCACGGACTGCTGCTGGTCCAACTGCGCCTGGCAGCTGACGCACAAACGTACACCGCGGATCGCCACACGCCGCGCCTCGGGGATGGGCGCCTCGCACTCGGCGCAATGACTCAGGCTTTCGCCCGTCGGCAGCTGACTGCGAGCGCGCTGGATGGCGTCCTCAATGCTGCTGTCGATCTGCTCCTGCACCGCCCCGTCACTGGCCCAACCACCAGCCATGCCGTTCTCCCACTGAATGCCTGTGAAGGCTCAGGTATGGGCGCATCGACGACCTTTTACAAGCCTGGTACTTACTCTTGCACGTCCATAAATTCCCGCGCCCAGACGAAGTAGTCCTCGGGCTGGGTGTACTTGTGCGCCAGCTCCGAGGCGCTTAAATCATTGCCGCAAGCCAGCTGGCGCTGCTGGCGCAGGCAGTCGTAGGTGGCCTTGATCGCGGCAAAATAAGCCGCATGGCCGTCGACCACGATGCGCACGCCGAGGCTGGCCAGGCGCGCATCGTCGCGCAGCGCCGGATTGCCGTAACTCACCAACATCAAGGGCACCCGCAGATGAACAGCAATCTGTTCCAAGTGCTCGAAGTCGCGCACACCCACCAGGCAGATGGCATCGGCACCGGCCTGCTGATAGGCGCTGGTGCGCTCAATCACCTGCTCGACCGCCAACACGCCGGCATGGGTGCGGGCGATGATCGCCAGCTCACTGTCGACCCGCGCCTCCAGCGCCGCGCGCAGCTTGCCGACGCCCTCGTCGACGCCAATTAGGTCGGTGGATTTGCGCCCGAACTGGGCTGGCAACAGGGTGTCTTCCAGGGTCAGGGCGGCGACGCCAGAACGTTCCAGCTCGACCACGCAGCGCATCACATTGAGGGCATTGCCATAGCCATGGTCGGCATCAGCAATCACCGGCAACTGGGCGACACGACCGATGCGCGTGGCCTGCTCGACGAACTCGCTGAGGCTGATCAGGGCAAAGTCCGGCGCAGCCAAGACCTGCAAGGAGGCGACCGAGCCACCGAGAATGCCGACTTCGAAACCGAGGTCAGAGGCGATGCGCGCCGACATGGGGTCGAACACCGAGGCGGTGTGATAGCAGCAAGTGCCACTGAACAACGCGCGCAGATCAAGGCGGAGCTGATGGTGTGAGATTCGGGACATGGGCGATTCCAGCAACATGGGAGCTAAGGTGAGTCGTCCGTTTGCCCTGGCAAGACACATACCAAAGACCTATTGCCAGCGCTGGCGCGCTGTTGCAGGCAGTCGACGCCTGCAGAAACGGCGGGTTCACGCCAGCCCAGTCGTTGGAGTGGCGACGTGCCGCCACTACCTGAGCCTGTTGCTAGCGATCCGCCAACGGCACAGTCTCGACCCGCACTGCATCCGGCAAGGGCCGGCCGGGAAACCAGCGTTCGTGGATGCGGGCAAAACTGCCATCAGCGCGCATCGCCTGCAGACTGTCCTGCCAGCGGTTGACGATGGCCGCATCGGTCTGCAGAGAGAACGCCAGGTACGACTGATTCTGCATAAAGCACAGCTGACGCTTCACCGCGCTCGCCTCCATGCCGTGCTGAGCCAGCATCTGCGGCAAGGCCACGTCGCTGGCAACCAGCAGGTTGATGCGCTGGTTCTGGAACATGGTCATCATCTTTTCCGGAGTGGTGACCGTAAAGATGTTGTTCAGCCCCTGGCTGCTCAGGTACTCGTGGCTGTACCACTGGCGCGGCACGGCCAGGCGGCCATCGCGAGCCGCATCGGCCAGGTTGTTGATGCGCAAGGGCGAGTCTTGGTGCGAGTAAAAACAGGTGCGCGCCTGCACCAGCGGCCCAACCCACTGGAACAACGCTTCACGCGTGGCACCACGGGCAGTGGCAAACAGCCCGACATTGGCCTGGCTCTTGGCTAGGTTATAACCGCGGGTCCAGGGCGCTAGTTCGATGCGCGCGCTATCACCACTGCGAGCCAACAACGCCTGCACCACTTCGACCACGAACCCCGCCGGCTGGCCATCCTGGCTGTAATTCAGCGGCGGATTCTCTTCGGTGTACAGCCGCAAGTCAGCCGCCTGCAGGCGCAGCACCTGCCACGCGCAGACAGACAAAAGCAAACATCTTTGCATTCTCATTGAAGACTCCCGTGCCTGGGCTGTTACCGCTCCGTTACGGCACTCTAGACGCAGTCTAGCCGGGGCATGACCCAAACGAACGAAGGGCTGAAGGCGCCTGGTCGGCGCCGCAGAGCGGCAACTGACGAACGGTGATCCGGGCCACGACAGCCGCCCAACCCGATACCTCGACTGCGCATATAACAAACGACAATTGGCCAAGCACCCGGCGACGCTCTCGCATACACTGCGCGGCCGTTTTTTCCGGAACACTCGTCGTATGAGTCTCGACCTTCCCGCCAATGCCCTGGGCATCGATTTCGGCACGTCCAACTCCACCGTCGGCTGGCTGCGCCCCGGAGCGCCGACCCTGCTGCCCCTGGAAGAAGGCAAGATCACCCTGCCGTCAGTGCTGTTCTTCAACTACGAAGAACGCCACTCGGTGTTCGGCCGCCTGGCCCTGCACGAGTACCTGGAAGGCTACGAAGGCCGGCTGATGCGCTCGCTGAAAAGCCTGCTGGGCTCCAAGCTGCTGAAAAGCGAAACCACCGTGCTCGGCAGCGCCGTCCCCTTCAAGCAGATCCTTGGCCTGTTTATCGCCGAGTTGAAGCAGCGCGCCGAGGTGATTGCCGAGCGGCCGTTCGAGCAGGTGGTGCTGGGCCGCCCGGTGTTCTTCGTCGACGATGACGAGAAGGCCGACAAAGAAGCCGCCGACACCCTCGAAGGCGTGGCCAAGAGCATCGGTTTCAAGGACGTGTCGTTCCAGTACGAACCCATCGCTGCAGCCTTCGACTACGAAAGCACCATCAGCAAGGAAGAACTGGTGCTGATCGTCGACATCGGCGGCGGCACCTCGGACTTCTCGCTGATCCGCCTGGCGCCCGAGCGGCACATGGTCGCCGAACGCCATGACGACATCCTCGCCACCGGCGGCGTGCACATCGGCGGTACCGACTTCGACAAACAGCTCAGCCTGCAAGCGGTGATGCCGCTGTTCGGCTACGGCAGCCGAATGAAAAGCGACGCGCCGATGCCCACCAGCGTGCACCTCAACCTGGCCACCTGGCACACCATCAACGCGGTGTACGCACAAAAATCCCAGCTGGCGCTGAAGAGCATGCGCTACGACATCCTCGACCCGACCGGCATCGACCGCCTGTTCAAGCTGATCGAACAGCGCGCCGGGCACTGGCTGGCCATGCAGGTTGAAGACAGCAAGATCGCCCTCAGCGAAACCGAACGCCTGCACCTGTCCCTGGAGCGCATCGAGGCGGAGCTGGGTGTCGAACTGACCCGCGCCGGCTTCAACGCCGCCATCGGCAATCTGCTGGAGCGCGTACGTGGCAGCGTTACCCAACTGCTGGGCAACGCCGGGGTCAGCGTCGAGCAGGTCGACACGGTGTTTTTCACCGGCGGCTCCAGTGGAATCCCGGCCCTGCGCCAGCAGATCGCCGCCCTGCTGCCCAATGCGCGGCATGTGGAAGGCAATGTGTTCGGCAGCATCGGCAGCGGCCTGGCGATTGAAGCGAAGAAGCGCTATGGCTAGTGCCCTTTGCTGACGAGGCATCCATTAGCTTTTGCATGCTCAGCGCCTACTGGTTTCGCCCTTACGGCGAGTTACTTTCTCTTTGCTTGCGCGAAAGAGAAAGTAACCAAAGAGAAAGCGCACCCGACATCCGGGTTTCGCTGCGCGAAACTTCCCTCGCTACGGCACTGTTCCGAGGGTCGTCACGGTGGGCCATCCCTGGCCCATCGCTCCTCATTTGGCATCCCTGCCAAATGCCCCTCTACACAGCACCTCCACTCGGCCTCCTGACGGGACCGAGAGATCGAGGCGTGTCTAATATTTGTGGGAGCGGTCTTGACCGCGAAGCCAGGCAAACACAGCTCCAAAACGCTGTAGCGCCCAACGCGCGTTACCCGCCGCGCTTAAATGCTAGGATTGCCGCTAGCCACAGCGGACCCGCCCGATGACAGCACTGCAACAACCGCCAGCCTTGCCTCACCCTGCCCCGCGCGCCTTGCTGGCTCAGCTGGGGGCGGCGTTGTTGGTGCTGGGACTGATGCTGATGGCTCAGCAGCTGTTCGCCTATCGCCCCAGCCTGCTCGGTGCCGGGTTGTTGCAAGGGTTGCTGGCGGCCTTGCTCGGCCAGCGCTTGGGCTTGTCGTCCTGGTGGCTACCGATCAACCTGCTGTTCGTACCTGCCCTGCTCGCCCTCAATGGTCAACAACTGCCGCCGATGCTGTTACTCGGCGCCTTTGTGCTGCTGTTGCTGCTGAACTGGAACAGCCTGCGTGAGCGGGTGCCGCTGTACCTGAGCGGGCAAAAAACCATCGCTGAGCTGGAACAACTGCTGCAAGCGCTGCCGGCCAATTTGCGCTTTATCGACCTCGGCTGCGGCCTGGCTGGCAGCCTGTATCAACTGTCGCGGCGCTACCCGCAGGCGCACTTCGCCGGGGTGGAAACCGCACCACTGGTGTTCCTCCTGGCCTGGTTGCGCTGCCTGCTGCGACCCAATTGCCAGATCCGCTACCGCAACCTCTGGCAGCAACCGCTGGGCGGTTTTGACGTGGTCTATTGCTTCCTCTCGCCAGCGCCGATGCCGCGTTTGTGGGCCAAGGCCCGCGGCGAAATGAGCCCAGGCGCGCTGTTGATCAGCAACACCTTCGCGATTCCCGACGTAGCGCCCGATCAGTTGATTGAGCTGCACGACTGGCGTTCCTCGCGGCTGTTAATCTGGCGCCTGTAATTCCATCCTGCGGAGCGCCCCATGTCCCTTTTACGCCTCAGCCTTGGCCTGTTTACCGTAATCAGCCTGAGCGCCTGCGGCCTGGGCGAAACCGCCACCAGCGCCAGCCTGCAAGCCAAGCAAGCGCAGCAACTGCAAGAGCAGGCCAAACAGCTGCAAGAGCAGATCAACCAGGCCAATGCCGTGAATCAGCAACGCCTGCAACAAGAGCTGACCAAGCAACAGTAAGCGGGAGGCACAGATGGACACGGCAACCCTGCTCAGCGGCCTGTTGTTCAGCTCGATTGGCGTCGGCTATCTCATGTACGGCAAGAAGCAACAACGCCAGGCCGCGTTCTTCAGCGGCCTGGCGTTGTTGGGGTATTCCTATCTGGTCAGCGATCTGTGGCTGATCTGGGTAATCGGTATAGCGCTGCTGGCCGTACCTATCATCTGGAAAAACTAGCGGTGTTTAGCAGGCCGTTGAAAAATGTAGGCGAGGCAGCCGAGACAAGGCAAAAACAGGCGAAAAAGCGGAGTTTACTGCTGTAAATGAGCATTTTGAGCCTGTTTTTAACGCCGTATCGGCAACGTAGGTAGTTTTTCAACGGCCTGTTAGTGGCTGATCATCCAGGGTCGGCCACCCATCTTGCCCTTCATCGCATGGGGATTGGCTTTGCTCGGCGCCAGCGGTTTGCTCGGCCCGCAACAGCTGCAACCACTGGGGTGTTTGCGTTTGCTGGCGTATTCCTCGACCGTCTGTGGCGCGTTGGCACTGCGCTCGTTGGCGGCATGGGCGCGGCGCTGGCTGCCGGCCATGGTCGCCAGGCCTGGCGCAGAAAGAATCACCCGCTGGCTGACGCCACCGCAGTAAGGACAGGCGCAGGCCTGGTCGCGATCGGCCATGGGCCGCAACTGGGTGAAGTCCCCACAGTCAGCGCAGTCGTATTCATAGATGGGCATGCTGTCTTCCTCTGTCGGCGTAGGTTGGGTTGAGCGCAGCGAAGCCCAACGGTGAGTGACGCTGCTCGTTGGGCTTCGTCGCCTCGCTCCTCAATCCAACCTACGTCATGGGTTCCCGCTTACTTGTCGTAGGCGATGGGCAGGTCGATGCTGCCGTCGAGGAACTTGGTTGGACCGTTGGCGTTGGGGTTGATGTCGAAGTCGAAGATCTCCGTCGGCAACCACAAGGTGGCGCAGGCGTTGGGGATGTCGACCACGCCGCTGATATGCCCCTGCACCGGCGCCGAGCCGAGCAGCGCATAGCCTTGGGCCGGCGAGTAACCGAACTTGGTCAGGTAGTTGATGGCATTCAGGCAGGCCTGTTTGTAGGCAATGTTGACGTCCAGGTAGTGCTGCTTGCCGGCCTCGTCCACCGAGATGCCTTCGAAGATCAGGTAGTTCTTGTAGTTGGGCGTGATGGGGCTGGGTTTGAACACCGGGTTTTTGATCCCGTACTTGGCCATCCCGCCTTTGATCAGCTCGACCTTCATGTGCACCCAGCCGGCCATTTCGATGGCGCCGCAGAAGGTGATTTCGCCATCGCCCTGGCTGAAGTGCAGGTCACCCACCGACAGCCCGGCGCCGTTCACATACACCGGGAAGAAGATCTTCGAGCCGCGGGACAAATCCTTGATGTCGCAGTTACCGCCATGCTCACGCGGCGGCACGGTGCGTGCGCCGGTCAGCGCGGCCAGGTCGCGGGCCTCGCCCTTCATCTTGCCCATGTGCGCGGTCGGCGCCATCGGTGCGTTGGCCAGGGGCGGTACGCGAGTCGGGTTGGTGTCGATCAGCTCCTGCTCGCGCTTGTTCCAGTCGGCCAGCATCTTGTGGTCCGGCAGACAGCCGATCAGACCGGGGTGGATCAATCCGGCGAAGTTCACCCCAGGAATGTGCCGGCTACTGGTGAACATGCCTTTGAAGTCCCAGATGGCCTTCTGCGCCAGCGGGAAGTGGTCGGTAAGAAAGCCGCCGCCGTTTTGTTTGGAGAAGAAACCGTTGAAGCCCCACTGCGACTCAGCCTTGGCGCCGATGTCGAGCAGGTCGACCACCAGCAGGTCACCGGGCTCAGCACCATGCACACCGACAGGGCCGGACAGGTAGTGCACGGTGGAGAGGTCAACGTCGCGCACGTCGCTGGCGTCGTCGTTGTTCTTGATCGCGCCGGCGGTCCAGTCGTAGGTTTCGAGGATGAAGTCGTCGCCCGGCTTGACCCAGCAGGCCATCGGAATGTCCGGGTGCCAACGGTTGTGAATCTGCTCGTTTTCGGTGGCGGCCTGGTTGAGGTCGACCTTGATCAGGGTATCGGTCATGACAAAGCTCCTGGGACCATTGAGGGAGACTTGGCGCCACGGCGCCGGAGTACGGAGCTAGTCTTGAACGATGCCCGGCGGGAGGAAATACGCTGAATGACGTATGCCGGAAACTCAGTAATGGCGGGGCTTTCAGCTGTTTTCAGGCGGCACGAAAAAGCGGCCGGCGCATAAACAACACGCCAGCCGTAAAACAGGAAAATGATGCCGTAGCCCGGATGCAATTCGGGGCAAATCGTATACCCGCCCCGGATTGCATCCGGGCTACGCAGGGTGAGCCATTACACCGACAAATAGCGACTGATGCTCGCCTCGTCGACCTTGTCGCGGCTCTCCTCGACCACGAACTTGCCCTTCTCGATCACCAGGAAACGGTCGGCGATTTCCATGGTGAACGACAGCACCTGCTCGGACACCACGATGGTCAGGTCACGCAGGTTGCGGATCTCTTTCAGGGTGCGCGCCAGGTCCTTGATGATCGACGGCTGAATGCCCTCGGTGGGTTCATCGAGCAGCAGTACCTTGGGGTTGGTCGCCAGGGCGCGGGCAATCGCCAGCTGTTGTTGCTGACCGCCGGAGAGGTTGCCGCCCTTGCGCGCACGCATGTCGAACAGCACCGGGAACAGCGCGTAAAGGTCTTCCGGCACCTGGCCACGGGCCGACGCCGGCAGGCCGGTCTGGATATTTTCCAGCACGCTCATACTCGGAAAAATCATCCGCCCCTGGGGCACATAGGCGATACCGCTGGCCACCCGCTGGTGGGTTTCCAGCTTGGACACATCGCAGCCGTCGACACTGATCTGCCCGCCCCATTGCGGCAGGATGCCCATCAGGCTTTTGAACAAGGTGGTCTTGCCCATGCCGTTACGGCCCATCACCGCGACGATCTCGCGCTTGGCCACGTTGAGGTTGAGGTCATGCAGAATCTGACTCTGGCCATAGCCGGAGGCGAGGTTGGAAATCGTGAACATAGGTCTGCCTCTTGCTCGATACCAAGGGGTTACGCGACTCGTAACCCAGCCTACGAAACAGTCCCCTCTCCCGTTTACGGGAGAGGGTTAGGGAGAGGGCTTTCCAGCCACACCGCGTCGCCTGCGGCCCTCTCCCCCAGCCCCTCTCCCGCTAGCGGGAGAGGGGAGCAAGGCTCAATGCCCCAGATACACCTCAATCACTTTCGGATTGCTCTGCACCGACTCCATGCTGCCCTCGGCCAGCACCTTGCCCTGGTGCAGCACCGTGACCTTGTGGGCGATGCTTTTTACAAACTCCATATCGTGCTCGATCACCAGCACCGAACGGCCCTGGCTGATGCGTTTGAGCAGGTCGGCGGTCTGTACCCGCTCGTTGACGCTCATGCCGGCCACCGGCTCATCGAGCATCAGCAGCGCCGGGTCTTGCATCAGCAGCATGCCGATCTCCAGCCACTGCTTCTGGCCGTGGGACAGTAGGTCGGCCTGTTGCTGTAGCAGGTCGCCGAGAAAGATCTCCGCCGCCACTTCCTCAACCCGTGCAACCACCTCGGCGGTGCGCTGGAAAAACAGCGCGCCGAACACGTTGCGGCCCTTGGGAAAGGACATTTCCAGATTCTCGAACACCGTCAGGTTTTCGTAGATCGACGGGTTCTGAAACTTGCGCCCGACGCCGGCACGGACGATGTCGAACTCGCGCATCTTGGTCAGTTCCCGGCCCTCGAACTGGATGCTGCCGGTGGTGGATTTAGTCTTGCCGCAAATCAGGTCGAGCACCGTGGTCTTGCCGGCACCGTTGGGGCCGATCACCACGCGCACTTCATTGCGGTCGATATACAGGTTGAGGTCATCGACCGCCTTGAAGCCGTCGAAGGAAACGGTCAGGCCCTCAATGGCCAGCACCGGTTTGGGCATCTGAAAACCTGTGGCAGTCATAGGGTGGTCTCCAGTTGTTTGGCTTCAGGGGCAGGCGTTTGAGCCGGGCTAACCGCCGCAACCGGCGCGACCGACTTGCGCTCAAACCGTTGCAGTAACTTCTCCAGGTGCTTACGCCCGTGGCTTTCCCAGACGCCGGCCAGGCCGTTGGGGAAATACATGACCACGGCGATAAACAGGCCACCCATCAGGTACAGCCACAGCTCGGGGAAGGTCTCGGAAAAGTAGGTCTTGCCGTAGTTGACCAGCAGCGCGCCATACACCGCGCCGAGCAGCGACATACGCCCACCGACCGCCGCGAAGATGACCATCTCGATCGACGGCACGATGCCGACGAAGCTGGGCGACATAAAGCCCACCTGCAGGCTGAACATGGCCCCGCCGATGGCCGAGAACGCCGCTGCTACGCAGTAGACGAAGATCTTGAAGCTGGCCACGTCGTAGCCGGAGAAGCGCACCCGCTCTTCCTTGTCGCGCATGGCCATCAGCAGGCGGCCAAGCTTGGACGAGAGGATGAAGCGGCCAAGCAGGATGCAGCCGAACAACAGGAAGGCGTTGATGAAGTAGAGGATCATCTTCGAGCTGTCGTCGCGGATGTCCCAACCCAGCAAGGTCTTCAGGTCGGTGATGCCGTTCACCCCGCCAGTCAGGCCTTGCTGGCCGATGATCAGCACGGTGAGGATCAGCGCAATCGCCTGGGTGACGATGGAGAAGTACACGTCGCCGACCCGGCGTTTGAACATCGCCACACCGATGATCAGGGCCAGGATCACCGGCACCGCAATCACCGCCAGCAGGGTGAAGCTGAAGCTGTGGAACGGCTGCCAGAGCAGCGGCAGCTCGGTGATCTGGTTCCAGTCCATAAAGTCCGGAATACCGGGGGTGGACTGGATTTTGGTGCTTTCCGGGTCGGAGGCTTCAAGCTTGAGAAACATCGCCATGCAGTAGCCGCCGAGGCCAAAGAACACCCCCTGGCCAAGGCTGAGAATGCCGCCATAGCCCCAGCACAGCACCAGCCCCACCGCGACGAAGGCGTAGGTCAGGTACTTGCCGACCATGTTCAGGCGAAAGGCATCCAGCGCCAGCGGGAACACCACCAGGATCAGCACGGCCAGCACCAGCAGGCCAATCGCCCCCTGCTTGCCGCCGATAAATTTATTCAGTGTCGGGTTCATCAGCCGTCCCCTTACTTACGCACTTTGATGGAGAACAACCCTTGCGGGCGCAGCATCAGGATCACAATCACTGTCGACAGCGTCAGCACCTTGGCCATCGAGCCGCTCATGAAGAATTCCGAGATCGACTGTGTCTGGGCAATCGCAAAGGCCGAGGCAATGGTGCCGAACAAACTCGACGCGCCGCCGAACACCACCACTAGGAAGGTGTCGACGATGTACAGCGAACCGGCCGTCGGCCCGGTGGAGCCGATGGTGGTGAACGCCGCACCGGCCACACCGGCCACGCCACAGCCAAGGGCGAAGGTCATGCGGTCGACCTTCTTGGTGTTGATCCCCACGGCGCGGCTCATCACCCGGTTCTGCATGGTGGCGCGCACCTGCAAGCCCCAGCGCGAGCGGTAGAGCATGAGGAAGATGGTCGCGGTGAGGACAAAGGTCAGGGCCATCACGAACAGGCCGTTAAGGGGGATGTCGACGTTTTCGCTAGGGTTCCACGAGCCCATCAACCAGTCCGGCAAGGTGGCGCTGACTTCCCGTGCACCGAAGATCGAACGGAACGCCTGCTGCATCACCAGCGACAAGCCCCAGGTCGCCAGCAAGGTGTCCAGCGGTCGCTGGTACAGCTTGCTGATCATCGCCCATTCGGCGAGCCAGCCAATCGCCCCGGCAATCAGGAACGACAGGACAATGGCGAGAAAAAAGTAGTACGGCTGGAAACCGGGCGCGTATTGCTCGGTCAAGCTCGACAGCACGTAGGTGGTGTAGGCACCAATGGTGAGGAACTCACCGTGGGCCATGTTGATCACGCCCATCTGGCCGAAAATAATCGCCAGCCCCAACGCCATCAGCAGCAACACGCAGAACACGGACAGACCGTTGAAACCCTGCATGGCCGCGATGGCACCAAATTCCGATAGCCATTCCATGATGCTGCTCTCCTGGCGAGAGGAAGGTTTAAAACCCCCGCGACCAAGGCTGGCCGCAGGGGTAAACGGAGGTTACTGGTAGCCTTTAGGGAACGGGTTCGGCTCGATCAGGCCCGACTCGTACACCACTTTGAATTGACCGGTTGGCAGCACTTCGCCGATGCGGGTCTTGCTCCACAGGTGATGGTTGTCGTGGACTTTGACGTAGCCTTCAGGGGCGGTGTTCAGCTCGATGCCAGGGGAAGCGGCAACCACTTTGTCGACGTCAAAGCTGCCGGCTTTTTCCACCGCGGCTTTCCACAACCATGGGCCGAGGTAGGCGGCCTGGGTCACGTCGCCGATCACCGAGTCTTTGCCGTACTTGGCTTTGAAGGCTTCAACGAAGGCTTTGTTGTTGGGGTTGTCGAGGCTCTGGAAGTACTTCATCGAGGCGTAGAAACCTTCCATGTTCTCGCCACCAATGCCGAGCAATTCATCCTCGGTCACCGACAGGGTCAGCACGTTTTGTTTCTTCGCGGTCACGCCAGCGGCTTTCATCTGCTTGTAGAAGGCCACGTTGGAACCACCGACCACAGCGGTGAACACCACGTCAGGCTTTTTCAGTTTGACCTTGTTGATCAGCGAGCCGAACTGGGTGTTGCCGAGCGGGTAGTAGTCCTCGCCCACCACCTTGCCGCCGAGCACGTTTTCAATGTGCTTGCGGGCGATTTTCATCGAGGTGCGTGGCCAGATGTAGTCCGAGCCGATCAGGTAGAAGCTCTTGGCGCCCTTCTCTTTAGCGATCCAGTCGAGGCCGGCCAGAATCTGCTGGGTGGCTTCCTGGCCGGTGTAGATGACGTTCTTCGACTGCTCCAAGCCCTCGTAGAAGGTCGGGTAGTAGAGCAGGCCGTTTTCCTTCTCGAACACCGGCAGTACCGCTTTGCGCGAGGCCGAGGTCCAGCAGCCGAACACGGTGGCAACCTTGTCACCGACCAGCAGTTTTTTCGCTTTCTCGGCGAAGGTTGGCCAATCGGAGGCACCGTCTTCCTGGATCACCTTGATCTGCCGACCGAGGATGCCGCCGCTGGCGTTGATCTGTTCGATGGCCAGGCGCTCAGCCTGGATCGAGCCGGTTTCCGAAATGGCCATGGTGCCGGTGGCCGAGTGCAGCTGGCCGACCGTCACTTCGGTATCAGTAATGGCCAGGCCGGTGGTGTTGGCCGCGTCCGCCAGCACGCTCTGGCTGAACACACTGGCCGCCAGCAACGAGAGTGCCGCGGCACCTAGCGCCAGCCGGCGGGGAAGTAAGCGTTTCGCACCCGTCAGTTGTGAATCCATGGTCTTGCTCCTCTGCTGGTTATCCTCACCGGCGGCCCTGATGGGTGCGGATCGGCTTCGCAGCAAGGATGCGTTTGCCGGGGGTGCCGGGGTATACGCAGATTGACGTAACGGCATACGTCATCTGACGTAGCGATGCGCGCACCAGATTGGGGCGCGACACACCCATCGCCAGCCCGAGAACTGGCGCTAACCCGCGCCACTGTGGGCGTCCAGTTTGGGGCATGGATGTTGCAGCGCGCCTTGCATCTACTCGCCAGGATCGCCTTCATGCTGAGCAACGGCACGCAACGGATTGCCAAGATCCGCCGCGACTACAACCGCTGGGTCGCCGACGAGACCTTGGAAGACTACGCCCTGCGCTTTACCCCAAAATCGTTTCGTAAGTGGTCGGAGCTGCGCATCGCCAACACCGCCCTGGGCGCCGTGTCGTTCCTGGCCCTGGAAGCCATCGGCGGCGCCCTGGCCCTGAGCTATGGCTTCACCAATACCCTGTGGGCGATTCTGGCGGTGAGCCTGATCATCTTCCTCACCGGCCTGCCCATCAGTTACTACGCCGCGCGCTACGGCGTGGACATGGACCTGCTGACCCGCGGCGCCGGCTTTGGTTATATCGGCTCGACCATCACCTCGCTGATCTACGCCAGTTTCACTTTCCTGTTCTTTGCCCTCGAAGCGGCGATCATGGCCCTGGCCCTGGAGCTGTATTTCGAGATTCCGCTGGCGCTGGCCTATGTGCTTTGTTCGATCCTGATCATTCCCCTGGTGACCTATGGCATCACCCTGATCAATCGCTTGCAGGTCTGGAGCCAGCCGGTGTGGCTGCTGTTGCTGTTGCTGCCGTATGTGTTTGTGATCATCAAGAACCCGCAGGCTCTGAGCGACCTGCCCAGCTTTGCCGGCCGGGAAGGCGAAGGTGGCAGCTTTGATCTGCTGTCGTTCGGCGCCGCCTGTACCGTGGCCCTGGCGCTGGTGACGCAGATTGGCGAACAGGTCGACTACCTGCGCTTTCTGCCGGAAAAAACTCGCGCCAACCGCAAGCGCTGGTGGGCGGCGATGCTGATGGCCGGCCCCGGCTGGATCATCCCCGGCGCATTGAAAATGCTCGGCGGCGCCTTCCTGGCGTTTCTCGCCCTGCAGCACGAAATCCCCATGGAGCGCGCCGCCGAGCCCACGCAGATGTACCTGGTGGCTTACAGCTATGTGTTCTCCTCGCCGGAGTGGGCGCTGGGAGCGATGGTGCTGTTCGTCATCGTCTCGCAGATCAAGATCAACCTAACCAACGCCTATGCCGGCTCCCTGGCCTGGTCGAACTTCTTTGCCCGCGTCACCCACAGCCATCCGGGCCGCGTGGTCTGGCTGGTGTTCAACGTCGCCATCGCCCTGATGCTGATGGAGCTGGGCGTATTCGATGTGATCGAACAGGTCCTCGGCCTGTACGCCAACATTGCCATCGCCTGGATCGGCGCCCTGGTGGCCGACCTGGTGATCAACAAGCCCCTGGGCCTGTCGCCCTCTTATATCGAGTTCAAGCGCGCGCACCTGTACGACATCAACCCGGTGGGCGTTGGCGCCATGCTCAGCGCCTCGCTGCTGTCGGTGCTGGCCCACGGCGGGCTGTTCGGCGAACTGGCCCAGGCCGCCTCGCCGCTGGTAGCCCTCGGTTCGGCGCTGTTCATTGCTCCGCTGTTGGCCGTGCTGACCCGCGGGCGTTTCTACATTGCCCGGCAAAGCCCGAGCGAGTTGCTCTACCCGCACATGCAGCAGAAAAAGATTGCCTGCGTGCTGTGCAGCAATGGCTTTGAGGTGGAAGACATGGCCTTCTGCCCCGCCTACGGCGCACCAATCTGCTCGCTGTGTTGTTCGCTGGATGCGCGCTGCAACGACCTGTGTAAACCACGGGCGCGGCTGGCTGAGCAGTTCGACGACCTGGTTCGCTGGGTGCTGCCCAACGCCAGCATCCCGCGCCTGCACACCCGCCTGGCCCATTACCTGGGGGTACTGACAGTCATCGTCAGCCTGTTGTTCTGCGCCTTCGCGCTGATCTACAGCCAAGTTGCCCAGGGCCTCGGCGAGAATGCCGGCGATGCGGTGCAGACCTTGTACCTGGCGTTTCTCAAGGCTTTTTTGACTCTCTCGATGTTTGCCGCCGTGCTCGCCTGGTGGATTGTGCTGACCCGCGAAAGCCGGCACGTGGCGCAGGAGGAATCGAGCCGCCAGACCCATCTGCTGATGCAGGAAATCGAAGCGCACCAACGCACCGACGAGGAGCTGCAAAAAGCCAAGGAAGCCTCCGAAGCCGCCAACGCGGCCAAGAGCCGCTACGTCACCGGCCTGTCCCACGAGCTGCGTACGCCGCTCAACAGCATGCTCGGCTACACCCAGATTCTGCAGCGCGATGCCGCCACCCCACCGCAACAGCAGGACGCCCTGGCGACCATTCTGCGCAGCGGCTCGCACCTGCTGTCGCTGATCGACGGCCTGCTCGACGTGGCCAAGATCGAGGTCGGCAAGCTCAATCTGGAGCCCAGCGAAATTCCCTTCCCGGAGTTCCTCCAGCAGTTGCAGCGGATGTTCAGCCCGCAGGCCGAAGAGAAGGGCCTGCGCTTTCACTTCGAGTTGCAAGGGCGGATGCCCGCAGTGGTACGCGGCGACGAGAAGCGCATCCGCCAGATCCTGATCAACCTGCTCGGCAATGCCGTGCGCTACACCGAGCAGGGCATCGTCGGCCTGCGCGTCAGCTATGCCCGCGAGACGGCCACCTTCGAGATCAGCGACAGCGGTATCGGCATCCCCGAGGCGCAGCTGGAGCGCATCTTCCAGCCGTTCGAACGCGGCGACCCGCTGCGCCAGGACAACGGCGTCGGCCTCGGCCTGACCATCACCAAGCTGCTGATCTCGCTGATGGGCGGCGAACTTTCGGTGAAGAGCCAGCCCGGCCAGGGCACCCAGTTTCAGGTGCGGCTGTTTCTCTCCGAGGTGCGGGTGCCGCAGGCAGTGGTGCATGTGGAGCACAACATCATCGGCTACCAGGGCCGTCGCCAACTGATCCTGGTGGTCGACGACCACCAGCAGCACCGCCAAGTACTCGCCGGCATGCTCGAACCCCTGGGCTTTCAGGTGCTGCAGGCCAGTAACGGCCTGGAGGCCGTGCGCCTGGTGGCCGAGCGCCAGCCCGACCTGATCCTCATGGACCTGGCCATGCCGCAGATGGACGGCTGGCAAACCAGCCACCTGATCCGCCGCAACGCGCTGTCGCAGGCGCCGATCATCGTGGTCTCGGCCAACGCCTTTGCCGACGACCGCGAACGCAGCGTCGAGGCCGAGTGCAACGACTACCTGGCCAAGCCGGTGTACATCCCGGCACTGCTGGACAAGATCAAGACCCACCTGCAGCTGCAATGGCTCAAACGCGCCGAACCGCTGCCCGGCCCGCTGGCGCCGCTGATTGCGCCGTCGGTGGCCGCCCTCAATGCCCTCTACGAGTTGGGCGAGCTGGGTTACGTCAAAGGCATTCTGGAAAAACTCGACTGGCTGGAGCAGCACGAACCGCAGAGCGCCAGCTACGTGCAGAGCCTGCGTGGCCAGGTAAAACGCTTCCAACTGAACGATTTCAACCGCCGCCTGAAGGACGCCCTGCACCACGCCGGGCGCCCCATCAGCACGGAATAACCCAAGGACACGCAATGACTGCCGCCATTACCGCCATCGCCCCGATCGAACAAGGCATTGTGCTGATCGTTGACGACACCCCGGACAACCTGGCCGTACTCTCGGACGCCCTCGACCTGGCCGGCTATATGGTGCTGGTGGCCATGGACGGCACCAGCGCCCTGGAACGCATGCACCGCCGCCGCCCCGACGTGGTCCTGCTGGACGCCATGATGCCGGGCATCGACGGCTTCGAAACCTGCCGCCGGATCAAAGCCCAAGCCGAGCTGGCGGACATTCCGGTGCTGTTTATGACCGCCCTGAGCGACAGCGAACATGTGGTCGAAGGCTTTGCCGCCGGCGGTATCGACTACGTGACCAAACCGATCCGCACCGACGAAGTGCTGGCCCGCGTCGCCGCCCACCTGCGCACCGCCCGCAGCCTGCGCGCGGCCCGTGAATTACCGGCCGAGCGCCCACAACTGAGCGCCGCGCAAACCCAGGCGGCGCTGAGCAGCCGTTACCTGCTCACCGAGCGGGAAGTGGAAGTGCTGCAATGGGTGGCCTGCGGCAAAACCAACCGCGACATCGGCGACATCCTTGGCCTCAGCCCACGCACGGTGAACAAACACCTGGAGCACGTGTACGTAAAACTCGGCGTAGAAACCCGCACCGCCGCCGCCGCCGTGGCGATTGCGGCGAGTCACTAGGACGCTCCGATTATGCGAAAGACGACTAGCCCGTTAGCTGTTGCGTACCCGCCACTACCGGTTTCGCCTTTACGGCGAGTCACTTTCTCTTTGCTTGCGCGAAAGAGAAAGTAACCAAAGAGAAAGCGCACCCGGCATCCGGGTTTCGCTGCGCGAAACTCCCCTCGCTCCGGCACTGCTCCGAGGGTCGTCACGGTGGGCCATCCCTGGCCCATCGTTCCTCGTTTGGCATCCATGCCAAACGCCCCTCTCCACAGCACCTCCACTCGGCCTCCTGACGGGACCGGGGGACCGAGGTGCCTGACAAATTTGTGGGTGCGGTCTTGACCGCGAAGCCCTAAATCATGACAGCCAGCGCCCAATCAAACAGCATTCGGCAGGCGATAGACCCAGATGCGTTTGAGCACCGAACCGAACTGCGCGGCAAAACTGCCGCTGTTGTAGGTCTGGCCGTAGCGCTGGGCGATCTCGCGCACCTGCACGGCCAGCTCGGCATAGCGACGGGCAGGCAGGTCGGGGAACAGGTGGTGCTCGATCTGGTGACTGAGGTTGCCGGTGAGGATATGAAACAGCCGGCCACCTTCCAGGTTGCTGGAGCCGCGCATCTGCCGCAGGTACCAGTGGCCACGGCTTTCACCCTCCAGCACGCTGGCCGGGAACACCGCCGCCTGTTCGGTGAAGTGGCCGCAGAAGATGATGGCAAAGGTCCACAGGTTACGGATCAGATTGGCCACCACGTTACCGGCCAGCACCGCCAGGGCATTGGCCCCCAGCAGCAGCGCCAGCAACGGGAAGAACAGGTAATCCTTGGCCCACTGGCGGGCGATCTTGCCGTTGAACTGCTTGAGCAGCGGGCGCAATTCTTCACGGCTCATGCGCCCCTTGAAGTACTGATCAAGACGCAGGTGCTGCACCGCCACCGAGTACTGAAACAACAACGCCTGGATCGTCACCCACAGCGGCTGCCAGCGGTAATACGGCTTCCAGCGCTGCTCCGGGAACAGGCGCACCACGCCGTAGCCGATGTCATCGTCCATGCCCAGCACATTGGTGTAGGTGTGGTGGATATGGTTGTGGGTGTGCCGCCAGAAATCACCGGGGCCGGCGATGTCCCACTCGAAGGTGCGCCCGCTCAGCTCAGGATCGTTCATCCAGTCGTACTGGCCGTGCATGACGTTGTGGCCCAGTTCCATGTTGTCGAGGATCTTGGCCAGCCCCAGCAGGAGGCTGCCGAGCAGCCAGGTCGGCGGAAACCAACCGGCCAGCAGCAACAGTCGGCCGGCTAGGGCACTCAGCCGAGTAACACGGCGAATACGGCGAATATAGCGCGCATCGGCCGCGCCGAGGTCGGCCAGGGTGCGGTTGCGCAGGGCATCCAGCTCGGCGCCGAAAGCATCCTGCTCGGCCGGGGATAATTGACGGTCTTCGCGCATGGCGGACTCCTTCACAGATCGACCACGACATCGCCCTGGGGGACGCTGACGCAGATGCGGATGGGTTGGCCGGGCTCGTGCTGCAGTTGGCCGTTGCGCAGGTCGCGCACCGTGCCGCTGAGCAAGGTGCAGGTGCAGCGAGTGCAAATGCCCTGGCGACAGCCGTGCACAGGCCGCAGGCCATGGGCCTCGGCTTGCTGCAACAGGCTGTTCGCGCTGTCGCCCGTGACCGCCAGTTGGCTGCGCGCGAACTGCAGCTGCAGCGGCGCCGTACTGGCGCTCGACTCGGCCGGCGGCAGGCTGAAGGATTCCGCCTGCACCTCGCCCGCCCACTGTTCGCGCACGCTAGCGACAAAGCCATGGGGGCCGCAGACCAGCAGGCTGCTGCCCGGCAAAGCGTGCAGGTGGGCCGGCTGAAAGCGCCCGCTAAGTTCATCGGCCGCCGCCAGCTCGCCACTGATGGCCCAGCGCACCTGCAGGTTCGGGTACTGGCTCATCAGGGTCTGCAATTCCCGGTTGAAGGCCCGCTGGCTGCGCTGGCGTACGTAGTGCAGCAAGGTAATCGGCGCCGTGAAACCCTGACTCAGGGCTTGCCGTAACAAACCCAACAACGGCGTGATTCCGCTGCCGGCGGCGAGCAACAGAACGCCATCACGGCTCGCCGGCCAATACAGGCTGCCGTCGGCCTGCCCCAGCTCCAGCACCTGGCCCACCGGCAGATGGTCGAGCAACTGGTTAGACAAGCGCCCGCCGGGCTGACGTTTGATCGCCAACTCGATACGGCCATCTCCGTGCACGGCGGTCAGGCTGTAGCTGCGGCTCAGGCGCGTGCCCTCATGCGGCATGTACAACTGCACATACTGGCCGGCCTGCCAGCCGCGGGCGTTGCCGTTGCAGCGCAAGGTCAGGGCCAGCATGTCTTCGGCCACCCACTCGCGCGCCTCAACCTGGGCCATCACGCGGTTCAGGCGCCAGGCCGGGTGCAGGGCCTGCAGGAGCAAATCGACATCTGCTTCGCGCAGCCAGGCCGTAGCGCTCAGCCGCCGCAAGGGCTGCAACAGCGCCGCACTGGCGCGCATCCAGGCAAAGGGAATCAGGGCCATGGGCTTGATCTCAGTGAACAATTGTTCACCAAGATGCCAGAAGCCCAAAGATTCAGTCAACACTTGTTCACTTGAATCGCCGAACGGTCGCCTATGGGTTCGACGCCGCCAGACAGCTTTTGTTAAAGTGCAGGCCGTTACCCAGGATGCTGTGCCGCCATGTCTTCCCCCCGCGCCGCCCAAAAACAGCAAACCCGCCAGGCCTTGATGGCGGCTGCCCGTACCTTGATGGACGGCGGCCGTGGCTTCGGCAGCCTGAGCCTGCGCGAGGTGACCCGCACCGCCGGCATCGTGCCCACCGCGTTCTACCGGCACTTCCATGACATGGACGAGCTGGGTCTCGCCCTGGTGGCCGAGGTCGGCGAGACCTTTCGCGAAACCCTGCGCCAGGTACGCCGCAATGAATTCGAGCTGGGCGGCATGATCGAAGCCAGCACGCGCATCTTTCTCGATTCGGTGGCCGCCAACCGAGCCCAGTTTCTGTTTTTGGCCCGCGAACAGTACGGTGGCTCGCAGCCAGTGCGGCAGATCCTCACGGACCTGCGTCAGCGCATCACCGATGACCTGGCGGCCGACCTGAAACTGATGAATCGCATGCCGCATCTGGATGACGCGGCCATGGATGTGGTTGCCGATTTGGTGGTGAAAACCGTGTTCGCCACCCTACCGGAACTTATCGACCCACCGGCCGAGTCCCTGCCAGCACACCTGACCGCACAAGCCAAAATCACCCAGCAACTGCGCTTTATCATGATCGGCGGCAAGCACTGGCAAGGGCTGGGCAAGCCAGAGGGCGAGACAGGCACCGCAGCGGTGCAAGAGCCTCAAGCGCGCACCAAATAAATCCGACCGATCTACCCAAGCTGATGCACACCACCGACCGCCGTGGCCTTGCACACTTATAGGGCGCTTGGCACCACCCTTGCTTTGCCAGTGACATTCACCTTGTCGGAATGTCGTCATGCTGGTCATCCACCACCGCATTCAAGCCCAGGAGCACTGGGACGCTGAGCTGCTGCTGAACTTCGAGGCCCGCAGCAAGAGTCGCCTGCGCTGCTTTACCACCACGGGCGAAGACGTCGGTCTGTTTCTCGAACGCGGTCAGCCCGCGCTGCAACAGGGCGACTGCCTGCAAGCGCTGGACGGCCGCGTCGTGCGCGTCTGCGCGCGGCCAGAAGCGCTGCTGCACGTGACCTGCGCCAACGCCTTCGAACTGACCCGCGCCGCCTATCACTTGGGCAACCGTCATGTGGCCCTGCAACTGGGCGATGGCTGGCTGCGGCTGCCCGATGACTACGTGCTCAAGGCCATGCTCGAACAACTGGGCGCCTGCGTGGAATTGATCGAGGCGCCCTATCAACCGGAGCAAGGCGCCTACGGCGGCGGCCATCACCATTCCCATGCAGGCGATGCCGAGTTCAGCTATGCGCCGCGTCTGCATCAGTTTGGTGTGCGCACGTGAACCCAGCGTGGCAGCTTCTGCGGCTGGCCAGCCCACAGCTGCCAATCGGCGGCTACAGCTATTCCCAGGGGCTGGAAATGGCCGTGGAACAGGGCCTGGTCGCTAACGCAGAAAGCGCCCAGCGCTGGATCAGCGACCAACTACTACTCAACCTGGCGCGCTTCGAGGCGCCGCTGCTGCTTGCCCATTGCCAAGCCGCCGCCAGCGAGGACTGGGGGCAACTGCGCAGCCTGGCCGAACAACAGCGGGCCAGCCGCGAAACCCGCGAGCTACAGCAGGAAAGCCGGCAAATGGGCTACTCCCTGCAGCAACTGCTGCAAGGCCTGCCGGAACTGGATGACGACGCCCGCAGCTGCCTGAGCAGCCTCAGCGAACCCGGACTGGCGGTGACCTGGGCCCTGGCCGCCCGTGCCTGGCAGATCAGCCCGCAGGATGCCCTGGCCGCCTGGCTGTGGGGCTGGCTGGAAAACCAGCTGGCGGTGCTGATGAAGACCCTGCCGTTAGGCCAGCAAGCCGCCCAACGCCTCACCTCACAACTGTTACCTGCGCTGCAAAGCGCTCAGCAAGAGGCCAGTAGCCTGGACCCGCAGCAGTTGGGCAGCGCCGCCTTCGGCCTGGCCCTGACGAGCATGGCGCACGAGCGCCAGTACAGCCGTTTATTTCGTTCTTGATGATAAGGAAGACGCAACCATGAACAGCCAACCCCTGCGCATTGGCATCGGTGGCCCGGTCGGCTCCGGCAAGACCGCCCTGACCCTGGCCCTGTGCCTGGCTCTGCGCGAGCGCTACAACCTGGCCGTGGTCACCAACGATATCTACACCCAGGAAGACGCGCAGTTTCTGGTGCGCAATGAAGCCCTGGCCCCGGAGCGGATCATCGGCGTGGAAACCGGCGGCTGCCCGCACACGGCAATCCGCGAGGACGCCTCGATCAACCTGGAGGCAGTCGACCAGCTCAACCGGCGCTTTCCGGGGCTGGATCTGATCATCGTCGAATCCGGTGGCGACAACCTGTCAGCCACCTTCAGCCCTGAGCTGTCGGACCTGACCCTGTACGTGATCGATGTGTCGGCCGGCGACAAGCTGCCGCGCAAGGGCGGCCCCGGCATCTGCAAATCCGACCTGCTGGTGATCAACAAAATCGATCTGGCGCCGCTGGTGGGTGCGTCTCTGGAGGTGATGGAGCGCGACACCCTGAAGATGCGTGGCGACAAACCATTCGTGTTCAGCAACCAGAAAACCGGCCTGGGACTGGAGCAGATCATCGCCTTTATCGAACGCCACGGCATGCTCAACGCTGCCTGAAACCGTCAAGGAGACCCACTATGAACCTACGCAACAGTTTGTCAGCCCTCGCCCTGCTGTTAACCCCAACACTGGCATTTGCTCACACCGGTCATGAGACCAGCGGCCTGCTGGCCGGCCTCAGCCACCCACTCGGCGGCCTGGATCATCTGCTGGCCATGCTTGCCGTCGGCCTGTGGGCAGCCCAGCAACAGGGCCAGGCGCGCTGGGCACTGCCCGTGACCTTTGTCGCCAGCCTGCTGTTCGGCGGCCTGCTGGGCTTCGCTGAGATTCAGGTGCCACAGCTGGAAACCGGGATTGCCGGTTCAGTGCTGGCCCTCGGCCTGCTCGTAGCCGTGGCGGCGCGCTTGCCGATGGCCGCAGCTTTGGGCCTGACGACCTTATTTGGCCTGAGCCACGGCATCGCTCATGGCCTGGAGCTCCCCGGCGCTAGCAGCCCGCTGGATTACACCCTCGGCTTCGTGGCCGCCACCGCCCTGCTGCATGCCAGCGGTTATGCCCTGGCCCGCTACCTGCCGCTGGCCACGGCCGGCCTGGTGCGCCTGGCTGGGGCCAGCACTGCAGGCGCCGGCCTGTGGCTGCTCGCCAGCTAAAGCGCCAGGCGTTAACCTGCCACCTTCACAGGCTGCCGCCATGCCCATGGCGCGGCCTGTTCACGGCTCAAGGAGGTGAGCATGGCATTGCGTTCAATTTGTGTATTTTGCGGCGCCCGGCCGGGCCATGATCCGGCCCACGCTGCGGCAGCGGTGACCCTCGGGCGCACCCTCGCCGAGCAGGGCATCCGTTTGGTCTATGGCGGCGGCGCGGTGGGTTTGATGGGCATCGTCGCCGATGCGGCACTGGCGGCGGGCGGCGAAGTGATCGGCATCATCCCGCAGAGCCTGGAGCATTCGGAAATCGGCCACAGCGGCCTGACCCGCCTGGAAGTGGTGGACGGCATGCACGCCCGCAAAGCGCGCATGGCTGAACTCAGCGACGCCTTTATCGCCCTGCCCGGTGGCCTCGGCACCCTGGAAGAGCTCTTTGAGGTCTGGACCTGGGGCCAGCTTGGCTATCATCAAAAACCCCTGGGCTTGCTGGAGGTCAACGATTTCTTCGGCAAGCTGTGTATTTTTCTCGATCATCTGGTGAGCGAAGGCTTTGTTCGCAGCGAACACCGCGCCATGCTGCAAAGCAGTAGCAACGCCGAAGCGCTGTTGCAACAGCTGCGCGACTGGCAGCCGACCGCAGCGGCCAAGTGGGCTGGACAACGACAACACTGAAGCACCTTGAGATCGAAGCGCCCCACCCTGACCCGCCCTGGAGGCATAGATGGCCAAGCACAAGAAAGCCGAGCAGGCGCAACACGACGCCGAGCAGGTAACGCAAAAAATCAGCCGCAAAGACTACGACAAGGAGCTGGAGCGCCTACACGTTGAGCTGGTGAAACTGCAGCAATGGGTGGTGGCCAAAGGCCTGAAAGTGGTGGTGGTGTTCGAAGGCCGCGATGGCGCCGGCAAGGGCGGCACCATCAAGGCCATTACCGAGCGCGTCAGCCCGCGAGTGTTCCGCGTGGTGGCCCTCCCGGCCCCTACCGAGCGGCAAAAAAGCCAGATGTACATGCAGCGCTACGTTGAGCACCTGCCGGCGGCCGGCGAAGTGGTGATCTTCGACCGCAGCTGGTACAACCGCGCCGGCGTCGAGCGGGTGATGGGCTTTTGCACCGACGAGCAGGTGAACAAGTTCCTGCAAGGTGTGCCGCTGTTTGAACGCAGCATCGTCGACTCGGGCATCATCCTGCTCAAGTACTGGCTGGAAGTCAGCCCGGAAGAACAAACCCGCCGCTTGGAAAGCCGCATCCACGATGGCCGCAAGACCTGGAAGCTGACGGCCATGGACCTCAAGTCCTACAACCGCTGGGACGACTACACCCAGGCCCGCGACGACATGTTTGCCGCCTCCGACACCTCCTGGGCACCCTGGTACATGGCGCTCTCCGAAGACAAGAAGCGCGTGCGCCTGAACGTCATCAGCCACCTGCTGGAGCACGTGCCGTACGAGGAGCTGCCGAAAGAGAAGGCCATCAAGCTGCCGAAGCGGCGCATCGGCAAAAGCACCAGCAACTACCCGTTCCGGGTCATCGCCGAGAAGTTCTGATGCGCTGGCGGGCTCCCTTGCAGTGCCCGCCAACCACCGTCATGGCTGCTGCATGATCACCGTCTGAGTCGGCATCGGCGCTGGGAAGCCGGCATCACCCAGGGCATCCTTGAGCACCTTGTTGGTATCAAAATACACCTGCCAGTAATGCGCGTTATGGCAATACGGGCGTACCGCCAGCACCGGCCCGAGCAGATTGAACTCCAGAATCTCCACATCAACCGCCGGTGTAACCAACACGTTGGGCACGGCGGCGATGCGGGTTTTCAACACCTCGATAGCCGCCCGGTAATCCGCCGCCCCTGACAACTGCGCCTGCAGGTCCACCCGGCGAAAGCTGTTGTGGCTGTAGTTCTGGATGTTGTCGGCAAAAATCTTGTTGTTGCCCACCAGGGTCAGCACATTGTCCGGCGTATTAATGGCCGTCACGAACAAGCCGATTTCGGTCACCGTGCCAGTGACGCCGCCTGCGCTGATAAAGTCGCCGACCTTGAAGGGTCGTAAAACGATGATAAAGCCGCCGGCCGCCAGGTTGGCCAGCAGCCCCGACCAGGCCATGCCGATCGCCAGGCCCACGGCTGCCAGCAGTGCGGCGAAGGTGGTGGTCTGCACCCCCAGATAGCCCAGAATGCCGATCACCAAGAGAATATTCAGGGTCACGGTGATAAACGAGCCAACATACCGCAGCACGGTTGGGTCGACCTTTTGCCGGCCCAGCGACCCCTGCACCAACCCCACAGCAAACCCGATTAGCCAGCGGCCAATCACCCAAAACGCCACTGCCGCCAGTACTTTTACGGCAAACGCCGCGCCGTACTGGGTGACCAACGCCATCAGGGCGTCGACCTTTTGCGTACCTGCAGCAATCAATGTGGCTTCATCCATGACTCGAACCCTCAGTAAGTAAGTGACTCGGGAAAACTAGCACGCCGCGAAAAATTTGCCGAGCTCATGCCGGCAGCCCTAAGGGCTCTAAACCCGCCATTCACAGGCACGGCCGATGCCGCCAGCGGCCATCGATACACACTTTTGGCAGCGCAGGTGCACGGTCTTGTCTTGCCTGCGCAAACACCGTATAGACTGCAAGCAACAGCTTCTTTCTGGTTTCGCCCATGCAGTCATACCGCCTTGCTCGATACCTGTGCCGCCCCTTAAGTCTCGCACTGGCCTGCCTGCTGGCCCAACCGCTGCAGGCCGAGGAAACCCTGCGCATTCTTACCTGGCCCGGTTATGCCGACAGCGATCTGGTGCAAGAGTTTGCCGAACGCTACGGGGTCAAGGTGAATGTCAGCCTGATCAGTAACGACGACAGCCTGCGCGAGAAGCTCAGCGTCAACCAGGGCGGCAACTACGATGTATTTGCCGCCAACACCGCCGAGATCCAGCACTACATCGACCAGCAACTGGTGCAGCCATTGCAAGCCAGCGCCATCCCCAATACCAAGCGCCAGCTCTGGCGCTTTCGTAACCTGCAGAGCATCCCCGGCATCACCCAGGGCGCGACCACGTATGCCATCCCCTACACCTACGCGGAAATGGGCCTGATCTACGATCGCCAGCAGTTTTCCCGCCCGCCTGATTCCCTGGCCAGCCTCTGGGACCCGCACTACCGAGGCAAGGTGCTGGCCTACGACGGCAGCAGTCACAATTACTCGATCGCCCGCCTGCTACAGGGCGGCGCGCCGTTTCAGATTGCCGAGCAGGACTTCCCCGCCGTCAACGCCAAGCTGATCGAGCTGCGCCGCAACGTGCTGACCTTCTACAGCCTGCCGGAAGAGTCGGTCAGCCTGTTTCGCGAGCACAAGATCGCCCTGCTGTACGCCAACTATGGCCGCCAGCAGCTCAAGCTGCTGCAGGATGCCGGGGCCGATGTGGGTTATGTCATCCCCAAGGAAGGCGCCCTGGCCTGGCTCGACTGCTGGGCCATCAGCCGCGGAGCAAAGAACCCGCAACTGGCACAACACTGGATCAACTTCACCCTGGAGCCGCGCGTCAGTAGAGAGCTGAGCCGCCGCCAAGGCCTGGCCAATACCCTGGAAGCCCCCGCCGAAAGCAGCAACCTGGACAAAATCGTCTGGCTTGAACCCGTTGAAGACGCCGCCCGCCGCGCGCACCTCTGGACCCGCATCCGCTCCGGCGACAGCCTGCCGGCACTGGATACGCCATGAATTTCAGCATGCGCTTCAAGCTCGCCAGCCTGCTGGCCGTGTTCGGCATCCTCATCAGCGGCCTGACCGGCTATTACTCCTACAACAGCAGCCGGACCATGCTTCTGAATGCCGCCGAGCGCGACCTACTGACCGCCACCCAAGTACTCGGCCGCAGCCTGCAAGCCAGCCTGGCCAGTGCCAGTCAGGATGTGCGCCTGCTTGCCAGCCTGCCGCAAACCCGCCAACTCAGCGGCCAGCCAATCGTCCACCCGCAGGCGCACGACGAACTGGCGGCCACCTTCAGCAGCCTGCTCAAGGTGCATCCCGAGTACCTGCAGATTCGCCTGATCGGCCTCGCCGAGCATGGCAAAGAGCGCGTACGTGTCGAGCGTGACGGTAAGCAGCTGACCCGCGTTGAAGGCCTGCTGCTACAAGAGAAGGCCCACTTCCCCTACGTGTTCAAAGCCCTGGACCTGAAACCCGGCCAGGTGCGTCTGTCGCCCATCGTGATCAACCACGAACAAGGCGCGCACTCGGGCCTGGACAAGCCGACCCTGACCATCTCCGGCCCCAGCGATACCGGCAGCGCCAGCATCAGCGACCTGATCGTGCTAAACATCGACCTTAATAAGCTGTTCAAACAGCTAAAGGCCGACCTGCCCGCCCAGTACGAGGTGTACCTGAGCAACGAGCTGGGCGACATTCTCATTCACCCCGATAGCAGCCTGACGTTCGGCTTTGACCGCGGCCAACGCATCCTCCTGCAGAGCTATTTTGACCCTGTCAGCAGCCTTCTGGACGGCAGCCGCACCGCCCTGGTAACCACCAGCCTTGACCACGCCAACGCCGACCGCGAGCTGATCAGCGCCTTTGTACGCCTGCCGCTGGATGACGATGCAGGCAAACGCCAGGTGATCCTCGGCCTGTCTCAGCCCGCCGATTTTATCGTGCGCGATATCGGCACCCTGGCCTGGAGCATCGCCAAGATCGTGGCCGTACTCAGCCTGCTCAGTCTGCTGCTTTCAGCCCTGGCGGCCCGCGCCCTAACCCGGCCGCTGCACGACATGATGCATGCCATCCAGCGCTTCTCCAAAGACCGCACCGTGAGTCCGTTGCCATTGCGCCGCCGGGATGAGCTGGGCCAACTGGCGCGCAGCTTCCAGGAGATGCAACAGGAGATCGTCGAGCACCTCAACCAGCTCAATGAAAGCCGCAATGCGCTTGATCACCTGGCCCAACACGACCCACTGACCGGCCTGCCCAACCGGCGGATGTTCTTCGAACGCCTGCAGCAGGCCATTGCCAACGCCAGGCGCACCCACCAGCCGCTGGCGCTGCTGTTTATCGACCTGGACTACTTCAAGGAGATCAACGACAGCCACGGCCACGCCCTCGGTGACGAGGTGCTTAAAGCCGTGGCCCGCCTGCTCAGTTCGGCCACCCGCGAAGTGGATACAGTGGCGCGCCTGGGCGGTGACGAGTTCGTCATCCTGTTTAACGTGCTGGAAGAACCCGAGGATATTCAGCGCATCGTGCACAAGCTGCATGAGCGCTTTCAGAGCCCGCTGCGCATCGACGGACTGGCCCTGAACGTGCGCGCCAGCATCGGTGTCAGCCGCTACCCGGAAGACGGCGACAGCGCCGAACGGCTGCTGCAGCATGCCGACCGCGCCATGTACGCGGCCAAGAATGACGGCCGCAACACCTTCGCCTTCCACGACAGCAGCACCTCCCAGAGCGAATAAGCCTGCAACAAACGACAACGCCCCGCATCAGCGGGGCGTTGTCGTTAAAGCGCGTATCTCGCGGCCTAACGAGAGGCCTTGCGGCGCATGGCAGCTGGGGTAAAGCCGCCATCGCCCGGCGAGGGCTGAGCAAAGTCCACCGTGCCACGCTCTTCACTGTCCAGGCCGAGCACGCTGTAGGTGCGCGACTGCAGGTCGTGATAGGTGTCCAGGGCGGTCCACACGGTCGGCAACTCGTAGTAGTTCTTCAGGAACGCCTGAGACACCCGCCACAGATCACCGCGGCCGTCATACTGGTCGACCACCGCCGCACCCCAGCTGTCCTCGTCAAGAAACAGCACGCGCTTGGAGTAGACGTGGCGCATGCCGGGCTTCAGCGTACCCTCGACCACCCACACCCGGTGCAGCTCGTAACGGGTGTAGTCAGGGTTGATATGGCCCGGGGTCAGCAACTGGTCATATTTGACCCCCGGCATACCCAGACGGTAGTTGTTGTAGGGGATGTAAACCTCGCGTTTGCCCAGCAGCTTCCAGCTGTAGCGGTCCGGCGAGCCGTTGAACATGTCGGTGTCATCCACCGTGCGCATACCGTCCACCGACTCCACCGGGGTGTCGTAGGCCACCGTCGGCGCTCGGCGCACACGGCGCTGGCCCGCGCTGTAGGCCCAGGCCTGGCGCGGTTCCTTGACCTGATCAAGGGTCTCGTGCACCAGCACCCCGCCGCCGGCCAGGCGTGCCGGCGCGGTGTTGAAGGCCATATAGTTGAACAGCGTGTTGTTCAGCTCGGCGTAGCTGCCCTTGGGCTCGTAGAAGTTGAACAGCGCCTCGTCGCGCGAGGTCACCACTGACTTGTTGCCGTTGCTCTGCACGCCCGCTTCGCTGGAGCGGCGCACCAGGTAAGTACCGCGGTAGCGGGCGATATGGTTCCACAGGGCCTCGACACCGCTCTGCGGCAGCGGAAACGGCGTGCCACCGTAGGCATCGCTGAAACCATTGCCGCCATCCAGCAGCTTGGCGCTGGTGGCGTTGGTAAAGGTGTTGTCATACACCCATTGCGGCGCCGCACCCGTGCGATGACTGGGGTAGACCGGTATGCGGAAGCTGTCCGGGTAAGTGTTGATCAAAGCAATCTGACCTGCAGTCAGGTTGGCCTGGTACTGGGCTAGGTTGGCCTTACTGATGGTGAACAGCGGTTTTTCCGCCGCGAATGGATCGGCGTGGTGACTGCCGGGGCCTTGATAGCCGGCCGGGGCCTTGGTCAGGCCGCCGCTCCAGACGGGAATGCTACCGGCAGCGTTGCCGGCTTTTTCCGCGCCCAGTGGGGTGAGTTGACTTTTCAGGGCACTGGCCTGTTCGGCCGATACGGCGGCCAGGCTGTTGCCGGCACTAAGGCCGAGGGCGATAGCCGCCACCAGCAGGGAAAGAGTCTTGGTCATAGGGTCAATCTCCATAAACGAAATGCCCCAGCTGGCCTGCGCCAGCGGGGGCCAAGGCATCAGAATGCGTACTTGCCGCTCAGCGAGACGAAGTCGCGGTCGTACAGGCTGTTGATGCCCCGATAGTCGGTGTAGGCCAGACCCACTTCGAAGCTGTTCAGGTAGCTGGCATCCATGCCCAGGGTGTAAGCCTTGCTGCCTTCGCTGAAGTTGCCGGTGAGGTCGGAGTTGCCCTGGAAGTCATTCTGGTAGGCCACATAGGGCGACAACTTGACGCCGGCATACACGTCGTTCCAGCTGCCTCCCAGCATCACCGTGCCGCCGTAGCTGTCGGCGGTAATCTGATTACCGCTGGCGTTACCGCCGACGTAAGCCTTGTCGCGGCTGCTCACCAGCTTGCGCTTCTGATACTCGCTGCCGTTGAAGCCGGTGTAGGTCAGGCTGTCGCCACGGATGTGCTGGGACGCCAGCTCGGCAACACCGAACAGCGCATCGAAGCTGAGCATCGGGCCGAAGTTGTAGATAGTCGAGATCGAGGTGTTGAACATCTCTACCCGACGGTAGTTCTCGAACAAGCCACTGCGACACAGCTGTTTGCCAGACACCTGAGCACAGGCCTGATCGCCGGCTACAGCGGCATCGTAAACATTGGTGGTGCCACTCACGCCCTGGCCAAGAATGTCGCCCAGCAGGTCATCGGTGGAGGCAATGCTGATCGGCGCATTGGGCCGGTAAGACACCTCACCGGAGACTGAGGCATCGCCGGCCGTGGTGTTAAAGCTCAGGCCGTACATCTGGATGTCTTCTACATAGTCACGCCGGGCCATGGCATTACTGGCCATGTCCAGAGTCGCCAGACCATACTCGGCACCCGCCGCCCCCAGGCCATCGGCAACCACGCCCAGGGTTGCCACGTCGATACCCTGATAACCGTTGAGGTCGATGGCGACCGTCGGCTCCTTGGCGTGGTAGTTGACGAAGTAGAAACCAAACTCGGTGGCGTTCAACTCCTCAGCAATGTAGTGAAAGGACGTACCCCACTGGCCGCTGTCACGGGCGGCAATGTCATCACCTATATTCGCCACCTTGAAGGTGCCGGTGTCCGCCGCCAGGAAGGCATTGCCCCCGGACGGACCATTGCCGACAAAGCCAAACTGCTCAGCCAGGGGATAAAACTGCATCAACTGCCCCAACTGTGGATTGTCATCCACGGCATAGGCGGTATTGCCGCCCGGCCCGAACAGGTCAGTGGTGGAGTAATAGCTGCCCACCGCATCCAGTGTGGTTTCCTTCCAGTTCCACTGGTAATAGGCATCCATCGACAGGTTGTCGGTGAGGCCAAGGTTGAAGCTCAGGGCCTGTAGGGGCACCAGCACTTCCTTCAACTCGGAACCGGGAATATGGAACTTGGCCGCGTCCAGCGGGTTGCTGGTGTTGATGCCACCGCGATAGAACACCCCTTCACCCCAGTTGAACACCTGATTACCGACGCGGGCGCTTAACGGGCGGTCGAACACATCCCAGTTACCGAACACATAGGCATCGAGGATTTCCGCATTGCTGGCCGCATCGCGGGTGTCCTGGGTGAACTGGTTGTCGTTGGGATACGCCTGACTGGGCCGCTCCACACCACCCGTGGTGCTGTAGTAGTCGTTGTGTTTGTCCTTGATCTGGGTGTCGTAAGCTGCCGTACCGCGCACGAAGGCGCCGTAGTTCTGGTAATTGAGCAGCAGCTCCGAGGTTACCTTGAACACCTCCGAGACCTGGCCGGTATCGAAGTTACGGTTGCCGTCATCGGTGTTGATATCGGAGACATCGTCCCGACCGCTGACGCGCCAGACGCTGCCATAGGACAGCGTGGTGTCCAGGGAGCCACTGACCTGATCATCCATCAGGCTGATTTCAACGGCCTGGGCGGAGCCAGCCACCAGCAACGCCAGCACGCCAAGGGTCGCGCCGGCCTGGAGGGGACGGCCAAGCAAGGGATTGTTGCGCACAAGGAAGTTCATTCGCGGTGTACCTCTCATAACGGCCAAGATCATTGGTCAACGCGGGTGGTCGACCTAATTGTTGTTGTCTCTCGGCTGCTGATGGCGTGGTGGCGTTCGCGTGAACAATCCCCCCGACCACTCGCAGATACAGCAAGGCGTGCCTTACGCCAGCCGGGGGACCGAATGGCCACACCGACAAAATCGCCCGCACCCATAAATGGTACGACCGTGCAAAGACAGTAACCGATTGTTACGAACCTTGCCGTTAACGTCAACCTCGAATTTCACCGCGCCAGCTCCGGTATTTTCAGCAGACGACAGAAAGCCAAACGCCAGCTCGATGGCTGGCGTTTGGCGACTTCAGGCTGTTTTAGCGCGGTACGGCGGGTGGGCGCTTAGGACCCTTTTTGCCCAGGCCTTTCTTCGCATCGCTGCGCTCCTTGGCCGCGGCTTTGTTGCGCACCAGCGCGGCGGCCTTGGCCTCCTCGCGCTTGTCCCAGGGGTTGCCGCCGTCGCTGGCACGCGGAGGCAGGCCGGTGTGCTGGGTGAGGATGCGCGTGCTGGTTTCCTTGGCGACCTTGTGGCTACCGGCGGGCGTGGAGTTCTTGCGGCGCGCGCTTTGATAGCCTTCGGTGGTCGGCTGATGCAGTGGAATCAGTTGGTTTTTGCCCGGCCCGATCAGGTCGGCACGGCCCATACGAATCAGCGCCTCACGCAACATCGGCCAGCCTTTCGGATCGTGATAGCGCAGGAAGGCCTTGTGCAACCGACGCTGCGCCTCGCTCTTGACGATGGCCACGCCGTCGCTCTTGTAGGTCACCTTGCGCAGCGGGTTCTTGCCCGAGTGGTACATGGCCGTAGCAGTGGCCATCGGCGACGGGTAGAACGCCTGCACCTGATCCGCCCGGAAGCCGCTGCTCTTGAGCCACAGGGCAAGGTTCATCATGTCCTCGTCGCTGGTGCCAGGGTGGGCGGCGATAAAGTACGGAATCAGGTACTGCTCCTTACCCGCCTCCTTGCTGTACTTCTCGAACATGCGCTTGAACTTGTCGTAGCTGCCGATGCCCGGCTTCATCATCTTGGTCAGCGGGCCTTCTTCGGTGTGCTCCGGAGCGATCTTCAGGTAGCCACCAACGTGGTGGGTGACCAGCTCCTTGACGTACTCCGGCGACTCCACGGCGAGGTCGTAGCGCAAGCCGGAGGCGATCAGAATCTTCTTCACCCCAGGCAATGCACGGGCGCTGCGGTACAGCTGAATGAGTGCCGAGTGGTCGGTATTGAGGTTCTCGCAAATGCCAGGGAACACGCAGGACGGCTTACGGCAGGCGGACTCGATTTCCGGGCTCTTGCAGGCGATGCGGTACATGTTGGCGGTCGGCCCGCCGAGGTCGGAAATGACGCCGGTGAAACCTGGCACCTTGTCACGGATCTCTTCGATCTCGCGAATGATCGACTCTTGCGAGCGGTTCTGGATGATCCGCCCCTCGTGCTCGGTGATTGAGCAGAAGGTGCAGCCACCAAAGCAGCCGCGCATGATGTTCACCGAGAAACGGATCATGTCGTAGGCCGGAATCTTTTCCTTGCCGTACGCCGGGTGCGGGATGCGCGCATAGGGCATGCCGAACACGTAGTCCATCTCTTCGGTGGTCATCGGGATGGGTGGCGGGTTGAACCACACATCAACCTCGCCATGCTTTTGCACCAACGCGCGAGCGTTGCCAGGATTGGTTTCCAGGTGCAGTACGCGGTTGGCGTGGGCATACAACACGGCGTCGCTGCGTACCTTCTCAAACGACGGCAGGCGGATCACGGTCTTGTCGCGGGTCAGCTTGGGGTGCGGCAACAGCTGCACCACCTTGGCTTCATTCGGGTCTTCGACTGGGCCTTTTTCCTGCTCGATAGCGCAGGCCTGGGTGTCCTGGGTGTTCACATAGGGGTTGATGATCTTGTCGATCTTGCCCGGCCGGTCGATGCGACTGGAGTCGATCTCGAACCAGTCCGTGGGGCTGTCGCGCCGGATAAACGCAGTGCCGCGAATATCGGTGATGTCTTCGATCTTCTGCCCGTAGGACAGGCGCTGCGCCACTTCGACGATGGCCCGCTCGGCGTTGCCGTACAGCAGGATATCGGCGCAGGCGTCGATCAGGATCGAATGGCGGACCTTGTCCTGCCAGTAATCGTAATGAGCGATGCGGCGCAGCGAAGCCTCGATGCCGCCAAGTACGATCGGCACATTCTTGTAGGCTTCCTTGCAGCGCTGGCTATACACCAGGCTGGCGCGATCCGGGCGCTTACCGGCCAGACCGCCTGGGGTGTAGGCGTCGTCAGAGCGAATTTTCTTGTCGGCGGTGTAGCGGTTGATCATTGAGTCCATGTTGCCGGCCGCGACACCGAAGAACAGGTTGGGCTCGCCAAGCTTCATGAAGTCGTCTTTCGACTGCCAGTTGGGCTGGGCAATGATGCCGACGCGAAAGCCCTGGGACTCCAGCAGCCGGCCGATGATAGCCATGCCGAACGACGGATGATCGACGTAGGCATCACCGGTCACGATGATGATGTCGCAGCTGTCCCAGCCAAGCTGATCCATTTCTTCCCGACTCATCGGCAAGAACGGCGCCGGGCCAAAGCACTCGGCCCAGTATTTTGGATAATCGAATAACGGCTTGACTGCTTGCATGACGATGACCGGTAAGGCGTGGAGAGGAATTTCGCGGGCGCGCAATATAGCACAAAAAATAACCAATTCCGACTAGCACGCTGGGTTTAAGCCTGCGCCTGCATCATGGCATTTTGCCCACAGCACTGCGGCACGTCATGACTTGTGCTTATACTCGAAAGAAATCACAGCACCTGAGCACCCCGCATCAGGCGCACGGAGCCTGACGCGTGACCTCATCACTTGGCCGCTTAATCCTCTGCTTGGGCGTGCTCTGCTGCAGCGCCCTTGCGACTGCCGCACCGATCGTCCTGACGCCGGCCAGCAGTGGCAGCAGCCTCAACGGCCAGATCGAACTGCTCGAAGATGTCGGCGCGCAACTGCACATCGAAGACATGGCCCGCGCGGACATCCAACAGCGTTTCCAACCTGCCGCCGGCCGCGCCAGCGTCGGCCTTAGCCCCAATCCGTGGTGGATCAAAGTCAGCTTGACGGCCAGCCGCGACGCGCCGCAGCAATGGTGGCTGGAAAATGCCGGCATCACCCTGCTCGACCTGCGCCTGTATCTGCCGGATGGTCAGGGCGGCTGGCAGCAACGCTTGAGTGGCGAGCAAGTGCCCTTTGCCGCCGGGCGCGACCTGCCCTATCGACGCCAGGTGTTCCAGCTCCCGCAGCTGGGCGAACAGCCGTTGGTTGTGTACTTTCGCAGCTACGACCCACGGGGCAATTCGTTCCCGCTGAAAATCTGGCAGCGGGACGACCTGCAACAACTTGCCGCCACCGAGAACCTAGGCCTGAGCCTGCTGTACGGCATCATTCTGGCCCTGATGCTCTACAACCTGTTCATCTTGATCAGCCTGCGCGACAGCGCTTACTTCTGGTACGTACTGGCCACCGGCTGCGCCCTGGGCTTTATCCTGAGCATGAGCGGCCATGGTTTTCAGTACCTGTGGCCGAACCAGGCGGTACCCTTCTGGCTGGACCGGGTGACCCTGCCAGCACTGTGGGCAATCCTGGTCATGCGCTTTACCCAGGCGCTGTTCACCACCAACCACGACCTGCGCTGGGCCCATCGCCTGCTCAACCTGGGTTGCGTGGTGTATGCCGCCGCCATTCTGGTCAACGCATTGGGCCTTGCCCATACCGGCGCACAGATCATCGCCCTGGCGCCAATCCTGAGCATGCCCGTAGCCCTGATCGTCGCCACCCTGCGCATGCGTCAGGGCTTCTTCCCCGCCCGCCTGTACCTGATTGGTTACGGCAGCGTACTGGTCAGTACCGTGATCCTGGTGCTGCGCGCCGGCGGCATCCTGCAACCCAGCCCGTACACCGCCTACCTGTTCCCGCTGACCGTGGCCGCCGAAACCATTTTGTTTTCTTTCGCCCTGGCCTATCGCATTCAGATTCTCACGCATGAAAAAAATGCAGCCTTCAAGTTGGCCTCCCAGGAAAAAGCCGCGCGCCTGCTGCAGGCTGAAGCCAGCGCCAACCAACTGCAGGACGCCGTCAATCAGCGCACAGCCGAACTGGCGGCGGCCAACCAGCAACTGCGTGAGCGTGAGCTGGAGCTTCAGCACGCCGCTTTCCATGACCCGCTGACCGAACTGGCCAACCGCCGCTACCTGATGGAGCGTACCGAGGCGGCCATGACTGACGCCCAGCGCCGCGGTGAATCAATTGCCTTGATCCTGCTCGACCTCGACCACTTCAAGCCGATCAATGATCAGTACGGCCACAGCGCCGGCGATCAGGTGCTGCAAACCATCGCTCAACGCCTGCATGAGCATGTGCGTGGCAATGATCTGGTGGCGCGCCTGGGCGGGGACGAGTTCGCGGTGCTGATTTGCGGTGCCGACGCCGAGATCCAGGCGTGTGAAATCGCCCAGCGCCTGCTCAATGCCCTGGCCAAACCGATTTTCTATGGCGCAACACCACTGTCCGTGACCATCAGCATTGGCGCCGCCCTGTATCCGCAACACGCGCAATACCTCGCGGGCCTGTACAAGGCTGCCGATGAAGCCCTCTACGAGGTCAAAAAACATGGCCGCAGTGGTTTCAGCCTGCACGGCGCCAACGGCGCACCCAGCCGCGCCGACTGTGCACGCTTGGATATTCTTCAGGTCTCCAGCGGTCTGGCCGAGAGCTCGCCGAAATAGCCCTCAGAACTGCCGGTAGCGCCGCGGCACTCGCGCCGTGACCTTGCTCAGCAGTTCGTAACCGATGGTGCCGCAGGCCTGGGCCAGTTCATCCACCGGCAACTGGGCGCCCCACAACTGCACTGCCGAGCCCAGCTGCGCCTGCGGTACAGCCGTGATGTCCAGGGTCAGCATATCCATAGACACCCGCCCGACCAACGGCGCACGCTGCCCGGCCACCCACACCGGCGTGCCTGCCGGGGCTTGGCGCGGGTAGCCGTCGGCATAACCGCAACTGACCGTGGCAATGCGTGAGTCACGCGGCGCCACCCAGCTGGCGCCATGCCCCACGCTCTGCCCCGCCGCCACCTCATGCACCGCAATGATCTGCGCCGTCAGGCTCATGGCCGGACGCAGGCCGAGTTCCTGGGCGCTCAGGTCAGCAAACGGCGTCGCACCGTAAAGCATGATGCCGGGGCGCTGCCAGTCCATATGGGCGGCGGGAATGGTCAGCAGAGCGGCCGAGTTGGCCAGTGAACGCTGATCGAAATCCAGGTCCAGTAGGTCGAGAAACACCTCCACCTGCTCCTCGGTCAGCGGATGGCCGCGCTCATCGGCACAGGCGAAATGACTGAGCAGGTTGAGCTCCGCCACCTGCGCCGCGTCGCGCAAGCGCGGATGCCAGGCGCGCACCTCGGCGGGACTGAAACCCAGTCGGTGCATGCCACTGTCGAGCTTCAGCCACACTCGCAGCGGCTGCTGCAGATCGGCCGTCAGCAGAGCCTCGGCCTGCTCGGCAGTGTGCACCGCCACATCCAGCGCCAACTGCGCCGCCTGGGCATATTCGTCCGCAGCAAAGCAGCCTTCCACCAGCAGAATGCGCGCGCTGGCATGCAGCTCACGCACCACGAGTGCCTCCTCGATGCTGCTTACGGCAAAACCGTCGGCCAGCTCCAGCAAGGCGCCGACCACCTCACGCACACCATGGCCGTAGGCATTCGCCTTGACCACGGCAAAGGCCTGGCGACCCGGCGCGCAGCGCTGAGCCAGGGCGTAGTTATGCTGAATGGCGGCAAGATCGATGGTGGCAAGCAACGGACGCATGGACACAGCCCTGAACAAAAACGGGCGCCCATCTTAACCGCTAGGCGCCCGTTTGCTGCTGCTTCTGTAGTCACACGGGCCGCATCAAGCAGCCACAGCGTCAGTCGTCGTCGAACTGATAGCTGCCCGGCGCCAGGTTTTCAAAGCGCGAATACTTACCCAAAAAGGCCAGGCGCGAAGTACCGATAGGGCCGTTACGCTGCTTGCCGATAATGATTTCGGCCACGCCCTTGTACTCGGTTTCCGGGTGATACACCTCGTCGCGGTAGACGAACATGATGATGTCGGCGTCCTGCTCGATAGCACCGGATTCGCGCAAGTCGGAGTTGATTGGGCGCTTGTTTGGCCGCTGCTCCAAACCACGGTTGAGCTGCGACAGCGCCACCACCGGGCAGTTGAACTCCTTGGCCAGGGCCTTGAGCGAGCGGGAGATTTCGGAAATCTCGTTGACCCGGCTCTCGCTGCTGGAGCCTGGAATCTGCATCAGCTGCAGGTAGTCGACCATGATCATGCCGATCTCGCCATGCTCGCGGGCCAAACGCCGAGTACGTGCGCGCATTTCCGAGGGCGAGATACCGGCGGTGTCATCGATAAACAGCTTGCGATCATTGAGCAGGTTGACCGCCGAGGTCAGGCGCGGCCAGTCGTCATCGTCCAGGCGGCCGGCACGTACCTTGGTCTGGTCGATGCGACCGAGGGACGCGAGCATCCGCATAACGATGGAGTCGGCCGGCATCTCCAGGGAGTACACGACGATGGCCTTGTCGCTGCGCAGCACCGCGTTCTCCACCAGGTTCATGGCGAAGGTGGTCTTACCCATCGACGGACGGCCGGCGACGATCACCAGGTCAGCCGGCTGCAAGCCGCTGGTCTGCGCATCCAGGTCAGTAAAGCCGGTGGACAGGCCGGTGATCGCATCGCCCGAGTTGAACAGCGTGTCGATGCGGTCAATCGCTTTGGTCAGGATGTCATTGATGCCGACCGGGCCGCCAGTCTTGGGGCGCGCTTCGGCGATCTGGAAGATCAGCCGCTCGGCCTCATCGAGAATCTCCTCGCCGGTACGACCTTGCGGGGCGTAGGCGCTGTCGGCGATTTCGCTGCTGATGCCGATCAACTGACGCAAGGTCGCGCGCTCACGGATGATCTGCGCATAAGCCTTGATGTTGGCCACCGACGGCGTGTTCTTGGCCAATTCGCCCAGGTAGGCCAGGCCACCGGTTTGCGACAGCTGACCTTCCTTGTCCAACTGCTCGGACAGGGTCACCACGTCAAACGGATGATTACGCTCGGCCAGCTTGTAGATCGCCCGAAAAATCAGCCGGTGGTCGTGGCGGTAAAAATCGCCATCGGACACCTGATCCAGCACCCGCTCCCAGGCATTGTTGTCCAGCATCAACCCGCCCAGCACCGCCTGTTCGGCTTCGATGGAATGCGGCGGCACCTTGAGGGCGGCGGTTTGCAGGTCGTACTGCTCGGGAACGGAAATATCATTCATGGTATGGGCTCTGTTGACGTATCTTTGCGCGCTGCGTTGCTGGGCCAACAGAGCCTAAGCAAACGCCGTACTGCAGAAAGACAAAGGGCACGACAGCGCTTTCACACTGACGTGCCCGATGTTAGCGAGCCTGCGCAGCAGCGCAAGCTCTCGACGGCATTTAGCCGGCGATGACAACCACCTTAACAGTGGCTTCAACGTCAGTGTGCAGGTGCACAGCAACGTCGTATTCGCCAGTGTGGCGAATGGTGCCGTTCGGCAGACGAACTTCGCTTTTCGCTACTGCAACGCCAGAGGCGGTCAGTGCGTCAGCGATGTCGTGAGTACCGATGGAACCGAACAGCTTGCCTTCATCGCCCGCGGTAGCGGTAATGGTGACTTCCAGCTCAGCCAGATGCGCAGCGCGCTCTTCGGCCGAAGCTTTCTTGTCGGCAGCAGCCTGTTCCAGCTCAGCACGGCGTGCTTCAAATGCAGCCACGTTGGCAGCAGTTGCAGCAGTGGCCTTGCGCTGAGGCAGCAGGTAGTTACGGCCGTAACCAGCCTTAACATTCACTTTATCGCCCAGGTTGCCCAGGTTGGCGATTTTTTCCAGCAGGATGACTTCCATTTGGGTCTTACCTCTTGAACTTTTAACCTTCACCGTTCGCAGGACCGGCGCCATTGTGGCGCGCCAGGCGACCGCGAAAATCAAACAGACCATCAACAACAGCTAACAGACAGATCAGGTTACCGAGCAGCAGTACCGCTATGTACAGGCCAATCAGCCAAAAGCTGGAAAGGCGCTTCATTTCGATCAGGCCATGCCCTAAGGCCAGCCCGGCGAAAAACAGCGGCACCGTACAGATCGGTGCCAATACGGCAGCTTGCGTTCCCAACGCTGGCGTCACCAGGACGCCAAACAACAGTGCCAAGGCAACTGCCGGGTGTAACCGCACGCTACGAAACTCACGACCGAAGCCGCCCGGGTTGTACAACGCCGCTTGCCAGTACCGCGCCAACACCAGACTGAGTACACAGGCCGCCTGCAATGAGGAAGCCAGTAACCCGGTCAGGGTCGGAATCAACGAATCCTGCAAACCTGCGAGTTGCTCGGCCGGCACCTTGGCCTGCTCGATGAACTGCGGCAGCGCTGTGCGGACTGCATCCGCCAAGGCCTCGATCAGCTCACCGGAGGTAGCCCCCAGCACCAGCGCAAACACCACGCCGAGTACAACACTGGCCAACAACGTCCTCATCCAGGAACCGCTGGCGCGCAATACCTGCGCCAACAACAGCGTACCGACCATGATCAGGAGAATGCTCGGATCACCCAGCACCCACCAAGTCACTGCAGGCAACAACGCCCAAATCAGGATGCCGAAAGCATCGTTCATGCCGCGACGGAGCAGTACCAGACTGCCCGCTGCAGCACTCAACCAGAACAACAGCGGCAATGCCGCCGAACCCACCACCACCAGGGTGGCCTGCATACGACCGCGCATGATGAACTCAGCTAAGGCGCGCATGCGATCTATCCCTTACCGTATGTCGACGACCCGGTCTCAGCGGCCGTGGCTGTCGGTGTAGGGCAGCAGGGCCAGGAAGCGGGCGCGCTTGATAGCGGTAGCCAGCTGACGCTGATAACGAGCCTTGGTCCCGGTGATACGGCTAGGTACGATCTTGCCGGTTTCGGAGATGTAGGCTTTCAGAGTGTTGAGATCCTTGTAATCGATCTCTTTCACTTCTTCAGCGGTGAAACGGCAGAACTTACGACGACGGAAAAAACGTGCCATGAGAGTGGCTCCTCAATAAATCCGTGGATTACTCGTCAGCGTTGTCGCTGTCGCTGTTGTCACTGTCATCGCCATCGGCGGAGTCAGCGTGCTCAGGACGGTCACGACGCTCGCGGCGTTCGCTACGGTTTTCCTCAGCCTTGAGCATCTCGGACTGGTCGATAACGGCCTCGTCGCGACGGATGACCAGGTTACGGATCACGGCATCGTTGTAACGGAAGTTGTCTTCCAGCTCAGCCAGGGCTTTGCCGGTGCACTCAACGTTCAGCATCACGTAGTGAGCCTTGTGAACATTGTTGATTGCATAGGCCAGTTGACGACGGCCCCAGTCTTCCAGGCGGTGAACTTTGCCGCCGTCTTCTTCGATCAGCTTGGTGTAACGCTCAACCATGCCGCCGACTTGCTCGCTCTGGTCCGGGTGAACCAGAAAGATGATTTCGTAATGACGCATAAATGCTCCTTACGGGTTGAAGCCTGCCGAAAATCGGTCAGGCAAGGAGTGAATAACACTGGTGTCTTGCAGAGTGGAGGGCACAAAAGCGCCTGCCCGCACGGCAAGGGGCGCAATTCTAGAGAAGGGGGGGCAGCGGCGCAAGGAAAATTGGTGATTATTTGTACAATCAATCGATAGGCGACGGGCGTTGCGCCCGCCACCTTAAGCGGCGGCTACTTCTGCTTGCCGGCCCGCTGACGCACAGCTTCGAACAAGCACACGCCCGCGGCGACCGAAACGTTGAGGCTGCTGACACTGCCCGCCATCGGCAGACGCACCAGGTAGTCGCAATGCTCACGAGTCAGGCGACGCATGCCTTTGCCCTCAGCCCCCATGACCAGCACAGTCGGCCCGGTCATGTCTTGCTGATACAGCTCCTGCTCAGCTTCGCCGGCGGTGCCGACCAGCCACAAACCACGCTGCTGGAGTTTCTCCAGGGTGCGCGCCAGATTGGTCACCGCCACCAGCGGAATCACTTCCGCCGCGCCGCAAGCCACCTTACGCACGGTGGCATTCAGGGTTGCCGATTTGTCTTTGGGCACGATCACCGCCAGGGCGCCCGCCGCATCGGCGGTACGCAGACAGGCACCGAGGTTGTGGGGATCGGTCACGCCGTCCAGCACCAGCAACAGCGGCACGCCCTCGCTGCGATCAAGCAGCTCTTCGAGCATGGCCTCACCCCAGACCTGGCTAGGGCTGACTTCCGCCACCACGCCCTGATGCACACCCTCGACCCAGGCATCCATCTCACGACGCTCGCAGTTGCCAACACTCACCCGCGACTCGGCCGCCAGCGCCAGCAACGCCTGAATGCGCGGGTCTTGCCGGCTTTCTGCCAACCAGACCTGCTTGACCCGCTTAGGGTGATGACGCAGCAGCGCCTCTACGGCGTGGACGCCGTAGATTTTCTCCAAATCACTCATGACTTGGTCCTGCGCTTACGCGGCGCCGAGGACGCTGGCGCCCCGTCGGCCTTGCCGGCGCCCTTGCGATGGGAGCTGGCCTTACCGGCCGGCGCAGAGCTCGACTTACCCTTTGGCGGACGCTTACCGGCGGCCTTGGCCTCACCCAGCAAGGACTGCTTCAGCTCGCGACTCTTGTGCACGTCTGTGCTGGCAGAGTCCTTGCCCGACGCAGAGCTCTTGCGGCCTGCCGGTGCAGCGCCACGGCCCTTGCGCCCGACCGGCGCATTGAGCATGCCTTCGGACATTTCGAAGTCGATCTTGCGCTCGTCCAGATCAACACGCATGACCCGCACTTCCACGCTGTCGCCCAGGCGGAAGTTGCGACCACTGCGCTCACCCGCTAGACGGTGATGCACGGGATCGAAGTGGTAGTAATCGCCCGGCAGCGCAGTGACGTGTACCAAGCCTTCGACGTAGATATCTTTCAGCTCGACGAACAAGCCAAAGCCCGTCACCGCAGTGATCACGCCCTGGAAGGTTTCGCCGACGCGATCTTTCATAAACTCGCACTTGAGCCAGTTCACGACGTCACGGGTCGCTTCATCAGCGCGCCGCTCGGTCAGCGAGCACTGCTCGCCCAACTGCTCCAGCGCCGCCTCATCGTACGGATAGATGCGCGCGCGCGGCATCGCCACGGCGCCGGCACGACGAACGTGCGGAGTATCCAGCTTGGAACGAATAACACTGCGAATGGCCCGATGGGTCAGCAGGTCCGGGTAGCGACGGATCGGCGAGGTGAAGTGGGTATACGCCTCGTAATTCAGGCCGAAGTGACCCTGATTATCGGCGCTATATACCGCCTGACTCAGCGAACGCAGCATCACGGTCTGGATCAGGTGATAGTCGTCACGCCCACGAATGGTTTCCAGCAGGGCTTGGTAGTCCTTCGGCGACGGGCCCTCTTTGGACTTGCCACGGTGCAGCGACAAGCCCAGCTCAGCGAGAAACGCCTTGAGCTTTTCCAGACGCTCAGGCGGCGGACCATCGTGCACCCGGTATAGCGCCGGAATTTCATGCTTCTGCATAAACGCAGCAGTGGCCACGTTGGCCGCCAGCATGCACTCCTCGATCAGCTTGTGAGCATCGTTGCGCTGAGTCGGACGAATTTCCGCGATCTTGCGCCCAGCACCGAAGATGATCCGGGTTTCCTGGGTTTCAAAATCGATAGCACCGCGCTCATGACGGGCAGCCAGCAATACCTGGTACAGGGAGTACAGCTGCTTGAGATGCGGCAGCACCTCGCTGTACTCGCCACGCAAGGCCTTGCCTTCCGTGCTCTTGGGCTGCTCAAGCATGGCGCTGACCTTGTTGTAGGTCAGCCGCGCATGGGAGTGAATCACCGCCTCGTAGAACTGGTAATCGGTCATTTTGCCGGTTTTCGACATGGTCATTTCACAGACCATGGCCAGCCGGTCAACCTGCGGATTCAGCGAGCACAGACCGTTGGAAAGCTCCTCCGGCAGCATCGGTATCACGCGCTCGGGGAAGTACACCGAGTTGCCGCGCACGGTCGCCTCTTCGTCCAGCGCCGAACCCACCTTGACGTAATGGGACACGTCAGCAATGGCCACGTAGAGCTTCCAGCCACCGGAAAACAGCTTCCAGCCAGAGGCATTCTTCTCGCAGTACACGGCATCATCGAAGTCGCGGGCATCTTCACCGTCGATGGTAACGAACGGCAAGTGGCGCAGATCGATGCGCTTTTCCTTGTCCTTCTCTTCCACCTGCGGCTTGAGCTTGGCAGCCTCGGCCACCACAGCATCTGGCCAGACGTGAGGAATGTCGTAGCTGCGCAGCGCAACGTCGATTTCCATGCCCGGCGCCATGTAGTTGCCGACCACTTCGACAATATCGCCCTGCGGCTGAAAGCGCGGCGTAGGCCAATGGGTGATTTTCACTTCAACGAACTGGCCGATCTTGGCATTGCCTGCACGACCCGGCGTCACCAGCACTTCCTGCTGAATCTTCGGGTTGTCGGCGAGCACAAAGCCAATGCCACCTTCCTCGTAGTAACGACCCACGAGAGATTCGTGTGCACGGGAGATCACTTCGGCAATCGCGCCTTCGCGCCGACCGCGGCGATCCAGACCAGAAACCCGCGCCAACGCACGGTCACCATCAAAGACCAGGCGCATCTGACTCGGACTGAGGAACAGGTCATCACTGCCATCATCAGGAATCAGGAAGCCGAAGCCGTCGCGATGACCGCTAACCCGGCCAAGGATCAAATCAAGCTTGTCCACCGGCGCATAAGTGCCGCGGCGGGTGTAAATCAACTGACCGTCACGCTCCATGGCGCGCAAACGGCGGCGCAAGGCCTCGACCTGATCTTCAGTGGTCAGGCCAAACTCTTCCACCAACTGCTCACGATTCGCGGGCGAACCACGGTCGGACAGCTGCTGCAAAATCAGCTCACGGCTGGGGATGGGGTTGTCATATTTTTCCGCTTCACGAGCGGCCTCGGGATCGAGGGATTGCCAATCGGCCATTAGAAAGAATTCACCTTGTCTACTTAGATAATATTTGCCATGTGCCTATTGAAGCGCGAAACGACCGTGTTGGTCAGCCTAACCGCTAGAATAAAATTATTTTCACAACAGGTGTTTACAAGTCTAAACCTCATCCGTATAGTGCGCACCCACAACGACGGCAAACGTTGTTGTGACAGAGACTAGATGAGCGATCATCGAACTCTAATGCCCAGGTGGCGGAATTGGTAGACGCACATGGTTCAGGTCCATGCGGTGGCAACACCGTGGAAGTTCGAGTCTTCTCCTGGGCACCAAATTACCAAACAAAGAACCGAGCCAAGCGCTCGGTTTTTTGTGCTCGCATGAAAATGGTTTTTCAGCACGCAATATGACTCACACCCGAAACTGGCCAAGACTCCCCCTGAGCTGAGCTGCCAACCCATCAAGCGCTCGCCCACTGGCCGCAGTAGCCGCTACTGCCTGCTCCGCCCGCTGCGCTTCTTGGAGAATATTTTCTACCCGGCCGCGCACACTCGCCGCCCCCTGCGCCTGATGCTCAGCCGCCAGAGTGGCGCAATTGATCGCCTCGTGCACCCCATCCACCAGCGCCTGCACCGACTGCTGCAGGCGGGAACTGTCCCGCAGCGCCGCCAACCCCTCAGTTGCCTGCCGCCCCGCCAACCCAACCGCCCCGACAGCTTCGCGCGCACCACTTTGCAGAGCGCCGATATGCGCCTGGATATCGCCCGTCGACTGCTGCGTCTTGCTGGCCAGCGCACGCACCTCGTCCGCCACCACCGCAAAACCCCGCCCACTCTCACCCGCCCGCGCAGCCTCGATAGCGGCATTCAGCGCCAACAAGTTGGTCTGCTCGGCAATCCCATGGATGACCGTCAACACCACCTCAATCTGCTCACTTTGCCGGGCCAGCCGCTCAATCACCGTCGCCCCCACCTCGACACTGACCACCAACTCCTCAATCAGGTGCCCGACCTTGCCCGCGATTGCCCCATTCTCATGAGCAGCCTCGCGAATAGCCTGCACGCGTTGCAAGGCGTGCTGCATGGCCTGACTCTCTGCATGCGCCTCATCAGCCATATGCGCTAAAGCCTGCAAGCTGGCAGCCACCTCATCACGCTGCCGCCCTGCAGCCGCCTCGGCAGCCACGCTACGCTGCGCCAATCCGGCAATCTCCTGCCCGACCTGCTGTGCAACATCGCCCGCCTCGCGCACGATCGGCTGCAGCTTGGCCACGAAGCGGTTCACTGCCGCCGCCATATCGACGATCTCGTCGCGACCAGCCAACTCGATGCGCCGCGTCAAATCCCCCTCACCAGCCGCCAGATCATCCAAAGCGATGACCAACAGACGCAACCTGCTTAGCACCCGCCGCCCCAGCACCAGCGCCAGCAACAGCAACAGCGCCACACCCACCAACGCCAAACCCACCCCTATATTGCGACGCAAATCAGTGGCTGCCGCCTGGACCACGGCACGACTGCCCGCCTGCATCCCCAGCGTCGCCTCCTCAGCAGCCCGCAGTCGCGCACCAAGGACAGCGCTACTGTCCGCCGCAGCACCACTCAACCCATCAGAAACCAACTGCCCGCTGCCAGCGATCAACTCGACAAACCGCTTATCGAGCGCAGCAAGATCCCTGTCGACCTTTTCTGTCGAGACCGCCAGCAACACCTTGCCAATCTCTGAGCCTAAGGGGCTGATTGGCGCCTGCGCGATATAGACCGAGGCGTCGGCCTGAGCTGCCGCTAACACCTTGTCCAGCGTCCCCTTTCCATGACCACGCGCCAACAGCGCCTGCACGCGCTTATCCTGACGATTGAGATGACGGGTCAGCCGCTCACCACTGGCATTGATATAGATAGCGAACAAAACATCCGGATTGCGCTGAGCCATGCGCGCCAACTCCGTCAGCGCCGGCACATCGTTATCCCAGATGGCCTTTGGCGCGACCGCGGCCAGCAGCGAGGCCTGGTCATCTGCCGAGCGCCTGAGCCCAGCCACCAACACCTCTCGCAAGCGCACTTGCTCCTCTTCCAGGCGCACCGACAAACCCGCCGCCAGCCGCTCCTCGGTACGCTGCGAAAGACTCGCCAATCCGGCCCGCACCTCCTGCCCGGCACGCTCAAGCTCAGCAGCGATCACTCGCACATCCTCGCCCAAGTGCGTATCCAGGGTCTCCACCAACTGCACGATAGTGGCGCGCGTCAACGCCAAGGCCAGACCCACCTCAATCACCAAGGCCACCCCCAGCGCAATAAACACCGGGCGCAGCAAACGACTACGCAACAGCAAGAGAATGGCCGACACGCACTTACCCCTCAACGCAGAACAACCTCAGCACCACGCTTGAGTTATAGCCCACCCCCGGCAACAGGCAGTAAACGCCCACCCCAAAAACAAAAAAGGGCCGCCAATGGCGACCCTTTTTCTACAGCACCGAACAATCAGGCAAACGGGTGACGCAAAACGATGGTCTCGTTGCGATCCGGGCCAGTGGAGACGATATCAATCGGCGCCCCAACCAGTTCTTCGATACGGGCGATGTAATGGCGCGCATTGACCGGCAACTCTTCCAGGGTCTTTGCCCCCAGCGTCGACTCGCTCCAACCCGGCACTTCCTCGTACACCGGCTGCAAGCCGATGTAGCTGTCCGCATCAGTAGGCGCAGCAATCACTGCACCGTGCTCGTCCTGATAGCCGACACAGATGCGAATGGTCTCCAGACCATCCAGCACGTCCAGCTTGGTCAGGCACAAGCCAGAGATGCTGTTGATTTCGATGGCACGGCGCAGGATGACCGCATCGAACCAACCGCAACGGCGCGCACGGCCGGTCGTCGAACCAAACTCATGACCACGCTTGGCGAGAAAGGCACCCGTCTCATCAAACAGCTCAGTCGGGAACGGGCCAGAACCAACACGCGTGGTGTAGGCCTTGGTGATACCGAGGATGTAGTCGAGGTACATCGGACCAAAACCCGAACCGGTGGCAATGCCGCCAGCCGTGGTATTGGAACTGGTCACGTACGGATAGGTACCGTGATCGATGTCCAGCAACGAACCCTGGGCGCCTTCGAACATGATGTCTTTATCGGCACGACGCATGTCATGCAGCACAGCGGTGACATCCGTCATCATCGGCTTGAGCAGGGCGGCGTATTCCATGCACTCGTCGAGCGTCTTCTGGAAATCGATCGCCGGCTCTTGGTAATAATTGACCAGCACGAAGTTGTGATAGTCGAGCAGCTCGGCAAGCTTGGTGGCGAAACGCTCGGCGTGGAACAAATCGCCAATGCGCAGGCCACGGCGCGCCACTTTATCTTCATAAGCCGGACCGATACCACGACCGGTCGTACCGATTTTGGCCTCACCGCGAGCCTTCTCACGCGCCTGATCGAGGGCTACGTGATAGGAAAGGATCAGCGGGCAAGACGGGCTGATGCGCAGACGCTCACGCACCGGCACACCCTTCTCTTCCAGCTTGACGATCTCACGCATCAAAGCGTCTGGCGCAACCACCACACCGTTACCGATCAGGCACTGCACGCCTTCGCGCAGGATGCCCGAGGGAATCAGGTGCAGTACGGTTTTCTCGCCATCGATCACCAAGGTGTGACCTGCGTTGTGGCCGCCCTGATAGCGCACCACAGCAGCAGCGTGCTCAGTCAGCAGATCAACGATCTTGCCTTTGCCCTCATCACCCCACTGGGTGCCCAGGACTACGACATTCTTGCCCATAACACTTGTCCTCTTTACGGAAGCTCGATGCCGGCGCAGGCCGGCGGAAACAATTCAGGGCGCCAGGGGCGCCAACTGCCAACGTCCGTCACACACCTGCAGCAGGCGATCACAGCCCGCTGCGTGTGCCGCCGCCAGATCCTGCCCAGGCAATGCCTGCACCACGCGCACGCCTTCGCGGCGCAGGCGCTGCACAGCCTGCCACAGGTACAAATCATGACTGTCCGGAGCCCACACACCTGCAGGCAGCTCGATCTCCGGCATCTGCCCGCGATCGACCAGCGATTTCAAATCCGTGGAGAAGCCGGTGGCCGGGCGCGCACGACCAAAATCAGCACCGATATCGTCGTAACGACCGCCTTGGGCTATCGACTGACCTGAGCCCGGCACAAAGGCCGCAAAGACCACGCCGGTGTGATAGTGATAACCGCGCAACTCGCCCAAGTCGAAGTACAGCGGCAACTCGGGGTAGCGCACGCTGAGCATGTCGGCAATGGCCATCAGCTCATCCAGCGCCACATGAACCTCTTCCGGCGCCTCGACCAGGCAGGCCTGAGCCAGATCAAGCACATCGCGATCACCACACAACTCAGCCAGCGCACGCAGCATCTTGCGCGGCTCGGCCGGCAGGTCGGCGGTCAAAGCCTCAACCTCGTCAATAGCCTTGCGCTGCAAGGCATCAAACAGCTGCTGCTCCAACTCGCCACACAGACCGGCGGCACGGGCCAGGCCGCGGTAGATACCGACATGCCCCAGGTCCATGTGCACATCAGGCACCTGCGCCAGCGCCAGGGTGTCGAGCATCAAACTGATGACTTCAACATCGCTGGCCGGGCTGGCATCGCCATACAACTCGGCGCCCAACTGGATCGGGCTGCGCGAAGTGCTCAACGCCCGCGGCTGCGCATGCAGCACGCTGCCGGCGTAACACAAGCGGCTCGGCGCTTCACGGCGCAAGGTATGGGCGTCAATACGCGCGACCTGCGGCGTGATGTCGGCACGAAAGCCCATCAAACGCCCGGAATTCGGATCAATGACCTTGAAAGTGCGCAGATCAAGATCCTGACCCGCGCCCGTCAGCAGCGACTCCAGGTATTCGATATGCGGGGTGATAACGAGCTCATAGCCCCAGTTCTGGAACAGATCCAGCACCTGCCGGCGCGCAGCTTCAATGCGCGCCGCTTCGGGCGGCAGTATTTCTTCGATGCCATCTGGCAGCAGCCAGCGGTCTACCGTTGCCATTTCGCTATTCCCCTCTCGACCTGGGCGGCAAGCCTTCAGTGAAGCAGATAAAGGAGGCTGGTCCCCAGCAGCATGCTGGCCAACCCCATTAGTCGCAGCTGCGTGTTACTCAGCCGTAATAGCTGAGCCAACGCCCCACGCCAACGCTGCGGAGAAAGAAAGGGCAAGACGCCTTCAAGCACCAACAACAAACAAAATGCGATGCCAAGTTCTTGCCACATGCTTCCCACAGACGCAAAAAAGCCGGGATTTTCCCGGCTGGCTCATGATAACACGTTTTCTTCTGAGGTCACCCCGGCGGGCGCTGGGCGCCCACCGGAGGTAGCTTCAAGGCTTGGCTTTTTCCAGGTAGCGGAAGAACTCGCTATTGGGATCAAGCACCAGCACATCACTCTTACTGGCAAAGCTTTCACGGTAGGCACGCAGGCTACGGTAGAAGGCGTAGAACTCCTGATCCATGCCGTAGGCCTTGGCGTATATCGCCGCTGCCAGGGCATCACCATCACCACGCGCTTCTTCCGAACTACGATACGCCTCGGCCAACAACACGCGACGCTGGCGATCGGCGTCAGCACGAATACCTTCGGCCAACTCCTTACCTTTGGCGCGATGCTCACGGGCCTCACGCTCACGCTCGGTGCTCATCCGCTCAAACACGCTGCGGTTAACTTCCTTGGGCAGGTCAATGGCCTTGACGCGCACATCAACCACTTCGATGCCCAACTCTTTCATCGCCAGCTTGTTCAGCAGGGCCGTGATATCCGCCATCAACGCATCACGCTCACCGGACACCACTTCATGCAGCGTGCGCTTACCGAACTGGTCACGCAGACCCGACTCCAGACGGCGCGACAAACGTTCGTCGGCAATCTGCTTCAGGCCCGAGGTCGCAGTGTAGTAACGCTCGGCATCCGCCACCCGCCATTTGGCATAGGCATCCACCATCACCGCTTTCTTTTCCAGGGTCAGAAACCGCTGAGTCGGCGAATCAAGGGTCAGCAACCGCGCCTCAAACTTGCGCACCTGGTTGATGTACGGGTACTTCACATGCAGACCCGGCTGTACGTCAGCCTGGACGATACGCCCGAACTGCAGGAGCACGGCCTTTTCGGTCTGCGCCACGATGTAGAAGCTGTTCCAGGCCAATACAGCCAGGATCACGCCACCTACCAGGGCAATCAGTGATTTATTGCTCATCAGCGACTCTCCCGCGAACGCAGATCACGCTGCTCGAGATCGGTTACTACACGCGTATCGGCATTGCCGCCCGCGGCTGCAGTGACAGAAGCAGCGCTGGCGCCACGACCTTCGATCATTTTATCCAGCGGTAGATAGAGCAAGTTGTTCTGCCCTTTATCACCGGTTACCAGCACCTTGCTGGTATTGCTGAAGACTTCCTGCATGGTGTCCAGGTACAGACGCTGACGCGTGACCTCAGGCGCTTTGCGGTACTCGGCGACCAGCTTGGTAAAGCGATCCGCCTCACCCTTGGCACGAGAAACCACTTCATCGCGATAGCCGTTGGCATCTTCAAGAATACGCTGCGACTGCCCGCGCGCTTCCGGCACTACGCCGTTTGCATAGGTTTCCGCCTGATTCTTCTCACGCTGCTCGTCTTCACGGGCACGGATCACGTCATCAAAGGCTTCCTGCACTTCACGTGGTGCGGCGGCGTTCTGCACGTTCACCTGAGTCACGGTGATACCAGTGCCGTAGGCATCCAGGAAGCGCTGTAGCCGCTCCTTGATTTCGCTGGCCATCAACTCACGGCCCTCAGTCAGCACCTGGTCCATTTCAGTAGAGCCGACCACATGGCGCAGGGCGCTCTCGGTGGCTTGCTGCAGGCTGATCTCAGGTTGATCGACGTTGAGCACGAAGTCTTTCAGGTTGCTGATCTTGTACTGCACGGTCAGCGGGACCTCGACGATGTTCTCATCTTTGGTCAGCATCTGCCCTTGCTTGGTATAGGAACGCTCACGGGTAACGTTTTCCTGGTACTTCTTGTCGAACGGCGGTAGATAGATGTGCAAACCATCGCCTTCGGTCGTGTGGTATTTGCCCAGCCGCAAGATCACTGCCTGCTCCTGCGCATCCACGGTGTACACCGCGCTGAATAGCCAAAACACGGCCGCCACAGCCACGCCGATGCCGAGCAGGGCAAAACCACCTGCGCCGCCACCCTCGTCACCGCCACGTTTTTTACCGCCACCGAACAGCCCATTCAGGCTTTCTTGTAGCTTGCGGAAGGCCTCGTCGAGATCAGGCGGCCCCTTGCGATCACCGCCTTTGCGGCCACCCCAGGGATCCTGATTATTCGAGTTGCCACCCGGCTCATTCCAAGCCATAGCGCTCTCCATACTGATAAAGCCAAGACGCGCCCACGGCGCGCCCGCCCATGCTACCGAATGCCCCCCACCAGCAGCAAAGCCACTGACAGAGGCTTTATTGCAAAGTGTGTTGCTGAATAAACGCGTCCGGCTCCCAGCCTTCGCGACTGACCAGCCGATTCAACTCGCTGCGCGGTAAACGCACCGCCAAAAGACTGCTGCCCTGCTCGTCGTAGGATTCCTGCTGCACCACGCCGAGGGTAAAAAACTGGGCCCGCAGGCGCCCCAACTGCTGCGGCAAACACAGAGTAGCCGCGAACATGTCATTACCCAGCAACTCTGCCAAGGCCTGACGCAACAAATCGAGACCACTTCCATCCTGCGCCGACAACCAGACACGCTGCGGTTTGCCGTCGGCATCGCGCTGAATCTGCGGCTCGACGCCTTCGAGCAGATCGACTTTGTTGTAGACCTCCAGCAGCGGCAGGCTGTCGGCGCCAATTTCACCCAGCACCGCCAGCACCTGCTCGATCTGCGCCATACGCTCAGGTTCGTGAGCATCAATCACATGGATCAGCAAATCGGAATTGCTCGACTCTTCCAGCGTAGCGCGGAAGGCCTCGACCAGTTTGTGCGGCAGGTGACGGATAAAGCCCACGGTGTCGGCCAGCACGATCGGCCCCAGATCATCCAATTCCAGACGACGCAGGGTCGGATCGAGGGTGGCGAACAGTTGGTCGGCAGCAAACACGTCGGATTCGGTCAGCACATTGAAGAGCGTCGACTTGCCGGCGTTGGTGTAGCCAACCAGGGACACCGACGGAATATCTGCCCGTTGGCGACCACGCCGCGCCTGCTCGCGCTGACTGCGCACCTTGTCGAGCTTTTGCTTAATCTGACGAATACGCACACGCAGCAAGCGGCGGTCGGTTTCCAGCTGGGTCTCGCCCGGCCCACGCAGGCCGATACCGCCTTTCTGCCGCTCAAGGTGCGTCCAGCCGCGCACCAGGCGCGTGCTCATATGGTCAAGCTGAGCCAACTCGACCTGCAACTTGCCTTCATGGGTGCGCGCGCGCTGGGCGAAGATATCCAAGATCAGGCCGGTACGATCCAGCACGCGACACTCGAACACACGCTCGAGGTTACGTTCCTGACTGGGCGTAAGGACGTGATTGAAAATCACCAGATCGGCTTGAGCGGTCTGCACGAGGTCGCGCAGCTCAACGACCTTGCCACTGCCGATAAGAAACTTGGCCGTTGGCCGCTGACGCGGCACGGTAACGAAACTGACCGTCTCGGCACCTGCCGAGAGAGCCAGCTCCTGGAATTCCTGCGGGTCTTCACGCGCCTCAGGGTCTTGGCCGTCCAGATGAACCAGAATGGCCCGTTCACCACCACCGTGACGCTCAAAGAACAAAGCAGACTCCTATCAAGCGTTGCCGGGTTCGGCGTCAGCCAACTCGGTTTCAGTCGCGGTCGGCAAGCGCACTGGGCGGCTCGGTACCACGGTGGAAATAGCGTGCTTGTAAACCATCTGGCTGACGGTGTTCTTCAGCAGAATGACAAACTGGTCGAACGACTCGATCTGACCCTGCAGCTTGATCCCGTTAACCAGATAGATGGATACCGGAACGCGTTCCTTACGCAAGGTGTTCAGGTAAGGGTCTTGTAGCGAATGCCCTTTTGACATGTGCCGCACTCCTAATGAGGATCAGATAAATAGGGATCTAAGATCCAATAATTGTATAAAGCAAAACCGCTGCCTTATGCCGCCAAACGCTAAGGATAGCCGGCAACCAGCAAAAAACTCAGTCCAATATGGAGTTGGCCTGCAGGTATTTCAAGGCGAGGGGCAGATTGTCGTCCGCCAGGCTGTCCAGCCAGTGCAACCCATCCCAGCCACGCAGCCAGGTAAATTGCCGTTTGGCCAGCTGACGCGTGGCAATCACGCCGCGCTCCTGCATCTCGGCATGACTGAGACGCCCCTCAAGGTAATCCCAGACTTGGCGGTAGCCAACCGCCCTTATAGACGGCATTTGCGCGTGCAAGTCACCTCGCTCGTGCAACGCCTGAACCTCGTCGACAAAGCCTTGGTCCAGCATTTGCTGAAATCGTTCCGCAATTCGCTCATGCAGCACCTGACGCTGCGCCGGTGCGATCGCCAATTGCGCCACAGTATAGGGTAATAGCGCCGCCTTCGATGCGTCTGGATCGGCGCTTTGGCCGTGTTGAAGCTGGCGATGAGCGGTCATGCTCTGCCCACTCAGGCGGTAGACCTCCAGCGCGCGGAGCAGGCGCTGCGGGTCATTGGGATGAATGCGCGCGGCCGACTCAGGGTCGACAGCACGCAGTTGCTCATGCAACACCTGCCAGCCCTCGCGGGCCGCCTGCGCTTCCAACTCCGCGCGCAAAGCCGGATCGGCTGCCGGCATATCAGCCAGACCTTCCAGCAAGGCCTTGAAATACAACATGGTGCCGCCCACCAGCAGCGGAATACGGCCACGCGCAGTGGCAGCCGCCATGGCCTCCAGGGCGTCGGCTCGAAAGTCTGCAGCCGAATAGGTTTGCGCCGGGTCGCGAATATCGATCAGTTGATGAGGATATTGCGCCAGCACGGCCTTGCTCGGCTTGGCCGTACCAATGTCCATATCGCGATAAACCAGGGCCGAATCGACGCTAATCAGTTCGCACGGCAAGGCGCGAGCCAGGGCCAGGGCCAGATCGGTCTTGCCGGCCGCGGTCGGGCCCATGAGGAAAATCGCAGGCGGCAGGCGCGCTGACATAAATAGCCCTTAGCGTCCGCGCAAGAAGAGTTTGTCCAGATCGTCCATGCCCAACTGGGTCCAGGTCGGACGCCCATGGTTGCATTGGCCGCTGCGTTCGGTGTGTTCCATGTCACGCAGCAAACCATTCATTTCCGGCAGGGTCAGGCGGCGGTTGGCGCGCACCGCGCCGTGACAGGCCATGGTGCCCAGCAGCTCGTTGATATGGGCCTTGATCCGGTCGCTACTGCCGTACTCCAGCAGGTCTGCCAGCACATCACGCACCAACTGCACGCTTTCGGCCTGCTTAAGCAGGGCCGGGGTTTGACGAATCGCCAGACTTTCCGGCCCCAGGCGCTGCAATTCAAAGCCCAAACGCTGGAACCACTCGCCATGCTCCTCGGCACAGTCGGCCTCACGCTGACTGACCGCCAGCGACTCCGGCACCAGCAGCGGCTGGCCGCGCAAGCCCTCGGAGGCCATGGCCGTTTTCAGCCGCTCGTAGGTGATGCGCTCGTGCGCCGCGTGCATGTCCACCAGCACCAACCCCTGCGCATTTTCAGCCAGGATGTACACGCCCTTGAGCTGAGCCAGGGCATAACCCAGCGGCGGGATATCGCCCTGATGCTCCGGCAGGCTCGGGGCCGTGGTGTTCAGCGGGGCAAAATACTCGCGATAGGCACCGGCCGCCTCGGCCATCGGCATTCCGCCTTGGGGCCGTGGCGCCTGGTAGCCGGCACCCGGCGCCTGCCAGGTCGACGGCGCCGCGGGGGCTTGCAGCAGATTGCCCGCCAGGCTCATTTCCGCCTGCGGGCCGAACTCGCCAGCCTCCTGCCCGGTGGCGCGCACCATGCTGCTGACGGCAGCGGGTGCCGCCAACTGGTCTTCCGGGCGTACTTCGCCGAGGGCACGGTGCAGGGTGCCGTAGAGAAAATCGTGAACCATGCGCCCATCACGAAAGCGCACTTCGTGCTTGGTCGGGTGCACGTTGACGTCGACGGCGGCCGGGTCGATCTCCAGAAACAGCACAAAGGTCGGATGTCGACCATTGAACAGCACGTCGCGGTAGGCCTGGCGCACGGCATGGGCAACCAGTTTGTCGCGCACCATGCGGCCATTGACATAGAAATACTGCAGGTCGGCCTGGCTGCGCGAGAAGGTCGGCAAACCCACCCAACCCCATAGATGCAGACCATTGCGCTCGATCTCGATCGGCAACGCCTGCTCGAGAAACGCCGGACCGCACACCGCCGCGACCCGTCGCGCACGACTCAGATCATCGGCAGCCTCATGCAGCGCCAGCACACTCTTGCCGTTGTGGCGCAGATGAAAAGCCACATCGAAGCGCGCCAGTGCCAGACGGCGGATCACTTCCTGCAGGTGCTCGAACTCGGTCTTTTCAGTTTTGAGAAACTTGCGCCGCGCTGGCGTGTTGAAGAACAGGTCGCGCACCTCCACCGAGGTACCTACCGGATGGGCAGCAGGCTGCACTCGCGGCGCCATGTCGCGGCCTTCAGTCTCTACTTGCCAGGCCTGATCGGCCTCGGCGGTGCGCGAGGTCAGAGTCAGGCGGGCAACCGAACTGATCGAGGCCAACGCCTCACCACGAAAACCCAGGCTAAGCACCTGCTCAAGGTCTTCCAGTTCGCGAATCTTGCTGGTGGCATGTCGCGCCAGGGCCAGCGGCAAATCATCGGCAGGGATGCCGCCACCATCGTCACGCACGCGCAGCAACTTGGTGCCGCCCTGTTCGACATCCACATCAATGCGCCGGGCGCCGGAATCCAGGCTGTTCTCCAGCAACTCCTTGATCACCGAAGCAGGTCGCTCGACCACCTCGCCAGCGGCGATCTGGTTGGCCAGTCGCGGGCTCAGCAGTTGAATGCGCATGGCTTCACTCATGGCTGAGCCGCCAATGCGGTGGTCGGAATATTCAGGGTCTGACCGACCTTGATGGTGTCGCTGCGCAAGTTGTTGGCACTGCGCAGCACTGCCAGGCCGACCTGATAACGCTGGGCAATCAGCGCCAGGCTCTCGCCGGAACTGACCACGTGCTCACGGGGGCCAGGGGCAATCTTGCCCGAATCCCGCAACCAGGCGACGTAGGTGCCCGGCGGTGGGTTCTGCTGGAAGAACTGGCGGATACCGCTCTGAATCGAGCGCGCCAGGCTCTGCTGATGGCTGAGAGTGGCCAACTTGGCCGCCTCATTGGGGTTAGAGATAAACCCGGTTTCCACCAGAATCGAGGGAATATCCGGCGACTTCAGCACCATAAAACCGGCCTGCTCTACCCGGCGCTTATGCAGCGGTGTGATGCGGCCCATGTTGCTCAGCACCTTCTGGCCGACATTCAGGCTGGAAGACAGCGAAGCGGTCATCGACAGATCCAGCAATACGCCGGCGAGCATCTTGTCCTTGTCATCCAGGCTGACGTTACCGGCACCGCCGATCAGGTCTGACTGGTTTTCACTGTCGGCCAGCCAGCGGGCGGTTTCCGACGTAGCGCCACGATCCGACAAGGCATACACCGAAGCGCCGAAGGCAGCTGCCCGTGGCGCCGCATCGGCATGAATGGAGACGAACAGATCAGCGCCCTTTTTGCGCGCAATGACCGTGCGCTTACGCAGCGGAATAAAGTAATCGCCAGTACGCACCAGCTCGGCACGATAGCCGCGCTCGGCATTGATCTGCCGCTGCAGCTCCTTGGCAATCGCCAGGGTCACATGCTTTTCGCGGGCGCCTTTGGGGCCGAGAGCACCGGGGTCTTCGCCGCCGTGACCGGCGTCGATGGCAATCACAATCGCACGCTTACCGCTGGGCATCGGCGCGGGTGGGGGCAGCTTGGCCGGTGCCGGCTCCATGGTCACCGGCACCACCGGGCGCACACTCGGTGGCGGATTAACCGCCACTGGCACACCCGCAGGGGCCGTACTGCCAGCCGTGACGGGCTTGTCCGCGGCGGCACCGTCAGCGTCGCCGTCATAGAGATCAACCACCAGACGATGGCCGTACTGCTGATTGGGGGCCAGGCTAAAACTTTTCGGCGAGACCGCCGACGACAGATCGATAACCAGGCGCAAATCCGTGGGACTGCGCTGCGCCGAGCGAATACTGGTAATCGGCGTATTGCTCAGCGACAGTGTCTCAAGCTTGGTCGCCAACTGCGCCCCAGCCACATCGATGACGATGCGATTCGGCGCACTCAGGGTAAACACGCTGTGTTGCACCGGCCCGGACAGGTCAAACACCAGGCGGGTGTTATCCGGTGCGCGCCACAGCCGTACGCTGCGCAAATCCGCGGCGGCCGCCAGCGCATCGCTGGCCAGCAACGCCAACAGCACACCTATTCCAGTCGTGCGCGTGCGCAAGCCCATTGCCCATCTCATTATTGTTGTTCCTTGGCCAGAGCAGCACACCACGACTCACCACGCGCGCCCTGAGGCCGTAAAGACAGCGAGCGAGCGCCCGCCTGTGCGGCAATGGTAATGTCCAGGTCCGCCTTTGGCAAAACGCCGACGCCGCGCTCGGGCCACTCGATCAGGCACAAGGCATCGTCTTCGAAGTAATCGCGAATGCCCATGAACTCCAGCTCCTCCGGATCGGCGAGACGATACAGGTCGAAATGAAAGACCTTGCAGGTACCGATCTCATAGGGCTCCACCAGGGTAAACGTCGGGCTTTTAACCGCACCGACATGACCCAGGCCGCGAATGATGCCGCGCGACAGGGTAGTTTTGCCGGCCCCCAGATCGCCGTGCAAGTACAAGGTACCGCGCCCCTCGGTTAGCGCCGCCAGGCGTGCGCCCAAGGCCAACATGGCTTCCTCACCCTCGATATGCAGCGTCACGACAGACACGGTGAAACCTCCTCCAACAACTGACGAATAACCGGCAGCAGCTCGCTGGCAGCCAGGCCGCGACCCTGCTGGGCCAGTTGCTCACCGGCGCTGGCGTGCAACCAGGCACCCAGGCAGGCGGCCTCAAATGCTGGCAAGCCCTGGCCGCGCAGTGCACCAAGCAGGCCCGCTAGCACATCACCAAGACCCGCACCGGCCATGGCGGGATGACCACGATCACACAAGGCCAGACGCCCATCGGCGCTGGCGATCAGGCTACCGGCGCCCTTGAGCACCACCACAGTTTGATAACGGCGCGCCAGGGCCAGGGCGGCGGCCGGGCGATCCGCTTGCACCTGCGCTGTAGAAATTCCCAACAGACGCGCCGCCTCGCCCGGATGGGGCGTCAACACGGCATCGGCTGGCAACTGCACACCACCCTGAGCGAGCAAATTCAGGCCATCGGCATCCCACACCTGGGGCAATACCCGGCTGGCGGCGGCGCTCAGCAGGCTGCGCCCCCAGGCCTGCACACCCAGCCCTGGCCCCACTACCAGCACATCAGCATTGGCCGCCAGGGCCAGCAACTGATTGGCCGAGGCGACGCCCTGGGTCATCACTTCTGGCAGGCGTGCCAACGCCGCAGGCACATGCTCGTCACGGGTCGCCAAGGACACCAGCCCAGCACCGCCACGCAGAGCTGCCTGCGCCGCCAACAGTGAGGCGCCACCCAGGCCGCGATCGCCGCCAACCACCAGCACCCGACCGTACAAACCCTTGTGCGCCGTGCGTGGACGCGCGGCCAGACGCGGCAGATTGGCCGGCGCCAGGCGCTGGGCGGCAGGCGCAACAGCGGCGAGCACCTGCGCATCGGCATGCAGATCATCCAACTGCAGCACCCCGACCCGATCCGGACCGGCACCAGTCAGCAGCCCAAGCTTGAGCGCGATAAAGGTCACCGTCAGCTCGGCCTGCACCGCCACGCCGAGCTCGGCGCCGGTATCGGCACACAACCCCGAGGGCAGGTCCAAAGCCAGCACTGGCAAGTTACTGGCGTTGATCTGGCCGATGGCCGCCGCAAAAGGCTCACGCACCGCCCCCGTCAGGCCGGTGCCGAGCAGCGCATCGACCACCACCCCGTGCAGCGGTATGTCGACACGCCAAGGTTGCACCGCCACTCCGGCGGCCAGCGCTTCGGCATAGGCCTCGGCGGCCGTCTCGCGCAGGGCGCTTGGCGCCACCACGGCCAACACCTGCACCTGCCAGCCGGCACGCTGCGCTAGGGCGGCAACTAGATAGCCATCACCGGCATTGTTGCCGCTACCGGCCAGCACGGTGACGCTGCCGGCGTGCGGCCAGCGCTGACGCAAGGCACGCCAGGCACCATGGGCAGCGCGCTGCATCAGCTCAAACGCCGGCGTGCCAGCGGCGATCAGGCGCGCGTCCAACTCACGAACCTGAGCGGCGCGATACAACGGCAATGGCAATTGGTGGTGGGTAACAGGCATGCGTCGACTCCAATGTCTGGCAGAATTATACGCACCTCTGCCCCGGTTTCTCGCCCATGTCCGCATCCAGTCTCGATCTTCCCGCCCTCAGCCAGACCATCAAGGACTGGGGCCGCGAGCTGGGCTTTCAGCAGGTGGGGATTGCCGGCCTGGATCTGGCCAGCCATGAAGCCCATCTAGAGCGCTGGCTCGCTGCGGGTTATCACGGCGAGATGGACTACATGGCCGCCCACGGTAGCAAACGCTCACACCCCGAGGAGCTGGTGCCCGGCACGCTGCGGGTCATTTCGTTGCGCATGGACTACCTGCCCGGCGACACGGAGATGAGCAAGCGCCTGGGCGAGCCGGAGAAGGCCTACGTATCGCGCTACGCCCTGGGCCGCGATTACCACAAGCTGATCCGCAAACGCATTCAGCAGTTGGCCGAGCGTATTCAGCAGGCGATTGGCCCGTTCGGTTATCGCGCCTTTGTCGACAGCGCACCAGTGCTGGAAAAGGCCATTGCCGAACAGGCTGGCCTTGGCTGGATCGGCAAGAACACCCTGGTGCTCAATCGCAAAGCCGGCAGCTGGTTCTTTCTTGGCGAGCTGTTTGTCGACCTGCCGCTGCCGGCAGATGCCCCCCACGCCAGCGAACACTGCGGGCGCTGCAGTGCCTGCCTGGACATTTGCCCGACCGCGGCCTTTGTCGGTCCTTATGTGCTGGATGCGCGGCGCTGCATTTCCTACCTGACCATCGAACTCAAGGGTGCAATCCCCGTCGATCTGCGCCCGCTGATCGGCAATCGGGTGTTCGGCTGCGATGACTGCCAACTGGTCTGCCCCTGGAACCGCTTCGCCCGGCCCACCGATCAGAGCGACTTCCAGCCGCGTCACCAGTTGGACAATGCCGAGCTGGCGACGCTGTTTCGCTGGACGGAAGAGGAGTTTCTCAGCCGCACCGAAGGCTCGCCACTGCGCCGTACCGGTTACCACAACTGGCTGCGCAACCTGGCCGTGGGCCTGGGCAATGCACCATCAAGCATTCCGGTACTGGAGGCCCTGCACGCGCGGCGCGAGCACCCCTCGGAGCTGGTGCGCGAGCACGTCGAATGGGCGCTCGATCAACACCAGCGGCGCGCCAGCACGGCAGGCCTCACGCCTTAATAAAGTGCTCACGGTAGTACTGTAGCTCGGCGATTGACTCGCGGATATCGTCCAGCGCCTGGTGAGTGCCCTTTTTCTGGAAGCCCTCTTTGATCTGCGGCGCCCAACGCTCGGCGAGAATCTTCAGGGTCGAGACATCCAGATTGCGGTAGTGGAAGAACGCCTCCAGGGTCGGCATGTAACGGCAGAGAAAGCGCCGATCTTGGCCGATGCTGTTGCCGCAAATTGGCGACTTGCCCTTGGGCACCCACTGTTCGAGGAAGGCGATGGTCTGTGCCTCGGCCTCGGCCGTACTGATCTTGCTGTCGCGCACGCGCTGGGTCAGGCCGCTCTCGCCGTGGGTGCGGGTGTTCCACTCATCCATACCGGCCAGCAGCGCATCGCTCTGATGCACGGCGATGACCGGACCGGTGGCGAGAATATTCAGGTCGCTGTCGGTGACGATGGTCGCCATCTCGATGATGACGTCATGCTCGGGTTCTAAACCAGTCATTTCCAGGTCGATCCAGATCAAGTTCTGCGGGCTTTGCATGGTTGTGCTCCTCGGCGTAGAGCGACAGTTTAACCCAGGCCAGCAAGCACCGCATGGGCCGCCAGGTAAGCGCCCGCCCATGCTAAACTGAGTGCCGATTCACCCATCCGTCGCCCTCCCCACTCGGAAGCCCCATGGCCAAACGCCAACTCAACCGCCGGCAAAACTGGCGCATCGAGAAGATTCAGGAAGAACGCGCTGCCCGCGCGGCCAAACGCGAATCCCACACCCTGGAAACGCTTGAAGGCGGCGAACTGGGTCCCGAACAGCTAGGCCTGGTCATCGCCCACTTCGGCGTACAAGTGGAAGTCGAGGCACTGGATGGCGAACTGGCCGGGCAGATCTGCCGCTGCCACCTGCGCGCCAACCTGCCTGCTCTGGTAACCGGCGACCGCGTCGTCTGGCGCGCCGGCAACCAGGGTATCGGCGTGATCGTCGCGCAACTGCCGCGCAACAGCGAGCTGTGCCGCCCAGACAGTCGCAACCAGCTCAAGCCAGTGGCCGCCAACGTCGACACCATCGTCATCGTGTTCGCGCCCATGCCTGAGCCCCACGCCAACCTGATCGACCGTTACCTGGTGGCTGCCGAGCACGCTGGCATCCAGCCGCTGCTACTGCTGAACAAGGCCGACCTGATTGACGAGCAGAACGCCGTGGCCCTGAATGCCTTGCTGGCGGTCTATCGCCAACTCGGCTACCCGCTACTGGAAGTGTCCGCCCACCACGGCAACGGCATGCAGGATCTACAGGCTCGCCTGGACGGTCACGTCAGCGTGTTCGTAGGCCAGTCCGGGGTCGGCAAGTCGTCGCTGGTCAACAGCCTGCTGCCAGGCGTTGACCTGCGCGTCGGGCCACTGTCCGAACTGAGCGGCCAAGGCACCCACACCACCACCACCGCACGGCTGTTTCACTTTCCCGGCGGCGGTGAGCTGATCGACTCACCCGGCATTCGCGAGTTCGGCCTCGGCCACGTCAGTCGTGCCGATGTTGAGGCGGGCTTTATCGAGTTCGACGAACTGCTTGGCACCTGCCGCTTCCGCGACTGCAAGCACGACCGCGAACCCGGCTGCGCCTTGTTAAAAGCGCTGGAAGACGGCCGCGTGCAGCAGCAGCGCATGAACAGCTACCGCAGCATTCTTGCCAGCCTGCCGGCGTCGAGCCACTAAGCAGAACTGCACAGCACCGACAGCAAAAGGCCGCGATGAACGCGGCCTTTTGCTGTGCACTTACTGCTGATCGGCCGGCGGCCGGTCCAACTGCAGGGTGCCGTCTTCGAAGATATTCAGCCGCTCACGCAGCTCCGCATCCTGCGCTGGCGCGCCCGTCGCACCCGGAGCTGCGGCACGCTCACGCATCGACGGCGGCGCTACGGCAGGAGTCGACGACGAAGGTACCGCCGGCTCGCCAGACGCCTCAGGCGCGGCACCATCCTCGGTGTCACCCTCAATGCTGCGCTGAGCCTTTTTGGTCAGCACGATAATGTCGATGCGGCGGTTCACCGGATTCAGCGGCTTATCCCGATCAAACAGGGCCGACGAGGCATAACCCACTACCCGCGCCACCTGATCGTCGGGATAGCCACCAAAGACCAAGGCACGGCGAGCGGCGTTGGCACGGTTGGCCGACAGCTCCCAGTTACCGAAATCACCGCGCCCAACAAACGGCTTGGCATCGGTATGACCACTGACACTGATTTTGTTCGGCACGGCCTTGATGGTGTCGGACATGGCCAACAGGATGTCTTCGAAATAGGGCTCCAGGTTGGCGCTGCCGCTGGCAAACATCGGCCGATTTTCGGCATCCATGATCTGAATGCGCAAACCATCCTGGGTAATCTCGAAAAGAATTTGATCCTTGAACTGCTTGAGTTGTGGATTTTCTTCGACCTTGTTCTGCAACTCCTGCAGCAGCAACTCCAGGCGCTCACGCTCAACTTGCTCGGCCAGGCTTTCTGCTTGGGCCGGGTTGACTTCGGACTCCTTGCCGACATCCTGCTCGGGCCCAGCCTCCAGCTGATCCTTAACCTCGGGATTGAGGGTCTTGTCCGGTGCTGGGGTCGGCGTACCGCCCAGGTCAATCACATAGGGACTGGCGCTTTCGGTGAAACCCACGGGATCCTGGAAGTAACCGGAAATCAGTTTCTTCTGTTCCGGGGTGGCCGACGACATCAGCCACAGGAGCATAAAGAACGCCATCATCGCGGTGGCAAAGTCGGCAAACGCGATCTTCCAGGCGCCGCCGTGATGGCCGGCAGCCATCTTTTTGACCCGTTTGACGATAATCGGCTGATTATTTTCCATGGCTATCAGCTGCCACGCATGGCTTGCTCAAGCTCACTGAAGCTTGGTCGATGGGCCGGAAACAGCACCTTGCGCCCGAACTCTACCGCCAGGGTCGGCGGCATACCAGACGCCGAAGCGACCAGGCAGGCCTTGATCGCCTCGTAGACATTCAGCTCTTCCTTGGCATCGTGCTCGATCGCCGTCGCCAGCGGGCCGAAGAAGCCATAGGCCGCGAGAATCCCGAGGAATGTACCCACCAGCGCCGCGGCCACGTGAGCACCCAACGCATTTTGCTCAACCTGGCCGAGCAGACCCATGGTCACCACGATCCCCAATACGGCAGCAACGATACCCATCGCCGGCATACCGTCGGCAATTCGCGCCACGGCGTGGGCCGGATGTTCCAGCTCTTCCTTGAGGCTGGTCAGCTCCATATCGAACAGACCTTCCAGCTCATGGGGCGCCATATTGCCGGATGACATGATGCGCAGGTAGTCGCAGACGAAGGCGGTCATACCCGCATCCTTTAGGATGCCTGGGTACTTGCTGAAAATCGGGCTGGCCGCTGGATCCTCTACGTCGGCCTCAATGGCCATCATGCCTTCGCGGCGGCTCTTGTTGAGAATCTCGTAGAGCATCTTCAACACCTCCAGGTAGAAGGTGTGGGTGAAGCGCGAACTGAACATCTTCATCGACTTCTTGAAGACGTGCATGAAGGTGCTCGGGGTGTTGGCCTGCAGAAATGCGCCCAAAGAGGCGCCGCCGATGATCAGCACTTCAAACGGCTGAAACAGCGCTGCGACCTTACCGTGAGACAGAACATAGCCGCCGATAACGCTGGCGAACACGACGATGATGCCGATGATTTTGATCATAAATACAACGCTTGCTGAGTCAGGACGAAGGGGCTTTGCAAACAACCCTTCTATTTATCGGAACTTATGCGCCAGACTATAGCCAGTTAGTGCGAAAAGCCAATTTGACGCGGACCTCATGTCGACCAGCAAAGCGCTTCCCCAAAATCTCAGTGCCTGGCTCAAAGAGCTGGATGGCGTGCGCCTGCCGGTCAGTAGCGACAACCACCGCCAGGCCGTTTCGGCGCTGCGTAACGGCAGCAGTTCGCTGCGCGATATTGCCGAGCAGTTGCAGCAAAGCCCGGCATTGGCGCTGGTCATCATGCGCGGAGCCAACAGCAGCAAGAGCAGCCTCAATGAACCTGCCGCCAACCTCGAAGTAGCCCTGACACGCCTGGGCCTGCAGAGCGCGGAAAGATTGCTGAACAAGTTGATTCCCGTCGCCGATGCAGACATCCCCCTGCAGCTGCGGCAACTCCAGTCACTCAGCCGACAGGCTGCACACCAGGCAAGCGGTCTGTTTGGCGCACGTCTGGCGCGCCTTTGGCTTGATATTCAATGCAGCAGCCTGCTCTTTTTGGCGCCACTCTGGCCATTGGTTGCGCGCTACCCAGAGCTGTTTACGGCCTGGGAGCAGCGAGTGCTGATCAAAGGCGAGCCTGCCAGCAAGGTGGAACAGCAACTGCTCGGCGTGCCATTGCTGCAGCTGTGCCTGGCCCTGGCCGAAAAATGGCGCTTACCCGAGTGGATTTTGCATGGCTATCGCCTGCTGCTGAATGACCGCCGCCAACTGGTCAAGGCGCTACGCATTGCCGGCAGCGGCGAACAACTCCATCAGCAACAGCAACGACTCGATGACGACGGCCACTTGCGCCGCTGGCTGACCCTGCCAACCAACTGCATCCTGTTGGCCAACGGCCTGGTGGTTGGCGCCCACGAGTCCTGGGACTGCAAAGCCTCGCGCCGCTGGCAACAGCTCACAGCCCTGTACCTGCAACTTAACCTCGACGACGTGCAGCAACTCGTGCACCAGCATGCAGCGCAGAGTGCGCGCACCGGCTATGAAGCCGATCTCTGGCACCCAGCCCTGGCCCTGCTGTGGCCGTGGAATGCACGCCATCTGCAGGCGGAAAAACCGGCCGTCGCACCCGCACCAGCGAAAACCGAGGTCGATGCCTGGCGCAGGCACTGCACCCAGCTCCTGCGCGAGCCCAGCGCCTTTGCCAATGTGTTGCAGCTCACCAGCTGTGCCCGTGACGCCCTGCAGGCTTGTGGCATGCAACGCCTGCTGATCCTGCTTAGCGACCGCACCCACAGCCGCCTTATGAGCCAGCAAAGTATCGGCGTAAGCATGCCCGGCAGCGGCCTGAGCCTGGACCCGAGTCAAAGTCAGGTGCTGCGCCGCCTGCTCAACGAAGCCACACAACTGCGCCTGACACCCGCCAACATCGCCCAATACTCGGCCCTGCTGCCCGGCAATCTGAAAAGCCTGTTCCCTGGCGAACACCTGATCTTGCGCTCCGTTGCCAACCAGCAGCGGGTGGCCATGGTGCTGGTGGCCGACCAAGGCGGCGGCCCGTTCAGCGAGGTCAGCGTGCAAGCCTTCGGTAAAACCGTGCAATGCATCGAGCGCGCCCTGGCCAGTTTTGCCAACCGCGCGCGATAGGGGCTGTTGCCGTTTCATCGCAACCCGAAGGGCCGGGCCTGTTTTTGTGCGAGGCTGCGTTACTCGTCGCTCATTTGGAACAACCCAATCTCGCTCCTCGCACCTTGCCTCGCGCAAAAACAGGCTCCGGCGCGGCCGCGAACGAAACGGCAACAGCCCCTAACCTTTCCGCTACAATCGACGCCTTTCCCTGACTTGGAAGCCGTTTATGTCTGCCTTCCGCGACCTCCCGCTGGTGATCGAGCCGAGCCAACTGGCTGAACGTCTGCATGCCCCAGAATTGATCCTGGTGGACCTGACCAGCGTCGCGCGCTACGCCCAGGGCCATATCCCTGGCGCTTATTTTGTCGACCCCAAGCGCACCCAACTGGGCACACCGCCAGCGCCAGGCCTGCTGCCAACCCAGCAATACCTCGAAAACCTGTTCGGCGAACTGGGGCATAACCCCCAGACCGTTTATGTGGTGTATGACGATGAAGGCGGTGGTTGGGCCGGGCGATTTATCTGGCTGCTCGATGTTATTGGTCACAGCCACTATCACTACCTCGACGGTGGCCTGCCGGCCTGGCTGGCCGAAACCCGTGAGCTGTCCGTCGACACGCCGCCCGCGCATCACGCAACCGTCAGCCTGAACCTGCAAGAGGCGCCAACCGCCAGCCGTGAGTACCTGCAAAGCCGTCTAGGCGCCAGCGACTTGGCCATCTGGGACGCCCGCTCGGCCGCCGAATATAGCGGTGACAAAGTGCTCGCAGCCAAGGCCGGACACATACCTGGCGCCATCAACTTCGAGTGGACCCTGGGCATGGACCCGGCCCGCGCGCTGCGCATCCGCAGCGACATGCCACAGATCCTCCTGAACCTGGGCATCAGCCCGGACAAGGAAGTGATCACCCATTGCCAGACACACCACCGTTCGGGCTTTACCTACCTGGTCGCCAAGGCTCTCGGCTATCCACGGCTCAAGGCCTATGCCGGCTCGTGGGGCGAATGGGGCAACCACCCCGACACCCCGGTCGAGCGCTAATCCATTTGCGGCCGCCCACCCATGACTGGGCGGCCTGGTTTTATCAAGGAGATTCCATGCAACAGCGCCTGTTTATCCTCAGCCAGTACCTACTGCCCCATCACTTGCTCTCGCGCCTGATCGGCTGCGCCGCCGAGTGCAAGGCCACCTGGTTCAAGAGCCGCCTGATCAACTGGTTTGCCCGCCAATACCAGGTCAACATGAGTGAAGCCGAAGTCGAGCAACTGGACGCCTACGAGCACTTCAATGCCTTCTTCACCCGCGCCCTTAAAGAGGGCGCGCGCCCGCTCGACGAGACGCCGGATGCCATCCTCTGCCCCGCCGACGGCGCGGTCAGCCAGCTTGGGCCGATCGAGCATGGTCGTATCTTCCAGGCCAAAGGCCATAGCTTCAGCGTGTTGGAGCTGCTGGGCGGCGACAATGAGCGCGCCGCGGCCTTTATGGGCGGCGAGTTCGCCACCATCTACCTCTCGCCGAAGGACTACCACCGTGTGCACATGCCCCTGGCCGGCACCCTGCGCGAGATGGTTTACGTCCCCGGCCGGCTGTTCTCGGTCAACCAGACCACCGCTGAAAACGTCCCTGAGCTGTTCGCACGCAATGAGCGTGTGGTCTGCCTGTTTGATACCGAGCGTGGGCCAATGGCCGTCGTCCTCGTCGGCGCGATGATCGTCGCCAGCGTCGAAACCGTGTGGGCCGGCCTGGTTACGCCACCCAAACGCGAGCTGAAAACCACCCGTTACGACGAGGCTGCGCGCGCACCGATCAGCCTAGAAAAAGGCGCAGAGCTGGGCCGTTTCAAGCTGGGGTCAACCGCCATCGTGCTGTTTGGCCCGCAGCAGGCCCAGTGGGCCGCCGAGTTGGCAGCAGGCACGTCCGTGCGCATGGGCCAGCGCATGAGCGCTGTGCCGGTCTAAGCATCGCCCGCCAACCAAGCAAGACAACCCGCGAGATTGCGCCATCGGCCAATCGGACGGGTTGAACGCGTACCGGCTTCGAGGCCAACCACCGACCCGTCCTGGGATGTGCGCACAGGCACGCGGATACTGCTAGAGTTCGGCTAGAACAACTCTTATCACAACACGCCCGGCTCCGACCGGCGGAGCCTCCAAGCTACATGGATAAACAGAGCCCCCATCTGCTGCTACGCGTACCCACGCCCAACAAGCACAGCCTGACCTTCTGTGATGCCAGCCCGCGCGACCTCAAGCGCTGGGTAGCGGACCTGCCTAAAGCCAACCTGGGTGAAACAGCTCGCCTGCTGTACCAGGCGCTGGTTGAACTCAACCAACTGATCACCTCCAGCGACACGCGCCTGCAACTGCTGGAGTTGTTGCGCCCCGACATTTACTACGTCTGCCAGAATCTGGAGCGGCATTTTCTCAATCAGGCAGTAGTCCTGGATGAACGCCCGCGCAAGGTTGCCAACCTCTGCCAAGCCCTGCAAAACCACTTGGCCACCGGCTACAAGCTGATCATCAGCCAGGAAGCGGGTAATCAGAGTCGCGACGGCCAACAGCGTCTGACCACCGCCCTGCAGCGTGCAGCCCACAGCCTCTGCGGCGCCCTGGTGCGTGCCACGCAGCTGTACTGCCCGGTGCCAGAAGGCCTATGGCTGGAGTTGCACCAGCTCTATCAAATCGGTCTCAACCAGAGCCTGCACACCCTGGCCGTCCGCGACGAACAGGCACGCCACAACCTCAGCCTAAGCCTGGAGCAGACCTACAAGACCGCCCTGCTGATCGGTTGCGCGCGCTGCAACCAGATGCGTCAAAGCGGTATTGCCGCCCTGGCTGCCGCGCTGGAGCCCTGGTGCCAGCTGGTCACCCTGCAACCGGCCAGCCTGCCCAGCAGCCTGTTCGCCATCGCGCCACTAATGGATGGGCCACCCCGTTACAAGTCGCTGTTTCCGGCTGGCGAGTTGCCGAAGCTACTGGGCCTCGACCCGCAAGCCCTGGTGGACGCCATCAAGGAATACCTGCAACTGCCGGCCGACAATCGCGCCCAGTCACAACTGCAGGTCAACGAAGGTTTTAACCTGGACGTGCTGCAACACCTGAGTGCCGCCTGGGGCGACATTTCCGAGCGCACCTTCCAGCGCAACAATGGCAATGGCACCCTGACCCTCAGCATCGGCATGAGCTCGGCGCACTACTACCTGGCCGGCCGCTGCTTGTTTGCCGACGTGCTGAAGAAAGAACAGCAAGTCGCCAAATTCACCGCCAACACCACCGAAAGTGGCCCGGATGTCTGGGGTGCGGCCTTTGATGCCCAGCGCATTACTCGCTGGGAACCAGGCTTGCCGATGGAGGAAATCCAGTACCAAAAGTCGGCCAACGAGACCCGCGACGAGACCGAGGCGGCAGAGCCTGAGCTGTATCCGACCTTCACATTGCCCATCGTCAACCATAGCCCTGGCGGCTACTGCCTGGCCTGGCCCAAGGAAGTTCCGGGACAGCTGCAAGCCGGCGAAATCCTCAGCCTGCAAGACAGCCCCAACCAGGCCTGGAGCGTGGCAGTGGTGCGCTGGATCCGTCAGGTACGCGGTGGCGGCACGCAGATGGGGATTGAATTGGTCGCCCCCCACGCACAGCCCTGCGGCTTGCAATTGATGCGCAAAACCGAGCAAAGCAGTCAGTTCCTTCGCGCCTTGTTGCTGCCGGCTATCGCTGCCATTTCTCGCCCTGCCAGCTTGATCACCCCGCGCCTGCCCTTCCAGGAAGGCAACAAGGTATTGATCAACCTTCATGGTGTGGAACAGCGCGCTGTGCTCACGCGCAAACAGGTCAGCACTGGGAGTTTCAGCCAGTTCGAATACCGCAGCGTAGAGCTGAACAGCCCAGCCCAAGGGAAATCCGTCACAGCCCCAGAAGCGAGTGGCAAGGCGGGCGAGGAAGACTTTGACTCACTCTGGAAGTCGCTGTAGATTCCGGGCACTTCCATTTGTCGCCTTTTAGCGCCCGTTCGGCGCGACTCCCAGCGCCTGAGCGCCACTGGCATCCACACCATCAGGCCCGGTGAGCAGAGGCGAAGATGCGCCATTAAGGCTGGCCACACGCACCCTTAGGACGTGTGACAACCACCCCTTAAGCGCACAGCTGCTATTCAAAGGTTTTAACTACACGCCATGGCCATCGAAAAAAAAACCATCCGCTTGCTGATTCTCGAAGACTCGCAAAACGAGGCCGAACGCCTGGTCAGCCTGTTTCGTAACTCTGGACGGGCCACCCGCGTGCATCGCTTGGTCTCCAGCGATGACCTGGCGCAAGCGCTGCAGCAAAGCTGGGATTTGCTCATTGCCGCACCCAGCAGCGAACACCTCGATCCCAACGAAGCCATCACCGCAATTCGTCGTCAGGCCAAGGATATTCCCTTTATCCAGCTGACCGAGGGCAACGACTCCGATGCCATTACCGAGGCCCTGGCCCTGGGCGCTCAAGACGCGCTGCCGCAAGGTGAAGACGAACGTCTGATTCTGGTGGCCAATCGTGAACTGACCAACCTCGAGGAACGTCGCGCCCGCCGTGTGGCCGAAGTGGCCCTGCGCGAAGCTGAAAAGCGCTGCCAATTACTGCTGGAAAGCTCCGTAGACGCCATCACCTACGTGCATGACGGCATGCACATCTACGCCAACCGCGCCTACCTCGACATGTTCAGCTACGAAGACGGTGACGAGCTGGAAGGCATGCCGATGATTGACCTGATCGCCAGCTGCGACCAGGCCAGCTTCAAGGATTTCCTGAAGAACTACCAAAGCGCCGAAGGCCATGCCGAACTGGCCTGCACCGGGGTCAAGGCCAACGGCCAGACCTTTGCCGCACGGATGACGTTTTCCCCGGCCACCTATGACGCCGAGCCGTGCATCCAGGTGGTCATCCGCGCCGAAACCGGCAACGCCGAACTGGAAGAAAAGCTGCGTGAAATCAGCAGCCAAGACCTGGTCACCGGCCTCTACAACCGCACCCACTTCCTTGAGTTGATGGACACCGCCGCCGAGCGTGCAGTCAACGCCGGGCAAGCCGCCACCCTGGCGTATATCCGCCTGGACCGCTACGCCAGCCTGCTGGCCGAGACCGGATTGGCCGGCATCGACCTGCTGCTGACCGACCTGGCCAACCTGCTGCGCGCCCACTTTACCGGCAATACTCAGCTGGCCCGTTTTGGTGACGACGTGTTCAGCGCCCTGATCATCGGCCAGAGCGCCGAGCAAAGTCAGCCGAGCCTCCAGGAGCTGTTGAAAAAAGTCGAAGGGCACCTGTTCGACGTCAATGGCCGCACCCTGCAGACCACGCTGTCGATCGGCGTAGCCGGTCTCAACGAGAAAACCCCGCGCGGGCAGGATGTCGTCGACCGCGCCCACCGCTGTGCCGATGAACTGGCCAACGGCAACGCCCTCAAATTATTCAACGCAGCAGACGAACTGGCAGCTGCTGCCAGCCGTGGCAGCATCGTCGCCATGCTCCAGCAAGCCTTGGAGAACAACAGTTTCCGCCTACTGTTCCAACCCATTATCAGTCTGCGTGGCGACAGCCATGAGCATTACGAAGTGCTCCTGCGCATGCTCAGCCCGCAAGGGGAAGAAGTTCCACCGGACGACTTCCTCACTGCCGCCAAGGATGCCGGGCTGGCCGAGAAGATCGACCGCTGGGTGATCCTTAACTCCATCAAGCTGCTCTCCGAGCACCGCAGCAAAGGCCACAGCACGCGCCTGTTCGTCCACCTGTCGAGCGCCAGCTTGCAGGATCAGACGCTGCTGCCATGGCTCAGCGTAGCCCTCAAAGCCGCGCGCTTGCCCTCTGACGCCTTGGTCTTCCAGCTCAGCGAACCAGACGCCATTGCCTACCTGAAGCAGGCTAAAACCCTGACTCAGGGTCTGGCGGAACTGCACTGCAAGATCGCCCTGAGCCAGTTCGGCTGCTCGCTGAATCCGTTCAATACGCTCAAGCACCTGAACGTCGATTTCGTCAAAGTCGACGGTTCCTTCACCCAGGACCTGTCCAGCGCCGAACATCAGGAAAGCCTGAAAACCCTGCTCGCCAGCCTGCATGCCCAGGCCAAGTTGACCATCGTGCCCTATGTCGAAAGTGCTAGCGTGCTGGCCACCTTGTGGCAGGCCGGGGTCAACTACATTCAGGGTTACTACCTGCAAGGGCCGACCCAGTCGATGGATTACGACTTCTCCGCTGGCGACGAGTAATTTTCGCAGTAATAAAAAAACCGCCGAAAGGCGGTTTTTTTATTGGCGATGCACGTGGCTCAATCGTGGCCGTCGCGGTCGCGAAAGCCCAGCAGATAGAGAATACCGTCCAGACCCAGGGTGGAAATCGCCTGCTTGGCCGACTGTTTGACCAGCGGTTTGGCACGGAACGCCACACCCAGACCCGCCAAGCCCAGCATCGGCAAGTCATTGGCACCATCGCCAACGGCAATTGTCTGCTCCAGACGTAGACCTTCCTTGTGCGCCAGTTCGCGCAGCAGGTCAGCCTTACGCTGAGCATCAACGATCGGCTCCACCGCCACGCCAGTCAGCGCGCCATCAACGATCTGCAGTTCGTTGGCGAACACATAATCAATGCCCAACTTGGCCTGCAACTGGTGGGCGAAGTAGCTGAAGCCGCCAGACAGAATGGCGGTTTTGTAACCCAGGCGCTTGAGCTCGGCGAACAGGGTTTCGGCACCTTCGGTCAGACGCAGGCTGGCACCGACTTCTTCCAACGCCGATTCCGGCAAGCCCTTAAGCAGGGCCAGACGTTCCTTGAAGCTGGCGCGGAAATCTAGCTCACCGCGCATTGCCCGCTCGGTGATCTCTGCCACCTGCTCGCCAACCCCGGCAGCCTTGGCCAGCTCGTCGATAACTTCCGCCTCGATCAGCGTCGAGTCCATATCGAACACCGCCAGGCGCCGGTTACGACGGAACAGCGAGTCGCGCTGGAAGGCGATGTCGACATTCAGCTCCTGAGCCACGCTGAGGAACTCCGCACGCAGGGCCGCCGGATCGGCCGGCTCGCCGCGCACCGAGAACTCGATACAGCCCTTGCCCTGGCTCTCCGGGGTGTCCAGCGGCATACGCCCGGACAGCCGATCGATATGGTCGATATTCAACCCGTAGCGCGCGGTGATGGTGCTCACCCGCTGCAGCTGCTCGGCCGTGACCTTGCGCGTCAGCAGGGTGACGATATGCCGGGGCTTGCCCTGGGCACCGACCCATTGCTGGTAATCGGCCTCGGCCACCGGTGTGAAGCGCACCTGTTGGTCCAGCTTGTAAGCGGTGAACAACACATCCTTGAGCACCGAGGACGCCGCCTCGGTATCCGGAATTTCCACCAGAATGCCGAACGACAGGGTGTCATGGATGACCGCCTGGCCGATGTCGAGGATATTCACCCCGCCTTGGGCCAGCACACCGGTAATCGCGGCAGTCAGACCGGGACGGTCTTCACCGGTGATGTTAATCAGGACGATTTCGCGCAAGGTAGGCTCCCCGCAGAGGAAAAGGCGCACATTCTAACCATTTTCCGCGGCCGCCGGGCATGCCCGGTGCTTTGCCCTCCCCCCTCGGCTCGCTATACTGCGCGGCAATTTCCTCAATAAGAGCCGAGCCCCGTGAACCGGCCCGCATCCGTCAAACCCGATAACTTCTTCCTGCTGATCTTCCACGCCCTGCGCCAGCGGCGCGTGCCCCTGGCCCTGCGCATCGCCAGCCACAGCTTGCTGCTGGTGGCGCTGGCGCTGGTGATCTACGCCTGGGTGATGGGCATGCAGTTCAAGCAGGCCATGCAACAGCAGGCCGACGCCCTAGGCCAGAGCCTGATTGTGCAGACAGCCGCCTCGGCCACCGAACTGCTGGTGTCCAACGACATCCTCAGCCTCAACATCCTGCTCAACAACCTGGAAAAAAATCCGCTGGTGGCCCACGCCGCCATCTACAGCGTCGATAACCGCATCCTCGCCGAAGCCGGCTCGCGCCCCAAACAAGGCCTGCTGGGCGAAACTGAAGGGCTGTACTCGACGCCGATCACCTTTCAGGAAGTGATCGCCGGGCACCTGCGCATCAGCCTCGACACCGAGCAATTCCAGCAGCCGATGACCATCAGCCTGCAAAGCATGGGCCTGCTCAGCCTGATTCTGCTGGCTTTGACCATGTCGCTGTCGCTGCGTCTGGGCCGGCATATTTCCACCCCGCTGCTGCAATTGCGCGTCTGGCTGCGCGACCCCGATGACCCCGCTCCCGGCGCTGGCCGCCAGGACGAAATTGGTGATCTGGCGCGCCAGCTGCAAGCGCGCCTGGTGCCGATCAAGATCGAAACCCAGGCTACGCCGGCCTATCGCGACCGCGACGACGAGGAAGACGAACACGAGATCAGCTTCGACGACCACGAAGATGAGCACGAAGAGTTTGCCGTACGCGACCTGCACGACCCGCAATTCGACAGCCGCGAGCCGCATCGCGATGACTTCAGTGCCGCGCCGCTGGATGACGAAGAAGACGACCCGTTTGCCGACCTGCGCGACCACAGCAGCGCCGAAGCCCCCTTGCTGCCGGCAGCCAAGGTTCAGCGCCCAAGCGCCGTATTGGCCATGCAACTGGGCGCCCAGGAGCAATTGCGCCGCTTGCCGCGCTCACGCCTGATGGACCTGCTGCAACGCTACCGTGACTGCCTGGACCAGGCCGCTAGCCTGTATCAAGGCCAGCTGCACACCCTCAGCGACGGCAGCAGCCTGATGCTGTTTCACCAGCGCGACAGCGGTGATGATTACCTGACCCATGCGATTTGCTGCGGTGAACTGATGCGCGCCCTGGGCCACGCCCTGCAAATCCAGGTGGCCGACAGCGGCATCACCCTGCAACTGCAGTTCGGTCTGACCCTTGGCACAGACCTGGAAGACCTCAGCCAGGGCGAGCTGTTACTCAGCGACAGCGCCCAGGATGCCCTAGCCCTGTCCCAGCACAGCCGCAACCTGCTGCTGGTGGCGCGGGAAATTGGTGACGATCCGCTGCTGCGTCAACGCGTTCGTATCCGCTCCATCGCCAGCCCAGAAGGGGCCAGCTGCGTGGAGCGGCTGCTCGATCCTTACCCGGCCCTGCTGGAGCGCCAGCTGGCGCGCATGCACGACGCCAGCTCCCACGCCTGAGCCGTCCTTAGAAACGAAACACTTCCACCGCCCCTTGGGCCGGCGCCACGGGCGGTGCCGGCGGCAACGGGGTAGTTTTACGCGCTGGAGCCACGCGCTTGCTGGTCGGATTGGCTACCGCGGGCACCTTCAAGGCCGTCACCGCCGCCGTCGCCAATTGCTCGGCCAACTGCTGCAACAAGCGGCTCTGCGCCTGCACCTGACTGGCCAGACTGCCCTGGTGCGCCTGCTCCAGCTGCAACAAACGACTGCCCTGCAGCTGACCGGCCTTGTCCAGCAGACGCCATTGCGCATGCAGCACCGCCGGCATCTGTGGCCCGGAATCCAGGCGACTGATGCTGACCTGTACCTGCAAGTCGGCACTTACCCCAGGCCCAGCCGGGGCCAGGAGGATATTCGGCGTTTGCAGACGCCCAGCCAACTGGCGCAACAACAACTGCTCGACATCCGCATTCAGGCTGCCGGCCCATTGCGCCTCACTGGCCACACTGAGGCTGCCATCGGCCTGACGCTGCAACAGCTCGCCGCGTTGTAGGTAGTCGGCCAGGGTCAGCGGCCCCAGCAGCACCAGCGCGCCGTCAGTGGCCGTCGGCACCTGTGGCTGGCCGCCATCCAGCTGATACAGCGCCACCGGCGGGTGCACGCTGCAACCAGCCATGGCCAGCACCAGGGTCATCAACAGCAAAGTCCAGCTACGCAACATCATCGGCCTCACACGCCCCAAAACAGCGGCCTATCATCCGTCAATCCGTGACCTGGCTCCAGCCCTGAACTTTTTCCACACGTGACAGTTACACTCGCTGCGTCACCCGGCTGCCTGGTGCTGCAGCGCCAGCAACGGGTGACACCCACAACCTGAACAGGGAGGTCAGCCGCATGCAGTGGCTCGCACAGGACGTCGAACAGTTAATCAATCTCAGCCAGGACCCGAACAATCCTTATTGCCCCGACGTGCTGGTGGTTGGCTCTGGCTATGGCGGTGCAGTCGCGGCCCTGCGCTTTGCCGAGCATGGTCAGAGCGTGGCCTTGCTGGAGCGCGGCAACGAATACCTGGCCGGCGAGTTTCCCAGCGACCTCAGCCAGACCGGCGGCTTCATCCGCGCCGAGCTACATGCCAACCAAGGCGCCAATTCCGTCGGCAATGAAGACGCCCTGTTCGATTTCCGCCTCGGCCAACGCGCCTCGGCCCTGGTCGGCAATGGCCTGGGCGGCGGCAGCCTGATCAACGCCGCCGTGGCCCTGCGCCCCGACCCACGGGTGTTCGCCCACAGCCCCTGGCCGCAAGCTATTCGAAGTGCCAACCTGGACGATGACTTCCAGCGCGCCGGCGCTGGCCTGCAGGTGCAGACACCAGCTACCCAGGCCGCCAGCAGCACGTGCGTGCCGCAACGCACGGCCAAGTACCAGCGCCTGCAGCAAATCGGCCGCGCCGCCGCCAGCACCAGTGCCAACCCGCTGTTAAGTGTCAGCTGCGAAGACGTGCCACTGGCCATCGAGTTCAGCGACCAGCCATCCCAGGCCCAAGGCCCGCGGGCCGCCTGCGTAGGGTGCGGCAACTGCGTATCCGGCTGTAACCACCAGGCCAAGCTGAGCCTGGACAAGACCTACCTGCCGCGCGCCTGCCAGGCTGGCGCACGGCTATTCACCCGAGTCAGCGTGCTGTCTGTCGAGCACGTGCCCAGCGACGTCCGCCACCCCTGGCGCGTGCATTGCGTGCGCACCAGCGAGCGCGCGCAGTGGGGCGCCCTGCAGCGCAACGGCGCCGCCGAGCTTGAGCACTACGGCTTCAGTATCCGCACCGCGCGGATGATCCTCAGCGCCGGCACCTTCGGCTCCAGCGAAATCCTCCTGCGCTCCCAACGCCAGGGCCTGGATGTGGCCAGCGCCTGGCTTGGCCAGGGGATTTCCGCCAACGGCGACGACCTCTGCGCCGCCTATGCCCTGCCCGACATAGCCGACGGCATTGGCCGCAGCAGCGTAGCGGGCGCCACCAACAGCAGCGGGCCGACCATCAGCGCGGTGATCCGCTTTGACGATCATGCAGACCACCGCCGCAGCACCATCATCGAAGACGGCGGCATTCCTGGCCTGCTCGCGCCGCTGGCCAACGAACTGCTCAGCACCCTTGGCGTGCTGCCGCAACTCAACCGCTTCGGCCTGCGCAGCCGCCCAGGCCACGACCCGCTGGCGGTTGACCCGCAACTGATCCAGCGCAGCCTGGCCCTGCTCGGCATGGGCCACGACTCAGCCGCCGGCCAGGCCACCCTCAACGACCCCGGCGCACGCCTGAACTGGAGCTGGCCGGCCCAGGCCGCCGACCCTGCACCGCAGCTGCATCGCCAGCGTATGGCCTGCATCCAGCAGCTCGGCGGCGAGTTCCTGCCCAACCCGACCTCTGGCGTACTGCCCGACGACATTGCCCAGGTGCTCAGCGGCCCCGCGCCAGAAGCCGGCTGGGTCACCGTGCACCCGCTGGGTGGCTGCCGGATGGCCGATGGGGTGCAAGACGGTGTGGTCAATGAACGCGGTCAGGTGTTTCGTCAGGACGGCAGCGTGCACGCCAGCCTGCAGGTGCTGGACGGTTCGATTATCCCCAGTTCCCTGGGGGTCAACCCGCTGCTGACCATCACCGCCCTGGCCGAACGCGCCTGTCGCCTGACCCTGGCCGAACTGCCTGCAGGCCGCCCCAATGCGGTCAGCCTGCCGGCCTACCCGCAGGTGCCGCCGCCATTCGAACGCGCCCAGACGGTCAGCAGCGGCGCAGTTCTCGCCGAGGTGCTGCGCGGCCCGCTGACCTGGCAGGAGCAACCCGGCAGCGCCCCCCAGCAACGGGACGGTGCGCTGTTTCTGCAGATGGACGTACCGGACTGGCAACGCCTGTGGGCCAGCCCCGCGCACCGGGTGGCGGCCATTGCCTTCAGCGCCGACCAGCAGTTGACCGCTTCGCGCCTGGTCATCGACCGTCCCGACCAAGCCGCGCTGACCTTGCAGGTGCGCAGTGGCCACGTCGAGCTGTTTCGCGCCCTGGCCGACAGCCCCACGGCGCGCCTGAGCCGCTTTGCCCGCGCCGGCCTGACCTACGCGATCAACCGCTGGCTGCCCGACCGCCACCGGGCCAAGCCGGCCAATGCTCCAGGCCTGTGGCACAACCTGTTGAGCGGGGCACGCCTGCTCTGGCACGCCAGCGCAGCGCGCAGCTTCGACTATCAATTGCAGCTCAGCGACGGCCAGCAGGACTACCAGCTGCGCGGCAGCAAACTGATCCAGCCGGCCGCCGAGTGGGCCGAACTGGGCCGCTGGCTGTTGGGTAAATGGCGCCACGGCGGCTGGCCGGTGCTACCGCGCCGCAGCGTCTGGGCGCAACTGACCGAACTGGACATTCAGCTGTACCGCCAGGGTGAACCCCAGCCCTTGGCCAGCGGCCGCCTGGCTATGGACATCCCCGAGATGGTGCGGCGCATCGCCCCGCAACTGCGGGACGGCACCGACACCTTCAACGCCCTGGCGGCTATGGCCAGCTATCCGCTGCTGATCGCCCGCTACCTGATCAGCAGCCGGATGCTCGACTTCCGCCTGCCGGACTACCGTAACGACCTGCCCGCCACTGACCCAGCCCTGGCCGCCGACACCGGGGTGTTCGAGTTGCAGCAGGATTTTTATCCGTCCCTGCCGCTGGCCGACGGCCGGCAGATCGCCCCGCAACCACCGGTATGCTTACACGTGCCACTGCATGCCGAGCAGCCGGCCGGCGAGCAGATCCGCGCTGGCCTGGTGCGCTATGCCCAGGCTCAGGTCGAGTCCCAGGTGGTCGACGGTCAGCGCCGTTATAAGTCGATCATGCTGCTCAACGGTTTTGCCCAGAACACCCTGCCCTTTGTCGCAGAAGAGCTCGGCCCGCGCAGCCTGGCGGCCATGTTCTACGCCCAGGGCTGGGACGTGTGGCTGCTGGAATACCGGGTCAGCCCGTGGCTGCGCGCCTCGGCGCAGTTCTCCAGCATGGACGATATCGCCGCCGGGGAAATCCCTGCCGCCATCGAGCATATCCTCGGCCAGTTGCAAGCCGAACAGGGTGAACAACCGGCCCTGCCCGGCAGTCTGTTCTGCTTCAGCCACTGCGTCGGCTCGGCCTCCCTGGGCATGTCCCTGCTCGGCGGCCATCTGACCCATGCCAATGGCCGCGCCAAGCTGGACGGCGTGCTGTTCTCGCAGTTCCAGCCGTTCGTGATCGGCTCCAGCACTGCGCAGATGCGCCTGCAAGTGGCCGCCCTGCTGGTCAACGGCCTGAACCGCGAGCTGCTGGAGTTCTCCGCCGGCACGGTGCAGGCCGATGCCTTGCATGCGCTGATGGACCGCCTGTTCGCCAGCTTCGACTACAGCGCCGCCGAGCGCTGCCCCGGCGAGCACGACCTGCGCCATGAGCACCCCGACAGCACCTCGTGCAAACGCATGGCCGGCGCCCTCAGCCGCCTGTTTCGCCACGACCAGTTGCTGCCAGTGACCCACGCCAAGCTCGACCAGTACTTCGGACGCACCAACCTCGGCGTGTTTATGCACGGGGCCAAGTGCGTGGAGTACGAGCGCCTGGTGAATGCCAACGGGCAGAACGTCTACACCACCGAAGACAACCTGCGCCGCTACCTGCCGATGCCGCTGATGCTCCTGCACGGCGCCGACAACGTGCTGTTTGACGCCGAATCCTGCAGCGAAAGCTGGCGCCAACTGAGTCGCGGCTTCAGCCAGGAGCGCCTGGATCAGGGCCACGATCATCAGCTGATTGCCGCCGAACACGCGCACTTCGACTGCACCATTGGCAAACGCGCGCCGGAAGTGATCTTTAGCGAGGTGGTCGGTTTCTTCAACACCGCCTACGTCAGCCGCACCAGCAGCCAGGCCACGCCCAACCGCCTGCGCGCCCGCTTGCCGCGCACCGGGCCGATTGTCGGCTGGCGTCGCCAGGTCGGCGACCACACCCTGCTGCGCGTGTGGATCGAGGTCGACAACACCCAGAGCGGCGAAGCTGTGGCCGCCATGACCCTGGTCTGCGCCGGCCCACAGCGTCGCGTGCAGGCCTGGCCGTTGCGCCAGCAGGCGCTGGCCGCGGCCCTGGGCAGCAAAACGGCGCCCGCCGCCGATGCCGGTATCAGCTACGCGCTGGCTGACATTGAGGTGCCCAATGCCTGGCTCGGCAGCCTGAGCATCGCCATGGTCAGCCTGCACCGCTACGCCGCCAACAGCGCCGCAGATGAACGCTGCGCGCATAACTGGCCCAGCGACTGGGGGCAACCGTTGAGCGTCAGCGAGGCCCTGGCCAGTGGCGGTCGCACCCCGGCACGCAGTGCTACCCCGGTCAGCCTCTGCCCGCTGCCAAGCGCCAGTGCCGAAGCCGCCGTCGCGCAGATCAACGCGCTGCCCACCGCGCCCATCGATAAGCGCATCGAACCCCTGCCCCTGGCGCTCAACCTGGCGGACGCCCAAGCCCTGCTGCATCCGCTGGCGATCACCCTGCAACAGGGCCGCCAACTGGCCAGTAGCGCCCAGCCCGCCACCCTGTCGCGGCAACGGCGCAGCCTGCGCTGGATGCGCGAATGCGTGGTGCGCCTGCGCGCCGAGCAATGGCAGCCGGGGCCGAGCTTCAGCTTTCTCGCCGCCAGTTGCCGGCACCCAGGGCTGACCGAACTGGAAGCCCAGCGCAGCGACGCCAGCCTGGCCGCCTTGGCCCTGCGCCAGCGCCACCAACCGGCCGCCCTGATGCTGATGCTCGGCGACCAGATCTACGCCGACGCCCGCGCCGGCCTGCTCGACAGCAGCTCCTCGCTGGAACGCCTGCTGCCGCGCTACCGCGAGGCCTTTGGCTCGCCGGCCTTCGCCGCCCTAGCGCGCGGCACACCGCTGCACATGCTGATGGACGACCACGAACTGGTCGACAACTGGAGCCGCGACCTGCTGCTGCGCGGCCCCGCCGAGCGCGAGCTGACCACCAATGCCCTGGCCGCCTATCAGGTGTTCCAGCGCGCCCACGGCCCGGACGCCCTGGATGCTGAAGGCCACGACGCTTGCTTCAGCCTTGGCGCTGCCGGCTTCTACTCCCTCAACACGCGCATCCAGCGCCAGCGTGCACCGCAAAGACGCCTGCTCACGGACAGTCAGTGGCAACAACTGGAGGACTGGCTGCTGGCCGAGCAAGCCCGCGGCCGCCAGCCCAAATTCATCCTCAGCGGCTCGGTGCTGGCGCCGGGCCTGCGCGAGTACGCCGGCCAGCCAGCCCCGCGCGAAGCCGACAGCTGGCAACTGAGCGCGGACGAGCGCGCGCGCCTGCTGCGTTTTATCCGCGACCGTGGGATCAGCAACGTGGTGTTTGTCTCGGGCGACTATCACTGCTGCGCCGCCGCCACCATCCGCTTCCCCGGCAGCGACGTGCAGGCCTACGCCCTGGTGGCGCCGCCGTTGCATGCGCCGCTGCGCTTCGCCAACGTCGCGACCAGCAGTGTATTGACCGGCGAAGTGATCGACCTCGGCAACGGTCACGCCGAGGTCGAGGCCCAGGCCTGGGAAGGCGATGGCTGGCTGGAGTGCCACCTGCAACCCGAAGACGACGGCTATCGGCTGCGCGCCCTGTTCCGCTGCCTGCCGCTGGACAGCCAGCAGGTGCAGGAGCATCACTGCGACTGGCTGCTGCACTAGGGCTTAGGCGCTAGCAGGCTCGTGCTGGCGCACAAAGGCGCTCAACTGTGCCTCAGGCAGCGGCTTGGCGTAGAGGTAGCCCTGAGCCTCCAGGCAGCCCAGTTGCAGCAGGGCCTCGGCGCTGGCGTGGTCCTCGACACCCTCGGCAATGGTGCTCAACCCAAGGGAATGAGCCATCTGCACAATGGCGGTGACGATGGCGCGGCTGTCGGCACTGCTGGTCAGGTCGCGAACAAAGGACTGGTCGATCTTCAGTTTGTCCACCGCCAGGTTGCGCAGGTAAGCAAGGCTGGAATAACCGGTACCGAAGTCGTCAATCGACAGTTTCACGCCAATGGCCTTCAGGCGCTTGAGGGTGGCTTGGGCCTGCTCAGGATTGTCGATCAGGCTGGATTCAGTGATCTCCAGCTCCAGCATGGTCGCCGGCAAGCCGCTAGTGGCCAGGGCCTGCAGCACCTGCTGTTCGATATTGCCGTACTGCAACTGAATCGCCGAGACATTGACCGCCACCTGCGGCACCCGCACCCCAGCCCGCTGCCACGCCATCGCCTGGCGGCACGCCTGTTGAATCACCCATTCACCGATCGGCACGATTAGTCGGCTTTCTTCTGCGGCCGGAATAAAGCGCGCCGGCGGTACCAGGCCCCATTGCGGGTGTTGCCAGCGAATCAGGGCCTCGACGCCGATCAGGGCGCCGCTGCGCAGGTCCACTTGCGGCTGGTAATGCAGCAACAGCTGCTCGGCAACCACAGCCTGGCGCAGGTCAGTAAGCAGGTTGAGGCGCTCCAGGGCCTCCTCGTTCATGCTGCCGTCGAAATAGCGCCAGGTCTGCCGACCATCCTGCTTGGCCTTGTACATGGCGGTTTCGGCATTGCGCAGCAGGGTCTCGAAAGCACTGCCATCGCCGGGCGCCACCGCCAGGCCGAGGGACAACGAGGTGCTGATGCTGCGCCCCTGCACCGCCAACGGCTGACGCAGATGGCGCATGATCTTGTCCGCGATTGCCGCTGCATCCTCGGGGTTCTCCAGGTCGGGCAGGAGAATGACGAACTCGTCGCCGCCCGGCCGGCACAGGGTGTCACTGTCGCGAATCAGGCCGCGCAGGCCTTCCGCCAGTGTGCGCAGCAGGGCATCGCCGTAGGAATGACCGAGGGAATCGTTGAGCGTCTTGAAGCCGTCGATGTCCATGTACAGCAGGGCCACATGCTGCTGGCTGCGCAGGCTGGCCGTTAGCGCCTGATCGGTGCGATCACGCAACAGGTCGAGGTTGGGCAGACCCGTGAGGCTGTCGTAAAACGCCAGCACCTCGATCTTCTGCTCCGCCGCCTCGCGCACACGAATTTCCCTGGCCAGCCGCCAGTAAGGTTCACGTACGCTGGAAATAAACACCACCCGGTACAGCAGCAGGTAGGCCAGCGCTTTGTACAGATGACCAAGCAGGCTGTAGATATCGTGCACATTGCTGTACGCGGTAAAGCACAGCTCGGACAGGATCGATACCGCCACGGCCAGGAACAGGCCATGGGCGTCATAACTCGTGGCATGCGCGCGGGCTCGCCAGAAGCGCCAGGCGGCGACGCCAAGCAAGGCGATCACCAGCCACTCGATCTTAATCTTCAGCGGCGTCAGGCCCTGCCCCTCAATAAAGGTCTGTGGAAACCTGTCTGGATGCAGCAACTGCAAATAAAACACCACCGCCACCAGCACCAGCGCCGCCGTCAGCCAGTACCAGCGCAGCCCCGGATTGTGCAAGGGCTGCCATCCGCGCAACGACACTCCAAGCAGGCACAAGGCGGCCGTCAGCCGCGCCGCCAGCCAGAAGTCGATGGCTTTTTCCGCGCTGGCCGGGGTGATGAAATCCGGCATGCCGCGATAGGACAGCAGGTGGCCGATGTCGAGCAAGCCCACGACGAGAAAACCGCAGGCCAGTAGCAGCAGATTGCCCGCACTGTCACGGCGGTAACTGTGCCAGGTCACGCTGAACAACAGCAGCGCCACGACCATGGCAAACAATTCGGTGATGCTGTGCAGCCAAGTGGGGAACAAGCTGCTGCTCTGCTTCAGCTGCGCCGACTCGGGCAGCCCCCAGATCGCCAGCAGCAGCGCGCCCAGCGCCAGCAGCAGGGGCAAGAAGAACTTGTCCCAGTGACTGGTGCGACTGTACAGGGGAGCGGTGCTGCCGTGGTGATCGCCCATGACGCCTCAACCCTTAGGAAAAGAAAAGCACGACTGACGCCAGCGCCGGGTCATGCAATTAGCGGCCAACCATATACCGACCGACCACGAACGCAATGGCCCCTACGACCAAGGTCGGCACCACGTTTAGCAGGCCGTTAGGTGTTCAACCCCTCGACCAGCAGGCTGTCGACGCGCTGGAAGCCACGCGGCAGCTTGTTGCCACGCCGGCCGCGTTCGCCCTTGTAGTGCTCCAGGTCATCGGCTTTGAGCGACAGGGTGCGTTTGCCCGCCTGCAACACCAGAGTAGCGCCGGCTGGCAGTACGGCCAGGTCGGTGAGGTATTCCTCGCGGCTGGCGACGCGCTCGCCGGGGATGCCGATGATCTTGTTGCCTTTGCCTTTGCCCAGCTGCGGCAGGTCGGCGACCTTGAACACCAGCAGGCGACCTTCGGTGGTCACCGCCGCCAACCAGTCCTGCTCGCGGTTGCCGAGCAGTTTCGGCGGCACCACCAGGGCGCCTGCCGGCAGGGTCAACAGGGCCTTGCCGGCCTTGTTCTTGGCTTGCAGGTCTTCGCCTTTGACCACGAAGCCGTAACCGGCGTCGGAGGCGATCACGTACAGCGCCTCGTCTTCTGGCAGCAACACGCACTCAAAGGTGGCACCCGGCGGCGGCGTCAGACGGCCGGTCAGCGGCTCGCCCTGACCACGGGCCGACGGCAAGCTGTGGGCCGGCAGCGAGTAGCTGCGCCCGGTGTTATCGATAAATACTGCGAACTGATTGGAGCGTCCTGGCGCCGAGGTTTTGAAGCCGTCGCCGGCCTTGTACGACAGGCCGGTGGCGTCGATATCGTGGCCCTTACCGCAACGCACCCAGCCTTTTTCCGAAAGCACCACGGTGACCGGCTCGGTCGGCAGCAGCTCGTTCTCCGACAATGCCTTGGCTTCGCTGCGGGCAACGATCGGCGAACGGCGGGCGTCGCCGTAGGTTTCGGCGTCGGCGAGAATTTCCGTGCGTACCAGTTTGCGCAGTTTGCTTTCGCTGCCGAGCAGGGCTTGCAGCTTGGCTTGTTCCTTGGCCAGAGCATCCTGCTCGCCACGGATCTTCATCTCTTCCAAGCGGGCTAGCTGACGCAGGCGGGTGTCGAGGATGTAGTCAGCCTGGTCGTCGCTGAGGCCGAAACGGGCCATCAGCACCTGCTTGGGCTGGTCCTCGGTGCGGATGATGTGGATCACTTCATCGAGGTTGAGGAAGGCGATCAGCAAGCCGTCCAACAGGTGCAGGCGGCGCTCGACCTTATCCAGGCGGTACTGCAAACGACGGCGCACGGTGCCGATGCGGAAGGTCAGCCATTCGCTCAGCAAGGTGCGCAGGTTCTTCAGCTGCGGCTTGCCGTCCAGGCCGATGATGTTGATGTTGACCCGGTAGGTGCTTTCCAGCTCGGTGGTGGCGAACAGGTGCTGCATCAGCTCGTCGGCATCCACGCGGTTGGAGCGCGGGATGATGACGATACGGCACGGGTGCTCGTGGTCCGACTCGTCGCGCAAGTCAGCGACCATCGGCAGCTTCTTGGCCTGCATCTGCGCGGCGATCTGCTCCAGCACCTTGGCACCGGAAACCTGATGGGGCAACGCGGTGACCACGATGTCGCCGTCCTCGACGCGGTACACGGCGCGCATGCGCACCGAGCCCTTGCCGGTTTCGTAGATTTTCAGCAGGTCACTGCGCGGGGTGATGACCTCCGCCTCGGTCGGATAATCCGGGCCGAGGACGTGCTCGCACAGCTGCTCGACCGTGGCATCCGGCTCATCGAGCAAGCGCACGCAGGCGGTGGCGACTTCACGCAGGTTGTGCGGCGGTACGTCAGTGGCCATGCCCACGGCGATGCCGGTGGTGCCGTTGAGAAGGATATTGGGTAGGCGCGCCGGCAGTACGGCCGGCTCGTCCAGGGTGCCGTCGAAGTTCGGCACCCAGTCGGCGGTGCCCTGGCCCAATTCGGTCAGCAGCACCTCCGAGTAACGCGACAGGCGCGCCTCGGTGTAACGCATGGCGGCAAACGACTTGGGATCATCCGGCGCACCCCAGTTACCCTGGCCGTCGACCAGCGTGTAGCGGTAGCTGAACGGCTGAGCCATCAGCACCATGGCTTCGTAGCACGCCGAGTCGCCGTGGGGATGGAACTTACCGAGCACGTCACCGACGGTGCGCGCGGATTTTTTGTGCTTGGAGTCAGCGTCCAGGCCCAGCTCGCTCATGGCATAGACGATACGCCGCTGCACGGGCTTCAAGCCGTCGCCGATATGCGGCAGGGCGCGGTCCATGATCACGTACATGGAATAGTTGAGGTAGGCCTGCTCGGTAAAGTCGGCCAGGGAGCGCCGCTCGACGCCGTCCAGGCTCAGGTCCAGAGAATCGCTCATGCGTGCCTCATTGCGTAGTGGTCTGGCGCAGCAGCAAGGTGCCGTCGCGCTGGGTAAATTCGAGTTGTTTCAGGGCGCTCATGCCGAGCAGCACTTCTTCGCCGTGCATGCCGGGCGCAATCAGGGCGCGCACGTCACTGAGCAGAATGTCGCCCAGTTGCAGGCTGGTCAGACGCGTGCGGTAGCCCGTGCTGGTGCCATTGGCAGTGTGCAGGCTGATCGGCGCACCACGGGGCAGGCCGAGGCGCTCAGCCAGGGCCGCCGGGATGGCCACATCGGTGGCGCCGGTATCGAGGAGAAACTCCACCGCTTCGCCGTTGATCAGGCCGCTGGCGAGAAAATGCCCCTGCCCATTACTGGCCAGGCGCACCTCGGTATAACCACTGCCTAGGGCGGAGTCGGGTTGTTGATTGGGATTGCGCTGGGTGTCTTGCCACTGGGCAAAAAAACGCGTGGCGAGAAACAGCCCCAGCAGCCAGGCCACGATCCACATGACCTTGCCGACCGTGCGACCAGGCGTTGACGTACTCATGACGAGGCTCCCCAGCCGCCGTCCGGCGCGGCGAAGCGCCAGATGATCGGCCGCCGTTCGCCATCCCCGCGGGCATAGTCCTCACCGCCCATGGAGGCACCGTTGTCGAGGCCGATCCAGGCACCGTCGGCATCCACCGCCAGAGCTTCTGCCACGCCGTACGGCAACGGATAGCGACGCGCCTCGGCCAGCGCCGTGTCGGCAAACGACCAACAGCGCTCCACCGCACCGTCCGCCGGATTGCGCCGGCAGACCTGTAATTGCAGACGTTCCAGGGTGAACAATTTGCCGGCAAAAAACGCCAGGTCGGCGAAGTCCACGGGCAGGCGCTCGCCCCCCATCTGCGCGGGCGCACGCTGATAGGCGCTCTCACTGAGCAGTACGCAGCTCTGCGCGCAGGCCCAGCCGGAGGTCTGTTGTTGCAGCGCCAGCAAACCGCGATTCTGGCGTTCGGCAGCCAGCCACAGGCGTGTACCGGCAGGGTCCACGGCCAGGCCCTCGACCAGGCCGTTAAACTGCCAGAACAACCCGCTCACCCGCGCCTGACCGATCAGATTGGCTGGCAACGGCAACCAGCTGGGCGAACCTTCGACCGGCAGCTTGAGCACGGCCACCTGGGCTTCGCTGACCAGATAACGGTTACCCGCGGCATCGCAGCTCAAGCCCTCAAAATCCAGCTCACCGCCCCGCACGATGCCCACACCCCAATTGCCCACTTGCTGGCCCCAGGACAAACCACTGGGCGGCGCCAGCGGTGCGCTGAACGGTTCAACCTCGGCCTGCCAGATGCCAGGTTTGGCATGCAGGCGATACAGCCGGCGATCGTCGCGATCCGACAGCGCCCAGAGCGCGCCCTGACACCAGGCCAGCCCCGACAGGTTGCCACCGGTCATGGCCGCCACCGGACGCTCTTCCAGTAACCGCAAGGGCTTGTTCGCCGGCGCGGCCTGCGCCACGGCGGCCAAGCAGACGAGCAACAGGCACAGGCCTGCCTTCACAGCAGGACCTCGGCCAGATTGCCTTTGGACTCCAGCCACGTCTTGCGGTCGCCAGCGCGCTTCTTGGCCAGCAGCATGTCCATGATTTCTTCGGCGACACTGAAGTCATCCAGGGTCAGTTGCACCAAGCGGCGGGTATTGGGGTCCATGGTGGTTTCGCGCAGCTGCGGCGGGTTCATTTCACCCAGGCCTTTAAAACGCGTGACCTGTGGCTTGCCGCGCTTCTTCTCGGCCACCAGGCGATCGAGGATGCCGTCGCGCTCACCCTCATCCAGGGCGTAGTAAATCTCTTTGCCGAGGTCGATGCGGTACAGCGGCGGCATGGCCACGTACACGTGACCGGCATCCACCAGCGGGCGGAAGTGGCGGACAAACAAAGCGCACAGCAAGGTGGCAATGTGCAGGCCGTCGGAGTCGGCGTCGGCGAGAATGCAGATCTTGCCGTAGCGCAACTGGGTCAGGTCGGCAGCACCGGGATCGACCCCGATGGCCACGGCGATGTTGTGCACTTCCTGGCTGGCCAGCACTTCGCCGCCGTCGACTTCCCAGGTATTCAGAATCTTGCCACGCAGTGGCAGGATCGCTTGAAACTCCTTGTCGCGCGCCTGCTTGGCTGAACCGCCGGCGGAATCACCTTCGACCAGAAACAGCTCGGAGCGCATCGGGTCCTGACCCGCGCAGTCGGCCAGCTTGCCCGGCAATGCAGGGCCCTGGGTGACGCGCTTGCGCTCGACCTTCTTGCCGGCTTTCAGGCGCCGACCGGCGTTGTTGATGGCCAGTTCGGCCAGCTGCAAACCCAACTCGGGGTTGGCGTTGAGCCACAGGCTAAAAGCATCTTTGACCACGCCAGACACAAACGCCGAGGCCTCGCGGGACGACAGGCGCTCCTTGGTCTGCCCGGAGAACTGCGGCTCTTGCATCTTCATCGAGAGGACGAAGGCGATGCGTTCCCAGACGTCTTCCGGGGCCAGCTTGACCCCGCGCGGCAGCAGGGTGCGGAACTCGCAGAACTCGCGCATGGCATCCAGCAGGCCCTGGCGCAGGCCGTTGACGTGGGTGCCGCCCTGGGCAGTGGGGATCAGGTTGACGTAGCTTTCCTGCACGCTTTCGCCGCCTTCCGGCAGCCACAGCAGGGCCCAGTCCACCGCCTCTTTATTGCCGGCCAGGCTGCCGACGAAAGGCTCATCGGGCAGGCGCAGGTGTTCGCTGACCGCATCCACCAGGTAGGAGCGCAGGCCGTCCTCATAGTGCCACTCGATCTTCTCGCCGCTGGCTTTGTCCTCGAAGCTGACCGACAGGCCCGGACACAACACGGCCTTGGCCTTGAGCACATGCTTGAGGCGGCTGACGGAGAACTTGAAGCTGTCGAAATACTTGGCGTCCGGCCAGAAGTGCACGCTGGTGCCGGTGTTGCGCTTGCCCACCGTGCCGATCACTTCCAGGTCGCTGGCCTTGTAGCCATCGGCGAAGGTGATGCGGTACTCGTTGCCGTCGCGGCGCACGCGCACTTCGACGCGGGTCGACAGGGCGTTGACCACCGAGATACCAACACCGTGCAAACCACCGGAGAACTGGTAGTTCTTGTTGGAGAACTTACCGCCGGCGTGCAGTTTGGTGAGGATCAGCTCGACGCCGCAAATGCCCTCTTCCGGATGGATGTCGACCGGCATACCGCGGCCGTCATCGGACACTTCCAGGGAATTGTCGGCATGCAGGATCACCTGCACCGAACGGGCGTGACCGGCCAGGGCTTCGTCAACACTGTTGTCGATGACTTCCTGGGCCAGGTGGTTGGGCCGGCTGGTGTCGGTGTACATGCCCGGGCGCTTGCGCACCGGGTCCAGGCCGGAGAGGACTTCGATGGCGTCTGCGTTATAGGCGTTCTGCTGGGCCATGGGGTCTCTTATCGTGTCTAAAGGTCAGAAAAATCGTGCTGCCGCCACGCACGGGAATCGATCCCGGCAAAGGCCAACAGCGCCGGCAAGCCGCGGGCAAAGCCTTGAAAACTGTGGTCGCCGCCGGCCTGGATACGCAGGGCGCAGGCCTGGTAGTAGCTGGCCGCCGCACGGTAATCGAGGGTTTCGTCGGCCGTCTGCAACCACACCTGCACCTGCGCCGGATCTTGCGGTGCCGGCACCGCCAGCTCGGCCAGGGCCTCGACGTGGTCGTGGGTCAACTGCCAGGTTTCACCACTGTAATGATTGGTCTGCTCGCCCAGGTAGCCATCGAAGCGCTTGTGCGGCAGTACCGCCGGGTTGATCAGCAGGGCCTTGAGCCCGTGCCGCGCCGCCAGGTGGGTCGCATAGTAGCCGCCGAGGGAACTGCCGACCAGCACCGGCTGGCCGAGCTCGGCGATCAGCTCATCCAGCTGGGCCATGGCCTGGCGCGGGTGATGGTGCAGGGCCGGCATGCGCAGCTGCGCCTGCAGGCCGATGCGCTGCATGGCCGTCAGCAGTTGCTGGGCCTTGCGCGAAGCCGGCGAGCTGTTGAGGCCGTGGATATAAAGAATGCTAGTCATGGCCGGGAGGCTACAAGGTGCAGACCGCGGGCGGCAAGCCGCAGCTGCGTTCAATAGCCCTTGATGCTGTAGTCCACTTCAAAGTGGATACCGACCACCCGCGACACGGCGGTTTCCAGCCGGCCATCGGCATACAGGCGCAGCCAGCGGTAGCCGGGCGCTTCCTGGTCAACCTGAAACTCTTCGCTGCCCGGCGCGAACTGCACGCAGGTAGAGGGCGAGGCCAACAAACGCACACCGTTGCGCAGTTGGTCGAACTCCTGATGGATATGCCCCCAGAGCATGGCCTGCACCTGCGGATAGCGATCGGTAACGGCAAACAGCGCCTCGGGGTTGCGGATACCGATTGGCTCCATCCAGCGACAACCGATGGAAACCGGATGATGGTGGAAGGTCACCAGCACATGGCGGTCGCCGGCGGTCTGCAGCGCCTGCTCAAGCAACGCCAGTTGCTCGGCAGAGCAGTAGCCGGGCACGGCGCCGGGAATCGAGGTGTCCAGCAAGATAATGCGCCAGTTACCCAGATCGATAATCGGCTGCAACAGATCGCTGCCGGCACAGGCCGCCTGCATGGCAGGCAGCTCATCGTGGTTGCCGGCAAACCAGCGCGCCGGAGCCGGAATCTGCTCGTGCAACTGACGAAAACGCTGGTAGGACGCCAGAGAGCCGTCCTGGGACAGATCACCGCTAGCCAGAATCAGATCGACCAGTGGCTGCTCGTCGAGTACCCGTTCGATCACCCGCTGCAGGCTGTCGTGGGTATTCATGCCCAGCAGTTTGCCGTCTGCATCGGCAAACAGATGACTGTCGGACAACTGCACCAGCAGGACCGAAGAGTCAGAGGCAAGATCAGCAACCACAGGCGGCGCGCTCGGCAAGGCCGTCTCCTTGAGCGTAATGGTCTGGATTATGGCGGCTCAGACGACGCAGGGTAAACCGCAAAAGTTGATAGCTGTCACAGATAATCAGTAGGGCCTGACCGAGCGCTTTTAACGCCGACGCTGCCAACCCTGGTGTTTTTCACAACACCGGCTGCAATTCATGGCCACAGGCCAGGCAATGCCCAAGCCATTCGCCGAGAAACAGATTGAGCTGGGTTTTCTCGTCGGGCTGGTGCATGGCCGCATTCGGGTAGGTGTAAATGCTGCGAAAGCGCCGAGCATTCTCGGCACCGACCACTTCGGCCATGCGCGCATCGTGATAGACGCGCACCTCCATGTGCGGCAACGGCAGCCAGGGCAAGCTGAGCTCCTGACGCACCTGCAAGGTGGTGGTGTATGGGCAGGACTCGGTCACTTCCAGCGCCAGCACACCGAGCATCTGCTCGCCCTGACTCAGGGCCACGCGGCGCGAGCCGACCAGCCCGCGCATATCCGGCAACAGACGCATCAAGCGCGCGTAATTGGCCTCACAGGTGGCCTGCAGTTCAATCAGGTCCAGCCGATAGCGCTCGCGCACGGCGGTCATGCCCAGCGCTCCCGTACCTTGTCGCGATTAAGGGCCAACCACTGCAAGGCGATGATGCTGGCAGCATTGTCGATGCGTCCGTCGTCCAGGGCGGTCAGCGCCTCGTCGAGACTCCAGACCAGCACGCGAATGTCCTCGCCCTCTTCTTCCAGACCATGCACACCGCCGGCGCCGCGGCTGTCACAGCGGCCCACATACAAGTGCACGCGCTCATCGGAGCCGCCCGGCGACGGGTAGTACTGGGTCAACGGCCACAGCTCGGCCAACTCCAGACCAGCCTCTTCGACCGCCTCGCGGCGTGCCACCTCCTCGGGTTGCTCGTCCTTGTCGATCAGCCCGGCCACCAGTTCGATCAGCCACGGATTGACGCTTTTATCCAAGGCGCCAACGCGAAACTGCTCGATCAACACCACGCAATCGCGCTGCGGATCATAGGGCAGCACACAAACCGCATCGTGGCGCACAAACAGCTCACGGTTGATCAGCTTGCCCATGCCACCGGCAAACAAGCGGTGGCGCAAATGCAGGCGATCCAACTGGTAGAACCCGCGAAAACAAGCCTCGCGCTCCACCACTTCAACGTCGTCATCGCGATTCATCGCGTACTCCTATCGACTTTTTGTACTGCACCGCAGCTCGGCCCCACAGCCGACACTGATCACCGGCGCCATTGATCGCAGCTTACACCGTGTGGCGAAACGCGCTGCCTGGGAAATAAACGGCCACAACATTCGCAACCTAACACCAGCGCCGGACAACCCACAGCCTTACAGCAGCCGACAGGAACAGACCCATAAAAAACGGGCCATCACGGCCCGTTTCTTTATCACTCCAAAATCCGCCTTAATGGCTGATCTCAGACCTTGTGGTACAGCTCGCTGCCTTGGGCTTTGAATTCCTCGGCCTTGGCCTGCATACCCTGTTCGGCCTCATCCAGTTCCAAGGCGGCGATGCGCTGCTCCTCGGCGTAGACGCGCACTTCCTGGGTGATTTTCATCGAGCAGAACTTCGGCCCGCACATGGAGCAGAAGTGCGCGACCTTGCCCGAATCCTTCGGCAGGGTTTCGTCGTGGTAGCTGCGCGCGGTGTCCGGGTCCAGGCCCAGGTTGAACTGGTCGTTCCAGCGGAACTCGAAGCGCGCCTTGCTCAAGGCGTTGTCGCGGATCTGCGCGCCCGGATGGCCCTTGGCGAGGTCGGCGGCGTGCGCGGCGATCTTGTAGGTGATGATGCCGGTCTTCACGTCATCCTTGTTCGGCAAACCCAGGTGTTCCTTGGGCGTCACGTAGCAAAGCATGGCGCAACCGAACCAGCCGATCATCGCCGCGCCGATGCCGCTGGTGATGTGGTCGTAGCCAGGCGCAATGTCGGTGGTCAGCGGGCCGAGGGTGTAGAACGGCGCCTCGTCGCAGCACTCCAACTGTTTGTCCATGTTCTCTTTGATCAACTGCATCGGCACGTGGCCAGGGCCTTCGATCATCACCTGGACGTCGTGCTTCCAGGCGATCTTGGTCAGCTCGCCGAGGGTTTCCAGCTCGCCGAACTGGGCTTCGTCGTTGGCGTCGGCAATCGAGCCCGGACGCAGGCCATCACCCAGCGAGAAGCTGACGTCGTAGGCCTTCATGATCTGGCAGATTTCGTCGAAGTGGGTGTAGAGGAAGTTCTCTTTGTGGTGCGCCAGGCACCACTTGGCCATGATCGAACCGCCACGGGAAACGATGCCGGTCACGCGTTTGGCGGTCAGCGGCACATAGCGCAGCAGCACGCCAGCGTGGATGGTGAAGTAGTCGACGCCCTGCTCGGCCTGTTCGATCAGGGTGTCGCGGAACAGCTCCCAGGTCAGGTCTTCGGCCACGCCATTGACCTTCTCCAGCGCCTGGTAGATCGGCACGGTGCCGATTGGCACCGGCGAGTTACGGATGATCCACTCGCGGGTTTCGTGGATGTGCTTGCCGGTGGACAGGTCCATCACGGTGTCCGAGCCCCAACGAATGCCCCAGGTCAGCTTGGCGACTTCTTCTTCAATGGAAGAACCCAGCGCCGAGTTGCCGATGTTGCCGTTGATCTTCACCAGGAAGTTGCGGCCGATGATCATCGGCTCCAACTCGACGTGGTTGATGTTGGCCGGAATGATGGCGCGGCCACGGGCGATTTCTTCGCGCACGAACTCGGCGGTGATTTCTTTCGGCACGCTGGCGCCGAAGCTCTGGCCGGCGTGCTGAGCAGTCAACAGGCCAGCGGCACGGGCCTCTTGCAGCTTCATGTTTTCGCGGATGGCAACGTACTCCATCTCGGCGGTGATGATGCCTTGGCGGGCGTAGTGCATCTGGCTGACGTTGGCACCGGCGCGGGCCTTACGCGGGTTGCGCACGTGGGCGAAACGCATGGCGGTCAGTTCAGGGTCCGCCAGGCGTTCGAGGCCGAAGTTGGAGCTCAGGCCGTCGAGCAATTCGGTGTCGTTACGATCATTGATCCAGGCCGAGCGCACATCGGCCAGACCTTTGCGCACATCAATAGTCACTGCCGGGTCGGTGTACGGGCCGGAGGTGTCATACACCAGCACCGGGGCATTGGCTTCGGCGCCAAAGTCGGTGGAGGTGTCGTCCAGGCTGATCTGGCGCATCGGCACCCGAATGTCGGGGCGCGAGCCCTGCACATAGATTTTTTCTGAACGCGGAAAAGGCTGGACCGATTGCTGGTCAACCTGGGCGCTTTCACTGAGATTTTTTTCTTGTGCACTCATCACGGGACTCTCCACAACTGCAGCCAGGGCAAGAATTGTCGGAGTCAACCTGAGGGCTTGGGGCGCCGCAGCCGGCGCGAGAGGTCTCGTTACGGGCACGGGGCCGTCGACGAGAAATCTTGTTCCCTACGCAGGCGTTAACCTGATCAGGTTCAACGGGATCCGAAACATTTCGATCTCAGCCTCGACACAAGGCACCCCGACAAGAACCCGGCCAGTCTAATCAAGGCGGGCAGAGAACACCAATCGACTAACGTCGTCGGCAGGACGTTTCGTCGGCCGGGCCAATTCGTCGCAAGCACTGGGGGATTGTTCCGGCAAAGCAACATAGCTTGTTGCAAACTGGCCTCACGGCGTTAATAGTGCGCCTTGACCCTTGTGGCAGTGCCGCTTAGCCTTGCCTATTACCGCCCAATCCAGGATTACCGCATGTTGCGCAGACTTTCTCTGGCCATTGCCGTGGCTGCCGCCACCAGCACATCGGCCTGGGCAGCAGAAGCTCCCCTCTCCGCCAAGACTGACCTGATTTCCGTTTATCAGGAAGCCGCCAAGAACAACGCCGCACTGGCCGCTGCCCGCGCCCAGTACATGGCGCGCAAGGAAGTGGTGCCGCAGGCACGCGCGGCCTTGCTGCCCAACCTGTCGGCCACCGGCACGGTGCAGGACACCCGCACCAGCATCGATTCGGTAGAGACCCCAGTGGGCTCAAGTTCGCCAGCCAGTTCGCGCAGCGGCAACAGTTATCAGGCCAACCTCAGCCAGCCGCTGTTCAATGCGGCCGCCTGGTTCCAGTTGAAAGCGGCGGAGTCCACCAGCCAGCAAGCCAGTCTGGAGTTCTCGGCCACCGAGCAAGAGCTGATCCTGCAAAGCGCCCAGGTGTACTTCAATATTCTGCGCGCCCAGGACGGCCTGGCCACCAGCAAGGCTGAAGAAGCGGCCTTCAAGCGCCAACTGGACCAGTCCAATGAACGCTTCGACGTGGGTCTGTCAGACAAAACCGACGTGCTCGAATCGCAAGCCGGTTACGACACCTCCGTGGCCAACCGGATTATCGCCCAGCAGCAAGTGGACGATGCCTTCCAGGCCCTGACCACCCTGACCAACCGTGATTACAGCTCGGTGGACGGCATGCGCCACAGCCTGCCGATCCTGCCACCGACGCCGAGCGACGCCAAAGCCTGGGTCGACACCGCCGCCCAGCAGAACCTGCGCCTGCTCTCCAGCAACTACGCCGTGGATGCTGCCGGCGAAAGCCTGCGCCAGAGCAAATCAGGCCACGCCCCCACCGTCACCGCGGTGGCCAGCTATGGCAAAGGCGACAACGACAACTTCGGCTTCAGCAACCAGTCCGACGCCATTCGTTACGGCAGCGACGTGGCACAAGGCCAAATCGGCCTGCAACTCAACGTGCCGATCTTCAGCGGTGGCCTGACCAGCTCGCAAGTGCGCCAGTCCTATGAGCAGCTCAATCAAAGCGAGCAATCGCGCGAGCAACTGCGCCGCGAAGTGGTGCAGAACACCCGCAACCTGTACCGTGCCGTAACCTCGGACGTGCAACAGGTGCAAGCGCGCAAACAGTCAGTGATCTCCAACCAGAGCTCGCTGGAAGCGACCCAGATCGGCTATCAGGTCGGGACCCGTAACATCGTCGACGTGCTCAATGCCCAGCGCGCCCTGTACACCTCGGTACGCAACTACAACGACGCGCGCTACGGCTACATCCTCGACAACCTGAGCCTCAAGCAGGCCGCCGGCACCCTCAGCCCGGCCGACCTGGAAGCCCTCGCCGCCTTCCTCAACAAAGACTACAACCCGGACACCGACTACCTGCCGCCAGACCTGGCCAAGGCAGCCGAAGCCCAACTGCGTGGCGATCCCAACTACTGATCGCAACCCAATAAAAAACCCGCCGAGTGCGGGTTTTTTATTGGCTGTTTCCGGCGATGCATTGAGGCGTTAAGGGGGCTTTTTGTAGGAGCGGCTTTAGCCGCGAACCATCGAGCCTTCGCGGCTAAAGCCGCTCCTACGGGTCGGAGAGTTCCATGCCGTCATCCGAATAAGGCCACTAGCGCGGCAGCAAGCGCTGTACGCCATCCAGTAGGCGCTGCAAGGCCCCCTGATTGGCCTTGAGCACTGCCAAGCCGGCAGTGGCCATGGCGTCGGCCTGCTGCGGCTCAGCAAACAGGCGCACCAGGGTCGCGGCCAGGGCATCGGCATCGACCACCTCGGCCAGGGCGCCGGCACTGCGCAACAGGGCAGCAATTTCCAGGAAGTTGAACAGATGCGGCCCACTCAGCACCGGCAAACCCAGCGCCGCCGGCTCCAGCAGGTTATGCCCACCATTGGCCACCAAACTGCCACCGACAAAGGCGCAATCCGCGAGGGCATAGAGCAACAGCAACTCGCCCATGGTGTCGCCCAGCAGCACCTGGGTCGCGGCGTCAGGGGCTTCGCCCTGGGAGCGCCGGCACGTGGTAAAGCCTTCCTTCACGCACAACTGCTGGACGCTGGCGAACCGCTCAGGATGGCGCGGCACCAGAATCAGCAAGGCCTGCGGCTGCTGCCGAAGCAGCAAACGATGGGCGGCGAGCACGCTCTCGTCTTCGCCGGCATGGGTGCTGGCGGCGATCCACACAGGACGCTGCACAGTATTCCAAGCGGCGCGCAGGGCCTGGGCCTGGGCCAGCAGCTCGGGCTCGATGCGCAGGTCGAACTTGATCGAGCCAGTCACGTCGACACACTCCGGCCGCGCACCCAAGGCAAGAAAACGTTCGGCTTCGGCGCCGCTCTGCACCGCGATCAGGCTCAGCTCGGCCAACATCGGCGCGGTCAATTTGGCAAAGCGCGCATAACCCCGCGCCGAGCGCTCGGACAGCCGCGCATTGGCCAGCACCACCGGCACGCCGCGCTTGGCGCATTGGTGAATATGATTGGGCCACAACTCGGTTTCCATGATCACCGCCAGTTGCGGCTGCAGACGACGAATAAAGCGCGCCGCCGCCCAGGGCAGGTCATAGGGCAAATAGCAGTGCTGCACCTGATTGCCGAACAGCGCCTGAATGCGCTCGGAGCCAGTCGGCGTCATGCAGGTAATGGTGATTGGCAGCGCTGGATAGCGCGCCAGCAACTCACGCACCAGCGGCGCGGCGGCAATGCTTTCGCCCACCGATACGGCATGAATCCAGATGCCGCCGGGCTTGAGCGGCGGCAAGCCGAAGGCAAAGCGTTCCAGCAGGCGGCGGCTATAGGCCGGCGCGCGCCAGGCACGCCAGAGCAGGCGCAGAGCCAAAATCGGCAGACCGAGGTGAAACAGCAGGCTGTACAAGGTTCTATTCATGGCCGGCAGTTTACTGAGTTCGCCGCGCGGATGCAGGTGCGCAACGCTTAGCCAATTGCTTGCAGGTGTTCGGCAAAGCGTTCGGCCAACCACACGACAGCGGGGCCGTGGGCTTCATCGCGGCGGCAGACCAATTCCACCACCAGCGGCGGCGGGGTCCAGTCGCTGCGCAGTTCGACCAGCTGCTGCTGATAAGTCGGGTACTGCAGCACATGGCGCGGCAGCCAGCCCCAGCCCAAGTTGCGCATCAGCAGTTCGGCCATGGTGTAGAAACTGTCGGTGCGCCAGACCGACGGACTAATCTGCTCACCGCCGGGATAGTGGCTGTCCTGCGGCGCCATCAACAGCTGCCGATGCCGGGCCAGCTCGCGACGGTCGACATAGCTGGCCGTCGCTAAGGCATGGCCGACGCCGCATACGGTGACCATTTCAATCGCGCCCAAGCGTTGGCGTTCCAGCGCTTCGGGCATACGCTCATGGTGAAACAGCAGGCCAAGATCGGCGCGTCGCTCCAGCAGTTTGCGCGCCACCTCGCCTTGGGCGCCGCTGGCCAGTTGCACTTCAAGCAAGGGGAACTGCTGAGCCAGTGCTTCCAGGCTGTCGAGGACTGGCTGATAAGGCATGGCTTCGTCCTGAGCCAAGCGCAGGATCACTTCTTCGCCGCGCACCAGCCCCTGAGCTCTCCCCTCCAGGCGCTCGCACTGACGCAAAATTTCCCGCGCCTCCTCCAGCAGCGTCACCCCGGCAGCGGTCAGGCGTGGTTGGCGGCCGCTGCTGCGTTCGAACAACAGCAAGCCCAGATCCGCCTCCAACAAGGCAATGGCATTGCTCACCGCCGATTGGGCGCGCTGTAGATCGCGGCCCACAGCGGAGAACGAACGGCCCTCGGCGATGCGCACAAACAAGCTCAACTGCTCAAGGTTCCAACGCATAGCGATCTCCAAACCAGATAGGTAATAACTTTACCCCATCATGTGTGGGCCTAGAATCGCCGCTCCAGCAAAGGAGTACTGCAACATGTCCGGCTACCTGTTTCTTGGCATCGCCATCGCCGCCGAAGTGGTGGCCACCACCTCAATGAAAGCCCTGGACGGCTTCAACAAGCCCCTGCCGCTGTTGCTCGTGGTGTGTGGTTACGGCCTGTCACTGTGGCTGTTGTCGATCGTGGTGAAGACCATCCCAATTGGCGTGGCCTATGCGGTGTGGTCGGGCATGGGCATTGTGCTGGTGAGCATTGCCGCACTGTTTATCTATGGGCAAAAACTCGATTGGCCGGCGATGCTCGGCATGAGCATGATTGTTGGCGGCGTGATGGTGATGCAGTTGTTCTCCAACACCGCCGGGCATTAGGGTCTGTTGCCGTTTCATCGTGAGCCGCGTTGCCGCGAGAAATGGCCCCCGGTTAGGCGCAGGACGCAGGTAATGGTTATTCCCTTGCCAAGTTCTGCAACAACGGGGGGGGCCATTTCGCGCGCAACCCGAAGGGCCGGGCCGGTTTTTGTGCGAGGCCGCGTTACTCGTCGCTTATTTGGAATAACCAAATCACGCTCCTCGCGCCTTGCCTCGCGCAAAAACCGGCTCCGGCGCGGCCACGAACGAAACGGCAGCAGCCCCTAGCAGGCGGTTATACTGCCGGCCTGTTTTCCCGAGCAAGGCACTACGCGCTATGTCCCAGGCCCTTTCCACGGACGTGTTGATCGTCGGCGGCGGTATCGCCGGTCTCTGGCTGCATGCGCGCCTGCGCCAGCTCGGCTACACCAGCCTGCTGGTGGAGAATGCCAGCCTCGGCGGCGGGCAGAGCGTGAAATCCCAAGGCATCATCCACGGCGGCGCCAAGTACGCCCTGCACGGCGCTCTGACCGGCGCTTCGGAAGCGATTGCTGACATGCCCAGACGTTGGCGCGAAGCCCTCAGCGGCAGCGGCGAGCTGGACCTGCGCGGCGTACGCGTGCTGTCCGAGGCCCACTACCTGTGGTCGCCGGGCACCCTCGCCGGCAACCTCACCAGCTTCTTTGCTAGCAAGGCCGTGCGCGGCCGGGTCGACCAGGTCAAGGGCGAGCACCTGCCGCCTGCGCTGCAACACCCCAAATTCAAAGGCAAGGTCTACCGCCTGGCCGAACTGGTCCTCGACGTGCCGAGCCTGATCGCGCGCTTGGCTGAACTGGCCGGCAACAGCTTGCTGAGTGGTACGCAGATCGAGCCGCTGCGTGAACAGGAGACCCTCGCTGGCCTGCGCGTCGATGGCCGTGAGATCCGCGCACAACGCATCGTCCTCAGCGCCGGCGGCGGCAATGCCGAACTGCTCAAGCAACTCGGCATCAGTCAGCCCACCCAGCAATTGCGCCCACTGCATATGGTGCTGGCCAAGGGCCCGGCGCTAAAACCGCTGTACGCCCACTGCCTGGGTGGCGGACCCAAGCCGCGGGTAACGGTCACCACCCATCCGGCGGCCGACGGCCAATGGGTCTGGTACCTGGGCGGCGACTTGGCCGAAGCCGAGGGCGTGGCCCGCGACGAAGCCGACCAAATCAAAGCAGCACAAAAGGAAATGGCCGACCTGCTGCCCTGGGTCGACCAGGCCGCCACCCAGTGGGCGACCCTGCGCGTGGATCGCGCCGAGCCGGCCCAATCCGGCCTGGTACGCCCGGACAACGCCTTCCTCGCTGAGCAGGAGCGGCTACTGGTGGGCTGGCCGACCAAGCTGGCGCTGGCCCCGGACTTCGCCGATCGCGTGCTGGCGGCCCTTAAGCGCGACGCTATTCAGCCCGGCCAACATTCAGCGCTGCCCGAGTTGCCGCGTCCGACGGTCGCCACCCCTGTGTGGGATGCGTTGCTGCCATGACGCTCGCCACCCTGCACGACCTGCATCGCCCACTGGGCAGTACCGGGCTGACGGTTTCGCCGCTAGGCCTGGGCACGGTCAAACTGGGCCGCGACCAGGGGGTGAAATACCCCAACGGTTTCAGTATCCCCGATGACGCCGCTGCCCGCGCCCTGCTCCACCAGGCCCGCGAGCTGGGCATCAACCTGCTCGACACCGCACCGGCCTACGGCATCAGTGAAGAACGCCTAGGCCCGCTGCTGCGCGGCCAGCGCCAGGACTGGGTGATTGTCAGCAAGGTCGGCGAAGAGTTCGTCAACGGTGCCTCGCTCTTCGACTTCTCGCCGGCCCATACCCGGTTGTCGGTAGAACGCAGCCTCAAGCGCCTGGAAACCGAACATATCGAACTGGTGCTGGTGCATTCCGACGGCAACGACCTGGCCATCCTCCACGACAGCGGTATCTACGCCACCCTTGCCGAGCTCAAGCGCGAAGGCAAGATCGGCGCCTTCGGCCTTTCCGGCAAGACCGTCGCCGGCGGCCTGCTGGCCCTGGAGCAAGGCGACTGCGCCATGGTCACCTACAACCTCAATGAGCAGACAGAAAAGCCGGTGCTGGATTACGCCGCCGAGCACGGCAAGGCAATCCTGATCAAAAAAGCCCTGGCCAGCGGCCACGCCTGCCTGGCAGCGGGCGTCGACCCGGTACGCGCCAGCTTCGAGTTACTGTTCAGCCATCCGGGGGTCAACAGCGCGATTGTTGGCACCATCAATCCTGTGCACCTCGCCCATAACGTGGCGACGGCGGCCAAGGTGATTCACGGGCTGAAGTAAGCAGTGCCAGGCGCGACCGTCGGTCGCAGTCCTGGTCGCTCAGCAAGTCGCTAGAATCGGACCTGTTCGTCGGCCAGCAGCCCCGTGAAGCACGGCGCCTGCTAGCCTGACCCATCCGTTCCCCGCGCGCCGTATCTGGAGTCGCCCATGCCGCAGACCCTCGCCCGCAAGGACCCCGAAAGCTTCAAAACCCTGGCCCTGCATGTAGAAGCCAGCGCCCATCAGCTCAGCTACCAAGGCATCGGCCTGCCGCTGAGTTTCAGCCAGATGCAAGCCCGCCGTCGGCCGCTGCAGATTGCCGACAGCCAGCACTTTGCCGTGGAGCTGGCCAACCTCGGCGTGTCGGTGCGCCTGACCCTGCAACTGGAGGGCAAGGATTACTGGGTGGTGGTGCGCCAGCAACGCGAAGACCGCGGCGACACCGTACTCAAGCTGATTTCTGGTTACGTACCGGCCCACGAGCTGAACCTGCCGCTGCTCACCGCGCTGCAAGAGGTCGCCGAGGAGTGCCTGGTGGAAAGCGAATCCGGCTGGCTCGGCGGACGCTTCGCCCAGACCTGGCTGCCAACGCCCTACGCCGACTGCCTGGACTACGAAGACGTGCTGCACTTTGGCCTGCAGGCGCAGATCGGTTCGACCCACCCGGTCTTTCGCGACAGCCTGCCGCTGCTGGAGCGACCACTGGCCTACGTGCACCTACCAACCGCCTCGCTGCAACTGGTCTACAACCTGCGCCTGGAACTGCCGAGCCTGGCCCGTGACCTCAGCCTGTTTCACGCCGATGAACAACTGGAAGGCTGCGACCTGATCACCCGCCTGGCACGCGAACAGCCCGACCTGCACCTGATCGCCCTGCGCAACGGCCGCGCCACAGGCGAGCTGTTCACCTTGCAACAAGGCCAATTGCAGGCGAGCAAAACCGACAACCTATGGCTGTCCGAAGGCTTCGCCGAGCGCGACGGCTGGCTGGTGCGTGATGAGCGCATCAGCTGGGCCGATTGGCTGAAGCGCCAAACGGCCTAAAACAAAAGCCCCGGATAACCGGGGCTTTTTGTTTCTAGGCCTAAGATGTAGCCCGGATGCAATCCGGGGCGATTCAGTCCAAGAAGCACATTCGCGAATTAAACGCACACCGCCCCCTCTTCCGTTTACGGGAGAGGGCTGGGGAGAGGGGGCGGATTTGCTACACGCTTACTTCAACTCGCTGGAGCTTTTGCCGAGCAAGCGGCGCGCAACAATCAGCAACTGGATCTGCTGGGTGCCCTCAAAAATGTCGAGAATCTTCGAGTCGCGCGCCCACTTCTCCAGCAGTTCATCCTCGCCATAACCCAAGGCGCCGGTCAGCTCGACGCATTTCAGCGTCACTTCGTTGGCTACCCGTCCGGCCTTGGCCTTGGCGATCGAAGCCTCCTTGGAGTTGGGCAATTTGTTGTCGGCCATCCACGCGGCCTTCAGGGTCAGCAGGCGCGCGGCCTCCCACTCGGCCTCCAGGCGATACAGGGTCGCCTCGGCATGACTAACGCTCAGCAGGGGTTTGGAGTACTCCAGCTTGCAGGTTTTCTTCAGCAACTCACGGGTGCGATCCAGCGCCGCCTTGGCCACGCCAATGGCCATGCCGGCCACCAACGGCCGGGTGTTGTCGAAAGTCTCCATGACCCCGGCAAAACCCTTCTGCACGTCGATTTCCGGGTTGCCCAACAAGTTGGCGGCAGGCACCCGGCAATCGATAAAGCTGATAGCCGCCGTGTCGGAGGCCTTGATACCGAGCTTCTTCTCCAGCCGCGCCACACTCATGCCGGGCGTGCCGTGCTCGACCACGAACGACTTGATCGCCGCACGCCCCAAGCCCTTGTCCAGCGTGGCCCAGACCACTACCGAGTCGGCGCGCGCGCCGGAGGTGACATAGATTTTCTCGCCATTGAGGATGTAGTGTTCGCCGTCCTTGGTCGCGGTAGTGCGGATCGCCGCCGAGTCCGAACCACAGCCGGGCTCGGTGATCGCCATGGCCGCCCAGCTGCCCTTGAAGCGCAGCAACTGCTCTTCGTTGGCCACCGCTGCGATCGCCGCATTGCCCAGGCCCTGGCGCGGCATGGCCAGCAACAGGCCGACATCGCCCCAGCACAGCTCCATGACCCCCAGCAGCGCCGACAGGTTGCCGCCATTCTTGTTGCCCGCAGCCTGCTCAGCCGAGGCGCCGCGCTTGCTTGCCGAGGTCGCGCCAATCGCATCCGGCGAGCCGGCGTTCATCCCGTCCAGCAGCGCGGCGAGCAGGTCGAGCTCCTGCGGATAGGCGTGTTCGGCCTTGTCGTATTTGCGCGAGATCGGCCGAAAATAATTGGCCGCCACCTGATGGGCCTGGGTCACCAGGCCACGGAATTTCTTTGGAGTTTCCAGATTCATCAGTCTCGCCCCTTATAACTGCAAGCCGCCGGCCATGATCGCCACACCGCGCAAATCGCGGTACCAGCGCTCAACCGGATGTTCTTTGGTAAAGCCGTGACCGCCGAGCAACTGCACGGCGTCGGTGCCTATCTGCATGGCCTTCTCGGCGCACAGCAGGCGCGCCAGATAAGCCTCACGCTGGAACGGCAAGCCTTGCTCGGCCCGCGAGCAAGCACGCCAGACCATCAGGCGCATGGCATCCAGCTCAATGGCGATGTCGGCGACGATAAAGGCCACGCCCTGGCGATGGCTGATTGGCTCACCGAAAGCCAAACGCTCATTGCAGTAGGGAATCACGTAATCCAACGCCGCCTGCGCCGTACCCACCGCCAGCGCACACCAGGCCAGGCCCGCGTGATCGAGGAAGCTCTGATAATTGAAGTGCTCGCCAGCCAGGCGATTCTCCGCCGGCACCTTGACGCCCTTGAGCAAGATGCGCGCCGTACCACCGGCTTTCAGGCCCATGCCCGGCTCAGCACGCCGCTCGACGCCAGCACTCGCGGCATCCAACAGAAACAGCGCGGGGCCCTGACTGGTCTGCGCCGCGACGATCAGCTGACTGGCCTCCAGGCCACGCAGAATCAGGCATTTCTCACCGGTCAACACATAGTGGGAGCCCTTGCGTTTGGCCTTAGTACGCAGCTGGTGCGGATCGAACAAGGGCGTCGGCTCACTCACGGCAATCGCCGTCAATGGTGCAGCCTGCTCGCCGACAAAGGCCGGCAACCAGCGCGCCTGCTGCTCGGCGCTAGCCCAGCGACGAATGCAGTTGGCCGCGGACAACGGCACCAGCAAGGCCGCCGCCAGGGACAAATCGCCCTTGCCCAGCGCCTCGGCAATCAAGGCATTGGTCAAGGTGGTGCGCTCAGCGGCCATGCCGCCGTGCTGTTCACTGACACCATAAAAGGTCAGCCCCAGAGCCTGGGCCTGATTGAGTAGCTCAGCCGGCACCATCGCCGCCTCATCGGCATCGTGGGCCGCAGGGCGCAGCACTTCACTGGCGAAACCGTCGAGCATTTCCACCAGCATCTGCTGCTCGTCCGACAACGACAGGTCGAACAGCGCATCCGGGTCGAGTGGCCGCGGGCCACGGGCGGTTTTTGCCGCGCGCTCAGCGGCCAGACGGAAGCTGGCGCGACTGCCGCGATAGATCAGTTTTTCGAAAGGTTTGCGCAGTTTCAGCCGGTCGGGCCAATGGGCCTGTGCCAGCCGATTGAGCACGCTCAGGGCCTGGCCTTGTACGTCGAATTTCATGGGCAGCAGCTCAACGAGGTGGAGGTGCTGCGATCATGCACCGCCCTCCCCGACCCGCCTATGACCGTCTAGCCGCCCCGTTACGGCAGGTCAGCCAGTCACTGACGGCGACTTACGGACGCCGGCGAATCTTGTCGACAATCGCCGTGGTCGAGCTGTTTTCCACCAGCCCCAGCACGCGCACTTCGCCGCCGTAGCTTCGCACGATATCGCCGCCCACCACGCCGTCGATGCCGTAATCGCCGCCCTTGACCAGCACGTCGGGTTTGACCGCGCGCAGCAGGTTTTCCGGGGTGTCTTCGCTGAAGCTCACCACCCAGTCCACCGCGCCAAGGCCGGCCAGTACCGCCATGCGCCGGTCGACCGAGTTGATCGGCCGGCCGGGGCCTTTCAGGCGACTGACCGACGCGTCGTCGTTGACCGCAAGTACCAGGCGATCACCTTGGGCGCGGGCCTGCTCCAGATAGGTCACATGGCCGGCGTGCAGGATGTCGAAGCAGCCATTGGTGAAGACGATTTTCTCACCGTGGGCGCGGGCATCCTCAATGCTGCACAGTAGTTGATCGAGGCTCAGCACCCCACGCTCGGAGCCGGTATCACGCTGAATCGCGCGACGCAGTTCCGGCGCACTGATGGCCGCGGTGCCGAGCTTGCCGACCACAATGCCGGCGGCCAGATTGGCCAGGGCTACGGCGTGAGGCAGTTCTTCACCGGCAGCCAGGCTGGCGGCCAGGGTAGAAATAACCGTATCACCGGCACCGGTGACATCGAACACTTCACGGGCGCGGGCCGGTAAATGCAGGGCCGGATGTTCAGGGCGCAACAGGGTCATGCCATGCTCGCCGCGCGTCACCAGCAAGGCGCCCAGCTCCAGCTCACGCATCAGCTTGGCGCCCTTGGCCACCAACTCGGCTTCATCAGCGCAGGCACCGACCACCACTTCAAACTCATGCAGGTTAGGGGTGATCAGACTGGCGCCGCGGTAGATGGAAAAGTCCTTGCCCTTGGGGTCGGCCAGCACCGGAATGCCGCGCGAGCGCGCCGCCTGCAGCAGCACCTGATGGTTCTGCAACGCGCCCTTGCCGTAGTCCGACAGCACCAGCACCTTGACGCCATCGAGCAACGCTTCGACTTCAACAGCAAGCGCAGCCGCATCAGTGTTGAACGGCTCTTCGAAGTCCATGCGCAGCAATTGCTGGTGACGGCTCATAACCCGCAACTTGACGATGGTCGGCTGGTTGGCGATGCGCTGAAACGAGGTTTTCACCCCCACAGCAGCCAGGCTGTTGCTCAGGCTGTCAGCCGCCTCATCGGCCCCCGTCACCCCCACCAACAGCGCGGGCGCACCGAGGGCGGCGATGTTCAGCGCGACGTTGGCCGCGCCGCCCGGACGGTCTTCGATCTGCTCAACCTTGACCACCGGCACTGGCGCCTCCGGGGAAATCCGCGAAGTGCCGCCATGCCAGTAGCGGTCGAGCATGACATCACCGACCACCAATACGGCGGCCTGGTCGAAACGGGGCATGGACAACTTCATGGAGACTCCGCAAACACACAAAACATAATTTAGGACGCGTCACTAAGCACTCTCTAATGACGCAAGCCAGTATGACAGGGCTTAACCCAGCCGTGACGCACAGCCTCAAGGACTGCTGAAGATTTGCCGGAAAAGCGGAATCAATCGCGCATATCCGGCCCGACTCAGGTGATCATCATCGTAATACAGTGCAGTACCATCGACCGCCGCCGGACAAATTGTATCGCCACACAAAAAGGGTAACGGGTCGAGTATCTGCGCACCGCACTGATCGCGGGCCTGGTCTTGTACGCTCCAGGTGAACGCATGCCGCTGCTGGTAATCCGTCAGGGAGAGCTGATACTGCCGCTCACGCCCCAAAAGTACATCGCGTGCCATAGCATCCGGCACGCTCACTGGCATCTCCGGTATTGGCCGCAGCAAATACACAGGATGATGGGCGGTGAGCGCGCAGACGCTAGCGACGTAGTTCGCGCGAAACTCCGCCAAAAATGCAGGCTGCGGTGAGCTGTAGGGCTTGGCGAAGTGGTACTCCGGCTGGTTATCCAGCTGACCCGGTTCTCCCGGCATCCCGCCTTTAACATAGGCGGTGGTACGCATGACTAACAACACCGGCACACCGGGATACAGGCCCGGTAGCGCCTGCTGAGCCCACGCCTGTAATTGCGTACATTCCTGGGAGCTGGAACTGTCCTTGCGCGCACCGAATACCAGCAGGCAGCCGGCGCTTGCGCGCAAATAAACTCCCTGAGCTGTATTCATCAGGCTGTCGTTGACCGCTTCAACCACCGCACCGGCATGGCTATCGCCAATGACGATGGCGCGAATGGCGTCGCCACCAAAAAAACATTCCGGCTGATCGTGGGTGCACTCTTGCAGCCGCGGAGAATGATTCCGGGCCTGCGCCGCCATTTGCGCGACAGGCGTGGGTAGCCGATTGCTGAATTCGCTTTTACGAACCCACTGAGCAACGCTGGCCACCAGCGCCAGGCTAGCAATCAGCAGGCAAACTAGAGGCCATCCGCGATGGCGCCCCATAAGTCGGCGTGTAGGCTCCTCGACATACTGATACGAGACATGTGCCAAGCACAGCGCCACAAGCATGCCAGCGACCATTAGCAAATACGTCTGCCCACCGTCCAACAGCCCCAAACCGACTACGACGGGCCAATGCCATAGATACAGTGAATAGGAGCGGCTACCAAACCATTGCAGAACCGGCGCATGCAGAAGCGGCGTATGTTCAGCGTTAGCCAGAATCAACAAGGCCGCACTCATCACCGGCAACAGCGCCCAGCCACCCGGCCAGACCCTGCTGGAGTCGAGCCAGAACATGGCCGTGAACATTATCAGCATGCCGACGAACAACATTACCCGGCGCTGAACAGCGCTGAGCACAAGCCGCTCACTCAGGCCAAAAACCAGACCACCACCGAGCAGTTCCCAACCGCGACTGCTCAAAACAAAAAAAGCACGCTCCGCCTCAAATAGGCTGCTCCATACACTCCATACCAGCGATCCGAAAAACAGGCCGCCGATGGCTAGATACAGGCTTTTCTCCCGAGGCAATAAACGCCACAGCGCGGCCATGATCAGCGGAAATATCAGGTAAAACTGCCATTCAACCGACAACGACCAAGTGTGCAGCAGCCACTTCTGCTCGGAGGCCACGGCAAAGTAGCCCGCCTCCTTCAAATAGCGCAGGTTTGAGGAAAACAACAGACTGTCACGCGCATGCTTGCCCAACGCGCGGTATTCCTCCGGCATCAACACAAACCAGCCAAGCGCCAGCAACACCGCGCATAGCACGATCAACGCTGGCCAGATTCGCCGTGCCCGCGCCAAATAGAATTGCCACAGATTAAAGCGCCCGGTCCGCAGGCCTTTGACGACCACAGCCGTCATCAAATAGCCCGAAATCACAAAGAACACATCAACGCCGGCAAAGCCGCCTGTTACCCCAGGCACGCCGAAGTGATACAGCACGACAAAGATAACCGCCCAGGCGCGTAAGCCATTGATATCGGCACGAAACCCCAATGGCGCGGCCTGTCGCTCCGCGCCAGGCCGCGCCACGAACGCGCGCATGACACCCGAAAATGACTGCTGACTGAAGAGCGCGCGCCAGAACATGCGCGCACCTGGAGGACATGTATCGGCTGGTTTCAAAGCGGACGCACCCAAAACAGCTCATGACGACGCACGGCTTTGCGGAAGAACTCGTCTTCGCCCGTGGCAGGCCAGCGGCGTCCTGCAAGCGCGATTTGAATCAACCGGCGCAGACGCTTTTTCAATGGCAGGCGACCCTGCAAATCATGCTGCATGGCCAGTGCCATGGCCTTGTCCAGCTGCTGCGCAGGAGTCAGCGATAAGCTCCACAGCTGCTCAGCAGGCAACACCGTGAGCGCTGGTGGCAAGGCAACGCCGTTACCTGCAGGGCCCATGGGCCAACGGTCGTTGTCGTGCAGGTGGTTGGCATAGAGCAGCAAGGTCTTGGGCTGCCAGCTACTGACCTGGACCGCTGCCAGCAGGGCCTGGGTGGCGGCGACGTGATCGCTGTGGGGATCAAGCTCGGGGTGCGGGGTGACCACCACGTCTGGGCGGAAATACTCCAGCAGGGATACCAGATCAGCCTGCAGATTATGCCCCGTCGGCTGGCCATCGGCGTCCGCCGGCAGGCGCAGCGGGTTGTGCTGGCGCACGCTGCGGATATCACACTCGCCCGACTCACGGGACGCAAATACCTGTGCCGGTGCCGCCAGCATGGCCGGCAGTTGCAAGCAGTAGTAGCCCAGCTGTACGCAGCGCTGCTGGGCCACGCCGCCCCAAAGCGGCACGGCCAGGCTGTCCCAGGCGCGCAGGCGGCCTTTCAGCTGCGCAGCAGCAGACTTGTCCAACCCTAAGTGCTGATAGGCCTCGGCCTCGATTTCGCCCTGAGTCAGGGTGACGATGCTGACTTGCGCGGCCTGGCTGTACAAGCCAAAGGCCGCCAACTCGGCATCATCCGCATGAGGGGCAATGATCAAGAGCGATTGTTGGCGATAGTCGGGAGAACTGCAGACATGCAGGGTGGCGCTGGCGGCCAGCCGACAGAAGCGCCCGCGCAGCTGCAATTGACCGGCCTGCAACTCCGCGAGGTGGTCGGAAAGATTGAGGTAGCGCTCGCCACACACGCCGCGCTCGAAGTCCTGGCGGTCATCACCTACCAACACATAAGGGTCTAGCCAGCGGCCCAGCCAGGTGCTGCGTACCTGCAATTGCAGGATCAGGGTGTCGCCGGCCGGCACGTCAGCCAGCAACTGCAGCCGGCCGGCACTAAGTGCGGCGGCCACGCTCGGCGTGCCAGCGGGGAAGCTGTACTGGTAATCCTCGTCCGGGGCATAGAACAAATGATCGGCGAACCAGGCTTCGTGAGCGATCCAGCCGAGGAGCACGGCCAACGGCAGCAACCACCAGGCCACGGTAAACGCCAGGACCAGCAGGCCAAGCAATGCCAGAGCCAGGGCAATACGCTTGTTGCGCCGATGGCGTTTCAGCAACTGCTGCTTGCGCGCACTCATCGCATCACACCTGATAGACCGGCTGGCGGTTACACCAGCGGTCTTTGTATTCACGGTCAGCGCGACCGAAGGAGTAGCGCAGCGGCTTGCCCAGCGCCCGCGCCTCGTTCCACGCGTTTTGCGTGTTGACGAAACTGAGCACGCTACCGGGGCTGAATTCGCGGTTCTGCGGGTCGACGCCGCCGTTGATGTATTCAAGACTGACCCACTGCGGGGCCTCGACACGGTAGAGAATCTGGATCGCTACCGGCTGGTCCTGCAGGTAGATCAACGAGCCGGTCATAAACTCGCGCAGCAGCGCGAATACTTCGGCCAGATGGTCCTTGCCGGTAGCATCGAAGCCCCAGCGGCGCTGGAACAGCTCGGCATATATGCTTGCCTGTTCGCTGGCACTCAGCTCCAGCATCGGCCGAATCACGCCACCCGCCTCTTCCAGCAGGCGCTGTTCGCGACGCTGGTTGTAGCGGAATTTCTTGCTGTATTCCTCAGGCTCACGGGCCAGCGCCAGGCCTTCCGGCTGCTCGCGCAGGGTGCTGAATTGCTCCGTATTGAGCACCGACACATAGCGTGCCTGATGGCGTAACGGCACCCGTGCAGAGGGTGCTGCCGGCAAGATGATTTCTGCGTTACCCAGATCGAACAAACCACGCTGACCGTGGCGCTTGAGCACATCCTTGGACAACGCCAGATGGCGCCCCCAGGCCGGCAACGCCGCCTGCAACTCGCCATGCTCCAGCCAGCCAAGGTAACGCACCGGAAGGCCGGCCAAACTGGCCAGGCGCTCAATGACCTGGGGATGGGTCGCCACGCTGCCACCGAAGCGCTGCCAGACAGCGGCATAGTCGCTCGCTTCAATGGGCGTCCAGCCACGCTCACGCCACGCGCGAAATCGATTGAGAATCAAGCGGGCAACTCGGCAACCTGCTCCTCGCCACCATCTTCAAACTGGCGGGCGTGCAAGCGGGTGTAATAGCCGTTCTGCGCCAGCAGCTCGGCGTGGTTGCCGCGCTCGACGATGCGGCCCTGATCCATTACCAGAATCAGGTCAGCCTTCTCGATGGTGCTCAGGCGGTGAGCGATCACCAGCGTGGTGCGACCCTGCATTACCTTGTCCAGTGCACCCTGGATATGCCGCTCGGACTCGGTATCCAGCGCCGAGGTGGCCTCGTCGAGAATCAATACCGGCGCATTCTTCAACAGCGCCCGGGCAATCGCCAGACGCTGGCGCTGGCCACCGGACAACAGCACGCCGTTCTCACCCACAAGGGTCTCGTAGGCCTGCGGCATCCTCTCGATAAATTCGTCGGCATAAGCAGCCGCGGCGGCCTGCTGGATATCCGCCAGCGGCGCGCCGGCCAGGTCGCCATAAGCGATGTTGTTGGCCACGGTGTCGTTGAACAGGGTGACCTGCTGAGTCACCAGGGCAATGTGCCGGCGCAGGTTGCGCAGGGTGTAGTCCTCGACATCTACACCATCCAGCAGGATCTGCCCTTGCTCATGGTGATAGAAGCGCGGCACCAAACTGGCCAGGGTCGACTTACCGCTGCCGGAACGGCCGACCAGGGCCACCATCTGCCCTGGCTCAGCAACAAAGCTGATGTCGTGCAGCACAGGTTTGTCGGTGCCTGGATATTGAAAGCTCAGGTTACTGACTTCTAGACGGCCGCTGACCCGTTCACAGGCATGGGTACCTGCATCGATTTCAGGTGTCTGATCCAACTGTTCAAAAATACTGTCCGAAGCAGCCAGGCCTTTTTGCACGGTGGAGCTGACTTCAGATAGCTGGCGAATCGACTTGGGCAACAAGCCCGCTGCCGTGATGTAGGCCACCAACTCACCCACCGAAGAGTCGCCGCGCAGGTACAGCACCAGAAACATCAGCACTGCCATCGCGGAATAAATCACCAACTGCAAGGTCGGGGTGTAGATCGCCTGAGTACGGGTCATCTTCAGGCTGCGATTCATGTTGTCTGCGCTGGCCTTGTGAAACCGATCCACCTCGTACTCTTCGCCGCCGAAGCTGCGCACCACTCTATAGCCCTGAATGGTTTCGGAGGCCACGTGAGTCACATCACCCATGGCGACCTGAATCTGCTTGCTCTGCTTGCGAAATTTCTTGCTGGCCGAGGTCACCAGCACGGCAATCAACGGCAAGATCGCCAGCAGCACCAGGGTCAGGCGCCAGTGCATCCACAACAGGTAGCCAAACAGGAAGATCACCGTCATGCCTTCGCGAATCACCACCTTGATGGCGTCGGTAATGGCGCCGGTCACCATGGTCACGTTGTAGGTAATACGCGAGATCAGGTGCCCCGAATTATGGTTATCGAAATAGCGATTGGGCAGCGTCAGCAAGTTATCAAACAAGGCACAACGCAAGTCATGCACCACGCCGCGCGCCACCTTGGCGAGGTAGTAGTTACTGAGAAATGAACCTATGCCCTGATAGAAGGCAATGAGTACAATCAGCAGCGGCACGCCGTAGATCATGGGCGCACCAAGAATCACAGCCTTTTCAGGGTCCTGCAGCCCATCCAGAAAGAGCTTGAGCATGTGCGCCAGCATCGGCTGGCTGGATGCGAACAACAAGAAACCAATGATGCTGACGGCGAAGGCGCCCAAGTAGGGCACTACGTACTTAAGCAATCGCAGATAGACTTTGAAACTGGATTGCTGCGTGGAATCGACCATTCTGCAGGGCTCTTCAAACAGGCTAGAGGAACAAGATGCGGATTGTAACAGCGAACCAATTACAAGATTGGCTCGACCAAGGCGTGGTCCTGGAAAAAGACAGCCACGGCCCCAAGGTCGTACGCCTGGTCAGCGGCGACCTTCTAAAGATCTTCCGCAGCCGCCGCAACCCTCTGCTGGAACGTTTGCTGCCTGCCGTCAGGCGCTTTCATAACAACAGTGAGCGCTTGAACGACCTAGGCATTGCAACCCCGAAAGTGCATGACACGTTCTGGATCGCGCGCAACAGCATCAGTGCCTGCGTCTACGCACCACTCCAAGGGACACCGCTAGACAGCCTATTCAGTTCCGCGCGCGGCGAGTTCAATGCACTTGTGCCAGAACTGGCGGCCTACATTCTGCTCATGCACCGGCGCGGCATTTACTTTCGCTCCTTGCACCTGGGCAATATCTTGCGCACTCCGGATGCCAGCTTCGGCCTGATTGATTTTCTCGATATCCGCTTCAAAGGCCGGCCACTTGGCCCCATGCTCGTGCGGCGCAATTTCGAACATCTGCGCCGTTATTTGCAGCGGCGCAACGTAGAAAACTTCCCCCTTGATGAACTGCTGCTTGCCTACGCCGAAGCGAGCAAAGCATCCAGCTGATCCAGAGTAATTTTGGGCACAAGGCTAGCCGGCAGGCGACTTTTGGCTGACAGGTTATAAACCTGAAATGTCGGACTAACAACGCGCCGCGCCATCAGTTCAAAACAAGGCTCAATGTAATCCTCATAGTCGCCATCCAAGCGACTTGGCATGGCTTCAGCACCCTGCTCGTAAAAACGTCCCTGGCTCGAATCCAGATCAACGCCAACCAATATCACCTGATTAAAACCCAGGTGATGAGCGAGCTGCAGGCCCGCATAGGGAATGGTCCGGCAACTGAAATAACCTTTGTCCATATCTCGACTGAAACCTATCCGATTAGGTTTCTGACTGAACAAAGAAAAATCACAGGAGACATCCTGGTCGTTACGCATCTTCCACGCAAAACGTCGATCAGACAGCTGCTGTTTGCCATCAATACTGCGATTAACCCGATTGAACGCATATAACCGCGTTTGGGCCAACTCTGCGGCAGACAAACCCTGGGTAATGCTGATCACTCGCGGACTTAACGCCACGTTTTGTGCCAGCGCCAATCCTTGACGCAATATCGGCTGACGCTGCGCGGCAAAACTATTGTCATCACATAAATAGAACAACGGGGCAACGCTTACTGCAGTGAAGAGCTGGATGGAGCCACTGACTGAAAACATTGGATATTGAGCGTAATTGGTCAGTGGAAAATCCCGCGCCGACGGCCCAGACGCCACGATAAACAACGGCCCCGAGCATGTCCCCTTGCACGCTGCAAATGCGTGCAGGCTTAGCTCGTCAACACCTGCGCCCATTACCCCGGCAACTGCATCAAGCGCACTCATCACATGTTCCTCAGCACATCATTCATAGTCAGTAGGCGCTGCGCTCAGCAACAGCTTGCTCACGTCCTGCCAGAACCAAGCTGATCGCTAGGGGCAACCACGTCACGAACCAATCGGCATTGGGCTTGAGCCACAAGCCGATACCATCGGTAAGCAGCGACACACTGGAAAACACCAGCAAGGCCAGTAGAGCCTTGCCCAAAGGCTCATGCCGGTGCCGCCAACCACGCCAGGCCGCGCAGCCCCACAGCAACATAAACAGTGCTAGACCAATCAAACCCAAGCGCACACCGATGTCCAAAAACAAGTTATGCGGATGTTTTAAGCTCTTAGCCAATCCGGGGATGCTAATAGAATAGGCATCGAAACCGAGCCCCATCAGCGGATTCTGCTGAATCAAATCAATGCCCGCCTGCCACAGTTGCGGACGATAAGACGCACCGCGCTGCAGCAAAAATTCTGCATTGATAAAAAAGACCGTCAACAAGACAGAAAACACCAGCAGCAACAAAACTACATGCTGCCTCTTTAAATCAATCGCACAGGTAAACAGCAAGGTTGCCAAGAGTGCGATCCAAACGCCGCGGGTCTGACTGGAGATCAAAAACAGCATAAAGCCGAGCGCTGATAGGCCAACAAGCACATATAACAGCAAATAATGCTGCGCTCGGCGCACGTCAGGTAACAATAACGTACCTAAAATAGCCAGCGCACCAACGGCATGAGCCGCAGGGATTGGCGTATCCCAAAGGCCATGGGCGCTGAGCCTTGAGCCGAACCCGTGCCCCTGCAGCCAATAGAACTCCAGCCATGAGTATGCCGCTCCCACGCCCCCCAACAAGGCTGCAAAAAACAATAACTGCTCGACACTCCAGCGGCCGTTACGGCCGGCCAGCCAGATACCGACAAGCGACAGGCACACATACAACGGGAGCTTGGCTTTACCCCAAGGATCAGGAGCCCCCTGCAGCGCGATAACGACCAGCGCCCAGGCACTGAACAATAAATACAGCCAACATTCGGGTAGGCGCCAATCAGGACGTAGATCCTGACGAAACAATGAGAGCAAGGCGGGCAGCCAAAGCAATGCAATGATTAACTGATGATAAATTTTGTTACTCGGCAACACCCACGGCGCCAAGAGAAACACCATAAAACCCAGCGCGGCACAACGCGCCAGCCACAGGTCTTGCTTGATCAGCATGGCGTTATCCATCTTTATCAACCAGGTGCAGCATGCGTGTCGCCACTTCATGCACATGTGCATCATCAGCCTGTTGCCAGCTACCCGGAATGCAATATTGATGCTTCAAGTAGTGCAAAAAGCCAGTTCGTAACTCCGGATGCACCGGCCACTCTGGAAATGCCGCAGCGATATCCAACATCTGCACTGCCGAGTCCGCGTGCATGACCACGCCGGGAATATTGAAAAACGCCTGTCCCAGCGTCAGAAGCGGACGCCCCAACAACAAGCTTTCCAAGCCGACAGTAGAGTTCAAGGTCACTACAAATAGACTGGACTCAATCAGCTCTTGGGTGCTGTTGCCATTGGCAAATAGCAGAGAGGCATGGCAACGCTGGTGCAACTCAGGATATGACTCACGGCTCGACGGGTGCTCCTTGAACACAACCGTCAAGCCTGTTTTCGCGTGTATCAACTCACCCAGCGCAAAGAGTTCACGCATATTCTTTATCCAGGGTGAAAACAGGCGCACTTGCGTATCGCGATCATCCTGAAAAGGCATGAACACATACTGTTTCGGCAATTCAATTGGCTGTAAACCTTCAACACGCGGCTTGCGTGGTACCAGCTCAATTGCCTCTTCAGGACTCTGCGCGACGTGCTCGGCATAGCGTCGGTAAAACTCGGCATCCCTCGGCACCGAATTGCGAAAATTCACGCCTTGAGGGTCAAACGTCGTGGTATTGGGCAGCAGGCCATTTTCGAAGAAGGCGGTTCGCGTACCAGCAGGCAGCAATGCCAGCAGTATTTGGCAATAACGGTGTGACCCATTCCAAAGCACCAGAACCTGAGGCTGCTCCTGGTCAAGTAGCGCTTGGGCACGCAAAGCTATAAACAACAGCTCTAAACGCAGCAACAACTGATAGAAAACACCGGCGTATTTGGCTTTTACCTGCCGTTCCTGGCATTTGTCTTCAATCAGCTGCGACCAATTGAGGCGCCGAATAACACGCGCCATGTCGAAGATTCGCGGCCAGGGCATATCGGCCGGCAGACGGACGACTCCCGACAGTTCAGGCGCTTCCAGCAGGCGCTTGAAATACTTGCTTTGATGCTTTGCCAACGAAAAAAACAGAAACTTGCTCATCATCCATCCAGTTTCAACACCTGCGAACTACGCAAGTCAGAATTTACGGCACCAGCTGCGCGATACTTGCCATGCAGTCGATGTTTTTATCAGCAAAATATTCTGGCCAGTCATGAAACTCACTCCAGGCAATGAGGAAGATGAAGTCCAGGCCTGCGCCGACGGCACATTGGTAATCAAACCGACTGTCACCCAGGAATAATGCCGACTGTGGCAAGTTTCCATTGGCACGCTCGCGCTGCAGGATCAGATCTTTAGGGTCGGGGCTGCCAAAAATGCCACCCTCGAAATAGTCGCTCAAACCGCGCAAGGCAAAGACCTCGCGCAGCTCGGCCTGATCACCGCCGGACGCAATCATCCAGCGGCTGTCTGGCAGAGACTCGCGCAACGCTGCCAGCCCCGGCGCCACAGCACAATTCAATAAACCATCACGCACTAGGGCGGCATAACGTTCCAACAGCAGCGGCAGCTCATCGGCAACCTGACGGCCGGAAAGTATCTGCGTCAGCAAATACTCGAACTTGCGATAACGCGAAATACCGCCATTGGCAACGTGATAGGCCACCATGGCCCGCGCAACGTCCTCACCGTAAGGCAACGATGCCTGGTAGAAGGCTTCGGTCTTAACGCTATTGGAGTCAAGCACGACGCCATCACAGTCAAACACCAACGCCTGATAATGCTCGATAGGCTTTCTCACAAGCCGCGCTCACGTATGGCTGCCTCGGCGCTGACAACATCCTCAGGATTGTCGACGGCAATGGACTGCCGAGACATCTCCAGCATCCGCACCTCCCAACCCAACTCCAGAAAACGCAGGATCTCGATATCCTCCAACGCTTCCAACTCGCTTTTACCTGGGTGCGCGGCAAAGGCCGCAAGGGCCAAGCGCGGGAAAGCATACACACACACCTGGCGCCAACCGCGCACGAAACCAAGTTGTTTGGTGGTCGGGATGGCCGCCCGTGACATGTATAACAGGCGCTGGTCCGGACGCATCACCACCTTCGGCGTACTGGCATGGCGAAACTGTTGCTCGTTATCAATGGCGCAAAAACCATTGAGCACTTCGCCCGGATACAGCGCCAGACTGGCGATCATTAACCGCAAGTCATCGGGATTGAACACTGGCTCATCCCCCTGAACATTGATCAGGACGTCCACAGCCAACTGCCTGGCACACTCAGCCACCCGGTCGGTGCCCGTCTGACAGGTCGTGGCGGTCATCAGCACCTGAATGCCATAGGCTCGGCACACCGCTTCAATACGCGAATCATCGGTGGCCACATACACCTGCTGAGCGGGACAGGCCTGGATGCACTGGCGATAGGTGCGCACGATCATGGGCACACCGCACAACTCAACCAGCGGTTTACCAGGCAGGCGGCTGGACTCGTAACGCGCCGGGATGATCACGGCATAGCTGAGTTCAGGAGCGGGCATTACGGACCTCACAAGGCATAAATAGAACTCACCGGCAGTTGATAGCGGGTCGGCGTCACCGCAAGCAATGGGGGTACTCCTGGCGACTGCTGAAAGGCCTCCAGCAGCTGGCTAACCTCCTTGCTGCGCGGATCATCGGCCGAATACCCGTCAAAGCCCGCGAGCAAAACCCGGCGGGCCTTGCCGCTGGCGGTGATGGCCAGGGCGTAGGCGGCCACCAAGGAACCCGGCAGCGTGCAATGACGCTCAGCGAACGCAAATACACCCGCCTGCACAGCCAGGCCGTAGTCCAACAATGGCTTGTCACCTAGCGCCGCACGTACGTCGGCCGGCAGCATATGCGCGGGCGTCACCAGCGGCTGCGGCAAGCGCCGATGCTCCTGACAGTCCGCCATCAGGCGGAATGGATGACAGGCTGCACGCACATCGATCAACTCAGCAGCGATATGCGACTGGGTATTGAGCGCTATGACAAACGGCTTGGCCCGCAGAATGTAGTCCTCAAGCGCCTGCCGATGGCGCGAGACACCTGGCCCACTGCCGAGCAACAAGACTTCGCGGTCAGCCAAAAGCGTTTGCGGCGCCCAGCTTCCGGATGGCTCGCCCCGGTAAAAGTGTCGCGCGGACTCGAGCGTGCCGGGGTTGAACTTCTTGCCGCCCTGATCCTTAAGGAAGTCGATCACCGCCAGCAAGTCTTCTTCGGCATAGCGGGAATCCGCGAGCATTTCCTGAATGTACGTCGGGTGAATGCCATAAGTGCCGGCTAAAAAATAATATGGGTTGGTTCCCCAGCCGAACTGCTGCTGCATCGGCTGAAACCAGCGGGCGATTACACCGAGCAACGGACTGATATCGACCGTTCGCCCACGCTTGGCCATCAGCTCTATCGCCAGGTACTCGGTGCGGGCATTGCCTGGACCACGCCCCATACCGGTCACGGTACTGTCTACCCAGCTAACGCCATCTGCTACCGCTTGCAGCGTATTGGCCAGGGCCATGGCGCAATTGTCATGGGTGTGAATCCCGAGAGCGCCATGCCAGCCGCGTCGAAGACTGCGAATAATATCGCTGGTTTGCGCCGGCGAAAGGCTGCCCATGCTATCGGCAAAATACAGCGCGTCCAGTGGCCGGCCCTGTGCCATCAGCGCCAGACGCTCAATCTCATCAGGCTGTCGATCGGCAATCTGCATCAGGTTGATACCAACCCGATAACCCTGCGCGCTTAACCAGTCGCAGGCTGGTAGCGTCGCCTCAAACTCGTGCACGTGACACGCGAGGCGGACCAGCTTGACCGGTGATTGGTGTGCAGGCGCAAACAACAATGCCAATGCAGGAAGAAGGCCTGAAGGATGATTAAGAACCTCGCTGGCATTGACCATCACGCCAACATTCAGCTCTGCCGGCAACTGCAAACTGCGCAGAAAGGCATCCGTGGTAAACGCATAGGCACCGCGAAAACCGCTACCGGCAAATCCGCGAAACCCCAGTTCAACGTAATCCACCCCCAGCCCCAGCATGGCCTGTAGGTAGTCTTGAACCAACTGAGCGTCAAAGTCCCAGTTGTTGTAATAACCACCATCACGCAGCGTGCAATCAAGCATGACCAAGGCTGGTTTATTCATTGTTGCGTCCACCTGCTAGTTGCAATCCGGCTGGCAATAATCGCTGTCCACTACAAGCGCCCTTGGCCTGCAGCAGTTCAAGCGTTGCCAGGGTATTGCTCAGTCCATTGATGCCATGTGCCAAATGATATTCAGCAAACCGCGCGGAGCCTGCCAATGCCTGCGCGTAGTCAGCCTGAACCTCCTGCACACGTCGACTTAATGCGTCCACCTGGGTGATACAGGGGCCAAAATATGACTCTTGGGAAAAAATATCGTGCTCGCCGCTGGCATTCACGTAAATCACCGGGCGCCGCGCCAAGGCAGCCTCGATAACGGCGTTCGACATGATATTGATCACTACCGAAGCCTGCTCCAGGGCCTCTGCCAGCGTGCAGGTCGAAGGCAAGACCCGCACATTCGCCAACTCGCTGGCAGTCTGCCCCCAGAACGGCACCTGGCTGCGCGGATGAGCTTTGATTAGCACTTGGTAATCCGGGTTCTGCTCCGCCCATTCGCGAATCAATGCATAAGTGCACTGATAGCCCGACTCCTTCTCCTTGTCTGGGCCAACACCCAGCACCAGCAGCGCCTTCATCCCGGCATCCGCCGGTTGCAGATCGTAAGAGCGATCAATCATGTGCGAGCCGGCCAACACCGCTGTCGAGGTGCCGAAACGCAAGGCCCGCGCCTGCAAAGCCTCCAGCGAGCTCTGACCGAACAAAAAATAGTAGTCATAGTCATTCATGCCCAGCCGCCGCGAACGCTCCACGGTGGTCGCATGGGCCAGGTGCACCAGCAACTGTTGGCGCTGCTGCAGAGCCAGGCGCAGAAACGGCGAATACAAGCTGCCGTTGCGGTCATTGAGCAGAATACCCGGCTGATGGTGCTCGACCAGCCACTGCGCATAGGCTGCATAACCGAAGTAACGCAGCGGTACCGACTGTGGCGGACGCTTGAGCAGGCGCTGACGGAGGATCGTCCGAGGCTCCTGCAGCGCGCTTTCCACCAGCGTATGACCACGCGCGCGCAGGCCATCAATCAATAATTTCTTGCGCTGAAACTTGATCACTTTGGGCGCCGATTGCAGCAGCAAAAAGTCACAGGGTTCGACGTTAACCTGGGCCGCCAAACGCCCACGAGCGCGTAACCCAAAGAGCCCATCGGCCAGTGCCTCACGGACGTAACGCACAGCGCTGCCCAGCCAGCCATGGCGCTCGCGCAACAGCAACCAGCGATACAGGTCGAGGGCACGCGCCTTGGCAGCCCAGGGGTTATCCGCCGAGGGTGTAGTCACGCGCGCAGCCCAGTGACAAGGGGCAACGTCCAGAAGCGACGGACAACAGACGCATCAGAAAAACACGCTTGCAGGCGAGCAAACGCAACCTCTTGCTGGTCAGCAGAGGGTTGGGCTGCCAGCGCTTGCGCCCGCAACTGAGAAGCCAGCGCAGCGGGGTCAGCCAGGGCAAACAACCGCCCCACCCCTTCAACCACTTCCCGCCCGCCACCACAGTCGCTGCAAATAACCGGCACTCCGGCGGCCATGGCTTCCAGCAGCACCATGCCGAAGGGTTCGTGGTCGGAGGTTAGGGCAAACACGTCGAAGGCCTTGAAGTAGCGTCGCCCCTGGGGCACCTGGCCGAGGAAGCGCACCGAAGTGCTCACGCCCAATTCAGCGGCCAGGGCCTTGAGTGACGACTCCAATCGACCGCTGCCCATGATCGCCAGCAGGCTGCCCGCAGGCAGTTGCGGTAGGGCCTGGGCGAAGCCGCGGATCAGCGTCGCCTGGTCCTTATCCGGATGCAGGCGACCGACGTTGCCGACCACCCAGGCGTCCTGCGGCAAGCCGAGATGGGCGCGGGCGTCGTCACGACAAACCTGCTCGGCTTGCACGGCGTCGATATCGATGCGGTTGTACAGGGTCTCAATGCGCTCGGCCGGCCAGCTGGGCAGGCAGGCGCGGATTTCGTCGCGCACGGCATTGGACACGCCGAGCAACGCCAAGCGCTTGCGGAAACAGTTGGCAAACAGCTTGCGGCTAAGGCGCTGGTAGTCGCCAAATCCGTGGTGCACGCCGATCACCGGCAAGTCAGTGCCGAGTAAGGCGACATAAATCGGCTTGAAGCGATGGGCGATGCAGAACTGGAAGTTGCGCCCAGCCACCAGCTGCTTGATATCGCGGATGGCTTTGAGTTTGAGGCCCCGTACATCGCGCGAACGGTAGTCGAGAAACACCACCTCATCAGAGGCCGAGCCACGCTCGACCTCGGCGCTCGGCGCGCCAGTCAGGTAAACCGTGGTGATCTTATACGGCGTGCCGACGAACAAGCTGGCGTACTGACGGGCGCAATCGAGAAAGGGCCCGTCATAACCGTGGCAAAATTGCAGAACCCGCAGTTCAGTTGGCGTCGTCATAGCGCTTGAGGCCATCCTTGACCACCAGGATGTCCTGCATGATCAGGTACTCAAGGTCCGAACCGAAGAACATGTCCAGGGCATCGGTCGGCGAGCAGATCATCGCTTCGCCGCGGCGGTTCAGCGAGGTGTTGAGCGACACGCCATTGCCGGTGAGTTTCTCCAGCTCCAGCATCATGTCGTAGTAGCGCGGGTTGTATTCGCGCTTGAGCACCTGGGCACGAGAAGTACCGTCTTCGTGCACCACTTCGCCAACGCGCTGCTTCCACTCGTCATTCACTTCAAAAGTGAAGGTCATGAACGGGCTCGGGTGATCGATCTTGAACATCTGCGGCGCCACCGTGTCGAGCATCGACGGACAGAAGGGCCTCCAACGCTCGCGGAATTTGATCTGCGCGTTGATGCGGTCAGCCACACCCGGCACGCTCGGGCAACCGATGATCGAACGCCCACCGAGCGCACGCGGGCCGAACTCCATGCGACCCTGGAACCAGGCCACCGGATTGCCATCGACCATGATCTGGGCGATGCGCTGCGGCATGTTGTCGATCTGCGTCCACTGCGGTTTGTGGGCGTGGCGGGCGCAGGCGGCGATCACATCTTCGTTGCTGTACTCAGGGCCGAGATAGACGTGTTCCATCTTCTCCACCGGCACGCCACGCTTGTGCGACACGTAGGCCGCAGCGCCAACGGCAGTGCCAGCATCGCCGGAAGCCGGCTGCACGAACAGCTCTTTGACTTCCGGACGGGCGATGATCTTCTGGTTGAGTTTGACGTTCAGCGCGCAGCCGCCGGCAAACACGATCTTGCCGGTTTCCTTGAGGATGTCCCCGAGGTAGTAATCCATCATCTGCAGCGCCAGCTTCTCGAACAGCGCTTGCATGCTGGCGGCGTAATGGATGTACGGATCGTCGGCGATATCGCCTTCGCGTTTCGGGCCGAGCCACTCGATCAGTTTGGGCGAGAAGTAGAAGCCCTTGCCCTTCTCTTTGTAGCGACGCAGGCCGATGACGTTGGCGTACTCGGTGTTGATCACCAGTTCGCCGTTCTCGAAGGTGGCCAGGCGGGAGAAATCGTACTTGCTGGCATCGCCATACGGCGCCATGCCCATGACCTTGAACTCGCCGTCGAGCATCTCGAAACCGAGGAACTCGGTGATCGCGCCGTACAGGCCACCGAGGGAGTCCGGATCGAAGAACTCCTTGATCTTGTGGATCTTGCCGTTCTCGCCGTAGCCGAAGAAGGTGGTGGCGTACTCACCCTTGCCGTCGATGCCGAGGATCGCGGTTTTCTCCTTGAAACCCGAGCAGTGATAGGCACTGGAAGCGTGCGCTAGGTGGTGCTCAACCGCTTCGATTTTGACTTTTTTCAGGTCGAAACCCAGCTGTTCCAGGCACCAGTTGATCTTGGTGCGGTAGCGCTTGTAGCGGCGGTTGCCCATCAGGATCGCATCAAGGGCGCGATCCGGCGCGTACCAGTAACGCTTGGCGTAGTGCCAGCGGGCTTTGTCGAAGATGCTGATCGGCGCGAACGGGATCGCTACCACATCAACATCGCTCGGCTTGATCCCGGCTTGTTCCAGGCAGAACTTGGCCGACTCGTAGGGCATGCGGTGCTTGGCATGCTTGTCGCGCACGAAGCGCTCTTCTTCTGCTGCAGCAATCAGCTTGCCGTCGATGTACAGGGCCGCAGAAGGGTCATGGCTCAAGGCGCCGGACAGGCCGAGGATGGTCAATGCCACAGGTGTTAGCCTCTTTCAGGGCAGGTGCCGGGCACCTGCGGTAAGCGTTGGTCGAGCAGCTTGAACAGCCTGGAGTCGGCTGGCCAGTTGCGCAAAAATCGTGCACGGTCGCGCTCGTAGGCGCGGGCAAAACTGCGGTCACTGTGGTGCTGACGCATGGCGTCCAGATCGATCAGTGACCAGCGGCCGTTGTCCCAGAAGACGTTATAACCCTTGAGGTCGCCATGGCTGATGCGCTCGCGCAACAACGCGGCAAACAGTCCATCCAGCGCCTGCAACTCCGCTTCTGGCGGCCCTTCCAGCCCGGATGACAGATCAAGATAGGGCTGGAAGCGGGCGATTATATCGTGCCCGGGCAGATATTCGGTAATCAGCAACGCCGGACCGCGCAACCAGCACCAGCGCCGCTCCAACACCGCCAGTGGCTGCGGCGTGGCAATACCAAGCAGACTCAGGCGATGACCCTCGCGCCAGCTATGCCAGGCGCGGCTCGGGCGCCAAAAACGCTTGCACCAGTGGGCGACATTTTTGATGTTGTAGCGTTTAACCAGCAGCGGCTGACCGTTGAGGTCAACCCGCGCCACCGTGGCCGCGCCGCCGCCCTTGAAGCGATGACCGCTGGCGATAAAAGCCTCCGGCGCCGCCAGCAACGGCTGCAACTCGGCCTCACGGTCACGGCGCACCACCCGCAGGCCAAAGGCACCGATCTTGGCGCTGAACAGGCTGCAATCGCGGCCGATTTTCTTCAGGTAGTCGCGCAGGCGCCAGCGCCGCACCTTGGCCACTTCCTTCAGTAACGCCTCAAGGGGCAAGCCATGGGCGCCGTTGGCCAGCAGATAGTGGATTAGCACTTCTTCCAGCTGTTCCTCCGCCATCGGCGGCAACTGGGCGAACAGCACGCCGAGGTTTTCCAGCACCTTGTCTTGGCTAAGCGACTGGCCGGGGACTTGCCCGTGCACGCCGCCGCCATCGATCAGAAACAGCTGGCCGTCACGCTGCAGCAGGTTGTCCAGGTGCAGGTCGGCCTGCCACAGGCCGCGTCCATGCAACTGACCGATCACCCCCAGAGCGCTGGCCAGCAACGCCTGGCGCGGGGCATTCAGCTCATCGCCAACGCCCTGTTCGGCCCAGGCGGCGGCCAGGCTTTGGGCGCCGTCGAGGTAGTCGAACAACAGCCAACCGCCGCCGTCCTGTTGGCCGTCAGCCAGCAGTTGCGGAGTGTTCAGGCCTTGCTCGGCAAGCAGACGCGCACCTTGCACTTCACGCTGAAAATGCCGCGCAGCCTTGCTGCCCACCAGCAACTTGGCCAGCACCACACGGCCACGCCAGGTCGCCCGACCGACATAACGCTGACTGGGCAACACCCGCAGCAGGCTGTGCAGCTCCAGACGCTCGCCATCTGCCAGTTCGATCAGCAGCGGTAACGCCGGCGCGCGCCCGGCACGGGCCAGTTCAGCGAGGTTCAACGGCGCGCTTCCTTGTTACGTTGCCGAGCATCCAGACGCTGGCGCCAAGCCGGCACCCCCACGCCCGAACCGACATAAGCGAGCAGCAAGGTGCTGACTTCCGCCTCACTCCACGCCCCGGCGCGGCGCAGCAGCGGCTCCAGATCCTTGATCCGGTCACGCTTGCCGAACCACAGCCCGCGAGTCTTCTCCAGATCGATCAGCTGCGCGTGAAAGCCATCGGCCTCTTCGCGCAGAAAAATATGCTTGGGATAGAAGCAGCCATGCACCTGCCGCGCCTCGTGCAGGCGCCGGGCCAGCTCGCCGCAGGCCTGCACAATGGCCAGCCGCTGGGCGACAGGATGGGATTCCCAACCCTGCAGCCAGCTGTCCAGATCACGCCAACCATCCAGGGCACGAGTCAGCAGGATCGCGCACTGCTTGCCCGCCAGCCGACGCTGGGCAAAAAACGCTGCCTGCAAAGCCGGAATGCCCAGCTGACGGTAGTGTTCGATATTGCGCAGTTCGCGGGCGAAGGTCGGCTCGCCAAACAGATGACGCAAGCTGCGGGTCAGGTGATTGCTCTGTCGTTTGAGGTAATAGGCATGCTCGCCCAACTGCAGGCGTGACACCGTGCTGTAGCCACCGCGTTCGGTATTGGGCTCGTCCACCGCCTCCAACTCCAGCGCCCACAGGGCCTCGAAGCTGTCCAACTGGTGGGCGGCGAGAATCTCGCGATCCTCGGCGGCGATAAAGTCACTCATTCGCGGCCCTCGAAAAAACCGATGATCTTGCGCAGGCGCTGCTTGTCCGAAGCATTCAAACGCTGACGGCCGCGGTACTGCAGGTAAAAACGCAGGCGCTGGGTGCACGACAGGTGCTGTTTGGCCACTTTGTCCAGGCAGGCGAGGTCCTTGATGATCCGGTAGCGCAGGGCTGGCCCCCACCAAAAGCTGCCGGACGGACAGTCGATCAGAAACAGTTCCGCCGCCGGATTGACCAACAGGTTGCGCCACTTCAGATCGTTATGGGTGAAGTGCTGGTCGTGCAGGGTGCGGGTGGCCCGCGCCAATTGCTGGCTGATACCGGCGACCCAGCGCCGGTCAGCCAGGCGCGGATCATCGCGCTGGGCCAGCACCGCCAGGTCCTCAGTGCCTTGCAGGTCACGGGTGATCAGCGCACCGCGAACAAAGGCGCCCAGCGTACGCTCCAGGCCATAGGCGACGATCGGCGCGGTGGCGATGCCCCACTTGGCGAAATATTTGAGATTTTGCCATTCAGCTTTAACTCGCGGCCGCCCCAGGTAGCGACGCAAACCCTTGCCGGCGCCCCAATAGCGTTTGACGTAATAACGCACGCCGGCACGTTCGATGCGGATCACTTCGGACAGCGGGTCCTTGGTAATGCGCTCGCCCTGCAGGGCGAACACCGCGTCGAGGCTGCCAAAATCAGCAGCCAGCGCGGCAAAGGCCGGATCCAGGGTCCAGCCCGCCATCAGAGCGCATCCCCGTAGCGCTGCTTGCGGGCGTACAACTTGGCTGCTTTGGCTTCCAGCCAGGCCAGCAGCCGCGCTTCGTCACGCAGGACCTGGCGCAGCGGCAGTTGAAAATAACCACGCAGAAAACGCAGCTTGTCGCGCTGGGTCAGGCCGATATCCAGCGCCGAGAAATACAGCGCAGCCAAGTCCTTGTCGCGCCAGCGGCGGGTGATGCGGGCGCGGGTCTGGGCGCGGTGCAGATCGATCACCGACAGGCGGAAATCTTCCGCCGTCACCGGTTTATCGGTGTGCAGCAGGAAGTGGCAGATATAGCAGTCGCGGTGATTGACCCCGGCGCGGTGCATGCCGCCGACCATCTTCGCCACCTCGCTAATCAGCGCGCGCTTGAGCTTGACCGGCGGCGGCTGCTTGACCCAGTCGATGCTGAAGTCTTCCAGACTGATGGTCGGCGCCAGCTCTTCGGTGACGATAAACGAATGCTGCTGCGCCGGATTGCTACCGCGGGCGCCGAAAGCCACGGCCGTCATGGTCGCTACGCCGACCTCGGTCAGACGTTCGATCGCCAATAATTCCTGGGTCGCGCCGAGCACTGGCAGCTTGGCGGTGAGCAGATTTTTGACGATTTCACCCCAACCGATGCCGCGGTGAATCTTGACGAAATAACCGCGCCCGTCGACCTCGGTGCGCAGCGTGCGGCGACCTTCCAGCTCACGGTAAACCACGCCCTGCAACGCCTCGACAGCGACAAAGGGATCGCACCCGGCCCACAGGGATTTGAACGGTTCGTTCAACAACAGCTTCATGGACGGTCCGCCAGAATCACATCGGCCGCGTGCTGCGGCATGGAATACAGGTCCGCCGAATCAGCGAACGCCAGGCCATTACGGCCCCACTGGGCGCGGGCAGCGTCATCGGCGAGCATCGCCGCCAGCTGCTGATTCAGCTCAGCCTGGGCAAACGGCTCGCTCAACACGCGGCCACAATCGGCCTCAGCAATGTAGTGGGCATAGCCGCACACGGCGCTGACCAGCACCGGCAGCCCAGCCACCAGCGCCTCCAACAGCACGGTGCCGGTGTTTTCGTTGTAAGCCGGGTGGATCAGCAAATCGGCCCCAAGCAGGAAGCGCGGAATATCGCTGCGACCCTTGAGGATTTGTACCTGCTCGGACAACCCCTGCGCCTTGACCTGCAACAGGAACGGCGTTGGGTCATCCTGACCGATGGCGATCAGGCGGGTGCGCCGCTTGAGTTCCCGCGGCAAGCTGGCCAACGCTTTGAGGCTACGATCCAGGCCCTTGGTCTTGAAGCCCGAGCCGATCTGCACCAGCAGCAGCTCGTCGTCCGCCAGCTTGAACTCGCGACGGAACTCGGCACGAATCTCGGCGGCATTGGCCGGCGCGCGACGGTCCAGGGTAATCCCCGGTGGCAGCAGGTGGAAGCGCTCGGCCGGAGTGCCGTAATGCTTGACGAACAACGGCTGCTGCACCTCGGAAATCATCAGAATTTCCGTCTTCGACTCGGGAGCAAACACCGCCCGCTCGTAGTCAGCGAAGTGTTTGTAGCGGCCCCAGCGGCGGTAGAGGCTGTTGCGCAAAGTCTGCGCCTTGTCCTCAAAGCAACCATCGGCGGCGTAGTACACATCCAGGTTCGGCATCTTGTTGAAACCGATCACCCGGTCAACCGGGCGCTTGGCCAGGTCGTCCTTGATCCAGGCCGTGAGTTTTTCGTTGCGATGGTGATTGAACAGCGCCTTGACCGGCACTACCACCACCTCGAAACCAGCCGGCACCTCGCCCTCCCAGATCGGCGTGTACACGCGAATGGCGTGGCCACGCTGCTGGCACTCCAGGGCGATGCGCATAAAGTCGCGCTGCAGGCCGCCGAACGGGAAGTATTTGTAGAGCACAAAGGCCAGTTGCATCAGTGGCTCTCCAGACTGGCCAAGAGACGGTCCAGCTCCGGCGCCACGCAGGCGGCATCCAGACCGTCGAAACAGGGTTGATGGCGATCACCGCCGCCGGCCAAGGGGCCCGTGGCGCACAGGTGAACCTGGCCTCGCCCGTAGGCACCGACCTTAAGCGGCAAGGTGGGGCCGTAGAGGGAAATACTCGGCACGTCCAACGCCGCGGCCAGATGGCCGAGACCGGTATCCACCGCCACACAGGCACGAGCGCCGGCGATCACCGCCGCCACGCCACGCAGATTCAATTTGGGCAGAACGCTGGCGTGCTGCAGACCGGCGGCGATGCGTTCGGCTCGGGCCTTTTCAACCTCGCTGCCCCACGGCAGGCGCACGGCCAGGCCACAGCTGTCGAGGTGCTCGGCCAGGGCGCGCCAATCGGCCTCCGGCCAGTGCTTGCTGGCCCAGGTGGTGCCATGCAGGAACAGCACATAGGGCTCGGCCAGCGCCTCACCCGCCATGGCGCTACGATCCAGGCCATAGTCACCGACCGACTGCGGCAACGGATAACCCAGTGCCTGGGCGAACAACTGGCGCACCCGCTCCACCGCATGCTGGCCCCAGGCGACCGCACAAGGGCGGTCATAACAGCGACTGGCCAGTGGCTCGCGCGCCGAGGCGCGATCCAAGCCGGCCACGGGCGCATTAACGTAGCGTGTCAGCAGCGCGCTTTTCAGCAGGCCCTGGGCATCGATCACCAGGTCATAGCGGCCTTCACGCAGACGCTGTTTGAACGCCGCCCACTCACCGCTCTTCCAGGTTTGCAGCAGGTTCTTGCGCCAACGGCGTAGCGCCACGGGAATCACCTGAGCCACGGCCGGATGCCAGGTCGGAATCTCGGCAAAGCCCTCTTCCACCACCCAGTCGAACTGAATGCCAGGGATCGCCCGCGCAGCATCGGTCAGGGCCGGCAGGGTATGGATCACATCGCCCAGGGAAGACGTTTTAACTAGCAGTACCCGCAAACTACTGCACCTCAACCGGATCAGCGACCAAGCGATCCAGCGCCTCGATCACCGGACGCGGCTTCAACTCGCGCAGGCAGTTGTAGTGGCCGAAGCGGCAGGTGCGCTCGAAGCAAGGGCTGCAGTCGAGGCCAAGACGGACGATCTCCACCTGCTCGGCCAGCGGCGGGGTGAACTGTGGTGAGGTCGAACCGTACACCGCCACCAGCGGCCGATTGAGCGCCGCCGCTACGTGCATAAGGCCGGAGTCGTTAGACACCACGGCGCCCGCGCACGACAGCAAGTCGATGGCTTCGGCCAACGAGGTGGCACCGGACAGGTTCGTGCACTCCTCACGCAGGCCTGGGATCAAGCGCATGCGCAAGTCTTCGCCACCGGGATGGTCATTCTTCGAGCCGAACAACCAGACCTGCCAACCGGCACGAATTTTCAGCTCGGCAACCTTGGCGTAATGCTCGGCCGGCCAGCGCTTTGCCTCACCAAACTCGGCGCCCGGACACAGCGCCAGTACCGGCCGATCCAGATCCAGGCCGAACTTGGCCAGGGTCGCGTCGCGGCTGGTCGGATCGATCTGCAGACTCGGTCGCGGATAGGGCTTAGGCAGCTCGGCGCCTGGCTCGAAGGCCAGGGCCATGAAGCGCTCGATCATCAGCGGGTAGCGGTCTTTGTCCAGGGTACGGATGTCGTTGAGCAGGCCGTAACGCAGCTCGCCCTTCCAGCCGGTGCGCTTGGGGATGTCAGCAAAAAACGGTACCAGGGCCGATTTCAGCGAATTGGGCAGCAGAATGGCCTGATCGTACTGGCCCGCCAGGCCCTTGCCGATACGCCGGCGAGTGGCGATTTCCAGCACACCATGGCCGAGAGGAAAGCTCAGGGTCTGGCGCACTTCAGGCATGCGTTCAAGAATCGGGCGGCTCCACTCGGGGGCCAGCACGTCGATGGCACACCCCGGATGGCGCTGCTGCAGACACTGAAACAGCGTCTGCGCCATCACCATGTCGCCTACCCAGCTCGGACCAATGATCAGAATATTCATGCGCGTTCCAGAAATGCGCAGGGAGGCGCGGAGCCTCCCTGTCTCGACCTAATGATCCTTACTTAACCAGCGTGCGCCACTCAGGGTGCGCGCTGGTCTGCCCGGTAACCAGGTCGAAGTAGGCCTTCTGCAGGATCTCGGTGACCGGACCACGGCTGCCGATACCGATCTGTCGGCCATCGACTTCGCGAATCGGCGTCACTTCAGCGGCGGTGCCGGTGAAGAAGGCCTCGTCGGCGATATACACCTCATCGCGAGTGATGCGCTTCTCGACCACCTGAATGCCCAGCTCGGCGGCCAGGGTCAAAATGGTGCTGCGGGTGATGCCGTTCAGGCACGAGGTCACTTCCGGGGTGTACACCACGCCGTTCTTGACCAGGAAGATGTTCTCGCCCGAGCCTTCGGCCACATAGCCTTCGGTATCCAGCAGCATGGCCTCGTCAGCACCGCCAGAAACGGCTTCCTGCAGGGCCAGCATCGAGTTGATGTAGTTGCCGTTGGCCTTGGCGCGGGTCATGGAGATGTTGACGTGGTGGCGGGTAAAGGAGCTGGTGCGCACCTTAATCCCGGTCTTCAACGCTTCCTCGCCCATGTAGGCACCCCAGTGCCAGGCGGCCACGATGACCCGAACTTTCAGGCCTGTGGCGCGCAGGCCCATGGCTTCAGATCCGTAGAACACCATCGGGCGAATGTAGGCCGTTTCCAGGTTGTTCTCACGCACAGCGGCACGGGTCGCCTCGTTGAGTTCTTCCTTGGTAAACGGCATCTTCATGTTCATGATGTGCGCCGAATCGAACAGTCGATCGGTGTGCGCCTGCAAGCGGAAAATGGCCGTGCCTTCGGGGGTGTTGTAGGCGCGCACGCCTTCGAACACGCCCATGCCGTAATGCAGGGTGTGGGTCAGCACATGGGTGGTGGCATCGCGCCACGGCACCAGTTCGCCGTCATACCAAATCACGCCATCACGGTCGGCCATCGACATAGTTGCCTGCTCCTCAGTGTTTGTTTGGGGTCTGCCTGGGCTATCAGTTCAAGCCCAACGCGTGCCAGATGCGCAGCACGCCGCGCCGCTCTGGGTGAAACTGGTCGCCACTGACCACGCCTGGCTGTTTCTGCAAGGCCTGTCGGTGGGCGGCCGCGCGGTAGGCCTTGTAAGCCTCCTGCAACAGCCGGACATCGTCGCTGGACATCAGCGCTGCTTCCTCCAGACCATCCAGAATGCGGATATTGTCGGTGTAACGCAGCAACTGCGGGTGCTCGCGCGACCACGCCAGGGCCGCGTATTGCACCATAAATTCGATATCAACGATACCGCCGGCATCCTGCTTGAGGTCGAACGGTGCCGCGGCCTCGAAGGCATTGGCGGCGGTACCGGCGGCGGTTGACGGGCTGCCGAGGTTGTCGCGCATCTTCGCGCGCATCTCGCTGACCTCGCCGCGCAAGGTGGGCAGATCACGCTCGCGACCCAGCACCTGGGCACGAATGGCCTCGAAACCGGCCCCCACCCGCGCACAGCCGACTAGCACCCGCGCGCGCACCAGGGCCTGATGCTCCCAGGTCCAGGCTTCGCCTTCCTGATAGCGGCCGAAGGCGCCCAGGGAGCTGACCAGCAGCCCCGAGGCACCGGACGGACGCAGGCGCATATCGACCTCATAGAGCTGGCCGGAGTTGGTCTGCGCAGTCAGCAGGTGAATGATGCGCTGGCCCAGACGAGTGAAGAATTGCGCACCGTCGATGGGCTTGGCGCCGTCGGTTTCCGCCTGCGGGTCGCCGTCGTGGATAAACACCAGATCGAGGTCCGAGCCATGGCCCAGCTCGATACCACCGACCTTGCCGTAACCAACGATGATGAAATCCGGATCACACTGGCTGCCGTCGGCGCGCTGGGGGGCGCCGTACTTGCTCACCGTCTGGCGCCAGGCCAGGGCCAGCACCTGCTCGAGAATGGCCTCGGCAAGCCAGGTCAGGTAATCGCTGACCTTCATCAGCGGCAAGGTGCCGGCAATTTCCGACGCAGCCACGCGCAAACGGTGGGCCAGCTTGAAGTGACGCAGGGCCTCCATCTGCTGTTCCAGATCATCCTCGGGGATCCGCGTCAGGCGCTCGCGCAACTCGGCAGCCAGTTCTGGCGCCAGCGGCGGCTTGAACAACCGGCCTTCATTCAGCAGCTCGTCGAGCAATAACGGGAAGCGAGTGATCTGCTCGGCAATCCACGGGCTGGCGGCGCACAGGCGCAGCAGCCGCTGCAGGGCCAGGGGGTTTTCTGTCAGCAGCACCAGATACGCCGAGCGGCGCACCACCGCTTCCACCAGAGGCAATACCCGTTCCAGCACCAGGTCCGGATTGTCGTGTTCTGCCGCCTGCGCCAGCAGGCGTGGGATAAAGGCGTCCAGGCGTTCACGACCGAGACGCTGCATGGCCCGCACCTGGCCGCCATGACGCAGGCCATTGATGCGCTGCAAGGTCGCCGGTGCGTCGACAAAGCCCGCTTCCTGCAGCTGCCGACACGCCGCCTCCTCATCCAGCGAGCCTTCCCACAGCGGCAGCCACTCGGCACCGATGCAACCGACCACCTCTTCGCCCTCGACCTCGTCCGGGTCGGCAATTACCTGACGGAAGTGCCAGTCGATGCGCCCACGCCAGACCATCAGTTGCTGGTGGAAGCTCGGCCAGTCGGCAAAGCCCATGATAAAGGCCACCCGCTCGCGCTCCTGCTCGCCGTCCGGGAGCATCTGCGTCTGCCGGTCGTCCAGGGCCTGCAGGGCGTGTTCGGTGTAGCGCAGAAACTCGTAGCCCTCACGCATCTCGGTGATCACCGCCGGCGGCAGATAACCCTGCCCCTCCAGCACGCTGAGCACCTTGAGCAAGGGTCGGTGCTGCAAGCTGAGGTCACGGCCGCCGTGGATCAGCTGAAAAGCCTGGGCGATAAACTCGACCTCGCGGATGCCGCCGGAACCCAGCTTGATGTTCTCGGCCATGCCCTTGCGCCGCACCTCCTGCTGAATCAACTGTTTCATCGCCCGCAGCGCTTCGATCGCAGAGAAGTCCAGGTAGCGCCGATAAACGAACGGCATCAGCATTTCCAGCAGACGCTTGCCGGCCTGCTGGTCGCCGGCCACCACGCGCGCCTTGATCATCGCGTAGCGTTCCCAGTCGCGCCCCTGATCCTGGTAGTACTGCTCCAGGGCGTTAAAGCTGAACACCAGCGGCCCGGACGAACCGTAGGGGCGCAGGCGCATGTCGACGCGGAAGACAAAGCCGTCGACGGTGATGGCATCCAGCGCCTTGATCAGGCGCTGACCGAGGCGGATGAAAAACTCCTGATTATCCAGCGGCCGCTTGGCCGCATCGGTTTCACCGCCCTCAGCGAAGGCGAAAATCAGATCAATGTCCGACGACAGGTTGAGCTCATGGGCGCCGAGCTTGCCCATCCCCAGCACCACCAAGTGCTGCGGCAAGCCACTGCGCGCGCCGATGGGGGTGCCGTACTGGGTGCAATGGCGCGCATACAGCCAGCCGTAGGCCAGATCGATGCAGGCCTCGGCCAGCAAGGTCAGGTCGTTGCAGGTCTCACGCAGGTCGGTCAGACGACAAACATCGCGCCAGATGATGCGGGTTTGCTGGCGATTGCGTAGGCGCCGCAGGCAGCGGCCCAGCTCATCCTCGTCGCCGCACGCGTCCACGGCCTCCTGCAACTGAGCGCGTAATTCGCCGGCCGCCAGGCTGCGCTCCAACTCGCCGGAGTCGGCCAGATCCAGCAGCATCAGCGGGTCGCGCAGAGATTGTTCGAAGACGAAATCGCTGGCCGCAAACACCCGCCCCAGGCACTCCAGGCGCGCCGCCGGCCAAGCGGCAAAACGCTCGCTGCAACGCCCACCAAGCGCGGCCACGGCCGTCGGCCAAGCCGTTTGCGCACGGGCGGCAAGGCCCTGCAAGGTGGCAGGCAGCGTAGTCAGCGGGGGCAGGCTCATGGTCTATCCTTTTGGCGAGAGCGCCAGAACAACTGGCGGCAAGCATGTCGCGCGAGCAAATAACACGCTGACACCTTTTTGTAGTTTTACTACTAAAGAATGTGCCAAAAGAGCTGAAATGACCGTCGCAATGTAGTAAAACTACAAAAGCCGGTTCACCCTCCGGCACACCCAAGAATTTACGCACCCGGCCCACAAGGCCTGCTGCGAACCCAGGCCTCCGATTCTGGAAGCCTTTGAGCCCTGGAGCAAGCCATGCAAGACCTCGATCCCGTCGAAACCCAGGAATGGCTGGACGCCCTGGAATCCGTCCTCGACAAAGAGGGCGAAGATCGCGCCCATTACCTGATGACCCGTATGGGCGAGCTGGCCACCCGCAGTGGCTCACAGCTGCCGTATGCGATCACCACGCCCTACCGCAACACCATTCCGCTCACCCACGAAGCACGCATGCCTGGCGACCTGTTTATGGAACGCCGCATTCGCTCGCTGGTGCGCTGGAACGCGTTGGCCATGGTGATGCGCACCAACCTGAAAGACTCCGATCTGGGCGGCCACATCTCCAGCTTTGCCTCCTCAGCAACCCTGTATGACATCGGCTTCAACTACTTTTTCCAGGCGCCCACCGAGGAGCACGGCGGCGACCTGATCTTCTTCCAGGGCCACGCATCACCCGGCGTTTACGCCCGCGCCTTTATGGAAGGCCGCATCACTGAAGAGCAGATGAACAACTTCCGCCAGGAAGTGGACGGCAACGGTCTGTCCTCGTACCCACACCCTTGGCTGATGCCCGATTTCTGGCAATTCCCGACCGTGTCCATGGGTCTCGGTCCGATTCAGGCGATCTACCAGGCACGCTTTATGAAGTACCTGGAAGCACGCGGCTTTATCCCGGCCGGCAAGCAGAAGGTCTGGTGCTTTATGGGCGACGGCGAGTGCGACGAGCCGGAATCCCTCGGCGCCATCTCCCTGGCTGGCCGCGAGAAGCTGGATAACCTGATCTTCGTCATCAACTGCAACCTGCAGCGCCTCGATGGCCCAGTGCGCGGCAACGGCAAGATCATTCAGGAACTCGAAGGCGTGTTCCGTGGCGGCGGCTGGAACGTCAACAAGGTGGTCTGGGGCCGCTTCTGGGACCCACTGTTGGCCAAGGACGTCGACGGCATCCTGCAACGGCGTATGGACGAAGTCATCGACGGCGAATACCAGAACTACAAGGCCAAGGACGGCGCGTTCGTCCGTGAGCACTTCTTCAACTCGCCAGAACTCAAGGCCATGGTTGCCGATCTGTCCGACGACGAGATATGGAAGCTCAACCGTGGCGGCCACGACCCCTACAAGATGTATGCGGCCTATCATCAGGCGGTCAACCATAAAGAGCAGCCGACCGTGATCCTGGCCAAAACCGTCAAAGGTTATGGCACGGGTGCGGGTGAAGCGAAGAACACCGCGCACAACACCAAAAAGGTGGATGTCGACAGCCTCAAGCAGTTCCGCGACCGTTTCGACATTCCGGTACAAGACGAGGAACTGGAAAACCTGCCGTTCCTCAAGCCGGAAGAAGGCAGCGCCGAAGCGCGCTACCTGAGTGAACGCCGCGCCGCGCTGGGCGGTTTCGTACCGCAGCGCCGCACCAAGAGTTTCAGTATCCCGACGCCACCGCTGGAGACCCTCAAAGCCATCCTCGATGGCTCCGGTGACCGCGAAATCTCCACCACCATGGCCTTCGTGCGCATTCTCGCGCAGCTGGTCAAGGACAAGGACATCGGCTCACGCATCGTGCCGATCATCCCGGACGAAGCCCGTACCTTCGGTATGGAAGGCATGTTCCGCCAACTCGGCATCTACTCCTCGGTCGGCCAGCTGTATGAGCCGGTTGATAAAGATCAGGTGATGTTCTACCGCGAGGACAAGAAGGGCCAGATCCTCGAAGAAGGCATCAACGAAGCTGGCGCCATGAGTTCGTTCATTGCGGCGGGTACCTCGTACTCCAGCCACAACCAGCCGATGCTGCCGTTCTATATCTTCTATTCGATGTTCGGCTTCCAGCGCATTGGCGACCTGGCCTGGGCTGCTGGCGACAGCCGCACCCGTGGTTTCCTGATCGGCGGCACCGCCGGCCGTACCACGCTGAACGGCGAAGGCCTACAGCACGAAGACGGCCACAGCCACATGCTGGCCGCCACTATCCCGAACTGCCGCACCTTCGATCCAACCTACGGCTATGAGCTGGCGGTGATCATTCAGGACGGCATGAAGAAGATGACCGAGCAGCAACAGGACGTCTTCTACTACATCACCGTGATGAACGAGTCCTACCAGCAGCCGGCGATGCCGGCCGGTATCGAGGAAGGCATCATCAAGGGCATGTACCTGCTCGAAGAGGACAAGAAGGAAGCCGCGCACCACGTGCAGCTCCTCGGTTCCGGCACAATCCTGCGTGAAGTGCGCGAGGCGGCGAAGATTCTGCGTGACGAGTTCAATGTCGCTGCAGACGTATGGAGCGTCACCAGCTTCAACGAACTGCGCCGCGACGGCCTGGCCGTGGAGCGCAGCAACCGCCTGCACCCGGGTCAGAAGCCCAAGCAGACTTACGTGGAAGAGTGCCTGAGCGGCCGCAAAGGCCCAGTGATTGCCTCCACCGACTATATGAAGCTGTTCGCCGAACAGATTCGTCAGTGGGTACCGAGCAAGGAATTCAAAGTTCTGGGTACCGACGGCTTCGGCCGCAGCGACAGCCGCAAGAAGCTGCGCCACTTCTTCGAAGTGGACCGCAACTGGGTTGTTCTGGCTGCCCTGGAAGCACTCGCCGACCGTGGTGATATCGAACCTAAGGTGGTGGCTGAAGCCATCGTCAAGTTCGGCATCAACCCGGAAAAAACCAACCCACTGGACTGCTAAGGAGCGAAACGATGAGTGAATTGATTCGCGTACCCGACATCGGCAGCGGTGAGGGTGAAGTAATCGAGCTGTTCGTCAAGGTTGGCGATCGCATCGAAGCTGATCAGAGCCTGCTGACCCTCGAGTCGGACAAGGCCAGCATGGAAATCCCAGCGCCAAAAACCGGCGTGGTAAAAAGTCTGAAAGTGAAACTGGGCGACCGCCTGAAAGAAGGCGACGAACTGCTGGAGCTGGAAGTAGAAGGCGCTGCCGACGCAGCACCAACACCCGCTGCGGCACCCGCTGCGGCACCCGCTGAAGCACCCAAAGCGGCTGCGGCTCCCGCGCCAGTAGCAGCGCCGGCACCCGCCGCACAGGCCTCCAGTAGCGTGCAGGACGTGCATGTGCCGGATATCGGCTCGTCGGGCAAAGCCAAGGTCATCGAAATCCTGATCAAGGTCGGCGATACGGTCGAAGCCGACCAGTCGCTGATCACTCTGGAGTCGGACAAGGCCAGCATGGAAATCCCCTCGCCGGCTGCCGGCGTGGTGGAAAGCATCCGCGTCAAACTGGAAGACGAAGTCGGCACCGGCGATTTCATCCTCACGCTAAAAGTCGCAGGCGCAGCTGCTCCGGCCGCGGAACCCACCGCTGCCGCACCAACTGCAGCAAGTGATGTGCACAAGGTCCCGGCCGGCGCGCATCCGGCGGTCGCAGCTGAAGTCAGCGCAATTGCCTCTCTGGCGGCAGCCGCCGCCAAGGTCGTAGACGCCCCTGTTCGCCCTGGCAGCAAAGTGCACGCAGGCCCAGCGGTGCGCCTGCTGGCGCGCGAGTTTGGTGTCGAGCTGTCCGCTGTAACGGGCTCCGGGCCGAAAGGTCGCATCCTCAAAGAAGACGTGCAGATTTACGTCAAAGCGATGATGCAGAAGGCCAAGGAAGCCCCGACTGCCGGCGCAACCGGTGGCGCAGGTATTCCACCGATCCCGGTGGTGGACTTCAGCAAGTTTGGCGAAGTCGAAGAAGTGCCGATGACTCGCCTGATGCAGGTCGGTGCCAGCAACCTGCATCGCAGCTGGCTCAACGTGCCCCACGTGACCCAGTTCGACAGTGCCGACATCACCGAGCTGGAAGCCTTCCGCATCGCGCAAAAAGGCGCGGCGGAAAAAGCCGGGGTCAAGTTGACCGTCTTGCCGCTGTTGCTCAAAGCCTGCGCCCACCTGCTCAAAGAGCTGCCGGACTTCAACAGTTCGCTGGCGCCTTCAGGCAAGGCGCTGATCCGCAAGAAGTACGTGCACATCGGCTTCGCGGTCGACACCCCGGACGGCTTGCTGGTGCCGGTGCTGAAAAACGTCGAGCAGAAGAGCCTGCTGCAACTGGCTGCAGAGGCGGCGGCCCTGGCGGAAAAAGCCCGGACCAAAAAGCTCTCGGCGGACGACATGCAGGGTGCCTGTTTCACCATCTCCAGCCTCGGCCACATTGGCGGCACCGGCTTCACGCCGATCGTCAACGCACCGGAAGTTGCGATCCTTGGGGTCAGCAAGGCAACCATCCAGCCGGTCTGGGATGGTCAGGCGTTCCAGCCAAAACTGATGCTGCCGCTGTCGCTGTCCTACGACCACCGGGTCATCAACGGCGCCGCCGCTGCACGCTTTACCAAGCGTCTGGGGGAAGTGCTGGGGGATATCCGTACGTTGCTGCTCTAAGGCTGGCGGGCCTTCGGCCCACGCCTGTGCAACCGAACGCCCCGCCTTGCGCGGGGCGTTTTGTATGCGCTAGACAACCGTAGGTTGGGTTGAGGCGCAACGCGACGAAGCCCAACAAACCCTGCTACCTGCTGTTGGGCTTCGCTGCGCTCAACGCCAACCTAATCGTGCGGGTCGCACGCCGCGAGGCATACCGCAAGGACTAGTTCTGCTGCAGGTTACGCAGCAAAAACGACAACGCCTTGGCCAACTCCTCGGCACCCTGCTGGTCGCGCAAGACGCTCAGCAGGGGCGAGCCATCCGCCGGATTGTTCAAGACACAACGAATGCCGCTAAGGGGGCAGTCATAACGAATATAAGGGTCCAGACCAAACACCGAGAGACGACGGTTACGCACACTGACATCGGTGCCCTGCTGAGCGCGAGACTCTTCGCGCAGCAACAATTCGCCCGGCCCGCCGATACTCAGCTGATAAAGCAGATCCCGCGGTGCGGCCTGCCCCACCTGGTAGCCGGCGCGCAAGGCGTAGGTCTGCAGCAGCTGGTTGCAGTGTTCCAGCAACGCCTCGCGCTCGCTCTTGGCCAAATAAAGACGCTTGATTCCAGACAGGTAACGAGCCTGTTCGCTACCGCTCAGACCACTGTCCGAAACGCCCTCAGCGGGTGCTGCCACGGCACTGCCCAGCAGCGCCATCAAGATTATCCCGCTCAGTTGCCTTGTCAGTCTGATCCGCATCATGCACCCTTGCGCAGCGCTAATAAGAGGTGGGTTTAGGCGCCTGTCGGCCAGGCTCTTAAACCCAACTCGGTCAGCATACTTGAAGCGAGTCATTCGATGAAAATCCATACCGATACCGCCAGCCGTTCGGCGGTCGAGGTTGTGACCCAGTTGCCAGTCCCCGGCAAGCTGGGACTATTGCGTTTCGAGCGGCTGGACGAAGCCAGTTGGGCCTTGCTGTACCTGGACCCTGCCTGCGCGCAGGCCTTCGGCCAGCCGGCCACTGAACTCTGCGCGCTGATCGGCGCGCCCTATGCCAGCCTGATGGAACCCCAGGCGCGCTATCAACTGCATGCCCAGATCCAGCAGCAACTGAGCAAAGCGCCTCAGTATCAAGTGCGCTACACCCTGCATACCGAGGTCGGGCCGTTGCAAATCCTCGAATGCGGCGAGCGCTTTCAGCAGCGCCAGCGAGCCTTGCTGCGTGGCTACCTGCTGATCGACCAGCACCCCGCCGAGCACCAGGACAGCGCCCAACTCAGTGAACTAAAAGCGCAAAACGCCCGCCTGCAAACGTCCCTGGAACTGCATGAGGACGCCCAGGAAGAACACCTGCAGCACCTGCTGCGCTCACGCACCCAACAGAGCCTGATCGTACGTTTGGCGCGCCATCGCTACGCCTCGGGCAACCCGCTGCAAGAGGCCGCCGAACTGATCACCCAGGCGGCCTGCGAGGCCTACGGTGTGGCCCGTGCCGGCATCTGGCTGCTGCAAGGCGAACACCTGCAGCCGCTGGCCCTGTATCGCCGCGACCTCGACCAATACGAAAGCCTGGCCGCCATCGAAACCCGCCAGTTCCCGGCGTACCTGGAAGCCCTGCAAAGCAGTCGTGCCATCGATGCCGACAACGCTCAACAGGACCCGCGCACCCGTGAACTGAGCAGTCACTACCTGCAACCCGTGGGTATTCAGGCGCTGCTGGACGCCAGCATCCGCGTTAACGGCGACATGGTCGGCGTACTGTGCCTGGAACATACCGCCGGCCTGCGCACCTGGCAGGCCGATGAAATCGCCTTTGCCGGCGAGCTGGCCGACCAGTTCGCCCAGGTCATGATCAACCAGCAACGACGCACGGCCACCAGTGCCCTGCACCTGTTTCAGCGCGCGGTCGAACAAAGCGCCAGTGCCTTCTTGCTGATCGACCGCGACGGCCGGGTGGAGTACGTCAACCCGAGTTTTACCGCCATCACCCTGTACAGCGCCGAAGAAGTCTGCGGCCAACGAATTGCCGACTTACCGGCGCTGGAAAACCTCGCCGACATGCTCTTCGATGCGCAATCCAGCCTCGGCCACAGCAACAGCTGGCAAGGTGAATTCAAAAGCCGCCGCAAGAACTTCGACCCTTACTGGGGCCAACTGTCGATCTCCAAGGTGCATGGTGAAAACGGCGAGCTGACTCACTACATCGGCATCTACGAAGACATCAGCGAGAGCAAACGCGCCCAGCAACGCATCGAGCGTCTGGCGTTTCGCGACAGCCTCACCGGCCTGGGTAACCGCCTGGCCTTTATCCGCGGCCTGGAGCAGCACTTTGAACAGCAAAGCAGCGCGCCCCTGAGCCTGCTGCTGGTCGACATCGATAACTTCAAGCGGATCAACGACAGCCTCGGTCACACCACTGGCGACAAACTGCTGGTCAGCCTGGCCCTGCGCCTGCGCAACACCCTGAGCCCGACCGGCATCCTGGCGCGCCTGGCCAGCAACGAATTTGCCGTGCAGCTCGACGGTGTCGACCAAGCCGAGGGCCTGCGCCTGGCTGAACAGGTGCTACTGACCCTGAGCAAACCGCTGTTCGTCGACAATCAGTTAATCAACATTAGCGGCTCGGTTGGCCTGGCGTGCGCGCCCGCCCACGGTAACGACCCGCAAGCCCTGCTGAAAAGCGCAGGCCTGGCCCTGCACAAGGCCAAGGCCAATGGCAAACACCAGGTACAGGTGTTCAACGAAGCCCTGAATGCCGAGGCCAACTACCGCCTGTTCGTGGAAAACAACCTGCGCCGCGCCCTGATGCAGAACGAGCTGGAGGTTTACTACCAGCCCAAACTGAGCCTGAAAAACGGCCAGCTGCAAGGCCTGGAGGCGCTGCTGCGCTGGAGCCATCCCGAGCGCGGGATGATCTACCCCGACCAGTTCATCAGCGTGGCGGAAGAAACCGGGCTGATCATTCCGATCGGCAAATGGGTCGCCCGCCAGGCCTGCCGCATGAGCAAACAACTGCTCGCCGTGGGCCTGGGCGAATGCCCGATTGCCATCAACCTGTCGCCCAAACAGTTCTCCGACCCGGAGCTGGTGCAGTCGATTCGCGACATCCTCCGCGAAGAAGACCTGCCCGCCCACTTGCTGGAATTGGAGCTGACCGAAAGCCTGCTGCTGGAAGCCAGCGAGGCCACGCGCCAGCAACTGGACGACCTCAAAGCCTTGGGCCTGAGCCTGGCCATGGACGACTTTGGCACCGGCTATTCGTCCCTCAGCTACCTGAAGAAATTCCCCATTGATGTGATCAAGATTGATCGCAGTTTTATCAAGGATATTCCCGACAACCAGGACGACATGGAAATCACCTCGGCGGTGATCGCCATGGCCCACAAGCTGAAACTCAAGGTGGTCGCCGAAGGCATCGAGACGAATGCCCAGGTCGCGTTCCTGCGCAGCCAGCACTGCGACATCGGCCAGGGATACCTGTTCGACCGGCCCATTGCCGGCCGTGACCTGATCCAGCGCCTACGCCGCTACCCCGCCGCGCCGCGCTAACCCGCACACTAAATACCTGCCTGTCGGTAACGTCAGCGCAGTGACGCGGTCTACTCTGTACCGCGGCCCCAGATACAGGGCCCACCCTTGAGGAATACCCATGGTCTTGCGCTCGCAGATTCTCGTGCACAAACAGGCACTGCCCACCGCCGAACAGGCCCTACCAGGGCGTGACACGGCCGTCGCGGTGCCCGCCCACCACGCCGTCAACAGCCATCCATTGCAGCCGCCGTTCCCGGCAGGCATGCAACAGGCAGTATTTGCCATGGGTTGTTTCTGGGGGGCCGAGCGGCGCTTCTGGCAGCAGGCAGGGGTTTACAGCACCGCCGTTGGTTATGCCGGCGGCCATACACCCAACCCCACGTACGAGGAAGTCTGCTCGGGGCTTACCGGCCATACCGAGGTGGTGCTAGTGGTTTTTGATCCGCAGGTCACCGGTTATGCGGCGCTACTGAAAGTTTTCTGGGAGGCCCACAACCCAACCCAGGGCATGCGCCAGGGCAACGACAGCGGCACCCAGTACCGCTCAGCCATCTATTGCCACGGCAGCGAACAACTGACGGCGGCCCTGGCCAGTCAGGAAGCCTTTCAGCAGGCGCTGACGGCAGCTGGTCAGGGCCTGATCACCACAGAAATCGCCGCCGCACCGGCCTTCTACTATGCCGAGGCCTATCACCAGCAATACCTGGCCAAGAACCCTGGTGGTTACTGCGGCCTGGGCGGCACTGGGGTGTGCCTGCCGGCGTAAGCGCCAGCGGAAATCGACCGCTGCCTGGCACAGTCGCAAACCTGACGACTAGACTCTGCAGGACGGGTAAACAAGCCCCCCTGCAGTGACTGGCGTTGAGGAAGGCATGCCCGAAGACACCCTGTACATCACCCCTGAACAGCTGTGCATCGGCCTGTACATCCATCTGGACCGGGGCTGGATGGAACATTCGTTTACCTTCAGCAGCTTCAAGATCAAGGAACAGGCGCAGATCGACGCGATCCACGCGCTCAACCTGCCGCGCCTGCGTTACGACCCCAAGCGCAGCGACGGCCGGCCCCTCGCCGTGGTCGCCCAGGCGGTTGCCGCGGCCCCAACCATCCCAACCGCGCCTAGCGCCGAAGAGCTGGCCGCCATCCAGGCCAAGCAGGCACGGGCCGAACAGCTCAAGGCCCTGCGCAAAAACCTCGCCGAGGTCGATAAGCAATTTCAGCAAGCCAGCAAAACGGTCAAGAACATCACCCGCACCCTGCGCAGCCAACCTCGGGAGACCCTGCAGCAGGCCGAAGAGCTGGTCGGGCAGATGGTCAGCGCCATGCTCGGCGAGCACACCGTGCTCATGCATGCCCTCAACGGCAAGGCCGGCGAAGACGCCTATTTCCACTCGCTGAATGTCACCGTGTTGTCGATCATGCTCGCGCGGATTCTCAACTTCAGCCGTGAAGACAGCCTGCAGCTTGGCCTCGGCGCACTGCTCCACGACATCGGCAAACTGGATATCCCAAGCAAGATCCTGCTCAAGACCGAGCCACTGAACAAAGCCGAGCAGAGCTTCCTGCAGCTGCACTGCGAATACGGCATCAAGCTGGCCAAACCCATGGAGCTGGACGAGGCCGCGCAACGGATCATCCGTGAGCACCATGAGTTCTGCGACGGCACCGGCTACCCCAAGCAGCTCTCGGGCGATCAACTCAGTCCGTTGAGCCGGGTGGTGTCGATCGCCAACCAGTACGACAACCTGTGCAACCCGCTGAACCTGGCCGACGCCCTGACACCCCATGAGGCCCTGTCGAAAATGTTCGCCCAGCAGCGCACGCGCTTCGACGCCGTAGCCCTGAAGGCGTTTATCCGCTGTCTTGGCGTGTACCCGCCGGGCTGCATCGTGCAGTTGTCCAACGAGATGGTCGGCCTGGTCCTGGCGGTCAACCCGAACAAACCCCTGCGCCCGACCGTCATCGTGCATGACCCGGACGTGCCCAAGGAGGAGGCGATCATCCTCAACCTGGAGCGCGACACCGAACTGAACATCAGCAAGAGCCTGCGCCCTGGCCAGCTGCCACGGGAGATCTACAACTACCTCAGCCCGCGCCAGCACGTGACCTACTACTTCGACCCTCAGCAAGGCGGTGCCAACGGATGAGCACAGCATCGACCGCCAGCATTGCCCAGGCCATTCTCGAGCATTACGAGCATGCCCTGCTGGTGGTCGACCCTATCAGTCTGCTGATCGTCGAAGCCAACCCGCTGGCCTGCCAGGCCCTGGGCTACAGCCGGGAAGCACTGCTGCAACTGCCCATCAGCAGCATTGAAGTGTCAATCCAAGACCTGTTCTTCTGGGACGAAGTCAGCGCCGGTCAGATCAGCGATCTGCAAGCCGTCGAAGGCCAATACCAGCGCCACGATGGCAGCCTGCTGAATGTAGAGAAATCCCTGCGGCAAATGCGCGTCGGCGAACAATGCCTGCTGCTTTTGAGCTTTCGCGATGCCAGCCCGCAACAAGCGGTCAGCGAGGCCCTGGAGCACTCCACCTCGCTGCTGGCGGCAACCCTTGAAGCCACCGCCGATGGCATTCTGGTGACGCGACTGGATGCCGGTATCAGCAGCATGAACCGCCACTTTGCACGCATGTGGCAGATTCCCGAGGCCCTGCTGGTGGCCGGCGTCGACGCCGAGATTCTGGCCTTTCTCGACAGCCAGCTGCACCCTGGCCAGCAGGCCCTGGTGGACCTCAGCCAGCACGCCAGTGACGACCCCCATCATTTCGCCACCCTGCGCCTGGCTGACGGCCGCTACTTCGAACGCCACCGCATTCCGCTGTACATCAGTCGGCAGCTACAGGGCCAGGTGTTCAGCTTTCGTGACGTCACTCAGCGCACGCTCAAGGAGGCCGAACTGGAGCAGGCGATCCAGGCAGCCGAGGCGGCCAACCGGGCCAAAAGTGCGTTCCTGGCGGTGATGAGCCACGAGATCCGCACGCCGATGAACGGCATTCTGGGCATGCTCGACCTCACCCTCGACAGCGGCCTGAGCGTCGAGCAGCGCCGCTACCTGGACATGGCCAAGTTCTCCGCCGACGCCCTGCTGAGCATCATCAACGACATCCTCGATTTTTCTAAAATCGAGGCCGGCAAAATGGAGCTGGCCGAGGAACCCTTCGACCTCTCCAAGACCTGCCACGAGGTGATCCAATTACTGGCCGTGCGTGCCGAGGAGAAAGGCCTGACGCTGCTGCTGGACATCGACCCGCGGGTACCGGCCCAGCTGTGCGGCGATCCAGGACGACTGCGGCAGATCCTTATCAACCTGGTCGGCAACGCGATCAAGTTCACCGCCAAGGGCAGCGTGCGCCTGAGCCTGCAGCAGGTCAGCAGCGATGCTCAAGGCTGCGAGCTGCACGGCCAGGTCATTGACACCGGGATCGGTATTGCACCACACGCTCAGGCCGGGATTTTCGACGCGTTCAGCCAGGCCGACAGCTCAATCTCGCGCAAATTCGGCGGCACCGGCCTGGGCCTTTCCATCGTCACCCGCATGCTCGAACTGATGCACGGCCGCCTGTGGCTGGAGAGCGAACTGGGCCACGGCTCAACCTTCCACTTCAGCCTGCGCCTGCGTCACAGCCACGCGGCAACGGCCTCGCGACATGCGGCCGTGGAACACACCGCCCTGCCCTCGCTGCAGGTGCTGCTGGTGGAGGACAACGAGATCAACGCCATCCTCGCCCGCAAGTTGCTGGAGCGGCAGCAGCATCAGGTGACATGGGCACGCAACGGCCAGGAGGCCCTCGATCTGCTGCAGCAGCAACGGTTCGACCTGGCGTTTATGGACATGTACATGCCGGAGATGGGCGGCCTGCAAGCCACCGAGCAGATTCGCCAGCGCGAGGCCGGCAGTGACCAACACCTGCCGATTATCGCCATGACCGCCAATGCCATGGCCAGCGACCGCGACGCCTGCCTGGCCGCCGGCATGGACGGCTACGTCAGCAAACCGATCAACCGCCAGCAGTTGCTGGACGAAATGCAGCGGGTGTTGGCTAGCCATTTACCGGCGGCCAAGCCGCCAATGGCAGCGGGTGTACCGCCGCCCCAAGCCGACCTCGAGTACCTCGATGCCTTCAAGCACGCCGATCCATTTATCCTGCAGGTCATCGGTGCGCCCTTTGTTGCCAGTTGCCGCAGCGACTACCTGGAGAAGATGCAGCACGCCCTGCAACAGGGCGACAGCCAGACCCTGTGCCTCACTGCACATTCATTCAAGGCCTTGCTCGGCAGCTTCGAACTGAGCAAGGCTCAGGCCCTGACCGAACAGCTGGAGCAGTGCGGCAAGCACGGCGAACTGACCCAGGCCGCCGTCTTGCTGGAGCAACTGACCGCTCAGGCCGACTGCTTCCTGCCGCTACTGGCCGCACACCTGGCCGCTCAGCCTGGCAATTAACCGGCGGATTGTTCTTCAATCAGCCAATCCAACTTCCAGCCACCCTGGGTCTGGCCGAGGTTCTGGCCGAGCCACGGCAGCACCGAGCGCAGTTCGTCTTCCAAGCCCCAAGGCGGGTTGGCGATGGCCAGGCCGGAACCGTTCAGGCCAACATCAGCGTTGTCGGCGGCATGCACCAGCAGTTCAACCCGCAGCAGCTTGGGCGCGCCCGTGCCTTGCAGGTCCTGATAGAAGCGCTTGAGCTGACGCTGGTCCTTGATCGGATACCAGATCGCCACCACCGCCTGACGCATGCGCGCGATGCTTTCCTTCATGGCCTGAGCGCAACGCTGCAGCTCGTCGGCCTGCTCGAACGGCGGGTCGATCAGCAGCACCGCGCGTTTTTGCGCAGTCGGCAGCAAGGCGCGCGGCACATGCCAGCCCTCGCCCAAGTGCACGGCCACGCGGCGGTCGTACTTCATGTTGGCTTTCAGCAGCTGGCCGTCTTCCGGGTGCTTCTCATTGAGCTGCAGACGGTCCTGCTCGCGGCTCAGCTCGCGGGCCACTTCCGGCGAGCCGGGGTAGTAACGCAGTTGGCCGTCCGGGTTGAGGGCGCGAATCACCCCGAGGTAATCGTCGAACAGCGCCGGCACGTCGTCGGCCTGCCAGACACGCTGGATGCCCTCCAGCCATTCGCCGGTGCGGCTGGCCTGATCGCCGCGCAGGTCATAAAGACCAATGCCGGCATGGCTGTCGAGATAGGCATAGGGCGCGTCCTTCTTGGCCAACAGAGCCAGCAGGCGGGACAGCACCAGGTGTTTGAGCACATCGGCGTGGTTGCCGGCGTGATAGGCGTGACGGTAGTTCATGATCGGTTCCCCATGGGCAAGGCCTTGCCAGCCGCGCAGTTTAACAGGGCCAGAGACTGTTGCCGCCGATTCGGTTCTGGCGCCGTATCACTGCGCCCTATGGTGCTAGGCGACCGACCGTCTCGCCCCTAGACTCGACCAATCGCCACCGAGGTATGCCCCAATGTCCGAGACCCTGCTCAGCTCCCGTAACCTGGCCTTCGAACTCTATGAAGTGCTGGATGCCGAAGGCCTGACCCAGCGCGAACGCTTTGCCGAACACAGCCGCGAAACCTTCGATGCTGCCATCGGCACGGCCCGCAGCATCGCCGAGAACCTGTTCGCCCCGCACAACCGCAAGAACGACGAGCACGAGCCGCAGTACGTGGACGGCGCCGCAGTGCTGATCCCCGAGGTCAAGCCGGCGGTGGACGCGTTCCTCGAAGCCGGTTTCCTGAATGCCACCCGCGAGTTTGAAGTGGGCGGAATGCAGCTACCGAACTTGCTGTCCCAGGCCTGCTTTGCGCACTTTCAGTCGGCCAACGCGGCGACCACCTCGTACCCATTCCTGACCATGGGCGCGGCCAACCTGATCGAGAGCTTCGGCAGCGCCGAGCAAAAGGCGCGCTTTCTGCAGCCAATGATCGATGGCCGCTTCTTCGGCACCATGGCCCTGACCGAGCCCCATGCCGGTTCATCGTTGTCGGACCTGCGCACCAAGGCCGAGCCGGCCAGCGACGGTAGCTACCGGATCAAGGGCAACAAGATCTTTATCTCCGGCGGCGATCACCCGCTCAGCGAAAACATCGTGCACATGGTGCTCGCCCGTCTGCCGGACGCACCGCCCGGCGTGAAGGGCATCAGCCTGTTTATCGTGCCCAAGTTTCTGGTCAACGATGACGGTTCCCTGGGCGAGCGCAACGACGTGATCCTCGCCGGCCTGTTCCACAAGATGGGCTGGCGCGGCACCACCTCGACGGCGCTGAACTTCGGCGACAAGGGCGAGTGCGTAGGTTACCTGGTCGGCAAGCCCCACGCGGGCCTGAGCTACATGTTCCAGATGATGAACGAGGCGCGTATCGGCGTCGGCATGGGCGCGGTGATGCTCGGCTACGCCGGCTACCTGTACTCCCTGGAATACGCCCGCCAGCGCCCACAAGGCCGCCTGCCGGACGGCAAGGACGCCACCAGCCCGCAAGTGGCGATCATCGAGCACGCCGATGTGCGGCGCATGCTGCTGACCCAGAAGGCCTATGTCGAAGGTTCATTCGACCTCGGCCTGTACGCCGCACGGCTGTTCGACGACACCCAGACCCTGGAAACCGAAGAAGAGCGCAAAACGGCGCTGGAGCTGCTGGACCTGCTCACCCCGATCGTCAAATCCTGGCCGTCGGAGTTCTGCCTCAAGGCCAACGAACTGGCGATCCAGATTCTCGGCGGCCATGGCTACACCCGCGAATACCCGGTGGAGCAGTACTACCGCGACAATCGCCTCAACCCGATCCACGAAGGCACCCACGGCATCCAGTCCCTCGACCTGCTGGGACGCAAGGTGTCGATGAACAACGGCGCGGCGCTCAAGCAACTGGTCAAGTTGATCCAAGGCAGCTGCCAACGCGCCAGCCAGTACGACAGCCTCAGCCCCCTGCGTCAGCCACTGGAACAACTGCTGGCGCGCGTATCGACTGTCACCCTGGCGCTGCTGGGCGACCTGCTGAGCGGCAAGGTCAACCAGGGCCTGGCCAACTCGGCGCTGTACCTCAAGGTGTTTGGCCACCTGGTCATCGGCTGGCGCTGGCTGGAACAGGCGATCCGCGCCGAGGAAGGCCTGGCACTGATCAGCAACGGTCAGGGCAACCCGGCCGATGTGGCGTTCTACCAGGGCAAACTGCAGGCCGCGCGCTACTTCCTGACCTGGGAAGTGCCGAGCTGCCACCACGACCTGGCTATCCTCGAAGCCCGCGACGACACCTGCCTGAACATGCAGGACGCCTGGTTCTAGCCGCCAGGGAAGAGTCTAGAACCAGGGTTTCGAGGCGCCTGCTCGGGTTGTGGGAGCGGTCTTGACCGCGAAGCGTTTAAACCCAGACCGCCGCCCGCTTTGGGTAAACGCAACCATCTGGCCCACACCGGACTTAGCTCGATATAGCGGGAGGGATATGTGGGGGATAAATAAATCTGTCCCCTTTCCCTTTTCCCCGCCAGACACAACCTCCTGAAAATAGATATTGTTCCGGCGGATACGGTTTACGGCGCACTTACATTGACGACGCACCGGGCGAGTGATTCTTCAACTTACGCTAACGCCCGCGGAAAATTTTTTCCGCCAACCCCAGAAATGCTTGAGCCGCAGCAGTAACCTGACTGCGGTCAAGCACCGCAATTCCAACCTGACGTTTGACTGCCGGATTGAGCGCCTTAACCACGTAAAGTGCATCACCAACTTCAGGCAAGGAAGACTCAGCTACTACAGTTACCCCATCCCCGCGGCTTACCGCAGCCAAGGTACTCATCAACTGAGAAGTTCTGTAACGAACTCGCGGCTGCAACTTGTAGGCAGCAAAGAGCTGAGAGACCAGCTCGGAGGAGCCGGCCTCCGTCAGCACAAACGGATCAAAACACAAGTCGCCCAAGGTCACGCTTTCGCTGGAAGCGAGAAAATGCGTGATCGGCAGCAGGGCCACCATTTGATCCTCGATCAGAGGCCAGGTGTCGAACTGGGTTTCGGGCAAGGTGACGAATCCGACGTCCACCTTTCTGTCCAACAGCCACTCCATCACCTGCCGATCAGGCCCCTCGCTCACATGAATTTCAATACCGGGATAAAGGCGCCGGTAATCCTTAAGAATCCGGGGCAGCAGGCGTTGGGATGAGGTCGGACCAAATGAACCAATGCGCAAGGTGCCTAGTTTCATGCCGAGGGCATCGCTGGCGTCCTGCCGGATGGCGGCCGCCAGACCAAGCATCGGTTGCACGCGCTGGAGGAGTCGCGCCCCTATGTCTGTCAGCTCGATCTGACCTTGATGCCGACGCAGTATCTCAACGCCCCACTCCTGTTCCAGCGCTCTAATGGCATGAGAAACCGCTGACTGGGATATCTTCAGTTGAGCAGCTGCGAGGGTGAAACCACGCCGCTCAGCAACAGCGACAAATATTTCCAATTGAGTCAGCGTCATTGCTCAACCATGAGTAATCACTCATTTCCATATGGTCACAATTTTGCGTAAGCATAGACCAGACAAGCATAACGAGATATGCCCGCTCCACTTTGCTAACTGAGATCAAGGACTTTGTATGCCTACCCCATGGAAGACTGACGGCGTATCTGCACTGTGGCCGGAAATCAACGGCCCATTCCTATCTCTTCGGGGAATACCCGACCACCTAATTCCGACCACCGAGAGTCAAGCGCTATACAAAGAGCTACTGCAGGGGTTCGATGCAATAACAAGCTGTGAGCTGAAAGAACTTTACAAGTTCAAACTGTTTCTCATTCGAATGCAGAGACAATTGGCCATGCCCCCGGAACTGGTACTAATCCACCAGGCGTTCACAGCTTGGGTAAATTTTGAATATAAGTTGGCACGCACCTTGTTTACGCAACACCTTAAAGCGTATCCGTCCGACATTATCACGCTTTTCTTCGCGCACATGCTCGACTTCTGTACAGGTAAAACGCCGAAATTGACGGCAGAACTTTCATTTTGCGAACCGCACATACACCACACCCACTCCTTGTATTCCTATTACCTGGCAATGAAATCCTTCGTCTTGTGTGAAGGTCAGTGTTTCCAGGAGGCCCTTGAAGTGGGCCTTGAGTCGGTCAGGCTGATTCCCCATAACATCTATGGCATCCATGCCACCGCGCATGCTTTGCATGAGATGGGCCACTGGCAGGAACTATCAAGCCTTCTGATCGACTGCAAGCCTGCATGGGTCGAAAATGAAGGCATGCGAATGCACGTCTATTGGCACCTGGCTATTGCTCACGAGCGATGCAACGAAGTCGAACAGGCGCTCCAGGCATTCGCGGAGCTATGTGAACTGAAGGACAGCACCTTCGCGAAACAAGATCTGGACGCGGTAGGCTTTCTCTGGCGCCTGCGTCTGAAAGACACGGACAGCAAGTTCGATGCTATGTGGAAACGCCTCGCTCTTTTGTGGACCGGCAGTGTCTATGAATCAACCTCTTACTTTCACAAAATACACGCTGCGCTTGCTTTTTCCGCCACCAATCAGACTTTCCTCATTGAGAAGCAGATCGCCGAAAGCGATGGCTTCGGGATCGAACCCGAAGCGCATCGAACCGGCCTGGAAGTACTCAAAGGTATTCTGCTGTTCACCTTGGAGCGTTACCACGAAAGCCTCGAACTCTTGCTTACCAGTCGAGACCAGTGGCCGTTGCTAGGAGGAAGCCGAGCCCAGCGCGAAATCCTCGATCTCACTCTTGAATACGCAGCGTTCAAGACCATCCCTCATAGTTGAAATAGGGCTACCAGCATGACCAGCAACCCAAAGGGAGCAGTCCTTACTTCAGTTAGCCTTACCTATTTCAAGCTTTCTCTGGTGGCAATAATCTGGGGGGGGACATTTGTCGCCGGCCGTTATCTGTCCGCCGACACACCGGCGCTCTTAGCCGCCAGCCTCAGATTTATACTCGCCGGAATCACCCTTGCACTATTTCTGGTACTTTCAAAGAAGAGCTTCATCAAACTTAATCAGTCGCAACTAATCAAGATCGCAGGATTGGGGTTTTGTGGAATTTATACCTATAACCTCTGCTTCTTTTATGGACTGCAGTACACGGAAGCCTCCCGCGCTTCATTGATTGTCGCATTGAACCCCCCCATCATGGCGCTCTTCACCTATGTATTTATTCGAGAAAAACTGTCCAGTATGAGAGCCGCAGGTATTTTCCTCTGCCTAATAGGAGCCGCGGTGGTAATCCTCAACAAATCATCTAGCGCCTTGATAGTGAATAAAAGCGACTGGCGAGGGGATCTTTTGATATTTGGTTGCGTACTCAGTTGGGTAGCTTACAGCGTATTTGGTAAATCCGTGGTCAAGGAGATCGGCGCTCTGTACACGGTGACCTACTCCATTTTCGCAGGGTCCGTGATGCTGACGGCGACCGCTATCGCTACGGGCCAATTCAATCAGGCGTCGCTGCGGGCGGTTACGCTTGGCGAGTTTTATAGCTTGTTGTATCTGGGCGCCATCGGCTCGGCGCTGGCATACATTCTGTATTACAAGGGCATCGAGCAAATAGGTGCCACCCGTGCTGGAGTATTCATTGCACTTAATCCGCTGACGGCGGTGTTACTAGGCGCGCTGCTGCTGGATGAGCGGATCAGCACCCCCACATGCATTGGGGGCGCTCTGATTATTGCGGGAATCATGATTTGCAACAGGCCAGCCTATCCCCACTACAACGGGGTGACTAAGACCGTTCGCGTACTGTGATAAAGACGGTCAGTATTTTGATCTGCTGTGGGAAAAGGGGACCGCTTTATTTTTCCGGTAACCACCGGCCGACAAATAAATCCGCCCCCATTTTTCCGCGGCTCTAAACACCTCGGCCGGACTCTCAATACGCCTCGCCCTGTTGCGGGGCGTTTTTTTGCCTGCGAACTAAAGCTGCGGGTTAGAATCCGGCATGGGTTCTGCTAGGCAGGACTAATCCCGCCTTTTATTCCGGAGTACGCCTGTGGACGCCAGCGCCATCAACAGCCTGTTTTTGATCGGCGCGTTGCTGGTGGCTATCAGTATTCTGGTAAGCGCCTTCGGTTCGCGCTTCGGCATCCCCATTCTGGTGGTTTTTCTCGGTGTCGGCATGCTGGCCGGCAACGACGGCCCCGGCGGCATCAATTTCAGCAACTATTCCACCGCCTATCTGGTGGGCAACCTGGCGCTGGCGATCATTCTGCTGGACGGCGGCATGCGTACGCGGGTGGAGAGTTTCCGCGTGGCGCTGTGGCCATCGCTGTCGCTGGCCACCCTCGGCGTACTGGTGACCGCCGGGCTGACTGGCGTGGCCGCCGCCTGGCTGTTTGACCTAAGCCTGCTGGAAGGCATGCTGATCGGCGCCATCGTTGGCTCCACCGACGCCGCCGCGGTTTTCAGCCTGCTGGGTGGTCGCGGCCTCAATCAGCGGGTCACCGCGACCCTGGAGATCGAGTCCGGCAGCAACGACCCGATGGCGGTGTTTCTCACCGTCACCCTGATCGAGATTCTCGCCAGCCCCGGCCAGGGCATCGGCTGGCAGCTGGGCCTGCACCTGATCAGCGATTTCTCCATCGGCGCGGTGTTCGGCCTCGGCGGCGGCTGGCTGCTGCTGCAGATCATCAACCGCCTGCAACTGGCCAACGGCCTGTACCCGTTGCTGGTGGTCAGCGGCGGCCTGGTGATTTTCGCCAGCACCAACGCCGTCGGTGGCAGCGGCATCCTGGCCATCTACCTGTGTGGCCTGCTACTGGGCAACCAGGCAATCCGCTCGCGGCACGGCATCCTGCACATCCTCGACGGCCTCACCTGGCTGGCGCAGATCGGCATGTTCCTGGTCCTCGGCCTGCTGGTCACCCCCCATGAACTGCTGCCGATTGCCTTGCCGGCCCTAGGCCTGGCGCTGTGGATGATCCTCTTCGCCCGGCCGCTGTCGGTGTTCCTCGGCCTGATGCCGTTTGCCGCCTTCCATGACCGCGAGAAAGCCTTTATTGCTTGGGTTGGCCTGCGCGGCGCAGTGCCGATCATCCTCGCGGTATTCCCGCTGATGGCTGGCCTGCCCAACGCCCAACTGTTCTTCAACGTGGCGTTCTTTATCGTCCTGGTATCGCTGGTGCTGCAGGGCACCAGCCTGCCGTGGATGGCCAAGTTGCTGCGCGTGACCGTACCGCCAGACCCGGCACCGATCTCCCGCGCGGGCCTGGAAATCCACCCCACCAGCGAGTGGGAGCTGTTCGTTTATCGCCTGGGGGCCGAGAAGTGGTGCATCGGCGCGCCGCTGCGCGACCTGAAGATGCCCGAAGGCACGCGCATCGCCGCCCTGTTCCGCGGCCGTGAATTGCTGCACACCTCCGGTAGCACCAAGTTGGAAGCCGGTGACGTGCTCTGCGTGGTCGGCCACGAACACGACCTGCCGACCCTGGGCAAACTCTTTATCGAGGCACCAACCCGAGGCCTGGACCTGCGCTTCTTCGGTGATTTCGTCCTTGAAGGTGATGCCCAGTTGGCCGCCATCGCGGCCCTCTACGGCCTCAAACTGCAAGGTGCAGAGGGCCAATTGCACCTGGGGCGCTTTATTGCCCACCAGATTGGCGGCCAACCCGTAGTCGGCGACCAGGTGGAGTGGAACGGCCTGACCTGGACCGTGGCACTGATGGACGGGAACAAAATCCGCAAAGTAGGGGTCAAGTTCCCCGAAGGCGGGCGCCCCGGCCCCGGCCTATTCCTCTAAACTCCCCTCTCTTTCACCAGCCGTACGAAAATCGACTATGCCTTCTTTGCGTACTTTGTTTGCCGCCACCCTGCTCGGGCTTTGCCTGCTGACCCAACCGACCCTGGCTGCCGAGCTGCCGGCGCGTAGCGAGGTACAACGCAGCCTCGACGGCCTGGCCGATCGCAAGCTGCCGGAGGCCGAGCAAAAGGCCCTGCAAAAAACCTATGAGCAGACGCTTGGGTTTCTTGAGCAGAGCGACAACAGCAAGAAAGCCCTGACCCAGCTGAAAACGCAGCTGGCGGCGGCGCCACGGCAAATCAGTGAGGCCCAGCGCGAACTGCTGCGCCTTAAGGCAAGCCCGGCCGTTGCCGCCGCCCAGCGCTATGCCAAGGCCCCAACCAGCCAGCTGGAGCAGATGCTCGGCGAACGCGCGGTAGAGCTGGCCGACCTGCAAGCAGCACTGAGTGAAGCCAACAGCCTGATCATTACCGCCCAGACTCGCCCAGAGCGCGCCCAGGCCGAGATCAGCAGCAGCCAGATTCGCCTGCAGGAGCTGGGCAACCTGCTGAAGAGCGGCAAGGACAACAGCAAGCCCAGCAGCCCCGAACAACGCGATTTACTGCTCGCCGAACAGGCCGCCCTGAATGCCCTGCTGCAATTGCGCCGCAGCGAACTGGCCGGCAACAGCCTGCTGCAGGACATCGGCGGCAGCCAGCGCGATTTGTTGGTGGAACGCATCGCCCGCATGGAGCAGGAAACCCGCGAGCTGCAAGCCCTGATCAACGACAAGCGCCGGCAGCAATCGGAGCAAACCGTCGCTGCACTGGCTATCGAAGTGGAAAAGGCCGGCTCCGACAGCCTGTTGGCCAAGGAAAGCGCCACCAACCTGAAACTGTCCGACTACCTGCTGCGCACCACCACCCGCCTCAACGAGCTGACCGAGCAGAACCTCAAGACCAAACAGCTGCAGGACAACATCAACCAGAGCGACCAGGCGCTGGAGGAGCAGATCAGCGTTCTCAAGGGCAGCCTGCTGCTGGCCAGGATTCTCAACCAGCAGAAACAGGCCTTGCCGCAGATCAGCCTGGAAAAGAACCTCGCGGACGAAATTGCCGACATCCGCCTGTACCAATTCGAGCTCGGCCAGCAACGGGAAAAAGTCAGCAACCCCACCGCCTATGTCGAACAACTGCTGACTACCCAGAGCGCCGAGCAAGACACCCCGGAGCTGCGCAAAGCCCTGCTGGAGCTGATGATCAGTCGCGCCGAGCTGCTCGAGCGGCTGAACCGTGAGCTTAACGAGCTACTCAACCAGTCGATCACCCTGCAACTGAACCAGAAGCAACTGCAGAGCACTGCACAAACCTTGCGCACCACCCTCGACGAACAGCTGTTCTGGATTCCCAGCAACAAGCCGCTCGACCTCGGCTGGGTGAAGCAGTTGCCACAGCAATTGGAACGCCAGCTCGGCGCCATGCCCTGGGGCTCGGCCGTCAAACAACTGTGGGCCGGCCTGACCAATCAGCCGCTTCTATTCCTGCCACTGTTGCTGCTGATCCTGACCCTGCTATGGAAGCGCAGCTACCTGTACCACAAGCTCGACGAACTGCATCAGGACATCGGCCACTTCAAACGTGACAGCCAACTGCACACGCCCATGGCCCTGCTGCTCAACCTGCTGCTGGCCTTGCCGGTGGGGCTGTTTCTGGCGCTCTGTGGCTTTGCCCTGCAACTCGACGCCCGTGGCCAGAACGCCAGCCTCGGCGCCGCACTGATGCAGATGGCCGAGGTGTGGATGCTGTTCTACACCACCTATCGCATCCTAAGCCCCGGCGGTGTGGCCGAGCTGCACTTCCGCTGGAACCGCCCACAAGTGGCCTTCCTGCATTCCCAGGTGCGCAAACTCGGGCTGCTGGTGATGGCCCTGGTGGCCGTCAGCACGGTGGCCGAGCATCAACAGGACGTGCTGGACCGGGACGTGCTCGGCATCGGTATCGTCTTGTTCTGTTTCCTGACCATGGCCTGGCTGCTGGCCAAGCTGGTGTTCAGCGAGCCGATCCGCGAACACGCCTCGCCGCTACGCCAGGCCATCGGTGTGGGCTTTATCGCCTTGCCCCTGGGCCTCAGCGTGGCCGTCGGCCTGGGCTATTTTTACACCGCTCTGAAGCTCAGTGACCGCCTGATCGAAACCCTCTACCTGCTGGTGGTCTGGCTGATGGTCGAAGCCACCTTCGTCCGCGGCCTGGCCGTAGCTGCCCGCCGTCTGGCCTATCAGCGCGCCCAGAGCAAACGCCAAACCCAAACCAAGGAAGGCGTCGACGGCAGCGACATCAGCGAAGAACCCGCCCTGCACATCGACCAGGTCAACGAGCAGTCCTTGCGCCTGATCAACATGGCCTTATTCGGCCTGTTCCTTGGCGGCTTGTACTGGGTCTGGGCCGACCTGATCAGCGTGTTCGCCTACCTCGACAACGTCACCCTGTACGAATACGCCAGCGGTGCCGGCGATGCCATCACCATGGTGCCCATCAGCCTCAGCGATCTGCTCGGTGCCCTGGTAATCGTCGTCATCTCCACCGCCCTGGCGCGCAACCTGCCAGGTCTGCTCGAGGTGCTGGTGCTGTCGCGCCTGAACCTCGGCCAGGGCAGCGCCTATGCCACCACCACCCTGCTGTCCTATGCGATTGCCGCACTGGGCTTTGTCGCCACTCTGTCGACCCTCGGCGTCAGCTGGGACAAGCTGCAATGGCTGGTGGCGGCCTTGTCCCTGGGTATCGGTTTCGGTATGCAGGAGATCTTCGCCAACTTTATCTCCGGCCTGATCATCCTGTTCGAGCGACCGGTGCGCATCGGCGACACGGTGACCATCGGCCCGCTGTCCGGCACCGTCAGTCGCATCCAGATCCGCGCCACCACCATCACCGATTTCGACCGTAAAGAAATCATCGTGCCGAACAAGACCTTCGTTACCGATCAGTTGATCAACTGGTCGCTGACCGACACTGTGACGCGGGTGGTGATCAAACTCGGCCTGGCCTATGAAACCGACCTGGAGCTGGCGCGCAAGCTGGTTATGCAGGCCCTGGAAGAAAACCCACGGGTTCTGCGTGAACCTGCGGCTCAGGTGTTTTTCATGGCCATTGGTGCCAGCACCTTCGATTTCGAGATTCGCTTCCATGTCCGCGAATTGGGTGATCGCCTGCCGGCCACCGATGAGCTGCTGACCAGCATTGCCATGAGCTTTCGCGAGCACAACGTGGAAATGGCCTTCAACCAGATGGACGTCTACGTCAAAAACCTGCACGGCCAGGAAGCGCAACTGGGCAGCACCCAGCAAGCGCCAGGGACCGGCGCAAGCGCGCGGGAACCACTGGACGCCGAACCCGGCGATAACGTCTGAGTCTGGACGCACCCCGGCTATTCCGAGCAAAATACTCGGAATAGCCGGAGACGCCCCTTGAAGTCCCTCACCGACCTGACCTTCGATAACCGCTTCGCCCGCCTGGGCGACGCCTTCTCTTCCCCTGTGCTGCCCGAGCCCATCGACGCGCCACGCCTGGTGGTGGCCAGCGCCCAAGCCATGGCCTTGCTTGACCTCGACCCGGCGCAGGCCGAAGAGCCGGTGTTTGCAGAGTTGTTCGGCGGCCACAAGCTGTGGAGCGAGGCCGAACCGCGGGCCATGGTTTATTCCGGACACCAGTTCGGCGGCTACAGCCCGCGCCTCGGCGACGGCCGTGGCCTGCTGCTGGGCGAAGTGCGCAATGCGGCCGGCGAGCACTGGGACCTGCACCTCAAAGGCGCCGGGCAGACGCCCTACTCGCGCTCAGGCGATGGCCGTGCAGTGCTGCGCAGCTCGATCCGTGAATTTCTCGCCAGCGAATACCTGCACGCGCTCGGCATCCCCAGCTCGCGGGCCTTGTGCGTGGTGGGTTCCAGCACCCCGGTCTGGCGCGAGCGCCAAGAGTCGGCGGCGATGGTCCTGCGCCTGGCGCCAAGCCATATCCGCTTCGGCCACTTCGAGTACTTCTACTACAGCAAGCAGCCCGAGCAGCTAAACACGCTGATCGAGCACGCGCTGACCTGCCACTTTCCCGAGTGTCGCGAGCAGGAGCAGCCGTACCTGGCGCTGTTTCGCACGGTGGTCGAGCGCAACGCCGAGCTGATCGCCCATTGGCAAGCCTACGGCTTCTGCCACGGGGTGATGAACAGCGACAACATGTCGATCCTCGGTATCACCTTCGACTTCGGCCCCTACGCCTTTCTCGACGACTTCGACGCCCAGCACATCTGCAACCACTCCGACGACAGCGGCCGTTACAGCTTCAGCAATCAGGTGCCCATCGCGCACTGGAACCTCAGCGCCCTGGCCCAGGCCCTCACGCCGTTTATCGAGGTCGACGCACTGCGGGAAACCCTCGGCCTGTTCCTGCCGCTGTACCAGGCCCATTACCTCGACCTGATGCGCCGCCGCTTGGGCCTGACCCGCGCCAACGAACACGACCAGACGTTGATCGAGCGCCTGCTGCAATTGATGCAAGGCAGCGCCGTCGACTACCACCTGTTCTTCCGCCGTCTCGGCGAGGAGGCACCGGCGCAGGCCGTGGCCAGTCTGCGTGACGATTTTGTCGACCTGGCAGGCTTCGACCAGTGGGCCAGCGACTACTGCGCCCGCGCCGCCGAGGGTGACGACGACCAAGACGCGCGGCGCACGCGCATGCACGCGGTCAACCCGCTGTATGTGCTGCGCAACTACCTGGCCCAGCAAGCCATCGAAGCCGCCGAGCAGGGCGACTACGGCCCGGTGCGCGAGCTGCACCAATTGCTTAGCCAACCTTTCGAGGCACAAGCCGGGATGGCGCGTTACGCCGAACGCCCACCGCAGTGGGGCAAGCACCTGGAAATCAGCTGTTCATCCTGAGTCGCCCCTCACGGCGCGAAGTCGCCCTGAGGGCAAAGCGCAGCCGCACCTGCTGACGCAGAGTACGACCATCGATAAAACAAAAAAGCATATAAACCAAAATAACCATTCTTAGACTATATAAGCAAAGCCACTTATTGTCCCCAGCGTTGAACTCCAGCCTGTTCTACCACCCGCTGTCAGGCGCCTTAGTGCATGAAAATTCGCGATCTCGATCTCAGCTCCAGCCCGCTCAACGCCGAGCACGAAGCACTCGGCTTGCCACCCGTAGAAGACTACGTCAGCCATCCGGACAACCATCCGATCCTACGCTCGGCCATGTGGTTCGCCATCCTGGTGCTGGCGGGTCTGCTGCTGTTCATTACCTGGCGGCTGTTCTTCGGCGACAACGGCGGCCACAGCGGTCTGCACATTATCGAAAGCACCCTGAGCAGCCAAACCTTCTGGAGCGCAGTTGCGGTTGGCTTCTTCGCCCAGATGATCGATGGTGCCCTCGGCATGGCCTACGGCATCACCGCCACCACCTTCCTGCTCAGTGCTGGCGCCTCGCCGGCGGCCGCCAGTGCCAGCGTGCATATCGCCGAAGTATTCACCACAGGGCTGTCGGGGATTTCCCATGTGAAGCTGGGCAACGTCAACAAGTCGTTGTTTCTGCGCCTGCTGTTGCCAGGCATCATTGGCGCCATTCTCGGTGCCGTGCTGATCACCCAATTCGATGGCAAGGTGCTTAAGCCCTTCATTTCCGCCTACCTGCTGCTGATGGGCCTGTACATCCTGAGCAAGGCCTACCGCCATGTGAAGCAACGCAAGGAGCCCAAACATATTGCCAAGCTCGCACTATTTGGCGGCTTCGTTGATGCCGCCGGTGGCGGTGGTTGGGGGCCAGTGGTAACCAGTAGCCTGCTCGGCTCCGGCAGCGATCCGCGCACCACTATCGGCTCGGTTAACTTCGCCGAATTCTTCCTGACCATTACCAGCGCTACCTCGTTCATCCTCCTCGCGGGCGAGCCCAGCACGTGGATGATGGTGGCCGGGCTGGTCTTCGGTGGCCTCTTCGCCGCGCCGTTCGCTGCGCTGCTGTGTAAAAAGCTGCCCGCACGCACCCTGCTGACGATTGTTGGATGCCTGATTACCCTCATCAGCGCTTACAACATCTACATGGCCCTGAGCTAAGCGGGCCTGGCTGATTCACATGCACGCCGATGAAACAGGACCATCCCGGCTCGGCGCTGCATAAGCCTCTGCCCTAACGGTCTAAGCCAAGCCCTGTTTCCTTGCTCTGGAGCATTGACCAGGGCGACAGATTTCCCGATGCTGCGGGCTTTCCCTGCCGCCCTGAAGGAACGTCTCCATGAAACTGGAAACCCTGGCCATCCACGCCGGTTACAGCCCCGACCCGACCACCAAGGCGGTGGCCGTGCCGATTTACCAGACTACCTCGTTCGCCTTCGACAACACCCAGCATGGTGCCGACCTGTTTGACCTAAAGGTGCCGGGCAACATCTACTCGCGGATCATGAACCCCACCAACGACGTGCTGGAAAAGCGCGTTGCGGCGCTGGAAGGCGGCGTCGGTGCCCTGGCCGTGGCCAGCGGCATGGCGGCCATCACCTATGCGGTGCAGACCATTGCCGAAGTCGGCGACAACATCGTCTCGGTGGCCAAGCTCTACGGCGGCACCTACAACCTGTTCGCCCACACCCTGCCGCGCTCCGGCATCGAAGTGCGCTTCGCCGCCCATGACGATATCGCCGGCCTGGAAGCGCTGATCGACAGCCGCACCAAGGCGGTGTTCTGCGAATCGATCGGCAACCCAGCCGGCAATATTGTCGACCTCAAAGCCCTGGCCGATGCCGCCCACCGCCATGGCGTGCCGCTGATCGTCGACAACACCGTGGCCACGCCGATCCTCTGCCGGCCGTTCGAGCACGGCGCCGACATCGTCGTACACTCGCTGACCAAATACATGGGTGGCCACGGCACCAGCATCGGCGGCATCGTGGTCGACTCGGGCACATTCCCTTGGGCAGCAAACGCTGCACGCTTCCCGCTGCTCAACACCCCGGACCCGTCCTACCACGGCGTAACCTACACCGAAGCCTTTGGCCCGGCGGCCTTTATCGGCCGTTGCCGCGTGGTGCCGCTGCGCAACATGGGCGCCGCGTTGTCGCCGTTCAACGCCTTCCTGATCCTGCAAGGCCTGGAGACCCTGGCGCTGCGCATGGAGCGCCACTGCGAGAACGCTCTCAAGGTCGCCACCTTCCTGCAAAACCACGCGCAAGTGGCCTGGGTGAAATACGCAGGTTTGGCCGATCACCCCGAGCACGAACTGGCCCAGCGCTTCACCAGCGGTGCGCCTGCAGGCATCCTGACGTTTGGCATTCACGGCGGTATCGAGGCAGGTGCGGGCTTTATCGACGCCCTGCAACTGGTGGTGCGTCTGGTGAATATCGGCGACGCCAAGTCCCTGGCCTGCCATCCGGCCTCCACCACCCACCGCCAACTGAATGAAGAAGAACTGGCCAAGGCCGGCGTTAGCCAGGACATGATTCGCCTGTCGATCGGTATTGAGCACATCGACGACATCCTTGCCGACCTCGAACAGTCACTGCAGGCCGCCAAAGGCTAAATACGCGCCCGACTTGATATCCGCGACAATGACTCCAGATAGGACTGATCCCTACTGGAGTCCTCCATGCACAATCCGCTGACCCTCCCCTGCCCCCACTGCAACGGCCTCAACCGCATCCCCAGCGAACGTCTGGGCGATACACCCCGCTGTGGCCGCTGTAAAAACCCACTGCTGCTCAGCCAGCCGTTCGACCTCAGCGCCAACAACTACGCCAGCCAGATCAAGGGCGACCTGCCGCTGCTGGTGGATGTGTGGGCCAGTTGGTGCGGCCCGTGCCAGGCCTTTGCGCCGACCTTCAGCCAAGCCGCCGCACAACTAACGGGCCGCTGCCGCCTGGCCAAGCTCGACAGCGAGGCCAACCAGCAACTGGCCGGACAATTGGGCATCCGCTCAATCCCCAGCCTGATCCTGTTCAAGAATGGCCAGGAAGTGGCGCGCCAGAGCGGCGCCATGGCCTTGCCACAGCTGCTGGCCTGGCTGCGTCAGCAAGGCATTTGAGCATTTCCGTCAGTACCGACGAGCACCGAGGTCATTGCTCACGCCCCTCTAGCGACTAGGCTGGAGAGCCATAAAACAAGGAGCAGGTCATGGCTTTTCCCGCTGAAATCGCCCGGCAGTTCACCGAAGACAAGATCGCCTTCGTCAAACGCATGAACCTCAAGGCCGAGGTTCTGGAACCGGGCTTCGTGCGCTTGCGGGTGCCGCTGGCCGGCAACGAAAACCATATCGGCAGCATGTATGCCGGCGCCCTGTTTACCCTGGCGGAAATCCCCGGCGGCGCGCTGTTTCTCACCAGCTTCGATGCCAGCAAGTTCTACCCGATCGTCAAGGAAATGAACCTGCGCTTTCGCCGCCCGGCCACCGGCGACATCGTCGTCGAGGCACGCCTGAGCGCCGAGGAGATTGAGCGCCTGCAAAGCGAGGCGCAGGCCAACGGCAAGGCCGAGTATGTGCTGGAGCTGCAACTGACGGACGGCAGCGGTGAAGTCGTGGCGCTGAGTCGCGGAATCTATCAGTTGCGTAAACACTGATAGGGGCGAGTTGTCATAGATCAAAGCGGTCCGCGCCAGTTCCATCACACTAAATCGGTTAATGGAGGGTTTTGCTTTGTTCACTCATATCCTGATCGCCCACGACCTCAGCCATGAAGCGGATGTCGCCTTGCGCCGCGCCGCCCAGTTGGCCACGCAATACCAAGCCAAGCTGACCTTGCTGCATGTCGCCGAAGGCCAACAGTCCAGCAGCGCAGTGGCCAGCCTGCGTGCGGCCGCCGAACAGGTGCTGGGCGAGCGCCTGGCGACTTACTGTCATAGCAATGCTGAAGTGCGCCTGGAAGCCGGCAAACCCAGCGAGGTGATTCACCAGATACTCGGTGAAGGGGATGTCGACCTACTGGTACTCGGCGCACACCACAAGGGTCGCCCAGAGCTGTTCACCGGCACCAACCTCGACCGCCTGGCCCGGCAAAGCCCAGTGCCGGTGCTGTTGGCGGTGAGCGAAGACAACAGCCCGTACCAGCAAGGCATTGTCGCCCTCGACTCCTCGTTATGCTCATGCAACGCCCTGCGCCATGCTTACTCATTACTGCCCGCCAGCGGGCATCTGCAGGCCGTGAACATCTTCACCCTCAGCGGCCGCCTGGCGAAAAAGGAAGCCGACGAGCGCCTGGCCATGCAGCAGCAACTGATCGCTCAGATGCTTGATGACGAAGCCTGCACCCTGCCCCAACCCGGACCGCAGTTGGAACATCTGGTGGTGGCCGGCACCTTATCCGCAAGCCTCGACGAGGTGATCGCCAAACGCCAGCCGCAGCTGCTGGCCATCGGTCGCCACAACCGCGGCGTGCTGGCCCAGACCCTGCTCAGTAGCTTGGCCCAGCACTACCTGACCAAACCACCCTGCGATGTGCTGGTGGTGCGCTGATGTCAGCGCCATAAACGACAAGGGCGCCAAATGGCGCCCTTGTCGTTGGTAGGTCTGGCGTTCTCAGCTGCGCTCTTCGAGCAACTGGTACAGCTCGACGAACTGCTGGGTGAGCTTGTGCTTGGGTTCGAGAAAGATCAGCGGCGTACAGGCCTGGTGCGACTCGCGCATCTTCACTGAACTGCTCAAATACACCGGCAACACCGGCAAGCCCTCGCTGATCAGCTCGTCCAGCAACTGCTGCGGCAGGCTGGCGCGAGGCTGGAACTGATTGACCACGATGCCTTCGACTTCAAGGTCTTCGTTATGGTCTTCCTTGATCTCCTCAATCTCGCGCAGCAGGCCGTACAGGGCCTGACGAGAGAAGCTGTCGCAATCGAAAGGGATCAGGCAGCGGTCGGCGGCGATCATCGCCGACACGGTGTAGAAGTTCAGCGCCGGCGGCGTATCCAGGTAAATCCGGTCGTAATCCTCAGCCAACTCATCAAGCAACTTACGCAGCTTGTTGATCTTGTGCTTGGCCTCCAGCTTGGGCTGCAGGTCAGCCAGCTCGGCGGTGGCCGTGATCAGATGCAGGTTGTCGAACGGCGTCTCGTAGATATCGACCTTGCCCTTCTTGGCAAAGGGGCCGGACGACAGGGTCTGTTTGAAGAAGTCGGCGATGCCCGTCGGCACCTCGTCGCCAGTCAAGCCGGTGAGATAGTGGGTGGAATTACCCTGGGCATCGAGGTCGATCAGCAGGGTGCGATGCCCCTCTGCTGCACTGACCGCTGCCAGATTGCAGGCAATGCTGGATTTACCCACGCCACCTTTTTGATTGAACACCACGCGCCGCATGCCACACCTCCCTGAGCCGGTCGAGTTACCGATTCTATGCAAAGCGCGTGACAAGGGCGAGGCATTCAGCGCGACAGCGCCGGGTAAATCGCCGAATGAGCGGCAAACGGCCGGCTACCCGGCAGTTTGCCGACTCACTGGAGCCCGCCATCAGACGTGATATTGGGCCGACAACTCGTGCACCGCCTCGAAGAACGCACCGGCATGGGCCGGGTCGACTTCAGGGGTGATGCCATGACCCAGATTGAACACCTGGCCCGTGCCGTGGCCGTAGCTGGCGAGAATGCGCGCTACTTCGGCACGAATAGCCGCCGGGCTGGCGTACAGCACGCTTGGGTCCATGTTGCCTTGCAGGGCCACTTTGCTGCCAACCCGGGCGCGGGCGCTGCCGATGTCGCAGGTCCAATCCAGGCCCAGGGCTTCGGCGCCGGAGTCAGCCATCGACTCCAGCCACAGACCTCCGCCCTTGGTGAACAGGATCACCGGCACGCGGCGACCGTCGTGTTCGCGGATCAGGCCGTCGACGATCTTCTGCATATAGGCCAGGGAGAATTCCTGGTACGCCGCTGCCGACAGACTGCCGCCCCAGGAGTCGAAAATCTGGACCGCTTGGGCGCCCGCCAGGATCTGCCCATTGAGGTAGGCAGTAACCGACTGCGCCAGCTTGTCGAGCAGTGCGTGCATGGCCTTCGGGTCGTTGTAGAGCATGGCCTTGGACTTGCGGAAGTCCTTCGACGAGCCGCCTTCGACCATGTAGGTGGCCAAGGTCCAAGGGCTGCCGGAAAAGCCAATCAGCGGTACGCGGCCATTAAGCTCGCGGCGGATGGTGCGCACGGCGTCCATCACATAACCCAGGTCCTTTTCCGGATCGGGGATCGGCAAAGCTTCGATGTCAGCCATGCTCGCGACCACTTTCTTGAAGCGCGGGCCTTCGCCCGTCTCGAAGTACAGCCCCTGGCCCATGGCATCCGGGATGGTCAGGATGTCGGAAAACAGGATCGCCGCGTCCAGCTGCGGGTAGCGATCCAGTGGCTGGATGGTGACCTCGCAGGCCAACTCAGGGTTCTTCATCAGGTTGACGAAGTTGCCGGCCTGGGCGCGGGTGGCGCGGTACTCCGGCAAGTAGCGACCGGCCTGACGCATCATCCACACCGGGGTGACATCCACCGGCTGTTTGAGCAGGGCACGCAGAAAACGGTCGTTCTTCAAGACGGTCATGGCAGGTTCCGAACTAATGAGCAGGAAAAAAGTGCGGGCATTTTCGCAGAGCCCAATGCAAAAGGCACGGCGAGTGCCGTGCCTTTTGTCTATCCCATGACCTGAGTCAGCCGTAGGATGGGTTAGCCGAAGGCGTTACCCATCACCGTGGCCGATGGGTATCGCTACGCTCAACCCATCCTACGACCCTAGGCCCCTACGTCCAGCGTAGGTTTGGATCAGACGCCGAGGTAGTCGAGGATGCCTTCGGCAGCCGTACGACCTTCGAAAATCGCCGTTACCACGAGGTCAGAACCGCGCACCATGTCGCCACCGGCGAAGATTTTCGGGTTGCTGGTCTGGTGCTTGAACTGGCTCTGCGCCGGCGCAATCACGCGACCCTGGCTGTCGATCTGGATCTGCGTCGGTTCAAACCAGTCGGCCGGGCTTGGACGAAAACCGAAGGCGATGACCACGGCGTCGGCCGGGATGATCTCTTCAGAACCCGGAATCGGCTCGGGGCTGCGACGGCCACGGGCATCCGGCTCGCCGAGACGGGTCTCGACCACTTTCACGCCTTCCACCTTGTCCTCGCCAACGATGGCGATGGGCTGACGGTTGTAGAGGAACTTCACGCCTTCTTCCTTGGCGTTCTTCACCTCTTTGCGCGAACCGGGCATGTTCTCTTCGTCACGGCGGTAGGCGCAGGTCACGGCCTTGGCACCCTGACGGATCGAGGTGCGGTTGCAGTCCATGGCGGTGTCGCCACCACCGAGCACCACGACCTTCTTGCCCTTCATGTCGATGAAATCTTCAGCCGACTTCTCGAAACCAAGGTTGCGATTGACGTTGGCGATGAGGAAATCCAGGGCGTCATACACGCCAGGCAGGTCTTCACCGGGGAAGCCGCCCTTCATGTAGGTGTAGGTGCCCATGCCCATAAACACGGCATCGTACTCAGCCAGCAGCTGGTCGATGGTCACGTCCTTGCCAATTTCGGTATTCAGGCGGAACTCGATGCCCATGCCGGTGAACACTTCACGGCGGTTGCTGAGTACGGTTTTTTCCAGCTTGAACTCGGGAATACCGAAGGTCAGCAGACCGCCGATTTCCGGGTTCTTGTCGAACACCACCGGGGTCACGCCGTTACGCACCAGCACGTCGGCACAACCAAGGCCAGCAGGGCCGGCGCCGATGATGGCGACGCGCTTGCCGGTCGACTTGACCTTGGACATGTCCGGACGCCAGCCCATAGCAAAGGCCGTGTCGGTAATGTACTTCTCGACCGAACCGATGGTCACCGCGCCGAAGCCGTCGTTGAGGGTGCAGGCACCTTCACACAGACGATCCTGCGGGCACACGCGGCCGCAGACTTCCGGCAGGGTGTTGGTCTGGTGCGACAGCTCGGCGGCGGCGAGGATGTTGCCCTCGGACACCAGCTTCAACCAGTTGGGAATGAAGTTGTGCACCGGGCACTTCCACTCACAATACGGGTTGCCGCAACCCAGGCAGCGGTGTGCCTGGTCGCACGCCTGAGCCGGTTTGAAGGGTTCGTAGATTTCCACGAACTCCTTCTTGCGCTGGCGCAGCAGCTTCTTCTTCGGATCCTTGCGGCCGACCTCGATGAACTGGAAGTCGTTATTCAGACGTTCAGTCATTTCAAAACCTCTTAACAGCAGTCACGAGCCATGGGCTTCACGCTGCAGGACAATCACGGTTAGCAGGCCGACCTGACGCCACACTGGGCGCCGGGTCGGCCGCTGGCAGCGGCTTTATTGCGGGTTGGCGCGGGTGCTGGAGAGCAACGACCCGAGGCTCGCGGCCTTCGGCTTGACCAGCCAGAATTTGCGCAGGTAGTCGTCCAGGTTGTCCAGCAGGTTACGCCCCCACTCGCTGGCAGTCTCGGCCACGTACTCGGCGAGCACGCGCTGCAGATGGCTGCGATAGGCTTCCATGGCCTCGTTATTGATCCGCTGGATTTCCACCAACTCGTGGTTCACGCGGTCAACAAAGGTGTTGTCCAGATCCAGCACGTAGGCGAAACCGCCGGTCATGCCCGAACCGAAGTTGTAGCCGGTCTTGCCCAGTACACAGACGAAACCGCCGGTCATGTACTCGCAGCAGTGATCGCCAGTGCCTTCCACAACAGTGTGGGCACCGGAGTTACGCACGGCAAAACGCTCACCCGCCGTACCGGCCGCAAACAACTTGCCGCCCGTGGCGCCGTACAGACAGGTGTTGCCGATGATGGCACTGTCCTGGGTCTTGAACGGACTGCCCGCAGGCGGCACAACCACCAGCTTACCGCCGGTCATGCCCTTACCGACGTAGTCGTTGGCATCGCCTTCGAGGTACATATTCAGGCCGCCAGCGTTCCATACGCCAAAGCTCTGACCGGCCGAACCTTTGAAGCGGAAGGTGATCGGCGCCTTGGCCATACCTTGGTTGCCGTGAGCACGGGCAATTTCACCCGAAATCCGCGCACCAATGGAACGGTCACAGTTGCAGATATCCAGAGCGAACTCGGCACCGCTCTTGTCAGCGATGGCCGCACTGGCCAGCTCAACCATCTTCTCGGCCAGCAAGCCTTTATCGAACGGCGGGTTGCGCTCAACACCACAGAACTGCGGCTTGTCGGCTGGAATGTGGTCGCTGCCCAGCAGCGGGCTGAGGTCCAGGTGCTGCTGCTTGGCGGTTTCACCTGGCAGCATGTCGAGCAGATCGGTGCGGCCGATCAGCTCTTCCAGGCTACGAACGCCCAGCTTGGCCAGCCATTCGCGGGTTTCTTCGGCGACGAAGGTGAAGAAGTTCATCACCATTTCGACGGTGCCGATGAAGTGATCCTTGCGCAGTTTTTCGTTCTGCGTGGCTACACCGGTCGCACAGTTGTTCAGGTGGCAGATGCGCAGGAACTTGCAACCCAGGGCGATCATTGGCGCGGTACCGAAGCCGAAGCTCTCGGCGCCGAGGATCGCAGCCTTGACCACGTCCAAGCCGGTTTTCAGGCCGCCGTCAGTCTGCACCCGGACCTTGCCGCGCAGGTCATTGCCGCGCAGGGTCTGGTGAGTCTCAGCCAGGCCGAGCTCCCACGGTGCGCCCGCATACTTGATCGAACTAATCGGCGAAGCACCGGTACCACCGTCGTAACCGGAGATGGTGATCAAGTCGGCGTAAGCCTTGGCCACGCCAGCGGCGATGGTGCCAACGCCCGCTTCCGCAACCAGCTTGACCGACACCAGCGCCTTGGGATTGACCTGCTTGAGGTCAAAAATCAGCTGCGACAAGTCTTCAATCGAGTAGATGTCGTGGTGCGGCGGCGGCGAAATCAGGGTCACGCCCGGCACGGCATAACGCAGACGCGCGATCAGACCGTTGACCTTGCCACCGGGTAACTGACCACCTTCGCCAGGCTTGGCGCCTTGGGCGACTTTGATCTGCAGCACTTCGGCATTCACCAGGTATTCCGGCGTAACACCGAAACGGCCGGTAGCCACTTGCTTGATCTTCGAGCTCTTCACCGTGCCGTAACGGGCCGGATCTTCGCCGCCCTCACCGGAGTTGGAGCGCGCGCCTAGACGGTTCATCGCCTCGGCGATGGCTTCGTGGGCTTCCGGCGACAAGGCACCGAGGGAAATCCCGGCGGAATCGAAGCGCTTGAGGATCATCTCCAGCGGCTCGACCTGATCCAGCGCCAGCGGCTGTTCGGCCAGCTTGACCTGCAACAGGTCGCGGATCATCGACACAGGACGGGTGTCGACCAGCGTGGTGTATTCCTTGAATTTCTCGTAGCTGCCCTGCTGCACAGCGGCCTGCAGGGTATTGACCACGTCCGGGTTGTAGGCGTGGTACTCGCCACCGTAGACAAACTTGAGCAAACCACCCTGTTGGATCGGCTTGCGGTTGTTCCAGGCTTCGGCGGCCAGCAGCTTCTGCTCGGCTTCAATGTCGACGAAACGCGCACCCTTGATGCGGCTAGCCACACCACGGAAGCTCAGCTCGACCACTTCGTCGGCCAGGCCCACGGCTTCGAACAACTGCGCACCGCGGTACGAGGCGATGGTGGAGATGCCCATCTTCGACAGGATCTTCAGCAGGCCCTTGGAAATGCCCTTGCGGTAGTGCTTGAACACTTCATCCAGATCGCCCAGCACTTCGCCGGTGCGAATCAAGTCGGCCAGTACTTCGTAGGCCAGGAACGGGTACACGGCAGAAGCACCGAAACCCACCAGCACGGCGAAGTGATGCGGATCGCGAGCGGTGGCGGTTTCTACCAGGATGTTGCAGTCGCAACGCAGACCTTTCTCGGTCAGGCGATGGTGCACAGCACCGGTCACCAGCGAGGCATGTGCCGGCAGTTTGCCTGGAGCAATGTGGCGGTCGGTCAGAACCAGCAAGGCCTTGCCAGCGCGCACAGCCTCTTCAGCCTGATCAGCCATAGCGCGTACGGCAGCTTCCAGACCCAGGGTTTCGTCGTAGTTCATGTCGATGACATGACGCTCGAAGCCGGGCTCGGCGAGGTTCATCAGCGCGCGCCACTTGGCCGGCGAAATCACCGGCGAGGTGAGGATCACGCGGCTGGCGTGGGCTGGCGACTCTTCGAAGATATTGCGTTCGGCACCCAGGCAGATTTCCAACGACATCACGATCGCTTCACGCAGCGGATCGATCGGCGGGTTGGTGACCTGGGCAAATTGCTGGCGGAAGTAGTCGAACGTCGAGCGCACGCGCTGCGACAGCACAGCCATCGGCGTGTCATCGCCCATCGAGCCAACGGCCTCCTGGCCCTGCTCGGCCAATGGCCGCAGCACCTGATCACGCTCTTCGAAGGTGACCTGGAACATTTTCATGAAGTGCTTAAGCTGGTCAGCATCGTAGCTGGCCACGCCCTGATCATCGTCCAGCGACGCCTGAATGCGCACCGCGCCCTGACGCAGCCACTGCTTGTAGGGGTGGCGCGATTTCAGGCGATTGTCGATATCTTCAGTGCTCAGCACCTGGCCGGTTTCGGTATCCACGGCGAGGATCTGCCCCGGACCCACACGGCCTTTGGCCAGCACGTCTTCGGGCTGGTAGTTCCACACGCCGATTTCCGAGGCGAGGGTGATGTAGCCATTTTTGGTGGTGACCCAACGCGCCGGGCGCAGACCGTTACGGTCGAGCAGGCACACGGCATAGCGACCATCGGTCAATACCACGCCGGCCGGACCATCCCATGGCTCCATATGCATGGAGTTGTACTCATAGAACGCGCGCAAATCGGCGTCCATGGTCTCGACGTTCTGCCAGGCTGGCGGAATGATCATGCGCACGCCACGGAACAGGTCCATGCCGCCGGTGACCATCAGTTCCAGCATGTTGTCCATGCTCGAGGAGTCGGAACCCACGCGATTAACCAGCGGGCCCAACTCATCAAGGTCCGGCAGCTGGTCGTTGGCAAACTTGGTACGCCGAGCTTGAGCCCAGTTACGGTTGCCGGTGATGGTGTTGATTTCACCGTTGTGCGCCAGGAAGCGGAATGGCTGGGCCAGCGGCCACTTCGGCAGGGTGTTGGTGGAGAAGCGCTGGTGGAACACGCAGATCGCGGTTTGCAGGCGCTCGTCACCCAGGTCCGGGTAGAACTGCTGCAAGTCCGCCGGCATCATCAAACCTTTGTAGATGATGGTCTTCGACGAAAAGCTGCAGATGTAATGCTCGGTGTCAGCCGCGTTGGCCACCGAAGAGCGACGACGGGCGCTGAACAGCTTGATGGCGAAATCCTGGTCGCCCAGACCTTCACCACCGATGAACACTTGTTCAATCTGCGGCAAACGCTCAAGCGCCAGACGGCCGAGCACGCTGGTATCCACCGGCACTTTGCGCCAGCCGATCAGCTGCAAGCCGGCGGCGAGGATTTCGCGATTCATGTTCTCGCGGGCCGCGCTGGCTTTGCTCTCGTCTTGGTTGAGGAAAACCATGCCGACTGCGTATTGCGCTGGCAATTCGACCGCAAACGCCTGTTGCGCCGCGGCACGCAGGAACACATCCGGCTTCTGCATCAGCAGCCCGCAGCCGTCACCTGTCTTACCGTCGGCGTTAATACCGCCGCGGTGGGTCATGCAGGTCAGGGCTTCAATGGCTGTCTGCAGCAGGTGATGGCTTGCCTCGCCCTGCATATGGGCAATCAGGCCGAAGCCGCAGTTATCCTTGAACTCATCAGGATGGTACAGACCTGCTTTCATAGACATTCTCACCAGACAAACTTGTACTAAATCAAGCACTTACCATGCGCGCAGGTCAATGCGCCAGCTTTGCGCAGGCAAAAGGGAGGTCATTGTACACATCCACCCTAGGGGTCACAAATCGGCATGGCGAAGCCTTGCACGCTTATGTCGCCTTGCAGAAGGAAACGACCGGCCAGCCATGTTAACGACTCACCAGTCAGCTGGCGAACCATAGGCCCGCCAGCCAGACACCCAGTTACTTCATTTCCTGCCGCACGCTGGCAATGGTGCGCGGCCACGGCTTAGCAACCTGAACTTTGGCGGGCAACGCCTTGATCGACGCCTGAGCGGCTGCACGGGTCGCAAAACTGCCATAGGTCACCACATACAGCGGCTTACCTTGCAGAACCTTTTTGAAGTAGTGGTATTCACTGCCGTGCTGGCGCACAAACGCCTGGGCATTGGCCTCAACGCCAGTTCCCAGCACCTGAACCACATAGCGATTGGATGCCTGGGCGGCATACCAACCCGAACCGGCTGCCGGCTTGACGACCGGCACCGGCGGTTTAACAACCGCCTTAACCACAGGCTTAGGCGCCGGCTGTGGCTGCGGCTTAACCGCAGGAGCCACAGCCACCGCAGCTGGCTTGACCGGCACGGGAGCGGCGACCGGAGCAACAGCTGGTACGACCGACAAAACAGGCTTGGCAGGCTGGACCACCGGCGCCGCAACTGGTGCAACGGCAGTGGCTGGCGCAATCGCCGGCAATGAGTCCAGCGCCCCGCCGTCTTCACTCTCCGCCAGCCCTGCAGCTTGCGCCAGGGGCTCACGAATGACTGGCTGTGCCTCGCCCACCAACGGCAACGGCAATGGTTGGCTTGAGCCAGCAAAATCGATCTTTGGACCTGCAGCATCCGCCGCCACGTTTGGCGCCACAGCATCTACCGCAACAGGCTCCTGCCCCAACGGCAATTGCGCACTGATCGGCGCCACAGGCACGCTTTCGGTACGTTCTTGCATCATCCAGGCCGCCGCTACGCCGCCAGCCACCACCAGCAAGGCGACCAGGTGCTTGACGGGTAATTTGAAGCCAAAAGACGCGTTTTTTCCCGCGCTTCGCTGTGCCAGCATCGCGTCAATCAACGCCTCGCGAGCCAGCAGATTGATGGCACCCGGCCAGCCGCCAGAAGCCAGATGAATATCAGCGATCTGCTCAGCGGTGAACAACTCGATACCCTGCCCAGCACCCTCTAATCGTTGCGCCAGGTACTCCTGAGTTTCAGCCTCATCGTAAGGCTGCAACTCAATGGCATGAAAACACTCAGCGCCATCCGCAAACAGCTCAAGGCGAGCAATCAGGCTGTGCTCGGCAAACAGGAAGACATGCGCTCGCCCTTCGGCATTGCCGGCAGCCAACGCAAGCATCGCCTCCAAGCCCGCATCATCCAACTGCTCGGCATCATCAACCAGCAGATAGACTTCCTGACCGGTTGCGGTTAACTGTGCAACCCGCGACAGCACGGCACGCACATCGGCTTGGGGCACATTCAGACCCTGGCTCAGCAGACGCAACACGCCCCCAGCCTCGACCGCACCGCGCGCCGAGACCACCACGCTCTGCACTGCCTGCTTGTTAGTGCTGGCCACAAGCGCCTGGCGCAACAGCGTCTTGCCGCTGCCCTTGGGACCGGTTACGGCTAACAACAGCTGACTGTAACGCGCCAAATGATGCAACTGGCCCAGCACTGGCTTGCGTTGCGCCGGGAAAAACTTGAACCCGGGCACCCGCGCAGCAAAGGGATCATGGCTGAGTTGGTAATGGCCGAGGAAGGCCTCGTCGGCATGCAAACTGGTCATAGAGTTCTCATCAATCGCTGAGCTGATTAACCAAGGCGCGGTAATCTGCGCGCAAGGTGGCATCTAAAATTTCGCGAGGAAACTCGCTGGTTACCACGGCCGCGCCCAGGCCTTTCAACAGCACCAAACGCAGGCGTCCATCGAGCACTTTTTTATCCACCGCCATATGCTCGAGAAAATCATCTGGCGTCATTTCTTCCGGCGGCACAACCGGCAGCCCCGCCTGCAGCAAGAGGCGCACGCCCCGATCACGCTCAGCCGCGGTAATCCAACCCAAACGGCAGGACATCTCCAGCGCCATCACCGTACCGGCCGAAACCGCCTCGCCGTGCAACCACACGCCGTAGCCCATATGGGTTTCGATGGCATGGCCGAAGGTGTGGCCAAGGTTCAGGGTCGCTCGCAGGCCAGACTCACGCTCATCCTGGCCGACAACATAGGCCTTGGCCGCACAGGAGCGCGCCACAGCCTCTGCCAAAAGCGCCTGATCGAGACCGCGCAAGCCCGCCATATTGAGCTCAAGCCAACCCAGAAATGGCTCATCACAAATCAGGCCATACTTAATGACCTCAGCCAAACCTGCCGACAACTCACGGGCAGGCAAGGTATTCAAACTGGATATATCAATGATCACTGCCTTGGGCTGATAGAACGCACCGACCATATTCTTACCAAGCGGATGATTGATTCCCGTCTTGCCGCCAACGGATGAGTCAACCTGAGACAACAGCGTGGTAGGCACTTGAATAAAATCGACGCCGCGCTGGTAACAAGCGGCAGCAAAACCTGCCATATCACCGATGACCCCGCCGCCCAGAGCAATAACCGTCGTCCGACGATCATGGCGCGCAGTCAGCAAGCCATCAAAAATCAGCTGCAGGGTTTCCCAGGTTTTGAAGGCTTCGCCATCAGGCAAAATCACCGAGGTGACATCGTGCCCCACCAGTGTCGTCAGCAGCGACTGCAGATACAGCGGCGCAATGGTTTCATTGGTAACAATCGCTACTTGCCGACCTGCGATATGCGGCTCGAACAAGCAAGCCTGAGCAAGCAAGCCAGCCCCGATATAAATGGGATAGCTACGCTCGGCGAGTTCAACCTGAAGTGTTTGCATGAGGCCCCCACATAAAAGGGCTCTAGGATAGCGCAGATCAGCCTGCGCTTTAACGGGGAGCAAGCGCCTCAAGACGCTCAATGATCTCCAACACGACCATTCGCGGCGGACGCTCGTCGGTTTCGATCACAACATCGGCAATTTCGCGATACAGCGGATCACGAATCGCCATCAGCTCAGACAGCACTCGAGCCGGATCGGCCGTACGCAACAGAGGACGATTGCGATCACGGGAGGTTCGATCAATTTGCTGTTCCACAGTCGCATGCAAGTAAACAACACGCCCACCTGAACGTAGCGCACGACGATTTTCTTCTCGAAGAACCGCCCCGCCACCGGTAGCCAGTACCAGCCCATCAGCAGCACACAGATCGACGATCACCGCCTGCTCACGCTCACGAAAGCCTTGCTCCCCCTCCACATCAAATATCCAGGGAATATCGGCACCAGTACGCTGCTCGATTTCCTTGTCTGAATCCTTGAACGGTAAGCGCAGTTCTTTCGCAAGCAAGCGCCCGATAGTGCTTTTACCGGCACCCATCGGGCCAACCAAGATCAAGTTACTCACGAATATCAACGACCCACAGTTACAGCCTGACCGCTCATGATGCGTGGAGTAAGGAAAATAAGCAGCTCAGTCTTGCTATCAGTTACAACATCACGCCTAAACATCCGACCCAAATATGGGAGATCACCCAGAAACGGGACCTTACTAACTGAATTAAACTGATTATTTGTAAAAACACCACCAATAACAATCGTTTCACCATCAGACACTAACACCTTGGCATTAACTTCGTTCTTTTGAATAGTTGGAACGCCGTTAACTTTTGCCGCCTCAGAAAAATCTGGCGCATCTTTGGTAACCTTGACCTCCATAATAACCCTGTTATCAGGAGTGATTTGAGGTGTAACCTCCAAAGATAGCGCCGCCTCTTTGAAAGAAGTGGTGGTAGCACCACTAGAGCTAGCCTCCTGATACGGGATCTCAGAACCTTTCAGAATCTTCGCCGTCTCTTTATCAGAGGTTACAACCTTAGGCTGAGAAATAACCTCACCATTACCAGTACTCTCCATAGCGGAAAGCTCAAGATCCAAAATAGTATTGTCTGTAATAAACCCAATACCAATAGACGATGTTGGCGCCGAAGCCCCCAGATCAACGTAAGTACCTCGACCTTCAGCGCCACCCAGCGTGAAGTTACCCACACCAGTTGTAACACCCCGCCAATTGACACCCAACTCCTTGCTAAAATTAACCTGTGCCTCAACAATACGCGCCTCGATCATCACCTGGCGCACCGGAATATCCAACTGAGCAACTATACGCCGCAGCTCGTCAAGATTAGTTTGCGTTTGATAGGCAATAATACTGTTAGTCCTATCATCCACAGTAACTGAACCGCGCTCATCAGAAGCTGTAGCCATACCCTCTGTACTAGTGACAGATTGGAAAAGCTTGGCTATGTCTGCAGCTTTCGCGTAGTTAACCTGCATCAACTCACGACGCAGAGGTTCTAGATCAGCAATTTGTTTTTGCGACTCAAGCTCCTGACGCTCACGGGCAGCAATTTCATCCGCCGGCGCAACCAGCAGCACATTGCCGATTTTACGTTTGTCCAAACCTTTGGTTTTCAGCACCAAATCCAATGCCTGATCCCAAGGGACATTCTGCAAGCGCAGGGTAATATTGCCCTGAACGGTATCACTGGCAACCAAGTTAAGATCGGTAAAATCGGCAATCAACTGCAGCACTGATCGCACATCAATATCCTGGAAGTTCAGCGACAGCTTTTCACCGGTATAGGCAAACTTCTCAGCTTTGCGTTTATCTGCATCCTGCTGGGTTAACGGCTTGATGCTGACAGTCAGTTTATTGTCGGTCTGATAAGCCATGTAGTCATACAAGCCAGTTGGCTCAATACTGATACTGGCCTTGTCACCCTGACTGACCGCACTCACAAATTGCACTGGCGTCGCGAAGTCCTTCACATCCAGACGAACGCGCAGCGACTCAGGCAACTGAGTCTTGGCAAAATCCAAACGAATCTTTCCACCCTGATCTTGAATATCCGGACTGACTGCGGCATCCGAAAGTTCGATAACCACATTACCGGCGCCTTGCTCGCCTCGTTGAAAATCGATCCCTTTAATCGCTTTACCGGCAGCCACATAGGGCTTCACCACCGGCTTAACCGCCGCAACCGGACTGGCCGCACGCGCCGCGCCGTCACCCACCACGACAAACAAGGCATTACCTTCGACTCGCGCACTGTAAGGCGCCAGGGTCGAGAGGTTGACGATCAAACGGGTACGGTCACCCGCCTCAACCACGGTCACGCTACGCGCATTACCAACACCCAGCTCACGGTTTTTTGCACCCAGCTTGTTGACGACCCCCGGCAAGTCCAACGCGATGCGCGCGGGCTGTTCAATTGTGTAGCCGCGCGGAACCGCCACCGGCTCATCAAAGGTCAACTTAAGCTCGACCTTGTCGCCAGGTAGCGCAGCAACATCAAGAGATTGGAGGTCGGCCGCGAGGGACGTCTGCGACATCAGCGCGAGACAGAGAGAGATGCCAATAGGTGAAAGGCTGCTTTTCATTATTTGGTTCCGTTTTGCCGACCGGTAATTTTTGTTCATAGTAACCCACCCACTAAGAGCGCTCTCTAAGGGCCAGGCTACGCGGACGCTCAAGCCATCCCCCCTCGCCATCTGGCACGATTTCGACCACATCGATCTTCGACTCAGTCACCGACACGATGCGTCCATGGTTACGTCCAAGGTAATCGCCAACCTTGACCCGGTAGACGCCACCGGCCCCTTGAAGCAAGCCGAAAACACCGACATCGTCCGAAAGCGTGCCAGCCATTTCGAACACTTCGATATTGAACCCCTCAAGAAACTGCTTAACCCGACTCTCGTCTGGCTTGATGTCTTTCGATCCCTTTTGCTGAGTGGCAACATCAATCTTCACAGGCTTTTGAAAGGGGCTACGCATGCCGCTTGCGTTATAAGTAAAAGCTTCATACGGTTGAAATTTAGGCATCGGTTCTATTGAGCCTTTAGGACGCGCACGCACCTCGTCCATATACCCCTGAAGATCAACAAACTCATCACTGCCATTGCATCCAACAAGGCTAAGAAAAAGTGAAAAAATCAGAATTCCGCGAGAGCCCATCATTTTTTAAGCCCTTTATCGTTATATCGATAAGTTTTAGCAAGAACACTCATTCGCAAAATTGAGGACTCATCGGTAGCGGCTGGCTTTATTTCGAAATCATGCAAAGTAACGATGCGCGGCAAGCTTGCGACCCCGCTAGCAAAGGTCGCGAGATCCTCGTAACGACCCAACACGCTAATTTGAATAGGCAACTCAATATAAAATTGCTGCGTAACCTCAGGCAACAACTTGATTTGCTCAAACTCCAAACCACTGCCAAGACCCGTGCGCGTTATATCCTCAAGCAGGCCCGGAACTTCAGTATCACTCGGCAGCTGCCTCAACAACGCACCGAAGGATTCCTCCATCTCCTTCATTTGGTCCTTGTAAGCCTCCAAGTTGGCAGCCTGAAAGGCCTTAGTCGCAAACTGCTGCTTGAGCGTCTCCTCCTCGGCGTGGCGCTGATCCAGATCAGTCTCCAAATCTTTCAAGTGAAAGTTATAGCCGAGAGCCAAAACCACTATGAGAAGCAAGAAGCAGGCAATTACTTTTATTGCCGCAGGCCAAGAGCCCAAGTTGTTAAGATCGAGATCCGCAAGGTCGACCTTGCGCAAGCCTTCAAGAGATTCGGCCAAACTCATTTTTTAGCCCCTTCTGCTTCAATTGCAGGCTGTGTTTGCTGCACCGTAAGTTGGAAGACATTTGCCTGCCCCCACTCACCGGCTGTTAGAGCCTTTACCTCTGTCAAGTTGGGTGCATCCAACCACTCGGAGCCGTCTAAATTCCGCATCAGGTTAGAAACCCGATTATTCGACTCTGCCGCGCCAATGATGGCGATATTTTTACCGGTCATTTTCAACCCAGTAAAATAAACGCCGTCTGGCAGCGTGCGTACGAGCTGGTCAAAAACCCGGCCGATAATTGGGCGATTGCCTTGAAGGTCCTGAATGATCTTCATCCGCTCCAGCAACTGCTGACGACGGGTTTTTAGCTCGCTAATTTCTTTGATCCGGGCGTCCAGAACAGCAATTTCTTTACGCACATAATCATTGCGAGCGGTTTGCTGTTCAATCGCACCATTAAGGTATTGATCACCCAGAAATACTGCGCCGCCAGCCACAACCAACACGCCAGCCAGGGTCACTAAAAAACGCTGTTTGCGCTCTTCACGCAGCTGCTCCCGCCAGGGAAGTAGGTTAATCCGCGCCATTAGTCAAAACTCCTCATGGCCAAACCGCAAGCGATCATCAATGCTGGCGCATCACTGGCCAAAGCCCCTGCATTAACCTTGCTACTTAAGGCCATGTCAGCAAACGGGTTGGCTACCAAGGTGGGCGTGCCAATTTTCTGCTGAATCAAACGATCGAGATCGGGGATGGAAGCTGTACCGCCCGCCAACAGGATGTAATCCACATCATTGAACTGGCCAGCCGCAAAGAAGAACTGCAATGAGCGCGAAACCTGCTGAACAACCGCTTCTTTAAACGGCTGCAACACCTCACTGTCGTAGTCATCCGGCAGGCCGCCCTGTTTTTTAGCCAGACCAGCCTCCTCAACGGACAGCCCGTAGCGACGCTGAACCTCTTCGGTCAGTTGCTTGCCACCAAAAAGCTGTTCGCGGGTATAAATCGTCCGACCGTTATGCAGAACACTTAAGGTTGTCATGGTGGCGCCGATGTCGACCACAGCGACTGTCAGGTCATCTTGACCGTTACTCAACTGAGCGGCCAACAACCCGTAGGCCCGCTCCAGCGCGTAAGCCTCAACATCCACAACCTTGGCGGTCAAGCCCGCAAGCGCGAGAGCCGCTTCGCGAACCTCGACATTCTCCTTGCGACACGCCGCCAACAGCACTTCGACTCGTTCGGGATTGCGCGCAGAAGGCCCCTGCTCTTCGAAATCAATCGCGACCTCTTCGAGCGGGTAAGGAATGTACTGATCAGCCTCAATTTTCAGCTGGTTTTCCAGCTCGTCGTCAGAAAGGCCCGCTTCCATCTCGATGGTTTTGGTAATCACCGCCGAGCCCGCTACCGCGACAGCAACAGACTTAACACCAGTCTTGGCCTTAGCTAAAACTCGCGCAAGCGCTTGCCCGACGCCCTCAAGCTCGGCGATATTTTTCTCAACCACAGCATTAGGTGGGAGCGGCTCAACAGCGTAGGCCTCTACCTTGTAGCGGCTTCCTGAGCGACTCAATTCGAGGAGCTTGACCGAGGTCGAACTGATATCGATCCCCAGCAGCGTGTTCGCTTTCTTATTGAAGAGCCCTAGCACGACCGATTTCCTATCTGCATCCGCGACTTACGGACTGTTTATGTTTTTTCACATTAAATATCAGTCTTGACAGAAGCGCAAATGGCTACCTAGCAAAAAAACCGCTTATAATGTGACCAGTTTTCCTCTTTTCGCGTTGCCTTCCGCTTAACTCTTTCTTTTATTTGGAAATCCACAAATCTTGATGCGTCTGCTGAAGTTTTTATGCTGGTCAGCGCTTGCCGTTTTTTGTGGGCTGCTCCTCAGCCTGAGCGGAGCTTACCTCTATCTTAGTCCCGGCCTGCCATCCGTCGAGTCACTGCGCAGCATCCAACTGCAAATCCCCCTGAGGGTATACAGCAGTGACAGCAAACTGATCGCTGAATTTGGCGAAATGCGCCGCAGCCCGATTCGCTTCCAAGACATCCCTCCCGACTTCATCAGCGCCATTTTGTCCGCTGAAGACGACAATTTTGCCAACCATTATGGCGTTGACCCTGCAAGCCTGATGCGGGCCGCCTCGCAATTATTGCAAAGCGGCCACATTCAGTCGGGCGGCAGCACCATCACCATGCAGGTGGCAAAGAATTTCTTTCTCAGCAGCGAGCGCAGTTTCTCGCGCAAAATCAATGAAATACTTTTGGCACTGCAAATTGAACGCGAGCTGAGCAAGAACGAGATCCTTGAGCTCTACGTCAACAAGATCTACCTCGGCAATCGCGCCTACGGCATTGAGGCGGCCTCACAGGTTTACTACGGCAAGTCCATTCGTGATGCCAGCCTGGCACAGCTGGCAATGATTGCAGGCCTGCCGAAAGCGCCCTCGCGCTTCAATCCATTGGCCAACCCTGCCCGCAGCAAAGAGCGCCGTGACTGGATTCTGGGCCGCATGCTGAAGCTGGGGAAAATCGACCAAGCACGTTATCAAAGCGCCCTCGATGAGCCGTTGAATGCGGCATACCATGGTTCTACGCCCGAACTGGAAGCACCTTATATCGCCGAAATGGCGCGCGCAGAAATGGTTGGCCGCTACGGCAGCGACGCCTACACCGAGGGCTTCCGGGTAACGACTAGCGTCTCCAGCGAACTCCAACAGGCTGCCAGCCTGGCAGTTCGAAACGGCCTGCTGAGCTACGACCAGCGCCACGGCTACCGGGGCCCACAAACTCGCCTGCCAGGCATGAGCCGCGAGACCTGGCTGCAGGAATTAAGCAAACATCGCTCAATCGGCGGCTTAGAGCCTGCTGTTGTCAGTCAAATCGAAAAAAGCGGCATTCTGGTGCTGATCCGCAGCGGCCAGGAAGAAACAGTCACGTGGAGCAGCATGAAGTGGGCTCGCCCGTTTCTGGGTCCTGACAGCATGGGCCCCCGCCCGCAACAGCCCGCCGACGTGGTGCAACTCGGCGATCTTGTCCGCGTACAACGGCAGGAAGACGGCAGCCTGAACTTCAGCCAAATTCCAACCGCGCAAGCCGCACTCGCGTCCCTAGACCCGCAAAATGGAGCCATCCGCGCCCTAGTTGGTGGCTTCTCGTTTGAACAAAGCAACTACAACCGAGCGATCCAGGCCAAGCGCCAGCCTGGCTCAAGCTTCAAACCTTTTATCTACAGCGCAGCGCTGGATAACGGCTTCACGGCCAGCAGCCTAGTAAATGACGCCCCGATTGTGTTCCAGGAAGCCGGCATGGAAGAAGCCTGGCGTCCGAAGAATGACAACAACACCTTCCTCGGCCCCATCCGCCTACGGGAAGCGCTGTATAAATCGCGCAACCTGGTGTCCATCCGCGTCCTGCAAGCCATTGGTATCGATTACGCCCGCGACTATGTCGCCCGCTTCGGCTTCAACAAACAGGATTTACCACGCAACCTCTCCCTTGCACTGGGTACCGCCAATCTGACCCCCATGGAAGTTGCCACTGGCTGGTCCACCTTCGCCAATGGTGGCTACAAAATTCAGCCCTACCTGATCGACCGCATAGAAAGTCGCGACGGCCAGCCGCTCTTTATCGCCAACCCGGCCAGCGTGCCGCAAAACAGCCCCCAGAGCATTGATAGCCAAGACCTGCCAGACACCATCGATACCGATGCCAACGCGATAGCCATTGAACCGGCCGCCGCAGAACGCATTATTGATGAGCGCACCGCCTTCATCCTCACCAGCATGCTCCAGGACGTCATCAAGCGCGGCACCGGGCGGCGCGCCCTGGCCATGGGCCGTAGCGACCTGGCTGGCAAGACCGGCACCACCAACGAGTCGAAAGACAGCTGGTTCTCCGGCTACAACGCCGACTACACCACCACCGTCTGGAGCGGCTTCGACCAGCCGGAAAGCCTGGGCCGAATGGAGTTTGGCGGCACCGTTGCACTGCCCATCTGGATGAATTACATGAGCGTCGCCCTGAAAGACAAGCCCGCTCACCTGTTGCCCGAACCCGCCGGGATATTAACCCTGCGCGTCGACCCCATTACTGGCCGGGCCGCCTCACCGGGCAACGCCAACGCCTATTTCGAACTGTTCAAGAGTGAAGACTCGCCCCCCTCAATGGGCGAACTCGACCCAAGCCAAAGCACCCTAGGCAGCCCGCTGCCGGCGGATGAAGCAGCGCCTATAGACTTGTTCTGATCAATAGCGGAATAAAAAGCGCATGGGTACGACTACTTAAGGGCAGCCCCAGCCAGACCCCAGCATATCTATAGAAGCGCCATGATCACGTGCGAACAACGCTATATCGTGTGCAATCAAGTACGACTAAGCGCAGGCAAAGGCTTACACTCAATCGCGAACAGACTAATAATTAGAAGCAAGCGCAGCAGCGCTGTCCGTTAAGAGAGCATCCAGGTCATCCATGCGCTTACGCCTTGATCCCGCCCGCGATATAGACGCAGCCCTCCTACGCTATCGCAGCCTGTTTTGGGTCATTGCCCTATTCAGTGGGGTGATCAACCTGCTGACCATCGTTCCCGCCATCTACATGATGCAAGTCTTCGACCGCGTGATGGCCAGCCGCAATGAAACCACCTTGCTCATGCTCACCATCCTTGCATTGGGGCTCTTTCTACTGAGTTCATTGGTGGAATGGGTGCGTGGCCAGGTGATGATTAAAATGAGCGCCGGCATAGACCTTGATTTAGGTGAGCGCTTGTTCGGCGTTGCCTTTCAGAAAAGCCTGAAAGAGCAAAATGCCAACCCGGCCCAGGTACTCAGCGACCTCACAGCACTGCGCCAATTTGTAACGGGCTCAGCGCTGATCGCCCTGTTGGATCTGCCGTGGATGCCAATCTTCCTGATTGCCACCGGATTACTGCACCCATGGCTTGGAATGTTCACCTTGCTGGGCGCCCTGATCATGTTTGCACTTGCACTGTGGAATGAACACGCCACGCGCAAAGGCTTGGCGGAAGCCAATCAAATTTCCGTGCAGTCTGCCAAGTACGTCAACAGCACTCTGCAAAATGCCGAAGTGATTCAAGCCATGGGCATGCTAGACAATCTTCGCCAGCGCTGGTCTGCCATGCAGCGCAAGCTGATCATGGCCCAGGCGGTTTCCAGCGATAAAGGTGCAATGATTGCCACCAGCACACGATTTGTCCGCACAGCCTGGCAGTCTCTGGCCATGGGTCTGGCGATGCTGCTCATTCTTGACGGCCAGATTTCAGGCGGCGTGATGATGGCAGTGGGGTTTCTGATCAGTAAAGCCATGCAGCCAGCAGAGCAGGCCATCAGCTCCTGGAAGCAGCTCGACGGAGCCAAAGCGAGCTATCAACGCCTGTGCACATTGTTAGATGAGTTTCCCAAACGCGCTGCACCGATGGCACTGCCCAAGCCCACTGGAGCAATACGCATTGAGCGCCTGATGGTCACCCCTCCCGGCAGCAAGCAGGCAGTTGTAAACGGTATTGATCTGGTGCTGAACAAGGGCGAGGTTCTTGCCATCATCGGTCCTAGCGCATCAGGCAAGTCATCACTGGCGCGAGCCATGGTCGGCGTTTGGCCGGCAGCCCACGGTTCAGTGAGACTGGATGGCGCTGAAATCACTCAATGGGCGCGCGAAGCGATTGGTCCACACCTGGGTTATTTACCACAGGATATTGAGCTGTTCGCCGGCAGTGTGGCGGACAACATTGCCCGATTTGGCGACGTAGACTCAGAACACATTATCAAGGCCGCCACTCTGGCCGGCATTCATCAAATGATTCTGCGCTTCCCGAATGGCTACGACACGTTGCTGGGCCCAGGGGGTATGGGGCTTTCCGGCGGGCAAAAACAACGCATCGGTCTGGCCCGTGCGCTCTATGGCGAGCCCTCCCTGGTGGTACTGGATGAGCCCAACTCCAACCTTGACGATGCCGGCGAAGCCGCATTGGTCAAAGCCATCGGTGAGCTACGGGCAAACGGCACAACAGTAATAGTGGTTACCCACAGACCGAACGTATTGGCAGTGGTCGACAAACTCCTAGTGCTGCAGGACGGCACTCAAAAACTTTTTGGGCCACGCGACGCGGTGCTCAAAGCACTGCTTCCGACCACACAGAACAGCACGCCATCCACTACCAGCAGCCAGACGAGCCAATCCTAGAATGCAGCCTTCCGCCGAATCGCCGCGCGCTGACGCAGTCCGGGACGCGACTGGCACTGCCCGTATTGGTCTTTGGATAATCGCCATAGGCCTGGGAGGTTTCCTTCTCTGGGCCAGTCTGGCACCGCTGGCCCAAGGTATTGCCGGCAACGGCACAGTGGTGGTGGCTGGCGAACGCAAAACCGTGCAATCGCTATCGGGCGGGGCAATCAACAAAATTCTTGTCCGCGAAGGTGATCACGTAAGCGAAGGGCAACTCCTTCTTCAACTCAACACCGTGCAAGCGCAGTCTCAGCTAGACGTCGCGCTTGGCCAGTGGTTCAGTGCTAGCTGCGTCGAAGCACGCCTGGCCGCTGAGAGTCAGACACTCGACAGCATTCAATGGCCCCAAGAGCTGCTGCGCCGCAGCTCCGATCCGCGTGCCAAGGCCGACATGGCTCAGCAAGCCACCATGTTCGAGACCCGCCGCGCCGAACTGGAAAGTCGCCTGCAAATCATGCACAACGCCAGCGAATCACTGCAGGAGCAGTTGGCTTCCTATAAGGAAATCAAAAAGCATCTGGAAACCCAACTGAGTTTTCAGCACAAAGAGCTGGAAGGTCTGCGGGCCCTAGCCGCAGAAGGCTATGTACCGCGCAATCGTTTGTTTGAAGCCGAACGGAATGCTTCGCAGATCAGCGCCCAGCTCACATCCGGAATCGCGGATATTGGTAAAACCCGCCAAGCCATCAACGACAGCAAGCTGCAAATCCTCCAATTACGCCAAGCTTTCAGGATTGATGCCGAAGCGCAGTTAACCGCCGCGTCCAATGAAGCCTCTGGGCTGGCAGAACGGATCAAGGCACTGGAATTTGAAGTCAATAATGCCAGCATACGCGCCCCGGTCTCCGGCCAAGTCATAGGCCTCAGCGTACACACCGTCGGCGGCGTCATCCCCCCAGCACAGCGCCTGATGGACATCGTCCCTAAAGGCTCTGCGTGGATTATCAAGGCGCGCTTTGACCCCATGGTCGCAGACCGGTTGAAACCCGGCTTACCCGTCAATTTGAGGTTTTCATCACTAACAAGCGCCACCTTGCCGGTGGTGGTCGGAGAAGTGCTGAACGTATCACCCGACCAACTGTTGGATGAGCAGAGTCGTATGCCCTATTTCTCTGTCGAAGTTGAAGTGGGTACAGAGGCCGTAGCAGAACTACTGGCCCACGACCTAGACGTAAAGCCCGGCATGCAAGCTGAGGTTATGGTGCAGACCGGTGAGCGTACTTTTATGAACTACCTACTCAAGCCCCTTGCCCAACGCCTGCGCGGAGCGATGACCGAAGAATGATCAGGCGCGCCTTGCTGCTAGCAATGCTAAGTACCCTCCCCGCATGGGCCGAAGAAAGGGCGCCGCTGTCCCTACTCCAGGCCTATGACAGTTCGCTGCATAACGATCCAGCCTTCCAGAAAGCCACCTTCGACTACCAGGCCTCGCAAGAGGAAGAGGCCATTGGGCTCTCGGGCTTATTGCCGCAAATCAGCGCAGGCTCGCGCTATGGCCAGAACAAGCAGCTCAGTGGCCAAACCGCCAACAGCAGCAATGATGAGAGCCGCTCGACCAGCAGCACACTTAACCTATCTGCTCGTCAGGTGCTCTACAGCCAAGCGCAAATGGCCGTCTACGAACAGTCGCAGGCGCGTGACGAGGCAGGCTCGGCACTCTATGACGACTCGGCACAGGAGTTATTCAATCGAGTGACGGAGGCTTACTTCGATGTTGCACGGCAGGATAACGAACTAAAGCTCGCAACCCAGCAAAAAGCGGCCATTGAGGGACTGGTCAAACAGACCCGACGACTGCTAGAGGCCGGAGACGGCACTATCACTGATACTGAAGAGGCCCAAGCCCGACTCGACCTCATCAAAGCGCAGGAGATTGAGTATCAAGCACGTATGCAGGCCGCCTTGCGCAAGCTCTCCGGCCGCGCAGGCCTGCCGGTTAGTGCCATAACACCGATGCAGGAAAACCTGCCGCAAAGCGTGCCCTTAGAAGCCACTCAGGACATGTCCTACTGGCAAAAAGTTGCCAGCACGGCCGCTCCGAGACTGGAGGCTCAAGGCGCTGTTATCAAGCTTGCCGAGGCCGAACTAAAAACACAGCGCGCCGGCCACACCCCCTCCCTGTCACTGGTTAGCGAACTGTCAAAGACCGATCAGAGCAACCTGGAAACCGACCTGCGCCGGCAATCCGCCTACTACGTTGGCCTGTCGTTGGACGTGCCGCTGTACTCGGGAGGCGGGGTCTCGGCAAATGTGAGAAGGTCCCAGTACGCGCTGTCGGGGGCCATGGCCCAGTATGATGCTGAACGCCAGCAGATCGCAGAAGACATCGAGCGCGAGTACCTTGGCGTGGTGAGCGGCTATGCCAAATGCAAGGCCCTGCAGACTGCTGTACGTTCCAACCAGCGAGCCCTTGAGTCAGCCGAAAAGGGCTATCAGGCCGGAGTTCGATCTACTGTTGACATCCTCAATGCCCAGCAAGTGCTCTACACCGCTCGCAGAGACCTGCTCAACACCAAATTGCTCATGCTGCAGAGTTATGTCGGCCTGCATGCGCGCACGGGGAAAATGCACCGCGGCACGCTGCAGCAAGTACAAGAACTGTTCTGATCGTATGGCATTAAACCCCGGGAACGTAACTTTGCTCTCCGGGTTCAACCAGTAAATTCAACTGCCCGGTATGCGTACTCAACCAGTCCGCGCCGGTCAGCGCCTGGGCGCGCAGCTGGCGAAGCAAGAAGTAGCTACCAAGGCGCTCGCCACAAAAAGCCCAGATTCGAGCCTGCGCTCCAGGTCGTGTGGTGGCATACCGCTCAACGCAGGCGCGTACCACTGACTCAATCGCACTGATATGCCGAATCCAAAACTCAGCCGGCATGACCCCCAACTCTATGCCGCCTGGGAAGAAAATCTTCTCATCAAAAAATGGGCACACCTCTTGTTTGCTCAGCACCCCAAGCTCCACGGCAATGGCAGTGAAGCGTAGGAAATCCTCAACAAAGTGGACATCCTTGTACTGGTACAGATAGCCATGATTCTCGCCGTTCAGCGTGAACTGCCCAGGTTTACCTACGAGATAGTCCGAAGTCTGCGGCAACATCAACTGCGCAAGATCAACGTCTGCAAGTTGCGCGGCGCTCACCACATCCATTACCTGATAGTTGTCCGCCGGGACTCCAATACGCTTATGAGAAAGAAATTTCCGGTACTGACAAATGCCCACATGCGTTATGTCGCCAGGCAAGGTCAGCAAATAATTTTTCATCGCAAATGCGCCAGCAGTTGAACCCAACACGGGATGATAGGGTTCCCACTCTGGAGCCAGGTCGCGAAGATTAAGCTTGCCCGCTCCTTGCGCCTCGCCCATGTACAGCGGAGTTACGTACCCCGGGTACTCCACTTGCAGGGGCACATGAGTCAAACAGACATAGAAAAGGCTTTCTGGCGAACAAGCGGACATGCATAACTTCCTAGGCAAGCATCGGGCAGATGCATATTTTCTCAGAACAACGCACGCAAGCGCCGTAAACGTCTATAGAGCAGCTCAGACCTGTGCTTTATGTCTATAAGCTGTCAACACACCCTCTTCAAAGCTGCGCACAAAGCGGGGCATGTCAAACAGTGGGGAGTTCTCTCGCCCCTGAACCAGGCGGGCTTTTAGCTGTGCCAACAACGGCCGATCATTGGCCAAATCAATAGCTCGCTGCTCGTACTGCTCTTGAGTGATAGTAATCAGCTCGGGCAATTGCAATGCAGTGAGCAGGCTCCCAGCCATACGTGAAGCGAAGGTACGACCGGAGCGAGTAAGCACCGGCAACCCCATCCACAGGGCGTCATTGGCAGTGGTCCCGCCATTGAACGGATAGGCATCGAGAAACAGATCCGCCGCTGTGTAACGGGCCAAATACAGCTCCGGCGCCACCCGCGGGGCGAAAATCAGGCGCTCTGCAGCAACCCCATGGCGTTCTGCGCATTCGCGCAAATTAGCTTGTGACCACTGATTATCTGCCAGCAGCCAAAAAACACTGCCAGGCACCTGCGCAAGAATGCGCATCCAGCTGCTGAACATCTCTTCGGTGAACTTATAGTTGTTGTTGAAACAACAGAAGACGAAGCAATCCTCCGGCAAACCGCACTCGCTACGACTCGGCAACGCCGCAACAGGGCGTTGCCGGTCACTGCATTGAAAAACCGGGAGATAGAGCGGCCGCTCACTGTAAAAGGGCTTCTCTGCATCTGGAATTAAGTACTGGTCGGCGATCACATAATCAATGCACGGCAGCCCTGTAGGACCAGGAAACCCCAGATAAGTAATCTGCAACGGTGCTGGACGATAAGCCAAAATATTCGGCCGCGCGCCAGATGTCAGCCCTTGCAGATCAACCAGCACATCAATTTCCTGCTGGCGGATCGACTCGGCTGCCGCGGCATCATCCATTCCCCCAATGGCGATGAAATGATCCATTGCCGCCTTTACCCGTGCACGCAACGCAGAGCCATCTTCACGGCTCCAACAAAAACCAAAAACCTCGAAATGCTGGCGATCCAGTAACTCAAACAGCTCAACCATCAGCAACGAGACCGCGTGCAGACAGAAGTCCGACGACAAGAAACCGATACGCAAGCGCTGATGTTGATAGCCCTGGGGCGGTGCCAATTCAGGAACCCGCTGATTGACTCGCTCACTGACGAAACGCAATGCCGTCGCGAGCTGCAATCCGGGATCATCACTGGCGGACAACATGGCGAGAGGGGACGTGGCTTTAAGCATGTCGCCCAGAGGTAGTTTCTCCAGCGGCGTATACACAGGCCACTCACACTGTTTCTGACGCAGGTGAACCCAGTGCTGGATGACCTTGGGTTGCTGAGGATCAGCGTGCAAGCTCGCCAGCAATTTGGCTTCGGCCGAATTCAGCTGGCGGACTTCCTCCATCAAGCGGCCCATACTATTGAGCAACATAATGTAAAGCTCTGGATTGAGCTCGGGGCCAACCAACGGGTGATCCAGCATTGACTGCCAAATCACCAAGGCATTGTCCGCGCGCCCTTGGCGCTCAATAACAGCCCCAAGGTTAAACCAGGCCTGAGCAAAGTCGGGCTTGCGCATGATCGCGGCCCGATAAGCCGCTTCTGCTGCAGGCAACTGCTCTAACTGGGAGAAAGTAACCCCAAGGTTGAACTGCACGATGTAATCGGCATTTGAGCTGCTGCAGGACAACCAGCGCTGATACAGATGCACGACATCAGCGTACCGCCGAGCCTGACCTAGGCGATCAGCAACGGCAATCAACTGCATGGGTTCCAGAGCCGCCTGCTCAGACAACTGCAAGGCGCTGGTGAAGGTTATATCGAGGTTCGGACTATCGATCAGCTGCTCAGGCATGCACACGCCTTATTGGAGAATATCCAGTTTCCGTGACTGCCCATCCCGTACAGGCTAGATACCTACACGGGATGGGCAAACTGCTACGAATAGAAGCTGGTATTGACGCTGCTTGCAACAAGCAGTTGTATTTCTCCATCGTTGTAGACGTTGTAAGTGGTGCCGTCGATCTGAGTGCTACCCGCCTCTTGCCAGGCGTTGGCAGGATCGCTGATCACCACACTGTCTCCGGCCTCACCATTGACGACCATCTGAATCGGGGCAGATGCACCCAGACCGGTTTCAACCAACCCCGCACGGCCAAACTGGCTGATGCTTTCAGCATCCACCGTCAGACGTGTAGCCAGACCACCATCGGCGCCCAAGTTGATCTGACTCAGGCTGTGCTCCGTCACTACCTGTGGATTCAGCGCGGTCAAGTCGATCGACTGGCCATCGCTGCTACCGGTACGGAACCAGGCATCGACAATGCTGTGCACCTGGCCATCCAGCGTCTCGTAGGTGGAGTTCATACCTATCCAGTTGGCATTGTTCAGCTCGCCAGTCTGTGTGGCGTCCAGGTTGATACTGGCAATGCCCAGAGACGACAGGTTGAACAGCTCTGCGTTCTGGCTGACGCCATCCTGATTACCATCGACCCAGACACGCAGCGAACTGAAGCTGCTGTCATCGGCACTGATCCGACCGTCATGATTGCTGTCCAACTCTCCCAGAGCGCTGAAGCCGTCAGTCGCGCGAGTACCGTCGGCAAGGCTCGAAGCATTACCAAACAACTCGCCACCATCATTGATCAGACCGTCGCCATTCAGATCAATAGCCAGCAGACCGTCGCCCTCACCGACCCAACCGGTACTCACCTTTTCACCGGTGGCAGCGATATCGAAGTAGACATTGGATGCCCAATGCAGGGTCTGTACGCCATCACCATTCAGATCCAGCACCAGTGGCGACACACTGAGTACTGCTTGCTGCTCGGCACTCATGGCGTTGAACTGTGCCAACGTAAAGGCATCCGCCTGCGCCATGCTAAGCGCCGTCAGCTGATCGGTAGTCAGTGCCGGAATATCCGCCACATCGATTGCGATCAACTGCGCAGTGCCTAGCGCGGCAAAGTCAGAAACCTGCAGAGCGCCGATCTGCGCCGAAGTCAGCGCCGAAATATCAGCAGCCTCCAAGGCTTTAACCTGATCCGTCGTCAGCGCCACAATCTGGTCAGTGGTCAGCGCCTTGACCTGCGAAGTGGTCAACGCCACCACTTGATCGGTGGTCAGTGCCGCGACTTGATCCGAGGTCAAAACCGCCAGATCCGTGTTTTGCATAGCCTGAATCTGGGCAGTTGTGAGGGCAGCCACATCGCGGGTCTCAAGAGCTTCTACCTGTGCGGTAGTCAAGCCGGAAATCTGCGCCGTCGTCAGTGCCTGCACCTGGGCTGTGCTCAGTGCCACAATCTGCGCGGTGGTCAATGCCGCCACATCGGATATCTGCATCGCCTGAATCTGCGCGGTGCCCAATGCAGCGACATCGGCGGTTTCCAACGCGGCCACCTGCGCCGTGGTCAACGCCACAACTTGCGAAGTCGTGAGGGCCGCAACCTGAGCACTGGTCAGTGCCACGATTTGCGCCGTGCTCAAGGCTGCCAAGTCAGATGCCTGCAGCGCGGCTATCTGAGCCGTACTAAGCGCAGCCAAGTCTTCAGTCTGTACGGCAACGAACTGACTGGTTGTCAACGCAACTATTTGCGCCGTGGTCAATGCCTTCATCTGAGCGGTGGTCAATGCCTGCACCTGATCCGTCGTCAAGGCTGCCACATCAGCCCCTTGCATGGCCGCGATCTGTTCGGTCGTCAGCTTCTGCAACTGCGCTGTTGCAATCGACGCGACCTGCTCAGTCGTCAACTTGACGATCTGCTCAGTCGTCAGTGCCGCAATCTGCACCGACGTCAACGCATCCAGTTGCGCCGTGGTTATCAGCGCCAGATCGGTGGCGTCAATGGCGGCAATCTGCTCTGTCTTCAACGCGGCCAGATCGGCGGTTTCCAGCGCCACAACCTGCGCACTGGTAAGGCCTTCGATCTGTGCCGTAGTCAACGCGCGAATCTGATCGGTACTCAGAGCCTGGATGTGCGCAGTGGTCAACGCCGCAACATCGCGACTTTCCATCGCGGGCAACTGATCGGTAGTCAGCGCAGCGACCTGAGCGGTGCTCAGCTCCGCCACCTGAGCAGTGCTCAAGCCAACAATCGCGTCGGTGGTCAAGGCCGCCAAATCTGCAGCCTGCAGTTGAACAATCTGCACAGTCGTCAGAGCAGCCACTTGCGCCGAGCTAAGGGCATTGGCTTGCTGAGTGGTAAGAGCAACCACCTGAGCCGTGGTCAAGGCTGCGATGTCGGCCGTCAGCAAAGCTGCAATCTGCGCAGTGCTCAACAGGGCGAAATCTGCCGCCTCCAGCGCGGCTACCTGTGCCGTTGTAAGTGAGGCTATTTGCTCGGTGGTCAACGCTTTCACTTGATCGCTGCCCAGCGCCACAATTTGGGCACTGGTGAAAGCCGCCAAATCGGCAGTTTCCAAGGCAACCACTTGAGCCGTCAGCAAGGCCGCGACCTGAGCCGTGGTCAGCGCCGCCGCTTGTGCAACCGTAAGCCCTTGCAGGGCCTCAGTGCTCAGGGCGACCAAGTCTTCAGTCTGCAATTTAACCAATTGCGCGGTACTCAGCGCCGCCAATTGAGCAGAGCTCAGGGCATGCGCTTGCTCCGTGGTCAGCGCCTCGATTTGCGCACTGGTTAGCTCCGCTACATCTCGTGTTTGCAGAGCCGCAATCTGGGCAGTGCTTAGCTCTGCCAAGTCAGCCGTTTCCAGCGCAGAAATCTGATCAGTAGTCAGCGCCACAATCTGATCGGTGCTCAACACTTTGACCTGATCCGAACCCAGCGCAACGATTTGAGCCGTAGTTAGCACAGCAATATCGCGCGTCTCCAGCGCCTTGATCTGCGCAGTAGACAAGGCCGCCACATCGGCAACTTCCAGCGCAGCCACTTGAGCCGTGGTCAAGGCAACCACCTGCGTAGTAGTCAACGCAGCAGCCTGGGCAGTGGTCAAGGCAACGATTTGTGCTGTGGTCAGAGCGGCCAGATCGACCGTCTCAATCAGCTTGATTTGAGCGGTGCCGAGAGCCGCGATATCTGCCGTCTCGATCTGTGCCCACTGAGTTTTGGTCAATGCTTGCAGCTGTTCAGCCGTCAACACTTTGATCTGATCAGTGCTCAACGCCACTATCTGAGCGCTGGTCAAAGCAGCGATATCTGCCGCTTCGATGCCGGCAACCTGAGCCGTGGTCAAAGCTTGGATATCAGCGGTTTCCAGAGCAGCCACTTGGGTCTGGGTGAGCGCCTGAATCTGATTGACGTCAAGGGCGCGAACCTGAGCAGTCGTCAACGCCACAATCTGCGCAGTGGTCAATGCCGCCACTTGTGCCAATTGCAGGCCCGTGATTTGCGCCGTGCTGAGCAATGCCAGATCAGCCGTTTCCAGCGCCCTGATCTGCGCAGTAGTCAGCGAACCAATCTGATCAACCGTAATAGCCGCAATCTGTGCAGTGCCCATCTGCGCAATCGCAGTGGTGGACAAGGCCGCCAGATCAGCCCCTTCAAGCGCTGCTATCTGAGCAGTGGTCAGATTGACAACCTGAGCAGTGGTCAAAGCAGCCGCTTGAGCCGTCGACAGCAACTGAATCTGGTCGACAGTCAGTGCAGCAATATCAGCCGTTTCCATGGCCACTATCTGATCAGTGGTCAACGCCGCTAATTGCTCGAAAATCAGCGCCGCTGTTTGCGCTGTAGTCAACGCAACCAGTTGCGCATTACTCAAAGCCTGAATACTGGCAGTTGCCAACGCGGCAATTTGCACTGCCGATAGACCGGCCAGCTGCGCCGTACTGAGCGCTTCGGTTTGTGTGGTGGTCAGCGCACCAACTTGCTCTTCGGTCAAGGCCGCAATATCAGCATTGGCCATAGCCGCAATCTGGCTGGCGGTTAGTTTAACCAGCTGCTGCAGACTCAACTCAGCGAAACGATCAGGCGTCAGGGCCACAATCTGTTCAGTGGTCAGCGCAACAATCTGTGCAGTGGTCAGCGCAGTGATCTGTTCAAGACTCAAGGCCGCGATGTCAGCAGTTTCTAGTGCTTTGATCTGAGCGGTAGTCAGCGCAGCCAATTGGGTATTGGTCAGCGACAGCACCTGCTGGGTCGTCAGTGCCGCAACTTGTTGGGTGGTCAACGCTCGCAGATCATCCGTCTCGATCGACGCCACCTGATCACCGGTCAAGGCAGCCAGGTCAGCCACTTCCATGCTGCGGATCTGTGCGGTAGTCAAACCGGCAATTTGCTCGGCCGTCAGCGCTTTCGCCTGAGCGGTGGTCAATGCCTGAATCTGGCTGCCGGTCAACGCCGCAGTTTGCTCGGTGCTCAACGAGGCCAGTTGTCCCAGAGTGAGTGCGGCAATATCAGCCGTCTCAAAGGAACGGATCTGCGCGGTGCTCAACACATCCAATTGCGGCACCGTCAACGCACTCACCTGTGCCGTTGTCAGTGCAACCAGCTGGGCATTGCTCAGCACCACAACATCTTGGGTTTCCAGCGCAGCGATCTGCGCCGTGGTCATGCCTGCAACCTGAGCGGTGGTCAGCGCAATAATCTGCGCTGTGGTTAATGCTTGTACCTGAGCCGCAGTAAGCGCAGCCACGTCCTCGGTTTCCATGATCCGGATCTGACGCGTGGTAAGCGCAGCGATCTGTTCAGTGGTCAGACCTGGGACGCTGTCAGTGGTCAACGAATTGATGAAGGTGATTTCAGCCTCAGAGAGACCCTCGGCATTGAGCGCTGCAACTTGCTCCGAAGTAAGGGCCGCAAACTGATCACTGGTCAGCGCCGTAACTTGCGCACTGCTCAACACCGCCAATTGCTCAATCGTCAAGGCCGCCACATCCGCTGCTTCAAGAGCAACGATCTGGGCTGTGGTCAAGGCCTGCAATTGCGCGCCCGTCAGATTAGTCATCTGACTGGTGGTCAAACTCGACAGCGCAGCGGTGGACAGTGCCGCCACATCAGCGGCCTGTAGGCTCGCAATCTGATCGACGCTCAACGCCGCCAATTGTGTTCCAGTCAAGGCAGCAGCCTGAGCAGTGGTCAACGCCACCAACTGCACATCCGAGAGCACCGCCACATCGGCGACCTGCAGGGCTGCAATTTGGGCCGTCGTCAGCGCAGCGACTTGCGCGGCCGACAACAACTCAACTTGTGCAGTGGTCAGCGCCACCACTTGAGCAGTGCTCAACGCAGCCACCTGCGCAGTGCTCAATGCCACCACCTGATCAACCGTCAGAGCGGCGATGTCAGCCACTTCAAGGGCGCGGATTTGCGCAGTGCTCAACGCCTGCAGATCAGCGATCTCCAGTGCCGCAACCTGAGCCGTAGTCAGCGCCACAATTTGCGCCGTACTCAAGGCCGCTGTTTGTGTCGGAGTAAAGGCAGCTACCTGCTCAACACTCAGCGCAGCGAGGTCGGTAACTTCCAGAGCCCGTATTTGGGCAGTGGTCAACGCGGCAATCTGGCTGGCACTCAAGACCTGTACCTGAGCGGTGCTGAGCGCAACGATTTGCGCAGTGGTCAACACCGCCAGATCATCGGTAGCCAACGCGGCAATTTGCACCGTTGTCAGTGCGCCGATCTGCGCAGTGGTCAACGCTACCGCTTGCTCCGTCGTCAGTGCGGTAATCTGCGAAGCGGTCAAGACCGCAACATCCGCCAGCTCCAATGCGCGGATCTGTACGGTGGTCAACGCTGCAAAATCTACCGTCTGTAGGGCGGCAACCTGAGACGTGGTCAAACTCACCACCTGCTCGGTGGTCAGCGCACTCACCTGTTCGGTGGTCAGCGCACGGATCTGCGTCGAAGTCAGCGCCTGCAGATCGGTCGTTTGCAGAGCACGCACTTGCGCCGTACCGAGCGCCGCGATCTGATCGGCCGTCAATGCGCGGACCTGGGCGGTCGATAGAGCAACGATTTGTGCATTGCTCAGGGCTTGCAGATCCGCAGTTTCGATTGCCGCCACTTGTGCAGTGGTCAAGCTGGCCACTTGTGTAGTCGTCAACTTGGCCAACTGGGCAGAGGTCAGCGCAGCAACCTGTTCAACGGTCAATGCCACCAAATCCGCAGTTTCCATTACGGCCAGCTGAGCCGTAGTAAGCGCAGCCAAATCGTCGGCCTGCAGCGCAACAATTTGTGCAGTCGTGAGTGCCACGATTTGCGCGGTGCTCAATGCGGCCGCTTGTTCAGTGGTTAGAGCGGCAATTTGATCGCTGCCAAGAGCCGCCAGGTCAACGGTTTCCAAATTACGAATTTGAGCCGTTGTCAGGGATGCAATTTGCGCCTGGGTCAACGCCTGAATCTGCACGCTGGTCAGGGCGTTGAGCTGAGCCGTCGTCAAGGCCACCAAATCGGCAGTTTGCAAGGCCGCAACTTGATCCGTGGTGAGCTTGGACAGTTGTGCCGTGCTCAAAACAGCAATCTGCGCGCTACTCATAGCGACTATTTGTTCAGCACTGAGCGCCGCCAGATCGGCAGTTTCAAGCGCAGCGATCTGCGCCGTTGTCAGCGCGGCGATCTGTCCAGCACTCAAGACGGCCACTTGCGCCGTCGTCAAACTAGCGATGGCAGCCGTGCTCACAGCCGCGAGATCTGCCGCCTGCAGCACGGCAATTTGATCAACGGTGAGCGCAGCCATTTGCGCCGAGGTCAGCACGCCAGCCTGAGCCGTTGTCAATCCGACCACCTGTGCAGCGGTCAAGGCGGCCACATCCGTGACCTCCAGCGCCACCACCTGTGCAGTGGTCAGTGCAGCAACTTGTGCGGTCGTCAATGCCTCGATCTGAGCAGTAGTCAACGCGACCAGTTGTGCGGTGGTTAGTGCCTGCATCTGCAGCGTGCTCAGCTTATTAAGCTGGGTAGCCGTCAGTGCAGCAACATCCGCCACTTCAATGGCCTTAATCTGTGCGCTGGTCAGCGCCTGCAGTTGAGCGCTGCTCAACGCGGTTACTTGAGCGGTGGTCAACGCAGCGATCTGCGCTGTGCTCAGCAGCTGCACATCGCCAACATCAAGTGCAGCAACCTGAACGGGCGTCAAGGCTGCGATTTGTGCAGTGCTCAACGCAATCACCTGATCGCTGGTCAAGGCTGCCACTTGTGTGACGCTCAAGGCCGTTAGATCGGCGGTTTCAAGTGCTCGGATCTGAGCAGTTGTCAGTGCTTGCAAATCGGCGACTTGCAGTGCAGCAACCTGCTCAGTGGTTAGCGCCACAACTTGTGCAGTGGTCAAGGCGGCTACTTGTGCAGTTGTCAGTGCCTCAATCTGTGGGGCTTGCAAAGCAGCGATATCCGCCACTTCCAATTGTGCAATCTGGGCAACCGTCAGTGCTGCCAGATCGACTGTTTCCATCGCAGCGATTTGAGCGGTTGTCAGCCCCTGCAGCTGCGCACTGGTCAGTGCTGCAACTTGGGCCGTCGTCAGTGCCGCGATCTGATCAACACGCAAAGCCGCCACGTCCGCCACTTGCAACGCCTGAATCTGAGCAGTACCAAGCGCTTGAAGATCGTTCAACGCCAGGGCAGTGATCTGTGCGGTGGTCAGCGCTACCAACTGTGCCGTGGTCAAAGCGGCCACTTGGGCAGTGGTCAAAGCATCGATTTGCTCAGCGGTGAGCGCGCCTATATCGTCAGTTTCAATGGCGCGCAACTGGCTGGTAGTCAAGGCAACTACCTGGGCAACGCTAAGCGCTTGCAGCTGGGCCGAGGTCAACGCAGCGATTTGCGCGGTACCCAGCGCTGCCACATCGGCAGTTTCCAGCGAGCTCACCTGACCGACGGTCAGCTTGCCAAGCTGCTCAGTTGTCAACGCCGCTACCTGAGCAGTGGTGAATGCGGCAACTTGCTCGGCACTCAAGGCAATCAAATCAGCCGTTTCAAGCACTCGAATCTGTGCGGTGGTCAATGCCGCCACATCCGCCAGCTCAAGCGCAGCCACTTGGGCGCTGCCCAATGCAACCACCTGAGCGGTGGTCAGTGCAGCAATTTGTGCGGTGGTCAGATTGACAACCTGCTCGGCAGAAAGCACCGCCACATCCGCAGTGTCCAGAGCACGAATCTGGGCCGTTGTCAGCGCCGGAATCTGCTCAAGGGTCAAGGCTTGAACTTGCGCGGTGGTGAATGCGGCAATCTGAGCAGTGGTCAAAGTCGCCAGATCAGCTGTCAGCAATGTAGCGATCTGACTGGTTGGCAGACTGGCTATTTGCGCAGTAGTCAACGCCGTTGGCTGGGCGCCACTCAAGGCGATCACCTGTTCCTGACTGAGGGCCGCGAGGTCAGCAGTTTCCAGTGCAGCAATTTGATTACTGGTCAGCGACGCGATTTGTGCCGTGGTCAGTGCCTGTACTTGGCTGGTGCTCAGCGCCACAATCTGGGCAGTGGTCAGCGCCTGAAGGTCGACAATCTGCAGTGCCGCAACCTGAGTCTGGGTCAGACCAGCAACCTGGGCAGTCGTCAACGCCGCCACTTGGGCAGTACTCAGTGCAACAACCTGAGCCGTGGTCAATACCGCGATATCGGCGACCTCAAGTGCACGCAATTGCGCGGTGTTTAGAGCTTGCACCTGGGCAACGCTGAGAGCCGCTACTTGGGCCGTGGTCAGCGCGATAAGCTGGGCCGAACTGAGAACAGCTACATCGGCTGTTTCCAACGCGACAACTTGCGCAGTGGTCAGTTTGGCAATCTGCTCAGTGGTTAGCACTGCCACTTGGCTGCTGGTAAGCGCAGCCACTTGGGCTGTACTTAGCGCCACTAGATCAGCAGTCTCCAGGGCTTTGATCTGACTCGCGGTCAGTGCTTGCAGATCCTCAATTTCCAGCGCCGCAACCTGGGCACTAGTGAGTGCAGCCACTTGGGCCGTGGTCAGCGCCTCCACTTGCTCAGTGGTTAGACCTATAAGTTGATCACTGCCCAGGGCTGCGATATCGGCAATTTCTATCTGCCGAATTTGCGCAGTACTCAAGGCCGCCAGATCGGCAACCTCAAGCGCAGCGAACTGTTCGGTGGTCAGCGCCTTGATTTGCGCGCTGGTCAGCGAGGTGACCTGAGCTGTGCTCAGGCCGGCGATTTGCGCCGTACCCAATACCGCCAGATCAGCTGTTTCCATGGCCTGCAATTGCAGGGTGCTCAAGGCCTGCACATCAGCAACCGCAAGGGCGCCGACCTGAGCTGTGGTCAGGGCTGCTACCTGCGCAGTAGTAAAGGCCGCAATCTGGGTTGGGCTCAGGGCAACAATCTGTTCAGTGCTCAAGCTTGCCAGATCTTCTGTTTGCAGAGCATGAACCTGCGCAGTGGTCAATGCAGCAATCTGACCCGTGCCGAGTGCCTGGACCTGTGCCACCGTCAGTGCAGCAATTTGCGCACTGGTGAGGACCAGCAGATCCGCTGTTTGCAGCGCAGCAACCTGTGCCGTGGTCAAGTTGGCAACCTGCTGAACCGTCAGTGCCTGAACCTGCTCGGTGGTCAGTGCGCCGATCTGGGCAGTGCTAAGCGCAGCCAGATCAACGGTTTGCATAGCCTTGATTTGTGCAACGGTCAGCGCCGCCAGATCTTCCAGCTCAAGAGCCTGTATCTGGACAGAGCTGAAAGCCACGACCTGAGCGGTGGTCAGGGCAGCCGCTTGAGCTGTCGTAAACGCGGCGATTTGTGCGCTGCTAAGGGCTGCAATATCAGCTGTTTCCAGCGCCTGGAGCTGACTCACTGTCAGTACAGGGATCTGATCCGTGGTCAGCGCCCGCACCTGAGCTGTGGTAAGGGCTGCGACCTGATCTACGGTCAATGCCGCCAGATCGGCACTTTCCAGCGCCACCATCTGCTCGGTGGTCAGCGCGGCCACTTGAGCACTGGTCAGAGCAACAATTTGATTGGTGAGCAAGGCCTGCAACTGTTCGGCAGACAACACGATCAAATCAGCTACTTGCAGGGCGGCCACTTGCGTATCGGTCAGTCCGGCCACCTGAGCGGTGGTCAAGGCCGCCACTTGGGCCGTGCTCAGCGCAACGATCTGCGCCGTCGTCAGGGCCTGAAGATCTGCAAGCTCCAGCGTACTCACTTGTTCGGTAGTCAGTGCCTGCACCTGGGTGGTGGTCAATGCCGCCACTTGAGCAGTCGTCAACGCCACCAACTGGGCCGTATTCAGGGCAGCTATATCGGCGGTATCCAGCGCGCGGATTTGCGCGGTAGACAATGCGGCCAGATCAACTGTTTGCATGGCTGCGACTTGAGCGCTGCTCAAGGCGGCAATCTGCGCAGTGCTCAGCGCAGCGAGCTGAGCGGCACTGAGGCCAACAACTTGCGCCAGACTGAGCGCAGCGATATCTGCAGTCTCGAGGGCCTGTACCTGAGCGACGCTCAGGCCAGCCAAGTCAGCCACTTCAATAGCAGCCACCTGAGCGCTGCTCAGCGCTACCACCTGAGTCGTGTTAAGTGCGGCGAACTGGTCAGACGACAGGGCTACGACTTGATCAGTGCTCAGCGCTACCACGTCATCGGTGGCCAATGCACGTATCTGTGCAGTGGTGAGCACCGCCAGTTGGTCGGCACTCAGCGCGCGCACTTGAGCCGTGGTGAGTGCAACAACCTGAGCCGTCCCCAAGGCCTCAACTTGAGCGGTGCTCAAGGCTGCAATCCGGTCTGTTGCCAGGGCCGCAAGGTCAACGGTTTGCATCGCTTGCAATTGTGCAGTCGACAAGGCCGTGACTTGTTCGATGGTCATGGCCAACGCTTGAGCGGTGGTCAGAGCAGCCACTTGGGCAGCACTGAGTGCGGCCACATCAGCAGAGTCCAAAGCAACCAGCTGGGCCGTGGTCAGCGCCTCAATTTGCGCGGTTTTCAGCGCCGCAACCTGAGCAGAGCTCAACGTGGCGATTTGATCTGTGGTCATCGCCACAAGATCGGTGGTTTCCAGTGCAGCCACCTGTGCAGCTGTCAGTACTTCAACTTGCTCAATTGACAGCGCACGGACCTGGGCGGTCCCCAGTGCTGCGATCTGCAAGGCGCTCAATGAACCGACTTGTAGCAGGCTCAGGCCAACGATCTGATCGGTGGTCAAAGCTGCCACGTCTTCAGTTTCCAGCGCGCGCAACTGCCCTGTGCTAAAGGCCGACAACTGCGCAAAATTCAACACCCGCACTTGCGCGGTGGTCAGCGCCGCGATCTGGGCATTATCCAATGCTGGGATATCAATGGCATCCAGCGCGGCAACTTGTGCAGTGGTCAATGCAGCGATCTGCGCGGTGGTCAATGCGGCCACTTGCGTGGATGACAAGCCCGCAATTTTGGCCGTGCTCATAGCCTGCAGATCGGCAATCTCCAGTACGGCAATTTGTGAGCCGGTCAAAGCAGAGACTTGCTCAACACTCATGGCCGTGATCTGTGCTGTTGTCAGCCCTGGGATACTGGCGGTCGTAAGCTTGGCAATATCGGCAGTTTCCATGGCCGCGATTTGCGCCGTGGTCAGCGCTGCAACCTGGGCCGAACTCAGTGCGCGCACTTGAGCCTGGGTCAAGGCCACGATCTGATCAGTGCCCAGCACCACCAAATCACGGGTTTCCATTGCCGCCATCTGCTCAGGTGTCAGAGCTGCGACTTGGGCCGTGCTCAATGCCGCGACCTGGGCGGTGGTGAGACCAACAATGGTCGCGGTGGTCAAAGCCGCCAGATCAACAGGCTCGAAAGCCGCCATCTGCGCGCTACTCAACACCGCAATCTGGGTGCTCGTCAGAGCAACAACCTGATCTTCCGTCAGTGCCGCTATTTGCGCCGTGCTCAAGGCGACGGTTTGACTGGTGCTGAGACCTTTGATTGCTTCGCTGGAGAGCACAGCCAGATCAGCAGTTTCCAGTGCAGGAATTTGATCGGTTGTAAGTGCCGCCAACTGGGCAGAGGTCAACGCTACCGCCTGCGCCTCAGTCAGGGCCGCCACTTGGGCCGTGCTCAGCGCACGGATATCCGCGGTTTCCAACGCGCCAATTTGAGCAGGGCTGAGAACCGCTATCTGCTCGAGAGTAAGGGCCTGGATTTGTGCCGTAGTCAACGCAACGATTTGCGCACTACTCAACCCGGCCAAGTCGTCCAGCTCAAGTACAGCCACTTGTGCAGTGCCTAGAATGGACAGCTGAGAGGTAGTCAATGCACCCACTTGCGGCGCGGTAAGCGCCAGCACTTGGTCGGTAGTGAGAGCCGCCACTTGTTGGGTACTTAGACCGCGGATTTGTGCAGTGGAGAGTAGCTGCAGATCTGCCGTTTCAATCGCGGCAAACTGCGCAGTGGTGAGTGCCCCCATCTGCGCACTGGTCAGCGCAACAATTTGCGTCTCTGTCAGCGCTTGAATCTGCGCGGTGGTCAGGGCACTAACGTCCTGGGCTTCCAGCGCGGCCAGCTGCTGGGTGGTCAAAGCAGCAATCTGCTCACTGCTCAACGCGACCACCTGATCGCTCGTCAGGGCAACAATGCCAGCGGTCGACAGCACCTTGAGATCGTCCAATTCCAAGGCAGCCATCTGCGCGGCCGTCAGTTTGGCAAGCTGCGTGGTAGTCAACGCAGCGACCTGAGCCGTGGTCAACGCTGCCACTTGCTCGGCACTCAATGCCGTCAAGTCGGCCGTTTCCAAGGCTTTTACCTGTGCGGTACTCAGCGCCTGAAGCTGTTCTGTACTCAGTGCAACAACCTGCGCAGTGGTCAGCGCAACAATCTGCGCGCTGCTCAAGGCGCGAATTTGCGCGGTGCTCAGTGCAGCAATTTGCGCGACGTTCAGTGCAGCCACATCGGCCGTATCCAAGGCCTGCAACTGCGCAGTGCTCAGCGCAACAATTTGCCCGGTACTCAGCGCCGCCACTTGCGCACTGGTAAGCGCAGCAATGCTCGCGGTGCCTAACACGCGTAGATCAACCGTTTCAATAGCCGCCAACTGCTCGACCGTCAGGTTACTGACCTGCGAAGTTGACAAGGCTGCCATCTGCGCAGTGCTCAAGGCCACAATTTGCGCGGTGGTCAAAACTTTCACCTGCACGGAGCTCAGCGCAGCAATACTGGCAGTTGAAAGCAAGGCGAAATCAGCCGTTTCTAGGGCTGCAAGTTGCGTATCACGCAGATTAGCGACCTGTGCAGTCGTCAGCGCCGCGACTTGCTGGGTGCTCAGCGCAATAATCTGTTCCTCACTCAACGCACGCATTTGCGCCGTGGTGAGCGCTTTAACACTGGCTGTACCCAGGGCGCGTAAGTCGCTGGTTTCCAGCGCGGTTATTTGCCCAACAGTCAGACTAGCGACCTGGGCCGACGTCAGTGCGGCAAACTGCGCACTGGTCATAGCCACAATTTGCTCGTTGCTTAGCACCTGAATATCTGCCGTTTGCAACGCCACAACCTGTGCCGTTCCCAGTGCGGCCATTTGTGCAGTGGTCAATTCGGCCACCTGGGTGGTGCTAAGGGCCACAATCGCGGCCGTCGAAAGCACTGCCAAGTCACGCGTTTCCAATACGGCAATCTGCTCTGGAAGCAAGCTGGCAATCTGTGCAGTAGTCAGCGCAGCGACCTGGGCGGTGGTCAGGGCTACAACCTGCTCTTCACTCAGCGCACGCAGGTCGGCAGTCTCAAGCACACGCACCTGAATAGTGGTCAGCGCGGCGACTTGAGCCGTCGACAAGGCAGCAATCTGCGCATTGCTCAGGCTTACGATGGCCGCTGTACCGAGCGCCGCCAGATCAGCCGTTTCCAGCGCGGCGACTTGTACAGAAGTCAGCTTGCTCACTTGATCCGTGGTCAGGGCCGCCACTTGCGCGGAGGTCAGTGCAGCCACCTGTGCCGTAGTCAACAAGCGCAAATCAGCCGTTTCGATGGCGCGCACTTGGGTCGCCGTCAACGCAGCAACCTGGGCAGTGGTCAGCGCCAATACTTGCGCCGAGTTCAATGCCGCAATATCAGCTGTTTCCAAAACGGCAATCTGGGCCGTGCTGAGAGCGCGCACTTGTGCAGTCGTCAGGGCCTTGATGTCTTCGCTACCTAGCGCCACGACCTGGGTCGTGCTCAGCGCCGCGATATCTGCACTTTCAAGCGCCGCTACCTGGGCACTGCTGAGCGCCACTATTTGTTGAACCGTCAGTGCTTTGATCTGGGCAGTAGACAAGGCAACCAGTTGGGCGTTGGTCAACGCGGCTACATCGGCAGTTTCCAGCGCGGCCACTTGCGAGGTACTCAGGGCGGCGACTTGTGCGGTATCCAGAGCCCGAATTTGTGCGGTCGTCAGGGCTTTCAGCTGTATATCGGTCAGTGCTTTGGTTTGTGCGGTGGTGAGCGCATCCACCTGAGCAGTCGTCAGAGCGGCAATCTGCACCGCACTGAGTTTGTTGATCGCCAACGTGCTGATGGCGGCCAGATCAGCCGTTTGCATCGCTCGCAACTGTGCGGTGTCAAGACTGAACACCTGCGCACTGGTCAAGGCCGCTGCCTGGGCAGTGGTCAAAGCCACCACTTGAGCGGTATTCAGCACTTTGACATCGGTGGTTTCCAACGCCTGCACCTGGGCAGTGGTCAAAGCTGCAACTTGCGCCACGCTCAACACACCAACTTGAGCCGTGGTAAGGCTCTTGATCGCCTCGGCCGACAGGGCCTGCAGATCCAGCGTTTCAATGACCTTGACCTGGGCGGTGGTCAAGGCCGCAACCTGTACCGAGCTCAACGCCGACGTATGCGCGGTGGTCCAGGCCACGACTTGCGCGGTAGTCAGGGCTGCAATCTGTGCCGTGGTCAAGGCGCCTACTTGGCGTGCAATAACTTGCGAAGCGCTAAGCGGATTGTTCAAGGCCGCCACTTGAGCGGTACTCAGTGCAACCAGCTGCGGCGTCGTCAAGGCACCGACCTGATCGGCCGTAAGCACAGCCATCTGAGCGGTTGTGAGCACTTTGATGTCGGCAGTTTCAATCGCTCTGACCTGCGCAGTGCTCAGATCATCAACCTGAGTGCTCAGCAGGCTGGCCATTTGCGCGGTGGACATACCGGCAATGGCCGCTGTTGACAGTGCGGCAAGATCCGCCACTTCCAACTTAACCACCTGAGCCGTGCTCAGAGCCAGCACTTGCGCACTGCTCAGGGCAGCGGCCTGGGCAGTGGTCAGCGCCTGAATTTGCGCGCTGGTCAAACTTGCCATCTGCGCGGCCGTCAGGCCTTTTACCGCGAGGCTGGTCAAGGCCGCAAAATCTGCCACTTCCAGCTTCTGCAGTTGGGCAGTGGTCAGAGCAGCCACTTGCGCGGCGCTCAGTGCCTTGGCCTGTGCGGTAGTCAGTGCCACCACTTGGGCGGTGGTCAAGGCGGCAATATCAAGCGCATCAATGGCCGCTACCTGCGCGGTGCTAAGCCCTACCAGTTGTGCTGTGGTCAGCTTGGCAATCTGCGTAGCCGTCAGCGCCTTGATTTCATCAGTCGCAAAAGTCGCCAGATCCGCCACATCAATGGCGGCAACTTGTGCCGTGGTCATCGAAGCAATTTGTATAGCCGTCAGCGCGCCGATTTGTGCTGAGCTAAAGGACTGGATATCAGCGGCACTCAAGGCCTGTATATCCAGGGCATCCATCTTGGCGATCTGCGCAGTGGTCAGAGCCAATACCTGCGCATCGGTCAGTGCAACAACCTGTGCGGTGGTCAGCCCGGTAATAGCTGCGGTACTGATGGCCGCAACGTCCGCTACTTCCAATGCGGCAATTTGCTCTGTTTTCAGAGCGGCTAACTGACCGGCAGAAAGCGCTGCCGCCTGGACGGTCGTCAGGGCTTGCAGTTGGGCATTGGACATCGCCTGCAATTGCAGGGACGACAGTCCTTTGACCGCCGCGGCGGTGAGCGCAGGGATATCCCCCACCTCGATGGCCACCACTTGTGCCGTTTTCATGGCGGCGATTTGAGTCGCCGTCAGCGCCGCCACTTGCGCAGTAGTAAATGCCGTAATCCGTGCCGCGCTGAGGGCCGCCACATCGGCGGGCTCCAGAGCTTGAATCTGAGCGGTGGTCAGGGCCGCAACCTGGCCGGCAGTCAACGCCGCCGCCTGAGCAGTGGTCAACCCAACGATGGCAGCGGTAGAAATCGCGGCCAAATCTGCCACTTCAATCGCCGCCACGGCTGCAGTGCTGAGCGCGCCCAGTTGCGTTGCGGTCAACGCTTTGGCCTGCGCAGTGGTCAAAGCCGCAATCTGCGGGCTGGTCAGGGCTTGTAATTGCACAACACCAAGGCCAGCAACGGTCGCCGTGGCCAACGCGGCGATGTCTGCCACTTCGATCGCAACAATTTGTGCCGAGGTCATGCCTGCTACTTGTTGCGCGGTCAGCGCCTCGACCTGAGCAGTGCTGAGCGCCGCCACTTGAGCAGTAGTCAGGGCTTTGACATCTGCAATTTCCAGGGCGCGCACCTGCGCCGTACTCAAGGCCTGGATCTGAGCAATGCTCAACGAAGCGACCTGAGCGGTAGTCAACCCTGTAATGGCCGCTGCAGACAACTGGGCGATATCGACCGCCTCAATAGCACCGACCTGGGCTGTCGTCAGAGCTGCAATCTGGGCCGCCGACAACGCTTTTACCTGAGCAGTAGTCAGCGCAGCAATCTGGGCATTGCTCAGTTTGGAGACTTGCGCAGTACTCAGCGACGCAATGGCACCCGTGGCCAGTGCCGGAATATCGGCCACTTCAATGGCCACAACCTGCGCAGTCGTCAGAGCCGCAACTTGTGTAGCCGTTAGCTCACCCAACTGAGCAGAGCTGAGCGCGACAATGTGCGCAGTGGTTAGCGCCTGAACATCGGCGACTTCCAGGCTCTTGATCTGCGCCGTGCTCAACGCCTGCACCTGCGCATTGCTCAGTGCTTTGACCTGAGCGGTCGTCAGACCAGCCAACGCGGCAGCACTCAATACCGCCACATCGGCGACTTCAAGCGCCACAACCTGGGCAGTGCTCAAGGCTGCAACTTGCGCGGCGGATAACTTGCTGACTTGCAGCGTGGTCAACGCTGCGACCTGGGCGGTCGTCAGCGCGCCCATCTGCGCAGTCGTCAGGGAGGCCAGCGCCGCAGTAGACAAACCATCAATATCCGCCACCTCAATAGCGCGGACCTGGGCGGTGGTCATTGAGGCAATCTGGGTCGGCGTCATCGCGCCCAATTGAGTCTCACTGAGCGCCACAATTTGCGCCGTGGTCAACATCTGCACATCGGCAGCCTGCAAACTGGCGACCTGCGCCGTGGTCAACGCCTGAATCTGAGCGATGGTCAGCGCTTTGACCTGTGCAGTGGTCAAGCCAACAATGGCCGCGGTACTAAGGGCGGCTACATCAGCCACCTCAAAGGCCGCCACCTGAGCGGTGGTGAGAGCCGCAACCTGGGTAGCCAGCAATTTATTAACTTGCAGTGTGGTCAGCGCCTGGATCTGCCCGACCGTGAGGGCTTTAACCTGAGCGGTGCTCAGAGCCACCAACGCAGTTGTCGACAACCCTGGCAAATCTGCTATTTCAATAGCCGCGACTTGCGCGGTGCTCATGGCTGCGACTTGAGTAGCAGTGAGAGCACCGAGCTGAGCCGAGCCCAAAGCGACAACCTGCACCGTCGAGAGGGCCGCCAGATCCGCTGCATCCAGGGCCGCTATTTGCGCAGTGGTCAACGCACTTACTTGTCCACCGGTAAGACTGGCAACCTGAGCGCTACTGAGCGCCTTGACCGCTGCAGCACTCAGTGCGACCAGATCAACCGTCTCGATCGCCACCACCTGCACCGTACTCAGCGCAGCAACCTGTGTAGCATTCAGCGCAGCGGCTTGAGTCGGGTTCAAAGCTACGATTTGCGCGGTGCTCAGCGCAGCAATTTGTGCCGTGCTGAAAGCCTGAATAGCGGCGGTGCTCAACCCTGGAATATCGGCAGCTTCAATAGCGCGCACTTGCGCAGTGCTCAACGCCTGCACCTGAGCGGCGCTCAGCGCAGAAATTTGCGAGGAATTAAACGCCGCAACCTGAGCCGTACCCAGCGCAGCCAAATCAGCCACTTCGAGCAATTTGACCTGTGCACTGGTGAGGGCGGCAACTTGTGCCGTCGTGAGGGCAACCATCTGTGCCGTAGTAAGACTGGTAACGACGCCGGTTGCCAAGCTGGCAATATCGGCAGTTTCCAACGCACGAATCTGATCGGTCGTGAGATTGGAGACCTGGGCAGCAGTCAACGCTGCCACCTGCGCAGTGGTCAGCGCCTGAATTTGCGCAGTACTCAGCGCAGCCAGATCATCGTTAGCCAACTTGGCAATCTGCGCAGTCGTCAGTGCAGCCAGGTCAGCGGTCTCCAACGCTCTGACCTGAGCGGTCGTCAGGGCCACTATTTGCGCAGTGGTCAATGCCGCAGCCTGCGCAGTTGTAAGAGCAACGATTTGCTGGGTTGCCAGCGCAGCCAGATCAACCGCTTGCAGCGCAGCGATTTGCGCTGTGCTAAAGGCCGCCAAATCAGCATTTTCAAGCGCGCGAGCCTGTTCAGTGGTCAACGCTACGATCTGTGCCGTGGTCAAGCCAGCAGCCTGCGCCGTGGTCAACCCAACAATTTGTGCCGTGCTCAATACAGCGAAGTCCACTGCCTCCAGCGAGCTCAACTGCGCAACACTCAGAGCAGCCAAATCGGCCACTTCCAAGGCCTGGACTTGCGCCGAGGTCATGGCAACAACTTGTGCGGTGGTTAGAGCGGCTGATTGCGCCGTGGTCAGCGCCACGATTTGCTCGGTTTTCAGTGCGGCAAAATCTACCGCCTGCATAGCCGCTATCTTCGCCGGAGTGATTGCCGCGAGATCAGCAACTTCGATGGCGCGCGCCTGAGCGGTGGTCAGCGCCACCACTTGTTCAGTCGTCAGCGCAGCAGCTTGCGCAGTGGTCAGACCAGCAATTTGCTCCGTTTTTAAGGTGGCGAAGTCAGCCGCCTCGATGGCCTGAACCTGAGCGGTGGTCAACACCGCAACATCCGCCAGTTCAAGAGCCCGCACCTGCGCTGAGCTCAACGCTGTTACCTGCTCGGCTGTCAGCGCAGGGACCTGAGCGGTAGACAACGCCTCAATGCTGACGGTGGACAACTTAACAATCTGTGCAGTGGTCAAAACGGCCAACTGTTCGGTCGTAATGCCCGCAATATCTTCAGTCGTTAAAGCTGCAATCTGTGCAGTGCTAAGAGCAATTACGTCGTCGGTGGTTAAGCCAGTGAAGATGCTGCTCATAGTCGTGATTCCTGCACAGTGTGCGTCAACTGCGGTGGCGCGCTGACGCCTGCTCGCAGTAAAAAATTGTTCTGTTTCGGTTTAGCGGCCGTCCGCTGCAGTTCTTTAAGAACTGAACAGAATTAACCGACACCGCCCATACAACTGATACGTCAATGAAGTGACGTCAATATTATATTTTCAGATTATCGCAATGGCACATGGCCATGCCAGCACAGTTTCCATGCTTCCGACGAAGCAGCAACAAACCTCGACAGCGTGTGCCACCCGTCTTTTCGACAGCTGCGGTCGAGCAAAAAACCTGCGGCAAGCTGCAATTGCAGAAGATGTGCCAAGCTCAAAAGCAAAAAACACAACAAATAGACGCACCTGAAGACCCGCGCACCTCACATCAATATAGATGCTGAATCCATATCTAGGCGCTGGCGCCTGCGATCAGGACGACTGCGGCGAGCCATCGCCGCCGGCCAGGCAAAAAAGCGCCGCCAACCGGCAAAAACAAAAAAGCCCGACAGGTTTGCGCCTGCCGGGCTTTTTGCTTACCACCAATTGACCGTTAACTGCCCGAGTCAGCAGTTAACGGTTTTTGTCACTTAGAACTGCGCCGCTTCAAGCAGGTACAGCGACTCGCTACCAGCCTTGACCGAAGCGGTCAGGGAGTGGATACGCGGCAGCAGACGGGCGAAGAAGAAACGCGCGGTGCCCAGCTTGCTGACATAGAACTCATCCTGATCCTGCTTGGCCAGCGCAGTGCGCGCCATCAGGGCCCACATGTAGGCGTAGGCGGTGTAACCGAACACCTGCAGGTACTCGACCGAGGCGGCACCGACTTCGTTCGGATTAGCCTTGGCGCGTTCCAGCAGATCAGCGGTCATCAGCTCCAGGTTGGCGATGGCGTCTTTCAGCGGGTTAACGAACTCAGCCAGGGACGCATCGGCGCTGTCGGTGAAGGCTTTGATCTCTTCGGCAAAGTGCTTGTAGAACGCACCGCCGCTGCCAACCACCTTGCGGCCGACCAAGTCGAGAGCCTGAATGCCGTTGGTGCCTTCGTAGATCTGGGTGATGCGGCAGTCGCGAATCAGCTGCTCCTGGCCCCACTCACGGATGAAACCGTGGCCGCCGAAGATCTGCTGGCCGTGCACGGTGGCTTCCAGCGCCATATCGGTCAGGAAGGCTTTGGCTACCGGGGTCAGCAAGGCCACCAGCTCTTCCGCACGCTTGCGGGTTGCAGCGTCTTCGCTGAACTTGGCGGTATCCAATTGCATGGCCACGTAGCTGGAGAAGGCACGACCGCCTTCGTTCAGCGCTTTCATGGTCAGCAGCATGCGGCGCACGTCCGGGTGCACGATAATCGGGTCAGCGGCTTTATCTTTGGCTACCGGGCCGGTCGGCGCGCGGCTCTGGATACGGTCACGGGCGTATTCCACGGCGTTCTGGTAGCTGCGCTCACCCAGGGACAGGCCCTGGATACCTACGCCCAGACGCTCGTAGTTCATCATGGTGAACATGGCAGCAAGGCCTTTGTTCGGCGCATCGACGATCCAGCCAGTAGCGCCGTCGAAGTTCATCACGCAGGTGGCCGAAGCCTTGATGCCCATCTTGTGCTCGATCGAGCCGCAAGACAGCGAGTTGTTCTCGCCCAGGGAACCGTCGGCGTTGACCATGACCTTGGGCACCAGGAACAGCGAGATACCTTTCGGACCAGCCGGAGCGTCCGGCAGCTTGGCCAGTACCAGGTGAATGATGTTCTCGGTCAGGTCGTGCTCACCGCCGGTGATAAAGATCTTGGTGCCGGAAATCTTGTAGCTGCCATCGGCCTGCGGTTCGGCCTTGGTGCGGATAATCCCCAAGTCGGTACCGGCGTGCGGCTCGGTCAGGCACATGGAACCCGCCCATACGCCGGAATACATGTTCGGCAGGTACTGCTCTTTCAGCTCTTCACTGGCGTGGGCGTTGATCGACAGGCAAGCACCGGCGGTCAGCATCGGGTACAAGCCGAACGACAGGTTGGCCGAGTTGACCATCTCCTCGACCTGGGCCGAGATTGCCTTGGGCATGCCCATGCCGCCGAACACCGGATCACCACCAACGCCAACCCAGCCACCTTCGGCGTAGGCTTTATAGGCCGCCGGGAAGCCGGCCGGGGTGTTAACCACGCCATTGGTCCAGGCGCAGCCTTCTTCGTCGCCACTGCGATTGAGCGGGGCAATGACGCCTGCGGTGATCTTGCCAGCTTCTTCCAGAATGGCAGCGGCAGTTTCTTCATCGACCACTTCAGCCAAGGCTGGCAATTGTGCCCACAGCTTGGAAACCTCAAATACCTCATTGAGGACGAAGCGCATATCGCGCAGGGGCGCCTTGTAGTCAGCCATGTGCAACCTCACGAAAAAAGACTGGCGGGATAGCCATTTCAAACAGGCGGCGATTGTAGCGAACAACAGGAAAGAGCAAAAGGGTCACTGCGTGACCACCAAAACACAAAAAGTCACGCAACCCTTCTTACGCCTCAACAGCAGCCACCCGCACAGCGCCGCGCCGCACCTGACCGTAGGCCACCACTCGATTTCGCCCAGCCCCTTTGGCACTGTACAGCGCCTGATCAGCAGCCTTGAGCACGGCTTCGGTCGTCAACTGTGCCGCCTGGCGCTGGGCCACACCGATGCTGATCGTCACGGACACACTGCCTGCAGCCTTGGCGCCACGCCTCTGCCGCCCCTGCTGATCATCCCGCGGGCGCTTGTCCTGCTCGCGCAATTGCAGCAGGTAAGTCTCGACGGCGGCGCGCACCACTTCCAGGTGCGGCAGGCATTGCTCGATGGTCTTGCCGGGAAACACCAGCGTGAACTCTTCACCACCATAGCGATAGGCCTTGCCGCCACCCGCGATCTTGCGCAATTGACCGGCCACCACGCGCAGCACCTGATCCCCCACATCATGGCCATGGGTGTCGTTAAACTGTTTGAAATGGTCGACGTCCGCCATCGCAATTACGTACTGGCGACCCAGGCGCTGCAGGTGTTCATTCAGGGCGCGCCGCCCAGGCAAGCCGGTCAGCTCGTCGCGAAAGGCCATTTGGTAGGCTTCATGGGCCACCGCCACGGCAATCATCAGCATGACTTGGCTGCTCATGATGTTAAGCGCCTGCGGCTGAATAAACACCCGCGGCAGCATCCATAACAATCCCAGCAAGCCGACCAGTTGCGCCGCATGCAACGGGCGAGGCTGGCGCAGGTACTGCACCAGCAAGCCGACAAATGCGAGCAGGAACAGGGGATAAACAAACTGGATCATACTCATCCAGGGCGCATGCAACGCCGGCCAACGGATCTCCGCCAGCCAGGCCAGCAGCGCCGCCGGAAAGCGCTGCTGCAGCGCCACAGCCACGCCAACCACAGCCAGCAATACCGCCGCGCGGGCAATCAGATCCTGCGCCAACTGGGTACGCTCCTGCCATGCGGCATACAAGCCATACAACAGCGGCAACAGCAGACAGCAGAGATGAAAAATCAGCGCGCCGTCCTCGCGCACCCGGCCGGTGGCGCGAAAGTAGTCGGTTTGCGTATCCAGCAGAAAATAGCCGAGGTACACCGTGAGCAACAAAAACAGCTCGCGCTGACGGCTATAGACCATACAGAAGGTGCCACCCAGTAGCAGCAGCAGGGTCGGCAGGACATTGAACAGCGAGACAAAGAACTCGCTCAGGGAAACCAGACTCGCCGCCAACAGCCCTGCGCCGAGCAACAGCAGGGAAGGTAGGAAATGACCGAAGCGCAGGGCAGAAAAGCGCGACAAAACAAACTCCAGATAGCAGCAAACAAACGACAGCAATGGCCAGCATTCTGCCTGCTTGGCATCTTTTCGACACCTGATCAGTGCGCAAAACGGCCATTAGCGCTCATTTGGCAGGCGACACCTACGCACTAACGCTGAAGCGAGCATGGCCGCAGACCACTGTAACGCGCACAAAAAAGCCGCGGACCCGAAGGTGCGCGGCTTTTTGCGCCCGAAGGCAGGCTTACAACTTAGTAGCCCAGGGCGAAGTCTTCTTCAGCCATGTCCATCAAGTTGTTGGCGCCCGACAGCATGGTCACAACCAGGCCACGGGTACGCGGCAGGATGCGCTGGAAGTAGAAACGCGCAGTCTGCAGCTTGGCCTTGTAGAAGGCCTCTTCGTCGGTACCGGCAGCCAATTTCTCAGCAGCCAGACGCGCCATGTCAGCCCAGAAGTAAGCCAGGCAGGCGTAACCAGAGTACATCAGGTAGTCCACCGAAGCGGCACCGACTTCTTCACGGTCTTTCATCGCGGCCATACCCACTTTCATGGTGATGTCGCCCCACTCTTTGTTCAGCTCAGCCAGCGGCGCAACGAACTCCTTGACGGCATCGTTGGCTTCGTTGGTCTGGCAGAACTTGTGGATGATCTTGGTGAAGCCCTTCAGCGCTCCGCCTTGAGTCATCAGGATCTTGCGACCCAGCAGGTCCAGCGCCTGGATACCGGTGGTACCTTCGTACAGCATGGAAATACGGCTGTCGCGAACGTTCTGCTCCATGCCCCACTCGGCGATGAAGCCGTGGCCGCCATAGATCTGCACGCCGTGGTTAGCCGCTTCGAAGCCCACTTCAGTCATGAACGCTTTGGCGATCGGAGTCAGGAAAGCCAGCAGACCATCGGCGGCTTTCTTGTCTTCTTCGTTCTCGCTGTACTTGACGATGTCGACCTGCTTGGCAGTGAAGTACACCATCGCACGGTTGCCTTCGGCGAAGGCTTTCATGGTCAGCAGCATACGACGCACGTCCGGGTGGACGATGATCGGGTCAGCCGCTTTGTCCGGCGCTTTCGGGCCAGTCAGGGAGCGCATCTGTAGACGCTCACGAGCGTACTTCAGGCCGCCTTGGAAGCCGATTTCGGCGTGAGCCAGACCCTGCAGAGCAGTACCCAGACGGGCAGTGTTCATGAAGGTGAACATGCAGTTCAGGCCTTTGTTGGCTGGGCCGATCAGGAAACCGGTGGCGCCATCAAAGTTCATCACGCAGGTAGCGTTACCGTGGATGCCCATCTTGTGTTCGAGCGAGCCGCAGGAAACGGCGTTGCGCGAACCAACCGAACCGTCTGCGTTCACATTGAACTTCGGCACGATGAACAGCGAAATACCTTTGGTGCCCTGCGGGGCGTCCGGCAGGCGAGCCAGTACGATGTGGACGATGTTATCGGCCATGTCGTGTTCGCCAGCGGAGATGAAGATTTTGGTGCCGGACACTTTGTACGAACCATCAGCCTGAGGCTCGGCCTTGGTGCGCAGCATGCCCAGGTCGGTGCCGCAGTGCGGCTCGGTCAGGCACATGGTGCCGGTCCACTCACCGGAAACCAGCTTGGTCAGGTAGGTGTGCTTCTGGTCGTCAGTACCATGCTCGGCGAGGGTATTCATCGCGCCATGGGACAGACCTGGGTACATGCCCCACGACCAGTTGGATTCGCCAACCAGCTCGCTCAGCACCAGACCGAGGGACTCCGGCAGGCCTTGGCCGCCGTGATCAACGTCGTGGGACAGGCTCGGCCAGCCACCTTCAACGTACTGCTGGTAGGCTTCTTTAAAGCCAGTCGGGGTCTTAACGCCGGACTCGCTCCAGGTGCAACCTTCGATGTCACCGGTGCGGTTCAGCGGAGCCAGTACCTGCTCACAAAACTTGGCGCCTTCCTCGAGGATGGCGTTGACCATGTCCGGGGTAGCGTCCTGGCAAGCCGGCAGGCTTTGATAATGCGCTTCGTAGCCGAGCAGCTCGTCACGAACGAAGCGAATATCACGCAAGGGGGCCTTGTAGTCAGGCATAGCGAATAACCTCTGCTGTAAATTCCTAGTAAGGGTGACCGGTTTACCAGTCGCTTGCGGGATCACTCCCAGCCGCCCAGCAATTGATGCGGGCCAGCAATCAAACAGGCGTTTGAAACATACGTTTACGCCCTAGCCTTGTCAAGCATCTGCAGATGCGTAAATCAGGCGATCAGATCAACCATCGCTGCCGGCTCCTGCAGCTGGCTCAAGCGCCGGTATAACTGCAGATTAGGCGTTAAGTCGAAATTCTGCTGCTCCACTTCAGGCTCCGCCTGTTGATCTTGTTCGGCTTGCTCCTGCTCCTTACGCGCCAAAGACTCAGCCTTGCGCTCTGCCGCCGCGGCGGCAACCTCCTCACGCTGTAGCGCGGCCAACTCGCTGCGGGCCTGCGCAGCCAGCACTTGCGCCTGCGCCGCTACGCGCAAATCCTGGGCAGATGGCTCAGCCGGCGCGAGCGCGGCTTGCTGCACCAGCTCCATTTTGCGCAAGGTGGCAGCGGGATCATTGGGAATAGGAGAGACGTCGATACTGACCTCGCCACTCACCGCGTAGGTCTGACCATCAGGACCGCGTTTGAAACTGTAGGTTGGCGCGCCAGCATAGCTGCCGCCCACGGCAGCATGAGCCTGTTCGTGACTGCGCACTTCGCGATCACGGCTGGCCAATTCGGAAATTTGCTGTTGCTGCAGGGCTTGTTGCTGAGGGGAAGCGGCGGCATTTCCTGACGCTGCATCAACCGCGGGCTTAGCGTCACGCTCTGAACCGGCAGATGACGAAGACTTACTTGAGTTTGCGGAGGTGACAGGCGAACGCACAACCTGCGCTGGCGACACAGCCAACGCCTGGGAAGCCTGCGAATTAATATTCATCTGGCCCCTCCCCGCCTGTGCGGGAGGCCGTTAAGCCGTCTAGGCGCGGGTATCGAGCATGGTGCCAAGCACCGCGTCGGCGGTTTCAAGCACACGGGTGCCGGCCTGAACTTCAACTTTGCCCACCTGCAAATCCACCAAGCTGCTAGCCAGATCTACCGGCCGCGCCTCGCTGACGGAAGGCGTGCTCGGCTCCACCGCCGGCGCAGCCTGGGGCAGCCCGGCACCGGCAATCTGTGCCGCAGCCTGATCCACCCGGCGCTGGCCGTTCTGGATGCTGCTCAAGCCCGAACTGAAGGCACTGCTGCCTGAAATCTCCATCACTCAACTCCAACCTGCTCAATCTTCATTTCATTGAAGCCGAGTTTGTTCAATAAATATACAAACAAAAGGCAATCACGCCGCAATCGCTTATAGCCCAACGCTTGCAGGCGCCAACCCCAAAAGACTGATATCCAGGTGCCGAGCCACCGCCGCAGCGCCGGCCTGGTCCAGTCGCGGCACCCGACCCAAGCAGGGCGCCGCCAGTCGCTCAGTCAAGGTGCGCAGGTTGTCATCCAGACGCGAGGTCTGCGGATCGAGCACATTAGCCACCCAGCCCGCGAGGCGCAAACCATCGCGGGCAATGGCCTCGGCCGTCAGCAACGCATGGTTGATACAGCCCAGGCGCACACCCACCACCAGGATCACCGGTAAATCGAGGGCGACTGGCAGATCGGCCAGCGTCGCCTGCTCGTCCAACGGTACCCGCCAACCGCCGGCACCCTCGACCAAGGTAAAGTCCGCCTGCTGCGCAAGCACTGCCTGCACGGCGGCGGCCAGGGCATCTACCTTAAGCTCCACCCCCGCCTCACGGGCCGCAAGGTGCGGAGCAATGGCCGGGGCAAAAGCAAATGGATTGACCTCGGCATAACTCAACGGCAGCGAGCACTCGGCCAGCAGCGCCAGCGCATCACTGTTGCGCAGGCCGTCCGCGCCGGCTTCGCACCCGGAGGCCACCGGCTTGACTGCCGCAGTGCTCAAGCCCGCCAGCCGCGCCGCGCGCAACAGGCCGGCGGCGATGGTGGTTTTACCCACATCGGTATCGGTACCGGTGACGAAGAACGCAGCACTCATCTCAGAATTCCTTTTGCAGCACGGCATATACCACTTGATAGGTGGCCGGCAGCCCTTGGGGTTGGCGAAAACCCTCATAGGCCGCGAGCAAGGCGCGAATACGCTCACGCCCGGTCAGGCCGCCGAGGCGTCCGGGATTAAGATTATGGGCACCCAAGGCCTTCAACTCGCCCGTCAAGCTGCGCACATCCGGGTAATGCAGCACCTGCGGCTGCATCTGCAACGCTCGCACGCGCATGCCGCTGCCTGCGCAAAGGTGCTGATAGGTGCTCAAGGCGCGAAAGCGATTGACGTGCACATGGCCATCCACCGCCTGCCAGCTGGCCTGCAGCTCGTGCAGGGTGCCAACACACAGGCTACTGAACGCCAGCACGCCCGCTGGACGCAGCACTCGGCGCGCTTCAGCAAGAACCCTGGCAAAGTCGCCACACCACTGCAACGCCAGGCTGGAGACCAGCAAATCGCAGCTATCTGTCGCCAGCGGCAAACGCTCGGCATCGCCCGCAATAAAGTGTGCGGCGCCCCCAAGGGGCCGGGCGTGGCGCAGCATGCCTTCGGCCAAGTCAACAGCCAGCCCTTGTCCTGCACCGTAGCGCTTGGCCAGGGCACGGGTGCAATAGCCGGTACCACAGCCCAGATCCAGCCAGCGCCGCGGGCGCAAATCGGCGGGCAACTGCGCCAGCAAGGTGTCGGCAACCGTACGCTGCAGTGCCGCCACGCTGTCGTAACTGGCAGCAGCACGGGAAAACGAAGCCGCCACCTGACGCTTGTCCGGCACGCCCGGCAACGGCACTTGGGCCAGATCAGTCATCCTCGACCTCATGCAGAAAAGCTTGAATAGCGGCCGCCACTTCATGGGGGCGCTCAACCACGAAGGCGTGACCGACCTGCTCAATCAGGCCCACCTCCACATCCGGCAACAGCGCCAACAAGGCGCCCGCGGCCTCGGACGGTACCAGCCCATCGTCAGCACCGAACAGGTGCAGCTGCGGGCCGGCGAACTCTTGCAGCGCCGCACGGGTATCCATGGCCGCCAGCAACGCCAAGCCCTGCAGCAGCGCCTCGGGTGCCACCACGGGCGCGGCGGACGCCAACAATCGCGCCATGCCGCGGGCATCTTCAGCACCCTGAGCACAGAGCATACTGAAGCGTTTCAGGCATACGGCCGGAGTGGCCGCGCACGCCGCCTGAAACGCAGCAAAGGTGTCGGCCAGCATGGCCTGGGACCAGTCCTCACGAGCCACAAAACAGGCATTGCTGGCCATCGTCAGCAACCCACAGCAACGCTCGCCACGCCGTGCAGCCAACTCGGCCGCAAGCATGCCGCCGAGGGACCAACCGCCCAGCCAGACATCCTCCGGCAACGCGCTGTCCAGCTCGTCCAGCCACTCATCGAGGTCGGCCGAACCTGGCGCCGGCAACGCTTCAATCTGCACTCGCAGCCGCTCATCCAGCCCCTGCAACGCTGCCGCCAGCGGCTCCAGCGGCGCACTGCCGAGCCCCCAGCCAGGCAACAAAACCAGTCGATTACGCATCTTCACTCTCACCCAGCAACGGCCAGCACTCGGCCAAGGCGTGTAACAGTAGTTCCAGCTGCGCCTCGCTGTGAGCGGCACTGAGGGTGACACGCAAGCGGGCACTGCCAGCGGGCACGGTGGGCGGACGAATCGCCGTGACCAGCAGGCCGCGCGCGCGCAGCAGGGCCGACAGCCGTAACGCACGGGCGCTGTCGCCAATCAAGATCGGTTGGATCGGCGTAGCGCTGTCCATCAGGGTCAGACCAATCGCAGCGGCGCCCTCACGGAAACGCGCGATGAGCTTATTCAGGTGTTCGCGGCGCCAGCTTTCCGCGTGCAACAGTTCCAGACTTTTCAGGGTGGCGCAGGCCACTGCTGGCGGCTGGCTGGTGGTGTAAATATACGGCCGAGCGAACTGAATCAGCGTCTCAATCAACTCTTCGCTGCCAGCGACAAAAGCGCCGGCGGTGCCGAAAGCCTTGCCCAAGGTGCCGACCAGCACCTGCACATCCTCGACGCCCAAGCCGAAGTGCTCGACGATGCCGCCACCCGTAGCACCAAGCGGACCGAAGCCGTGGGCATCATCAACCAGCACCCAGGCGTCCTTTTGCTTTGCCGCCGCGCACAGCGCCGGCAGGTCGGCCAGATCGCCGTCCATGCTGAACACGCCATCGGTGACCACCAGGGTGTTACCCGTGGCTTTCTGCAGACGGCTGGCCAAGCTCACGGCATCGTTGTGCAGGTAGCGGGAGAAGCGCGCCCCGGACAACAAACCAGCATCCAGCAAAGAGGCGTGGTTGATGCGGTCTTCCAGCACCGTGTCGCCCTGGCCGACCAGCGCGGTGACGGCCGCCAGGTTGGCCATATAGCCAGTAGAAAACAGCAGCGCCCGCGGCCGCCCGGTAAATTCAGCCAGCGCCTCCTCTAACTCGTGGTGCGGCGTGCTGTGGCCAAGTACCAAGTGCGAGGCGCCGCCACCAACACCCCATTTGGCCGCGCCCTGCTGCATGGCCGCGATCACCTCAGGGTGATTGGCCAGGCCCAGGTAGTCGTTGGAGCAGAACGCCAACAGCCGCTCACCCTCAACCACGACCTCAGGACCCTGCGGGCTTTGCAGATGGGGACGCTGGCGATACAGATGGGCGTTGCGGCGCTCATTAAGGCGAGTGGCAAGATCGAAGCTCATGGGAAGCGACTCTTTGCGTAGGCGCGAGCGTGCTCGCGAACCGGGAGGGGCACAGCTGCACAAGCCGTAGGGTGGATGACGCCGTTTTCATCCACCGCAACGCCGGCGTCCATGGTGGATGGATAAAGCGCCATCCACCCTACGAACTGATCGGCGTTAGACCGAAGCAGCGTTGTAGAACAGCTTGGAATCGCGCTGCTCGATCAGGGCCTGCTCGATGGCCGCCTGATGCACTTCGTCAGCATGCTCCTCACGGGCTTCCGGCTTGATGCCGAGACGGGCAAACAACTGCATGTCCTTGTCGGCCTGCGGGTTGGCCGTGGTCAGCAGCTTGTCGCCGTAGAAGATCGAGTTAGCGCCAGCGAGGAAGGCCAGGGCCTGCATTTGCTCGTTCATCGCCTCGCGACCAGCGGACAGGCGCACATGGGATTGCGGCATGAGGATGCGAGCCACGGCGAGCATGCGGATAAAGTCGAACGGATCGACCTCCTCGGCATTCTCCAGCGGCGTACCGGCAACTTTAACCAGCATGTTGATTGGCACCGACTCTGGATGCTCTGGCAGGTTGGCCAACTGGATCAGCAGACCGGCGCGGTCGTCCAGGGACTCGCCCATGCCGAGAATGCCGCCGGAGCAGATCTTCATCCCCGCATCGCGCACGTAGCTGAGGGTTTCTAGACGATCAGCGTAGGTGCGAGTAGTAATGATATTGCCGTAGAACTCCGGCGAGGTGTCCAGGTTATGGTTGTAGTAATCCAGACCGGCCTGGGCCAGCGCAGTGGTCTGTTCCTGGTCGAGCTTGCCGAGGGTCATGCAGGTTTCCAGGCCCATGGCCTTCACGCCTTTGACCATCTCCAGCACGTAAGGCATGTCCTTGGCGGACGGATGCTTCCAGGCGGCGCCCATGCAGAAACGGGTCGAGCCGATGGCTTTGGCGCGGGCGGCCTCTTCCAGCACCTTCTGCACTTCCAGCAGTTTTTCCTTTTCCAGCCCGGTGTTGTAGTGACCGGACTGCGGGCAGTACTTGCAGTCTTCCGGGCAGGCGCCGGTCTTGATCGACAGCAGGGTGGAGACTTGCACTCGGTTGGCGTTGAAGTGCCCACGGTGCACCGTCTGCGCCTGGAACAGCAGGTCATTGAACGGCTGTTGAAACAGGGCTTTGACCTCGGCCAGAGACCAGTCGTGACGCAAGTTGGCGGAAGTGGACGCGCTCATCGGATGTTCCTTATTAGTAGTTGGTGCCTGCACTAAAGTAATTAGCGCCCGGTAGAAAACAGCACCACACGGATGTTTGGCATAGTTAGGGAAGGCTTATGCGCTGTCAACCAACACACGACAAGCCAGTTTACATCTGGTTAAAAAACGCACACACCTGTTTGCTTTGCGACGAACCTAGCGACAGCCCACAGGCCTTGTGCAGCGCCTGTGAGGCCGAACTGCCCTGGCTCGGCAGCCACTGCCGGATCTGCGCCCTGCCCCTGGCGACCACGGGACTCATCTGCGGCGCCTGCCTGCGCAAACCACCAGCATTCGAGCGAGTCGAGGCCGCCTGGCGCTACGACTTCCCATTGGACAGCCTGATCACCCGCTTCAAGCATCAGGCGCAATGGCCATTGGGACGCCTGCTGGGTGAGTTGCTGTCACATCATCTGCAACATGCCTTTAGTGAAGGCCTGACCAGGCCGGATCTGTTGCTGCCGGTGCCGCTGTCCAGCCGACGCCTGCGCCAGCGCGGCTTCAACCAGGCCGGCATGTTGGCGCGCTGGCTCAGCCAAAGCCTGCAGCTCACGCTGAGCGAGCACTTACTGCAACGCCGCCAGGACACGCCTGCCCAGCAACAACTGAGTGCCGCCCAGCGCCGACGCAATCTGCGCCAGGCCTTTGAGCTGGCAGCAGAGGGTCAGGTCAAAGGCCTGCATCTGGCCGTGGTCGACGACGTACTCACCACCGGCGCCACCGCCGAGAGCATCGCCCGTCTGCTGCGCAAGGCCGGCGCCGCACGGGTGGACGTTTACTGCCTGGCGCGCACGCCGAAACCGGGCGACTAAGACCCAACAACTGCGCCAACGCCAGCGTACACTGGCGACCCCACGCCGCCCGGATACGATCATGAGCCACCCATTTGCTGCCCTGACCCCAGACCTGGTGCTGGATGCCGTCGAGAGCATTGGCTACCTGTCCGACGCCCGCGTGCTGGCCCTGAACAGCTACGAAAACCGCGTTTATCAGGTCGGCATCGACGACGAACAGCCGCTGATTGCCAAGTTCTACCGCCCCGAGCGCTGGACCGATGCGGCGATCCGCGAGGAGCACAGCTTCAGCCTCGAGCTGGCCGAGCACGAAGTGCCGGTGGTGGCACCACTGATGCGTGACGGCGAAACCCTGTTCGAGCACGCCGGCTTTCGTTTCGCGCTGTTTCCCCGGCGTGGCGGCCGTGCGCCGGAGCCGGGCAATCTGGACCAGCTCTATCGCCTCGGCGGCCTGCTCGGGCGGATGCATGCGATTGCCGCGATCAAGCCATTCGAACACCGCGAAATCACCTCTGTGAGCCACTTCGGCGACGCCTCGCTGACCACCCTGCTGGAAGGCAACTTTATCCCCCGCGGTTTGCTGCCAGCCTACGAGTCGGTGGCCCGCGACCTGCTCAAGCGCCTGCACGACCTGTTTGCTGCCACACCCTATCAAGCCATCCGTATTCACGGTGACTGCCATCCGGGCAACCTGCTGTGCCGCGACGACAGCTTCCACATGGTTGACCTCGACGACTGCCGCATGGGCCCGGCAGTGCAGGATTTGTGGATGATGCTCGGCGGCGGCGAGCGCCACGAGCGCCTGTCGCAACTGGCCGAGCTAATGGAGGGCTATCAGGAGTTCCACGACTTCCACCCGCGTGAACTGGCCCTGATCGAAGGCCTGCGCAGCCTGCGCCTGATGCACTACAGCGCCTGGCTAGCGCGGCGCTGGGACGACCCGGCGTTCCCCATGAGCTTCCCGTGGTTCGGCAGCGAGCGCTATTGGGGTGAGCAGATATTGATCCTGCGCGAGCAACTGTCGGCGCTGGATGAAGAGCCGCTGCGGCTATTTTAAACCGAAAAAACCTGAGCAAGCGGACAAGCAAGGCATCCCGACAGTACACTGCACCGCAGCTTGCCCACGCTTGCCAGGACATCCATGAACACCGTCAACCCGCGCCGCGGCTATCTGCTGGGCCTCAGCGCTTATATTGTCTGGGGCCTGTTCCCGCTGTATTTCAAGGCCATTGCCGAAGTACCGGCACGGGAGATCATCGCCCACCGGATCATCTGGTCTGCCCTCGGCGGTGCTTTGCTGTTGCTGGTTTGGAAGCACCCTAACTGGTGGCGCGACCTTTGCGCCAATCCGCGGCGCCTGGCGGTACTGAGTTGCAGTGGCTTGCTGATTGCCGCGAACTGGCTGCTGTATGTATGGGCAGTAAATAACGGACGCATGCTCGAAGCCAGCCTGGGCTACTACATCAACCCCCTGCTCAACGTGCTATTGGGCATGCTGCTGCTCGGCGAACGCCTGCGCCGCCTGCAATGGCTGGCCGTTGGCCTGGCAGCACTGGGCGTGCTGCAACAACTCTGGCAGGTGGGTAGCCTGCCCTGGCTGTCCCTGGCGCTGGCCGGTAGTTTTGCTTTTTATGGTTTGATCCGCAAACAGGCGCCGGTGGCCGCCCTACCTGGGCTGGTGGTGGAAACCTGGTTGCTGCTGCCTGTCGCGCTGATCTGGCTACTGCTCAATCCGCAGGCCGGCAGCCTGCAACCAGCCTTCTGGAGCAGCTCCCAGGCGTTGTGGCTGATGGCGGCGGGGCCCATCACCTTGCTGCCACTGCTGTGCTTCAACGCTGCTGCGCGCCACCTGCCTTACACCACCCTGGGTTTTTTGCAGTACATCGCCCCGACTCTGGTGGCACTGCAGGCGGTGTTGCTGTTTGATGAGCACTTCGAGCCGAGCAAACTGCTGACGTTCGCCCTGATCTGGGCCGGCCTGCTGGTCTACAGCCTGGATGCCTGGCTCACCCTGCGCCGCCAGCGCTGAGCGGCGCTCGCCAGCAGGGACAGCGTTCAAGCCTCAGTGCGCAGGCGCAGCTCCACCATCAAATCATCGGCCAGGGTTTCCAGTCTGCTCTGCAACACCTCCAGGCTCAGGCTCAGCGGCACCGCCAGCACGGCCTCAGCATGGAACAGCGGCTCGCTGCTCATCGGTGCCGGCGCCACTGAAGTCGCCAGGCTTTCCAGATTGACACCCAGTTCAGCCAGTAAACGGGTGATGTCACGCACGATCCCCGGCCGGTCGTTGCCGACCAGATCGAGCAAAATCGGCTTCCAAGTGCAGGACGGCTGAATGCCACTTTCCGCCAGCAGCACGCGAATGTTCTGCGCACTCAAGGCGTGCAGGGCTTCGACCAGCTCATCGTAGGCCTCGGCCGGTACCCCAACGCGCAGAATCCCAGCGAACTGGCCGTCCATGCGCGACATGCGACTTTCCAGCCAATTGCCACCATGGGCGGCGATGCACTGCGCGACCTTTTCCACCAGCCCCGGCTGATCGGGGGCAATTACCGTCAAGACCAGATGATTCACAGACATCTCCTTATCAATTCGGGCCCCTCATGTATTCGCCAAGCTTAGCCAATACGTCAGGTACAGCTCGTCGCGCACATAGCCCAGGCGCTCGTACAAGGCCTGGCCGGCCAGATTGGTCTTCGCCGTTTCTAGTTGCAGGCCGCACGCACCGCTCGCCTCGGCATAGGCGCGAGCGGCATTCATCAACGCCTCGCCGACGCCCTGACGGCGAGCACTGGGCAGTACAAACAAATCACTGAGCAACCAGGACGGCGCCAACGCCAGGGATGACTGCAGTGGGTAGAGCTGAGTAAAGCCTTGGGCCATACCCTGTTCATCGCGGGCGATAAACAGCTGAGCATCGCCGCGCTGCAGGCGCTCATATAGAAAGGCATGAATCTCCCCGGCCGGCCGTGGCACTTGGTAGAACTGCAGATAGCCGGCAAACAGCGGCACCAGTGCATCGAGATCAGCAACACCAACCGCAGTTACAGACATGAGTGACTCCCGGCAGAATTTCAGGCGAGTATAGCCAGGCGGCCATTTGTGACCAGTACACGCGCAATAGTCGCGAAGCGACGCGCGCCCGCTGATTTTTTCTCCGGCATCATGTAGTATCCGCCGCCTCGAACTACATGGCCGCCCGGCCTTGGTTTAGAGCCTGCTTGGCGGCCGTCAAAAGCCTTATAAACAGGCTCTCCAGCGTTGATTTTGATAGAGAGAGGCAAGCAATGACTGAGCGCGTACAAGTCGGTGGCCTGCAGGTCGCCAAAGTCCTGTTCGACTTCGTAAACAACGAAGCCATTCCGGGTACCGGCATTGCTGCCGACCAGTTCTGGTCCGGCGCCGAAGCCGTGATCAACGATCTGGCCCCGAAAAACCGCGCTCTGCTGGCCAAGCGAGACGCCATCCAGGCACAAATCGACGGCTGGCACCAAGCCCGCGCCGGTCAGGCCCATGACGCAGCCGCCTACAAAGCCTTCCTGCAAGAAATCGGCTACCTGCTGCCAGAGCCGGCTGACTTCAAAATCACCACCACCAACGTCGACGCCGAAATCGCCACCATGGCCGGCCCGCAACTGGTAGTGCCGGTGATGAATGCGCGCTTCGCTCTGAACGCTTCCAATGCCCGTTGGGGCTCGCTGTACGATGCCTTGTACGGCACCGACGTGATCAGCGAAGAAGGCGGCGCCGAGAAAGGCCGTGGCTACAACAAGGTCCGTGGCGACAAAGTCATCGCTTACGCTCGCGCGTTCCTCGACCAAGCCGCACCGCTGGCTGCTGGCTCCCACGTTGACTCCACCGCGTACCGTGTCGAAGCCGGCAAGCTGATCATCAGCCTCAAAGGCGGCAGCAACACTGGCCTGCAAGACGATGCTCAACTGATCGGCTTCCAAGGTGACGCAGCAGCACCGACCGCCGTACTGCTCAAGCACAACGGCCTGCACTTCGAAATCCAGATCGATGCCAGCACCCCAGTCGGCCAGACCGACGCTGCCGGCGTCAAAGACGTGCTGATGGAAGCCGCGCTGACCACCATCATGGACTGCGAAGACTCCGTTGCTGCCGTCGATGCCGACGACAAAGTGGTGATCTACAAGAACTGGCTCGGCCTGATGAAGGGCGACCTGGCGGAAGAAGTCGCCAAGGGCGGCAGTACCTTCACCCGTACCATGAACCCGGACCGCGCCTACACCGCCGTGGATGGCAGCGCCCTGACCCTACACGGCCGCTCGCTGCTGTTCGTGCGTAACGTGGGTCACCTGATGACCATCGACGCCATCGTCGACAAAGACGGCTTTGAAGTGCCGGAAGGCATCATGGACGGCCTGGTTACCAGCCTGATCGCCCTGCATGACTTGAAAGGCAACAGCAGCCGCAAGAACAGCCGCACCGGCTCGATGTACATCGTTAAGCCGAAGATGCACGGCCCGGAAGAAGCGGCGTTCACCAACGAGCTGTTCGGCCGCATTGAAGACGTGCTGGGCATGACCCGCAACACCCTCAAAGTCGGCATCATGGACGAAGAGCGGCGCACCACCGTGAACCTGAAAGCCTGCATCCAGGCCGCCAGCGAGCGCGTTGTGTTCATCAACACCGGCTTCCTCGACCGCACCGGTGACGAGCTGCACACCTCCATGGAAGCAGGCGCCATGGTGCGCAAAGCGGCCATGAAATCCGAGAAGTGGATCAGCGCCTACGAAAACTGGAACGTCGACATCGGCCTGGCTGCTGGCCTGCAAGGTCGCGCCCAGATCGGTAAAGGCATGTGGGCCATGCCCGACCTGATGGCCGCCATGGTTGAGCAGAAGGTTGCTCACCCAATGGCCGGCGCCAACACCGCCTGGGTTCCATCGCCAACCGCCGCTGCTCTGCACGCCATGCACTACCACCAGGTTGACGTGTTCGCCCGTCAGGCCGAGCTGGCCAAGCGCGAACGCGCCTCGCTGGACGACATTCTGACCATTCCGCTGGCACCGAATACCAACTGGTCCGCCGAAGACGTGCAGAACGAACTGGACAACAACGCCCAGGGCATCCTCGGTTACGTGGTGCGCTGGATCGACCAAGGCGTCGGCTGCTCCAAGGTGCCAGACATCAACGACGTTGGCCTGATGGAAGACCGTGCAACCCTGCGCATCTCCAGCCAGCACATCGCCAACTGGCTGCGCCACGGCGTGGTCAGCCTTGAGCAAGTAATGGAAACCCTCAAGCGCATGGCGCCGGTGGTTGACCGTCAGAACGCCAACGACCCGCTGTACCGTCCGCTGGCGCCGAACTTCGACAGCAACATCGCCTTCCAGGCGGCGGTTGAACTGGTCGTCGAAGGCACCAAGCAACCGAACGGCTACACCGAGCCTGTGCTGCACCGTCGCCGCCGCGAATTCAAAGCGGCTAACGGCCTGTAATAGCAACAATGAAAAAGCCGCCTCAAAAAGGCGGCTTTTTTATGCCTACAACCGTGCATTTGTGCAGCCAAACAGCTATAGCAAATGTAGGGGCAGCCGATATTAATAAAACGGGGGCTAACTGCGCAGTCAGCCAGAGTGCCCCTGAACAGACCAAAAAGCCCCGGTCACTCCTGTATTACTTACGTGTCCCGTATTGGAGCACAACATGCTCAAGAATCTGTCCCTGACCCTGAAACTGGCGCTGCTGCCAGCCGTTGCCCTGCTCGGCCTGTTGCTGTACGTGGGCTACAACTCGCAGCAGCTATCCAATAACGATTCACGCCTGGTGGAGCTGGAAACCCATAGCTACCCGACGCTGGAAAAAACCGACGCGGTGATCTTCCAGTTCTCACGCATTCCGGCACTGCTCAACAGCGCGGTGGCGGCTGGCGAAGAGTCGACCCTCACCGAGGCCCGTGAGGTATTGCAGGCTATCGCCGCCAAACAACAGGAATTGCAAGGCTTGCTGAGTAACCAGCGCGAGCGCAGTGACGAACTCGATGCCTGGCGTGTGGCCGTGCAACGCTATGCGGAAAACGCCCTGTCTGCGTCGTCTCAGTTGGTCAAAGGCACGGCCAGTTTTGACACCCTGCGCCCAAACTTGGACCGCATGGCTAGCGATCTCAGCCAGGCGCAAAAACTGGGCTCCGCGTTCCGCACCAATGCCTACCAGGACTTCCAGGACGCACTGGCACAAACCCGCAAGGACAACGCCACCACTACCCGCGTGGGGATAATCCTCAGCCTAGTGCTGGTCGCGCTTGTGGCCCTTGGCTCGTGGCTGGTGATTAGCAGCATCATGCGCAACGTGCACGGTGTGATCGACTCACTGCAAGCGATTGCCCGTGGTGATGGCGACCTTACACGCCGCGTATCAGTGGAAGCCAATGACGAAATTGGCGCCATGATCGAGCTGTTCAATGGCTTCCTCGACAAACTGCAAGGCACCATTCGGCAGATCGTCGAAGCAGCCAGCCCGCTGGGGCAGATGTCCCAAGAGCTGTACCGTCTGACCCAGGGTTCGGAAGAGAACGCCAGCTCCCAGCAAGGCCATACCGACTCCATCAGCCGCGACATTCAGACCATGACCAGCAGCATTCAGGAGGTCGCCCATCGTTCGCGGCAAGCCTCGGATGAAGCCGGCGCGGCCTCCAAACAAGCCGATGCCGCACGGCAGAGCATTGGTAGCCTGTCGACCAGCATCAGCGACCTGGGCAGCAGCGTAATGGGCGCGGTCGAGGCCATGCAGCAACTGGAGGAAGAAACCCAGCAAGTTGGCTCGGTGCTTACCGTGATCCGCAGCATTGCCGAACAGACCAACCTGCTGGCCCTCAACGCCGCCATCGAAGCCGCCCGCGCCGGTGAACAAGGCCGCGGCTTCGCCGTAGTAGCGGACGAGGTGCGCAACCTGGCGCAGAAAACCGCCGCGTCCACCGCCGAGATCCAACAGATCATTCAGCGCCTGCAAAACAGCGCCAACGGCGTATTGAACGTGATGACCGTCAACGGCGAAAAAGCCCAAGGCAGCATCGAGCGCTCGGTGCAGGCCACCCAGATGCTCGACGTAATCGCCCAGGCCGTCGGCCAGATCAACGAGCTGAACGCCGGCATTGCCCAGTTCACCCAGGAACAGATCGGTCTTTCCAGTTCGATCCAGCAAGAAACCGCAGTCCTGCAAGGGGATGCCCAGGCCACCGCCCATGGTGCTCAAGCCACTGCCCGCCTCGGCGAGCAACTGGTCAGCACCGGCGACCACCTGCGCGCAGCCACTGCCCAGTTCCGCGTATAACCAGAAACAACAGGAGCACACCTGATGAGTAAACGTCACCTTCTAAGCCTGGCGGTTTGCCTGGCCAGCCTGCCCGCCCTTGCCGTAGAGCAAGGCGAGTATCAATTCAACGGTTTCGGCACCGTTGGCGTCACCCACATGGGTGGCGAGAGCGATCTGGACTACGGCATGCAAGGCCAGACCAACGATGGCTGGCGTGGCGATCAGTTGTCCAAGCTGGCCGTGCAACTGCGCTACGGCATCACCGACACCCTTAGCGTGACTGGCCAACTGGGCACCAAACCGGTTCAGGACTCCTGGGAAGTCGGCCCCGGCAATCTGTACCTGGCCTGGCAGGCGAACGACAACCTGACCTTGCGTGGCGGCCGCCTGGGTACGCCGATCTACATGTACTCGGAAACCCTCAATGTGGGCTTCTCCTACCCATGGCTGCGCCTCCCGGAAGAGGTCTACAGCCTCGTCCAACTGACCAGCCACGACGGCGGCGACGTGCTCTACAACCGCAGCACCGATATCGGCACCCTGAGTTTCCAAGTTGCAGGCGGCCAGGCTATCAAGCGCGACCACTACGCGCTGGATGACATGCAGGAACTGGACTATCGCGACGTATTCGCTACCAACGTAGCGCTCTCCACCGATAACTTCGGCACCTTCCGCATCGGCTATGCCGAGGCAGATTTGCAGATCACCGTGGATGAGACCATCACCAACGTTTTCGGCGCGCCGCAAGACGTTGTGTTCAATGCGCTGGATGCGCAAAAAGGCAAGTTCAGCTCGCTTGGCCACCAGTACGACGACGGTACTTGGTTGAGCGCTGCCGAAGCGGTCAAACTCACCGTTGAACGGGATGACGACGCCGAAACCAACGCGTTCTACATCATGGGCGGCCGCCGTTTCGGCGACTACCTGGCGCACGTGACCTACGGCCAACTGGATGAGTCGTCTGGCCGCCAAGTGTCGATGACCTACGGCCTGAACTACAGCATCACGCCAACCGTCACCCTCAAAAGCGAATACAAGCGCGTAGATACCTCGCAAAGCGATGAGTCGATCGGTGTATTCAAAGCCAATGCGCAGCAGTCCTATGACAATGCGGCCTACCAGCAGACTGGCGTCTTTGGCGCTCCGCTGGGCACCCACGATGCTGATATCTTCAGCGTCGGCGTCGACTTCATTTTCTAAGGAGAGCCTTTATGAAAAAAATGCTTAGCGCTCTCGCCCTGCTCAGTTGCGCCGCCTTGGCTCAGGCCGAAGTAGCGGTGATCGTCAATGCTGGCGCCAGCGCCGCTCCTAGTCAGGCCGATGTTGCCAACATCTTCCTGGGCAAGGACAAGTCGCTGAAAGGTGTCGATCAGGCTGCCTGGAATCCGACCAAGGAGAAGTTCTACGCCAGTGTGGCGAACAAGAACGAATCCCAGCTCAAGTCCTACTGGTCCGGCCTGGTGTTCACCGGCAAAGGCCAACCGCTGCCCACCGTAGCCGATGACGCTGCAGTGGTCGCCAAGGTTGGCGCGGAAGCGGACGCCATTGGCTACGTTGATGCCGCTGCCGTCTCCGACAAGGTCAAGGTGCTGTTCAAACTGCCTTGATCGTTGGTGACTGAAGAAACCGCCCTCCGGGGCGGTTTTTTTATGGCCACACAAAACCACCTAGTGCGACCAAAGTTGCATTGGCGCGCGGCGCTCACTTGAGCCAGCATCCAAGCAAAGCCCTCGCTGGTAATTCGCTATGCAGATCGACGCTCAGCACCCCGGCAAAGTGGCGGTGATGCAGAACATCCACGGCACCATGGAGTTTCTGCGCAAGTACCCGCCCTTCAACCAGATGGAAAGCGCGCATCTGGCCTTTCTGGTGGAGAACTGCCAACTGCGCTTCTATGCGACCGGCGACAGCATCATCAAGCCCGGCGACGGCCCCATCGAGTATTTCTACATCGTCAAACAGGGCCTGGTACACGGCGAGCGGCCTCACAGCAGCAAGGACGGCAAGGAAACCACCTTCGAGATCACCGCTGGTGAGTGCTTCCCATTAGCAGCCCTGATTGGCGAACGCGCCACCCGCACTGAGCACCTGGCCGCCCAAGACTGCTTCTGCCTGCTGCTCAACAAGCCGGCATTTATCAAGCTGTTCACCCTCTCCAACCCGCTGCGCGACTTTGCCCTGCGCGGGGTCAGCAGCCTGCTCGACCAGGTCAATCAACAGGTCCAGCTGCACGCTACCCAGACCCTTGGCGCGCAGTATTCGCTGGAGGCGCGCCTGGGCGAACTGGCGATGCAACAACCCGTCAGCTGTCGACCACACACGCCGCTGCGCGAGGCCGTACGGCTGATGCACGAGCAGCACGTGGGCAGCATGGTGATCACCGACGAGCAGCTCAAACCCCTGGGCATTTTCACCCTGCGCGATCTGCGCCGGGTGGTAGCCGATGGCTGCGACGACCTCAACCAGCCGATCGCCCAGCTGATGACCCAGCAACCCTTCGCCCTGTCACCTCAGGCCAGTGCCTTCGATGCGGCGATGGCGATGACCGAGCGGCATATCGCCCATGTCTGCCTGGTGGAGCACGGCCGTCTGTGCGGGGTGATCTCCGAGCGCGACCTGTTCTCCCTGCAGCGCGTTGATCTGGTTCACCTGGCGCGCAGCATCCGCCATGCCGGCAAGTTGGAAACCCTGGCGGCGCTGCGCAGCGACATCCAGCAGCTGGTCGATCACATGCTCGCCCATGGAGCGTCCTCGACCCAGATCACCCAGCTGATTACCCAGCTCAACGACCACACCGTGTGCCGGGTGATCGAACTGGGCATCGAGGCCCTTGGCGACCCCGGCGTGCCCTTTACCTGGCTGTGCTTTGGCAGCGAAGGCCGACGCGAGCAGACCCTGTATACCGACCAGGACAACGGCATCCTGTTTGACGCCACCGATGCGGCCGAGGCCGCGACCATTCGCGCGCGCCTGCTGCCCCTGGCCACCCATATCAACAATGCCCTGGCCGAGTGCGGCTTCAGCCTGTGCAAAGGCCAGATAATGGCCAGCAACCCCGAGCTGTGCCTGTCGCGCAGTGAATGGTCGCGGCGCTTCCGCGGTTTCGTGCGCGAAGCCACCGCCGAAAACCTGCTGGCCTCAAGCATTTACTTCGACCTGCGGGTGGTCTGGGGCAGTGAGGACGGTTGCCGCCAACTGCAACAAGAACTGCTTGAGCTGGTGGCCGACACCCCGCTGTTCCAGCGCATGCTGGCCGATAATGCCCTGCGGCAGAAACCTCCCGTGGGGCGTCTGCGCGACTTCGTGGTGGCCCGCAAAGGGGCGGAGAAAGACACCCTCGACCTCAAGGTCCAGGGCCTCACACCGTTCGTCGATGGCGCCCGCCTGCTGGCATTGGCCAACGGCATCAGCGTCAGCAACACCCTGGAGCGCCTGCGCCTGCTGGTGGAGCAAGAGGTAATCGATGCCCAGGACGGCGCGGCCTATGCCGAGGCCTATCACTTTATCCAGCAGACCCGCCTGCAACAGCACCAGCTGCAAACCCGCGGCGGCCTGCCATTCTCCAACCGCCTCGACCCGGACAGCCTCAACCAGCTGGACCGACGCATCCTGCGCGAATCCTTCCGCCAGGCCCAGCGTCTGCAAAGCAGCCTGGCGCTGCGCTACCAGCTATGAGCCTGTTCAACTGGCGCAAGGCCCGCGGCCCGAGCCTCAGCGAAGAGCAGTTGCAGCGCCGCGATCAACTGCTGCCTGCCGAACCGATTGTGGAGCAGGCCCTGCACCTGCAACGCTTGGTCGTCCTCGACCTGGAAACCAGTGGCCTGAACACCAACCGCGATCTGGTGTTGTCGATTGGCGCCATCATCATCGAGGACGGCGCCATCGACCTCGGCCAGCAGTTCGAATGCACCCTGCAACGCGACGCCCAACCGACCAACGACAGCGTGCTGATTCACGGCCTCGGCCCCAGCGCCATCGCCGCAGGCGTAGCGCCGGCCGACGGCTTGCTGGCCTGCATGGAATTCATCGGCGCCAGCCCAGTGCTGGCCTTCCATGCCCCGTTCGACCAACGCATGCTCAGCCGCGCCCTGTACGACAGCCTCGGCTACAAACTGCAGCACCTGTTTATCGACCTGGCCGACGTCGCCCCACTGCTCTACCCGGATGCTGGCATCCGCAAGGGCGGCCTGGACGACTGGGTGCGCTACTGCGGCCTGCACGTGCAGGAACGCCACAACGCTAGCGCCGACGCCCTGGTGACCGCCGAACTGGCGCTGATCCTGTTCAGTCGCGCGCGCCGGCAAGGCCTCGACAGCCTGGTCGAACTACAGCTCCGAGCGCAATCCTGGCGCCGCAGGCAAACCGCGCCTTCGCTGTGACCCCCAGCACCCGGTAACCCAACGGTCGCCTGAACCAACTGCGGCAAGGTGCATCACTACTGCCTGAACACAACCAACGAACTGGCGGACCTGCGCACCCGCCACAGCCTTGCCCCGCACCGCGACCGCTCCCCCTAAACGCCACTGCGCGAGCACCAACATAGTGTCCGGCAACATCACACAGCAAAGAATTGAAATGGGAAGCATTCTCGACTAAGGTGCGCGCCCGTCATGCTCATCCATGACGCTTTGTGCTTGTCTGCCCGGGGCGGGGTCATGTCATCAGCTGAAATTGATTCGATCGTTCCTCTCGAGGTGCTGTACGGCACGCATCACGGCTGGCTGCAGGGCTGGCTGCGGCGTTCGGTCGGCTGCTCGCAGCAGGCGGCGGACCTGGCTCAGGACACCTTTGTGCGTTTACTCGTGCGTGGCCAACCGATCAGCGACCGGGCGCCGCGTGCCCTGCTGGCGCGGATCGCCCGTGGCTTGGTGATCGACCATTGGCGCCGAGATGCCCTGGAGCGCGCCTACCTCGAAGCGCTGGCGCATGTGCCCGAACTCAACCATCCCTCGCCGGAAGTGCGCCATGAGGCACTGCAGTGTTTGGAGCGCATCGCGCAACTGCTCGACGGTCTCAAGCCAGCGGTGCGCGAGGCCTTTCTGCTGTATCAGCTCGGCGGCCTCACCCATGCACAGGTGGCGCTGGAGCTGAACATTTCCAGCCGTAGTGTCGAGCGCCATGTGGCGAGCGCCCTGCTGCACTGCTACCACGTGTGTTTCGAGCCATGAGCGCAGCCGCCGAGCGCCTGCCCGAGCCCATCGTGCGCACGGCCATCGACTGGCAGATGCGCCTACGCGCCAATGGCGGCAATGCCGAACTGCAGCGGCAGTTGCAGGACTGGCTGCGCCAGGACCCACGGCATCAACTGGCCTGGCAGCGCCTGCAGCAGATGAGCGGGCTGTTCCAGGCCAGCCAGTTGCCCAGTGCCACGCAGAGCATCCCCCTGTTACAGCGCGCCGAGGCCGACCTCAGTCGCCGGCGCATGCTCAAGATACTCAGCCTCGGCGCGGCGGCCGGTGGCGTGACACTGCTGACCGCGAATGCACCGCCGACCTGGCACACCGACCTGGCCACGACCACCGGCGAGCGCCGCCTGGTAGACGTGGGCGATGGCGTTAAGGTGCTGCTCAATACCGGCAGCGCCATGGACGTGCAGGGGCAGCAGTTACTGCTGCGCACCGGTGAAGTACAGGTCGACGGCGCCAAATGGCAGGTGCGCTGCCGCTTCGCCGAGTGCAACGGGCACCAGGCACGGGTGCTCCTGCGCGAGCGGGACGCGCACAGCGAAATTCGCGTCGAGCAGGGCAAAGTGCTGGTAAGCGGCGCATCCGGCCAGCGCTGGCTGCAGGCCGGCGAGGGCCTGAGCGTTTCGGCGCGGGGCATGACCACCCTCGGCAAGGGGGCACTCGACCCCGCCGCCTGGACCCGCGGCCTGCTGGTGGTCAACGACATTCGCCTGGGCGACTTCCTGGCCGAGGCCGGGCGCTACCGCACAGGCTGGCTGGGCTGCGATGCGGCCGTGGCCGACCTGCACCTGTCCGGCGTGTTTCATCTGGATGAACCGCAGCTGATGCTGCGCAATATCACCCACCTGCTACCGGTAAAAATCGTCGAGCGCACGCGCTGGTGGGTGCGCATCGTGCCGGTGGCCTAGCCCCTCACCCGGCGGCGAAACCTCAGCAACTGCAGAAAACCTGTCGGACTTCTGCGCCTCATCCGGTTAGGGATGATCACTCCCTCAATGGATACCGTCATGCGCTCTGCCAGCCCCCTGCCGTTTCAGCTTCAGCCCCGTACCGTGCCAAGCGCCATCTGCCTGGCGCTGGCCCTGCTCGGCGGCACGGTGAGCCTGCCGGTGCGGGCCGAGTCGGCGGCGGCCAGCCAGGTTGCGCCGAGCATCCAGGCCGGCCCGCTGGAGCAGGTGCTGAGCAGCTTCGCTGAGCGCGCCGGCATTACCCTGTCCTACTCGCCGGAACTGGTGCGCGGCCTTAGCAGCCGCGGCCTGCAGGGTGGCGGCTCGCTGGAAAACGGCCTGGCGACGCTGTTGGCCGATAGCGGCCTGGTCGCGCAGAAGACCGACTCCGGCTACGTGGTAGTGCCGGCCCCCAACAGCTCCAGCTACCAGCTCGCCCCCACCAGCATTGATGCGGCACAGCAGAGTGCCTTCGCCCCGGTGGAGGGCTATTACGCCAGCAACGCCAGCAGTGCGACCAAAACCGACAAACCGATCCTGGAAACCGCGCAGAGCATCAGCGTGGTCACCGCCGAGCAGATCGCCGACCGCAATGTCGACCGCGTGCAGGACGCCGTGGCCTACAGCGCCGGTGTGCGCGTGGGCAGCTCGGGCCTCGACCCGCGCTTCGACACCATCAGCGTGCGCGGCTTCGACACCACAATGTCTGCCGACTTCCTCGACGGCCTGCGCCAGCCCTACAACGGCTGGCTGTCGATCTACGGCACCGAGGCCTACACCCTGGAGCGCATCGAAGTGCTCAAGGGCCCGGCCTCAGTGCTCTACGGCCAGATCAGCCCCGGCGGCATGGTCAACCGGGTAAGCAAGCGCCCAAGCCTGCTGGCGAAGAACCAGGTTGAGATCCAAGGCGGTAACAACGAGCACCAGCAGGGCCAGTTCGATATCGGCGGCAAGCTGGATGAAGACGGCGACGTACTGTTGCGCACCGTGGCCGTGTACCGCGACGCCGAGTACGACATTGAGCAGCTGAACAACGACGTGAGCCTGATCGCGCCATCGCTGAGCTGGCAGATCGACCCCGACACCAGTCTGACCCTGCTCGCCCAGTACCAGGAACGCGAAACGGCGGCCTCGCCAATGCTCTACCAAGACGGCGATAACCTCACCGACTTCTGGCAGGGCGACGAACACTTCGACAAGCTCGAACAGCGCCAGTCGACCTTCGGCTACGAGTTCGAGCACGCCTTCAATGACATCTTGAGCCTGCAGCAGAACCTGCGCTACGGCCAACTGGACACCACCAACCAGTACCTGCAGCCCGACGGCACTATCACCAATGGCGTCATGGATCGCTATGCGGTCGGCGTGTACGAGGACATGGACTCGGTGAGCAGCGACACCCGCCTGGTCAGCCGCTTCGCCACTGGCGAGCTGCAGCACACCCTGCTGACCGGCTGGGACTACGCCTGGTACGACAGCTCGGTGCTGTATGCCTGGGGTCCGGCGCCATCCATCGACATGAACGCGCCGAACTACCACCAGCCGGTCAGCAAGCCCACCGACCCGCTGGCCGACCAGGACAGCCTGAGCCAGCGCAGCGGCATCTATCTGCAGGATCAGATCGAACTCGATAACTGGCGCCTGTCCTCCGGCCTGCGCCGCGACTGGGTGCATGTGCGCAACAGCGACAACCTGAGCGGCGACAACAGCAAGACCAGCGACTCCGCCACCACCTACCAGCTCGGCGCGCTGTACCTGTTCGACAACGGCCTGGCGCCCTATGCCAGCTACGCCGAGTCCTTCCTGCCGCAGAGCGGCACCAACGCCGACGGCCCGCTCAAGCCCACCGAAGGCAAGCAGTACGAAGTTGGCCTCAAGTACCAGCCGCCCGGCACCAGCGCCATGTTCACCGCCTCGCTCTATGACCTGACCCAGCAAAATGTCTCCACCCGCGACCCGCTCGACCCACTCAACACCGTGCAGACCGGCGAGCAGGTGTCCCGAGGCCTGGAGCTGGAAGCCGTGGCCGACCTCAGTGAACGCCTGCACCTGACCGCCAGCTACAGCTACAACGCCCCCGAAGTGACCAAAAGCAACGACGGCAACGAAGGCAAGGACCCGAAAGACGTGCCACGTCACCTGGCCGCGCTGTGGCTGGACTACAACTTGCCGTTCGGCCTGGGCTTCGGCGCCGGCGCGCGCTACACCGGCAGCGTCTATGGCGACGACATGAACACCGCCAAGAGCGAGGACTACACCCTGTTCGACGCCGGCGTGCACTACGACTTCAGCAACGACATGGATGGTGCGCGCCTGGCCATCAATGCACGCAACCTGACCGACAAGCAGTACATCAACTGCCAGGACGGTTACTGCTACCGCGGCGAGGCGCGCAGCCTGATCACCAGCCTGAGCTACAGCTGGTGATCGCCCTGAGCTGGCTGCGCAATGCAGCAACCCTGATCGGCGCCTTGCTACTGGGCGGCTTGCAGGCCGCCCAGGCCGAGCCAGCGCCCCTGGACGGTAGCGAGCAATGGCTGATGAAAAGCGCCGAAGGCCGCGACTACCGCATCATGGTCAGCCTGCCGGAGGGCGACGTGCCCTATACCGGCGGCTACCCGGTGATCTATATCGTCGATGGCAACGCGCTCTTCCCGGCCTTTCACGCCGCCAAGCGCGTGCAGGAGCGCTGGAAGGGCGCGATCCTGGTGGCCATCGGTTATCCCAGCAACACACCGTATGACTTCAATCGCCGCGCCTTCGACCTGTCGCCGCCGCAGCCGGCTGAGCGCAACGACCCGCCCCAGGGCGGTCAGGACCTGTTTCTCGACTTCATCGAAAAGCGCCTGATGCCCAAGGTCAATGAGCGCTTCAAGGTCGATCAAGACCAGCGCAGCCTGGTGGGCTGGTCCTTCGGCGGCATGTTCGGCGTCTACAGCCTGTTCACCCGCCCGGCACTGTTCCAGCATGTGGTAGCGATCAGCCCCAGCCTGTGGTGGCGCGATCGCTACCTGCTGGCCCATGAGCGCGCCTTCACCGAGCAGGCTCATGCCGGCAAACTTGACCTAACCCACACCAGCCTGAGCATATGGGCCGGCGACCGCGAAATGCCCCAGGAAATCCAGGACGTACGCGCCCTGCAACGACGCCTGGAGAACCTCTCTCAGTATGGGCTGCGCAGCGACTTCCAGCTCGAGGCCGGCGAAGACCATATGTCGATCCCCTTCCGCGTCACCACGCGGGTGCTCGAAGAGCTGCTGACAACTCGACGCTTCTAGAAACGCGCAGAATCGCCATCATTCCCACGCCGAACCACGCACCACCGGGACTCCCGCCTGCGCGGGAGCGACGGCAATGATTGTTCAGCGCGTCTCCAGGCTGTCGCTCCATACCGTGAGTCAGCCTGCGCGGTGATAGAACAAGCCCCCCGCCGCTAACCCAGCGCGCCCCAACCATCGCCCTGCTGGCCTCGGCCGGGCTGTTTGCCGCCCTGCTCGGCGACGGCGCCTGGGATGCCCTGGCCTGGCTCGGCCTGGGCCTAATCGCGCTGCTTGGCAGCTGGCCGCTGCTGCCGCGTTGGCATAACCGGCCCTGAAGCGGGGCCTGGCGGGCGCTGGGCCGCCAGGAATAAACCGGCGATCTGGGCCGCCAGTTGCGCGCCAAGGCGGGCATCCTCGCGCAAGCCGAGATGCCCGCTCATGGCCGATACCACAGGCGGTAGCAGACGGCCGCCGGCAACAGGGCAAACTGCGCCAACGCCAGGCTGAACTGCAGAAATGAGCGCAGCGCCGGATGGGTAGCCGCCTCGGCCACGCCGGTGAGGGCCTGCCAGAAGGGCGCGGGCAACAGCAGCAACAACTGCGTCAGCGGCTGGCCGCTCAGCAACCAGCCGTCAATCACGGCAAACTGCTGGGTAAACATCAGGACACCGAGCAGCATCAGGGTTAACACCAGCGCCAGCACGTAGCAGGCGCTCAGTCGAATCAACGTCAGCATGGGGGTTCTCCAGGCTGGCGATCGGCCTGCGCCGAGCGCCAGCAATCAAATGATTAGGCCGGCTTGCCCAGGGCATACCAGTCGAGTTTGCGGGTCAGCAGCATCACCCCAGCCAGCAGGCCGAAGACCAGCAGCGAGCCCATCAGCAAGGCGTAGTCCTCGGCACTCAGCAGGCCGTAGAGCAAGGCATACAGAGCAGCCAAACTGCCGGCGAAGACCCCGCCACGCAGTGCGCTGTGCAGCACGCCAGCCAGGTACACGCCGAGCAGCGCCACGCAAACGCTGGCGGCCACTCCGTAGGCCGTAGCAAACGGCAGGTGCTCGGACAACGACAGCAACAACAGGTAGAACAGGGCCAACGCCAAGCCCACCAGGCCGTATTGCACCGGGTGCACGGCCAGACGCTTGAGCACCTCAAAGAGGAAGAAGCCGGCAAAGGTCAGAGCGATAAACAGCAAGGCGTATTTGATCGCCCGGTCGGTCTTCAGGTACTGGTCCACCGGGTCGACAAAGCTGACGCCAAACTCGCGGCTGTTGAAGGCGTGACACTCATCACGGCTGACGCAGTCATCCAGGGCCTCGGCAAAGTTGGTGGCAAAAAAGCTGGTCTGCCAGCGCGCACTGAAACCGCTGGCGCTGACCTCGCGGGTCACCGGCAGGAACTCGCCAATAAAGCTCGGGTGCGGCCAGTCGGAGCTCAGTTGCACCAGGGTTTCGCGGCCCAGCGGGGTAACCGACAGTTGCGCCGTGCCCTGCAGCTTGAGGTCGAAGGCAAAGTCCAGACGCTGGCCATTGACGCTGTCCAGCGCCGGCAAGGGCGCATGCACGCCACTGCTGAGCAGGCGATCAGCACTGCCGGCGGCAAAGGCCAACTCGCTGCCATTGAAACGCAGCTTGAGGTCGTTCTCGATACCCCGGATGTCGCTGATGCCGACGCTGAGGAAGGCCGGTTCAAAGCGGTAGTCACCATAGTCTTCGCTGATGCCGTACTGCGCCGGCAGCTGGAAGTGGCCGCTGATTTGGTTATCGCTGTGGTACAGGCGCGCCTGGTAGATGCCACGGCTGCGCTGCTCGGTGGCGATATGGCCATTGAGTTCGAAGCGCTCCGGGAGGAAATACAGGCGGCCGCGGTACTCACGCTCTTCGAGGTAGCGCTCGGCGGTTTTTTCGTGGGTTTTCCATTCGCGGACGGTCTTGCGGTACGGCACCACCAGCAGCGGACCGGTCAGCGCCTGGGCGGCGCTGGAGCTGCGGGCGATATCGGCCAGTACGCCATCGCGCAGCGCCTGCCGGTCGCTGACCATGCCGCCGATCAGCAGCAAGGGAATCATCAACAGCATGATCAGTACGCCAATCACGCCCAGCTTGATCGCCAGATTGCGGTTCATCGTGTCTCTCCCTGTGGTTGGCCTGGTGGCCGATAGGGAGAGTCTGAAGCGCGAGTGTGGAGCGGCCGTGGTGCAACGATGGAGACTGTGTGGAGGCTTTGTGGCGATTGCCGCGGCGGGCTTATTCGCCGCGGATGTACTGCTCAAGGTGATTGATCAGGCCGTCTTGTTCGGCGATCACGTCCTTGACCAGGTCGCGAATCGACAACAGGCCGACCAGCTTGCCGTCTTCCAGCACTGGCAGGTGACGCAGGTTTTTTTCGATCATCAGTTGCATGCAGAAGCGCGAACGGTCCAGCGGGCCGACGGTGATCAGGTTAGATGTCATCACATCACCCACGGTGGTGGCGTAGGACGAACGCTCCATGCGCGCCACCCGGCGGACAAAGTCGCGCTCGGTGATGATGCCGGCAACAGCCTCACCGTCCAGCACCATCAGGGCGCTGATATCGGTGTCGGACATCAAGGTCACGGCTTCCAGAACCGTGGTGGCAGGGGTAACACTGATGATGCTGGAGTGAACTCTGACTTTAAGGATTTCGGCAACAGTCTTCATGCAGCAGCTCCATGGCTTTTTATTTTTTATAACAGCACTTTATGACTTGCAGGATGTTTGCCAACCGCCGCGACTCCATGCCTGCGGGTTTATTGCAGTAATCGTCTTCATCTTTACCCCGCGCGTGGCGCAATTTCAACGCACAGGTATGTCAGAGTGCGACCAGCAACGCTTAAAAAGCCGCTGCGGCGCACTGACCGCTCGACCCTCAACAGACCGCCGGCAAGCGCACACGCACTTCGACACCACCGGGCACATTGCCCACCTGCAGGGCACCACCGTGCAGGTGGACCACCTCCTGCACGAAATTAAGACCAAGGCCGGTACTCTTGCGCCCTGTTTTAGGGCGCGGCAAAGAATAGAAACGCTCAGTGAGCCGTAACAGGGCGTAATCCGGTATCGCCTCGCCGGTATTGAACAGGCATAACTGTAGCTGCTCACAGTCAACCTCGGCTGACCAGCGCAGCACGCCGCCCGGCGAGGTGAAGTCGAGGGCATTGTCGAGCAGGTTGCTCAACGCCTGGCGCAACAGAAAGCGCTCACCCAGCAACTGCAGCCCTACGGCCACCTGATTCTCCACCTGCACGCCGGCACCTTGGATGCGCGCGGCCTGGGCCTGGCTGAGTTCATCCAGCACATCATGCAGCGGTATCGCCACGCGCTCCTCCAGGCCCTGGCGCTGCTCCACCTGGGCCAGGTGCAGCAGGCGTTCAATCAACTGCTGCAGGCGTGCGCTTTCGTTCTGGATATTGCTGACAAAGCGCTGGCGCTGGCCCTCCGGCATCTCGCCATCGAGCAGCTCAGCGGCGCCACGGATGGCCGCCAGCGGGCTTTTCAACTCATGGGTCAGGGTGTGTACATAGCGCTCGACGTAGGCCTTACCCTCCAACTCGCGGCGCATCTGCTCCAGCGCTGTGGCCAGTTGCCCCAGCTCACCGCCGCGCAGGGCCGGAGGACTGACCCGCTCGCCAGCCGACACGGCGCGGGCGTAGGCCGTAAGGCGCCGTAGCGCTGCGCTCAACCACCACGACAACACACCGCCGATCAGCAGGCCGAGGGCAATCAAGCCGGCGCCGAAACTGGCCAGACGCTGCTGAGAACGCTCGATATAGGGCTGCAAGGTGCGACTCGGCTTGCTCACCGAAACCACGCCGATAATCCGCCCCTGATCCTTGATCGGCGCGGCCACGTACATCACCGACGACTCAGGGTCGTCCGCCACCTCACGACTGGAACGGGCGCCGTACTCGCCACGCAGGGTCAGGTAGACATCGTTCCAGCGCGAATAATCCTCGCCCACGGCCCGGCCGCTGGAGTCCAACAACACCTTGCCGGTGGCATCGGTGGCATAGATGCGGTGATTGACCGCGAGTTTGCTCACCTCGCCGATCTGCGCCTGCGGCTGGCGCTGGCCGTAGGCCTGAAACAGGCTCTGCCAACTGCTCTGTTGCAGGCGCCCGGCGCGTAGGTCGGCACTCAGCAACTCGGCCAGCAGGTTGGCAGTGTCCACCAGGGTTTCTTCGGTGGACTGGCGCACGCCAGGGCGGATTTCGTCCATCACCGTGCTCAGGACAAACCAGCCGGCCAGGCCGACGAAGAGGAAGTAGACCAGGAAGATGCGAATTCCCAAGGGCATCAGGCGTGACTCGGCGAGTAGCTGTAACCCAGGCCGCGGTGGGTCTGAATCGGTTCAGCCGCAGCGGCAATCAGGCGCAGCTTGGCCCGCAGGCTCTTGATATGGCTGTCGACATTGCGCTCGTAGCCCGCATCACTGGGTACCCCGCTGGCCTCCAGCAACTGCTCGCGACTGAACACCCGCTCAGGCTGACTCAGCAGGGTCTGCAACAGGCGAAACTCGTGACGGGTGAGCACCAGCAACTGCTGGTGGTAGTGGATTTGCACGCGCTCGGCATCTAGGTGAAATGGACCGGGCGCGGCCTCATCCAGCGGCGCGCGCGGCTGCATGCGTTTGAGGATGGCCTTGACCCGCGCCGCCACTTCCCGTGGGCTGAAGGGCTTGGTCACATAATCGTCGGCGCCGATTTCCAGGCCCACTACCCGATCGATCTCGGCATTGCGCGCGGTGAGAAACAGCACCGGCACCTCGCTGAAACGGCGCAGCTGCTTGCACGCCTCGAAGCCGCTGAGGTCGGGCAGACCGACATCGAGAATCCACAGGTCCGCCGGGGTGGCCTGCTGATAAGCCAGGGCGGCACCCGCCAGGGTCAGCCAATGGGTGCTGAAGCCCTCGCTTTGCAGGGCAAAGATCAGGGTGTCGGCGATTGCCGCTTCGTCTTCAACAATCAGGATCTGGGGCATCAGCAGGCAACCCGGCGGCAAACAAGAAAGGCACGGTGCCCAAAGCCACCGCCAGGGTCAACCGTCAGCAGGCCGGCTTACCGGCGGTAAAGCGCTTGGCCGGGTCGATCGCGGCGTTGAACTCACGCAGGGCCTTGGCGCCGATCAGCAGCGGATAGTTGAAACTGCTGCGGTCGGCGAGGTTGACCTCAACGGTGCGCAGTTCATGGCCCAGACACAGCTGCAGATCGATTACCGGGCGCTTGGACACATCGGCCGCAGCCGGGTCGTCGTCGCCTTCATCAGCGCGATTCTTGATCTTGCTGATACGCGCCAGACGGTGCTCGTAAAGGGTGTCATCGGCGCCGGCAGCGGCCAGGCGAAACCGCACCCACTCCTCGCCCTCACGCTTGAAGCGCTCAATATCGCGGGCAGACAGCGAGGCGGTATAGGCGCCGGTGTCCATCTTGGCCTTGAGGGTTTTACCCAGCTCCGCCAGCTGCAGGTACTCGTAACGCCCGTAAAGGCTTGGCTCGGCGGCCAATACCGGCAGGGACAACAAGGCAGACAGCAGCACAACAGCTTTCATGCGGAACTCCAGTGTTCGGGAACAAGGTTACCAACGCAGCGATAGACAAGCATTGCCGCTAAAAGTGCTCAGCCAAACAGGGTATTACGCCCTTTGCGCTCACCCGACCAGAGTTCTTCTAGGTTGCGAAAGCCCCATTCCTCTTCTGCCTCACGGCCAATTATTCGTTCGCGCCCCACCAGTTTGCTCAGGTCGAGCACCTCCTGGGGGATCGGCGCCTTGGACCGGGCCGAGAAGAACACCTTGACCTTGGGCGTCAGCAACGACTGCGGATGCTGCTCCAACACCACACCCAGGCGCCCGCTTTCCAAACGCACCAACGAACCGGTGGGGTAAATGCCAAGGGCTTTGACGAAGGCGCGAAAGATGCCGTCATCGAACTGCGCCGGGCACCATTCAGCCATCTTGCGCATCGCCTCCGCCGGGTCCAGGCCCTTCTGATACGGGCGGTCGGAGGTCAGGGCGTCGTAGACATCGCAGATCGCACACATCTTCGCCAGCAGGCCAATCTGCTCGCTTTGTAAGCGGTGCGGATAGCCGCTGCCGTCGGGTTTTTCATGGTGATGCAGGCAGACATCGACCAGCGCCGCACTGAAGCCCTGTTTGGTCAGGGTTTCCGCGCCCAGGGCCGGATGATCGCGCAGCAAGGTGGTATCGATGCGACTGAGTTTGCCCGGACTGTTAAGCAGCTCAGCAGGCATCAATGCCTCGCCGATGTCATGCAGCAGGCCGGCCACCCCAGCTTCCTGCACCAGCGCCTCACTCAGGCCCATCTGCCGCGCCAGAGCGATCATCAACGCCGACACAGCCAGGGCGTGCAGGTAATGGTAATCACTGGCGGCGCGCAAGCGTGCCAGGCTGATCAAGGCATGGGGATGGCGGCTCAAGGACTCGCCGATGTCTTCGACCTGGACCTCCAGCTGCGGGCCATCCAGCGGTGCGCCACTGCGCACCTCGGCAAACAGGCTGGCCAGGCGTTCCTTGCTGCGCGCGCAGAGTTTTAGCGCTCGGCCCATCTCGTCGCCCAGGTCGGTCTGCGGTTTGGCGGCCGGCTCACGCTCAGCGGCCAGCAGACGCGCTTCGGTACTGGCTGCCACCTCAATGGCGCTCTCACCACCGAGCACGTCCAGGCCTTTTTCGGTGTCGATCCACACCTCGCGAATCGCGCTGGCCTGCAGACGCTGCACATCCTTTTCACTGTCGAGCAGAAAGCGGGTTTTCCAGAACGGGTGATCCATCCAGGAGCCGCACAGCTCCTGAACAAACATTCCGACACAAGCATCCGCTACAGGAATTCGCTTTAACACACTGACCGCCAACCCAAGTGAACAAGAACGAGCACAGCAACCGCCACAGCGGTCGGGCCCTCAATCGAAATACGAGCCTTTGCGCGCCGGCAACTCCGACCACAGCTCTTCCAGATGTGGAAAGTTCCAGTCTTCCTGGGATTCGCGGCCGACGATCTTCTCGCGACCGACCAACTTGGCCAGATCGATGATCTGCTGCGGAATCGGCGCCTTGGACTTGGCCGAAAAGAATACCTTTACCCGCGGGGTCAGCAGCGACGTGGCGTGCTGGTCCATCACCACGCCAAGGCGGCCGCTTTCCAGGCGCACCAGCGAACCTGTCGGGTAAATACCCACCGATTTGACGAAGGCCTTGAACACCGCCTCATCGAAGTGGCCCTTGCACCACTCGGCCATCTTGCGGATCGCCTCGGCCGGGTCCCAGCCGCGCTTGTAAGGGCGGTCCGAGGTGATGGCGTCATACACGTCGCAGACCGCGCCCATCTTGGCAAAGAGGCTGATCTGATCACCCTTGAGACGATGGGGGTAGCCGCTGCCATCGACTTTTTCATGGTGGTGCAGGCACACGTCCAGCACCAGCGCGCTGACCTGCTGACTGTCCATCAGAATCCTGCCGCCCGCCTCGGGGTGACTGCGCACGGTGTCGAATTCACTGTCGGTGAGTTTGCCGGGCTTATTTAAAATTTCATCGGGGATCATCATCTTGCCGATGTCGTGCAACAGGCCAGCCATTCCGGCTTCACGCACCTGCTCCTCGGCCAGGCCGAGCTGGCGTGCCAGGGCAATCATCAGGGCGCAAACCGCCACCGAGTGCATGTAGGTGTATTCATCGGAGTGTTTCAGCCGCGCCAGGCTGATCAGGGCATTGGGGTGACGCATCACCGAGGCGGAGATTTCCTCCACCAACTCGACCACCTGACCGGCATCGATGGCCTGGCCCATACGCACTTCGCTGAACATGGCCACCACGGCAGCCTTGGAGCGAGAGCACAATTTGTGCGCGCGCTGCACTTCCTCATCCAGATCCACGCGCTTGACCGCTGGCGTGGTGGCCACAGCCAAGAGGCTTTCCTCGACCTGGGCGGCGACCTCTTCCTCACTCTGCGCCGTCAGCCCCGCGGGCAGATCTAGGCCCTTGCTGACATCGATCCACAGCTCATCGATGCCGCTGTCGCGAATGCGCTGCAGGTCCTTGTCATTTTCAAGCAGAAACCTGGCTTTCCAAAATGGATGTTCCATCCACGAACCACAAAATTCGTTGATGTACATGCCTAAACATAAATCAGACACCGCAATGCGTTTCAGCACGATAACGACCAGAGCACAGGGAAAAAGACTGCATTAACAATAGACGATCAAGCCTATGGGCTGCCCCCGTTTGATCGCAAGCCAGCTTGCTGTAAATCAAGCAAAGTAGCCTCTAGTGGCAGATTAACATCGGCAGCGGGTTACTCGCTGGTGGATTTGCGCCCATTTGCGCCGGCTGCCGGTCGCGCCGACGGCCATCGATGCACGGCCCCTGTTACACTGGCCGACATTTTTTTGCCGGACTTGCCCGTGACCAACACCGCCTTCAACTCCCTGCCCCTGTCCGCCGCCATGCTGGCTAACCTCGAATCACTCGGTTATGCGCAGATGACGCCGATTCAGGCACAGAGCCTGCCGGTGATTCTCAAGGGCATGGACCTGATTGCCCAGGCCAAGACCGGCAGCGGCAAGACCGCCGCCTTCGGCATCGGCCTGCTCAACCCGCTGAATCCGCGCTTCTTCGGTTGCCAGGCCTTGGTACTGTGCCCAACCCGTGAATTGGCCGATCAGGTGGCCAAGGAAATCCGCCGCCTGGCCCGTGGCGCCGACAACATCAAGGTCCTGACTCTGTGTGGTGGCGTGCCGTTCGGCCCGCAGATCGGCTCACTGGAGCACGGTGCCCACATCATCGTCGGCACCCCTGGGCGGATTCAGGAGCACCTGCGCAAGGGCACCCTGAAACTCGACGGTCTCAACACCCTGGTCCTCGACGAAGCCGATCGCATGCTCGACATGGGTTTCTACGACTCCATTGCCGACATCCTCGGCCAGACCCCAAGCAAGCGTCAGACCCTGCTGTTCTCCGCCACCTACCCGGCCAGCATCAAGCAGCTGTCGGCGGCCTTTATGCGCAACCCGCAGCAGGTCAAGGCCGAGGCCATGCACGCTGACAGCCAGATCGAACAACGCTTCTACGAGATTCTCCCGGAAGAGCGCATGGCCGCCGTGAGTAAGCTGCTGGCGCATTTCCGCCCGCAGTCCTGCGTGGCCTTCTGCTTCACCAAGCAGCAGTGTCAGGAAGTGGTCGACCACCTGACCGCCAGCGGTATTTCCGCCATGGCCCTGAACGGTGACCTGGAACAGCGCGACCGCGACCAGGTGCTGGCGATGTTCGCCAACCGCAGCTGCAGCGTGCTGGTGGCGACCGACGTAGCGGCCCGCGGCCTGGACATCGACGCCCTGGACGCAGTGATCAACGTTGAATTGGCCCGCGACTCCGAGATCCATATTCACCGCGTCGGCCGTACCGGTCGCGCGGGCGAAAAGGGCCTGGCCCTGAGCCTGGTAGCCCCGGCCGAAGGCCATCGCGCCCAAGCCATCGAAGACCTGCAGAAAGCACCACTGAACTGGCAGCAACTGGATTGCCTGAAGGCGCAAAGCGGTGCGCCGCTGCTGCCGCCTATGGTCACGCTGTGCATCGGTGGTGGGCGCAAAGACAAGGTGCGCCCAGGCGACATCCTCGGCGCCCTCACTGGCGATGCCGGGATTCCCGGTGCCCAGGTCGGCAAGATCGCCATTTTCGATTATCAGGCCTATGTGGCCGTCGAACGCGGCGTGGCTCAGCAGGCGTTGCAGCGTTTAAATCAAGGCAAAATCAAGGGCCGCTCACTGCGCGTGCGGATTCTCTAAACAGTCTCCGAGCACTGCAACGGTTCGCGGTCAAACAACAGGAAGTCGGTTGTGCGCAACATTCTCGTCGTCGAAGACAGCCCTATGGTGCTGAAGATTCTGGAGCAGATGTTCCGCCAGCAAGCAGACCTGCAGCCGCTGTTCTGCGCCACCTTGAACGAAGCTCAGGTGTTGCTGGAAGCTTCGGCGGAGCTGTTTTTCGCCGCGATTATCGACCTCAACCTACCGGACGCGCCGAACGGCGAGATTGTTGACCTGGTGCTGCACTACCAGTTGCCGTGCATCGTCCTCACGGGCTCCTACGATGAACAGCGGCGTGAGGAAATGCTGCTCAAGGGCGTGGTCGATTACGTGCTCAAGGAAAGCCAGTACTCCTACGACTATGCCTTTCGCCTACTGCACCGCCTGGAGCGCAATCGCTCGGTGAAGGTCCTGGTGGCCGACGACTCCCACGCCACTCGCCACTTTATCCGCAACGTGCTGCGCAGCCATCTGTACCAGATCCACGAAGCCGTCGACGGCGAAGAGGCCCTGCGCATCCTGCAGGAGCAGCCCGACTTCGACCTGCTCATCACCGACCACAGCATGCCGGGCATCAGCGGCTTCGAGCTGACCAAACTGCTGCGTCAGAAACTCAAACGCCAAGACCTGAGCATTCTTGGTCTGTCGGCCGACAGCAAGGGTTCGCTCAGCGCTCAGTTCATCAAGCACGGTGCCGACGACTTCCTGCGCAAACCGTTCTGCCCGGAAGAGCTGACCTGCCGGGTGATGTCGACCCTTGAGCGCCGCGAGCTGCTCAACGCCCTGCAACGTGCGGCGCAAATCGACAGCCTGACCAACCTCTACAACCGTCGCGCCTTCTACGAGCAGGGCCACAACCTGTTGCAGGTTGCTCGCCGCAGCCAGCGACCGCTAAGCGTGGCGATGCTCGACCTCGACCTGTTCAAACGCATCAACGACGACTTCGGCCACGCCAGCGGCGATGCGGCGCTGGTGGGTTTTACCCGCTTGCTGCAGGAGGCCTTTGGCCAGACCTTGATCGGTCGTCTGGGCGGTGAGGAGTTTGCCCTGCTCAGCCCACAGCCCGCCGCGCAACTGGCCAGCCAGCTCGACCAACTGCGCCAGCGCTGTGCCGCCATACCCTATGCCAAGGGCGCGCCGCCACTGAGCTTCAGCGCCGGGGTTTACCAGAGTGCCGGCGAAGAGTTGGAAGTGCTCCTGCAGCAAGCGGACCTGCGCCTCTACCAGGCCAAGCAACAGGGCCGCGCGCGCACCTGCACCCAATTCGACGGGCAACCGGCCAACTAGCTGCTCACGTAGCTGGCGCGGCGCACTCATCCGCACCCCATTCAACCCCAAGCAGAGGACATCGGCGTGAGCCAGGACGTAGTAATCATTGGCGCCGGCGCCGCAGGTTTGATGTGCGCGCTGAGCGCCGCCGCACGGGGCCGCCAAGTGCTGCTGCTGGACCACGCCAACAAGGCCGGTAAGAAGATCCTGATGTCGGGCGGCGGGCGCTGCAACTTCACCAACCTGTATGTCGAGCCGAGCAACTTCCTCTCGCACAACCCGCACTTCTGCAAGTCGGCCCTGGCGCGCTTCACCCAGTGGGACTTTATTGCCCTGGTGGCCAAGCATGGCGTGCCTTACCACGAGAAAAAACTCGGCCAGCTGTTCTGCGATAACAAGGCCAGCGACATCCTGGAGATGCTCCTCAGCGAATGCCAGGAGGCCGGTGTGCGCCTGCTGCTGGACACGCGCATCGAGCAGATCGACGCGGCCGCAAACGGCGGCTATCAGCTGCAGACCAGCGCAGGGAGCTTCAATTGTCAGTCGCTGGTGATCGCCACCGGCGGCCTGTCGATTCCGACCCTGGGCGCCACGGGCTTTGGCTATCAGATCGCCAAACAATTTGGCCACAGCCTGCTACCAACCCGTGCCGGCCTGGTGCCCTTCAGTATTACCGACCCGCAATTGAAAACCCTGTGCACCGAGCTGTCCGGCACCTCGGTGGAGGACTGCGTGGTCAGCTGCAACGACCAGAGTTTCAAGGAAAATATCCTGTTCACCCACCGCGGCCTCAGCGGCCCTGCGATCCTGCAGATTTCCTCCTACTGGCACGCCGGCGACGCAATCCACATCGACCTGTTGCCACACCTCGACCTGCCGCAGTGGCTGGCCGAGCAACAGGCCGAGCGGCCCAACAGTGAGCTGAAGACCCTACTGGCCGAGCTGTTCACCAAGAAGATGGCCGGCCTGCTCTGCGAGCAGTGGTTCGTCTCCAAGCCGCTCAAGCAATACACCCCGAGCGAGCTGGCCGAGATCGCCGCGCAGCTCGGCAACTGGACCCTGGTGCCGGCCGGCACCGAGGGCTATCGCACCGCCGAAGTGACCCTGGGCGGCATCGACACCCGCGAGGTCTCGTCAAAAACCATGGAGTCGCAGAAGGCGCCAGGGCTGTATTTCATCGGCGAAGTACTGGATGTCAGCGGCCACCTCGGCGGCTTCAACTTCCAGTGGGCCTGGGCCTCGGCCTACGCGGCTGCGCAGTTCGTCTGAGTACCCGTCCAGCCGCCGATAAGCGCCTGCGTACGAGCTGGCAGGTCTATATTGATGACTCCAGCCTCAGGGTCAGGATTGCGTTCCGACCCTGAGGCCGCGCCCCTCACTGCAAAGGAGGCATCATGGAAAGCCCGACTCACGACCTCAACGCCCTGTTCCAACAACTCGGCCTGCCGAGCGAAACCGAGGACTTGCAAGCGTTTGTCAGCAAGTACTCGCCCCTGGCCGAAACCATTGAACTGGCCGACGCGCCGTTCTGGAGCCCTTCGCAGGCAACATTCTTGCGTGAACAACTGAACAAGGATGCTGACTGGGCCGAAGTGGTCGATCAGCTCAATCTGCTGTTGCGGCGGCCGCGCTAAAGCGCATTTCCGCGGCGGCATGATTGCCAGCCGCCGCCGGCCCATCTACCGTCTAGGCACACCATTTTGCCTAGAGGCTTGCTGTGACTGCACCGCGCATCGATTCGCCACTGCCCATCAGCGAGCCACCTCAGGTGCGCGAGTTCCGCCAGATTCTGGTCTGGCCCCTGCAATTGTTGCCGGCCGGCAATGCCAACGGCGGTCGGGTGCCCCGCGACGAGCTGCACCAGCGCCTGTGCGCGGGCGGCTGGCACGCCGCGGTCAGCGCCTTTGCTGGCGACCCGCAGCGCTTCAGCGAACGGCATTACAAGGAATTCGTCTCCTTTCTGCCCCACGCGCAACGCTTTCTCTACGGTGAAAGCCGTGCCCTGCCGGGCGCCAATCCCGAGGGCGATGCAGCCCTGCGGGCCTTTCGTCGTCACGACATTCACAGCTTGCGCGTGGTGCTGCGCGAGGGCACGCCCGCCTTGCTGTTACGCGTGGCCCGCATCGAACTCAGCCTGCTGGACGATGTCGATGCCGCCATGCTGCAGGTCGAGCTGCACACCCAGGACCTGAGCCTGGAGGTCGCCCACGACCTGCTTTACCGTTTCGGCCGTGCCTACCCCACTGGCTGGGACGAGGACGGCAATGGCGTGCACAACGCCCTGCAAGTGCAATGGCTGGATGCCGAGGGCAAGGTGCTGGCCAGCTCGGACGCCGATCAGCGCGACAAATTCCTCGACTTTGCCGTGCAGCACCGTGCACCGACTATTTCCTCGCACTGGGCTTTTCTCCTGCGGCCGCTGGTACTGGACCCGACCACCACCGCCGACGTGCTGCGTTTTCGCCAGATCGAATACCACCGTATGCCGCTGCTCGCTTACCTGGCCCTGGACAACCCGCGGGCGCTGACCGCCGAAAACTGGGTGCGTCTGGGCCTGGTGGCGACCTTGCACCCCAACGAAGCGCTGCCGGTGCACAGCCCTGAGGTGCGCGAGTTCGAGGCGCGCTATTGCTATGACCGCTATTGGAGCAACACCCAGGCCGGGCCCAATACCCGCTTTCTCTGCAGTGGCCGTGCGTTGTTGGTGATCGGCGACGCCAACTCCGCGTTCTTCCTGAATGCCGAGCGCGGCATCCTCGCCCAGTTTCGTCATCAGTACCGTTTGCTGTTTCTGGTCAACCACTTCCACCGCGCCACCCTGCTGCTCTATTCGCAACTGCTGGCCGATGCGATCCAGCGCCTGGACGTGCGTTCACCAGACTCCATCCGCCGTTTCAAACGACGCATCCGCGCGAGCTTCGAGGGCTTCCTGCGCTTCACTCACCGTTACTGGTTCCACGAGCTGTCGGAGATTCCACACCTGCAAGCGGTGTATCGACTGTGCGGCACGCGCCTGGGCAACGACACCCTGTATGCCGAGATCAAGGGCGAGATCCGCGAGATGGTCGACTACCTCGACAGCGACGCCCAGCGCCGCCAGTCGACCACGGTGATGCGCCTGACGGTGGTCACCACCCTGAGCCTGGTTGGCACGGTGGCAACGGGCTTCCTCGGCATGAATATCTTTGCCGATGCCGAAGAGCCCTTGCTGCACCGTGCGCTGTTCTTTATCGGCGCGCTGGTCGGCACCGGTCTGTTGACGGCCTATGCGGTGATCAAATCGAAACGCCTGGCCGACTTGCTTGACGCCCTCTCCGACGAAAGCCTCAATCCCAGCCAGCGTCTGCGAGCAATCTTCGGTTCATGGCGGCGCAGTCAGTGAGGCTGCCCGCGACCTTCAGCGCAGGGTCGCGGCAATCGCATCAATGTCATCAGCATGGCTGACCAGCAGGGTCAGCTCGCCGCTGTCGCTGATGCTGTCCAGCGGGGCCGGCAGCTTGGCAAAGGCGGCCAGGGCGTCCAACGCTGGCAAGTCACTGGTGCGGCCGACAGCCTTGATCGCGTGAAACAGGCTGAGGTTGACCAGGTCCAGCAGCTCCACCTCGGGGCAACTGCGGTAGCCCCAGTCTCCGGCATGGCGGATGACCTTGATGTAGGCCTCGTCCACCGCCCACTTCTTCAGCACGATCACACCCAGGGAGCGGCTGTATTCGCGGCACAGCTTGTAGTACTGCTCGGCACTGGGAATCTGGGCAGCCTGCTTGAACGCCGACAGCACCGCCAGCGTACCGACCTCACTAAGCAGGCTGGCCAGCAACGCTTGATCGGGTGAAACATGCCCTACCGAGCGGGCCAGGAAGGCGCTGACGCTGGCCTTGCGCACCAGCCGCTCCCAGGCTTCAACAAACAGTTTTTTGTGCGCTGGGCTGTGCAGGATAAACAGGCTCTTGACGCTGTGGGCCATGGTCAGCCGGTCGATCTGCGCCATACCGAGCACGCGCAGCACATCCAAGAGACTTTTCGGCGGCTGCTGGGTCCGCAACAGGGCGCTGCTGGCGTACTTCATCATGATCGCGCTAAGGGCCGGATCACGGCTGATCAAGCGACTCAACTGCGCCAGAGTCACCTCCGGATCGCTGAGGGCACGGCGGATGTCGAGGGTGATGGTCGGCAGGCTGGGCAATTGCTCCTCGCCGCTCATCAACTGGGTGACGACCTGCCGATAGATGGCGTAATCGGATGCGACTTCACTCACAACAAGATCCCGATTGGGGTGGGCTTGAGCAAGGGTAGCGCAGCCTTATGGCTGCTGCGCAGGTGCCGGTAAATCGCGCCAGGTCAGGTACAGGCGGGTATCGAACTCCAGCTGTCGATAACCCGGCAACATGTGCTCGCACAGCTGATAGAAGGCCTTGTTGTGCTCGTGCTCTTTCAGGTGCGCCAGCTCATGCACCACGATCATCTGCAGAAACTCCGGAGCCGCCTGCTTGAACAAGGCGGCCACGCGGATTTCCTTCTTGGCCTTGAGCTTGCCGCCCTGCACCCGCGAAATCGTCGTATGCAGGCCGAGGGCGCGGTGGGTGAGGTCCAGACGGTTGTCGAACAGCACCTTGTCGAGGTTGGGCGCGTTACGCAGGTGTTCCTGCTTGAGGGCCACGGTGTAGGCATACAGCGCCTTGTCGCTCTGGATCTGATGGCGCGCCGGATAGCGTTGTTGCAGGTACGCCTCCAGACGCTGCTCATCGAGCAGTTGCTGCACCTGCTGCAGCAAGGCCGCGGGATAGCCCTGGAGGTATTTCAAAGCGGACATGTACAACGACCAATGACGAGCGCACAGCGCGTGCGACAGGTTGAGCAAAGGCCGGCAGTGTACCCAAAGCCAGCGCCTTTCTCAGCCGCCATCATGCTGGCAGCGCGCGCTCACCCTGATACTGCTCGGCATAGCGCTGAAACTCCGCCGCCGGCAAGGCCGGTGCCCAGTGAAAACCCTGACCACGATCACAGCCCAACTCGCCAAGACGGACCAGGGTGGCGGCATCCTCGATGCCCTCGGCCACGGTCATCAGCTTGAGGCTGTGGGCCATCTGGATGATGGCACGCACGATCACCTCGTTATCGCCGTCCTCACTGAGGTGGAGGATGAACGACTGATCAATCTTCAGGCGCTCGACGGCAAAGCGTTTGAGGTAACCGAGGTTTGAATAGCCGGTACCAAAATCATCAATGGCGATGCCAACGCCGCGCTCACGCAGGCGACCCAGCAACTGGGTGAGGCTGTCGGAGTCGTCGATCAGCATCGACTCGGTCAGCTCAAGCTCCAGGTGCTCGGCTGCCAGGCCGGAACCCGCCAGGGCGTCCAGCACCACCTGCTCGATTCCCGCGCGGCGCACCTGCACTGGCGACAGGTTGACCGACATCAGCAAGGGCGGCAGACCCGCCTGCTGCCATTGCACAGCCTGGCGACAGGCTTCCTGCAAGACCCAGGTACCGATCTCAATGATCAGCCCGGACTTCTCTGCCAATGGGATAAAGGTCGCCGGCGCAATCAGCCCTTGCTGCGGGTGCAACCAACGCAGCAAGGCCTCGGCACCGACCAAGCGGCCGCTGGCCAGTTCGAACTGCGGCTGGTAGTAGAGAACGAACTGGTTCTGTTGCAGCGCCACACGCATACCGGAAATCAGCTGCAGGTGCTCCGCCACGCTGGAGTTCATCTGCGCATCAAAGAAGCGGAAGGCATTGCGCCCGTCATCCTTGGCCCGGTACATGGCGGTATCGGCATTTTTCAGCAAGGTATCGAAGTCCGCCCCATCCTGGGGGTACTGAGCAATACCCAGGGAGCAGGTGACCGTGACGTCCATTTCGTTGAGATGAATCGGCTGCACCAGCGCCGCCAGCAACTGGCTGACGGTGGCCGCCAGCGCATCACTGTCGCCAGCCTGGTCGAGAATGATCAGGAACTCGTCGCCGCTCTGCCGGCACACGCTGTCGCTCCCCCCCACCGCCTGTTCCAGACGCCGCGCCACCTGCTGTAACACGGCATCGCCGGCCACATGGCCGAGGGAGTCGTTGATGGTCTTGAAGTTATCCAGATCAAGAAACAGCACGGCCACAGCCCCCTGCTCACGGGCGGCATAGACGATGGCCTGCTCACAGCGGTCGCGCGCCAGCACCCGGTTGGGCAGGCCCGTCAGGGCATCGTGATGGGCGAGAAAAGTAATGTGCTCCTGGGACTGACGCACCCGCAGGTTCTCCGCCGCCAGGCGCGCCAACGCGCCGCGCAGGTCCGCGGCCATCAGCCAGGCACTGAAGCCGATCACGGCAAGAATGCAGGCCATGTCGATAAAGGTGCCCAAGCGCACCGGTGGCCGTGGATTGACGTACCAACCCTGCAGGTTGACCAGTGCCAGCAGACCAAAGGACACCAGCATAAAAGCCAGCAAGGTCAGTAACTGCCGGCGGTTACCGAGCATCGCGGCAAACACCAGAATCCCCGGAAAGCCAATCACCCCACTGTCGCGCAAGCCCTGGCCCGCCCAGATAATCAGGGTCAGCAACACAGTCAGGCTCCACAGCATCAGCAGCGATGCACACTCGACCTGGCCGCGGTGGGCGTAGCGCAGGGCCAGCAACAAGGCGCCATCGGTAGCGAGCAACAAGGCCACGGAATGCCAGACCCCGGCCCACAGATTCTGTAACGCGATCACCGACACGGCGACCAACAGCACCCGCAAGACCTGTTGCAGGCGCCGCGCCTGAAAACGCCGCGTAGCTTCGTCGGCCCGCGGCATAGCTTGCTCTGCGTTACCCATAGATTCCCTGCTGCAAAGACCGCTGCATGACGTGCGGCATCATGCCAATCGCTCAATCCTAGCAGCCAGGCCGAGTGCAATCGACCGTGCCACCCTCGCAATGTGCGGCGGCTCGGCAAATCCACCGGCATTTAAGGCAGCGACGCCTCCCGCAACGCGGCCCACTCGGGCGCCTGCGCCAACTGCAGCAGCGCCTGCTGGAGAAAAGCCATCAGTTGGGGGTTAGCCGTGTTGGTAAACAAATAGCGCTGGTAACTGGGTTGCAGCGTCGGACTGACGCTGGCCCATTGATCGAAGTCGGCCATTTGCGAGCGCAGATACGCCAATGAACTGGCCTGCACCACCACAATATCCACCCGCCCATGCTGCAACTTGAGCACGTTGCTCAAGTCATTCTGGGCATCTTCGCGCAGCAGCAGGCCGCGTTGAATGAAAGGCTCCAGATCAGCATAAAAATGCCCGCTGATACCGCCCAGACGCAGTGGCTGCGCCGGCTCCTGAACAGGAAACAGCACGTGGTCCACCTGCCGCGAGAGCAGTACATTGCGGTCACTCATCAAGGCGCTGGACCAAAGAAATCGCTGGCGCTCAGGGTCTGCAAACCAGAGCGGGTTGGCCCAGGCCACCACGCCCTGCCAATCGGCCTGGGCAACAATGCGATTAAGGCGCAGACGTGGCATCTGCCGGGCTTCAAACAGGTAACGGCCCGCCGACTGGGCAGTCAACCATGCCGCCAGACGCACGGTATAGCTCAACTGCGGTGGCACACCCTCCACCGCAAAGGGCGCGGTGGTGTAGTGGGAATAGAGGCTGATCTTTTCCACGGCACCTGCAGCGGCATTGCCGTACACCAAGCCGGCCAACAGCGCACCGATCTGCAAGAGTTTGAACATAGGGGGATGTGCCTTAAAGCGGATAAGATCAGCCTAGAGGACTGCTGCCGCATGCGAGAACAATCTACCCCAGCATGCAGCGTAATCACGCCACAGCCATCAACAATAAGAACTGCACGATGAAAAAAGCTCTGTCCCTTGCCCTGCTCCTGAGTATTACCCTCAGCGCTGCCTTCTATGCCGGGCCGCGCGTCAGCGTCGACACCCAGCTGCAGAGCCCGCAGTTACCGGCCGACCTCGATGCCTACCTGGCGCAGAGTGAGGCCCGTTACCCGGACATCACTCCCGGCGCAGAAAAAACCATCGTCTGGGCTCACCCGGACCGGCGCAAAACCGCCCTCGCGGTGGTCTACCTGCATGGTTTTTCCGCCAGCCGCCAGGAGACTGCGCCCCTGAGCGACGAGATCGCCCAGCAACTCGGCGCCAACCTGTATTACCCGCGCCTCAACGGCCACGGCCGTAGCGGCGCCGCCATGGCCGAAGCCAGCGTCAATGCCTGGCTCAACGACACCGAGGAAGCCCTGCAGATCGGCCAGCGCCTGGGCGAACGGGTACTGGTGGTCGCCACCTCCACCGGCGCCACCCTGGCCACCTGGCTCGCCACCCAGCCGCACAGTGACAAGGTGCTGGCCTATGCGCTGATCTCACCCAACTTTGCCCCTAAAGACCCCGCCGCCCAGGTGCTCACCTGGCCCTGGGCCGAGCACTTCGTGCCGCTACTGCTAGGCCCCGAACACCAGTGGCAACCCCGCAATGCCGAGCAGGCGCGCTACTGGAACCACCGCTACCCGGTGCAGGCGCTGCTGCCGATGATGGGCCTGGTGGAGTACGTGCGCGAACTGCCGCTGGAAAGCATCCAGGCGCCGCTGCTGGTGATCTACTCGCCGGAGGATAAGGTGGTCAGCCCCGCTGCCACCGAGCAGGCCTTTGCCCGCTTCGGCTCGCCGCACAAGCAACTGCTGGCCCTGACCGACACCCAGGACGACTCCCACCACGTACTGGCCGGCCGGGTGCTGTCGCCACGCGATACACCACGGGTGGAAGCGGCGATCCTGGCGTTTGTAAAACCGCTGCTCGGCGCCCAGCCCTGAATGCAAAAAGCCCGCTCAACTGAGCGGGCTTTTTTGTCCAGCAACTAAGGCTTAGTTGACCTTGGCGGCCAACTCACCTTTGGCATAACGCTGGTACATGCCTTCGAGGGAGATCGGTTTGATCTTCGAGGCATTGCCGGCGGTGCCGAAGGCTTCGTAACGGGCGATGCAGATGTCGCGCATGGCGGTTACGGTAGCCGCGAAGAACTTACGCGGGTCGAACTCGCTTGGGTGTTCGGCCATCATCCGACGGATCGCGCCGGTGGACGCCAGACGCAGGTCGGTGTCGATGTTGACCTTACGTACGCCATACTTGATGCCTTCGACGATTTCTTCAACCGGCACGCCGTAGGTTTCTTTGATGTCGCCGCCGTACTGGTTGATGATCGCCAGCCACTCTTGCGGTACCGACGACGAGCCGTGCATCACCAGGTGGGTGTTGGGAATGCGCGCGTGGATCGCCTTGATGCGGTCGATGGCGAGGATGTCACCGGTCGGTGGCTTGGTGAACTTGTAAGCGCCATGGCTGGTGCCGATGGCGATGGCCAGAGCATCCACCTGGGTTTGCTTGACGAAGTCGGCAGCTTCTTCCGGATCGGTCAGCATCTGGCTGTGATCAAGGATGCCTTCGGCGCCAACGCCGTCTTCTTCACCGGCCTGACCGGTTTCCAGGCTGCCCAGGCAACCCAGCTCGCCTTCTACCGACACGCCGCAGGCGTGGGAGAACGCGACGGTTTCGCGGGTTACACGGACGTTGTAGTCGTAGTCGGCCGGGGTTTTGCCGTCGGCTTTCAGCGAACCGTCCATCATCACCGAGCTGAAGCCCAGCTGGATCGAGCGCTGGCACACGTCAGGGCTGGTGCCGTGGTCCTGGTGCATGCACACCGGGATATGCGGGAACTCTTCGATCGCAGCCAGGATCAGGTGACGCAGGAACGGCGCACCGGCGTATTTACGCGCACCGGCCGAGGCCTGCACGATCACCGGCGAGTCGGTCTTGTCGGCCGCTTCCATGATGGCGCGCATCTGCTCGAGGTTGTTGACGTTGAAAGCCGGCACGCCGTAGCCGAATTCGGCGGCGTGGTCGAGCATCTGACGCATGCTGATAAGTGCCATGTTGCCTGTCTCCCATTGGAGGTCATTAATTCTGCGCACCGGCCCAAAGCCAGTGCGGGTTAAATCAGTTTCCCGGCGCCTTGCAGCCCCGACCGATCAGATCGTCATTGGCCGTCCAGTAGACCAGGCCCTGCTCGCCCTTGGTATGCAAGGACAACAGGCCATTGCTGTACAGCGCACCCGACGCCGCGGGCTCTTCGCTCAGACGATAAACAATATCGCCGCCACCCAGGCGTACATCAACGGCCTCGTGGCTACTGTCGGCAAAACGCCAGAGCACTTCGGCCTGACTGTCGCAAACCCAGCGCGTCCACTGCCCACTCGGCGCCGGCTGGCTGGCGCAGGCGCCAAGCAGACTGAGCGCCGCCAGCAGAGTGATCAATTTCAGCATCGAGGCGCGCTCCCTGACTGGCTATTCAAACCTTGGCGCGCTGTTCCAGCACTTCCACGGCTGGCAATAACTTGCCCTCGACGAACTCGAGGAAGGCGCCACCACCGGTGGAAATGTAGGAGATATTCGCCGCTACGCCGTATTTGTCGATGGCCGCCAGGGTGTCGCCACCACCGGCAATCGAGAACGCCGGGCTGGCGGCGATGGCTTCGGCCAGCACCTTGGTGCCGTTGCCGAACTGATCAAACTCAAACACGCCAACCGGACCGTTCCAGAGAATGGTCTTCGACGACTTCAGCAGCTCGGCGAACTGCGCAGCAGTCTGCGGGCCGATATCCAGAATCATGTCGTCTTCAGCCACATCGGCCACCAGCTTGACGGTCGCTTCAGCGTCTTCGGCGAAGGCTTTAGCGACGACCACGTCAACCGGCAGCGGCACGCTGACTTTGGCGGCGATGGCTTTGGCGGTATCGACTAGATCAGCCTCATACAGCGACTTGCCTACCGGGAAGCCAGCGGCAGCCAGAAAGGTGTTGGCGATGCCACCACCAACGATCAGTTGGTCGCAGATCTGGCTCAAGCTATTGAGTACGTCGAGCTTGGTCGACACCTTGGAGCCAGCAACGATGGCGGCCATCGGCTTGGCCGGGTTGCCCAGGGCCTTGCCCAAGGCGTCCAGCTCGGCAGCCAGCAACGGGCCGGCGCAAGCGACCTTGGCGAACTTGGCCACGCCGTGGGTCGAGCCCTCGGCGCGGTGGGCGGTGCCGAAGGCGTCCATCACGAACACGTCGCACAGGGCGGCGTATTGCTGGGCCAGCGCGTCGGCGTTTTTCTTCTCGCCGGTATTGAAGCGCACGTTTTCGAACAGCACGACCTGGCCTGGCTGTACGTCCACACCGCCAAGGTAGTCGGCCACCAGCGGCACATCACGGCCCAAGGCCTTGCTCAGGTAGGCAGCCACCGGTGCCAGGCTGTTCTCGGCGCTGAACTCGCCTTCGGTCGGGCGACCCAGGTGCGAGCAGACCATCACTGCGGCGCCTTTTTCCAGGGCCAGCTTGATGGTCGGCAGGGACGCGAGAATGCGCGCGTCGCTCTTCACCACACCGTCTTTTACCGGGACGTTGAGGTCTTCGCGGATCAGCACGCGCTTACCAGCGAGGTCGAGGTCGATCATCTTCAAAACGGTCATGGCTTTCAGTCCTGTCGGGGCTGGTGGGTCGTGGAAACAGCGGCAACGTCGAGCCAGTGTTGGGCGACGTCGAGCATGCGGTTGGCAAACCCCCACTCGTTATCAAACCAGGCCAACAGGTTCACCAGCCGAGGGCCGGAAACGCGGGTCTGGCTGCCATCGACGATGGCCGAGTGCGGGTCATGGTTAAAATCACAGCTGGCGTGGGGCAATTCGGTATAGGCCAGCAAGCCCTTGAGCGGGCCACTTTCGGCCGCCGCGCGGAGCAGTTGGTTGACCTCGGCAGCCGAGGTGTCGCGCGCCATCTGCAGGGTAATGTCGAGGCACGAGACATTCACCGTCGGCACGCGGATGGCCTTGGCCTGGATACGCCCGGTCAACTCCGGCAACAGGCGCTCGATACCCCGAGCCAGGCCAGTGGACACCGGAATCACCGACTGAAAGGCCGAGCGCGTACGGCGCAGGTCTTCGTGGTGGTAGGCGTCGATCACCGGCTGGTCGTTCATCGCCGAGTGAATGGTGGTGATCGACACATACTCCAGGCCGATTGCCTCATTCAGCAACTTGAGCAGCGGCACGCCGCAGTTGGTGGTGCAGGAGGCGTTGGACACCAGCAACTCGGCGCCCGTCAGCTGCTGCTGATTGACCCCGTAGACGATGGTGGCGTCGATATCCGCCTCGCTGGCCATCGGCTGCGACAGCAGCAAGCGTGGCGCACCGGCGTGCAAGAAGCGCTCGGCCTGTTGGCGAGTCGTGTACTGGCCGGAACACTCAAGCACTAGGTCAACGTCCAGGGCGGCCCAGTCGACGGCCTCTGGCGTGCTCTGGCGCAAAACCTTCACGCAGTCGCCGTTGATATGCAGACAGTCACCGTCGACCGCCACCACGCCCGGAAAGCGCCCGTGGGTGGAGTCGAAGCGAGTCAGGTATTCGATGCTGGCCTGATCGGCCAAATCATTGAGCGCGACAATCTCGATCGCGCTGCCCGCGCCCCGCTCATGCAACGCACGCAGCACGCAACGACCGATGCGGCCGTAACCGTTGAGCGCGATTTTATAGGGGCGTGGGGACATGGAATTCTCGAATGGGAACATGCGTAGTGTGGTTGAGCGGAGCGATACCCATCACTCCGCTCAACCACACTACAGTCGGTCAGGCGTCGAGCAGTTCAGCGGCAGTTTCCAGCACGTTGTCCAGAGTAAAACCGAACTCTTCGAACAACGCCGGCGCCGGCGCCGACTCACCAAAGGTGGTCATGCCGATGATGCGACCTTCCAGGCCCACGTACTTGTACCAGTAGTCGGCATGGGCCGCTTCGATAGCGATCCGCGCGCTGACTTGCAGCGGCAGCACGGCCTGCTTGTAGCCGGCGTCCTGGGCATCGAACACGCTTGTGCACGGCATCGACACCACACGGACCTTGCGGCCCTGGGCGGTCAGCGCTTCATAGCCTTGCACCGCCAGGCCGATTTCCGAACCGGTGGAGATGATGATCAGTTCGGGCTCGCCGGCGCAGTCTTTCAGCACATAACCGCCACGGGCGATATCGGCCAGTTGCTGGGCATCACGGGGCTGGTGCGGCAGGTTCTGACGGCTGAAGATCAGTGCCGACGGACCGTCATTGCGCTCGATGGCGTACTTCCAGGCCACCGCCGATTCCACCGCATCGCACGGACGCCAGGCGTCGACGTTCGGCGTGCCACGCAGGCTGGCGATCTGCTCGATCGGCTGGTGAGTCGGGCCGTCTTCGCCCAAGCCGATGGAGTCGTGGGTGAACACATAGAGCACGCGCTGCTTCATCAGTGCCGACATGCGCACGGCGTTACGGGCGTATTCCATAAAGATCAGGAAGGTCGCGCCGTACGGCACGAAACCGCCGTGCAGGGCGACGCCGTTCATGATTGCGCTCATGCCGAACTCGCGCACGCCGTAGAACATGTAGTTGCCGGACGCGTCTTCAGCCGAAACGCCCTTGCAGCCTTTCCACAGGGTCAGGTTGGAGCCGGCGAGGTCGGCGGAACCACCGAGGAACTCCGGCAGCAGCGGGCCGAAGGCGTTCAGGGTGTTCTGGCTGGCCTTACGGCTGGCGATGGTCTCGCCTTTGGCGGCGACGTCAGCAATGTAAGCGGCGGCTTTGGCGCTGAAATCAGCCGGCAACTCGCCCTTGCTGCGGCGAGTAAATTCGCTGGCCAGCTCCGGGAAGGCGGCGGCGTAGGCGGCAAAGCGCTGGTTCCACTCGGCTTCGGCGGCAGCACCGGCTTGTTTGGCATCCCATTCGGCGTAGATGTCGGCCGGGATTTCGAACGGGCCGTGGGTCCACTTCAGAGCAGCGCGGGTCAGAGCGATCTCTTCGGCACCCAGTGGGGCGCCGTGGCAGTCTTCCTTGCCGCCCTTGTTCGGCGAGCCAAAACCAATGGTGGTCTTGCAGCAGATCAGGGTCGGACGTTCGTGCTCGGCACGGGCGGTCTCGATGGCAGTTTTGATTTCGTCGGCGTCGTGGCCGTCAACATTGCGAATCACCTGCCAGCCGTAGGCTTCGAAGCGCTTCGGCGTGTCATCGGTGAACCAGCCTTCGACTTCGCCGTCGATGGAGATGCCGTTGTCGTCGTAGAAGGCGACCAGCTTGCCCAGGCCCAGGGTACCGGCCAGCGAGCAGACTTCATGGCTGATGCCTTCCATCATGCAGCCGTCGCCTAGGAAGGCGTAGGTGTGGTGGTCGACGATGTTGTGGCCAGGACGGTTGAACTGCGCGCCCAGAACCTTTTCCGCCAGGGCGAAGCCGACGGCGTTGGCGATGCCCTGGCCGAGCGGGCCAGTGGTGGTTTCCACGCCCGGGGTGTAGCCGTATTCCGGGTGACCCGGAGTGCGGCTGTGCAGCTGACGGAAGTTCTTCAGGTCGTCGATCGACAGGTCGTAGCCGGTCAGGTGCAACAGCGAGTAGATCAGCATCGAGCCATGGCCGTTGGACAGCACGAAGCGGTCACGGTCGGCGAAGCTCGGGTTGCTCGGGTTGTGCTTGAGAAAATCGCGCCACAACACCTCGGCAATATCCGCCATGCCCATCGGGGCACCGGGGTGGCCGCTGTTGGCTTTTTGCACAGCATCCATGCTGAGGGCACGAATGGCATTGGCACGCTCACGACGGCTGGGCATCGCTGATCTCCTGGAGGGCTGCCTCTAAACAGTATGTTCAGGCAGCTGTAGGTCGAAAAAAGACGGGCATTTTCCCCCAGCGAGGGGCATGGGGGCAATCACAGATGGTCGCCCACCCGCAGACAATCTCCAAATGCCCGTCAATTCAGCTCCTCAAAGCATCCCTCTGGCGCTCAGACAAGGCGCCCGGAACAACTCACCATGCCAGATACCATGCAAGGTACGGCGCATTACCAGCAGCCAGACCAGCACCAGCTGCAGCGCCAGCAACAGACCAATCCAGCCGAACAGTTGCAAGCCGGTGAGGCGCTGCAGGGCAAAGGTCGCCAGGGTGAACACCCCCAACGGGAAGGTAAAACCCCACCAACCGAGGTTGAATGGCAGCTCACGGCGCTGGTAATGGCGGGTAAACAGGCTGGCCGCCACCAGCCACCAGAACCCGGCACCCCACAAGGCCAGACCACCAACCAGACCCAACTGTTCAGCCAATTCTGCCGCGCCCTGCAGGGCTGTGCCGTGCCAGGCATGCGGCGCCGCCTGACCAAGGGCCAGCAAGCCCAGGCAGCCGGTAGCCAACGGACCCAGCGGCAGCCAACTGGTGGCGGCAAAGTCCATGTCCGGCAGCTTGTGCAAGGCCAGGCGCAACAGCACCAGGGCGATCAGGGCAAACGCCAGACTCAGCGACAAGCCCCACAGCACATAGCCCACGCTCAGCAACAGCTGCGCCTGATCGGCCGCGAGGTGCGGCGCCAAGGCCGCAGCCCCCGTGGCGGCCACCTCAGGGGCGACGATCGGCAACAACCAGACACCGGTGAGTTTCTCCAGGGCATGCTGCTGGCGGGTAAACATCAGGTACGGCACACCCAGCGCCACACCAAGGGCCAGCACCAGATCCAGCCACCACAAGCCATGGGCCAATTGCACCACGACCTGGCCATACACCGGCTCGGCAAACAGCAACAGACCAGCGATCACCTGCACCAGGCCCATGGGAATGGCGCCGAGAAACATCGATTGCACCGGATGATCGAGCATCGGCCACAGGGTGTCGCGAAACAGCAGCAGGCGGGCAGCGAACAGACCGCTGAAGAGCACAAACAGCAGCGTGGCCAGCAGCCACAGGCCTTCAGCAAGCCACAACTGTCCGGCAAAGCTCACCGGCATCTTGGCCACCACCTGGGCCAACACACCGGTGCCCATGGTCATGGCAAACCAGTTGGGGGTGAATTGCCGCACGAAGGCCAGCGGCTCGTGCAAGCGGGTAAAGGGGCGCAACATCAGAAGACTCCTCAACAGACGACCGCCTTGAGGCGATCCATGACTGTGAGGTTAAGCAGCAACGTGATATAGGTAAAATACATATAAAAGATACAAGGCATACCTTTTACTTATGAATCTACACCACCTCAAAGTCTTTCTGGCCATCGCCCAGACCGGCAGCATCAGCGCTGGGGCGGCGCGTCTGCTGATCAGCCAGCCGGCAGTCACCCGAGAAATCCGCGAACTGGAGGCGCGCCTGCAACTGCCGCTGTTCGACCGCCAGAGCCGCGGGGTCAACCTAACCGCCGCCGGCCAGCGACTACTGCCCTACGCCGAACGGATCTTCGCCCTGGAGTTGGCCGCCGAACGGGACCTGGCCGAATTCGCCAGTCTGGGCAGCGGTGACCTGCAAATAGGCGCCAGCGTCACGCTGGGAAGCTACCTGCTGCCGGCGCTGATCGCGCGCTTCCAGCAAGCCCATCCAGGCCTGCAAATCAGCCTGGAGATCGGCAATACCGCGGAAAACCTCGAGCAACTGCAGCGCAGCGAGATCAGCCTGAGCTTTATCGAAGGCCCCTTTAACGCCGAGCATTACAACTATCGCCTGCTCGGTAGCGATGCCCTGCTGCCGGTGGCCAGCGCGCAGCACCCGCTGGCCACCAAAAGCCAAATTAGCGCCGCAGAGTTAGCGGCCGCACCCTTGTTTATCCGCGAACAAGGCTCCGGCACCCGCAGCACCTTAGAGCAGGCTTACCAGGCGCTCGATCTGGAACCGCACATCGCTCTGGCCCTGGGCAACAGTGAAGCCCTCAAGCGCAGCCTGCAGGACGGCTACGGCGTGGCCTGGATTTCCGAACTGGCGGTGCAAGCCGAACTGCGCAGCGGTGAGTTGGTGCACCTGCCCGTCAGCGGCCTGAGCATGCGCCGCGATCTGCACGCCGTGTGGCGCCGTGAGCACAGCCTGAGTCCGGCGGCCAGCGCACTGCTGACGCGGGTGCAAGAAGCCCTCAGCACTCGCAAGGGCAATATCAAAACTTTTTGATATTGCCCTTGCGAGGCTGTTTTTCCCCACCTAGACTGCGCTGCATGAACCTGCGCGCACCCCAGCTTCACTTCGAAGCCAGTGATGAACTCGCCAGCCTGTGCAAGGCCGGCGGCGACCCGCTGCGCCTGAACATCCTGCGCGCCCTGGCTAACGATTCGTTTGGCGTGCTGGAACTGGCGCAGATCTTCGCCACCGGCCAATCCGGCATCAGCCACCACTTGAAGGTGTTGGCCCAAGCCGGCCTGGTGGCCACCCGGCGCGAAGGCAACGCCATCTTTTATCGCCGCGCCCTGCCGCACAGCGAACTGTTCGGCGGTAAATTGCACGCCGCCCTGCTGGATGAAGTGGAGAGCCTGCAGCTGCCGGATGCGGTACAAACCCGCATCACCGCCGTACACGCCCAGCGCGCCGCTGCCAGCCAGGACTTTTTTGCGCGCATGGCCGACAGCTTCCAAGCCCAACAGGACCTGATCGCTGGCCTGCCGCAGTACCGCGACAGCCTGCTGGCCCTGCTCGACTCACTGAGTTTTGCCGATGACGCCAGCGCCGTGGAGATCGGCCCCGGCGACGGCGCCTTTCTGCCCGAGCTGGCGCGTCGCTTCCAGCAGGTCAGCGCCCTCGACAACAGCCCGGCGATGCTCGACCTGGCGCGCCAACGCTGCCTCGACGAAGGCCTGGAAAATGTTCAGCTAGCCTTGGCCGATGCCCTCGGCGAAGACGCCCTCAGCGCCGACTGCGTGGTGCTGAACATGGTGCTGCATCACTTTGCGGCGCCGGCCGAAGCGATCAAGCAGCTGGCGCGACGGGTCAAGCCCGGCGGCAGCCTGCTGATCACCGAGCTGTGCAGCCACAACCAGAGCTGGGCCCGCGAGGCCTGTGGCGATCTGTGGCTAGGCTTCGAGCAGGATGACCTCGCACGCTGGGCCGCCGCCGCCGGGCTGAGCAGCGAAGAAAGTTTGTACATTGGCCTGCGCAATGGCTTCCAGATTCAGGTCCGTCATTTTCAGAAACCCAAGGCGGCGTCCGCTGCCCGCTCCCTCCCTAATACCCAGATAGAACAGGAACTGCGCTGATGAGCGAATACTCCCTTTTCACCTCCGAGTCCGTGTCTGAAGGGCATCCGGACAAGATCGCCGACCAGATTTCCGATGCGGTACTGGACGCCATCATCGCCAAGGACAAACACGCCCGCGTGGCCTGTGAAACCCTGGTAAAAACCGGCGTGGCCATCGTCGCTGGCGAGATCACCACCAGCGCCTGGGTCGACCTGGAAGACCTGGTGCGCAAGGTCATTGTCGGCATCGGCTACAACAGCTCCGACGTCGGCTACGACGGCAACACCTGCGGCATCATCAACATCATTGGCAAGCAGTCCCCGGACATCAACCAGGGTGTTGACCGCGCCAAGCCGGAAGACCAGGGCGCCGGCGATCAGGGCCTGATGTTCGGCTACGCCAGCAACGAAACCGACGTGCTGATGCCAGCACCGATCACCTTCTCCCACCAGTTGGTGCAGCGTCAGGCTGAGGCGCGCAAATCCGGCCTGCTGCCGTGGCTGCGCCCGGACGCCAAATCCCAGGTCACCTGCCGCTATGAAAACGGCAAAGTGGTCGGCATCGACGCCGTGGTGCTGTCGACCCAGCACAACCCGGAAGTGAAGTACGAAGACCTGCGCGAAGGCGTGATGGAGCTGATCGTCAAGCACGTGCTGCCGGCCGAACTGCTGCACAAAGACACCCAGTTTCACATCAACCCAACCGGCCAGTTCATCATCGGCGGCCCGGTGGGCGACTGCGGCCTGACCGGACGCAAGATCATCGTCGACAGCTACGGCGGCATGGCTCGTCACGGTGGCGGCGCGTTCTCCGGCAAGGACCCATCCAAGGTTGACCGTTCGGCCGCCTACGCCGGTCGTTACGTGGCCAAGAACATCGTTGCCGCTGGCCTGGCAGAGCGCTGCGAAATCCAGGTTTCCTACGCCATCGGCGTAGCCCAACCGACCTCGATCTCGATCAACACCTTCGGCACCAACAAGGTCAGCGAAGACACCATCATCAAGCTGGTGCGTGAAGTCTTCGACTTGCGCCCCTACGCCATCACCAAAATGCTCGACCTGCTGCACCCGATGTACCAGGCCACCGCGGCCTACGGCCACTTCGGCCGCACCCCGGAGCAGGTCACCGTGGGCGACGATACCTTCACCACCTTTACCTGGGAAAAAACCGACAAGGCCGCCGACCTGCGCGCCGCCGCCGGCTTGTAAACCCAGCGCTGCAAGACACAAGCCCCGCCCTGTGCGGGGCTTTTTCTTGGCTCTGTACCTGTCGCATGTTGCAAGGCATTTACCTCGGTGCCGATGGCTGTGTTTTACATAGCAGTGAGTTGGCGCGGTTAAAAACTTCGCGGTCAAGACCGCTCCCACGGATTATCAGGCGCCTCGGCTCCCCGGTCCCGTCAGGAGGCCGAGTGGAGGTGCTGTGTAGAGGGGCATTTGGCAGGGATGCCAAATGAGGAGCGATGGGCCAGGGATGGCCCACCGTGACGACCCTCGGAACAGCGCCGGAGTGAGGGAAGTTTCGCGCAGCGAAACCCGGATGCCGGGTGCGCTTTCTCTTTGGTTACTTTCTCTTTCGCGCAAGCAAAGAGAAAGTGACTCGGCGTAAAGCCGAAACCGCTAGTGACCCAGTGCGCAACACGTAATTGGTACATAGCCCTTTTCTTGCCCGGTCTATCCCTCCGGCAAAACACCCGCAAACCGCTAGGCTGCATGCATCGCCCATTGAGCAAGGATGCTCCCGATGCTGCGCCAACTGACCCTCAGTTTTACTCTGCTGTCCCCCGCCGTCCTGGCTGCCAACTGCCCCGATTGGCCCGCTGCTCAAGCACAAGCCGAACTGGCCCATCGCACCGCACAACTCGCCCAATGGGAGGACGCCTACCACCGTCAGGGGGTGACCTTGGTGGCCGACGAGCTGTATGACCAGGCGCGCCAGCAATTGCACGACCTGCGCAATTGCCTAAACCCGACCACTGCCGCGCCCCACCCACTGGCCAGCAGTGGCGGCCCGCTGCAACATCCAATCGCCCAGACCGGCCTGGACAAACTAGCCGATGCAACGGCGGTGCGCGCCTGGCTCAAGAACCGTCAGAACGTCTGGGTGCAGCCCAAGGTCGACGGCGTAGCGGTGACCCTGGTATTTGTCGATGGTCGCTTGCAGCAGGCCATCAGCCGTGGCGATGGTGAGCGCGGCCAGGACTGGACGCGCAACGCCCGGCAGATCCCAACCCTAGCGCGAACCCTGCCGAGTCGCGGCAGCCTGATTCTGCAGGGCGAGCTGTACTGGCGCCTGCCGCAGCATATCCAGGCCAACGCCGGCAGCCTCGGCGCGCGCAGCAAGGTGACCGGCTGGCTGGCACGCACCACCCTGAGCGCCGAGGATGCCGCGCAGATCGGCGTGTTTATCTGGGACTGGCCTGCCGGCCCTGCGTCAATGAGCGAGCGTCTGGCAGGGCTCAGCGCCCTGGGTTTTGCAGACACTCAAGCCTTCAGCCAGCCGATCAGCGACTTCCAACAGGCCCAGGCCTGGCGTGAGCGCTGGTATCGCCAGGCGCTGCCGTTTGCCAGCGACGGCGTGGTGCTCAAACAAAGCAGCCGACCTGCGGCCGAACACTGGCGCGCCAGCCCGCCGAACTGGGCCGCCGCATGGAAATACCCACTGCGCCAAGGCCTGGCGACGGTGCGCCGAGTGCAGTTCACCATCGGCCGCACCGGGCGGATCACCCCAGTGTTGCAGCTACAGCCACTGCGCCTGGATGACCGGCGCGTCAGCCGCGTAAGCCTCGGCTCACTACCACGCTGGCAAGCCCTGGACATCCGCCCCGGCGACCAGCTTGAACTCAGTTTGGCTGGCCTGAGCATTCCCCATGTCGAGCGGGTGTTCTGGCGCAATCCGCAGCGTGACGCCGTCAGCGTGCCCAACCCGGCCGACTACCACGCCCTGAGTTGCTGGCAATTCACGCCGGCCTGCGCCAGCCAGTTTCGTGCGCGTCTGGTCTGGCTCAGCGGCCCACACGGCCTGGCCATGCCCGGCGTCGGTCCCGGCACCTGGGACAAACTGCTCGCCAGCGGGCAACTGCATGATTTACTCGACTGGCTGAACCTGAAAGAAGAGCAACTGGCCAACATCCCAGGCTTTGGCGCACGCAGCGCCCGCCAGTTGCACCAGAGCCTGCAAAGCGCGCGGGCAAAACCCTTTGCCACCTGGCTACGCGCCCTCGGCCTGCGCCTCGACAACACGCCCCGCCCACTCGCCGACTGGAACAACCTGGCCGCACGCAATGCACGTCAATGGCAGGCAGAAGCCGGCGTCAGCGCCCGGCGCGGCGAACAGCTACAGGCCTTCTTCCGACACCCTGAAGTACTGGCCTTGCGCGCGCAGTTAAAGTCACAGGACATATCCAGCTTTTAGGCTGACGCTCGCTCAATCGACGGATAGACTGAGAAGCTCTGCCCCTCTCGATTGACGCCCGAGCGCTTGATGAGTCAACCCATGCGCCCATCGTTACTGTTGGCCCTGCTTCTACCCCTGATGCCTGCTTGCGCCTTGGCTGAACATCCGCTGCTGCGCATTTGCTATGAAAGCGACGACGCCATGCCTTTTTGGACGGACGCCCAACAGGCCAAGCCAGGTTTGCTCGTGGAGCTGATTCAGGCGGCCGCCCGGCAAGCTGACCTGCGCCTGGCGTTTCAACGGCAACCGTGGAAGCGCTGCGTCATGCAACTGCAAAGCGGTCAGAGCGACGGCATTTTTGCCGCCATCTGGCAGACAGATCGCGATGCTTGGGGCCAATTTCCCGGCCGCGACCCGCAACGCGCCCTACCCGTCGACCGCAACTACCGGCTCTGGCAAGCCGACTACCCGATCATCACCCGTGTCGACAGTTCGCTGCAGTGGGATGGCCAGCAGTTCAGCGGCCTGCAGCATGGCCTGAGTGCGCCCTTGGGTTATATCGCCAGCCAGCGTCTGCAGGCGCTTGGCGTCTTGGCCACCGCCAGCCAGAGCGCAGAAAAAGCGTTGAAGCTGGTGGCACTGGGCCGCCTGGATGGTTACGTCATCGAACGCCAAATCGGCAACACCCACATCCGCGAACTTGGGCTGCAGTCCAACCTGAAGGTCCTGCCCATAGCGCTGCTTGAAGCCGACTGGTATCTACCGCTGTCACACCGCTTCACGGAGCAGCACCCCGAACTGGCCCGGCGCCTCTGGCAAGCACTGCGTGAACAGCGCCAGCGCCAACAAGCCGAACTCAGCCAGCGCTACCTGCAGGCAGACGACCCCAGCCGCAAATGAATCAGCGCCAGACGCTCGCCACTTTTCCCGACGCGCTCTTCCACGCCACAGGGCAGAAAACCCAACTGCGGATACAGCAGTAAGCCGGCGACGTTCGGGTTAAAGCAGGACACCTGCACCTCGCAGGCCTGATGGCGGGTAAAAGCTGTGTCCAGCATCTGCTCGATCAAATAGCGCGCCACCCCGCGACCACGGGCCGCCGGCGCCACCATGACGTTGCCGATGGCGCAGACACCGCCGGTTTCCCAGCGATAGAAGTTGGCAAACGCCACCACCGCTCCCTCCAGCAGCACCACCGTCGAGTCGCTGCGCTGGTCGATGGCCGCCTGCAATTGCCCAGGGGTCAGCGGGAAATCCGCCTTAGGGAAACAATAAAAAAGCTCGGCCGGGCTTTGGGTAAACGCACAAATCGCCGCCAGGTCCTGCTCAGCCACTGGCCGGTGGGTCAATGTCATCGTCTTAATCCTCCTTGATCGTCACCCGCAAACACACAGATCTAGCAAGGCTAAGCAGTCATCAGCAGCCTGTCCACAGGCCAGGCAGCGCAACACCGGAGAGCCGCGCAACGCGATAAACCTATACAAGGATTAAATTTACACCTATTTTTGTACAACTTAATCCAGACGGTACCCCCCCATGAATCTGCCGCAGTTGCTTTTGCATGCTCAGCACGGCCAGGTCGAAGAGCTCAACCTGATCTCCATCGAAGGCGGCATCTACCTGCTGGAAATCCGCCTCGACGGCCAACCAAAACTGCTCCGTGACGAGCGCGGACAAACCCTGCGCTTGCGCTCGGTGGAACACGCCCGCGACCTGCTGCAAGAACTCCCGCCGCTGCCCTTTTACCTGATCCATGCGGTGGTCCATGAGGAAATGTGCGGCTTTCCCGCAGGCCCACAACAGCGCCTGCGAGTGCCCATCAGTCTGGCGTGCCAGTGGTAAGCCCATGCCGGCGCCTGGCGTTGGTGCTCGGCGATCAGCTGTCCTTTGACCTGGCCTCGCTGCGCGATTTGGACCCAACCCAGGACGCCGTGTTGCTGGCCGAAGTGGCCACCGAAACCGACTACGTCCCCCACCACCCACAGAAGATCGCGCTGATCTTCAGCGCCATGCGCCACTTTGCCGAAGCGCTGCGCCAGCGCGGCTGGCGTGTGCACTATGTGACCCTGGACGACCCGCACAACAGCGGCTCACTACCCGGCGAACTGCGCCGCTGGGCCGAGCTGCTGCACGCGACGGAAATCCACCTCACCGAATGCGGGGAATGGCGCCTGGAACAGGCACTGCGCGATTCAGGCCTGGCCTTGAACTGGCACAGCGACAGCCGTTTCCTCTGCACTCGCGAGCGTTTTGCCAAATGGGCCGACGGCCGTAAGCAACTGCGCATGGAATATTTCTACCGGGAAATGCGCCGCAGCAGCGGCCTGCTAATGCATGGCGATGGCACACCCGAGGGCGGCGCCTGGAACTTCGATGCCGAGAACCGCAAGGCGCTGCCCAAGCAGGTCAAGGCGCCGCTGCTGGCACGCTTTGCCGCCGACACCATCACCCAGGACGTGTTGACCTTGGTGCGCGAGCGCTTCAGCCATCACTACGGCACACTCGACGCCTTCGATTACCCGGTCACCCACGCGGAGGCCGAGGCGCTCTGGCAGCACTTTATTGAGTTTGCCCTGCCGGCGTTCGGCGACTATCAGGACGCCATGGCCGTCGGTGAACCCTTTCTGTTTCACGCGCGGATCAGCGCCGCCCTGAATATCGGCCTGCTCGATGTGCGTCAGCTGTGCGCCGATGTCGAAACCGCTTACCGCCGCGGCCAGGTGCCGCTGAATGCCGCTGAAGGCTTTATCCGTCAGTTAATCGGCTGGCGCGAATACGTGCGCGGCATCTACTGGCTGCACATGCCCGAGTACGCCCAGCGCAACGCCTTCGGCAACACCCGGCAGCTGCCGGCGTTCTACTGGACCGGCAACACCAAGATGAAGTGCATGAGCCAGGCCATCGGCCAGACGCTGGAGTACGCCTATGCCCACCATATCCAGCGGTTGATGGTCACCGGCAACTTCGCCCTGCTGGCCGGCATCGTGCCGAGCCAGGTCTGCGACTGGTACCTGGCGGTATATATGGACGCCTTCGACTGGGTTGAGCTGCCCAACACCCTGGGCATGGTGATGCATGCCGACGGCGGTTATCTCGGCAGCAAGCCGTACTGCGCCAGCGGCCAGTACATCAAGCGCATGTCCAACTACTGCGGCGACTGTGCGTACAAAGTCAGCGATAGCACCGGCGAGCAGGCCTGCCCGTTCAACGCGCTGTACTGGCACTTTTTAATCCGCCACCGACAGCAGTTGGGCAACAACCAGCGCCTGGCCATGGTCTACAAGAATCTCGCGCGCATGCCGGATGCCAAGCAACAGGCGCTGTGGCAGCGCGGCGAAGAACTGCTGGCGCGCCTGGATGCAGGAGAACTGCTGTGAGCCAGGCCCTGCCGTGAACAAAAGCAGCCTACCGAGCAAAATCTGCACGGTCTGCGCCCGGCCTTATACCTGGCGCAAGAAATGGGCGCGCTGCTGGGATGAGGTGCGCTATTGCTCCGAGCGCTGTCGCCGCCACAAAGGCGCGGCGCCTCAGTAGTCGCGAAACTCCTGATGACAGGCCTTGCAGGCCGCTTCAACCTGATTCAGCGGCGCGACCAACGCCTTGGGCGTCAGCGGCTTCTGGGCGCTGGCGGCAAGCAAACCGGCGGTGCTCATTTCCAACTGACGGGCCAGTTCATTGAAGCGCTGCTGGTTCTGCCAGACCTCGTCCTTGGCGCTGCTCTTGCCTTCGTCGCGCACCTGGGGGAAGTGCTGCCACGGCGTCTTGACCAAGACGTCGAGTTGACCGGCGCCGGCAACAAAATCTGCCTCATTGAAACTGATACGACCACGCAGCATGCCGCCCAACTGTTCGCTGGTCTTGAGCATCTGCTTGAAGATGGCTTTGCGCTGCCCCAGCGGAGAGTTTGGATCGAGGCGCTCGCACGCCGCCAGGCTGAGGCCGGCCAGCACGATGACGAGAAGTTTGGATTTAAACGAAAGGGTGCGCGGCATGGCGGAAACTGACTACCTGAACCAAAGGGTCGCCAGTATCCGCCGCTACGGCCGAGTGTCAAAGGCCGATCAGGACGCCACGACGAACAAGCTAACGATAATGCCCATGCCGACAAACCAAACCAGGCTGCGCAGCACGCCCAGGTCGCGGATATAGCAGAGGGTATAAAGCACTCGACTGATGACAAACGCCACCGCCAGGGCATTCAAGGTCGACTGCTCGGCGCCGCCAGCCAGATGGGCAATGATCACCGCAGCGGCAAAGGCCGGGGTCACTTCGAAGCCATTCAGCTGCGCACTGGCCGCCCGCTTGCGCGCGCCCTCCAGCGTGGCGAGAAAGGCCCGCGGATCACTGTTCTGCTTGGGGCCAAAGTCGCCACCGGTGAACTTGGCGTAGCCGGTGGCCAGGTAAGGGAGAAAAATCGCGATCAGTACACACCAGTAGGCAAGGGTCATGGCAATTCCGTTTCTGATTTATTAGAGACTGCAGCCTGCCGAAAAGCGGCGTCCAGCGCCATGACTGAGTTGCCATTTGCGCCTGGCAATTCGCTCAAGCACACGACAGAAAGCCATGGGCGAAGCCGCCGGCCTTGGCTATAATCGTCCAGCTTTACTGCGGCCCGGCTCCTGCCGACCGCTCCCGCCACCCATCCGAGGGGCGCTGCAGCAAGTGGTAACCGGTTTTGAATCGCCAAGTCCTGCATTCCAGCAATGCACCGAGGCTGATTCGAATCAGGCGTCCACCTGTCAGGCTCGGATGGGGCGTTGCCCTCCTCAGTGAGGGAGTTGAACGCATCAACGGCGCCCATTCGAACCTAACGAATGGAGACTCATCAATGAGTGCTGCTACGCCTACCGGTTTCACCGACTTTAAAGTTGCCGACATCAGCCTGGCTGCCTGGGGCCGCCGCGAAACCATCATCGCCGAATCAGAAATGCCGGCACTGATGGGCCTGCGCCGTAAATACGCTGCCGAACAGCCGCTCAAAGGCGCGAAGATCCTCGGCTGCATCCACATGACCATCCAGACCGCCGTGCTGATCGAGACCCTGGTAGCCCTGGGCGCCGAAGTCCGCTGGTCGAGCTGCAACATTTTCTCCACCCAGGACCAAGCCGCCGCCTCCGTGGCCGCCGCTGGCATCCCGGTATTTGCCTGGAAAGGCGAAACCGAAGCCGAATACGAGTGGTGCATCGAGCAGACCATCCTCAAGGATGGCCAGCCATGGGACGCCAACATGGTGCTCGACGACGGCGGCGACCTGACCGAAATCCTGCACAAGAAATACCCGGCCATGCTGGATAAAATCCACGGCGTGACCGAAGAAACCACCACTGGCGTGCACCGCCTGCTGGAAATGCTGGCCCGCGGCGAGCTGAAAATCCCGGCCATCAACGTCAACGACTCGGTGACCAAGAGCAAGAACGACAACAAGTACGGTTGCCGTCACAGCTTGAACGACGCCATCAAGCGCGGCACCGACCACCTGCTGTCGGGCAAGCAAGCCCTGGTCATCGGCTACGGCGACGTGGGCAAGGGTTCGGCCCAGTCGCTGCGTCAGGAAGGCATGATCGTTAAGGTCACTGAAGTCGATCCGATCTGCGCCATGCAGGCGTGCATGGACGGTTTCGAGCTGGTCTCTGCCTACAAAGACGGCATCAACGATGGTACTGAAGCCAGCGTCGACGCCGCCCTGCTGGGCAAGATCGACCTGATCGTGACCACCACCGGCAACTTCAATGTCTGCGACTCGAACATGCTCAAGGCCCTGAAGAAGCGCGCCGTGGTGTGCAACATCGGTCACTTTGACAACGAAATCGACACCGCTTTCATGCGCAAGAACTGGGCATGGGAAGAAGTGAAGCCGCAGGTGCACAAAGTTCACCGCACCGGTGCTGGCAGCTTCGATCCGCACAACGACGACTACCTGATCCTGCTGGCCGAAGGCCGCCTGGTTAACCTGGGCAACGCCACTGGCCACCCAAGCCGGATCATGGACGGTTCGTTCGCCAACCAGGTGCTGGCGCAGATCATGCTGTTCGGCGCCAAGTTTGCCGACCTGGCCCCAGCCGCCAAGGCCGAACGCCTGACCGTGGAAGTGCTGCCGAAGAAGCTCGACGAAGAAGTGGCCCTGGAAATGGTCAAAGGCTTCGGCGGCGTCGTGACCCAGCTGACCACCAAGCAAGCCGAATACATCGGCGTGCCGCAGGAAGGTCCGTTCAAGCCACACGCCTACCGCTACTGATGCGCAGGATGGGTTGGCAGGCTGTTTCAACAGCCTGCCAACCCATCGAGATCCCTGGTGGGTTAGCCCCGCGGCTAGCCCACCCTACGGAATTTTCCTATGTCCCAAGAACGCCGTTACAGCTTCGAGTTCTTTCCGACCAAGACCGAAGCCGGGCATGAAAAACTGCTGAATGTGGCGCGCCAACTGGCCGGCTACAACCCCGATTTCTTCTCCTGCACCTACGGTGCCGGTGGCTCCACCCGTGACCGCACGCTGAACACCGTGTTGCAGTTGGACGGCGACATCAAGGTGCCAACCGCACCGCACCTGTCCTGCGTCGGCGACTCCGTCGAAGAACTGCGCAGCCTGCTCAAGCTGTATCAGGACGCCGGTATCAAGCGCATCGTCGCCCTGCGTGGCGACCTGCCGTCGGGCATGGGCATCGCCAGTGGCGAGCTGCGTTACGCCAATGATCTGGTGGAATTTATCCGCCGTGAAACCGGCGATCACTTCCACATCGAAGTGGCGGCCTACCCGGAGATGCACCCGCAGGCGCGCAACTTCGAAGATGACATTGCCAACTTCGTGCGCAAAGCCCGCGCCGGTGCCGACAGCGCGATCACCCAGTACTTCTTCAACGCCGACAGCTACTTCTACTTCGTCGAGCGCGTGCGCAGCCTGGGCGTCGACATCCCGATCGTGCCGGGCATCATGCCGATCACCAACTACAGCAAGCTGGCGCGCTTCTCCGACGCCTGCGGCGCCGAGATCCCACGCTGGGTACGCAAGCAGCTGGAAGCCTACGGTGACGACATCGACAGCATCCAGGCCTTTGGTGAACAAGTGATTACCCAGATGTGCGAACAGCTGCTAGCCGGCGGCGCGCCGGGCCTGCACTTCTACACCCTGAACCAGGCAGAACCGAGCCTGGCGATCTGGCACAACCTCAAGTTGCCACGCTGAATCGCCCGCCAACGCCAGACCCCGCGCCAACCGCGGGGTCTGGCCGCTCAGCCAGACAAACGGCAGGCTAGTCGCACAACCGCTTCGCTCTGTTATACTCCGGGCTCCCGTCAGGCTTGCGCCCGGACGCTCGGCAACCATTGCCCAGCTGGACCGGTCGGGAGTGCGCTATCACACAGCGCCTCACGCCAGACACATCACCCTCTCGGGCAACGCCCGTAATTAAGACAGGATTACTCATGTCCTTTGCTTCCCTCGGTCTCTCCGAGGCTTTAGTCCGCGCCATCGAGGCTGCCGGCTACACCCAACCGACCCCTGTGCAACAGCGTGCCATCCCTGCCGCCTTGCAAGGTCGTGATCTGATGGTGGCGGCACAGACCGGCACCGGTAAAACCGGCGGTTTCGCCCTGCCAATTCTCGAGCGCTTGTTCCCTAACGGTCACCCCGACCGCGAACATCGCCACGGCCCAAAACAACCGCGCGTCCTGGTCTTGACCCCGACCCGCGAACTGGCCGCCCAGGTGCATGACAGCTTCAAGCTGTATGCCCGCGACCTCAAATTCGTCAGCACCGTGATCTTTGGCGGCGTTGGCATGAACCCGCAAGTGCAGGCCATGGCCCGCGGTGTCGACGTACTCGTCGCCTGCCCAGGCCGCCTGCTCGACCTGGCCAACCAGCGCGCCATTGACCTGTCCCACGTGGAAATCCTGGTCCTCGACGAAGCTGACCGCATGCTCGACATGGGCTTTATCCATGACGTGAAGAAGGTCCTGGCCAAGCTGCCAACCCAACGGCAAAACCTGCTGTTCTCGGCGACCTTCTCCAAGGACATCACCGACCTCGCCGGCAAGTTGCTGCACAACCCCGAGCGCATCGAAGTCACGCCGCCGAACACCACGGTCGAGCGCATCGAACAGCGCGTCTTCCGCCTGCCGGCCAGCCACAAGCGCTCGCTGCTGGCGCACCTGATTACCGCTGGCGCCTGGGAACAGGTGCTGGTGTTCACCCGCACCAAGCACGGCGCCAACCGCCTGGCCGAGTACCTGGACAAGCACGGCCTGCCGGCCATGGCGATCCACGGTAACAAGAGCCAGAACGCCCGCACCAAAGCCCTGGCCGACTTCAAGGCTGGCCAAGTGCGCATCCTGGTGGCCACCGATATCGCCGCCCGTGGCCTGGATATCGACCAACTGCCCCACGTGGTCAACTTCGAGCTGCCTAACGTCGAAGAAGATTACGTGCACCGTATCGGCCGTACTGGCCGTGCCGGTCGCAGCGGTGAAGCCATCTCCCTGGTATCCCCGGACGAAGAGAAGCTGCTCAAGGGCATCGAGCGGATGACCAAGCAGAAGATCGCCGACGGCGACACCCTGGGCTTCGATCCGACCACCGTGGAAGCGGAAAAACCGGAAGTGCGCGAGCGCCCGGACGTCAGCGGCGGCCGTGGCCGTGGTCCGCGCGAGCCGCGTGACCCGAACAGCCCGCGTGGCGGTGGCGGTGGCGGCGGTGGCAGCGAACGCCATGGCGGCGGCCACAAAGATAAAGGCCAGAACACCGGCAAGGCCAAGCCCGCCGCGCAGCCACGCAGCCAGCAGCCGGCACGCGAACAGCGCGCACCGCGCCCAGAACGCGGCCAGCGCCAGGCGCAAGCCAGCGCCATTCCGACACCACCGGCCAACCGCGCGCCGGACGAGTTCCTCGACGACGAGATCGACAACTTCGGCAACCGTGCCGACTACGTCAGCCCGATCCAGAACAAGCCACAAGGCCGCGGCCGCCGTCCTGGCGCCCCAGCGCCGTCCGGCCCGAGCGCCAGCAATGGTGTGGGTCTGGGTGCTCGCCCAGCGGGCAGCGCCAACAGCCAAGGCCGTCGCCAGGGTCAACCCGGCGGCGCACGCACTGGCGGCGGTGCTCGTGACGGCCAGCAGCCTCGCGGCGGTCGTGATGGCCAGGCCCGTGGTGGCCGTGCACCGGCTCGCGATACGCGTACCGATTTCAGCCGCAGCGACTCGCAGCGTCAGGAACCGGCCGTCAAAGGCCCGCGCGACAAGCAGCCGCTGATCGTGCACAAGGAATCCAAGCGCGATCTGCTGCCGTCTCCGGAGCAGCTGGAACAACTGGATCAACTGTCCAGCAGCCGCCCACGCGGTGAGAAGCCAGCCCTGCTGACGCGTAACCGCGAAAGCTGATTGCACCCGCAATCAACAACGCCGGCCTTGCGCCGGCGTTTTTATTTGAGGCTGGGTAACCCGGATGCCATCCGGGGGTGCACATTCGTCCGCAGGCACTACTTAAAACTTCGCGGTCAAGACCGCTCCCACGAAGCTCACAAGCGCCGGAGGATGGGTTGAGCGCAGCGATACCCATCCTCCGCATCGCCAGCACAGTCCCACAGACAGCAAAACGCCGACCCTGGGGTCGGCGTTTTCTTTACTACGGCAGCGGAGTTACTGGCGCACGCCTTCCACCGAGATGATCAACTCCACACTTTGCGAAGCCGGGCCAGGGCCTTGGATACCGAACTCCTTCAGCTGCAACGTGGTACTGCCTTCGAAGCCGGCACGGTAGCCGCCCCATGGGTCCTTGCCTTCGCCGATGAACTTGGCGGCGATCACCACTGGCTTGGTCACGCCATTCAGGGTCAGGTTACCGGTGATGTCGGCACTGCCTTCGCCGGTGGATTTCACCGCGGTGGACTCAAAGGTCGCAGTCGGGTGCTTGCTGACATTGAGGAAGTCGTCGCTGCGCAGGTGCTTGTCACGCTCGGCATGGTTGCTGTCGAGGCTAGCGGTCTTCAGGTTGACTTTGACCTTGCTGGCCTCAGGGCTCTTGGCGTCGAAGCTGAAGCTGCCGTCGAAGTCCTTGAAGGTGCCGTACAACCAGCTGTAGCCGAGGTGGCTGATCTTGAAGTTAACGAAGGCGTGCTGGCCTTCCTTGTCGATCACATAGTCGGCGGCCATGGCCTGACCGGCGGTAAACAGGGCGGCGCCGAGCGCCAGTGCAGCAATGCTTTGCTTCAACATGATCAGAGTTCCTTGTGGGCTTGCGAGGTAGGTTGGGCACGACCGAGCATGCGCAGCAAGGTCGTGTCCCGGTCAATAAAGTGATGTTTGAGGGCCGCCAGGCCATGCAGACCGGCCAGGATCACCAGGCCCCAGGCCAGGTAAAAGTGCACCGCACCAGCGACATCTTCCTGCTCGGGAATGCTGGTAATGCTCGCCGGCACGTCGAACCAGCCGAACACACTGATACCACGACCGTCGGCCGTGGAGATCAGGTAACCGGCCAGCATCACGGCAAACAAACCGAGGTAAAGAATGCTGTGGCCGAGCTTGGCGCCCAGTCGGGTCAGGCGGCTGTAGCTGCTCAGAGGCGCTGGCGGCGGGCTGACAAAGCGCCACAACAAGCGCAGCAGCATCAGTGCAAATAGGCACAGGCCGATGCCCTTGTGCAGTTCGGGGGCGGTGTGGCGCCAGCTGCTGTAGTAGTCCAGCTCGACCATCCACAGGCCCAGGCCGAACAGACCAAACACGGCCAGGGCCACCAGCCAGTGCATACCAATACTGAGCAGCCCGTAGGCCTTTTCCGTGTTACGCCAGTGCATGGCTAAAGCTTCCATCAAAACGCGATAGGCACAGACTAGCGGCTAACCTATCGATTAATAGCGCAAATTGTTGTTCTGAAATATCAGGAAAAACGATTGTTAGCCCCCAAGACCTAACCGCACAGCCTGCGCTGCCCGGTGTTTTCACCGGCACTTACTGGCATGCTGTCGGCCGCCCACCACCCCCGAGGAGCCCGCCCATGTTGACCTGGCTGAAAGGCTATCGCCGTGAACTGCTGGCCGGCGACCTCGGTGCGGGCGTGCTGGTGGTGCTGATGCTGGTGCCACAAGGCATGGCGTACGCCCTGGTCGCCGGCCTGCCGCCGGTGGCCGGGTTGTATGCGAGCATCCTGCCGGCGCTGGCCTATGCCCTGTTCGGCAGCAGCATGGTTCAGTCGGTAGGGCCGATGGCGATCACCTCGCTGATGACCGCCACCTCGCTGGCCGCCCTGGCGCCCAGCGGCTCTGAGCTGTATGGCGCGATGGCGGCGCAGATGGCACTGATCAGCGGCGTGGTGCTGGTGCTATGCGGCCTGCTGCGCCTGGGGTTTCTCTCCAGTTTTCTCAGCCGCCCGGTGATGAGCGGTTTTACCAGCGGCGCCGCCCTGGTGATCGCCGCCAGCCAGCTCAAGGTCCTGCTCGGTGGTCCGCTGACAGCCATCAACCCAACAGCAGCCGCCATCGGCCTGTTGTCGCTGCTGTTGCTGTGGCTGGCCCGTAGCCAGCTGGGGCGCCAGTTGCAACGCTTGGGACTGGCGGCGAAAAGCGCCGACATGCTGAGCAAGCTGGCACCCGCGGCGATCCTGCTGCTGGCCACCCTGCTGGTCTGGCAACAGGATTGGCAGCACGCTGGCGTGGCGCTGATCGGACCGATTCCGGCCGGTCTGCCAACCCTGGGCCTGAGCCTGTCGCTGGAGCAATTGCGCAACCTGCTGGCGCCATCGCTGCTGATCGGTTTTATGGTGTTCCTCTCCGGCCAGTCCGCCGCCGTAACCCTGGCGCAGCGGCGCGGCGAACGCATCAACACCAATCAGGAGCTGCTCGGCTTGGGCGCCGCCAACGTCGCCAGTGCCCTGTCCGGTGGTTTTCCGGTCACCGGCAGCATCTCGCGCTCGGCAGTCAACTATGCCGCCGGCGCCAACACGCCCCTGGCCAGCGTGATTACCGCACTGCTGCTGGCTGTGCTACTGCTCACGCCTAACGCCTGGCTGGCCTGGCTACCGCTACCGGCGCTGGCCGCGACCATCATCATTGCCGTGTTCGGCATGCTCGACCTCACCACCCCACGGGAAGCCTGGCGCTACGACCGCGCCGACGCCGTGGCCTGGCTGGTCACCTTTAGTGGAGTGCTACTGCTGGGCGTGGAGGAAGGGGTGATGCTCGGCGTGGTGCTATCCCTGGGCACCGTGATCTGGCGCGCCAGCCGCCCGCACATCGCCGTGCTCGGCCGCCTGCCGGGCAGCGAGCACTTCCGCAATATCGAGCGTTATGCGGCCGAGACCCATCCTCAGATCGTCCTGCTGCGCATTGATGCCGGGGTGTTCTTCGGCAATGCCGAGCTGATCAGCGACCATGTGCTGCAGACCCTGACGGACCAAACCCGCCATCTGGTACTGGTGATGACCGCCATCAATCTGATCGACACCACCGGCCTGTATGCCCTCGCCGAACTCAACCAGAGCCTGGCCGCGCGGGGCATCAAGCTGCACCTGGCTGAGGTCAAAGGCCCGCTGATGGACAAGCTCAAGCACAGCGATCTGCTGCTCAAGCCCCTCAGCGGCCAGGTGTTTATCAGCGCCGTCAGCGCCTTCGACCAGCTCAGTCAGGAGCTGGCCGCAGCGCCTGTGCAGGCTTAGTTGAACAGGCGCGTGAAGAAGCCCGGTTTTTCTTCCGCTGTTTTAGCTTTTGCCGGTGCGGCGGCGACCGCTGCCTGTGGCTCCAGGGATTTGCCGCTGTGCAGGGCGATCACCTGGCTGGCGGCACGCTGGCCACTGCGCAGAGCGCCTTCAAGGGTGCCAGGGTAGAGCGCGTCAGTGTGCTCACCGGCGAACACCAGGCGATCCTGCGGCTTGTTCCACAGCAACCAGTAACGGCTCATCTGCCCCGGGCCAAAGGCCAGGTACGCACCACCGATACCGGCATCGGCGCTGTAGCGACGCATCTCGTAACCGGCAAAGGCACCGCGCGCTTTGGGGAAGTAACCGTGCAGACGGATCAGCACCTGGTCGGCCACCTGACGGTCGCCAAAGCTCTGCAGCAAGCGCGCGTTGTCACCCGAGAGGTTGACCAGCACGTTGGCGCCGCCCTTGGTCGCCGGCTCGATCCACAGCATGCCCAGGCCCTGATCGCTAAAAATCTCGCCAGTCAAACGCGCCTTGCTGTCCCATACCGGGGTCTTGAACTTCAGCAGAATCTGGTCGCGCCAGCCGTAGTTGGTGCCCTTCAGGGCTTTCTGCCGAACCACATCAAGGGCCGGCAAAACTTGAATCTGCGCCAGGGCTCGCAACGGCAGAGCACTCACCACATAGTCGGCGCGGTAGCCGACAGCACCGGCCTTAACCAGCACGCCATCCTTGTCCTGACTGATGGCCGAGACCCGTGAATTGGTCTTGATCACCTTCAACTGCTTGAGAAAAGCCTGGGCCAGCACCTGACTGCCACCCGGCAAGCGGGCGGCACGCTGATCACCATCGGCCACGCCACGGTGCACCCGAGCCTGCTGCACCAGATAGAGCAGCGACAAGCGCGACGGCTCGTCATAGCGCGCGCGAATCCGTTGATTGATCAGCATGCGCGCGGTGGGTTCCAACTTGAGCTGATCCAGCCAGCGCGAGACGTTGCTCTGGTCGAGGGCAAACAGCTGGCTGCTGGCCATCGGCTTGAGCGGGTCGGCCATACCGGCGGCCAAGCCATCCAGAGCCTTTTCGTACTGTTTGAGGCTCGCGGCCACCGCCGGCTTGGTTTTTTCCAGATCGGCCAGGTTGAAGTACTTGCCATCAATCAGGTAACCGGGCGTTCGCACAAAATCAGGCGCAGGCAGGGCCGTGACCTTGAAGCGCTGCAGGTAACCATGCACGGCCGGCTGCGCCTTGGCGCTGCCGATCCACTCGCTGGCCGCCAGGCCAGAGCGCCCGCCAATGGTCGGTTTGGCTTCCAGCAAGGTGACTTGCCAGCCCGCCTGCTGCAACTCGTAGGCCGTCGACAGCCCCGACAGACCACCACCGACCACGATCACCGTCGGTTGTTTATCTGCCGCTTGCGCCAACGCGCCGCACAAACCCATCACCACCAGCGCCGAAGCGCGCAACCATCCAGCCAGCATCTGCCCATTCCTACAAAGCGAAACAACGGCGCGCAGGATACGCCAGGCACCCACCCCGGACCAGACGTATCCGACGCTGTGCCTAGAAAGCCGGCGCGCGCTTCTTAGAACCGCATCAACGTGTTGCGAGCTAGAGCCAGGCAAGGCGAAATCGGGCGAAGAAGCGGAGTTTACGGTTGTAAATGAGCATTCTGAGCCCGATTTCAACGCGGCATGGCCGACGCGCAGCAGACGTTGAAGTGGTTCTGATAGGCTTGGCGGGTCGACAATGGAGAGCAACGCAATGAGTCTGAATGCCCAGTGGATGCAACGCGATCTGGCCGTACTTTGGCATCCCTGCACGCAGATGAAAGACCACGAGCGCCTGCCGGTGATCCCGATCAAGCGCGGCGACGGTGTGTGGCTGGAAGACTTCGACGGCAAGCGTTACCTGGATGCGGTCAGCTCCTGGTGGGTCAATGTGTTCGGCCATGGCAACCCGCGCATCAACCAGCGCCTCAAGGACCAGCTGGACAACCTCGAACACGTGATGCTCGCAGGCTTCAGCCATCAGCCGGTGATCGAGCTGTCCGAGCGTCTGGTGCAGATCACCCCCGCCGGGTTGGACCGGGTGTTCTACGCCGACAACGGCTCGTCAGGCATCGAAGTGGCGCTGAAGATGAGCTACCACTACTGGCGTAACTGCGGCCAGAGCGGCAAGAGCCGTTTCGTCACCCTGACCAACAGCTACCACGGCGAAACCGTGGCGGCGATGTCGGTGGGCGACGTAGCGCTATTCACCGACACCTACAAGTCCCTGCTACTGGATACCCTCAAGGTGCCGAGCCCGGACTGCTACCTGCGCCCCGAGGGCATGAGCTGGGAGGAGCACTCGCGCACCATGTTCGCGGCCATGGAACAGACCCTGGCCGAGCACCACCACGAAGTGGCGGCGGTGATCGTCGAGCCGCTGATCCAGGGCGCCGGCGGCATGCGCATGTACCACCCTATCTACCTGACGCTGCTGCGCGAGGCCTGCGACCGTTATGGCGTGCACCTGATCCACGACGAAATTGCCGTCGGCTTCGGTCGTACCGGCAGCATGTTCGCCTGCGAGCAGGCCGGCATCACCCCGGACTTCCTGGTGCTGTCCAAGGCCCTCACCGGCGGCTACCTGCCGATGGCGGCGGTGCTGACCACCAACACCGTGTACCAGGCGTTTTACGACGACTACGCCACCCTGCGCGCCTTCCTCCATTCACACACCTACACCGGCAACCCGCTGGCCTGCGTGGCGGCGCTGGCGACCCTGGATATCTTCCGCGACGACAACGTGATCGAAGCCAACAAGGCCCTGGCCACGCGCATGGCAACTGCCACCGCGCACCTGGTCGACCACCCGCATGTGGCCGAGGTGCGCCAGACCGGCATGGCCCTGGCCATCGAGATGGTGCAGGACAAAGCCAGCAAGACGCCTTATGCCTGGCAGGAACGCCGCGGCCTTAAGGTCTACCAACACGCTCTGGAGCGCGGCGCCCTGCTGCGCCCACTGGGCAACGTGGTGTACTTCCTGCCGCCGTATGTGATCACACCCGAGCAGATCGACTTCCTCGCCGAAGTGGCCAGCGAAGGTATCGACATCGCCTGTTCAGGCAGCGTCAGCGTGGCGGTGAGCAGCAATCTGCACCCCAACCACCGCGATCCGGGCTGACAGGCACAGGCTGGCTGGCCGCCACCACGGTCAGCCAGCCTGTTAAACTGGCGCCTTTCCACTGACTGCCGCCGCCGGGTTCCCATGCGCCTTTCCCGTTTCTACATCGCCGCCCCCCTCAGCCTCGGCCAGCATGCCCTGCCGGAAGAACAAGCCCACTACATCGGTCGCGTGCTGCGCCATGGGGTAGGCGATGCGGTGCAGCTGTTTGACGGCAGCGGCCAGGAATACCTGGGCCAACTGATCGAAGTGGGCAAAAAAAGCGTGCGTGTGGAACTGACCGAGCAACTGCCCGGCCAGCCCGACTCGCCCCTGCGCGTGCACCTGGGCCAGGGCCTGTCCCGCGGCGAGCGGATGGACTGGGCAATCCAGAAGGCCACCGAACTGGGCGTGGCCGAGATCACCCCGATCGTCAGCGAGCGCTGCGAGGTACGCCTCAAAGATGAACGCGCCGACAAGCGCCTGGCCCACTGGCAACAGGTGGCCATCAGCGCGTGCGAGCAATGCGGACGCTCAACCGTGCCGCTGATTCATCCGCCGCTGCTGCTGGCCGACTGGCTGGCGCAGGTCGAGGCAGATTTGAAGCTGGTGCTGCACCCGGTGGCCGAGCCTCTGGTCAGCCATGCCAAACCAGCCTCCCTGGCGTTTTTGATCGGCCCCGAAGGCGGCCTCAACGACGCTGAAGTGAGCCAGGCCGTTGCAGCAAACTTCCAGGCAGCACGCCTGGGCCCGCGCGTGCTGCGCACGGAAACCGCCGCGGCCGTCGCCCTCAGCGTGGCGCAGCAACTGTGGGGCGATTTCTAAGGCTGCACACCGTCGCCGCAACCTCGGCGCGGCATAACAGTTAGGGGGAATTTCTAGTCTCAACTGTCGCTTTTCTGATCGCACGCTCCAGTGCCTTGGCCTATCGTTTGCTTGTCTAACCCCCGTCGCGGCCGCCTGATCCAGGCCGCCGCGACGCTGGCTTATCCGCCATAACAATAACGGCGCAGCCACTACCCTTGGCTGCAACAGACCCTGGAGTAATGCGGCATGAATGAATTGGTCAACACCATCAACGGCGTGATCTGGAGCCCAGCGCTGATTTATCTGTGCCTGGGCGTGGGCCTGTATTTCTCCCTGCGCGGGCGCTTTCTGCAGGTGCGTCACCTCAAGGAAATGATCAAGCTGATGTTCGGCGGCAAGACCGACGAGCACGGCGTCAGCTCATTCCAGGCCCTGACCATGACCCTGGCCGGACGCGTGGGCACCGGCAACATCGCCGGCGTGGCCACCGCCATCACCTTCGGCGGCCCCGGCGCGGTGTTCTGGATGTGGATGGTGGCGTTCCTTGGCGCCAGCTCGGCCTTCGTCGAGTCGACCCTCGGCCAGGTCTACAAAGAGAAAATCGACGGCCAGTACCGTGGCGGCCCGGCGTTCTATATCGAGAAAGGCCTAGGCATGAAGTGGTATGCGTGGATCTTCGCCATCGCCACCATCATTGCCTGCGGTCTGCTGCTGCCGGGCGTGCAAGCCAACTCCATCGCCTCCAGCGTGGAAATGGCTCTGGGCATCCACCCCAACACCACCGCCGCCGTGCTGGCGATCATGCTCGGCTTCATCATCTTCGGCGGCGTGAAGCGCATCGCTAGCTTCGCAGAGGTGGTCGTTCCCTTTATGGCCCTGGGCTACATCATCGTCGCCTGCATCGTGGTGATGCTGAATATCGAACAGCTACCAGCGGTCATTGTCCTGATCTTCAAAAGCGCCTTCGGTATGGATGCCGGCTTCGGTGCCATTCTCGGCCTGGCGATCATGTGGGGCGTAAAACGTGGCGTGTACTCCAACGAAGCCGGCCAGGGTACTGGCCCGCACGCGTCGTCGGCCGCCGCAGTCAGCCATCCGGCCAAGCAAGGCCTGGTGCAAGCGTTCTCGGTGTACGTAGACACCCTGTTCGTCTGCTCGGCCACCGCTTTTATGCTGCTGATCACCGGCCAGTACAACGTCCAAGGCCCGAATGGTGAAGCGATGTTTACCGGTATCGCCGGCATCGCCGCCGGGCCTGGTTATGTGCAGACCGCGATGGAAAACATCATGCCCGGCTTCGGCTCGGTGTTCGTGGCCGTGGCGCTGTTCTTCTTCGCCTTCACCACTATCGTTGCCTACTACTACATCGCTGAAACCAACATCGCCTACATCAACCGTAAGGTGAATCGGCCATGGTTGACCGTGGTACTGAAGTTCGCTCTGATCGCCGCCACCGTCTACGGCACGATCAAGACCGCTGACCTGGCCTGGGGCCTGGGCGATATCGGCGTCGGCCTGATGGCCTGGCTGAACATCATCGCCATCATCCTCATGCACAAGACCGCTTTCGTTTGCCTGCGTGACTACGAGGCGCAACAGAAGCTCGGTCTGGACCCGGTATTCCATCCGGAAAAACTTGGGATCAAGAATGCCGACTACTGGGGCGGCCACCGCTCGGAAGACAACCTGCAGGCCGAACTGGCTGAGCTGGGCAAACCGGCGATTGACGCCAAACCCTAAGCCCTAGGAGCCTGTCGGACTTAACGCTGTTCTACTGCGGAAAAGCCGGACTTGGTCATTTTCTGAGCTCTTTTTCGTTGAATAGAATGACTATTCGCCGCAAAAGAGCGCAGAAACTGCCTCAAACCGGTCTTTCCCTCGCTACGAACGGTCAAGTCCGACAGGCTCCTAGAAACAACAAAGCCCCGGTACTCAGCCAACCCTTGCGGGTTGTTCTGGGTACCGGGGCTTTTGTTTGCCCGCGACGAATTAGATCAGGCCAGCATCCACGAGCATCTGCTCCAATGCCATCAGATCAGGAATCTTCAGCACGCTGTCAGCGATGCTCACCGCATCCAGTTCCAGCGGCGCCAGCGGCACGTTGGCGCGCGCAAGATTGCTCTCCAGCTTGACCGAGCGTGGAATGCCCTGCACCAGCAGTGCCAGAAACTTCACATGGGGACGACCACCCAGGGCGTTGATCACTGCAACACGGGCGGTGCTGCCGATCTGTGCCTGACCGTCAGAGGCGGCCTCGAACGACAGCAAGGGCAAACGCAGGTCACGCCAGGCGACTTGACCCAGCATCCACGCCGGCATGCCTGGGATCGCCAGTGGCGCGCGGTAGGGCATAAGCTCGGCCAGGGCGACGTTGGGCAACAATAGGCTGCGATCATTCAGGGGCACCACCAGCCCGGTGAGGGTGCTGGAGGCGGTGGGGGTAGTGGCTACGGCTTGGCTCATGACGACTTCCTAGTACTCAACGCTGGCAGCTTCAGCTGCACTGTCCGGCCAGATGATTGACCAAGGCCTCGGCCAGCTCCCGCGGCGAGCCGCTGAATTGGCTGTAGCCACCTTCGCGCAGGCTGTCGGGCATGCTCGCGCAGGCACAACTGTCGGCACGCTGGGTCCAGATTTCACCGCCCTGACGGCGCACATAGGCTGCAGCGGCACTGCCGTCGCTGCCCATACCGCTGAAGGCCATCACACCGCACTGGGCGCCGAAATGCTGGGCCAGGTTGAGCATCATCTGGTCGATCGACGGGCTATAGGGTTCCGGCCAGCCACGATCGGCAATGCTCATGGCGCTGTCATCGGCAAAGCCAAGTTCATAACTGATCGGCGCCACCACCACTTCGCCGCAACGAATGGCATCGCCCTGACGGGCCTGGTTGACCTTCCACTGGCTGTGGCGGCCCACGGCTTGCGGCAGGCTGGCCTCGAAGCTGGCATCGATATGCTGGGCATAGACAAAACCGACCGGCAGGCCGCCCGGCAGCGCATCAAGAAACTCTTTGACCGCTGCCGGACCGCCCATGGAGGCCGCCAGCAACCAGACCTGACGAGCCGGTTCACCGGCCGCCAGCGGCATGTCGGCGAGCGACTGTGGCAACTCCAAACGCGCCGGCCGAGAGGAGTCGGCGAGCAACGCTTCAAGGCTGCGGCCGACGCCCTGGGCAGGGTCACCCACCAATTTCTTCAGCTTGCCGAACAGACGCCGTTCCCAGCGCGGGTAATTTTCCGAGTGACGTTCGGGGGCGTGGCCCTCACCGAACAGCACCGGGGCAGTGGCTCGCTCCAGCAGGTTGTCCACCAGCGGCGAATCGTCCGACTGCGCCAGGTCCACCAGCCACAGGTCGGTTTCACAGGCCGCCAAGGCCTCTTCATCCAGACGCGCCGGGTCACTATTGAGCACCACGGTGTAGCCATTGGCGACCAGGGCCTGTTGCAGCACATGGCGCTGCAACGAGGTATCGGCTAGCACAGCAATGCGTGCGGCAGCTTGCTCAGTCATGTTTTTTGACCAACTGCTGAATGGTTTCGAGCAACAGGGATTCCTGATACGGCTTGCCCAGGTACTCGTTGACGCCAATCGCCATGGCCCGCTCGCGGTGTTTGCTGCCGGTACGCGAGGTAATCATGATGATGGGCAGGTCTTTCAGACGCTCATCGTGGCGCACCAGGGTGGCCACTTCGAAACCGTCCATGCGTGGCATTTCGATGTCGAGCAACATGATGTCCGGCTTGCGCTCCTGCAACTGGGCGATGGCATCCACCCCGTCCTTGGCGGTCAGCACGTTCATGCCGTTGCGCTCCAGCAGGCGACTGGTGACCTTGCGCACGGTGACCGAGTCGTCGACCACCATGACCAGGGTCGGCCGGTCCGCTTCGATCTCTGCTGCGCTCGGCGCCGCCGGGCTGACCAGCCGCGGTTGCAGCTGACTCAACAGATGGGCATGCAGCACACGGATGGTGGCCAACAGATCGAGAATGATCACCACGCGGCCGTCGCCGAGGATGGTCGCACCCGACACGCCATGCACACCGGAGAACTGCGGACCGAGGCTCTTCACCACGATCTCGCGAGAACCGGCCAGGCTATCAACCTGAACGGCCACGGCGTGTTCTTTGGAACGCACCAGAATCACCGGCAGCGGCAGGCTCTGGCCCACCAACTTGGGTTGCTGGCCATTGTTGAGCAGGTCGCCGAGGTATTTAAGCTCGTAGGTCTGCCCGGCATATTCGAAGCGCGGCGCATCCGGCCCGTAGTAGGCCTCCAGCTCGTAAGGTGAAACCCGCACGATACCTTCGATGGTGTTCAGCGGGATCGCATACAGGTCTTCGCCAGACAGCACCATCAGCGCGCGGTTGACCGACACAGTGAACGGCAAACGAATCAGGAAGCGCGTGCCCTCGCCGGGTGTCGACTCGATGGTCATGGAGCCGCCGAGTTGCTTGATCTCGGAGTGAGCCACGTCCATGCCAACGCCACGCCCGGAAATCTGCGTGACATGCTCGGCGGTGGAGAAACCGGCTTCGAGGATGAACTGCAGGATCTCGTGATCGCTGAGGTCCGACTCGGCATCCATCATGCCGCGCTCCAACGCCTTGCGCCGCACGGCGTCCAGCTTGATGCCGCCGCCGTCATCGCTGAGGATCAGGAGAATATCTCCGCCCTCGCGGCCCAGGGTCAGGCGAATGTTGCCGGCTTCCGCCTTGCCGGCGGCCAGACGTTGTTCGGGACGCTCAATGCCGTGGTCGACGGCGTTGCGCAGCATGTGCTCCAGCGGCGCAACGATGCGCTCCAGCACGGTACGGTCCATCTCGCCATCGGCGTTGCCGACGGTGAATTCCACCTGTTTGCCCAGCTCGCCCGCCACCTGGCGCACAATCCGGCGCAGACGCGGCACCAGGCGATCGAACGGCACCATGCGCGTACGCATCAGGCCTTCCTGCAGCTCGGTGTTAACACGCGCCTGTTGCAGCAACAGGGTCTCGGCATCGCGGTTACGGGCGGCCAGGGTTTCCTTCAGATCGAGCAAGTCGGATGCCGACTCGAACAGCGCTCGCGAGAGCTGCTGCAACTGTGAGTGACGGTCCATTTCCAGCGGGTCGAAGTCTTCGTAACCCACCCGCTCGGCCTCGGCCTGGTAACGGCTGAGAATCTGCGCCTGGGTCTCGGTATCGAGGCGGCGCAACTGATCACGCACCCGCTCAATGGTGGCTTCCATCTCGCCGAGGGTGAAGCTGACGTCGCTGACCTGTTGCTCGACGCGACCACGGAAGATCGACGTCTCACCGGCCAGGTTAACCAGGCCTTCGAGCAGGTCCGCCGGGACCTTGACCAGTTCCTGCGGCGCGCGCCGAGAGGCTGCTTCGAGCGCGGCCTCCTGGGCGCGGCGTACAAACGGCAGCACCCGAGCAATCTCGACTTTTGCCGGCAGCGCACTGGCGGCCAGGAACGGACTGTCGAGCACCGGCAACGGCGCCTCGACACTGACGTCCTGACTCACTGGCGGCTCGACATCGTCCTGAACAGCCACGGCCGCGTCGGCAGCAGTATTGTCGTACAAGCGTTTGCGCAGCTGCTCAAGCTCACCCTGCAAGCCTTCAAAACCCGATTGCACATCGACAAACAGGCTTTCCGGCCAAGGTGCACCGTGCTGCTGGGCCTCGCTCAAATGTTGTTCGAGGTCGTGGCAAAGATCACCCAGACGACGTTGACCCGCCAGGCGCGCACCACCTTTGAGGGTGTGCAAAACGCGCAGGATATCGGCTACCGGAGCACTGTCTTGCGCCGAGCTTTCCAACCGCCCAGCAGCGCTTTCCAGCTCTTCCAGCAGCTCGTCGGCCTCTTCGAGGAAGATGTCGAGGATATCGTCGCTTTCTTCCTGCTCCTCAAGCGCTGGCGTCACGGCCTTCAGGTGCACGCTGGACGGCATGCTCAACTGTTCGTCCGGGTTGGCGCGGAAGTGCTTGATGGTAGCAATCAGCGCCTCGCCATCCGGCACGCCACGCTTGTCACGCACCGCCTCAAGCATCTCGGCGAGACGGTCATGACAATTCTGCAGCAGCTCGAACAGGGGCGGACTGGCACGCAAACGGCCATTGCCCAAGCCCTCGTAGAGGAACTCTAACTCATGGGCCAGGTCGCCAATTTCGCGAATTTCCGCCATCCGCGCACCACCCTTGAGGGTGTGCAGATCGCGCTGCAGGGCTTCCAGCTCTAGGCTGTTGTCGGTGTCATCCATCCAGCGCTGCAGCGAAGCACCGGCGCTGTCGATGATGTCGAAACCCTCTTCAAGGAAGATTTCCACCAACTCAGGATCGCGTTCATCGTCATAACTGCTAACGACCGCGGCGGGCGCCGGCGGCTCAAAGGGTGCCGGCTCGTCGAATTCAGGCGCGGCCGTAAACTCGTTAACGGGTAACGACTCCAGCTCGGCCGGCAGTTCGGCGTCCAGATCCAGTTCGGCTTCGGCTTCGGCTTCGGCTTCGGCTTCGGCTTCGGCTTCGGCTTCGATGCTGAGCGTCGGCAAAGACAGCTCAAGTTCATCTTCCTGCTCGCCGAGTTCGACGACCGCTACCGGCTCGTCATCGCTCAGCTCCGCGGGCAACTCAGTCGCGTCGATAACCGGCAGCTCGGGCTCTTCGCTCCAAGTCAGGCCGTCAAGGGACAGCGCCTCGTCCGGTAGGGCGTACTCGATATCCTCGGTGACGTCGACGAGCGCCAACGTTTCGTCCTCGGCACTCGGGCTGACAGCATCACTGTCCTGCTCAATCGCGGCGGGCAACTCGGGCTCAGCGGCAGCGCTCAATTCAGCGCTCGGCTGGCTGCTTAACGCGCCGCCCTGACGGAACGCGCGAATAGCCTCAATCAGTTCTTCTGGCTGCGTCAGCGGGCGCTGCCCCTGCAGTTCGTCCAGCAACACGGCGAGACGATCATGGCTTTTTTGCAGCAGGCTACTGAGCGCCGGCGAGAAGCTGTAGCGGCGATCCACCAGACCTTCGTAAAGGGATTCGAGCTCATGGGCGAGGTCGCCAATCGGTCGAATTTCCGCCATCCGCGCACCACCCTTGAGGGTGTGCAGATCACGCTGCAAGGACGACAAGGCGCGAGGATTCTCAGGCTCAGCTTGCAGCCGCTCAAGGGACTGCCCCGCACTGTCGAGCAGGTCAACCGCTTCCTCGAGGAAGATTTCGACCATCTCAGCATCCAGCGCAATGCTGCTGTCTGCCACCGCAAGAGGCTCAAACTCCGACTCGAGCTCGGCTGCAATCTCGTCTGCAGACAGCCAAGTCGTCTCGGTCACAAGCGGCGCTTCAACAGGCGTCCAGGCTTGATCGGCTAACTCAACAATCTCCAGCGCCTGCTCTTCACCCGGCTCCAGCAAGGCCAGGGCGGCATCGTCCAGGGTGGTCTCCAGCAGTTGGCGCAGGGCAACCACACGCTCGGGTTGTTCGCCAACCTGCAGCCCGGCAGCCACTTGATCCATCATATGGACCAATGCTTCATGGGCATTTTCGGCTTCGTTGAAGAAACCTTCGCTAACGGCCAAACGCCCTTCCTGAGCGGCACCGTAAACATCCAGCAAGGCTTCGCAAATGTGGCTGACCTGGGGCAATTCGGCCATTTCGGCGCCCCGGCTGAGCGTACTCAGCTCGCCTAACAGAGCGCTGAGCTCCTGCTGTTCGGAGGGCTGTTCACGCCAGCGGCGCAGCAGCTCATCGGCATCCAGCAAGATGTCCATGCCTTCGGCAAGGAAGATATTGATCAACTGCGGATCACGGCTTTCGCCGGCATCACTCTGGCGCGACGTTTCGGCGGCTGTCAGACGTTCCTGATGCAGCGCCTGAACCCGCGCAAGGAATGCCGGGGCACCTTCGATCGCGGCCAGGGGTTGGCTTTCCAGCTGTTCCAGCCCTTGGCGGAACAGCTTCTCCGCGCTGCTGAGCAGCTCGGCTTCGGCCATGTCCATGGGGATCAGGTTGGCCTTGAATTCCTTGACCAGTTTTTCCAGCGGCGCGGCGATTTCGGCAATCGGCAGAATGCCCGCCATGTAGGCGCTGCCTTTGAGTGTGTGCAGGGCGCGTTGCAAATCATCAGTGACTGGCCGCGGCAATTCCTGCGCGCAGTCAGCCAGGAAGCCCACCAGGGTATCCAGATGGGTTTCTGCCTCGTTGCGGAAGATCTCCAGCAACTGCGGATCAATCAACTCTTCGTCATCCGCACCGGCCAGGGCACCGGGCACAGCAACCGGCGCAGCAGGAGCTGCAGGAGCAGCGGCGCTGACAGCCATTTGCTGGCCTTTGGCCAAGGCGTGAGCCGTGGCCGCCAACAGGTCGACATCGTCTCGCTGACGCTGGGCCTTGGCGGCATATTCTTCAACCAGCGCAGGCAGCAGTTCGACCACTTCGGCAATGACTTGCTGCACCGGTTCTGCCGGTTCGATGCTGCGGTCCAGCACGCGGTTGAGCAGGTTTTCAATCGACCAGGCCAGCTCGCCGATCACCAGCGCGCGTACCATCCGACCACTGCCCTTGAGGGTGTGGAAGGCCCGACGCACTTCGCTCAGGGCCTCTTTATTAGCGGTGTCGGCACGCCATTGCGGCAAGTATTCGGCGATGGTCTCCAGTACTTCACCGGCTTCCTCGACAAACACTTCCAGCAGCTCTTCGTCGACGGGCTCTTCATCGGCCGGCGGTGGCAGCAAGCTGGGCGGAACGTCTTGCGCAGGCGGATTGATCGCTTGTACCGGTGCGGCCATTACGTCGGCCATGGACAGGGTTTTTTCAGCAACCTCTGCCGGCGCCTGAGGCTCATCCACCATGGCAGGCAATTCGACGTCCGGCAGCTCCAGCTCGGCCAACTCGGCGTCACTCCAGTGCGCCGGAGCATCGTCGAGGCTCAACTCGTCGAACGCGAGCGCCACGTCGGGCAGTGACAGCTCCTGCACATCCAGGCTTTCCAGCGGGTGCAGGCTTTCAAGGCTTTCCAGCGGCGTATCAAGACTGAAATCCAGGGGCTCATCACTGACCGCGAAAGGTTCGCTCAGGTCCCAGTGATGCTCGTCGAGCACGGGCACCGACTCATCCGCCTGCAGCTCGGCAAATGACGCAGCCAGCTCGTCATCGTCTTGCGCGCCAAGCACATCGGCGGCGTCAGCAACCCACTCAACCGGCTCATCGGGCAATGCCAGGGCAATTTCTTCCAGCGGCTCATCGGCCAGCACCTCGATATCCGCCAGCGGATCGGCCAGCGGTGCAGGTGCTTCAATGGGCGTTGCCGGCCAGTCGAGAATCGACGGCTTTTCCTTCAGCGGGTAACCCAGGCTTTCCAGGCTTTCTTCCGCCACGTCGAGGATCAGGTCGCCCTGAGCGGCATGGTCTTCGGACAGGCGCTCAAGGTAGTACTCGACGCTGGTGATGGCATCGGCCAGGGTGTCGAGGTTCTGCCAGTTGGGCACGGCCTTGCGCACCAACAACTGTTCCTGAATGTAGCGATTACAGGCCTGCAACAGGTCTGCGGCACGGGCCAGGGGAATCATCGCCAGACCACCGCGCACCTGCGTCAGCAACTCGGGGACGCGGGCCAAATGCTCGTGATTCCACTGCGAGGCAATGAATTCGATGATGGCGTCTTTGGCCTGCTCCAGACCGGTACGCGCTTCCTTGATCACCAACTGGTGAATCTGCGCCACGTCGGTAGTGGGCAGGTGGCTTTCTTCGCGACGGCCTTCGTCGGCCGGACCGGCCATGCCCGCCAGGGTCGCTTCGACATAGAGCAGCGCGCCGGCGACATCCATCAGCAATGCATCGCTGGGCTCACGTTGGCCGGTGGCCAGGCCGTGGACCACATCGAGCTGATCGAGAATGACTTTACGCGGTTGACCAAAGCCCAGCACGGCAAGGGTATCGCCGATCTGCTTGAGCGGCGCCATCAGGCTTTCCAGCTCGGCTACCTTGCTGCGATCGCTGCGCACAAACAGGTCCAGGCTGTCTTTAACCCGCACCAGCTCTTCACAAAGCGCTGCCACCACCGAACGCATGGCATCACGATCCGGACCGGCCAGGCGGGCACGCTCCTCGTCGACAACATCGGTATCCGGCAGGGCCTCGTCGAGGCGATATTGCTCTTTCAGTACACGAATGCGCGGCGACTGGGTGCTGGCCTTGGCGATATAGAACAACAGGTTCTTGGCCAAATCATCGGGCGCAGCCTGGTTGATGCCATCGGCACCTTGCTCGACCAGACGCTTGAGTTCTTTGTCGACCTGGCGCAGCAAGGTACGCACCGAAGTGCCATGACTCACGCTGCCATTGGCCAGGCCTTCGACCATACCTGAGGCGATCTGCCACAACGGGCCGAGCGGTGCCTCTTTACACAGGGTTTCCAGGCGCGCAAAAACCCGCGCCATGTAGCCCAGGTTGGTGGCCATATCCTGATTGCGAATGACCCCAACAAGGGCCATCTGCAGCATCTGCCGCAGCTTGCGCAGCAACATCGGCAACTCGGCGGTGCGCAACTGCACCAGAGAGTCGTGGGACAAAACCGGCATACGCACGGTCAGGTCAGGCGAGAACAGACTGGTTTCCGACAGCAACTTCTCGCCGCGGGCAGCGCGCAAGTCATTGAGCAGCGGCAACACCACCATGGGCAAATCACGCCGCGCACTCTGAATGCGATCCAGGTACACCGGCAACTGCAGAATGGCCTGCATCAGCACTTCCAGGGCCTCGCCCTGGTTGCTCACGCGGTTTTCCAGCAGCGCCTGCGCGAGCTGTTCCATTTCCTCTGCCAGCAGCGCGGCGCCGTAGAACTCCACCATCTGCAGAGTGCCTTGGACCTGGTGCAGATAGGTCAGGCAGAAACGCATGCGTGTTGAGTCCTGCGGACTCTCAACGTACGCCTCCAGGGCCTGACGCGCCTGCTTCAGGGTTTCCGCGATCTCGCCCTTGACCCACTCCAGGGCGACATAGTCGTGCCGATCACTCATAGCCGTCTGCTATCCCTTCCGGGTGAATGCGAGAACATGATCGTTGGCCACCGGCACGAGGTCCGGATGCTGCCAACCTACTACTTCGCCAACGCCCACCACCAACAGCCCTCCCGGCGCCAGGCGTTCAGCCAGGCGGTTGAGGATTTCGCGGCGGCGCCAGCGACGAAAATAGATCAATAAGTTCTGACAGAAAATTACGTCCATACCGGACATCGGCGCTTTCGCCAGTTCCAGCACATTGAGCCGGGCGCAGCACACGCGTGCCGCCAGACTCGGTATTACTTTGAAGCGGCCATCGTCCTGGACGCAGAAATAGCGCTCACCCAGGGATTCTTCCAGCTGTTCCAACTTACGGGCGGCATACAGGCCGTCCCGCGCCTTGCTCAGCGCACTCAAGCTGATATCCGTACCGGTCACACCAAAATGCTCCGGTGCTGCGCTTTCGCGCAGCACTTCGGCGGCACTGATGGCCAGCGAATAAGGCTCTTCACCACTGGAGCAACCGACACTCCACAACGCCCAGGGCGCCCCCGCCGGCTCACGCTGCAGTCGCTCGCGCAGGTAATCCTGCAGCAAGGCGAAAGAAGGTGGGTGACGAAAAAAACGGGTTTCCTGCACGGTCAAACGATCCAGCAGGATCGACCATTCCACTGCACCGCGAGGGCCATCGGTTACTTGCTGGTAATAGCTGGCGTAATCGATGACATCCAGCTCGCGCATCCGCGCCGACAAACTGGTCTGCAGAAATGCCCGACGCTGCTCGTTGATCACCAGCCCGGTGCGCTCTTCCAGCAGCGTTTGCCAGGCATGAAACTCCGCCGCCGACATGTCGGCGAGGGGTTTCAGGGCCCACACACTGCTTGGCTGCATCTCGCGCCCCTCGCTCATGACCCGATGGCGACACGCCTTGCGGAGCGCCGCGCCTCCCTATGCTTAAGCCTGGTCCGGAGCGTCCGGCAGGTTGAAGCCGGATACCGACTTACGCATTTCACTGGCCATTTTGGCCAGGTTACCAATGCTTCGGGCGGTGGCCGTGGTACCGGAGGACGTCTGCGAGGTAATTTCCTGGATCACGTTCATGGTGTTGGAAATATGGCCAGCCGACGATGCCTGCTGACGCGCGGCGTTGGAGATGTTCTGAATCAAGGCCGCGAGGGTCTTGGATACTTTCTCAATCTCTTCCAGTGCCACACCGGCGTCTTGCGCCAGACGGGCACCGCGCACCACTTCGGAAGTCGTTTGCTCCATGGAGATAACGGCTTCGTTGGTGTCGGTCTGAATCGTTTTAACCAGGGCTTCGATCTGCTTGGTTGCCGCAGACGAACGTTCTGCGAGGCGTTGTACTTCGTCCGCTACCACGGCGAAGCCTCGGCCTGCGTCACCGGCCATGGAGGCCTGGATCGCGGCGTTCAGTGCGAGGATGTTGGTCTGGTCAGCAATGTCGTTAATCAGACTAACGATGTCACCAATCTCCTGGGACGATTCACCGAGGCGTTTAATCCGCTTCGAGGTGTCCTGGATCTGCTCACGGATGTTATCCATGCCGGTGATGGTGTTGTGTACGACTTCGTTGCCTTTGTTGGCGATGGCTACGGAACGTTCCGCTACCGCGGAGGATTCCGAGGCGTTCGCCGATACCTGGTCAATCGACACAGCCATTTCGTTGATTGCCGCGGAGGCGCCAGCAATTTCCTGGGCCTGGTGCTCAGACGCTTCAGCCAAGTGCATCGCCGTGGCCTGGGTTTCCTGGGCGGCGCCTGCTACCTGTACGGCGGTCTGGTTAATGGTTTCTACCAGGTCGCGCAGCTGGTCGATCGAGTAGTTGATCGAGTCAGCGATGGCGCCAGTGAAGTCTTCGGTTACCGTCGCGTTTACAGTCAAGTCACCGTCGGCGAGGTCGGCGATTTCATCGAGCAGACGCAAAATGGCCGCCTGGTTACGCTCGTTCTTCTCAGCAGTTTCGCTAAGGCGGCGATTGGTTTCACGCACCATGGCAAAGCCGATGAGAATAATCGAAGCCAGCGCCAGGCCACCCAGCACATAACCGGCCAAGGTGTTCAGGTGACGGCCGCCGGCCAGGTTTTCAAAGCTGACGGTCAGCTTCGAGGCGTTATCCAGCAACATCTGCGAACCGTTGAAGATGGTCCCGGCAGACTCACGCACCTGGAACAGTTCCGGCGAGGTTTCCAGAATCTCGTCTACCGAACCGGATACAAACTGGAACAGCTCGGAAATCTCAGCCAGACGATCCAGAGCTTCCTTGTCGGTCACCTTGGAAATTTCCATCGCCGCATTGCCTTCCAGCATGGCGGTCAATACGCGACCGAACAGGCTGGCGTCGCGACCGAACATGTCGGCGGCCTGTACCGAGTCTTCGTCACCGGTCAGTACCTTGTTGACCGAGCCGAGGATTCGTTCAGCCAGCAACGATTGGCGCTGGGCCACGGAAACCTGAGCTGCCGGCGCTTCGCTCTGCAGCAGAATCTCGACAACCTCTTCGTACTCAACCTGCAGCTGCGGAATGGTTTCCGCCAGGGTAGCCGCCACTTGGTGCAGAGACAGTACGGTCTGCTCACTGGCCAGGATGGCATCAGCGTTCTGCCGCATGCTGTCCCATTCCTTCTGCACACCGGCCATTTCAGCCTGAACTGCGTCCGGTGCCGGAGGGACGCCATTGACGTCATCACCTTTTACCAGCGCATCCCAGCGCTTGGCGTAGTCGTTACGGGCGTCCTTCAACAGGGCAAAGGCTTCTGCCTTGCCGGCCGCCGCTTCGGTGGCCGCTTTCGCGATCCGTTGCGACAGTACGCGCAGTTCGCCGGAGTTACTGATGTACTCCTTGTCGTAGCCGGACTGGGTGTTGAGGTACGCGAAGTTGGCGAACAGCAGCACGATGGAAACGATCAGGACAATAAAGAGTCCTGCGATCAGCGTGTTGCTGCGCATACCAGCTAGAAAATTGCCTGCATTTAGTTTTTTCATTATCTGGCCCCCGCCTGGACCGACCGCACTACGGTACTCATCAAACGTCCAAAGGCCGGCGACGCCGACCCAACCGAAATCGTGTTCAAAAGGCTACGTCGAGAAATCCCGGATGCTGAGCCAGCGTATGGGGACTGAATACCAGCCACGCCTGTTCACGCTGGAACATGCCGTGAATAAAGGGCTGGATACTCGCCTCAAGCGGTGGCAACTGCTCCGAGAAGGCATCAACTGGAAAATGTTGCATGCCGTACACCTCATCGACGGTCAGACCGGCGAAAACTTCCTGGTGATCGACAATCAGAACACGCCGCTTCTTGCGCTGTGGCGACAAATCACCACCGAAGAAGCTGCACAGGTCCATGACCGGCAAAAGCCGACCGCGCACGTTGGCCACACCTTTGACCCAGCTCTTCACCCCAGGCAACAGGGTGTAGCGCGGCTCATGCAAGACCTCACCGATCTCCCCCATGGGCGCAACGAACAAACGCTCGCCCATGCGAAAGCCAATACCACTCCAGGTCTGCACCGCTTCCTGCTGCGACGGCAAGCCGGCAGCCAGGCGCCGGCAGCGCTGGTCGATATCGAGGAGAAGCTCAAAGGGGGTTTGTACGTCCGACATGCGGGCCTTGGCCTTCTTATTATTGGTTTACAGGCTGACCCTGGATCAGCCTACAAGCACTGCATTCAGCGTTTTCAGCAAGGTTGCTTCGTCAACCGGCTTGGTCAGGTAATCCTTGGCGCCTTGGCGCTTGCCCCAGACCTTGTCGGTTTCCTGATCCTTGGTCGTCACGATGATGACCGGGATGTGGCTGGTGTCGGCATCCTTGGTCAACTGACGGGTCGCCTGAAAGCCATTGAGGCCAGGCATGACGATATCCATCAACACGGCATCGGGCTTTTCCTGGCGAGCCAGGGCCACGCCATCGGCGCCGTTTTCCGCTTTCAGTACTTGATGACCGTGCTTTTCCAGCATGGCGGTCAACTTGTACATTTCCGTCGGTGAGTCATCAACAATCAAAATTCGAGCCATGGTGTTCCCCATCTGGAATAGGCGTCACCGACCTAGCGGTCGGACATCAGGAGGCTTGCTCCACCGGGACAAAATCCGGCACATGGGTCTTGATCGCGCCAAGCAACTCTTCTTTGCTGAAGGGCTTGGTGAGGTACTGGTCAGAACCAACGATCCGCCCCTTGGCCTTGTCGAACAAGCCATCCTTGGAGGACAACATGATAACCGGAGTGGACTTGAAAGCGCTGTTGTTCTTGATCAGGGCACAGGTCTGATAGCCGTCGAGTCGCGGCATCATGATGTCGACAAAAATAATACTCGGGTGCGTGTCTGCGATCTTGGCCAGCGCATCGAAGCCATCAACAGCCGTGATGACGTCGCAACCGACCTTCTTCAGAAGAGTTTCAGCGGTACGACGAATCGTTTTCGAATCGTCGATCACCATTACTCTCAAACCCTCGGAATGCTGTTCCATGTTTGCCCTACCATCCGCCTCGGTGAGTCGTTATTTTTGCTTTATACCAGCGCGTTTAAGGCCCTGTCACCGACGGGCTACACCCTAATCGTCGGACCTTTTTAGCACACTCTGCCCATGCAATCTATAAACCTCGGGCGGCACAGTCAGCTTGACCGAAAACCGCACTGGCGCCACCCTGGCGCCTTATAGCTTAGTCACTGCAGCCACCCGGCTGTCGATTTCCAGTTGCGGAGGATTTACCCCCATGAGCATTCGCCTAGGGATAGTAATGGACCCCATTGCGAGCATTGCCTTTAAAAAAGACAGCTCGCTGGCCATGCTGCTCGCCGCCCAGGCCCGCGGCTGGTCGTTGTTCTATATGGAACAACAAGACCTCTATCAACGCGAGGGCATCGCCCGAGCACGTACCTGCCCGCTACAGGTCTTCGATAATCCATCGCACTGGTTCGAATTAGACGCTGAGCAAGACATCGCGCTCAGCGAGCTGGATGTGATCCTGATGCGCAAGGACCCGCCCTTCGACAACGAGTTCGTTTACTCCACCTATTTGCTGGAGCAGGCCGAACAGGCCGGTGTCTTGGTAGTTAACCGCCCGCAAAGCCTGCGTGACTGCAACGAGAAGCTGTTTGCCACGCAATTTCCGCAGTGCACACCGAAAACCCTGGTTAGCCGGCGCGCCGACATTCTGCGCGAGTTTGCCCGCGAGCAACGTGACATCATTCTCAAACCCTTGGATGGCATGGGCGGCTCTTCGATCTTTCGTCACAGCGAAGGCGACCCGAACCTCTCGGTGATTCTGGAAACCCTGACCGCCCACGGCCGCCAGCAGATCATGGCGCAGGCCTATCTGCCGGCCATCAAGGACGGCGACAAGCGCATTCTGATGATCGACGGCGAGCCCGTACCTTATTGCCTGGCGCGCATCCCGGCGGCCGGCGAAACCCGCGGCAACCTGGCTGCCGGCGGCCGTGGTGAAGCCCGACCCTTGACCGAGCGCGATCGCTGGATTGCCGCCCAAGTCGGCCCGACCCTGCGAGAAAAAGGCTTGCTGTTTGTCGGCCTCGACGTGATCGGCGAACACCTCACCGAGATCAACGTCACCAGCCCCACCTGCATCCGCGAAATCGACAACGCGTTTGGCACCTGCATCGCCGAGCAGTTGATGGCGGTGATCGCCGCCAAGCTGGAGGCGCGCAGCACGCCCAAAGCTTGACGCAGGTGGCAGCTTGAACCGTGTCGCTTGCAGCCTGCCGCCCCAAGCCGGCAGACTGCGCGACACTTTGAGCCAAGCCGATGCGCCATGAACAAGCCCGCCCGCACCCCAGCCCCCGCAGCCTCCGGCGTTCGCCCGGCGGACCGCTTGGGCTTTACTCTTTTTCTGGCGGCCCTGGTGCATGTGGCGCTGATTCTTGGCCTGAGCTTTAGCTTCGCTGAGCCTGGGCAGATCAGCAAAACCCTGGAAATCACCCTCTCCACCTTTAAAAGCGCCGAAAAACCCAAAGAAGCCGACTTTCTTGCGCAGAACAACCAGCAAGGCAGCGGCACCCTGGACAAAAAGGCCGCGCCGAAAACCACCGAACAAGCGCTGTTTCAGGACACCGAGGTCAAGCGTGTGACCCCGCCCAGCGCACCACCGGCCAGCGTGCGCAAAGAAAAGCCCAAAGCCGCCGTCGCCACCCGCAGCCCGCAAGCGCAGAAGACCCCTGTCAAAACCGCGCAAGCCAAGCCGCAACCCGCCAGCCGCCCGGCCCCGGTATTCGACAGCAGTCAGCTGTCGGCAGAAATCGCCAGCCTTGAAGCGCAACTGGCCCAGGAACAGCAGCTCTACGCCAAACGGCCAAAAATCCATCGTCTCAACGCCGCCTCGACCATGCGCGACAAAGGTGCCTGGTACAAAGAGGAATGGCGCAAGAAGATCGAGCGTATCGGCAACCTCAACTACCCCGACGAAGCCCGCCGCCAACGCATTTACGGCAGCCTGCGCCTGCTGGTGTCGATCAACCGCGATGGCACCCTGTATGAAGTCCAGGTTCTGGAATCCTCCGGCCAGGACACCCTCGACCAGGCCGCCTTGCGCATCGTCCGCCTGGCCGCGCCCTTTGCCCCATTCAACAAGGACCTGGCCGAGTTCGACCGCCTGGAAATCATCCGCACCTGGCGCTTCGAGCGTGGCGACCGCCTGTCCAGCCGCTAGCCATAAGCCTGTCGCAACAACGTCAGGCTTGAAGCAACGGGCTTGAAGCCTGAAACTAGCGCCCATGAAAGACCGCGCCCCGACCTACCTCAAGCACCATTTCCTGATCGCCATGCCGCACATGGCCGATCCGCATTTTGCCCAGACCGTGACCTACCTGATCGAGCACAACGCCGAAGGCGCCATGGGCCTGATCATCAACCGCCCCAGCGGTTTGAGCCTGGCCGATGTGATCGAACAGCTGCGCCCGGATGACCAGACCGGCGGCATTCAGCAAGACTCACCGATCTTTGCCGGCGGCCCGGTACAGACCGAGCGCGGCTTTGTCCTGCACCCCAGCGGCCAGCAGTTCCAGGCCACGCTTGAACTCGGCGAACTGGGCCTGTCGACCTCGCAAGACACATTGTTCGCCATCGCCGCCGGCCAGGGCCCGAGCCAACACCTGATCGCCCTCGGCTACGCCGGCTGGGAAGCCGGACAACTGGAAAGCGAGCTGGCCGATAACGCCTGGCTGAGCTGCCCGGCCGACCTGCAGATTCTCTTCGACATCCCCGCCGAGCAGCGCCTGAGCGCCGCCGCCGCGAGGCTGGGCGTCAACCTCAGCCTATTGACTCGCCAGGCGGGGCACGCCTGATGAGCCAACTACTGCGCCTGCTGCTGGGCTTCGACTACGGCACCAAACAAATCGGCGTCGGCGTCGGCCAGGTCATCACCGGCCAAGCCCGCGCGCTGTGCATCCTCAAGGCACAAAACGGCGTACCGGACTGGCAGAAGGTCGAGGCGCTGATCAAGGAATGGCAGCCGGACGCCATCGTCGTCGGCCTGCCGCTGAACATGGACGGCAGCCCGAGCGAGATGAGCGCGCGCGCGGAGAAATTCGCCCGCCGCCTCAACGGCCGCTTCAACCTACCGGTGCACATGCACGATGAACGCCTGACCACTTACGAAGCCAAGGGCGAGCGCCTGGCTCAAGGCCAACGCGGCGGCTACCGGGAAAACCCGGTGGACGCCCTGGCCGCCGCGTTGCTGCTGCAAGGCTGGCTTGAAGCCAACCCTGCGCCCGCGCCAACCACCGTACACTCCGAGGAGCCGTGATGAGCCTGCCCGATCCCGCCGTACTCCTGCCGCAGATGGCTGCCGCACTGAGCGCCCACCTGCAGCAGCACCAGATTGCCGAGCCACGCTACATCGGCATCCATACCGGCGGCGTGTGGGTGGCTGAAGCACTCTTGCAGGCCATGGGCCAGTCCGCGCCACTGGGCACCCTGGACGTATCCTTCTATCGCGATGACTTCACCCAGAACGGCCTGCACCCGCAAGTACGGCCCTCAGCCCTGCCGTTCGAGATCGAAGGCCAGCACCTGGTGCTGATCGACGACGTACTGATGAGCGGGCGCACCATCCGCGCCGCCCTCAACGAGCTGTTCGACTACGGCCGACCGGCCAGCGTAACCCTGGTCTGCCTGCTCGACCTGAATGCCCGCGAGCTGCCGATCCGTCCGGACGTGGTCGGCGCCACCTTGTCCCTCGCGCCTGGCGAGCGGGTAAAATTGCACGGCCCTACTCCGCTCGCGCTTGAGCGCCAGCTTCTTGCCTCCCACTGAGACCCTCGTGATGACGCCGACCGCCGCCAAGCGCCCGCTGCAGCTCAATGACCAGGGCCAGCTGCGCCATTTCCTGTCCCTCGACGGTTTGTCCCGCGAGCTGCTGACGGAAATCCTCGACACTGCCGACTCCTTCCTCGAAGTCGGCGCCCGCGCCGTGAAGAAAGTCCCGCTGCTGCGCGGCAAAACCGTGTGCAACGTGTTCTTCGAGAACTCCACGCGCACCCGCACCACCTTCGAACTGGCGGCCCAGCGCCTGTCAGCCGACGTGATCAGCCTGAACGTGTCGACCAGCTCAACCAGCAAGGGCGAGACACTGTTCGACACCCTGCGCAACCTCGAAGCCATGGCCGCCGACATGTTCGTGGTGCGCCATGCCGACTCCGGCGCCGCGCACTTTATCGCCGAGCACGTGTGCCCCAACGTCGCCGTGATCAACGGTGGCGACGGCCGCCATGGTCACCCGACCCAGGGCATGCTCGACATGCTGACTATTCGTCGGCACAAAGGCAGCTTCGAGAATCTCTCGGTGGCCATCGTTGGCGACATTCTCCATTCGCGGGTGGCGCGCTCGGACATGCTCGCCCTGAAAACCCTGGGCTGCCCGGACATCCGCGTGATCGCGCCGAAAACCTTGCTGCCGGTGGGCATCGAGCAATACGGCGTGAGCGTCTACACCGACCTCGCCGAAGGCCTGAAAGATGTCGACGTGGTGATCATGCTGCGCCTGCAGCGCGAACGCATGCAGGGCGGCCTGCTGCCCAGCGAGGGCGAGTTCTACCGCCTTTACGGCCTGACCACCCAGCGCCTGGCCCTGGCCAAGCCCGATGCCTTGGTCATGCACCCGGGGCCGATCAACCGCGGCGTGGAAATCGAATCGGCAGTGGCCGATGGTCCGCAATCGGTGATTCTCAATCAGGTCACCTACGGCATCGCCATCCGCATGGCCGTGCTGTCCATGGCCATGAGCGGCCAAGCCGCGCAACGCCAACTCAACCAAGACAGCGAGGAGCAGAACTGATGCGTACCCGTATCCTCGGCGCCCGCGTGATCGACCCGGCCAGCGGCCTCGACCAAGTCACCGACCTGTACCTGCAAGGCGGCAAAATCGCCGCCTTCGGCCAAGCCCCTGCTGACTTTGTCGCCGACCAGACCATCGACGCGACCGGCTTGGTAGCCGCCCCCGGCCTGGTCGACCTGGCCGTATCCCTGCGCGAACCCGGCTACAGCCGCAAAGGCACGATTGCCACTGAAACCCTGGCCGCCGCCGCCGGCGGCGTGACCAGCCTGTGCTGCCCGCCGCAGACCAAACCGGTGCTGGACACCTCAGCGGTTACCGAGCTGATTCTCGACCGCGCCCGCGAAGCCGGACACAGCAAGGTCTTCCCCATCGGCGCTCTGAGCAAAAACCTCGACGGCGAACAGCTGGCCGAGCTGGTGGCCCTGCGCGACGCCGGTTGCATGGCCTTTGGCGATGGCCTGCACAGCTTCAACAACCACCGCACCCTGTGCCGCGCCCTGGAATATGCCGCCACCTTCAACCTGACCGTGATCCTGCATGCCCAGGACCACGACCTGGCGGCCGGCGGCATCGCGCACGAAGGGCCGACGGCGAGCTTCCTCGGCCTGGCCGGCATCCCGGAAAGCGCCGAAACCGTGGCCCTGGCCCGTGACCTGCTGCTGGTGGAACAGTCTGGCGTGCGCGCTCACTTCAGTCAGCTGACCAGTGCTCGCGGCGCGCAGATGATTGCCGACGCTCAGGCGCGCGGCCTGCCGGTGACTGCCGACGTGGCCCTGTATCAGTTGATCCTAACCGATGAGGCCCTGCGCGACTTCTCCAGCCTCTATCACGTCCAACCACCGCTGCGTACCCAGGCCGACCGCGATGGCTTGCGGGCAGCGGTCAAGTCCGGGGTGATCTCGGCCATCGCCAGCCACCACCAACCCCATGAGGCAGACGCCAAGCTGGCGCCTTTCGCCGCGACCGAGCCTGGTATCAGCAGCGTCGAGCTGCTGCTGCCGCTGGCCATGACCCTGGTGCAGGACGGCCTGCTCGACCTGCCGACCCTGCTGGCACGCCTGACAGCCGGCCCGGCCAAGGCCTTGCGCCTGCCGGTTGGGCGCCTGGCCGTCGGCGCACCGGCCGATCTGGTGCTGTTCGATCCGCAAGGCTCGACCCTGGCGGGGGAAACCTGGTTCTCCAAAGGCCAAAACTGCCCGTTTATCGGCCACTGCCTGCCCGCCGCCGTGCGCTACACTCTGGTGGATGGGCGCATCAGTTACCAGAACTGAAGCACCCGTCATGCAAAAGCCCGCCAATTGGCGGGCTTTTGCGTTGCTCTGGGCGGTTTAAAGCGGTGAGATCTGCGCGTTGCGGATCGACACCTGATCGTTCAGCGTCCAGAAGTCATACAACACGCCCAACAAGAAAAATCCGCCGGTGAACAGGTAGAGGATGCCCGTCAGCCATTTACCCTGGTACATGCGGTGCACGCCAAAAATGCCGAGAAACACCAACAGTATCCAGGCCACGTTGTAATCCAAGCCGCCTGACGTGAAGCGCAAGTCCGCCTCACGGTCCATCGACGGGATCAGAAACAGGTCGATCAACCAGCCTATCCCCAGCAGTCCCAAGGTGAAAAACCAGATCGTCCCGGTCACCGGTTTGCCGTAGTAAAAACGATGAGCCCCGAGAAAACCGAAGATCCACAACAGGTAGCCGATGGCCTTGCTGTGGGTGTCCTGACGCATATCCATATCACTCTCCTGTGAAATAACCTTGCTGCTCTGACTGCCGATCATGGCGCAAATTCAATTGCGAACCGCATAAAGACAAAACCCACCGGCCGGTGGGTTTTGTCTTTATGCCTCGAAACTTAGCGGAAACGTCGCCCCGGTTCTTCGTCGCTTACCTCTAGGGACAGGCCCTGGGACATGCTGGTCAGGTGCTCGCCATCGGTTTCCGAACCGAGCTTGATCAGCAGACGTAGGTCGTTGGCCGAGTCGGCGTGGGCCAGGGCATCTTCGTAAGTGATTTCACCCTGGGCATAGAGCGCATACAGCGCCTGATCGAAGGTCTGCATGCCCTGCTCGGTGGAGCGCTTCATCAGCGCCTTGAGCTCGTGCACTTCGCCCTTGCGAATCAGGTCCGCCGCCAGCGGGGTGTTGATCAAGACCTCAATCACCGCGCGCCGCCCCTTGCCGTCCGGGGTCGGCACCAGTTGCTGGGCGACGATGGCTTTGAGGTTAAGCGACAAATCCATCCACACCTGCTGCTGACGGTCCGCCGGGAAGAAGTTGATGATCCGGTCCAGCGCCTGGTTGGCGTTGTTGGCGTGCAGCGTGGCCAGACACAAGTGGCCGGTTTCGGCGAACACCACCGCATGGTCCATGGTCTCGCGAGTCCGCACTTCGCCAATCATGATCACGTCCGGCGCCTGGCGCAGGGTGTTCTTCAGGGCAATTTCGAACGACTCGGTATCGATCCCCACTTCACGCTGGGTGACGATGCAGCTCTGGTGCTGGTGGATGTATTCGATTGGGTCTTCGATGGAGATGATGTGGCCGCTGGAGTTCTTGTTGCGGTAGCCGATCATCGCCGCCAACGAGGTGGATTTACCGGTACCGGTGGCACCGACAAACAGGACCAGGCCGCGCTTGGTCAGCGACAGTTTTTTCAGCACTTCCGGCAGTTTGAGGTCTTCCAGCGTCGGGATATTGGTTTCGATACGGCGCAGCACCATACCTGCCAGGTTGCGCTGATAAAACGCACTTACGCGGAAGCGGCCAACGCCACGCGCACTGATGGCGAAGTTGCACTCGTGGTTCTCGGTGAAGTCACGGCGCTGCTGCTCGTTCATCACGGAGTGCACGGTCTCGCGGGTTTGCTCCGGCGACATGGCGTTTTTGGTCACCGGCATGATCTTGCCATTGACCTTCATCGACGGCGGCACGCCGGCGGTAATAAACAAGTCCGAGCCGCCCTTTTCGACCATCAAGCGCAGCAGTTTTTCGAATTCCATGGACCTTCTCGCCTATCACACCTGGCACGCCATGCAGTGCTCAAAGCACCGCGCCCTGAGGGGCCAACCGCTTGCGGGCGTGTAGCGCAAGGGTGTCTTGCCGCTTCCACCAGCAGGCAGAAGCGGCTTGGATCAGAAGTTTTCCGGGGTTTTGGCTTTTTCCCGCGCCGCATCGCGGCTGACGATGCCCTTGGCCACCAAACCCTTCAAGCAGGAGTCGAGCGTCTGCATGCCCAGCGAACCACCGGTCTGGATCGCCGAATACATCTGCGCCACCTTGTCTTCGCGGATCAGGTTACGGATCGCCGGGGTGCCGATCATGATCTCGTGGGCCGCCACCCGGCCGCCGCCGACCTTTTTCAGCAGGGTCTGGGAGATAACCGACTGCAGCGACTCGGAAAGCATGGAGCGAACCATGGATTTTTCTTCCGCGGGGAACACGTCAACCACCCGGTCAATGGTCTTCGCCGCCGAGGTGGTGTGCAGGGTGCCGAACACCAGGTGACCGGTTTCCGCAGCGGTCAGCGCCAGGCGGATGGTCTCCAGGTCGCGCATCTCACCCACCAGAATGATGTCCGGGTCTTCCCGCAGGGCCGAGCGCAGAGCCTCGGAGAAGCCAAGGGTGTCGCGGTGCACTTCCCGCTGGTTGATCAGGCATTTTTTCGATTCGTGAACGAATTCGATCGGATCTTCCACGGTGAGAATGTGGTGATATTTGTTGCTATTGATGTAGTCGAGCATGGCCGCCAGGGTGGTCGACTTGCCCGAACCGGTCGGCCCGGTCACCAGCACCAAGCCGCGAGGCACGTCGGAAATCTTCTTGAAGATTTCGCCCATGCCCAAGTCTTCCATCGACAAGACCTTGGACGGAATGGTCCGGAACACCGCACCGGCACCGCGGTTTTGGTTGAAGGCGTTGACCCGGAAACGCGCCACACCGGGCACTTCAAAGGAGAAGTCGGTCTCCAGGAACTCCTCGAAATCCTTGCGCTGCTTGTCGTTCATGATGTCGTAGATCAGCGCGTGCACTTGCTTGTGATCGAGAGCAGGCAGGTTGATCCGGCGCACATCGCCATCGACACGAATCATCGGCGGCAGGCCCGCCGAGAGGTGCAGGTCTGAAGCGCCTTGCTTGGCGCTGAAGGCAAGCAGCTCGGTAATATCCATGGGACTCCCTAATGACAAGCAAGCAGGTAGAATGCCGCAGACCCCAGACGGGCGGGCGATAGAGCGTGAGTAATGTCCACGATAGCAGAGAATATTGCAAAGGTCGGTGAGCGGATCCGTGAGGCGGCGCAAGCCTCGGGGCGCGATTTAGACGGCATTGGCCTGCTCGCAGTGAGCAAGACCAAACCGGCTGCTGCGGTGCGCGAAGCCTTTGCCGCGGGCCTGCGCGACTTCGGCGAAAACTACCTGCAGGAAGCCTTGGATAAACAGGCTGAACTGAGCGAGCTGCCCTTGATCTGGCACTTTATCGGCCCCATTCAATCGAACAAGACCAAGCCGATTGCCGAGCATTTCGCTTGGGTGCACTCGGTGGACCGCCTGAAGATTGCCCAACGCTTGTCAGAGCAACGTCCGACCGGCTTACCGCCTTTAAACATCTGTTTGCAGGTGAACGTCAGCGCTGAAGCGAGCAAATCTGGCTGCGCGCCGGCTGAGCTGGCCGCCCTGGCCCAGGCCGTGAGCCAATTGCCGAACCTGCGCTTGCGTGGCTTGATGGCGATCCCCGAGCCAACCGACGACGTGGCAGCACAACGGGCGGCCTTTGCCCGGCTGCGCGAATTGCGCGATGGTTTGCCGCTGCCTCTCGACACCCTGTCCATGGGCATGAGCCATGATCTGGACGCCGCCATCGCCGAAGGGGCGACCTGGGTCCGCATCGGCACTGCCCTGTTTGGCGCCCGTGATTACCCGAGCGCCTGAATTGAACCTAAAAGGAAGCCGCACATGAGCCACCCCCGTATCGCCTTTATTGGCGCCGGCAACATGGCCGCCAGTCTGATCGGCGGCTTGCTCGCCCAGGGCATTCCGGCCAGTCATATCCGCGCCAGCGATCCCGGCGCCGAGCAACGGGCGAAGATTGCCGGCGAACACGGCATTGCGCTGCTTGCCGATAACGCCGAGGCCATTCTCGACGCCGACGTGATTGTCCTCGCCACCAAGCCGCAAGTGCTTAAAGACGTGTGCCTGGCCCTGACCCCCAGCCTGCAGGACGGCCAACTGCTGGTCTCCATCGCCGCCGGCATCAGTTGCGCCAGCCTGGGTAACTGGCTGGGCGCTCGCCCCATCGTGCGCTGCATGCCCAACACCCCGGCGTTGCTGCGTCAGGGCGTGAGCGGCCTGTATGCCAACGCCGAGGTCAACCCGGCCCAACGCGAGCTGGCCGAGCATCTGCTGGCGGCCGTCGGCATGGCCCTGTGGCTGGAGAACGAACAGCAGATCGACGCGGTGACGGCCGTTTCCGGCAGCGGCCCGGCGTATTTCTTCCTGCTGATTGAGGCCATGACCGCCGCCGGTGAGCAGTTGGGCCTGCCCAAAGCCATCGCTGCCCAGCTGACTCTGCAGACTGCGCTGGGCGCCGCCCATATGGCCGTGGCCAGTGACGTCGATGCCGCCGAACTGCGTCGCCGCGTCACCTCACCGAATGGCACCACCGAAGCCGCGATCAAAACCTTCCAGGCCGGTGGTTTTGCCGAGCTGGTCGAACAGGCGCTGAGCGCTGCCGCCAAACGCTCGGCCGAACTGGCAGAACAACTGGGAAAGTAAGGAACCGTCATGTCCGGATTAGTCGAAGCCCTCATCTATATCATCCAGACCCTCGGCAGCCTGTACCTGCTGATCGTGCTGCTGCGCTTTATCCTGCAACTGGTACGTGCGGACTTCTACAACCCGCTCAGCCAGTTCACCGTCAAGGCCACCCAACCGTTGCTCAAGCCGCTACGCCGGCTGATCCCCAGCATCGCCGGGCTGGATACCGCTTCCCTGGTGCTGGCCGTGCTGGTGCAACTGCTGCTGATGGTCGTGACGCTGAGCCTGATGGGCTTCAACCCGATTAGCGTCATCCCGCAGTTGCTGGTCTGGTCGCTGATTGGCGTGACTTCGCTGTTCTTCAAGGTGTTCTTCTTCGCCCTGATCGTCAGCGTAATCCTCTCCTGGGTTGCTCCCGGCAGCCACAACCCTGGCGCGCAACTGGTCAACCAGCTCTGCGAGCCGCTGCTGGCGCCGTTTCGCAAGCTGCTGCCGAACCTTGGCGGGCTGGACCTGTCGCCAATCTTCGCGTTTATCGCGTTGAACCTGGTGGACCGTTTCGTCATCGGCAACCTGGCGGCCATGACTGGCATGCCGGCCATGCTCAGCCCGTTCCTCTGATGAGTGCGGCCTGGTACCGCTGGGACGGCGCGGACCTGATCCTCGACTGTCACCTGCAACCCAAGGCCAGCAAGGATGAATTCGCCGGGCTGCACGGTGAGCGGCTGAAAATCCGCCTCACCGCGCCACCGGTGGAGGGCAAGGCCAACGCCCATCTGCTGGCGTTTCTCGGCGCTGCATTCGGCGTGGCCAAGAGTCAGGTCAGCCTGGTCAGTGGCGAGCTCAATCGGCAGAAGCGCGTGCGCATCCAGCAACCCAAGCGTCTGCCCGACTTGCCCGGACTGACCGCTCAGTCAGCCTGACAGACCTTAAGGCGGGATCATGGCGCTTGCAGTTTGACGCTAAGCCGCCGTTCAGCATAATGAGTGCTATCACTACGACACCATGGCCCTGGTGCACGTACACTCGCCCACACTTGCAGGATGCACTTTCCCCGGAGAGCCAGGATGAGCATGGAACGTCTCAGTCAGCAGGTCACCGCATACGTGGCCTGGAAGCGCGAATTGATGCGCGAGATCACCCGCTATCGCAGCTGGTTGATCCACAACCGCCTCAATTCCGACGCCGTTGAGGCCAAGCTGGAGCGCGCCCTCAAACTGCTGCGCACCGACCACATCACCCTGGCCTTTGTCGGCGAGTATTCGCGCGGCAAGACCGAGCTGATCAACAGCCTGTTCTTCTCCGAATACGGCCAGCGCATGCTGCCGTCCCAGGCCGGGCGCACCACCATGTGCCCTACCGAGCTGTTTTTCGACCCGCGCTCGGAACACTCCTATATCCGTCTGCTGCCGATCGAGACCCGCGCGGCAGAAGCCAGCGTGGCGCAGTTCAAGCGCATTCCCCGGCACTGGGTAAATATCCCCCTGGACCTCAGCGACCCGGACAACATGGTCCAGGCCTTTACCCAGGTGGCCAAAACCAAGCCGATGCCGGTGGAGCAGGCCATTCAACTGGGCTTCCACCCGGACATGCTGGAAAGCGCCGGCAAGCCGGGCATCGTGCTGGTACCGGCCTGGCGCCATGCCATCGTCAACTTCGACCACCCGCTGCTGCGCCAGGGCCTGCGCATCCTCGACACACCCGGTCTGAATGCCCTGGGTAGCGAGCCGGAACTGACCCTGTCGATGCTGCCCAACGCCCAGGCGGTGATCTTCCTGCTCAGCGCCGATACCGGCGTGACGGCCAGCGACATGGCGGTGTGGCAGCAGCATATTCGCCAGCTCGACGACGAAAACCCCATCTGCCTGTTTGCCGCTCTGAACAAAATCGACGTGCTCTGGGACGACCTGGCCGGCGAAACCTTCGTTCAGCACGCCATCGAGAAAATCCGCAGCGCCACGGCCAAACAACTGGGCATCAGTCGCGACAACGTACTGCCGATATCGGCCAAGCAAGCCCTGCTGGCAAAAGTGCGCAAGGACCAGGAGCTGCTCGACCGCAGCCAGCTGGCAGGCCTGGAAACCCTGCTGTGCGAACGCATCGTGGCGCAGAAGGAGCGTTTGCTGGAAGAACGCGTGGTCAACCAGGTGCTGGCCCTGCTGCAAAACAGCCAACACGTCCTCAACCTGCGCCTGGCCAAGGTCAATGAACAGCACGAGCTGCTGTCCAACCACCACCAGGACAACGGCCAGTTGCTGTTTGAACTGACCGCCAAAACCAAAGAAGACCACGGCCAGCACCACAAGCGCCTGCTCGGCCTGAAAACCAACCAGCGCCTGCTCAAGCGCCAGGGCGACCTGCTACGCAGCGCCGTACGCAGTGAGCGGCTGGATGAACACCTGGCGCTGCTGAGCAAGAACCTCACCGGCAGCTGGACCACCTTCGGCATCAACCAGACCATCCTGTTTTTCTTCCGCAGCGTGGAAGCCGATCTGCAGACCCTGGGTCAGGAAGCTGAAATGGCCAACAAGATGGTGGCCGCCATCTACCGCCGGCACAACGAAGAGAATCCCCTGCACGGCGTAGACGCGCCGCAGTTCAGCATCAAGCGCCCCCTGCGTGAGCTGCAACAACTGCAAGGCAAGGCCGACCGCTTCCGCCTGCACCTGAAGACCCTGCTCAGCAACCAGACCACCCTGAGCCGGCGCTTTTTCGCCACACTGGTGCAGGAAGTCATCGGCCTGCACCAGCGCCTGCGCCAGGAAGCCGAGCAGTGGGCCGGCGACGCCCTGATGCCGCTGATGCAGCACACCCTGGAAAACAAGCAGATGCTGGAAACCCACATGCTGCGCCTCAAAGCCCTGGCCCAGGAAACCCAGCAAACCCGCACTCGCAGCCAGCATCTGGCACGCTATCAGGACGAACTGCAGCAGCAACTGGCACAGGCCAATGAAATGCTGCGCATGCTGCGCCGACCGGCACCCGTACAACGCCAGGGCAAGGTGGTCAGCCTGCCAGGCGCCGGGCGCAGCCACAGCGCTGCGGACTGATTCGCTGATCACAACAAACCGCTGCACACCCGCCGCCCCATGCGCTTGCCGCCTGGGGCGGTGCTCTTTAGACTGGCGCCTCATTTAAGCGCGAGCAGGGTCAATGCCCACCGTCTTTGCAGAAGATTCCGTTGGTCTGGTCAGTCCGCAAACCCTCACGTTTGCCGAGCCACTGGCGCTGGCCTGTGGCCGCAGCCTGGCCAATTATCAGTTGGTCTACGAAACCTATGGGCAACTGAACGCCAGCGCCAGCAACGCGGTGCTGATTTGCCATGCCCTCTCCGGCCACCACCACGCTGCCGGCTACCACAGTGTCGACGAGCGCAAACCGGGCTGGTGGGACAGCTGCATCGGCCCCGGCAAACCCATCGACACCAATAAGTTCTTCGTCGTCAGCCTCAATAACCTCGGCGGCTGTAACGGCTCCACCGGGCCGTCGAGCATCAACCCGGCCAGCGGCAAGCCGTTCGGTGCCGACTTCCCGATGATGACCGTGGAAGACTGGGTAAACAGTCAGGCGCGCCTGGCCGACTGCCTGGGCATTCAGCAGTGGGCCGCAGTGGTCGGCGGCAGCCTCGGCGGCATGCAGGCGTTGCAATGGAGCATCAGCTACCCCGAGCGCGTGCGCCACTGCCTGGCCATCGCCTCGGCACCCAAGTTGTCGGCACAGAACATCGCCTTCAACGAAGTGGCGCGCCAGGCCATCCTCTCCGACCCGGACTTCCACGGCGGGCACTTTCAGGAACAGGGCGTGATCCCCAAGCGTGGGCTGATTCTGGCGCGCATGGTCGGTCACATCACCTACCTGTCGGATGACGCCATGGGCGAGAAATTCGGCCGCGACCTGAAAAGCGACAAGCTCAACTACGACTTCCACAGCGTCGAGTTCCAGGTCGAGAGCTACCTGCGCTATCAGGGCGAGGAGTTCTCCGGACGTTTCGACGCCAACACCTACCTGCTGATGACCAAGGCGCTGGACTACTTCGACCCGGCGGCCAACCACGCTGGTGACCTGGCCAAGACGTTGGCGTCGGCCCAGGCGGATTTCTGCGTGATGTCCTTCACCACCGACTGGCGCTTCTCGCCGGCGCGCTCGCGGGAGATCGTCGACGCCCTGGTGGCCGCGCGCAAGAACGTCTGCTACCTGGAAATCGACGCGCCGCAGGGCCACGACGCCTTCCTCATTCCCATTCCGCGGTACTTGCAGGCGTTCAGCGCCTACATGCACCGCATCAGCGTGTAAGGCCGTCATGAGAGCCGATCTGGACATCATTCAAGACTGGATTCCCGCCGGTAGCCGGGTCCTCGACCTCGGCTGTGGCGACGGCGAACTGCTGGCCTGGCTGCGCGAGCACAAGCAGGTCAGTGGCTATGGCCTGGAAATCGACGCCGACAACATCGCCCAGTGCCTGCTCAAGGGCATCAACGTCATCGAGCAGGACCTGGACAAAGGCCTCGGCAACTTCGCCAGCAACAGCTTCGACGTCGTGGTCATGACCCAGGCCCTGCAGGCCGTGCAGTACCCGGACAAGCTGCTGGAGGAAATGCTCCGCGTCGGCCGCCAGTGCATCATCACCTTTCCCAACTTCGGCCACTGGCGTTGCCGCTGGGACCTGGCGCGCAAAGGCCAGATGCCGGTCTCCGAGTTCCTCCCGTACACCTGGTACAACACGCCGAACATCCACTTCTGCACCTTCCTCGACTTCGAAGAGCTGTGCCACCAGATGCGTGTGCGCGTCCTCGACCGCCTGGCAGTAGACCGCCTGCACCGGCACACCCTGGCCAGTCGCTTGTGGCCTAATCTGTTGGGTGAGATCGGCATCTATCGCGTCAGCGGCCCCAGCCTGGCTGACAGCCAGATAGCGGTCTGACCCGCCACCCACCGCAAGGAGAATCGTCATGACCCGCATCGCGTTATTACTCATGAGCCTGTGCCTGAGCCTGCCGGCCCTGGCCGAACAGAAGCAAAGCTATGGCGACCTGGACGTGCATTACAGCGCCTTCAACTCCGGTTTCCTGCAGCCCGAAATCGCCGCAGCCACAGGCCTGGTGCGCAGCAAGACCCAGGGCGTGGTCAATGTCGCCGTACTCAAGGCCGGCACCGCCAGCAGCGCCAAGGTCAGCGGCACGGTGAAGAACCTGCTGGGGCAAAGCACCGCCCTGAGCTTCAAAGAGGTCAAGGAAGGCAAGGCCATCTACTACCTGGCCCAGTTCCCCTTCGAGCAACGGGAAACCCTGCGCTTCACCCTGAACGTGACCGCCGCCGATGGCGTGCCCCACAGTTTCGATTTCAACCAGGAATTTTTCCCCGACGAATGAAGCCGATCACTGAACTAGTGCTGGCCAGCCACAACGCCGGCAAGCTGAAAGAACTGCAAGCGATGCTCGGCTCGCACATCAAAGTGCGCGCCGTCAGTGAGTTCAGCAGCATTGAGCCGGAAGAAACCGGCTTGTCGTTTGTCGAGAACGCCATTCTCAAGGCCCGCCACGCCGCGCAGGTGTCCGGCCTGCCAGCGCTGGCCGACGACTCGGGACTGGCGGTAGACGCCCTCGGTGGCGCGCCGGGCATCTACTCGGCTCGCTATGCCGACGGCCAAGGCGATGCTGCCAACAACGCCAAGCTGCTGGACGTCCTTAAAGCAGTGCCGGACACCGAGCGCGGCGCCCAGTTCGTCTGCGCTCTGGCGTTGGTGCGGCATGCCGCCGACCCGCTGCCGATCCTTTGCGAAGGCCTCTGGCACGGCCGCATCCTGCATGAAGCCCGCGGCGCACAGGGCTTTGGCTACGACCCGCTGTTCTGGGTCGCCGAGCGCAACTGCTCCAGCGCCGAACTGCCGGCGGCCGAGAAAAACCAGCTCAGCCACCGTGCCCGCGCCATGGCCCTGCTCAAACAACGCCTGGGGCTGGCATGAGTATGCCCGACGGCGGGAGTTTGCAGCTCCCGCCGCTTGCCTTGTACATCCATATTCCCTGGTGCGTGCGCAAATGCCCGTACTGCGATTTCAACTCCCACGCCGCCGGCCCAACGCTGCCGGAACAGGAGTATGTCGACGCCCTGCTGGCCGACCTCGACGCCGACCTTAGCCATGTGCACGGCCGCCAACTGAGTTCGATCTTCTTCGGCGGCGGCACTCCAAGCCTGTTCAGCGCCGCCGCCCTCGGCCGTCTGCTGGCTGGCGTGGAGCAACGCATCGGGTTTGCTGCCGACATCGAAATCACCCTGGAGGCCAACCCCGGCACCTTTGAGCAGGCCAAATTCCAGGCCTACCGCCAACTCGGCATCAATCGCCTGTCCATCGGCGTGCAGAGTTTTCAGGCCGATAAGCTCAAAGCCCTGGGCCGCATCCACGACGGCGACGAGGCGATTCGCGCCGCCGACATGGCCCGCGCCGCCGGCTTCGACAACTTCAACCTCGACCTGATGCACGGCCTGCCGGACCAGTCGATCGAGGACGCCTTGAGCGACCTGCGCATCGCTATCGCCCAGCAGCCGACCCACCTGTCGTGGTACCAGCTGACCATGGAACCGAACACGGTGTTCTGGAGCCAGCCGCCGACCCTGCCGGAAGACGACACCCTCTGGGACATTCAAGAGGCCGGCCAGCAATTGCTCGCCGAGCATGGCTACCTGCAGTACGAAGTTTCGGCCTATGCCCGTGCCGGCCACCAGGCCCGGCATAACCTCAATTACTGGAGCTTCGGCGACTTTATCGGCATCGGCGCCGGCGCCCACGGCAAGCTCAGCAGCCCGAGCGGGCAGATCGTGCGCACTTGGAAGACCCGCCTACCCAAGGACTACCTGGACCCGGACAAAGCCTTTCTTGCCGGCGAGCGCGCGCTCACCAGCGAAGAGCTGCCCTTCGAATTCCTGATGAATGTGCTGCGCCTCAACGACGGCTGCAGCAGCGCCCTGTTTACTCAGCGCACCGGTTTGCCGCTCAGCGTCTTGAGCACCGCCCGTGCCGAAGCCGAAGCCCGTGGCCTGCTTCTGAGTGACCCGCAACGGCTGACCGCCAGTCGCGAAGGGCAACTGTTTCTCAACGACCTGCTGCAGTACTTCCTCACCTAGCGCATCTGCATTGCGCTGCTTTGCTAAGGACTCTCATGGACATGCTTCTCGACCTGATCGCCACCCTGTCGCGCTGGAGCCGCAGCCACCTGGGCGATATCTCCCTGGCCCTGATGGCCACCCTGTTCGTGCTGTTCGGCCCCGGCCTGAATGCCTGGGTGCAACGCTCCATCGGCGGCCTGAATTTCGTCCTGCGCACCCTGATTTTCGTGCTGGTCTGCGCCGTCGGCTACGGCCTGGCGATCATCTTCCTGACGCCCTGGCTGGCCCATGCCTTGGGTTATTTCAACAACTACACCCTGGCGCCGGTATTGCTACTAGTCTTCTTCCTTATCGGCGTGCTGGCCGACCGCAGCTGATTCCGTGGCTGCGCGGCTGGCCGTCGGCCACCGGAGGAGCCCTGCATGAAAGCCATCAAGCACCTGTATTTGTATTTTCAAGACGGCCAACGCCTGGCCCTGCGCTTCCCCCAGCAACGCGGCGAACCGGCGCAAATTGCGCGCTTGCTGCGCATGCAGCTGGAGTCGCCGTTTATCAGCATCGAGGTCGACGGCGACCTGCTGCTGATTCCCCGCGAGAGCATCAAGTACCTGCAGGTGTGCCCCGCGCCACCCAGCATGCCGGAAGCCACCATCCTCGGCGCCGAACTCATCGACTAAACACCGGACAGAAAAAAACCGCCCGAAGGCGGTTTTTTTGCTGCACACCTTGCGGCCTCAGTTACCTTCGCGGCGCAGGGCCTGCGGGGTAAAGTCGATCGGCGCCAGCTTGGCCTTGAAGTCGTACATCGGCTCGTTGTTGTCCAGGCCATCGGCAAAGTAGCGATTACCCGGGAAGTCGTAGATGGTTTCCAGGGTGCTGCCGAACATTGGCGCATCGTAGTAATTGATCGGATGGCTTTCCTGCAGGCCGACCAGGGTGCCCTTCTTGTCGTAGACGTCCACCGCCAGGATCTGCCAGCTGTCCTCGTCCAGATAGAAGCGACGCTTGGCATACGGATGGCTGAAGCCTTTGCGCAAGTTGGCCTCGACCACCCACACGCGGTGCAGCTCGTAACGCAGCAGCTGCGGGTTGACGGTCTTGTCCTTGAGAATGTCCTCGTAGGGAATGCCTTGCTGGTGCACGGCATAGCTGTTGTAGGGCACCAGCATTTCGCGCTTGCCACTCAGGGTCCACTCGTAACGGTCCGGTGCGCCGTTGTAGGAGTCGACCACGTCGGCGGTGGCCATGCCGTTGGTGTCCGGCTGCAACGAATCGTAGGCCAGCATCGGCAGACGACGCACACGACGCTCGCCGCGGCTGAAACGCCAGGCTTTACGGATCGCCAGGACCTGATCGAGGGTTTCCTGCACCACCAGGGCGGAGCCGGCTAGCTTCGACGGCGCCACTACGTTGTACTTGTAGTAGAACAGGGTGTTGTTCAGCCCTTGCGGGGTCATGCCGTCGCGGCCGTACAGGAAGTAGATGTCCCGCTCCAGCTTGAGCAGGGTGTAGCTGCCATTGCTGAGCACCGCCGCCTGATTGGTGACGAAGTGAATCTGCTCACCACGGTAACGCATGATGTGGTTCCAGATGGCTTCCTGGCCATCCTTGGGCAGCGGGAACGGCGCACCGGCCGCCACCCCTTCAACCCCGTTACCGCCGGAAATCAGCTCGGCATTCAGGGCGTTCATCCGCGTAGCGTCGTAGATCCGTTGCGGGGCCGAAGCACTGCGGCGGGTCGGGTAGACCTGAAGAAAATACTCGGGCTGCTTTTGCAGCAGGGTTTTCAAGCCTTCCGGCAGCATGGCCTGGTATTGGCCCATGTTCTTGCTGTTGATCACGTACTGCACGGCATCGGCCTTGAACGGATCAAGGTGATGCATGCCCGGCTGGTAACCCGCCGGCGCACTGGTGAGGCCACCATCCCAGGCAGGAATGGTCCCCGCGGCATTGCCGGCGCGCTCGGCCCCCAGGGGGGTCAGATCGGAGCCCAGGCGTGCGGCCTGGGTCATGTCGACTTTGGCCTGCGCCTGGAAGGCACAGCCAGCTAGTAGCAGGATTGCAAATTGTCTTAACACCGCCATCTCCTTGCAGCGCGCAGAAACTGCAGCGCCCTGTGAATACCGACAACCATGACGGTTGGGTATTAATCGTTGGCAGGACTCCATGCCTGTGCCGGGTGGCCCGGTCTGTTTAATCATCCTTGCAGCCATGGGCAGGGCATATAAAAACGACTGCGCTTGGCTGTACCGCGTTGAAATCAGGTCAATCTACCCGTGCAAATTTCAGATCCCAGACACCATGACCGAGGCGCTCGCCGCGCCGTTCAAACTTGGTGACCGGGCGCTCGCTGGGGCGCTCGACACAGCGGCCATCGGCTGCCAGGTTACGATAACCCGGCGCCACCTGCATGACCTCCAGCATGTACTCCGCATAGGGCTCCCAGTCGGTGGCCATGTGCAGCACACCGCCAACCTTGAGCTTCTGGCGCACCAACTCGGCGAACTCCGCCTTAACGATGCGGCGCTTGTGATGGCGCGACTTGTGCCATGGATCGGGGAAGTACAACAGCACCCGGTCAAGGCTGGCATCGGCAACGCAATCGCGTAGCACTTCCAACGCATCACAAGTGTAGACGCGGATGTTGCTCAGATTCTGCGCCAGCGCGCCATTCAACAAAGCACCGACACCGGGGCGATGAACCTCGACGCCGATAAAGTCCTGCTCCGGCGCGGCCGCGGCCATCAGTAGGGTTGAATGGCCCATGCCAAAGCCGATTTCGAAGGTGCGCGGCGCACTGCGGCCAAACACCTGATCGAAGTCGCGCAGGCCGTCGGCCAGCTCCAGGCCGAACTTGGGCAAGCCCTGCTCAAGGCCACGCTGCTGGCCTTCGGTCATGCGTCCAGCGCGCATGACGAAGCTCTTGATGGCGCGCATGTGGCGCTGTTCCTCGGCAGGTGCCGCAGGCTCGTGCGATTCAGTCATGGATCTACTCTTGAGTAATAGGGTTCTTGCCAGCAGGCGCGGCTCAGGCGATCAGCCCGTTCAGCGGCGACGAGGCGCTGGCGTAGAGTTTTTTCGGCATACGCCCGGCCAGATAGGCCATGCGCCCGGCGATCACCGCATGCTGCATGGCCTGAGCCATCAGCACCGGATGCTGGGCATGGGCGATGGCGCTGTTCATCAGCACCGCCTCGCACCCCAACTCCATGGCGATGGTGGCATCCGAGGCGGTGCCCACGCCGGCATCCACCAACACCGGCACCTTGGCCTCTTCGAGGATGATGCGCAGGTTGTAAGGGTTGCAGATGCCCAGGCCGGTGCCGATCAGGCCCGCCAGCGGCATTACTGCGATGCAGCCGATTTCGGCCAACTGGCGGGCAATGATCGGGTCATCGCTGGTGTACACCATCACGTCGAAGCCTTCCTTGACCAGTACTTCGGCGGCCTTGAGGGTTTCGATGACGTTGGGAAACAGGGTCTTCTGGTCGGCCAGCACTTCCAGCTTGACCAAGTTGCGGCCGTCCAGCAGCTCACGGGCCAAACGACAGGTGCGCACCGCCTCGATGGCGTCAAAGCAACCGGCAGTATTGGGCAGGATGGTGTAGCGATCCGGCGGCAACACGTCGAGCAGATTGGGCTCGCCCGGATTCTGGCCAATGTTTGTGCGGCGCACCGCCACGGTCACGATCTCCGCCCCCGAGGCCTCAATGGCCAGGCGGGTTTCTTCGAGGTCGCGGTACTTGCCAGTGCCCACCAACAAACGCGACTGGTAGGTACGCCCGGCCAGTACAAAGGGTTTGTCGTTGGGGGTTTGGATCAGGCTCATGAAAACTCCTTAGCGGCGTTAACCGCCGCCAATCGCATGCACCACTTCCAGCACATCACCTGGCTGCAACTGGCGGCTGGCATGCTGACTGCGCGGCACGATGTCCAGATTGAGTTCTACCGCCACGCGGCGCTCAGTCAGTTGCAGCTGCACGAGCAGGTCCGCGACGGTGGCACCATCGGGCAACTCTACTGTTTCACCGTTCAACTGAATGTGCATGACAAACCGTGTGCAACTCGAAGGGGCCCGCATTCTAGCCCGATCACCGGCGATGACCAAGACCAAAGGCCGCCACTGGTCTAGCTCAACCGACGCGTGCCGGCAGACGCCAGGCAGCCAGGCCCAGACAGAACCAACCCGCCAGAAACATCAGGCCACCCACAGGCGTGATCATGCCCAAGGCACCTATGCCACTCAGCGTCAGGGCATACAGGCTGCCGCTGAACAGCAGAATGCCGACACAGAAGCACACCCCCGCAGCCCTCAACAGACGCCCGCCCAGGCGTTGCCACAACGCAGCCAGCGCCAACAACGCCAGGGCATGCAGCATCTGGTAATGCACCCCGGTCTGAAACACCGCCAGGTACTCGGCGGACAACTGCCCTTTCAAGCCATGGGCAGCAAAGGCACCCAGCCCCACACCAGTAAAACCGAACAACGCAGCCAGCAACAGCAACACACGGAACATAGAGAACCTCCAGACAGCAGCAATACGCTGGCTATAATGGCCCGCCCACCCCACCTGGCCAAGCCATCCATGCCGCGATCCCTGCTCCGTCGTTTTTTCAAGCTCCTGCTCGCGGCGGCCGTGACCTCTGTAGTGCTGGTGGTGGTGATGCGCTGGGTGCCACCGCTGGGCAGCGCCCTGATGGTCGAACGCAAGATCGAGTCCTGGCTGGACGGCAAGCCAATCGACCTGCAACGCCAATGGCGGCCGTGGGAGCAGTTGCCGGACGACCTGAAGATTGCCGTGATTGCAGCCGAGGATCAGAAGTTCGCCGAGCACTGGGGTTTTGATCTCGCCGCCATTCGCTCGGCCCTGGCCCACAACGAGCGCGGCGGCTCGCTGCGCGGCGCCAGCACCCTCAGCCAGCAAGTGGCCAAGAACCTGTTTCTCTGGTCCGGCCGCAGTTGGCTGCGCAAGGGCCTGGAGGTCTGGTTCACCGGCTTGATCGAGCTGTGCTGGTCGAAACAACGAATTCTTGAGGTGTACCTGAATACCGTCGAATGGGGCGATGGTGTATTCGGTGCCGAAGCTGCCGCCCGCGCGCACTTCGGCAAGGGTGCGCCCTACCTGTCGAAGCAACAGGCCGCCTTGCTGGCGGCGGTATTGCCCAACCCGCGGGCCTGGAACCCGGCCAAGCCGAGCACCTATGTGGCCCGGCGGGCTAACTGGATTCGCCAGCAGATGTGGCAACTGGGCGGCAGCCACTACCTAAACCAGCTGCAACCACACTGGTCACTGGGCTGGACGGACAAACCCTAAACAGACCGACTCAGCGCTGCATGGCGCGCTTGGGTACCGCGTGCAGGGTCAACACCACGTCATCCTGCACCCGCACCGTCAGCCCCCACTGCGGGTAGACCCAGGCTTCACCCTCGGGCAACGGCAAGCGCAGACGCGGCTGCCCGAGGGTCGCTGCCACACGCTCAGCCGGTACGCTGGGAGGTGCCGTGAACTCCACACTCTCGATTGGCTGACGAGCCAGCTGGCCGACCATCTGCGCGCTCAGCGGTTGCTCCTCGCGCGCCAGCCCCACAGCCTTAACCAGACTGGCACGCTCGGCGCTGCTCAGCTGCACCTCGGCCTGCACCTGCCAGAGCCCCTCGTCCCCGCTCACCGGCCCGCGATAGAGCAGGCGCGCTCCTTGCTCGGCGGGTTGCGACTGCAACCACAACTCACCCTCGACCTGGGCACTCAGGGCCGCAAGGGACAGGCGCTCTTCTACCAGCGGCTGCAGTACCCGCGTCTGCCAGTCGGCCAACCATGGCAGCGGCGTTGGCGCTTGCGGCCCACGCATCAGCCAGGCGCCCCAGGCAAAAAACAACCCGGCCAGCAGGGCGAACAACAGCCAGTGCTGAGCCCGCAGTGGTTGCATCGACATGAACCTCTCCCAAAAAACCAATGGCCATAAAAAAGCCGCACGGTGTGCGGCTTTTCGGGGGTGTTGCGCTTACGCCTGGATCGAGCCCTTGAGCTTGTTCATGGCGTTTTTCTCCAGCTGGCGAATGCGCTCGGCAGAGACGTTGTACTTGGCCGCCAGCTCATGCAGGGTGGCCTTCTCTTCCGCCAGCCAGCGTTGCTGCAGGATGTCGCGGCTGCGCTCATCCAGGCCTTCCAGCGCTTCGTGCAGATGGGCAGTGGAGTTGTCGCTCCAGTCCGAAGCTTCCAACTGCACGGCAGGGTCGTAACGATGATCCTGCAGGTAGTGGGCTGGTGACTGAAACGCCTTGTCGTCATCGTCATCAGCCGCCGGGTCGAAGGCCATGTCGTGGCCCGTCAGGCGGCTTTCCATCTCGCGCACTTCACGGGGCTCAACGCCCAGGCTTTCCGCCACGGCGTGCACTTCATCGTTGCTCAGCCAGGCCAGACGCTTCTTCTGGCTGCGCAGGTTGAAGAACAGCTTGCGCTGCGCCTTGGTGGTGGCGACCTTAACGATGCGCCAGTTGCGCAGGATGAACTCGTGAATTTCCGCCTTGATCCAGTGCACGGCAAAGGACACCAGGCGCACACCCATCTCCGGATTGAAGCGCTTGACGGCCTTCATCAGACCGACGTTGCCTTCCTGGATCAGGTCGGCCTGGGGCAAGCCATAACCGGAGTAACTGCGGGCGATATGCACGACAAAACGCAGGTGGGCCAACACCATCTGGCGGGCCGCTTCCAGGTCTTGCTGATAGAACAGGCTCTCGCCCAATTCACGCTCCTGCTCAGGGCTCAACAGCGGAATGCTGTTTACCGCATGCACATAGGCTTCCAGGTTGGCACCCGGGACTAAGGCATAAACAGGTTGCAAAGAAGTGGTCATGCGAATCCTCCGACTCACGAAACGGGCTGCAGTCTAACATTGTCGATTTAGTCAGGGAACCGCAGGAAAAGTTCCCTTACACTTACACAAACCCATTAAAAACAAACACTTACTATCTTGGTGCAAGTTCGCGCAGGTGGCGGGCGACGGCCAGCCAGGCACCAATATAGCCCAGCAACACCGCCCCCAGCAGCAGCGACAGACCATCGGCCGGCGGCACGCCACCCAGGGCGAAGTCGCTGCCATACAGGCCGGCCAGGCGCACCACGGCGTCATTCAGCCAGTCCAGGCCGAAGGCCAACACCAGCCAGGCCAGCAAGCCAGCACCCACGCCATACAGCGCACCCATATAGAGGAACGGCCGACGCACATAGCTGTCGGTGCCACCCACCAGCTTAATGACCTCGATTTCGGTGCGGCGGTTCTCGATGTGCAGACGAATGGTATTGCCGATCACCAGCAACAGCGCCGACACCAACAACAGGGTCAGACCAAAGACGAAACGCTCGCCGAGCTTGAGAATGGCGCTCAAGCGCTCGACCCAGACCAGGTCCAGCTGTGCCTGCTCGACATTCGGCTGCTCCGCCAGGCGCAAGCGCAGAGCCTCCAGATTGGCTTTATCGACCACTTCCGGGGTGACCAGAATCACGCTCGGCAGCGGGTTATCCGGCAAGTCCTTGAGCGCCTCACCGAGGCCCGACAGCTGCTGGAACTCTTCCAGGGCCTGCTCGCGGCTGATCCAGTCGGCGGCGGCCACGTCGTCCATTCCGGCAATCTCGTCGCGCAGGCGCTGGGCCTCGGCCGGGCTGGCCTCCAGCTTGAGAAACAGAGAAATCTGCGCGGCGCGCTGCCAGGAGCCGCCAAGACGCTCGACATTGCTCAACAGCAACGACAAGCCCATCGGCAGGCTCAGGGCAATGGCCATCACCAAACAGGTAAAGAAGCTGCCGATCGGCTGTTTGAGCAGACGGCGCAGGCTGTCGATCAGGCTGGTGCGATGACTCTCGGCCCAGGCATGCAGCAACTGCTGGAAGCTGGGGCCGTCACTGACCGGTTTTTCCGGCTTGTTCGGGCTGCCGCCGACCCGTTCGGCCGGTTGCGAATTACGTGTGGCACTCATCAGCTGGCCTCCCCGTCACCAATCAAGCGGCCGCGCTGCAGGGTCAGCATGCGGTGGCGCATGCGCGCAATCAGCGCCAGGTCGTGACTGGCGATCAGCACGCTGGTACCCAGGCGGTTGATGTCTTCAAACACGCCCATGATTTCCGCGGCCAGGCGCGGGTCGAGGTTACCGGTGGGTTCGTCCGCCAGCAGCAACGCCGGCTGATGCACCACTGCGCGGGCAATGCCTACGCGCTGTTGCTGGCCGGTGGAGAGGTCGCCAGGGTATTGCTCGGCCTTGTCCGACAGGCTGACGCGCTCCAGGGCCGACATCACCCGCTTGGCGATATCGGCCTTGGACAAGCCAAGAATCTGCAGCGGCAGGGCGACGTTGTTGAATACAGTGCGATCGAACAGCAGCTGGTGGTTCTGGAACACCACGCCGATCTGCCGGCGCAGGAACGGAATCTGCGCATTGGTGATGGTCGACAGGTCCTGACCAGCCAGCAGCAGCTTGCCGCTGGTGGGGCGCTCCATCGCCAACAACAAACGCAGCAGAGTACTTTTGCCGGCGCCGGAGTGGCCGGTCACGAACAGGAACTCGCCACGGCGCACGCGAAAACTCAGCTCGTGCAGGCCGACGTGGCCGTTGGGGTAACGCTTGCCGACCTGCTCAAACCGAATCATGCACGCTCCTGACCATCGAACAGGGCGCGCACAAACGGCTCCGCCTCGAAGGTGCGCAAATCATCAATGCCTTCGCCAACACCGATATAACGGATCGGCAAGGCAAACTGCTTGGCCAGGGCGAAGATCACCCCGCCCTTGGCGGTGCCGTCCAGCTTGGTTAGCGCCAGGCCGGTGAGGTTGACCGTCTGATTGAACTGCTTGGCCTGGTTGATGGCGTTCTGCCCGGTGCCGGCATCCAGCACCAGCAGCACTTCGTGGGGCGCCGTGTCGTCCAGCTTGCCGATCACCCGACGGACCTTCTTCAGCTCCTCCATCAGGTTGTCTTTGGTGTGCAAGCGCCCTGCGGTGTCAGCGATCAGCACATCCATGCCGCGCGCAGTGGCAGCCTGCACCGCATCGAAGATTACCGAAGCCGAGTCGGCACCGGTGTGCTGGGCGATGACCGCAATCTGATTGCGCTCGCCCCACACCTGCAACTGCTCGACGGCGGCGGCGCGGAAGGTGTCGCCGGCGGCCAGCATGACTTTCTTGCCTTCCAACTGCAGCTTCTTGGCCAGCTTGCCGATGGTGGTGGTCTTGCCAGCGCCGTTGACGCCGACCACCAGAATCACGAACGGCTTGTTGGCCGCGCTGATCTGCAGCGGCTTTTCCACCGGACGCAGCAGCGCCGCCAGTTCTTCCTGCAGCGCCTTGTACAGAGCACCGCTGTCGGCCAGCTCTTTACGCGCCACGCGTTTGGTCAGGCTTTGCACGATGGCCGTGGTGGCTTCAACGCCAACGTCGGCGGTCAACAAACGGGTTTCAATCTCGTCCAGCAGATCGTCGTCGATGGCCTTTTTGCCGAGAAACAGACTCGCCATGCCCTCGCCGAGACTGGCGCTGGTCTTCGACAGGCCCTGCTTGAGGCGGGCAAAGAAGCTGGCTTTTTGCTCTTCCGCACTGACCACGGCGGCGGTGGTTTCTGCCACAGGCACGACAACCGGGGCTGCGGTTGCGCTTGCCGCGATCTCGCTAGCAGCAGGAGCAGGCGCCGCGCCGGGCAACAGACGGGCGAAGAAACCAGGCTTGGTCGGGGATTCAGCGGGCGCATCAGAATTGGGACCGACAACCAGCGACAAATCACTGGCTGGTGCCTCGACTGGCGCCGGGCTGACAGCAACAGCCTCGACTACCGCCGCTTCCACAGTCGCGAGCACAGCAACCGGTTCGGGCGCCGCAACAGGCGTTGCAACCACCAGCGCCACAGGTAATTCAGGTAGCACAGCCGGAGTCTCGACCACAGGCTCGGCCGCGGCAGGCGTAACGACTGCGACGTCGACTACCGCCACGTCAGGGATGACCGGCTGCGCAGCCGGCTCGGCAGGCGCCACGCTGATCGGCGCAGGCGTGGCTGCTACAGGCGTTTCCACTACGGCGGGAGCAGCCTTGAAGCGGGCAAAGAAACCGGGCTTGGCCGCCGGCTCAACCACCGCCGGTGTCACCGGTGCTGGCGCGTCACTGACCAGCGGGGCAACGGTAGGCGCAACAGGCTCAACCGTTGCTTCAACCACCGCCTCAACGGTAACAACGGCCGCTGGCAGTGGCTGCGGCACAGCCGGGCCTGCAGCCTCGGGCGCAGGCGCGACCGGCAAGGGCTCGGCGCTAGGGGTGGCCGGCGTTTGAGCAGCAGGGGTTTCGCCCTGGGGCTTTTTACGCATCCAGCCGAACAGGCTTTTCTTCTCGCCGGAGTCGCCCGGAGTCTTCTTGTCGTCGTCGGAACCAAACATGAGGCACGGGTATCTCAAGGAAGCGCAGCACGGCTACTCGACAGCTCAGTTCAACCACGCCAACGCCGGAAAAACGGGCGCTACGCGGACAAAACCAGCTTGTCGCAGTACTGGCCGTGGTCGCCAGTAAAACGGATGCGTATCCTAGCACCTCCTCACCCGCCGACGCTAAGGCCACGCGGGCCGTCTGACAGGTCAAATAATTCGATGAAGTCACTTACTCGCAGCGCCACCAGCCTGCTGTTATTGGCCCTGTGCCTGCCGTCACTGGCCGGCGCCAGCAGCGCCCCAGCCACCCATGAATTTCGCCTGGACAACGGCCTCAAGCTGATCGTGCGTGAGGATCACCGCGCCCCGGTGGTGGTCTCCCAGCTTTGGTACAAGGTTGGCTCCAGCTATGAGACGCCGGGCAAGACCGGCCTGTCCCACGCACTCGAACACATGATGTTCAAGGGCAGCGCCAAGCTCGGCCCCGGCGAATCCTCAAGGGTGCTGCGCGAACTGGGCGCGGAAGAAAACGCCTTCACCAGCGACGACTACACCGCCTATTACCAAGTGCTGGCCAGCGACCGCCTGAGCGTCGCCTTCGAGCTGGAGGCCGACCGCCTGGCCAGCCTGCGCCTGCCGCCGGAAGAATTTAAGCGCGAGATCGAGGTGATCAAGGAAGAGCGTCGCCTGCGCACCGAGGACAACCCCTCGGCCAAGGCCTACGAGCGCTTCCAGGCCCTGGCCTTCCCCGCCAGTGGCTACCACACCCCGACCATTGGCTGGATGGCTGACCTCGAACGCATGACCGTCGAGGAGCTGCGCGCCTGGTACGAAACCTGGTACGTGCCCAACAACGCCACCCTGGTGGTGGTCGGTGACGTGGTGCCCAGCGAGGTCCACGCCCTGGCGCAGCGCTACTTCGGCAGCATCGCCCAACGGCCGGTGCCCCAGGCGCAAATCCCCCTGGAACTGAGCACCCCCGGTCAGCGCCTGCTGACCCTGCATCTGCCGACCCAACTGCCGAGCCTGATGATGGGCTTCAACGTGCCGGGCCTGGCCACCAGCAAGAACCCGCGCGAGGTGCATGCCCTGCGCCTGATCGGCGCCCTGCTCGATGGCGGCTACAGCGCACGCCTACCGAGCCGCCTGGAACGCGGCGAAGAGCTGGTCTCCGGGGCAGGCTCCAGCTACGACGCCTACACCCGCGGTGACAGCCTGTTTGTCCTCAGCGCCACACCCAACGTGCAAAAGGGCAAGACCTTGACCGAGGTCGAAGCCGGCCTCTGGCGCCAACTGGAAGACCTGAAAACCACCCCGCCGAGCGCCGAGGAACTGGCTCGCGTGCGCGCTCAGGTGATCGCCGGCCTGGTCTATGAGCGCGACTCGATCACCAGCCAGGCCACCACTATTGGCCAGCTGGAAACCGTCGGCCTGTCCTGGCAGTTGATGGACGCGGAGCTGGCCGAACTGAGCGCCGTCACCCCCAGCGACATCCAGCAGGCCGCACAGACCTACTTCACCCGCGACCGCTTGAGCGTTGCCCATATTCTTCCCGAGGACACCCGCCATGACTGAGCGTAACGGTATGCGCTATGGGGTGCTGGGCCTGATCGTCCTGACCCTGCTGATCTTTCTCGGCCTGATGGTGGCCATGCAGAGTTCCTCCACCAGTGAACCCACTGCGCCGGGCGCAACAGCTGCTCCCGCACTGGAATCCCTGGCCGCCCTCGACGGCCAGGCACCGGCTCGCCGCGTCCTGGATATCCAGACCTGGACAACCGCCGAAGGTGCCAAGGTGCTGTTTGTGGCCGCGCCGCAACTGCCGATGTTCGACCTGCGCCTGACCTTCGCCGCCGGCAGCAGCCAAGACGGCAACGTGCCCGGCCTGGCCATGCTGACCAACGCCATGCTCAATGAAGGCGTTGCCGGCAAAGACGTCGGCGCCATCGCCGAAGGCTTCGAAGGCCTCGGCGCCCACTTCGGCAACGGCGCCTACCGCGACATGGCCGTCGCCAGCCTGCGCAGCCTCAGCCAGCGCGACCTGCGCGAACCGGCCCTGGCGCTGTTCACCGAGGTACTGGGCGCGCCGAGCTTCCCGGCGGACTCCCTGGCACGCATCCAGAACCAGCTGCTGGCCGGCTTTGAATACCAGAAGCAGAACCCCGGCAAACTGGCCGGCATCGCCCTGTTCGAAGCCCTCTACGGCAGCCATCCCTATGCTCATTCAAGCGATGGCAACGCCCAGTCGATCCCAGCCATTACGCTTGAACAGCTGCGCGCCTTCCACGCCAAGGCCTACACCGCCAGCAACGCGGTGATCGCCGTGGTCGGCGACCTTAGCCGCAGCGAGGCCGAAGCCATCAGCGCCCAGGTTTCGGCCGCCCTGCCCAAGGGCCCGGCCCTGGCCAAAACCCCGCAGCCAGACGTGCCCAAAGCCGGCCGCCAGCATATCGAGCACCCCTCCAAGCAGACCCACCTGCTGCTGGCCCAGCTCGGCATCGACCGCCGCGAACCCGACTATGCCGCGCTGTATATCGGCAACCAGATCCTCGGTGGCGGCGGCTTCGGCACCCGCCTGATGGAAGAAGTGCGCGAGAAGCGTGGCCTGACCTACGGCATCTACTCCGGCTTCAGCGCCATGCAGGCGCGCGGACCGTTCATGATCAACCTGCAGACCCGCGCGAAACTCAGCGAAGGCGCCCTAACGCTGGTGCAGGACATCCTGCGCGACTACCTGGCCAACGGCCCGACGCAGAAGGAACTGGACGACGCCAAACGCGAACTGGCCGGCAGCTTCCCGCTGTCCACCGCCAGCAACGCCGACATCGTCGGCCAGCTCGGCGCCATGGGCTTCTACGACCTGCCGCTGACCTACCTGGAAGACTTCATGGCGCAGATCCAGGTGCTCAGCGCCGAACAGGTGAAAACCGCCATGGCCAAGCACCTCAGCCCCGAGGCCATGCTGATCGTCAGCGCCGGCCCAACCGTGGCGCAGCAACCCCTGCCGCCGCCCACTGAGCGTCCCACCGCACAACCTACTGGCGTCCCGGAGCACTGATGCGCACTCGCACCCCCTCGCACAAAGCCGTCCCTGCCCACAGCGGCCAAGGCCAGCTGCGGATCATTGGCGGCCAATGGCGCTCACGCCAGTTCGACTTCCCCATGGCCCACGGCCTGCGCCCCACGCCCAACCGTGTGCGCGAAACGCTGTTCAACTGGCTAGCGCCCTACGTCGAAGGCGCCAAGGTGCTGGATGTGTTCGCCGGCAGCGGCGCACTGTTTCTCGAAGCCCTGTCGCGCGGCGCCGGCAGCGCCCTGGCCCTGGACCTCAATAGCGCGGCCATCAACAGCCTGCGCGGCCACCTGCTGACCCTGCGCTGCGACAACGGCCAACTGCTGCAGACCGACGCCCTGCGCCACCTGGAGCAACAGCCCGCGACACCGTTCGACTTGGTGTTCCTCGACCCGCCGTTCAGCCAAGGCCTGCTGCTGCCGGCCTGTACCCTGCTGGAAGAAAAGGGCTGGCTGGCCGCCGACGCCTGGGTCTACACCGAAAGCGAAAACCCGCCCTCCAGCCTCGGCCTGCCCGGCAACTGGCGCCTGCACCGCGAACAGAAGGCCGGCCAGGTGTATTACGCGCTGTGGGAACGCAGCGCCGCCTAAGCCCTCGCCCCTCGATTAACCGCGGGGGCACGCTATCGACTCCCCCGGATTGCATCCGGGCTACGGCCAACACCCATGAACCCAAGCTTCAAACCCGCCTGGTGGTTGCCCGGCGCTCACCTGCAAACCCTCTGGGCGTCGTTTCTGCGCACGCCAATCTCGCTGGAGCGCACGCGTGAGCGGCTGTGGCTGGCCGATGGCGACTTTATCGACCTGGACTGGCACGGCCCCCACGACGCCGAGGCGCCGCTGGTGTTGCTGCTGCACGGGCTGACCGGCTCCTCCAGCTCCCATTACATTCTCGGCCAGCAACAGGCCCTAGCCGCGCAAGGCTGGGCCAGCGTGGCGCTGAACTGGCGCGGCTGTTCCGGCGAGCCGAACCTGTTGCCACGCGGCTACCACTCCGGGGTCAGCGACGACCTCGGCCTGGTCATCGCCCACCTGCAAGCCGCCCGGCCGCTAGCACCGCTGTATGCGGCAGGGTATTCACTGGGCGGCAATGTGCTGCTCAAGTACCTCGGCGAACGTGGCGAGCAATCCGGCCTGCAGGCGGCGGTGGCAGTGTCGGTGCCGTTTCGCCTGGACCACTGCGCCGACCGCATCGGCCTGGGCTTTTCCCGCGTGTATCAGGCGCACTTTATGCGCGAGCTGACGGCCTACGTGCAGGCCAAGAAGCGTCGCTTCGCCGACGCCGGTGCGAGTCAAAACCTGAGCATTCTGGAACAGCTGGGGCCGCTGGACGGCATGCGCACTTTCTGGGATTTCGACGGCCAGATCACCGCGCCATTGCATGGTTACGCCGACGCCGACGACTACTACCGCCGCGCGTCCAGCCGCTACTTCCTCGGCGCGATCCGCGTCCCCACCCTGCTGATTCAGGCCGCCGACGATCCCTTCGTGTTCCGTCACAGCGTGCCAGAACCCGACGAACTGGCGCCAGCCACCGAACTGGAGCTGCACGCCAAGGGCGGCCATGTCGGTTTTATCGACGGCAGTTTGCGCACACCGGGGTTTTATCTGGAGCGGCGGATTCCGCAGTGGTTAACAGCGCAAATTACTGACAATAGCCGCACAACCAAAAAAGCACCTTGAAAGACACCTTTAGGAGCACTATGTTAGATGCTTTACTGACAATGAAGAACCCGCGTCATGGACGACGTGGGTTCGTGCCCTTTTAGACCCCGAGTGATAAGCGATGGCCTTTTTAATTCATGCCGATGTAGCAGCATCAATCACTGAGCTGAAAAAAGACCCTATGGGAACCATCAACGCAGGACTAGGTAACGCGGTAGCGATTTTGAACCGCAACGAACCAGCCTTCTACGCGGTCCCCCCACATCTTTATGAAGCTTTGCTCGAACTTGCTGATGATGACGCTCTAGCCGCGCTGGTTAGAAAACGCATTAAAAGCAATGAGCCTGCTGTGGCTGCACGCATCGACCAAGATGGAAACCTGACATTTGAAGACGCCATACAAGCTTGAGTTTTTACGGTCGGCACAAAAGGAATGGACAAAACTCAGCCCGCAGATTCAGCAGCGTTTCGCCAGGAAGCTAGCTGAGCGATTAGCCAACCCAAGGATTGCCTCGATGGCACTGCGCGGACTGGATAACTGCTACAAGATCAAGCTTCTAGCTGATGGATATAGGCTTGTTTATCAGGTCATTGATGCTCGCTTAGTGGTGTCGGTTGTCGCCACAGGCAAGCGCGACAAGCTCGCCGTCTACCACGACGCCGCTCAGCGTATTCAATCAAGCGCAGATTGACGCCAACCTAAAGCACCTGCGCCAGCGGCACATAGAGTTTGTCGTGCAAAACCTGCAGGGCAGGGCGCGCAGCAGGGGAAAGGAAACCACTCTCCAGCGCCAGCACCTGATAGATACCACGACGCAACTGCGCTTCGCTGATATCCAGATGCTCTCCGCGCGTGGTGCTGAGGAAACGCACCCAGGAGGTCAGGATGATCCAGCTGTTGAGGGTCAAGGCCTCGATCTGCGCACTGTCCATTAACAGAATGTCGGCGTCGACAAAGCCTTGATAGATGCCCTGGGCCGCCACCAGACAACGCTGGGCAAACAACCTGTAGCGCTGCGCCAGTTCGGGGTCCGCTTCCAGCAGGTGTTCCAGATCGCGATGCAGAAAGCGGTAATGCCACATCGCCGCCAGCAACGCCTCCAAGTAAAAAGTCTTGTCGCTCACGGTCAGCGCCCGGCCAGCCGGTGGGCGCAAAAACAAGTCAACGCGACTCTCATACTCGACAAACAGCTCGGCGATGATCGCCTGCTTGTTGCGGAAGTAGTAATACAAATTGCCGGGCGAGATCCCCAGGTGGGCGGCGATGTGATTGGTGGTCACGCTGCGCTCGCCCTGGGCATTGAACAGCTCCAGGCTGCCTTGAATGATGCGCTCGCGGGTTTTGATCCGGGGTGCCATACAGCCTTCAACTCGGTAAACGCCGACATCGCCGGACGTGTCTAAAAGGGTAACAGGATCGGCCAATTGCCCGTTGTTGCGCAATCGCGGCGCATCATTTGCGACGTCGAAAGGCGTGCCACTAACTTTTCGTTTGCTACCCAGCATGCCCTTAGCACGCCATGCTATTTGACAGAATAGAGCAATTACTCTAAAAATCCAGCCACAGCGCGTCACTCCTTCCGCCTCGCCAAGGAATATCCCATGGTTGCCGATAACGCCCACTTGCAGCAGCACCTGCAACAATCGCAGCAGCAGATTGATCAGCTGCAACAGCTGTTTACCCGCCAGCGCGATGCTTTTAGTGCCAACCCAATGCCGTCTGCCGAGCAGCGCATCCAGTGGCTCAAGTCCCTCAGCCAGATGCTCGCCAGCAACCAAGATGCCTTGATCAAAGCCATCAACCAGGACTTCAGCAATCGCTCGGCCGATGAAACCCTACTGGCGGAAATCATGCCCAGCCTGCATGGCATTCATTACGCCTGCAGCCACATCAAAAAGTGGATGAAGCCGTCACGGCGCAGCGTCGGCATGGCGTTTCAGCCCGCCAGCGCCAAGGTGATTTACCAGCCGCTGGGCGTGGTCGGCGTGATCGTGCCGTGGAACTACCCGCTGTTCCTGGCCATGGGCCCGCTGGTCGGCGCCCTGTCCGCTGGCAACCGGGTGATGATCAAGATGAGTGAGTCGACCCCGGCCACCTCGCAACTGGTCAAAGACCTGCTGGGCAAGATTTTCCCCGAGGACCTGGTGTGCGTCGCCCTGGGCGAAGCTGAAGTCGGCGTGGCCTTCTCCAAGCTGGCTTTCGACCATCTGCTGTTCACCGGCGCCACCAGCATCGGCAAGCATGTGATGCGCGCTGCCGCGGAAAACCTCACCCCGGTGACCCTGGAACTGGGCGGTAAATCGCCGGTGATCGTCTCCGCAGAGGTGCCATTAAGCGACGCGGCTGAGCGCATCGCTTTCGGCAAGACCCTGAATGCCGGGCAAACCTGCGTCGCCCCGGATTACGTGCTGGTGCCGCGCAACCGCGTTGAAGGCTTTGTCGCGGCGTACCGCGAGGCCGTCACCCGCTTCTATCCAAAACTGCAGGACAACCCCGACTACACCGCGATCATCAACGAGCGTCAGCTGCAGCGCCTCAAAGGCCTGCTCAGCGATGCCGAGAGTAAGGGCGCCAAGGTCATCAACCTTTACCCAGAAGCGCAGGGTCGCCGCTTGCCGCAGGCCGTGCTGCTGGATGTGAACGACGACATGACCATCATGCAGGACGAGATTTTCGGCCCGCTGCTGCCGATAGTGCCCTACGACACCCTGGAACAGGCTTTTGCCTACATCAACCAGCGTCCGCGCCCGTTGGCCCTTTACTACTTTGGCTACAACAAGGCCGAGCAACAGCGCGTGCTGGAGCAAACCCACTCCGGCGGCGTGTGCCTGAACGACACCATGCTGCACGTGGCTCAGGACGACATGCCATTTGGTGGCGTCGGCCCCTCCGGCATGGGCCATTACCACGGCCACGAAGGCTTCAAGACCTTCAGTCACGCCAAGGGCACCTTTATCAAACAGCGCTTCAACGCCGCCCGGATGATCTACCCGCCCTACGGCAAGGCCATTCAGAAGCTGGTCTACAAACTGTTTATCCGTTAATCGGCCTTGGCGAGAACTCTCTATGACTGACACCACCCTACCCGGCGCGGGCCTGTCGCGCCGCGGCCTGCTCAAGGTCGGCCTGTTTGGCTCGGCGTTTCTGGCCACCGCAGGCGTCACCGCCAGCCTCAGTGGCTGCTCTGCCAGCGTGCCAGCCAGCGGCCTGGCCACCTTGCGCAGCAGTGATCTGCCATTTCTGCGCGCGCTGATCCCGGTGGTGCTGGCCGGGGCAGTGAAAGCAGAGGCCATGCCGGCGGCCGTGGAGAAAACCATCGCTGGCATCGACTTCAGCCTCACGCGCTTCAGCCCAGAGATGCTCAAGCTCACCGTGCAGCTGTTCGACGTGCTGGCCATGGGCATCACCCGCGGCCCGCTGACCGGCGTCTGGGGCAGCTGGGAAAATGCCAGCGCCGCAGAGGTCAGCGCCTTTCTGCAGCGTTGGCAGAACAGCGCCATTGGCCTGCTGAAAATGGGTCACTCGTCATTGCTGCAACTGGTGATGCTGGCGTGGTATGGCCAGTCCGATTCTTGGGCCCACTGCGGCTACCCCGGCCCACCCACCGTATAACGACCGGCTGCGCGTCAGCCAGGCGTTGTTGAATGCCCGCTCGGACGGTGACTTGTCACCGAACGCCCAAAGGGCGGCCCGTAAGGGCGAGCGAAGCGAGTACTGCTGATTTACACCTCGTAAACTCCGCGTCCTCGCGTGCATTCGCCTAGCCTGGCTCTAGCTCACACGGTCTCAAAATTATCGTCAGCGCGAATAAAACAAGAGCCAGAACCATGCCCGTACCCGATCTGTTCGCCGCCGGCCTTGCCAGCGGCTGGAAAACCTACAACGGCTCACGCCTGGAACAGGACCTGACCCTGGAAGCCGACGTGGCCATCATCGGCAGCGGTGCCGGTGGCGGCACCACCGCGGAAATCCTCAGCCAGGCCGGTTTCAAGGTGCTGCTGATCGAGGAAGGCCCGCTGAAAACCAGCAGCGACTTCAAGATGCAGGAGCCCGAGGCCTACGGCTCGCTGTATCAGGAAGGCATGGGGCGGATGAGCAAGGACGGCGCCATCACCATCATGCAGGGCCGCGCAGTAGGCGGCACCACGCTGGTGAACTGGACCTCGAGCTTTCGCACCCCCGACGGCACCCTGCAGCACTGGGCCGACGAATACGGGGTCAAGGGCCACGGCGTCGACGAGATGGCACCCTGGTTCGCACGCATGGAAGAACGCCTTGGCGTCGCGCCTTGGGCCCTGCCCCCAAACGCCAACAACGACGTGATCCGCCGCGGCTGCGAAAAACTCGGCCTGCACTGGAAAGTCATTCCGCGCAACGTCCGTGGCTGCTGGAACCTCGGCTACTGCGGCATGGGTTGTCCGACCAATGCCAAGCAGTCGATGCTGGTCACCACCATTCCCGGCGCCCTGAATAACGGTGGCGAGCTGCTCTATCTGGCCCGCGCCCAGCGCCTGCTGCTGACCGGCGATCAGGTCAGCGGCATCGAATGCGTGGGCATGGACGAGCTCTGCGTGCAGCCCAACGGCCGCAAGATCCTAGTCAAAGCCAAGCATTACGTGCTGGCGGGCGGCGGTATCAACAGCCCGGCGCTGCTGATGCGCTCCGACGCCCCGGACCCGCACCAGCGCACCGGCCAGCGTACCTTCCTGCACACGGTGAACTTCTCCGCTGCACTGTTCGATGAGGTCATCAACCCCTTCTACGGCGCGCCGCAGTCGATCTACTCGGATCACTTCCAATGGGATGACGGCATCACTGGGCGCATGTCCTACAAGCTCGAAGTGCCGCCCCTGCAACCGGCGATTACCGCCACCCTGCTGGGCCGCTTCGGCGTCGACAACGCCCTGCGCATGGAGCAACTACCGCACACCAACGTGATGCTGGCGCTGATGCGCGACGGTTTTCACCCCGATAGCGCGGTGGGCAAAGTGGAGCTGCGCGGCGACGGCAGTCCAGTGCTCGACTACCAGATGACCGACTACACCTGGGATGGCATCCGCCGCGCCTATCACACCATGGCTGAGATCCAGTTCGCCGCAGGCGCCAAGGCCGTGCTGCCGCTGCACGCCGATGCCGACTATGTACCGACCCTGGCCAAGGCCCGCGAGCTGATCGACAACCTGAGCCTGGAGATCTACCGCACGCGCCTCGGCTGCGCCCATGTGATGGGCGGCTGCGGCATGAGCGAAGACCCGAAACTCGGGGTCACCGACAGCCTCGGTCGCCACCATCAGCTGCGCAACCTGTCGATCCACGACGGCTCGCTGTTCCCCACCAGCATCGGCGCCAACCCGCAGCTGTCGATCTACGGCCTGACCGCGCAGCTGGCCAGCCAGTTGGCCGAGCGCCTGAAAAACGCCTGAGGACCGAGGGTGGGTTAGCCCATGGCGGCATAACCCACCCGCTGCCGGCAACCCGACGCGCGCGGCAGCCGAAGCAAATTCCGCACAGTCCACCCAACGGCTTGGCCTTGGGGAACTGCTGCGCTACCATCCGAATCCCCAATCGGCCTGCCCCAGGACGTCGTGATGAATCGAGTGTTGTACCCAGGTACCTTTGACCCCATCACCAAGGGTCACGGCGATCTCGTCGAACGCGCCTCGCGCCTGTTCGATACCGTCATCATTGCTGTGGCTGCCAGCCCGAAAAAGAACCCCCTGTTCCCCCTCGAACAGCGTGTTGAACTGGCCCGCGAAGTGACAAAGCACCTGCCCAACGTCGAGGTTGTCGGCTTCTCTACCCTGCTCGCCCACTTCGCCCACGAGCAGCAGACCAACGTGTTCCTGCGCGGCCTGCGTGCGGTCTCGGACTTCGAATACGAGTTCCAACTGGCCAATATGAACCGTCAACTGGCGCCGGATGTGGAAAGTTTGTTCCTCACCCCGTCGGAAAAATATTCCTATATCTCCTCGACCCTGGTGCGCGAAATTGCCGCCCTGGGTGGCGACATCACCAAGTTCGTCCACCCGGTGGTCGCCGAGGCGCTGACCGAACGCTTCAAGCGTTAGTCGTCAGCCCAGCCAGGCGCCCGCGTGCACTCGGGGCGCCAATCCGGCACAATTTACACATCGTTTTCTGCATGCCTGGCCAACTGCCACGGCAGGAGTTACTCCATGTCCCTGATCATCACCGACGACTGCATCAACTGCGACGTCTGCGAACCCGAGTGCCCGAACGGCGCGATTTCGCAGGGCGAAGAGATTTATGTGATCGACCCCAACCTGTGTACCGAATGCGTCGGCCACTACAACGAGCCGCAATGCCAACAGGTCTGCCCCGTAGACTGCATCCCGCTCGACGAAAACAACGTCGAGAGCAAGGATGAGCTGATGGCGAAATACAAGATTCTCACCGGCAAGGCCTGATTGATCGTCCGAATGCTACTGCGCTCGGCCATACGGCGTTAAAACGCAGCGAAGCGCAGTAACAGCCAAAGGCTGGCCCGGAGGGCGAGCGAAGCGAGTAAAGCAGGCTCGGACTGCTCATTTACAGACGTAAACTCCGCGTCCTCGCCTGCTTTTGCGATCCACATGGAGGTGGTGAATGCAGCTAGCCCGCAGGGAGCGGGCGCTGCCTTGTCTGACCTTCGCTCGCTACGCATTCAGACGATCAATAAAATGCTCAGAAAGCTTTCCACCGCAGCACTACTCATACTTTGCAGCCTCACCCTGCAGGCGAATCAACACCCAAGTCAGGCGGCGATTGCCAGCGCTCACCCGGCCGCTACCGTGGCGGGGTTGGAAACCCTGGCGGCTGGCGGCAATGCCTTTGACGCCGCGGTGGCCGTCAGCGCCGCCCTGGCGGTGGTCGAACCTTACGGCAGTGGTCTGGGCGGTGGCGGCTTCTTCCTCCTGCGCAAGGCCAGCAACACGCCGAGCTATCACTTTCTCGACGCCCGCGAACGCGCGCCCCTGTCGGCCACTGCCGACCTGTACCTGCGTAACGGCCAAGCCGATCCGAACCTGTCGCTAAATGGCGCCCTGGCCGCAGCCATTCCCGGTTTGCCGGCGGCGCTGGTGGAATTGGCCAAACGCTATGGCCGCCTGCCGCTGCGCGACTCACTGACCCCGGCCATCCGCCTGGCCCGCGACGGTGTGTCGATTGATCGCGTCTACCAGCAACGCGCCGGTTGGCGGTTGGCGGCGTTGCGCGATGACCCGGAAACTGCCCGCCTGTTTCTCGCCGATGGTGAGATTCCCGAGGAGTTCAGCCTCCTGCGTCAGCCCGAGCTGGCCAGCCTGCTGGAACGTATCGCCCGTGACGGCCGCGACGGGTTCTATGCTGGCGCCACGGCAACCACCCTGGTCAAGGGCGTACAGGCCGCCGGCGGTATCTGGACCTTGCGCGACCTGGCTGACTACCGGGTGATCGAGCGCCCGGCGCTGCGCTTTAAACTCAAGGACAACCGCGAGCTGATCAGCGCCCCACCGCCCTCCGCTGGCGGCGTGGCCCTGGCCCAGAGCCTGGGAATCCTCCAGCAGTTGCCCTGGCAGACCGCCGACAAACTGCAACGCAGCCATTACGTGGTCGAGGCCCTGCGCCGCGCCTATCGCGACCGCGGCCTGCTAGGCGACCCAGACTTTGTGACCCCACCTGTCGCCCAACTGCTCGCACCCAGTTATCTGCAGCAACTGGCCAGCAGCATCGACCCGCAGCGTGCCACCCCCAGCGCCAGCCTGGCGCCGGCACCCGCATGGAGGGAAGGTGACCACACTACCCATTTCAACGTGCTGGATAACGCCGGCAACGCAGTGGCCGCCACCCTGTCGATCAACTTGCCGTTTGGCGCCGCTTTCAGCGTGCCGGGCACGGGTGTGGTGCTGAATAACGAGATGGACGATTTTGCCGCTGCCCTCCACGGCAGCAACACCTACGGCCTGAGCGGCAGCGCCGCCAACCAGATCGCGGGAGGTAAACGGCCGTTGTCGAGCATGAGCCCGAGCTTTATCGACAGCCCCGAGGCCTTCGCTACCTTCGGCACGCCGGGCGGCAGCCGCATCCCCAGCATGGTGCTGCTGGCCATGCTCAGCTACCTCGACGGCCAACCGCCCAGTGCCTGGGTTGCCACGCCGCGCTACCACCACCAATACCTGCCGGACGTCATCGAGCACGAACCCACCACCTTCACCCCCGCCGAGCAGGCACAACTGCAACAGCGCGGCCATCACCTGAAAGTCGTCGAGCGACCCTACGGCAACCAGCAGGTTCTGCTGTGGAACAAGCAAAGCGGTAACGTCGAAGGCGCCAGCGACCCACGCGGGATCGGCCAGACGCAGCAATTTTCGCCTTAGCCAGACAGCAAAAAGCCGGTCAAGTGACCGGCTTTTTTAGTTACCGCAAACCTCAGTCCTGCTTGTAGCCGCTGGTGTCGCAGCCCAGGCAGCGAACAAAGGCTTCTTTGCCTGGCTCCAGCACCAGCGCCTCACCGGCTTCGGCCACATTACCACCCAAGGCGGTAAACGGCAGGCTGACCACAAAGGCCACGGCGCCGATGGCGGTGGCGCCGATCAACAGTGGGCGGGCGATAACCAGATCACCGATCATGGCGTAGGCCTTGGGGGTTTGAATGTCGTAGGCCGGATCGCCACTGGTGGTCTGCACTTCCTCCGCCTGCGCCGGCAGGGTCAGCAAACCAGTAGTCAGCGCCAGTGCGGCAGCGGTTGTGCGGAACAGTTTCATGGGGCGATCCTTCAGCTATTCGTGTCGGTAAGGCTAACTATAACAGCGCTCAGATAATTGTCAGCGTGAACGCCGTCAATCGCTGTCAATTGCATACGTCGGTATTTTCGGGGTGAAGGGCCAATAGTAAGCCAGTATCTGCGCCAGATCAGCCTGCTCATCACCCGTGGGCCAGAACGGCGGGCCGATCACCACGCGTTTATGACCATAGTCCAATGCCGCCAACACCACCGGCACACCGGCACCCAGGGCGATATGCTAGAAACCCATCTTCCAGCGTTCAACCTTCTTGCGCGTGCCCTCCGGGGACAGCACCAGAATAAACTGCGGGTTATCGCGAAAGCTCTGCACCGCCTGTTCGACGCTGTTCAGGCGCAAATGTCGGCGCACCGGAATGCCACCCCAGCGCTGTAACAGCGCAGCAAACGGCCAGCGAAAAATGCTGTGCTTGCCAAACCAGCGGGCATTCAGACGCAGCACAAACTTCACCGCGAGAAAAATCACAAAGTCCCAGTTCGAGGTGTGGTGCGCGCCAATCACCACGAACTTGTCGAGTGCCGGCAGTCGGCCCTCAATACGCCAACCCATCAGCCCCAGCACAGTGCGCCCCACCCACTCGGCAAAAGGGTTGGCGGCCAGGTAGTTTCCAGACATCGATGATCCTGTGTTGTTCTTGTTGTGTTTAGCCGCCGCCAGCAACCTCAGGCCCCAGAAGCGCCACCTGCTGGCCCTGGCTCTGCGGGCGCCAGAAAGGCCTTGCGATAAGCCTGCTGAGCCTTGCGCAAGGTCGGATAGTGGCGCACCGGCGACACGCCTTGCGAGCTTTCGCTGCGTCGACCGGCAGCCACCAGCTCAACCCCGCGGGAGGCCAGCTCAGCCTGCAAATCCAGCAGGGCATCGATACCGGTAATATCCAGCTGGGTCAGCGGGATCATATCGAGCACAAACCAGCGCAAATCATCACCCTGCTGGTTGGCGGCGGCCAGCGCCTCGCGTTTGAAATAGCCTGCGTTGAAAAATACCAGCGGCCCGTTGAAGCGAAACAGCACCAAGCCCGCAGTGACCGCCGCCTCGGGATGCCGGTCAAGGGCATGAAAGCCCGGCATGCCCTCGATACTGCCCAACACCTCGGCCCGCGGGCGCGCCGTTAGTTGCACAAAGCGCAGCACGGCAAGCAGCACGACAAACAGGATGGCCTCCAGCGCGCCGACCCAGATCACGCCGAAAGTGGCGATCATCGACAACAGGAACTCGCGCTTGTCGATGGCCCAGAAACGCCGCAGCGAGCCCAGATCGAGTAGCGACAGGGCCGCCATGATCAGCACCGCGCCCAGGGCCGCCACCGGTACGAACTGCAGGGGGCCGGTCAGAAACACCAGCACCAGCGCCACCGCCGCCGCGGCGAACAGGCCCGTCAGGCGCGTGCGCCCACCCGAAGCATCGCTCATCGCCGTGCGCGAATCGGCACCGGAGATGGCAAAGCCCTGGGACAGAGCCGAAGCGATATTGGCCGCACCGAGGGCGGCAAACTCACGATCGACATCGATGTCGTAACGATTCTTGGCGGCAAAACTGCGCGCCGTGAGCATGGCGCTGGAGAAACTGATCAAGGCGATCCCCGCGGCCGCCATCAGCAAGGGTTTGAAATGCTCAGTGAGCAATTGCAGCGAGCCCGCCGGCAAACCGAGGGTCGGCAAACCGGCCGGCACCACGCCCAAGGTGGCCACGCCGTGGGCTTCCAGATCGAATCCGGCAACGGCCACGGCGGTCACCAGCATGGCCAGCAAAGCCGCCGGCAGGTGCTTGATCAGCCGTGGCGCCAGCAGCAACACGGCAAACGCCAGCAGAGCGACGGCGAACGTCAGCCAGTGGATCTGGCCGAACTTGCTGATCAGTTCGATGGCCACCAGCACCACGCCTTGCTGCTCGATGCTGAAACCAAACAGCTTGCCGGACTGACCCAGGGCGATGCTGACGGCCACGCCATTGAGAAAGCCGACCAGAATCGGCCGCGAGAGAAAGTCCGCCAGAGCGCCCAGCTTGAGAAAACAGGCGAGAATGCAGAACAGCCCGGCAAACAGCGCCAGCAAGGCCGACAGGGCGATATAAACCTGCGGATCACCGCCGGCCATGGGCGCCACGGTGAGGGCGATCAGCGCACAGGTGGCCGCATCGGGACCGAGGATCAGCTGCCGCGAGGTACCGAACAGAAAATAGGCCAGCAGCGGCAGGATGCTCGAATACAGCCCCACCGCCGGATGAAAGCCCGCCAACTGGGCATAGGCAGCCCCGACCGGCAAGGCCACCGCGGCCACCGCCAGGCCCGCAGCGAGATCCTTGGGCAGATCGGCGCGCTGATAGTGCAGTAGGTCGTGCAGGCCCGGCGCAATACGCCCGATCAATTTGAAGAGTGCAGTGTGCATACGAGTCCCTGACGTTCGTGGCCGGCTAGCGCTGGCACTTCGGGCAAAAAACGCTGGCACGCTGACCGAGCTTGATCTCCCGAAGGGTGCTGCCACAGGCCTTGCAGAACTCACCACCACGGCCGTAAACAAACAGCTCCTGCTGGAAGTAACCGGGCATGCCATCGCCACCGACAAAATCGCGTAAGGTAGTGCCGCCGCGCTCGATGGCATAGGCGAGGATGCGTTTGATCTCGTCAGCCAGCGAGAGATAGCGCGCCCGCGAGATCGAACCCGCCGCGCGGCGCGGATCGATACCAGCAGCGAACAGCGATTCGCTGGCGTAGATGTTGCCGACCCCGACCACCACGGCGTTATCCATGATGAAGGGTTTGACCGCCATACTTTTGCCACGGGACAGCTGATACAGACGCTCGCCGTCAAACAGATCGGTCAGCGGCTCCGGCCCCAACTTGCGCAGCAATTCGTGATTGAGCGGGTCGTCACTCCACAGCAGTGCGCCGAAGCGCCGCGGGTCGGTGTAGCGCAGCGCCAGGCCCGATTCGAGCACGATATCCACGTGCTCATGCTTGGCCACCGGGGTCTCTGCCGGCACCAGACGCAGGCTGCCGGACATGCCCAGGTGGCTGATCAGCGTGCCCACCTCGGCGTTGATTAGCAGGTACTTGGCGCGCCGCTCGACGCTCTCGATGCGTTGCCCGGACAGACGCACATCCAGATTCTCGGGGATCGGCCAGCGCAAGCGCCGTTCGCGCACGATCACCCGGCTAACACGCTGCCCCTGCAGATAAGGGGCAATGCCGCGGCGGGTGGTTTCTACTTCAGGTAATTCAGGCATACAAGCATCCCAGCCGATGGGCACACGCAGGCGAGCAACGTAGCAGGACGTGCCCACCCCAGCGGGTGCCGCACAATTGCGCGGAACTTAACTGATATCCAGGTCGCGAATGGTTTCTTTGAGGATCTGGAAGTCGTACTCGGAAAAGCCGACGTATTCGAGAATGCTGTTCTCAATCCCGGCCCACTCGAAATCGTGCTCCTGCTGACCCAGGGTGCGGTAACAGGCGCAGATGTTTTCCGCCATTTTCAAAATCGCCAACAGGGTCTTCAGCTGGCTGTTACGGCTGGAGTCTTCGCTGAACACGGTCTGCACGTTGTGGTGGTTGGCAATCGCCTCGCACAGGTGCTTGGGCAGGTTCCACGACTTGGCCACGTAGTAGCCCACCACCGCATGGTTGGTATTGAGGCGGTCATTTTCGCCGTCCACCACCCGCACATCATCCGTAGCGCCGGCATAGGCCAGCTCAAGCACCCCCATGTACTCCGGGAAGCGCTTGAGCATCAGTGGAATCCCGCAGTTGTGGAACAACCCCAAGGCGTAGGCCTCGTCGGCGGGCTGATAGCCGATGCGCTTGGCCAGGGTCAGGCAGGTCATGGCCACATCCTGAGCGGTGTCCCAGAAGCGATTGAGGGTGACAATGGTTTCGTCGCTCATCTCGCCCTTGATCGACTGGGCGTTGATCAGGTTGATTACCGTGTTACAGCCGAGCAGATTGACCGCCTGCTGGATCGAGACGATGCGATTAGTCAGGCCGAAATAGGGCGAATTGACGATTTTCAGCAATGCCCCCGACAACCCTGGGTCCTGACTGATCAGCTTGGCGATGGCGCCCAGGTCGGGCTCCGGCATGTACTGCTCCATCTGCAGATCAACCATGATCTGCGGCTGCGGCGGCACACTGATGCCCAACAAGGCCTGCTGAATCTGTTCGGTGGTGAGTTCGACGGCCATGAGCACTACATCGGCAATTGGAAAGTGAGTGCAGTTTAGCGACTTTACGCACACTTTGGCTGTAACGAGCTGTAACCACCGGGCGCATTTGCCCTGCGCTATAATCGCGCTCTTTTTTCAGAGAGCGACGTCATGTCCCTGCCCAGCCTGCGCCTTAAAGCCAATGCCGATCGTCGCCTGCGCGCCGGCCACCTGTGGGTGTTCAGCAACGAAGTCGATGTCGCCGTCACCCCGCTGAACGCCTTCGCCAGCGGCGACCAGGCAATCCTCGAAGCCGCCGGTGGCAAGCCCCTGGGCGTGGTCGCCCTCAGCCCCAACAACCTGATCTGCGCCCGCCTGCTGTCGCGCGACGTTAAGCACGTGTTGGACAAGTCCCTACTGGTGCACCGCATCAATGTGGCCCTGAGCCTGCGCGAGCGCCTGTTCGACCAGCCGTGCTATCGCCTGGTGTACGGCGACTCCGACCTGCTGCCGGGCCTGGTGGTCGACCGTTTCGGCGACATTCTGGTGGTGCAGCTGGCCTCGGCGACCATGGAGAAACACAAGGACGACGTGCTCGCCGCCCTGATCCAGGTGTGCAAGCCCAGCGGCATCCTGCTCAAGAACGACTCCGCCGCCCGTGATGCCGAAGGCCTCAGCCGCTACGTGGAAACCGCCTTTGGTCTGGTGCCGGAGTGGGTCGCGCTGGAAGAGAACGGCGTCAAGTTCGAAGCCCCGGTCATGCAAGGCCAGAAGACCGGCTGGTTCTACGACCACCGGATGAACCGCGCGCGCCTGGCGCCCTATGTCAAAGGCAAGCGCGTGCTCGACCTGTTCAGTTACATCGGCGGCTGGGGCGTGCAGGCCGCGGCCTTCGGCGCCAGCGACGTGATGTGCGTGGACGCCTCGGCCTTCGCCCTTGACGGTGTCGAGCGCAACGCCGCCCTCAACGGCCTGACCGACAAGGTCGCCTGCGTCGAAGGCGACGTATTCGAAGCCCTCAAGCAGCTCAAGGCCTCGGAAGAACGCTTCGACGTGATCGTTGCCGACCCGCCCGCCTTTATTAAGCGCAAGAAAGACCTGAAAAATGGCGAAGCCGCCTACCGTCGCCTGAATGAGCAAGCCATGCGCCTGCTCAACAAGGACGGCATCCTGATAAGCGCCAGCTGCTCCATGCACCTGCCGGAAGACGACCTGCAGAACATCCTGCTGACCAGCGCCCGCCACCTGGACCGCAACATCCAGCTGCTCGAACGCGGCGGCCAGGGCCCGGACCACCCGGTCCACCCGGCCATCCCGGAAACCCGCTACATCAAGAGCCTGACCTGCCGCTTGCTGCCCAATAGCTAAACCGTAGGGTGGAAAACGGCGCAGCCTTTTCCACCAAAGGTGGCTTGAAGGTGGACAACGCTTCGCGGTTGTCCACCCTACGTCCAACTATCACCGCTCTGCCGCCCCGCGCGGCAGATCGGGTATCCTGACCTTTTCGTGACCGCCTGATCTCCGAGAACGCCGCCATGCCTGACTATCGCTCGAAAACCTCCACCCACGGCCGCAACATGGCCGGTGCCCGTGCCCTGTGGCGTGCCACCGGGATGAAGGACGAGGACTTCAAGAAGCCGATCATTGCCATCGCCAACTCCTTCACCCAGTTCGTGCCCGGCCACGTCCACCTGAAGGACATGGGCCAACTGGTTGCCCGCGAGATCGAAAAGCACGGCGGCGTGGCCAAGGAATTCAACACCATCGCCGTCGATGACGGCATCGCCATGGGCCACGACGGCATGCTCTATTCGCTGCCGAGCCGCGAGATCATCGCCGACTCCGTCGAGTACATGGTCAACGCCCACTGCGCCGACGCCATCGTCTGCATCAGCAACTGCGACAAGATCACTCCCGGCATGCTGATGGCCGCCCTGCGCCTGAATATCCCGGTGATCTTCGTCTCCGGCGGGCCGATGGAAGCCGGCAAAACCAAGCTGGCCAGCCACGGCCTGGACCTGGTCGACGCCATGGTGATCGCCGCCGACAGCGATGCCAGCGATGAGAAAGTCGCCGAATACGAGCGCAGCGCCTGCCCGACCTGCGGCAGCTGCTCCGGCATGTTCACCGCCAACTCGATGAACTGCCTGATGGAAGCGCTGGGCCTGGCCCTGCCCGGCAACGGCTCGACCCTGGCCACCCACAGCGACCGCGAGCAGCTGTTCCTGCAAGCCGGGCGCACTGCAGTTGAGCTGTGCAAGCGCTACTACGGCGAGAACGATGAGTCGGTGCTGCCGCGCAATATCGCCAACTTCAAGGCGTTCGAAAACGCCATGAGCCTGGACATTGCCATGGGCGGTTCGACCAACACCATCCTGCACCTGCTGGCCGCCGCACAAGAAGCCGAGGTCGACTTCGATCTGCGCGACATCGACCGCCTGTCGCGCAAAGTGCCGCAGCTGTGCAAAGTGGCGCCGAACATCCAGAAGTACCACATGGAAGACGTGCACCGCGCCGGTGGCATCTTCAGCATCCTCGGCTCCCTGGCCCGTGGCGGCCTGCTGCACACTGACCTGCCGACCGTACACAGCAAGACCGTGGCCGAAGCCATCGCCAAGTGGGACATCACCCAGACCAGCGATGAAGCCGTGCACACCTTCTTCCGTGCCGGCCCTGCCGGTATCCCAACCCAGACCGCGTTCAGCCAAAGCACGCGCTGGGACACCGTCGATGACGACCGCGAGAACGGCTGTATCCGCAGCGTCGAGCACGCCTATTCGCAAGAAGGCGGCCTGGCCGTGCTGTACGGCAACATCGCCGTCGATGGCTGCGTGGTGAAAACCGCCGGTGTGGATGAGTCGATCCACGTGTTCGAAGGCTCGGCAAAAATCTTCGAAAGCCAGGACAGCGCCGTGCGCGGCATCCTCGCCGACGAAGTGCAGGCCGGCGATATCGTCATCATCCGCTACGAAGGCCCGAAAGGCGGTCCGGGCATGCAGGAGATGCTCTACCCGACGTCGTACTTGAAATCCAAAGGCCTGGGCAAAGCCTGTGCCCTGCTCACCGACGGCCGCTTCTCCGGCGGCACCTCGGGCCTGTCGATCGGCCACGCCTCGCCGGAAGCCGCTGCCGGCGGTGCCATCGGCCTGGTGCGCGAAGGCGACAAGATCCTGATCAACATCCACGAACGTTCGATCAACCTGTTGATCAGCGACGAGGAGCTGGCCACGCGCCGCACCGAGCAAGACGCCAAAGGCTGGAAGCCGGTCGAGAAGCGTCCACGCAAAGTCACCACCGCGCTGAAGGCTTACGCACTGCTGGCCACCAGCGCCGACAAGGGCGCCGTGCGCGATAAGGCTCTGCTCGACCGCTTGGTTGACTGATCCGCCGCCGCATAAAAAAACCCAGCGTTGGCTGGGTTTTTTTATGGCTGTGCAAATGACGTGCGACAAAAGCGCTAAGCCGTAGGCTGGGTTGCGGCGCAACGCGACGAAGCCCAACAATTCGCCCCCAAGCTGTTGAGCTTCGCTGCGCTCAACGCCAACCTACCGCGAGCGCCGACTACTTAGCGCCGCTGCCACAACTGATAGGCGTGGGCCGGCAGCGCCTCGACGGCAGGATGTTCTTCCACCTCGGCCAAACGCCACTCGGCCTCGCTGAACGACGGAAACCAGGCATCGCCAGCCGGGGTCAGAGCGACGCGGGTCAGGTACAGGCGCTCGGCCTGCGCCAGGGCTTGCTCATACAGCTGAGCACCGCCGATCAGCATCAGTTCGTCGACACCTTGGGCACGCGCCCACTCATCGGCACGCAGGATCGCAGCGTCCAGGCTGGCAAACACCTCGGCGCCGTCCAGGTGCAAATCCGCCTGGCGGCTGACCACCAGGTTGAGGCGCCCCGGTAGCGGTCGACCCAACGAGTCCCAGGTTTTGCGCCCCATGATGATCGGCTTGCCGAGGGTTCGGGCCTTGAAGTGCTTGAGATCCGCCGGCAGGTGCCAGGGCAATTGGTTGTTGCAGCCAATCACAGCGTTATCCGCAACGGCAGCAATCAGACAGAGGGGTAGGGTCGTATTCATGCCCGCGATAATAACGTGATGGCCGCGGCAAAACACCCTGGGGACTGCTGCCACTTCATAGGTTCAGAAGTCTGCCCACCACACGGTTGCGGCCCTCGGCCTTGGCTGCGTACAGCGCCTCGTCCGCCAACCGCTGGGCCTCTTCCAGGCCATTGGGCTGGGGGCTTGGCCAGTAGGCGAGGCCGATGCTCAGGGTCACCACCTGGGCCCCGCCCGCCTGCGCATGGGGCAACGCCAACGCCTCGACATCGGCGCGAATTCGCTCGGCCAGTTCCAACATCGCCGCCTGACTGGCGCCCACCCAGAGGCCAACAAATTCCTCGCCGCCATAGCGCGCCAGCATGTCCAGTGGGCGCTGAGCATGCTGGCCGAGGGTGCGAGCCACGGCCTGCAAGGCCAGATCGCCGGCGGCATGGCCATAGTGGTCGTTGTAGGGTTTGAAGTGGTCGACATCCAGCATCAGCACCGCCACCGACTGCTGGCTGCGCATCGCCTGACGCCAGCTGCGGCTGGCACGCTCGCTGAACGCACGACGATTGAGCAGACCGGTGAGAAAGTCGCGCTCGGCAATGTCCTGCATCAGGCCCTCGGCAAGAAAGGTTTGCCGCGACGAATATTCGAGAAAATAACAACCGAAGGCGCCGATCAGGTTGGCCGAGCCGAGAAAAATCGCGTTGGGCAGCAGCACCTGCGCGGGCAGGTCGTTGAGCAACTCCACCGCCAGGTAACCGGCAAACGTCAGCCAGCCACAAATGCTCGCCGTGACAAAGCGCAGGCCGGTGAGGAAGTAGAAAAACACCGTCATCAGGATGATGCCTTCATAGGGCAGGGCAAAATCATGGGCGCGCGCCACCCAGATCACCCCATCCACAGCCAGGCCGCCGGCCAGCGCGGTAGCCCCGGCGATCCACTGCAAACGCAGTACCCAGCGGCGCCGGAACGTCGCCCATAAGTTGAATAGCAGCACCGGGTACAACGCGCAGCGCACCGCCACGCTCTGCAGGCGAAACGCCTCAGGCAGCATCAGCAGATCGAATACGGTGAACAACAGCCACATGACAATGGCCACCAGCAGGCCGCCGCGCATGCGTAACAGGTGAGCCTGGGCATGGTAGTTAGCGAATGCTGGCTCCAGCTCGTCGCTAAAGCGCAGCCAGGCAAAGCCGTTGCGCAATTGTCGCAGGTAGACAGAATCCTGATTGACCCATTCGAGGCTGGGGAGCTGCATAGCGGATCTCGGTTTGAGCGGCATTGTTATTCTAGTCATGGCGCCTGTTGGCGCGAGCCGCGCGACCGCATCAACACTGACTAGACTAGCCCGCCGCGGCTTTGTGTACAGTCGCGCTGTACAGGCCTGTACCGGCAACGCACGTGCAGCGGTTATCCTCTGTCGACGATTCCCGACCATGAGCCCGCGCGTGAGCGATTCCCCCAGCGCCATATCCGCCCCCAGCCCACTCGAAAACCTCTGGCTCTGCGAGGCCATCCGCCTGCGCGAAGCCCAGGGCCAGCGCCTGGATGACCGCGAAGCCAACCGCCACGCTCGCGCGGCTGGCGGTGACCTCGCCCAACGTATTCAGACCCGCGCCCTGTGGCTGGCGCGCCGTGATGGCCTGCTCGACGCCTTGCAGCATTACCGTCACGGCGCCCGCCTGGCGCTGCTCGTACTGAGCCTGCTGGCCCTGCTCAGCGGTGCCGGCCTGGCCTTAGCGGCCTTGGGCGACGGCCAGCGCCCGGTCAATCTGTTCTGGGCCCTGGGCAGCCTGCTGGGCCTCAATTGGCTGCTGCTCGCCGGCTGGTTACTCAGCTGGGCCTTTGCCCATCAGGGCTCCACGACCCTGGCCCATGCCTGGCGCTGGCTGAGCCTGCGTGGCGCCGCCGATGCCCGCGCCGGCCATCTGGCCGCAGCCCTGCCCAACCTGCTGCAGCCTCATCAGCTAAACCGCTGGGGCCTGGGCCTGCTCAGTCACGGCTTGTGGCTGCTGACCCTGAGCGCCGCCCTGCTGATGCTGCTGGCCCTGCTCAGCACCCGCCGCTATGGCTTTGTCTGGGAGACTACCCTGCTCGGCAGCGATGCGTTCGTCAGCCTGACCCAGAGCCTCGGCGCCCTGCCGGCCCTGCTTGGCTTCAGTCAGCCCGACAGCGCCCTGATCCGTGCCAGCGGCGACCTCGCCCTGACGCAAGAAAGCGCTCGCCAGGCCTGGGCCGGCTGGCTGCTTGGGGTGTTTGTGGTGTTCGGCCTGTTGCCGCGTCTGCTGCTCGCCCTGCTCTGCTTCGGCGCCTGGCGCCATGGCCTGGGCCGCTTACGCCTAGACCTGACGCTGCCGGCCTACCAGGTGCTGCGCCACGATCTGCAGCCGGACAGCGAACGCTTGGGCATCCACGACCTGGCCCCACCGCTGCCGGAACAAAACGCCGCCACCAGCCGGGTGCACAGCAGCAGCGGTGCCCTGCTGGTGGCGATTGAGCTGGACCCTCAGCGCCCCTGGCCGCCCAGCCTGCCCAACGGCGTGGCCGATGGCGGTGTACTCGACAGCCGCGAGCAGCGCCAGCAACTGCTAGAGCGGCTCAGCCACACCCCGCCGACGCGCCTGGCGATTGCCTGCGACCCTCGCCGCTCGCCCGACCGCGGCACCCTGGCGCTGCTCGCCGAACTGGCCCGCAGCGCCGCCAGCACGCGCATCTGGCTGCTGCCACCGCCGGCCGGCGAGACCCTGGACAGTGCGCGCCTGGGCGACTGGCACCGCGCGTTGCAGCAACTGCAGCTCAACTACAGCGCCAGCGCGCCATTGCACTGGCTGGAGAGCGGGCATGAGTGAATGCGTAGCCCGGATGCCATCCGGGGACAATTGTCTGACTGCAACTAGCTCCCGGATTGCATCCGGGCTACGGGCGCCACAATGAGCCAAGCACTGAAACTGGCCGTGGTCGGCCACACCAATGTCGGCAAGACCTCACTGCTGCGCACCCTGACCCGCGACGTCGATTTCGGCGAGGTGTCCCATCGTCCCAGCACCACCCGCCATGTCGAAGGCGCGCGGCTGTCGGTGGACGGCCAGCCGTTGCTGGAGCTGTACGACACCCCGGGGCTGGAAGACGCCATCGCCCTGCTCGACTACCTGGAGCGTCTAGAACAACCCGGCGAACGCCTGGATGGCCCAGAGCGGCTCGCCCGTTTTCTCGCCAGCAGCGAGGCGCGTCAGCGTTTCGAGCAGGAAGCCAAGGTGCTGCGCCAGCTACTGGCCAGCGATGCCGGGCTGTACCTGATCGACGCCCGCGAGCCGGTGCTGGCCAAATACCGCGACGAACTGGCCGTGCTGGCCGGCTGCGGCAAACCGCTGCTACCAGTGCTCAATTTCAGCAGTGCCGGCCAGCCACAGGAAGACGCCTGGCGCAGCGCCCTGGCGCGCCTCGGCCTGCATGCGCTGGTCGCGTTCGACACCGTCGCGCCGCCGTTGGATGGCGAACGCCGCCTGTATGAGAGCCTGGCCCTGCTGCTGGAGAAGTCGCGCCCACAACTGCAGCGCCTGATCGCCAGCCACGAGGCTCAGGCCCAGGCCCGCCTGCACAGCGGCCGGCAGTTGATCGCCGAACTGCTGATCGACTGCGCTGCCTGTCGACAACGGGTCAGCAGCCAGCCAGGCATTGAACACGCCGCCATTCAGGCCCTGCGCGAGGCGGTGCGCCAGCGCGAGCAACGCTGCGTTGACGCCCTGCTGCGCCTGTATGCCTTTCGCCCCGACGACGCCGAAGCCGGCACCCTGCCGCTGCTGGACGGGCGCTGGGGCGACGACCTGTTCAACCCGGAAACCCTCAAGCAGCTCGGCATCAGCGTCGGCAGCGGCGTAGCGGCGGGTGCCGCGACGGGCGTCGGCATCGACCTGCTGGTCGGCGGCCTCAGCCTGGGCGCCGCCACCGTGCTTGGCGCACTGGCCGGCGGCGGCCTGCAAACCGCGCGTAACTACGGCGGGCGCCTGCTGGGCAAGCTCAAGGGCCAGCGCGAGTTAAGCGTCGACGATGCAGTACTACGCCTGCTGGCCGTGCGTCAGCTGCACCTGCTCGATGCCCTCAGCCAGCGTGGCCATGCCGCCCAGGACAAACTGCAACTCGCCACGCCGCACGACCCGGCCTGGCGCCGCGACAAACTGCCCGCCGCCTTGCGCAAAGCCCGCGCCCATCCCGAGTGGTCATCGTTGAATCCCGGCGCGCACCTGGAACAGGCGGAACGCCAGATGCAAGTCACGCAGCTGGCGGCAGAACTGCAGTAGCCCGGATGCAATCCGGGCTACGCACTGGCCACCTCCTAGCCTGGGTTGAGCACAGCAAAGCCAGTCATTTCCACGCATGCCCATAATGCCCATAATGCCGCCGCCGGCCATGCCATCCCGCGGCCAAACCACAGTAGAATCCCCCCTCGAGCGCATGGCATCACTTAAGGATCAGCAGTGGAACATCAGGACCTTTTCAAAAAGCACAGCGACTTTATCTGGGATATTGCCAACCTGCTGCGCGGTCCCTACCGTCCGCCACAGTATCGTCGGGTGATGATTCCGCTAACCGTGCTACGCCGCCTGGACTGCGTACTGGAGGCCAGTAAGGACAAGGTGCTGGCCGAGTACAAGCTGCTGAAGACGACCGACAAGTTCAGCGACGATCTGATCGAGAAGATGATCTGCCGCAAGTTCGACCTGAACTTCTACAACACCAGCGAGTTCACCTTCAAAAACCTGCTGGCCGACCCGAACAACCTGGCGCGCAACCTCGTTAATTACCTGGCTGGTTTCTCCAGCAAGGCGCGCACCATCCTCGACAAGTTCAACTTCGGCATCGAGATCGAAAAACTCGAAGACGCCAACCGCCTGTTCGAGGTGATCAAGGCCGTCGCCGCCATCGACCTACACCCCGGCCGCGTACCGAACATGGCCATGGGCTACATCTTCGAAGACCTAGTACGGCGCTTCAACGAGCAGGCCAATGAGGAAGCCGGGGACCACTTCACCCCGCGTGAAGTGATCAAGCTGATGGTCAACCTGCTGTTCAACGGCCAGGAAGACGTCTACACCGCCGGCAAGGTGATCCGCATCTACGACCCCACCTGCGGCACCGGCGGCATGCTCTCCGAGTCGGAAAAACACATCCTCACGGAAAACCCGCGCGCCCACGTTGAGCTCTACGGCCAAGAGTACAACCCCGAGTCCTTCGCCATCTGTGGCTCCGACTTGATGATCAAGGGCGAGAATACCAACCAGATCATGTTCGGCGACACCCTGGGCACCGGGCGCGGCAAGGAAGGCGTGGTCGACGGCGACGGCCACCCCGACGAAACCTTCCACTACATGCTGGCAAACCCGCCGTTCGGTGTGGAATGGAAGCCCGAGCAGGACTACGTCACCGAAGAGCACAACAGGCTCGGCTTTAACGGCCGCTTCGGCGCCGGCCTGCCGCGAATCAACGACGGTGCCCTGCTGTTTCTGCAGCATATGCTCAGCAAGCGCGTGCTCAGCGAGGCCGAAGGCGGCAAATCGGGCGAAGGTTCGCGCATTGCCGTGGTGTTCAACGGCTCGCCACTGTTTACCGGCGACGCCGGCAGCGGCGAGAGCAATATCCGTCGCTGGATCATCGAGAACGACTGGCTGGAGGCCGTGGTCGGCCTGCCCGACCAGCTGTTCTACAACACCGGCATCTCCACCTATATCTGGATCGTCACCAACCGCAAAAGCACGCAGCGCAAGGGCAAGGTGCAACTGATCAACGCCAGTGATTTTGCCTGGAAGATGAAGAAGAGCCTGGGCGACAAGCGCAAAAAGCTGGGCGAAGGCGAAACCGAAAACGGCAGCTTTGAGCCCAACCATATCGACGCCCTGACCCGCATCCATGGCGCGTTTCAGCACGAGCAGCGCCTGCGCATCAATGAGATCCAGACCAATATCGAGCCGGACCGCAAGAAAAAGCGCGACCAGGACAAAAGCGTGCTGGTCAGCAAGATCTTCGACAACCGCGACTTCGGCTACCTGAAGATCACCGTCGAGCGCCCCCTGCGCCTCAACTTCACCGTCACCGACGCGCGCATCCACCAGGTCAAGGAAGGCAGCTTTTTTACCGGCCTGGCCAGCAGCAAGAAACGCAAGGACCTGGCCGGCAGCGCCGCCGAAATCGCCGCCGGCCAGGCCCAGCAGGCGGAAATCCTCGCCATTCTCGACGGCCTCAAGCCGCAGTTCGCCGCAGGAGAAGTGATCCGCAACCGCGACCAATTCGAGAAACTGCTGAAATCTGCCTTCAAGGGCAGCGATATTGGCTGGAGCGCACCGCTGAAAAAGGCCCTGCTGGCCAAGGGCGCCCTGAGCGAGCAGGACCCCGAGGCGGATATCTGCCAGGACGCCAAGGGCAACCCCGAGCCGGATGCCGACCTGCGCGACACCGAAAACGTCAGCCTGCCCGCCGATATCCAACTGCCCCTGCCGCTGGACTTCGAGAGCAACGCCAACAAGGGCAAGGTGGATAAAAGCGCGCTGCTAAAACGGGTGCGCCAGCACTGCGAGGACTACCTGGCCCGCGAAGTGCTGCCCTACCGCGCGGATGCCTGGATCGACTTCGACAAGACCAAGGTCGGTTACGAAATCCCCTTTAATCGCCACTTCTACCAGTACGAAGCACCGCGCCCACTGGCTGAGATCGAGGCGGAGATCAAGGCGTTGGAAGGCGAGATTATGGCCATGCTGAGTGAGGTGGTTTGATGGGGTATCGGGCGTATCCGGAATATAAAGAGTCGGGGGTTGAGTGGCTGGGGAAGGTGCCAACCAATTGGGAGGTACGGCGATTAAAGTTTATTGCTACCCACAACGATGAGATTCTCGCGGAAGATACCGATGGCCAACATGAAATTGAGTACGTCGATATTTCTAGCGTTGACCTAATGCAAGGCATCACCTCGACGGAAACCATGCCATTCGAAAAAGCCCCCTCGCGAGCACGCAGAGTCGTCAAGCACGGCGACACGCTGGTTTCAACTGTACGCACCTATCTCAAAGCCATCGCAACCATCAACAATCCCCCAGAAAACCTGATTGCCTCCACCGGGTTTGCTGTTATTCGTGCATGCGATGGAATGGATGCAGGCTTCCTTTCCTACTATCTGCAAAGCCAGGGCTTTGTCGATGCCGTGGTGTCCAACTCCAAGGGGGTAAGCTACCCCGCCATCAATGCATCCGACTTGGCTTGCTTACCGGCCACTTATCCAACGGATAAAAACGAGCAGGCGAATATTTCAAAATTTCTCGATTATAAGGCCGCGCAGATCGATCGCCTGATCGAGAAAAAGCAGGTGCTAATTGAAAAGCTTCAAGAGCAACGCATCGCCACAATCACTCAAGCCGTAACCAAGGGTTTGGCAAGTGGCATTGCTATAAAAGAGTCCAACAATCAGTGGTTTGACTCGATACCCGCTCATTGGCAGGTAATGAGGCTCAAAGACTTGGTCGTCGATGCCATAGCAGGCCCATATGGCTCTTCACTAACGAAATCCATGTACACCAATAGCGGCTACCGGGTTTATGGGCAGCAACAGGTAATTCCCGAAGACTTCACTATCGGCGATTACTACATCTCTGACGAAAAATATGAAGAGATGCAGCGTTACAGAGCACTGCCGGGTGACATTCTGATCAGCGTGATGGGGACCATTGGGAAGGCGGCGCTAGTGCCTGATGATGCAGAGCCTGGGATCATAAACCCTCGACTGGTGCTCTACCGGGCCAATGAGCATATCGTCCGGCCGGAATATTTAAAGAACTTCATAAACAGTCAGCCCAGCCAGAATTACTTCAGCCTAGTCGCACAGGGCACGACCATGGAGGGCATCAATATGGCGCTTATTGGCGAGCTAGCTGTAGCCGTTCCCCCGTTGAATGAGCAAGATGGAATCCTGCTCGCTCAGCAAGCACGAACAGCCCGACTGGATAAACAAGCCGAATCTGTGGCTAACGCCATCCAACGCCTCCAGGAATACCGCACAGCTCTCATCACTGCGGCTGTGACAGGCCAAATTGATGTACGTACCGAGCCCAAGGAATAGACAATGGCAGTTGATGTTAATCAATACTTCAACGGCCTGCGCTCGTACTTAAGCGAAAAGTACCAAATCATCAAGCGCGACAACGGCCGCATAATTCTTGAAGAAAAAATATTTCTCCAAGGCGATGCCAAAGCAAAAACTTATACTGTGCGACTTGGATTTGACGGGGACGTAATAGTTATTCGTCTTGACAGAAAAAACCCACAAGGCAATTCAGACCCGCTCTTTCATTTCCTTGACGACGACTCTAAGCCATGGGCTAAAAAATGCGATTTTGTAGTATTCCACCTCAACAAGGGTCGCATTAGCGTTTACTGCTTTGAATTTAAGTCTGCCTCACTCCCTGATGGATTAGTCGACCAGCTAAGCTCAAGTCTAGCTTGGTGCAGAGCCATGCACAGCGTAATAAAACTCTACACCAATAAGACCAAACAAATGACACTCAAGAAATTCGTATTTTCATGCATGGAAGATCCGTCTAAATATTTAGATAGAAATAAATACATCAAGCGAGACCACACAATTCGCCATTACAACTACAGCGAACTAAATGGCCTGAATCTTGAAGATCTCGAGCATGAAAACCCCGAAATCATTCGCTGAGCGGAGCGCCTGATGCAAGTCGAACAGTTCACTTCCGGCAACTGGCTGCAGCAGTACCAGTACAAGAGCTTTTCGCCGACGCCGATCAACTGCGAATGGCAGTGGCTCGACCCGCAGCTCAATACCCTGCTGGAGCGTGCCTCGCGGGCGCTGGCGGAGCTGAATGCGCTGTCGCTGATGGTGCCGGACGTGGACCTGTTCATTCGCATGCATATCGCCAAGGAGGCCAACACCTCTAGCCGCATCGAGGGCACGCAGACGCAGATGGACGAAGCGCTGATGCGCCGCGAGCAGGTGGCGCCGGAGAAGCGCGACGACTGGCAGGAGGTGCAGAACTATATCGAGGCGATCAATACCGCCGTCGAGGACCTCAAGCAGTTGCCACTGTCCATCCGTGTGCTCAAGCAGACCCATGCGGTGCTGATGCAGGGCGTGCGCGGCGATCACAAGATGCCGGGGGATTTTCGCACCTCGCAGAACTGGATCGGCGGCAGCAACCTGAACAACGCTGTGTTTGTGCCGCCGCATCCGAGCGAGGTGCCGGACCTGATGGGCGACCTGGAAAAGTTCTGGCACAACGAGCAGGTGCAGGTGCCGGATCTGATCCGCATCGCCCTGAGCCATTACCAGTTCGAGACCATCCACCCCTTTCTCGACGGCAACGGCCGCATCGGTCGCCTGCTGATCACCCTGTATCTGGTGGACAAGGGCCTGCTGCACAAACCGGCGCTGTACCTGTCGGACTTCTTCGAGCGCAACCGTGGTGCCTATACGACGCGCTGACGGTGGTGCGCAGCTCCAATGATTTGCTGCACTGGCTGCGCTTCTTCCTCACCGCCGTGGTGGAGACCGCGACCAGCAGCAAGAACACCTTTATGGCGATCATGACCCTGCGCCATGAGGTGGAGCACCAGATTCTCACCCTGGGCAAGCGGGCGGAAAACGCCAAGAAACTGCTGCTGCATCTGTACCAGCAGCCTATGGTCAGCATTGGCGATGTCTCGGAGATACTCGACGTGACGCATCCGAGCGCTGCGGCCCTGGTGAAACAGCTCGAAAGCCTGAACATCCTGGTGGAAACCACCGGCTATGGCCGCAACCGACTGTATCTGTTCAAACGCTATTTCGATCTATTTATGGCCTAAGGGTCTGGCTTACACACACGAATACATATGTAAGAACCACAAATAAACCTTACATATGCATTTCCTTATGTAAGGTTAAGCAGCCCATCATTACATATAAATGGCTCTATGTAAGAAAGCACCCTTTACGTTCATAGAGCAGCTCACAGAAGGACCGACCGTGGCCAAGAAGCACAGCGAAGGGCAGTTTGAAGAAGCCATCGTGCATGACCTGTTGCACGAGGCTGGGCTAAGCCAGGGCCATAGTCAGGTTTTCGACCCCGCTCGCGCACTGGAGCCGGCCAGCGTGCTGGACTTTATCCAGCGCACCCAGCCCAAGGTGTGGCAGAAGCTGCAAGCCATCCAGGGTGAAGGCGCTGGTACCCTGGTGCTCGACAGCCTGTGCAAGGAGCTGGACACCAAGGGCATGCTCAAGGTGCTGCGCCATGGCTTTAAGTGCTACGGCAAGCTGCTGCGGGTGGCCTACTTCGCGCCGAGCAATGGCCTCAATCCAGATACCCTGGCGCTCTATGCGCAGAACCGTGTGTCGGTGACCCGCCAGCTGTACTTCTCCGAGAAAGACAACAAGTCGCTGGATCTGGTGCTGTTTATCAACGGTCTGCCCATTGTCACTGCCGAGCTAAAGAACTCGCTGTCCGGGCAAACCGTCGAAGACGCCAAGCTGCAATACAAGACCAAGCGCGACCCGCAGGAAAAATTGTTCGAGTTCAAGAAGCGCGTCCTGGTTCATTTCGCCGTGGATCAGGACCTGGTCTTTATGACCACCCGCCTGTCCGGCGGTAAAACCGTATTCCTGCCGTTCAACCTGGGTTGCCCGATCACCCCGACGGAAACCGGCGCCGGAAACCCGCCGGCCACCGATGGCGGCTACCGCACGCGCTACCTGTGGCGTGAGGTCTGGCGGCGCGACAGCCTGCTGGATATCGTTGGCCAGTTTATGCATTTGCAGGTGGAGGAAAAGCGCATCGTCGTCGATGGGACGATCAAGAAAATCCGCAAAGAAAGCATGATCTTCCCGCGCTACCACCAGCTCGACGCGGTACGCCGGCTGATTGATCACAGCCGCACCCATGGCAGCGGATGCAACTATCTGGTGGAGCACTCGGCAGGATCAGGCAAGTCCAATTCTATCGCCTGGCTGGCTCATCGGCTGTCCAGCCTGCACAACACTAGCGACGCCAAGGTGTTCGATTCGGTGGTGGTGATCACCGACCGCCGCGTACTGGATCAGCAGTTGCAAGACACCATCTATCAGTTCGAACACAAACAAGGCGTGGTACAGAAGATTAACGAGGACACCAAGCAATTGGTGCAGGCGCTAGCCGGTGGCACGCCGATCATCATAACCACGTTGCAGAAGTTTCCCTTCGTCACCGAGACCCTAGAAAAACTCAACCAGCAGGGCAACCCGAACACCCTGACGATCAGCACCCAGGATAAACGCTACGCGGTAATCATCGACGAGGCGCACAGTTCTCAGTCCGGCGAAACGGCGATGGACATGAAGTACGTGCTCAACCAGCACGGCATCGAAGAAGCCGCCGCGCAGTACCGCGCAGACAATCCCGATGAAGAAAACGACGGCGTATTGCGCGAGATGCTCAAGCGCGGCCGTCAGGCCAATATCAGCTTCTACGCCTTCACCGCCACGCCCAAGTACAAGACCAAGCACGTGTTCGACGAGCCGGGGCCAAGCGGCACTGCCCCCTTCCACAAGTACGGCATGCGCCAGGCCATCGAGGAGCGCTTCATCCTTGATGTGTTGGCGCACTACACGACCTACCAGACCTACTACAAGCTAACCCAGTCTGCGGCCAATGACCCGCAGGTGCAACGCAAGAAGGCGGCCCTGGCCCTGGCGCGCTTCCTGACCCTTAACCCGCACAACATCAACCAGAAGACTGAGGTGATGGTGGAGCACTTCCGCACCCACGTACGGCACAAGATCGGCCAGCGGGCCAAGGCCATGGTGGTCACCGAATCGCGCCTGCATGCGGTGCGCTACAAGCTGGCCTTCGATGCCTATATCGCCAGTAGGGGCTATACCGACGTGAAGTCCCTGGTGGCTTTTTCCGGCAGCGTGGAAGACCCCGACTTCAAGGACAAGACCTACACAGAAGTGAGCATGAACGGCGGTATCTCCGAGCGCGAGCTGCCGGAAACCTTCGCCGGCGAGGAATACCGCGTATTGCTGGTGGCGGAGAAATACCAGACCGGCTTCGACCAGCCGCTGCTGCACACCATGTACGTGGACAAGAAGCTCTCCGGTATCCAGGCGGTGCAGACCCTGTCGCGCCTTAACCGCATGGCAAGCGGCAAGGAAGACACCTTCGTCCTGGATTTCCGCAACAGGCCCGAGGAAATCTTCGCGGCGTTCAAACCCTATTACGGCGAGACGCCCTATGAGGAACTGACCGACCCGCAGCACCTGTACCGCCTGCAGCACCAGATCGAGGAGCTGCAACTGATCTACGCCGACGAGGTGAGCGACTACTGCGCGCTGTACTTTGCTGGCAAGCGCAAGGAGAGCGTGCACGACCAAGCGAGGATGAACGGCATCCTCGATCTAGCGGTGGAGCGCTTCAAGCAGTTAGACGAAGAGGAACAGCTGGAATGCAAAGGGCTGCTGGTCAACTTCCGCAATCTGTACGGTTTCCTCTCCCAGGTGATGCCCTACCAGGATTCCGAGCTGGAGCGTCTGTACACCTACCTGCGATTCCTGCTGACCAAGCTGCCGCGCGATGCCAGCGGCCCCGGCTACCAGGTAGATGATGAGGTAAGCCTGGAGTACTACCGGCTGCAGAAGATCAGCGAGGGCAGCATCGATCTGAACCAAGGAGAAGCCACGGCACTGAAAGGCCCAAGCGATGTCGGCACCGGCCGACCGGGCGACGAGGAAGTGCCACTGTCGGAGCTGGTCAAGGCGCTGAACGAGCGCTTCGGCACCAACTTCACCGAGGCAGACCAGTTGTTCTTCGATCAAATCGAGGCCGAGGCCATCGCCAACGAAGACTTGGAGAAGGCGGTCAACGCCAACTCGCTGGAAGACTTCGGTTATGTGTTCCGCAAGGCCTTCGAAGGGCTGGTGATCGACCGTATGGAAGGCAACGAGGAAATCTTCACCCGCATCATGGCTGATGGCGATTTCCGTGACCTAGCGGCGGACAACCTACTGCGCAAGGTTTATAGGGCTCTGCGCAAGTAGTGCACCGCTTCTGAAACCACAGCTGGGTTACGGCTTTGGCGAACCCAGGGCCTTAAACAGCGACCGGCGCCGAGATATGCGGGTGGGCCTGGTAGCCGACCAGCTCGAAGTCCTCGAACTTGAAGGCAAACAGGTCCTTCACCTCGGGGTTGAGCTTCATCGTCGGCAACGGCAACGGCTCGCGGCTCAGTTGCAAGTCAGTCTGTTCCAGGTGGTTGGCATACAGGTGACAGTCGCCGCCGGTCCAGATGAAGTCGCCGGGCTGCAAGCCGCAGACCTGGGCAACCATCAAGGTCAGCAGGGCATAGCTGGCAATGTTGAAGGGCACACCCAGGAAGATGTCGGCCGAGCGCTGATACAACTGGCAACTGAGCTTGCCGTCAGCCACATAGAACTGAAACAGCGCATGGCACGGCGGCAGGGCCATCTGCTCGACCAGTGCCGGGTTCCAGGCCGAGACGATCAGCCGCCGCGAATCCGGGTTGCTCTTGATCATCGCGATCAGGTTACTGATCTGGTCGATCGAGCCGCCATTGGGGGTCGGCCAGCTGCGCCACTGGTAGCCGTACACCGGCCCGAGGTCGCCGTTCTCGTCGGCCCACTCGTCCCAGATACGCACGCCGTTATCCTTCAGGTACTTGATGTTGGTGTCGCCCTGAAGAAACCACAGCAGCTCGTGAATGATCGATTTCAGGTGGCACTTTTTGGTGGTCACCAGCGGAAAGCCATCGGCCAGATTGAAGCGCATCTGATGGGCAAAAAGGCTGTAGGTGCCCGTGCCGGTACGGTCATTCTTGAAGGTGCCGGTGTCACGCACCAGGCGCATCATGTCGAGATATTGTTTCATTGCGCGGCTCCTTGGACGGCCGGGGCACGGCGGTAGGCAAACACGATCAGGGCGATACCGCCGAGAATCATCGGCAGGCACAGCACCTGGCCCATGGTCAGCCAACCACCGGCCAGGTAGCCGAGCTGGGCGTCCGGCACGCGGACGAACTCAACGACGAAGCGGAAGATGCCGTACCACAGGGCAAACATCCCCGACACCGCCATGGTCGGCCGCGGTTTGCGGGTGTAGAGCCAGAGGATGGCGAACAACACCACGCCTTCCAGGGCGAACTGATACAGCTGGGACGGATGGCGCGCCAGTTGCGCGGCGTCGGTGGGGAACACCATCGCCCAGGGCAGATCGGTAGCCTTGCCCCACAGTTCGGCATTAATAAAGTTGCCGATACGCCCAGCGCCCAGGCCCAACGGCACCACTGGGGCGATAAAGTCCATCAGCTGGAAGAAGCTCTTGCCGTTGCGATGACCGAACCACAGGTTGGCCAGCATCACGCCGATAAAGCCACCATGGAAAGACATACCGCCCTTCCACACCTGCAGGATCAGCAGCGGGTCCTGCACATAGGCCGCCAGGTCGTAGAACAGCACATAGCCCAGGCGCCCGCCGAGCACCACGCCCATGGACGACCAGAACACCAGATCGGAGAGCTTGTCCTTGTTCCAGCTCGGGTCGAAGGCGAACAGGCGGCGCGACAGCAGCAGCCAGGCGCTGCCGATGCCGATCAGGTACATCAGGCCGTACCAGTGGATCTTCAGCGGGCCGAGGGCCAGGGCCACCGGATCGATTTGCGGATAAGCCAGCATTGCGACTCCTTAAAAACAGTTAAAGCAAAAAGCTCAGGCCTACGCTGAACAACAGCAGGGCGAACAATCGTTTGAGCAGGCGCGGCGACAACTTGTGCGCCAGGCGCGCGCCAAAGCGAGCGAAAAACATGCTGGTAATGGCGATGCCGGCCATGGCGGGCAGGTAGACAAAGCCCAGGCTCCACTCCGGCACGTGCGGGTTCTGCCAGCCCACCAGAATAAAGCTCAGTGCGCTGGCGGCGGCAATAGGCAAGCCGCAAGCCGACGAAGTGGCCACCGCCTGCTGCATGGGCACACTGCGCCAGGTTAAAAACGGCACGCTCAGGGAACCACCACCGATACCGAAAATCGCCGAAGCCCAACCAATCACCGCACCTGCGACGCTTAGGCCGAGCGGGCCAGGCACGGCGGCGCCGGCTTTGGGTTTCAGCTCCAGGGCCATCTGCACGGCAATCACCAGGGCGAACACACCGATGATTTTCTGCAGCATGGGGCCCTGAATGGCGGCGGCGGTTAGCGCACCAACCCCGGCACCAAGCAAAATGCCAACGGTCATCCAGCGCACCAGTTCCCAGCGCACCGCGCCCTTGCGCTGGTGTTCGAGCACGGCATTGATTGAGGTGAAGATGATGGTGGCCAGCGAGGTACCGACCGCCAGATGGGTCAGTACTTCCGGGGCAAAGCCCTGGGCGGCAAAGCTGAACACCAGCACTGGCACGATAATCAGCCCGCCACCGACGCCAAACAGCCCGGCCAGCACCCCGGCGCAGGCGCCAAGCACAAGATACAGCAGCAGATATTGCACAACGTCCATCGGTGCCTCCCGCACAATCCGCCATGGTAACGGATGCCGACACCCGCCTGCACTTGTCTGGCGAGAAGGATTAGGATCGAAATGTGTTCCCTACTGAGATCTGCGCCATGTGCCTGATTGTCTTCGCCTGGCGCCCCGGCCATGAGGTGCCGCTGCTGCTGGCGGCCAACCGCGACGAATTCTATGCCCGCCAGAGCCTGCCGTTAGGCCACTGGGACGACGAGCCGGGCGTGTATGCCGGCCGCGACCTGCAAGCTGGCGGCACATGGCTGGGCCTCGGTCCCGACGGGCGGTTTGCTGCCTTGACCAATATCCGTGATCCGCGCCAGGCCATTGGCCCACGCTCACGCGGTGAACTGCCGGCGCGGTATCTGACCAGCACGCTGGCACCGGCGGAGTTTCTCGCGCAACTGGCGCCACAGGTGAGTGAGTTCAGTGGTTTCAACCTGCTGTTGGGTAACGACAAGGAACTCTGGCACTACAACCCGCGCAGCGGTGCGCCGCGACCGCTGTCCGCCGGCGTCTATGGCGTCAGCAATGCCGACCTCGACAGCCCCTGGCCGAAGCTGCTGCGCGCCCGCAGCGGGCTGCAGCAGGCGCTACCAGCGGGTGACGACGAAGCACTCTTCGCCCTGCTCGCCGACCCGCAGCGCGCCGCCGATGCCGAGCTGCCCGAGACCGGCGTGGGCCTGGAGATCGAGCGCTTGTTGTCCAGCGTATTTATTGCCAGCCCTGGCTACGGCACCCGTGCCAGCACCCTGGTCAAGGTCTACGCCGACGGCAGCCGACACATCCATGAACGACGCTTCGGCCCCGACGGGGTGGCGCTGGGCGAGACCTGCCTGCGTTTACGGCAGGACCAGACGATACAACCATGAACGGGCTTCGCGGCTGTCGGGGTCATTGACCAGCCGCAGGCTGCCATCGGCGACCCGGCACAGGCCTTCGATCTTGGCCTCGCCAGCTAACGGCCACAGGCTTTGCACCCGCCCGGCGTGCCAGCAGCCCACCACGCTGCCGAGGCAGGCGCCGTCGTGGTAACTGGACTTGGTGGCCTCGGCAGCAGCCGCAAACAGCAGGCGCCCCTGAGCATCCAGGCACAGGTCGGTAAAACTCAGCGGCACACCGTGCAGGGTGCCCAGCTCGACGGCGTGCACAGCGCGCAGCACCTCGGCATCCAGACCATCACCCGCCAGCTGCTGCATAAGCGTGGCCAGATCGAGGCGGATCAACGCGTTGATACTGCCGGCGCTGTTGCCGCGCTGGGCCAACCACAGGTGCTCGCCCTGCACCACTGCACCTTCCAGATTGAGGTCCTGTAGCTGGCTTTCGAGGGCCAGGTACAGCGCCGTCAAGTCCAGCACCCGCGTCACGCCGGCCTGCCACAGCACACCCCGCCGGCGCGCGGCGGTGGAGCCAGAACCCAGGGCCAACAGGGCGCCGCCCGGTAATTGGCAGAGCATTTCAAAGTCGGGTTTCAGGCGTTTGCGCGCCTTGGCGGCGCTAGGCAGGCTGCCGGCCAACAAGGGCTGCTGGTCGATAAACACACCGTTGAGGTCGTAACGCTGCAGCAGCAACTCATCGTCAGCCAGCAGGTAGAGCAGATCGTCCGCGCAGACCAGCGCGCTGGCCGCCGCCACCTGCAACTGCGCCAGCGGCTGCAGGACCAGCGGCGTCTGGCTCATGCCTGAATGGTTGCCGCCGGATTGATCACTCGCGCCAGACCAAGGTTGCGCAGGGCCAGGTCGAGGGAGCTGTGGATGACTTGCGGGTTGTCGATGCGCAGCAGTTGCGCCAACAGTTCGCGGGCCTTGCTCAGGCTGATCTGGCGCAGCAGCCATTTCACCTTGGGCAGGTTGGTGGCGTTCATCGATAGGCTGTCGAAGCCCATGGCCATCAGCAGCACCGCCGCCGACGGATCACCGGCCATTTCGCCGCAGATACTCACCGGTTTGCCTTCGGCGTGGGCGCCATCGACCACCAGCTTCAGCGCCTGCAACACGGCCGGATGGAGGAAATCATAAAGGTCGGCGACCCGCGGGTTGTTGCGGTCCACGGCCAACAGGTATTGGGTCAGGTCGTTGGAGCCGACCGAGATAAAGTCCACCTGACGGGCCAGCTCACGGATCTGATAGACCGCCGCCGGCACTTCGATCATCACCCCGATCGGCGGCATGGGAATGTCCACGCCTTCGTCGCGCACTTCGCCCCAGGCGCGATGGATCAGGTGCAGGGCCTCTTCCAGCTCGTGAGTGCCAGAAATCATTGGCAGCAAAATGCGCAGGTTATCAAGGCCTTCGCTGGCCTTGAGCATGGCACGGGTCTGCACCAGGAAGATTTCCGGGTGGTCGAGGGTCACACGAATGCCGCGCCAGCCGAGGAACGGATTGCTTTCTTTGATCGGGAAATACGGCAACGACTTGTCGCCACCGATATCCAGGCTGCGCATGGTTACCGGCAACGGATGGAAGGCCGCCAGTTGTTCGCGGTAAATCTTGGCTTGTTCTTTTTCGCTGGGGAAACGCTCGTTCATCATGAACGGCACTTCGGTGCGGTACAGGCCGACACCCTCAGCGCCGCGCTCCTGAGCGCGCTTCACATCGGCCAGCAGGCCGGTGTTGACCCACAGCGGCATGCGGTGGCCGTCAAGGGTTTCGCACGGCAACTCACGCAGTGCTTCCAGGCCTTTGACCAGTTGGCGCTCTTCCTCGACCACAGCGCTGTACTGACGCGACAGCTCGGCCGAGGGGTTGGTGAAGACTTCGCCGTGGTAGCCGTCGACGATCAGCTGGATGCCGTCGATCTTCGAATACGGCAGATCGACCACGCCCATAACCGTGGGAATGCCCATGGCGCGGGCCAGAATCGCCACGTGGGAGTTGCCCGAACCGAGCACCGAGACCAGGCCCACCAGCTTGCCTTCCGGCACTTCGCCGAGCATCGCCGGTGACAGCTCTTCGCTGACCAGAATGGTGTTGTCCGGGTAGACCAGAGTTTCTTCGCGGGCTTCCTGCAGGTAGGCCAGCAGGCGGCGGCCGAGGTCCTTGATATCGGACGCACGCTCACGCAGATATGCATCGTCCATCAGCTCGAAGCGTTTGACGTGCTCGCCGACCACTTGGCGCAGCGCGCCCTGGGCCCATTGCCCGGAGGCAATCACGCGCTCGACTTCGCCCGCCAGGGCGGCGTCTTCGAGCATCATCAGGTAGACATCGAACAGCGCCCGTTCCTCCGGGCGCAACTGGGTGGCCAGCTTGGCCGACAGGTTACGCATGTCGGCACGCACGGCTTCCAGGGCGCGATGAAACAACGCCTGCTCGGCGGCCACATCAGCCACCTGCTTGTCCGGCACCACTTCCAGGTCCGCCGGGGGCAGACGCACCATGGCCGTACCCACGGCGGCACCGGGCGAACCCGGCACACCGACGAACTTGGCTTCCTGAATGCCCTTTCCCTGCTTGCCCAGGCCGCGAATCGAGCCGGTGGCCTCGGCGTGGGCAATAACCCCGGCCAACTGCGCACTCATGGTGACCAGGAAGGCCTCTTCGCCCTCGTCGAACTGGCGGCGCTCCTTTTGCTGGATCACCAGAACACCCATCACCCGCCGGTGGTGGATGATCGGCGCGCCGAGGAAGGAGGCGTAGCGTTCTTCACCGGTTTCGGCAAAGTAGCGGTAGCGCGGGTGATCGGCGGCGTTTTCCAGGTTCAGCGGTTCTTCGCGGGTGCCCACCAGGCCGACCAGGCCTTCGTTGGGCGCCATGCTGACCTTGCCGATCGAGCGTTTGTTCAAGCCCTCGGTGGCCATCAGCACGAAGCGGTTGGATTCGGGGTCGAGCAGGTACACCGAGCAGACCTGACTGCCCATGCTTTCTTTGACGCGTTGCACAATGATCGTCAATGCCGACTTGAGGTCTTTGGCGGCATTCACTTCCTGGACGATCTTGCGCAGCGTACCGAGCATGCTCAAGTCAGTTCTCCGTGGTCAGTCGCGCGCCAGCAGGCGCGGGGCAAGTTCCTTGAGGGCGCGGCGATAAACCTCGCGCTTGAATGTCACAACCTGGTCCAGCGGGTACCAATAACTGACCCAGCGCCAGCCATCGAACTCCGGCTTGCCGGTCAGGTCCATGCGCACCCGCTGCTCATCCGAGAGCAAACGCAGCATGAACCACTTTTGTTTCTGACCGATGCACAGCGGTTGGCTATGCGTACGAACCAGACGCTGCGGCAGACGATAACGCAACCAGCCGCGGGTGCAGGCGAGAATCTTCACATCCTGCTCTTCGAGTCCGACTTCTTCGTTTAATTCACGAAAAAGTGCCTCTTCTGGCGTCTCGCGATCGTTGATTCCGCCTTGCGGAAACTGCCAGGCATCCTGATTGACACGCCGCGCCCAAAGGACCTGGCCCACATCATTGGTCAGAATGATGCCGACATTCGGGCGAAAACCATCGGAATCAATCACGGCACACAACCTCGTAAACGCATGTTTCTGCATTGTTCCACAAAGGCCGTGAATCCAGCAAACGCGCGCCCGTCCGCATTGGAGGCAGGTCGCAAAAGTGGTTATCCTGAGCACCCTTTCAGCCCTACCCAGCAAGGTGCCCTCTGTGCGTTTGGCTTTATTCGATCTGGACAACACCCTCCTGGCCGGCGACAGCGACCACGCCTGGGGCGACTACCTGTGTGAACGCGGGATTCTCGACGGCATCGCCTACAAGGCGCGCAACGATGATTTCTACCAGGACTATCTGGCCGGCCGCCTGAACATCACCGACTACCTGAACTTCAGCCTGGAAATTCTCGGCCGTACGGAAATGGCCCAGCTTGACCAGTGGCACCGCGAGTTCATGCACGACTGCATCGAGCCGATCATCCTGGCCAAGGGCGAGGCGCTGCTGGCCAAGCACCGCGAGGCGGGCGACCAGTTACTGATCATCACCGCCACCAACCGCTTCGTCACTGCGCCGATTGCCGCACGCCTGGGCGTCGACACCCTGCTGGCCACCGAATGTGAAATGGCCGACGGCCGCTACACCGGTCGCACCACTGACATCCCGTGCTATCAGGGCGGCAAGGTTACCCGCCTGCAGCGCTGGCTGGCTGAGAACGCGCGCACCCTGGACAACAGCACCTTCTACAGCGACTCGCGCAACGATTTGCCGCTGTTGGAGCAGGTCAGTCACCCGGTGGCCGTCGACCCCGACGACAGCCTGCGCGCCACTGCCACAGAACGCGGCTGGCCGGTGATCTCGCTGCGCTGAACCTGCGATTGAAGACGATGTCTGCGCCAACTCGTAGGAGCGGCTTCAGCCGCGATGCTTTCAAGGCAAACGGCATCGCGGATAAATCCGCTCCTACAAAAGCAAAAGCACGCCTTCAACACCTGGCCTTAACAGCAGCACCAACAAAAACGCCGCCTGATCAGGCGGCGTTTTTGTTTAATCCGGAGCTTACGCCGGCTTGGCGCCCATCAGGCCCATGATGGCCAGCAGCACCACCACGATCAGCCCGGCATAGGCCGCGGTAAAGCGCAGCAAAGATGCCGGCGCGGGCGAACCGGCCAACGCCTGCCAGGCGGCCAGGCGACCGGCCAGCAACAGACCCAACACCAGCACAGCCAAAAACAGCACGCTACTGGCCAGCAGCCAAGTCTGGCCCAGGGGCCAACCGACCAGATTGACCAACACCCAGCCGCTGACCGGCAGACTCAGAGCCAACACGCCTAGCAGCGGCAGGCTGATCAGCCGGGTACGGCGCAACTTGCGTTGCAGCACAGCCGCATCGCCGCCGCGATTGGCCTTCCACAACATAAAGATGTGCGCCAGCAGGCCCAACAGCAGCAACAGGCCGGGCAGGCTGTGGGCGATTTTCAGCAGCAGGTAGTTATCCATAGGAACAAATTCCGTAATGAGGTGGCGCTTGTGCGGGAGCCAGCGTGCTGGCTCCTGCCGATAGAGGACTCAGCCTAGAAACAGCTTATAGGCCGGGTTTTGCGTTTCATCCCAGTAGGGATAGCCGATGGCATCCAGCGCCGCCGGGATCAGATGGCGTTCCTCGTGAGGCACTTGCAGGGCCGCCAACACACGACCATCGGCGGCGCCGTGGTTGCGGTAGTGGAACATCGAGATGTTCCAGCGACCACCGAGTTTTTGTAAGAAATTAAACAGCGCACCCGGCCGCTCCGGGAACTCGAAGCGGAACACGCATTCGTCCGGCACCGCCGCCGCATGACCGCCGACCATGTGACGGATATGCAACTTGGCCAGTTCGTTGTCGGTCAGGTCGAGCACCGGGAAACCTTTGCCCTGCAGGTCAGCAACCAAGGCCGCGCGCGGGTCGGTGTCCGGATGGGTCTGCACGCCGACGAAGATGTGCGCCTGGCCGTCGGTGTGATAGCGGTAGTTGAACTCGGTGATCTGCCGCTTGCCGATGGCTTCGCAGAAGGTCTTGAAGCTGCCTGGCCGCTCGGGGATGGTCACCGCGATGATCGCCTCGCGCTTCTCGCCCAGTTCGGCGCGCTCGGCCACGTGGCGCAGACGGTCGAAGTTGACGTTGGCGCCGGAGTCGATGCCGACCAGCACCTTGCCGCTGCAGCCTTCACGCTCGACGTACTTCTTGATCCCGGCCACCGACAAGGCGCCGGCCGGTTCGGTGATCGAGCGGGTGTCGTCGTAGATATCCTTGATCGCCGCACAGATCTCGTCGGTGCTGACGGTGATCACCTCATCGACATAGTCCTTGCACACGTCAAAGGTGTGCTGGCCGATCTGCGCCACTGCCACGCCGTCAGCAAACAAGCCGACGCTCGGCAATACCACGCGCTCGCCAGCCGCCATGGCCGCCTGCAGGCAGTTGGAGTCGTCCGGCTCGACGCCGATGATCTTGATCTCCGGGCGTAGGTATTTGACGTAAGCAGCGATACCCGCGATCAGCCCGCCGCCACCGCAGGGCACGAAGATCGCATCCAGTTGGCCGGGCTGCTGACGGAGGATCTCCATCGCCACGGTGCCCTGACCAGCGATGGTGTCCGGGTCGTCGTAGGGATGCACATAGACGTAGCCCTTTTCTTCCACCAGTTTCAGCGAATAGGCCAGCGCCTCGGGGAAGCTGTCGCCGTGCAGCACCACCTTGCCGCCGCGCGAGCGCACGCCGTTGACCTTGATCTCCGGGGTGGTCTTGGGCATCACGATGGTGGCCTTAACCCCCATGTGCTTGGCCGCCAGCGCCAGGCCCTGGGCGTGGTTGCCAGCCGAGGCGGTGACCACGCCACAGGCCAGCTGCTCGGCCGTGAGGTGCGCAAGCTTGTTGTAGGCGCCACGAATCTTGAACGAGTACACCGGCTGCAGGTCTTCGCGCTTGAGCAGAATCTGGTTGCCAGTGCGCTCGGAGAGCTGGCGGGCCTGCTGCAGCGGGGTTTCTACGGCGACGTCATAGACGCGCGAGGTGAGGATCTTCTTGACGTACTGTTCGAGCATCGGACTGATCTTTGGCGGCGGTGCGGAACGGGCAAGTCTACTCCAGCGATTCCTGCGCCGACCACAGCGACTGCTGGTTAATAACACGGGCTATAATCGCCGACCTCGCTCTTCATCCTTTATCCGGTGCCGCATGACCCAAGACCAACTCAAGCAAGCCGTGGCCCAAGCCGCCATGGACCTCATACGCCCACAGCTCGACCAGAAGAGTGTGATCGGCGTTGGCACCGGCTCCACCGCCAACTTCTTTATCGATGCCCTGGCCCAGCACAAGATGGACTTCGACGGCGCCGTGGCCAGCTCCGACGCCACCGCCGCGCGCCTCAAGGCCCATGGCATCCCGGTGTACGACCTGAACAGCACCAGCGACCTGGAGTTCTACGTCGACGGCGCCGATGAAAGCGATGAACACCTGAACCTGATCAAGGGCGGCGGCGCAGCCCTGACCCGCGAGAAGATCGTTGCCGCCGTGGCCAAGACCTTCATTTGCATTGCCGACGAGAGCAAGCTGGTGCCGGTGCTCGGCGCCTTCCCGCTGCCGGTGGAAGTTATCCCCATGGCCCGCAGCCACGTGGCCCGCCAACTGGTGAAACTGGGCGGCGACCCGGTGTACCGCGAAGGCGTAGTGACCGACAACGGCAACATCATCCTCGACGTGTTCAACCTCGAAATCACCAACCCGCGTGAGCTGGAAAGCCAGATCAACGCCATTGTCGGCGTGGTCTGCAACGGCCTGTTCGCCGCCCGCCCGGCCGACGTGCTGCTGCTCGGCACCGCCAACGGGGTGAAAACCCTCAAGGCCTGAGGCCTGCCACCAGCCCTACTCAGCGGGCGTCGACTTGGCGAACACGTAGAACAGGTTCGGCTCGCTGACCAGGTACAGCGTGCCCTGTTCGTCCATGGCCAGGCCTTCGGCCTGCGGCACGCTGCGCTTGAGGCCGTGCATGCCGCGCAGCAGCGACAGGGTGCTGATCGGCCGGCCGTCGAGATCCAGTTCGATCACCAGCCGCGACTCATCCGACAGTGCCAGCAGATGGCCGCTGCGTTCATCGAACTGCAGGCTCGACAGGTCGCGGACAAACAGCCTGCGGTCGCGCCGCTGGTCGTCCGTTACCTGCAGATTGAGGCGCTGCTCATCACCAGGAAAGCCGGTGATTTCCAAGATGCGCAGCGGGTCGCGCTCCTTCGCCACGAATAGGCGCTGGCCCTGACTGTCGTAGGCCAGGCCCTCGAAGCCCTTGTTGCCATTCAGGCCCAGCCCCAGGGACAGCTGCTCGCTGTCGGCGGCATCCAGCCAACGGGTGTTGTCATCCACGTGCACCTTGAACAGACGCTGGGCGCGCTCGTCGCTGATCACATAGATACCCGGACTGATGTACTCCACCGCCTCAGCATCGCCAAAGCCGGTCAGGGGCATGCGCCGCAGAATTTTCCCAGCCAGGGACAGCTCGATCAGTTCGGCGCGCTGGTTGGTCACGGTAAACAGGCTGCGCCGGTCGGGGTCGTAGGTCAGTGCCGAAACATCATCACTGAGGCCGTCGATCACCTGGGCCTCGACCGTCACCCGGTAGTCCGGCAGCCACAGCGAGCGGCCCTGCCACTCGGCCGCATGGCGCCATTCTTGCACTGAAAACCAGGCCCGTTCGAACAGCCGCCACTCCTGCCCAGCCAGTGCCAACAGCACCAGCAGCGGCAACAGCACGGCAGGCAAGAGAACACGAGGCTTGAGCAATCGACGCATAGGACCCGACTTCCGTAAACAGGGCCCGCATCAATAACACAGCAACGCACGCCACGGCATAGCCGGGCAATTTGCAGTTACCAAACACCACCGCACGGGAGCCTTAGGAGCATGTCACTGTTACCGCAGCAGCGCATTCTCACCACCCTGCACACCGTTACCCTGGCCACCCAGGTACTCGGCCAACAAGGTGTGGCCGTCGAACGCCTGCTGGAAGGTAGCGACATTGCTGGCAGCGACCTGGACAATCCGGCGCGGCTGATTTGTCACGCCCAGGAGTTGCAGGTGCTGGCCAACGCCCTGACCTGCAGCAGCGACAGCGCCCTGGGCCTGAGCCTGGGCCAGCGCATGCACGTATCGGCCTACGGCATCTTGGGTTACAGCATGCTGGCCAGCCGTACCCTGGGCGATGCGCTGCAGTTGGCTTTCGAGCACCCGGCGCTGTTCGGCAGCTACTTCAAGCTGACCCTGGAACAGGTGGATGACGAGGTGCGCCTGAGCGCCAGCGGCTATGGCTACGCCCCGGAGCTGACGGTGTTCAACACCGAGCTGTGCCTGAGTTCAATGCTCACTGTGATCCAGGACCTGCTCGGCGAAGCCGTGCGGCCAAGGCGTCTGCTGCTCAATTACCGCAGCCCGTTGCATGGCGCCCGCTATACCGAACTGCTGGGCTGTCCGGTGGAGTTCGGCGCCGGCAGCAATGCCCTGTGCTTCAACCCGGCCCTGCTCAGTCGACCACTGCCGCTGGCCGACCCGGTCAGCTGTCAGCACGGCCTGCTGCAATGCCTGCAGTTGGAGGCACAGTTCCACCGCCGTCAGGACCTGCGCGAGCAGATCCGCCAACACCTGGCCAACCCCAGCGATCCATGCACCAGTTTGGAGCAGGTAGCCGGCCGCCTGCACCGCTCGGCCCGCACCCTGCGCCGCCACCTGCAGGAGTTGAACACCAGCTTCCAGCAGTTGCTTGACGAGGTGCGCTTCGACCAGGCCCGCCACCTGCTGATGCAAACCGAGCTGCCCATCTACCTGATTGCCGAACAGCTCGGTTACAGCGAAACCGCCAGCTTCCGCCATGCCTTCCAGCGCTGGAGCGGGCAAACCCCGAGCCTGTATCGGCGCTGATGCCCACGGCCAATAAAACTTGGCCATATTTATCCCCTCTTGACCGTATCTATCGTTCTTGCCCTGGCCGCTGACTGCCACAATCAAAGCCATCCAGGGCTCTCACGACGCTCCAACGAGCAGATAAAAGCCTAATAAAAACAACTAGTTAGAGCTTTAATCCAGATGACCAGCGCGATCAGCATCGAACACCTGTGCATGGAGTTTGGCGAGCCCGGACAGACCCTGCGCGCCCTCGACGAGGTGTCGCTGGAGATCCGCGCCAACGAGTTCTTCACCTTGCTGGGCCCCTCCGGCTGCGGCAAGACCACCCTGCTGCGGCTGATTGCCGGCTTCGAGCAACCCAGCAGCGGCACCATCCGCCTGTACGGCGAAGCCATGCAGGACCTGCCGCCGTTCCGCCGCCCGGTCAACACGGTGTTCCAGAGCTACGCCCTGTTTCCACACATGAGCGTGGCCGAGAACATTGGCTTCGGCCTGGAGATGCGCGGACTGTCGCGCAGCGAGATCGAACAGACGGTCAAGGCCATGCTCGAACTGGTCAAGCTGCCGGACGTCGGCCGCCGTCGCGCCGACCAGCTGTCTGGCGGCCAGCAACAACGCATCGCTCTTGCGCGCGCCCTGGCCAACCGGCCCAAGGTGCTGCTGCTGGACGAATCGCTGTCGGCCCTGGACATGAAGCTGCGCAAAGAGATGCAGATCGAGCTGAAACGCCTGCAGGGCGAAACCGGCATCACCTTTATTTTCGTCACCCATGATCAGGAAGAAGCCCTGACCATGTCCGATCGCATCGCCGTGCTGAGCAAGGGCCGGGTGTTGCAGGTCGGCACACCGAGCGAAATCTACGAGACCCCGGTCAACCGCACCGTGGCCGACTTTATCGGCGAAACCAACTTCCTCGACGGCGACACCTACAGCGGCGGCGTGCGCCTGAGCGACGGTCAATTGTTGGCGACCGCCACCAGCCGCAACGGCAGCGTAACCCTGGCGATTCGCCCGGAGCGCGTCAGCCTGGCCGCCGATGGCGAACTGGCCGGCACAGTGGAGAACATCGTCTACATCGGCACCGACACCCTGTACCTGCTCAAGGTCGCCGGCCAGTCGGGCTTTCGCGTGCGCCAGCAGAACCACGACGGCGCCCTGCAACGCTGCGCGGTGGGCGATGCAGTGCGCATCAAGGTGCCGGCCAGCGCCATTCGGGTACTGCCGCAATGAGCACGCCACAGCTGCTGGCCGCACGCCGCCAACTGAAGGGCCGCCTGCTGCTCACCGCGCCAGCCATGCTGGTGCTGCTGGTGTTTCTGCTGGCGCCGCTGGCCATCATGTTTCTGGTCTCGATCCTGCAATCGGGCGACTACGGCGGCGTGGTCTGGGGTCAGTACTCGCTGGATGCCTACATCAACTTTCTTTACGAGCGCGACCTGGACGACAGCTGGGTGTTCAACACCGACTACCTGCAGATCTTCCAACGCTCCCTGTTATTGTCGCTGCTGACCACCGCCGGCTGCCTGCTGATCGGCTTCCCGACAGCGCTGTACCTGGCGCTGCAGAGCGAGCGCAAACGCAACCTGCTGCTGTTTCTGGTCACGGTGCCGTTCTGGACCAACCTGCTGGTGCGCACCTACGCCTGGATTCTGCTGCTGCGCAACGGCGGCCTGGTGGATGCCGGCCTGCAGGGCGTGGGCCTGACCGAGCAGCCGCTCGGCCTGCTGTACACCGACACGGCGGTGATCATCGGCCTGCTGTACTGCTTCCTGCCGTTTATGGTGCTGCCGATCTACACCAGCCTGGAGAAACTCGACTGGCGCCTGGTGGAAGCCGCATTCGACCTCGGCGCCAACCGCTTCCAGGCGCTCAAGCGGATCATCATCCCGCTGTCCATGCCGGGAATCATCGCCGGGGTGATGCTGGTGTTCATCCCATCACTGGGCAACTACATCATTCCCGAGCTGCTAGGGGGCGGTAAGTCGCTGATGATCGGCAACCTGATCCAGCTGCAATTTGGCAGCTCGCACAACTGGCCGTTTGGCGCAGCGCTGGCCTTTGCCCTGCTCAGCCTGGTGCTGCTGGCCATGCTCTCCTACAGCCTGCGGTTCAAGGCCAATGCAGCGAGCATGCAAGTATGATCAATCAGCGCAATCCGCTCTGGCGCTTCGCCGGTGTACGCCAGACCGCCTGGCTGTTCTTCCTGTTTCTCTATCTACCAATCGTGGTGCTGGTGGCCCTCAGCTTCAACGCCGGGCAGTCGGCCACCCTGTGGACCGGCTTCAGCCTCAAGTGGTTTGCGGTGGTGGCCAACGACCCGGAAATCCTCCGCGCCGCGCAGAACTCGCTGCTGGTCGCGGTGCTCGCTACCCTGATCGCAACCAGCCTGGCCACCCTGGCGGCGCTAGGCATGCACGGGCGGGCGTTTCGCGGACAGACCGTGATGAGCGGCGTGCTCGGCCTGCCGCTGCTGATCCCGGACATCGTCAGCGCCGTGGCGATCCTGATGTTCTTCTCGCTGATCAGCCTCAAGTTGTCGCTGTTCACCATCCTGATTGCCCACGTGGTGTTCTGCACGCCATTCGCCTATATGCCGATCCGCGCGCGCCTGCAGGGCATGAACCCGGCGCTGCTGGAGGCCGCCGCTGACCTGTATGCCACGCCCCGGCAAGCCTTCTGGCGGATCAGCCTGCCACTGCTGATGCCCGGCATTCTGTCGGGGGCGATGATGGCGTTCATCATTTCCATGGACGACTTCGTGATCACCTATTTCGTCGCCGGGGCCGGTTCCACCACCCTGCCGATCTACATCTTCAGCTCGATCCGCATGGGCATCAGCCCGAAGATCAACGCCATTTCCTCGATCATGCTCGTGATTTCGATCCTGTTCGTCGCCCTTTCCTATTACCTCGGCCAACGTAAACGCTAGCTCGGGCCGCCTCTGAGACTCAACCTGCAAGGAGCTTGACCATGACCCGTCGCACCCCGCTCGCCCTGTCGGTACTCCTCGCCCTCGGCCTGACCAGCACCGCCCAGGCCGCCGGCACCTTGAACCTGGCCAACTGGTCGGACTACTTCCCGCCGGAACTGCTGAAAAAGTTCGAAGCCGACACCGGCATCAAGGCCACGCTCGACGCCTACGACAGCAACGAAACCCTGCTGGCCAAACTGAAAGCCGGCGGCGGCAGCTATGACGTGGTGGTGCCGTCCGACAGTTTTATCCAGATCATGATCAAGGAAGACCTGCTGCAGAAGTTCGACAAGAGCAAACTGCCGAACCTGAAGAACCTCACCCCAACCTTCCAGACCCTCAGCTACGACCCCGAGCACGACTACACCACCCCGTACCTGTGGGGCACCACCGGCTACAGCTACGACTCGGCCAAGGTACCCGGCGGCAAGTTGGAAGAAAGCTGGGGGCCGTTCTTCAAGCCGGCGCCAGAGCTGCAGGGCAAGGTCGTGGCGCTCAACTCGCCGGATGACCTCTACCCTGCCGCCGCCCGTTATCTGGGCATCGATGTATGCAGCGAAGACCCGAAAGACGCGAAGAAAGTCCAGGAGCTGCTGCTGGCACAGAAACCCCTGCTGGCCATGTACAACAACGACGGCACCATCGAGCGCATGGCCGCCGGTGAAGTCACCATGCACCAACAGTGGAACGGCGCCTTCCACCGCGCCCAAGCCCAGCGCAGCAGCCTGGTGTACGTCTATCCGAAGGAAGGTATCGCCGCCTTTATCGACAACTTCGCCATCCCCAAAGGCGCCAGCAACGTTGCCGAAGCACACGTGTTCATCAACTGGATGATGCAGCCGGAAAACATCGCCGCCGCCTCCAACTTCGCCAAGTACAACAACGCCGTGGCCGGCGCGGAGAAGTTCATGGACAAGGAACTGTTCGATGACCCGGCCATCAACACCCCGGCCGACAAGCTCGACCGCCTGCGCCCGTTCCAGCTGTGCTCGCCGAAAGCACTGAAATTGCGTAGCGCGGTGTGGACCAAGCTGAAGAAATAAGCGCTTTGCCCCGCTCGCAAGAGAGGGGCAAACATTTCCCAGGTTATGTGCCCATTACGATGCTACGCCAGCGTGACTCTGTAGGAGCGGCTTCAGCCGCGATGCTTTCAAGGCAAACGGCATCGCGGATAAATCCGCTCCTACACCAGCCAAACGCAACGGCAACACACAAGGTGTGACAACGCCTTGCCCTCGCCCCCCTGAACCACTTTCCACGGACTCGCCCTGAGCCCTGAGGAGCCCTTTATGCTGACGATTTACAGCGACGACCATCACCTGCACCACGGCGCGGCCGAATTGATCGATGGCACCTTCAAACCGTGCTTTGAAATGCCCAGCCGCGCCGACATGGTTCTCGCCCGTGCCCGCGCCGTCGGTCTTGGCGACGTGATTAGCCCAGTGGATTTCGGCCTGGCGCCGATCCGCCGGGTGCACAGCGCCGGCTTCGTCAACTTCCTGCAAAATGCCTGGAGCGACTGGCAGGCCCTGGGCCGCAGCCACGACATGCTGCCGATGACCTGGCCAATCCGCCGCCTGCGCGACATCGAGCCGGGCGATATAGACGGCAAGCTCGGCTTCTACAGCTTCGACGCTGGCGCGCCGATAACCGCCGGCACCTGGCAGGCAATCACCAGCTCGGCCAACGTCGCCCTCACCGGCCAGGCCGAACTGGCCAAGGGCGCCCGCGGGGTGTTTTCGCTGTGCCGGCCACCAGGCCACCACGCCGCCGCCGACTACATGGGCGGTTACTGCTACCTGAACAATGCCGCCATTGCCGCCCAGACCATGCTCGACCAGGGCGCCAAGCGGGTAGCCATCCTCGACGTCGACTACCACCACGGCAACGGCACTCAGGACATTTTCTACGACCGCGGCGACGTGTTGTTCACCTCGATCCACGGCCATCCGAGCCATGAGTACCCGTACTTCCTCGGTTTTGCCGATGAAAAGGGCCAGGGTGTCGGCGCCGGCTGCAACTTTAACTACCCGCTACAGGCCGGTAGCGATTGGGCGACTTGGGGCCTGGCCCTGCAGGACGCCTGCCGGCAGATTGCTGAATACGCGCCAGACGCGCTGATCGTGTCGCTGGGGGTGGACACCTTCAAGGACGACCCGATTTCGCAGTTCAAGCTGGCCAGCCCGGATTACCTGCGCATGGGTGAAGTGATCGGCCGCCTCGGCCTGCAAACGCTGTTCGTCATGGAAGGCGGCTATGCCGTGGAAGAAATCGGCATCAATGCGGTGAACGTGCTGCAAGGTTTTGACAGCGTAAGCTGAACCGATAACAGCGCGCTTAAGGCGCGCTGACCTCACGCTGGAAGGCAAAGAACAGGTTGCGTTCACTGACCACGTAAAGATTGCCGGCATTGTCCAGCGCCAGCCCTTCGGCCTGCGGCACCCGCCGCGTCAGGCCGTTGAGGCCGGGCAGCAAGGCGAGAAAGCTCTGCGCCTGCAACTGCGGGTCAAGGCCCAGCAGCAGGTGGGATTCTTGCGACAGCGCCAGCAACTGGCCGCTGCGCGGATCAACGCTGAGGCCAGCGACATCGGTGAGGTAGTCGTCCAGATCACCCATGGCCTGCAACGAGCCGCTGACCTGGCGACCATCGCAGGCCAGGCTGAACAGGCGCAGCGGGTTCTTCTCGTTAGCCACCAGCAGACGCTGATTGCGCTTGTCCCAGGCCAGGCCCTCGAAGCCCTTGTTGGAACCGCCCACCGTGCCCAGCTCGATCTGTTGTACGGCCTGGGCGCTGTCCAGCTCGCGGGTGTCGGCATCCAGATGGAAGATCGTCAGGCTGCGCTGGCGCTCATCGAGCACCGCCACATGGCCGTCCTCCAGCAGCGCCACGCCCTCCAGATTGGCCGCGCCCTTGATCGCAATGCTGCGCAGCACCTGACCAGTCAGGGACAACTCGACCAGTTGCGGACGCTTGCCGCTGACGGTGAACAGGGTGTCGGTGGCCGGGTTGTAACTGAGGCCGGAAAACTCTTCCTTCTCGAAACCCGGCACTTCCAGCGCCAACACCGCCCGATAGCCCGGCAGCCAGACCTGAGCGGCCTGCTGGGCCGGAGTGGTCTGCGCCTCCTGCAGCAACAACAGGGCGCGAGCATCCCAGCGCATCAGGTAGGCCGCTAGCAATAGCAGCAGCGCGACGACGGCAGGCACAAGCAAACGCAAAGGGCGGGACATGGACGGAACTCACGAGGGAAAGGCTGCGCTTTGCCGTCATCCCTGCGCGCTGATCCTATTGCGGGCCAGAATACCCGCCGGCGATGAAAAAGCCGTGAAAAACCGCGATACAACACGAAAAAACACTGCCTGACAGTGCAGCAACGCTGTTCGCTTCAGGCTGTATGCAGTTTGCTCCCCTCGCCCATTTATGGGAGAGGGGCTGGGGGAGAGGGCGGCTGATAGCGGCCGACGAGCACGTAGCCCGGATGCAATCCGGGGCGACGCGCTCTAACGCTCAAGCTTGCCTGGATTGCATCCGGGCTACTTCAGAGCACGCGGGTGCTGAAGCGCGAATGGCCGACCAGCTCCAATTCCAGCCCATCGCCGGCAGTCAGCGGGCCGACACCCACCGGCGTGCCGGTCAGGATCACGTCGCCGGCCTGCAGGCTGAAATGCCCGCAGATGTGCTGGATTAGCGGCAGGATCGGGTTAAGCATGTCACGGCTGTTGCCATCCTGGCGCAGCTCACCGTTAAGGCTCAGGCGGATGCCCAGATCGGCCAAGTCTTCCACCGCATCGCCCGGCACGAACGGCGCCAGCACGCAGGCGCCGTCGAAGGACTTGGCCACTTCCCAGGGATATGCCTTGGCTTTCAACTTGTCCTGCAACTCGCGCAGGGTCAGGTCCAGGGCCGGGGCAAAGCCGGAAATGGCGTCCAGCACTTCCTCGGCATTCGGTTTACGCGACAGCGGCTTGCCGATCAGCACGGCGATTTCCGCCTCGTAATGCACGGCGCCGCGCTCGTCGTTGGGAATGCTGAAGCTGTCATCCAGCGCCACCACGCAACTGCCGGGCTTAATAAACAGCAACGGCTCGGTGGGCACCGGGTTGTTCAATTCTTTGGCGTGCTCGGCGTAATTACGCCCGACGCAGACCACCTTGCCCATAGGAAAGTGAATGCGGGTGCCATCAAGGTATTGGTGCTGGTAGCTCATGGGGGACTCCTGAATAGAGCACGAGTGGAAACGCTGCTCGATTTCCCACCCAACAAGACTGAAGCGTTACGAGCAAAGGTCAGAGCAGCGCCCGCTCCTGCGGGCTTGCTGCATTTCCCACTTCCCTGTGGGTCACAAGGCTCAACGCCTTATGGCGCGCGAAGCCCGCAGTAGCTCTCAGAGCGGGAAGATTTTGCCGGGGTTCATAATCCCGTTCGGATCGAAGACAGCTTTAATCGCCTTCATATAACCAATCTCAGCCTCAGAGCGGCTGTAGTGCAAGTAATCGCGCTTGGTCATGCCCACGCCGTGTTCGGCGGAGATCGAGCCGTTGTACTTCTGCACGGTCTCGAACACCCACTTGTTGACCGTGGCGCACTTGGCGAAGAACTCGTCCTTGGACAGGCTCTCCGGCTTCAAGATGTTCAGGTGCAGGTTGCCGTCGCCGATATGGCCGAACCACACCACTTCGAAGTCCGGGTAGTTGGCTTCGACGATGGCGTCGATGTCGTGCAGGAAGGCCGGCACCTGGGCCACGGTAACGGAGATGTCGTTCTTGTACGGCGTCCAGTGGCTGATGGTCTCGGAGATGTACTCGCGCAGCTTCCACAGGTTCTGCAGCTGCTGCTCGCTCTGGCTCATCACGCCATCGACCACCCAGCCTTGCTCGACGCAATACTCAAACGTCGCCAGGGCTTCGTTAGCCACTTCCTCGGTGCTGGCTTCAAATTCCAGCAGGGCATAGAACGGGCATTCGGACTCAAACGGCGCCGGTACGTCGCCACGGGCGAGGATCTTGGCCAGCGCCTTGTCGGAGAAGAACTCGAAGGCGGTCAGGTCGAGTTTGCCCTGGAAGGCATGCAGCACCGGCATGATCGAATCGAAATCCGGCGTACCCAGTACCATCGCGGTGAGGTTCTTCGGCGTGCGCTCCAGGCGCATAGTGGCTTCGACGACAAAACCCAGGGTGCCTTCGGCGCCGATAAACAGCTGACGCATGTCGTAGCCGGTGGCGTTCTTGATCAGGTCTTTGTTCAGTTCGAGGATGTCGCCGGCACCAGTGACTACCTTCATGCCGGCCACCCAGTTGCGGGTCATGCCGTAGCGAATCACCTTGATGCCGCCGGCGTTGGTGCCGATATTGCCGCCGATCTGGCTGGAGCCCGAAGAGGCGAAATCCACCGGGTAATAGAGGCCCTGCTCTTCGGCGAAGTTCTGCAGCTGCTTGGTCACCACCCCGGCCTGGCACACGGCGGTACGGTCGAACTCGTTGAAGGCGAGAATCTGGTTCATGTAGTCGAACGACACCACCACTTCGCCGTTGGCCGCCACCGCGCCGGCCGACAGCCCGGTGCGGCCGCCCGACGGCACCAGCGCAACCTTGTGCGCATTGGCCCAACGGACGATGGCCTGCACCTGCTCAATGGTCTTGGGGAAGGCGATGGCCAGCGGCGCCGGGGCGAAATGCTTGGTCCAGTCCTTGCCGTAGGTCGTGAGGGAATCTGCGTCGGTCAATACCTTGCCAGGTTCAAGCAGGGTCTGTAGCTCAACGATCAGGGCAGACTGGGTCATGGCGGCAACTCTCAAACGATTCATGGTCACCCTGAGCACGCTTCATCGGCCAGGGGTGGGTGTTTCGCGGGGCTCGTATGCTAGCATACGCACCCCCGCGAATCGCGCCCTGCGCCGACTTGCGGGGCCGGCCCACCGCGGCCCGGTCAGCATGGGCTGACCACTTCCCAGCCATTATTTACCGGGGCAATAGGTTTACGCAGATGAGTAAGACGACCTCTCTCGACAAGAGCAAGATCAAGTTCCTTCTCCTGGAAGGCGTCCATCAATCCGCCGTCGACACCATCAAGGCCGCCGGTTACAGCAACATCGAATACCTCACTGGCTCACTGCCGGATGACCAGCTGAAAGAAAAGATCGCCGACGCTCACTTCATCGGCATCCGTTCGCGCACCCAGCTGACCGAAGAAATCTTCGACTGCGCCAAGCGCCTGGTCGCCGTCGGTTGCTTCTGCATCGGCACCAACCAGGTCGACCTGAACGCCGCCCGTGAACGCGGTATCGCCGTGTTCAACGCGCCCTACTCGAACACCCGTTCGGTGGCCGAACTGGTGCTGGCCCAGGCCATCCTGCTGCTGCGCGGCATCCCCGAGAAGAACGCCTCCTGCCACCGTGGTGGCTGGATCAAGTCGGCGGCCAACTCCTTCGAAATCCGCGGCAAGAAGCTCGGCATCGTCGGCTACGGTTCGATCGGCACCCAGCTCTCGGTACTCGCCGAAGCTCTGGGCATGCAGGTTTTCTTCTACGACCCGCTGACCAAACTGCCGCTGGGCAACGCCACCCAGGTCGCGACCCTGACCGAACTGCTGGGCATGGCTGATATCGTCTCCCTGCACGTGCCAGAGCTGGAAAGCACCAAGTGGATGATTGGCGAGAAAGAAATTCGCGCCATGAAGAAGGGCAGCATCCTGATCAACGCCGCCCGCGGCACCGTGGTTGTGATCGAAGCCCTGGCCGCCGCCATCAAGGACGAGCACCTGATCGGCGCCGCCATCGACGTGTTCCCGGTTGAGCCGCGCGCCAACGGCGAAGAGTTCGCCAGTCCGCTGCGTGGCCTGGATCGCGTGATCCTGACCCCGCACATCGGTGGTTCGACTGCCGAAGCCCAGGCCAACATCGGCCTGGAGGTGGCCGAGAAGCTGGTCAAGTACAGCGACAACGGCACCTCGGTGTCCTCGGTCAACTTCCCCGAAGTGGCCCTGCCGGCCCACCCAGGCAAGCACCGCCTGCTGCACATCCACGCCAACATCCCGGGCGTGCTCAGCGAGATCAACAAGGTTCTCGCCGAAAACGGCATCAACATCTCTGGTCAGTACCTGCAGACCAACGAGAAAGTCGGTTACGTGGTCATCGACGTCGATGCCGAGTACTCCGAGCTGGCGCTGGAAAAAATGCAACACGTGAATGGCACCATCCGTAGCCGCGTCTTGTTCTAAGCCGCCGCCACAACGAAAAAGGGCAGCCTCGGCTGCCCTTTTTCTTGCCCGCTATTCCAGCAAGCGCAACGCCTGTGCAGCCTCTTGGAGTTCACTCTCGTTGAACACCTGCACCCCCAAGCGCCGTAGCGCGGCGGCAGTGACGCCCTCACCCGCCACAAGGTTGCCGCTGAAACTGCCGTCATAACTGTGCCGATTGCCGCACGAAGGGCTACGCGCCTTGAGCACGGCGATGCGAATACCGTGCTGCTGCACCAGGCGTTCAGCAATCTGCGCGCCAGCAACAAAGGCCGCACTGACATCGGCCCCCTCGATGCTGCGCACCTGCACCAAGCCATCAAGCACCTGAGCACCCTGACCACCGACGATCTCCGCCGCAGGTCGTGGCGTCGGCAAGCCGCCCGCCACTTCAGGGCACAAGGGCAGTACCCAGCCCTGCGACTGCCAGTGCAACAACTCAGCGAACGGCCCGTGGGCGCCACCGTCATAACGCACCGCCTGACCTAGCAGACAGGCACTGACCAGAATCTTGCCCACTCGCATCCCACTCTCTTCAGTCACGTTCAGTAACGCTGCCGCGAGGCGCGTCTCAGCCGATTAGGCCAAAAACACAGGCAAACCGCACGTAACCGCTCTGGCACGCCTGTTCCAAGCCTATCCTTTGGCCGGAAGCGCATCCCCTGCATGGCGCGCAAGGCCCTGGCAGCCCAGACTAGAGCGACTCGTCAGCCACTGCGAAGGATGCGCCATCATGCCACTATCGATTCGCCTACTTACTCTACCTGCCTTGCTTACCGCCCTCGGCTTATTCGGCAATCCAGCCAACGCAGCCTTGCAGGTATTGGACAACCAGGCGCTGAGCCAGGTGACCGGCCAGGATGGCATCACACTCAACCTCGATCTGCAAACCAACATCGGCAAGATCAGTTGGGAAGACGACGGCAACAGCCTGCAAGTGCGCAACCTGAAGATCGACAACGGCTGCGACGCCCCCGGTAACTGCCCGGCGGCGGTGGCCTACGGAGCGGCCAAACTGTACTTCCAGAGCGCCCTGGTGAATGCACCAACCCTGAAGGTGGACGTGGTCAACCAAGGCGGCGCGCAGAAGCTGCAACTCACCCTACCCGATCTGAAAACCACCAGCGACCAACTCATAGCCGACGGCATGATCACCGAACCGCTGAAGATCCGCGTGCGCATCGCCGGCGAACTTGGCCTGGGCAACGCGGGCAGTCCGGGAGCCAGCACCCTGGGTAAGTTTGAAATTCGTGATATCAGCAACATCCAAGGCTCGCTGCGCGTCTGGGGCCATTAGTGGCCCCACGCAAACCCGGCAGAAACACCGAACACTCTTTCTGCCGCGGATAAATGCTCCACAGAACACCCAACGCGCATCCTGTTGAAGCAGATGGTCTTCGCCGATGCTAGGTAAGTAAGTGAGCAAACGCTGCCCCGCAAAGAACTGTCCTGACCAATAAGACAGCTTCTCCGGGGCGCGTGAAAGTTAAACATTCATCTTGAATAATTAAGCTGCAGCCCAGTTATCAACTGCGCTGGCCTAGCTGTGCTAGGTCATGCCATAAATTCTGCGCAACGGGTGGCACTGCTCGCCCGGTTAAACCTATGGGTGGCACGTCGACATCCACTGAAGAATACAGAAGACGTACTTCTGCAATACACAATAATAGAAGCCGCTAGGAACTTCCTATGGCTCAAAAAATAGAAATATGCGGTGATTTGATCATCCTGATCGGTTCACCGCTATAGAAATCAACGGCGACTGAAGTCACCCCAATGCGCATGACCACTGCAAAGTGGCCATTAGGGAGCGTTATTATGTTTTTCAACAGAAAAAAAGATCTGATTGATTGCCAACAACAGCGCGCTGATTTGCAACGGCGCTTAGACGCCTTCAATCAAAACCTGGCAACGATCCGTTTCAAACCAGACGGCAATATCATTGAAGCAAACACTTTCTTTGCCGGAGTGCTTGGTTACATCCCGGAAGAGATTATTGACAAACACCACCGCATGTTCTGTGACAAAAATCTCATTAATACCAGTGAATACCATAAATTTTGGCAGGACCTGGCCAATGGTATCGCTCAGCGCGGCACCTTCAAGCGCATCCATAAAAATGGCGGCGTTATGTGGATTGAGGCCACCTACTTTCCATTAAAAGATGAAAACGGAAAGGTCGTTGAGGTTTTAAAAGTCGCGGCTGACGTCACAGAAGATCAAGATAAGCTGATCACCTTAGATGCTGCCTATTCGGCAATATCCCGTTCAATGGCCGTAATTGAATTCAGTCCAGAGGGCGAAATTCTACATGCCAATGACAACTTCCTGAATGCCATGGGGTATCGGCTTAACGATATTAAAAATCGTCACCACCGCATGTTTTGCTTCGACAGTTTTTATCAAGAAAATCCGGGCTTCTGGCAAGCACTGAAAAGTGGGCAATTTTATAGCGGGCAATTCGAACGCAAAACCTCATCGGGCGGTCACATTTATCTTGAGGCCACCTACAACCCCGTAATTGATGCTGATGGACATGTTATCAAGGTGATCAAGTTTGCCACTGACATAACAGCGCAACGACAGAAGACTGAAGATATTCGCCAAGCCGCTGAACTCTCGTTCACCACAGCCGAAGAAACCTCACAAATTTCCATACGCGGCATGGAGTCTCTTGCCAGCTCCATTGATTTGTCCCAAAGAACACTGAACCTTATTAACACTGCTGTTACCCTAATCACCCAACTCAATACCCAGGCAAAGGATATTGAGAAGATCGTTACCACCATTCAGGGCGTGGCGGAGCAAACCAACTTACTCGCACTGAACGCTGCCATTGAAGCCGCCCGCGCAGGCGAAATGGGCCGAGGCTTCGCCGTGGTGGCCGACGAAGTTCGTCAGTTGGCCGCACGCACCAGCGGCGCCACCGTCGAAATCCAGAACGTGGTGACCGAAAATGGCAAGCTCACTCAGCAGCTCAATGTCAACATGACCAGCATTGCCAGCAGCGCCGAAGAAAACAATGATCAAATCGCAACAGTAACAACCATCATGCGTGAAATCAGTGATGGCGCTGATCACGTTGCACGCACCGTCTCAACGCTGTTCAAAGACAACAATTAGCATCGATCCAGGCTCTAGGTTGCAACGCACGATAGTCCGCGTAGTGCTGCGGACTATCGTACGTAACCCTGCTGCAACGACTTAACCTGATTGCCTAACTGTGCCAACGCAGAGTACGCGGCAGAGCAGAAGCATCCTCGCAGAGGGCTGCTGGTCATGGTGAAGAAGGGAGCGTACTGCGCACAGTCAAACGGCTGAGTAACTGCAAGCCGCGCCGAACCAATAGACCAAAGATGCACCGCCGGGCAATACCATCGCTTTCGAAATCAAGAGATGCCAGCACCCCAAAAACCAACCTCAAAGTAGCGAATTGCCGCGACGCCGCAGCCAGCCGGTCAGCGACAGGCGTTCGCGGGTGGCCGGCAGTACCTCATGGGGCAGGTCGGCGGAGAGAAACACCACCAGGGTGCCCGCCTCGGGCAGCACGTCCAGTTCACGGCCATCGGCCAGGTACAGACGCAAGGCGCCACCCTGCTCGGGCAGCCAGTCGCTATTTAGATAGAACACCGCCGACACCGCACGGCGATCGTCATCGCGAAAGCGGTCCAGGTGTTTCTGGTAGAAGGTGCCCGGCGGATACAGGGCAAAGTGCCCCTCGTAATCCTCCAGGCCCAGATACAGCGCCTGATTGAGCTGGCCGCGCAGATCATCGAGCATGGTCAGATAGTGATCGCCGGCAGCACACTGGCCAAGTTCAAGCCACTGGATATGGTCACCCCGAACGCCTTCCTGCACCCCATGAGCACTGCCGCGGCCAACGCCGGCCGGCTGCAAGGCCCCCTGATTTGCGCGCGCGCGGCACTCTTGGGCCAATTCGAGGGTCAGATCAACAGGTAGCGCATTGGCCACGATGGCCCAGCCCTGTTCGGCAAGGTCATCGAGCAATTGGTCGAGGGTGGAGTGGCTGAGGGTGGTCATGGCGGCGAGTCTATCAGCCCGGCCGACACTCCTCGACAAGCCGCCAGCCAGACGCGGAAAATAGCCACACTAACCATGGAGCTTGTATGCGCACCCTTCTTGCCGCTGTTCTGCTGATGTTCACCCTGCCGAGCCTGGCGGATAGCTATATCGACCTGTACCAGGCCGGCGGCTGGCCACAGCAACGGGCACATTTTCGCGACGCCCTCAGCAGCGCCCAGCAGCGCTACCGCAACAGCCTGCCCCCGGCGATCTATCAGGCCCTGGTGGACAACAGCAATCAGCGTTTCACCGCCGCTGGCATGGACCAGCGCGCACTAGCCGGCCTGCGCCAACTGAGCGACCCGCAGCCAGCCTTGCAGTTTTTTCAGTCGCCCCTGGGACGCAAGATCATCAACGCCGAAGTCCTCGCCACCCAGCGTGAGCAGCTGGCGCAATACGCCAAAGGCGTGCCGCGCAGCCAAGCCGGCGCCACCCGCCGTGAGCTGATCGGCCAACTGTCCCAGGCCCTGCCAGCCAAGGAAGCCGGCGCGGAAGTCAGCCTGGCCCTGGCCAGCGTGGCCGCCGACAGCCTCAGCCAGATGATGCCCGGCCTGCTCGGCGGAGGGCAGGCACAAGCCATGCTCGACAACCAGCGCCAGCGCCTGATGGGACAAATTGGCAGCGACCTGGATAACAGCCTGCTGTTTGTCTACCGCGAGCTGACAGAAGCAGAGCTGCAAGCCTTCGTCAACTTTGCCCAATCCGCTGACGGCAAGGCCTACTACCAAGCGGCGCTGGCCGCCCTGCGCGCCGGCCTGGCGGTGGGCCAGAGCAGCGCCAGCCTGGCGCCATAAGCACCGGAACCGGGGTTACGTAGCCGTAGGATCTCCGAGTTACGCCAAACGCTCGCGCAAAAAGTCGAAATAACGCGCCCGTAACTCGGGCGCCTCGTTGACCAGATGATGCTTGCCGCTGGGCAGCATCAGCACCTGGGGCGCCGCGAACTTGTCCTCCAGCACCGCCAGGTTATGCCGCCAATCGACGGTCATATCCGCATCACCCTGAACGATCAGCGGGCTATGGCGGCTGCGTGGTGCGGCCTCAACGGCCGGCACCCAGCGCGACAGGGCACCGACCCAGGCAGTCGGCAAACTCAACGGCTGCAACGGGTCCTGCTGGACGAACTGGAGAAACTCCAGGTCGTTGGAGTTGGCATTGAAGCGCCGCGGAATGGCGCTAACGAACGGCTTGAGCATGCGATAGCTGAACTGCGACCAACCCCAGGCCCGTGGCCGCACCAGCGGCGCCAGGAGGATGGTTTCGCCCAGCTGCGACGGCGCATCGCCACGCAGGCGGTAGTCCAGCAGAATCGCGCCGCCGGTGCTCTGCCCACACAGGTGCCAGGGCGCCGGTAGCTGCAACGCCGCAGCCTCGGCCAGCAGCGCCTGCAACACCAGTTGATACTCGCCAAACTCGCCAATATCGGCCCGCGCACCACTGGACAAGCCATGCCCTGGCAGGTCGCAGGCCAGCACGGCAAAGCCCATGCCCAGGGCCCATTCGATCAAATGCCGATAGAGGCCCATATGGTCGTAGTAGCCGTGCTGCACGATCAGCGTGGCGCGCGGCTGCTCGGGCCACCAGGCCTGCACGGCAATCTGGTAACCAGCGGCCTGAAAGCAGCCCAGGCGCGTGTGCACGCCAAGGCGGTTTAACTGATAGAACGCCTGATAGGCCTGCTGCTCAGCAGTCAGCGGCTGCGCTGCGGCCAGGGGTCGCAGGCTGGCACGCAGGGAATCGGGCTGAACAGGCGCAGACATAGGCATTTCCAAACAATGAACCGGACAATCACGGCCGTGGCCGCACGCTTTAACTGTCGGCGATATTCTGCTGTCGCGCGTGCCGTGGCAAGCTACGCCCCTCACTCAAGACAGTCCGCTCATGCACCTGCCCTCACGCAAGACCCTGCTCGCCTGCACCATCGCCCTGCTCTGGGCCGCCGCCATGGCCGGCGCCTACTGGTGGTACCAGCTGCGTTATATCCGCGCCTTTAGCGAGCAAACCACCCTGTTTGCCGGCGAGATCCTGCGCCTGCCGGCCGAGCTGGCAGGCCCCGGACCGATTCGCCTGGTGCATTTCTGGGACCCGGCCTGCCCCTGCAACGTCGGCAACCAGCAACACCTGAGCCAGTTGCTGGAGCACTATGGGCCACAGGGCGTGCGCTTCTATGCCGTGCAAAAGCCGGGCAGCAACGGTCATCTGCCACAACCCCTGGCAGGCCTGCAGATACTCAACGATCTGCCCGGCAGCGAACGCCTGCCGGCCAGTCCGGCGGTGGCTATCTGGGACCAACAAGGCCAACTGGCCTACTTCGGCCCCTACAGCGAAGGCGCCACCTGCACCTCAAACAACAGCTTTATCGAGCCCATCCTCGAAGCCCTCAGCGCCGGCCGCCCGGTCAGCGCCAGTAATACCCTGGCGGTGGGCTGCTTCTGCGACTGGCAGGCGCCCTGAGCGCCGCACAGCGCAAATCAAGTACCCAGCGCTCTGGCCGCTATAGTCATATGCAGTTGAATTGGCTGATCGCCATTGGTGGGCGCGCGCCCTGAGGATTTATTCATGAACAGTACTGATTACAGCCTTGAAGCCCACTACCGCAAAGCCGACCGCATCATGCTCGGTGTGCTCTGGCTGATGCTCGCCTACTCCCTCGGCCTCGCAGCCTGGAACGGCACCTGGGGGCAGGCGCTGCTGGTCGGTGGCGGCACCCTGGCGTGCATGCAGGTGCTGGCCTTGATGATTCCCGCCAGCCGCCTGCTACGTTGCCTGATTGGTGCCGCCTTTATGGTCATGGCTGCCCTGCAGATCAACCAGACCGGCGGCATGCTGGAAATGCACTTCGGCATCTTTGTGCTGTTGGCCTTCCTGGTGTATTACCGCGACTGGCTGCCGATTGTCGTTGCCGCCGCGGTGATTGCCGTACATCACCTGAGCTTCTTCGCCCTGCAGCAGGCCAGTGCCGGGGTGTTCCTGCTGCCCAGCGGCAGTTGGCCGATGGTGTTTCTGCACGCGTTCTATGTGGTGCTGGAAAGCGCCATCCTCATCTATCTGGCCAGCCAGACCTACGTTGAGGCCGTCGAAAGCCAGGCCTTGATGCAGACAACGGTGCACCTGACCCAGCATGACGACGCCATCGACCTGCGCTACCGCAGCCCCGGCACGGGCGATGTGGCCAGGCGCTTCAATCACTTTCTGGCCCTGCTTGATGAGTTGGTCAGCCAGGTGGTACGCGACACCCGCGGCCTGGGTGAAACCGGCCAGCACCTGGCCCAGGCCACCGATAAGCTGCGCAGCGGCGCCAGCCGCCAGCAGGACGAAACCATTTACATGAGCAGCGCCATGCAGCAGATGAGCGGTGCCATCGACGAGGTTGCCCGCCACGCCGACCAAGCCGCCAACGCAGCCCAGGGCGCCAACCGTCAGGCCAGCGAAGGCAGTGCGGCGGTCAATCACACCCACAGCGAAATCACCAAACTCGCCGCCCTGATCGACAACACCGACGGTGAGGTGCAATCCCTGGCCCAGCAGTCGGAACAGATCGGCAAGGTCCTCGAAGTGATCCGCGCCATCGCCGAACAGACCAACCTGCTGGCTTTGAACGCCGCCATCGAAGCCGCCCGCGCTGGCGATCAGGGGCGTGGTTTCGCCGTGGTGGCCGACGAAGTACGCAACCTGGCGCAGAAGACGGCCGCCTCCACGGCCGAAATCCAGGACATCATCGGCCGCCTGCAGCACGGCAGCCGGCAAGCCGCCAGCGCCATGCAGGAGAGCCGTAGCAGCGTCAATCGCTGCGTCACCGACACCCAGCAGATCGCCCAGTTATTCGGTGCCGTGGCCGAGGAAATCCAAGCCATCACCCAAATGAATGAACTGATCGCCGCCGCCACTCACCAACAGGCCGCAGTCAGCGGTGAAGTCAGCCAGCACTTGGGCAGCGTGCAACAAGTGGCCGAACAGAACGCCGTCGATGCCCAGGACCTGAACAGCGAGAGTCAGCGCCTCAGCTCATTGGCCCAACGCCTCGCTGGCCTAAGCGCGCGCTTCCAGGTAAGCGGCTGAGTGACGCTGGCGATACTGCTCCGGCGTCTGCCCGTACCAGCGGCGAAAGGCCCGATAGAACGGCGATAATTCGGCAAAGCCGCAGGCCCGCGCCACTTCGCGCAGCGGCTCGCCAGCCAGCAGCAACTTGCGGCTGCGCAGGCGCCGAACCTCTTCGCGCAAACGCCGAAAGCCTTGGCCCTGCTGGGCCAGGGCGCGCTGCAAAGCCGCCGCAGACAAGTCCATGGCCTGCGCACAGCTCGGCAGATCGCAGCCCTGCTGACCCAAGCGCAGGCTGATTTGATAGCGCAAACGGTTGAGCAACTGGTTCTCCTCCAAGCCGGCCAACAGCGCCTCGGCATGCGCGCAAAGCAGCTGCAGCACTTCCTGATTAGCCGTGCGCAGCGGCTGCTCCAGCAAAGCACGCGGGAAGTACAACGCATCGTGGGGCTGGCCGAACTGCGGGGTCAGGCCAAACAGCCGGCGGTGCTCGCCCAGCCGGCGCGGTTGGGCATGGCGAAAGCTCAGGGCACTGAGGCGAAAGCGACCGTCGGTGAGTGCCGTCAGCTGCTTGCAGAACAGCTGGGCCAGGCACTCCATCTGCTGGCGCAGGGAGCCAAGGCCCTGATAGTCGATGTCGATCACCAGGCAGGCGCTGTCGCTTTGCTCTTCCAGGCGCGCGGCAAAACCGCCCGACAGCACATGCTGAAAGCGCACGAACACCTCCAGGGCTTCACGCAACGTGGCGCAGGCCTGTTGGGCGTAACCGAGCACATCCATCGGTCGCGGCTGCATCACTTCGCCCAGGTGCAAGCCGATATCGTTATCGCCCGTCAGGTTCGGCAACGCCTGCCAGAGCACCGGCGCCATCTCGTGCATCAGCCGCGCCTGGGCCGTGCCCGGCTGCAACGGCATGCCCTGATAGGCCTGGCGGTAGACCTGCAGCGGATTCAGACCGAGGGCCTGCAGGCCCTCATACAGCAGACGGCGCAGGGTGGCGGAATGAGTCAGTGGGAGGAGATTGGCAACTGGCATGGGCGCACCGCAAATAAGTGACCGAATAGTTGCCGGCTGCGAACATTCGGTCAATGCTGCAACACGCCCAAGCGGGGCAAAATGCCGCCACTAATAATAAAAGGAACCTCGCGGATGAAACGCAGCCTGAAAGTCCTGGTCGTCGCTATTGCCGCCGTCAGTGCCGGTGCCTGGTGGTACCTCGACAGCAAACAACCGCAGCGCGACGGCACCGTCGACCTCGACCACCTGCAGGCGCCGGTCAGCGTGCGTTACGACGAGCGCGGCGTGCCACACATTCAGGCGCAGAACGAGGCCGACATGTACCGCGCCCTCGGCTACGTGCATGCCCAGGACCGCCTGTTTCAGATGGAGATGATGCGCCGCCTGGCCCGTGGCGAGCTGGCTGCTGTGCTCGGCCCCAAGCTGGTGGACACCGACCGCTTGTTCCGCACCCTCGGCATCCGCGCCCACGCCGATACCTACGCGGCAAAGATGGACGCCAACAGCGCGCCGAGCAAAGCGCTGGCGGCCTACCTGGATGGCATCAACCAGTACCAGGCCAGTCATCCGGCACCGCTGGAGTTCGACATCCTTGGCATCCCTAAGCGCCCCTTCACCACCGCAGACACCCTCAGCGTCGCGGGCTATATGGCCTACAGCTTTGCCGCGGCCTTCCGTACCGAACCGGTGCTGACCTATGTACGCGACGAGCTGGGTGCCGACTACCTGAAGGCCTTCGACCTCGCCTGGCACCCCGAAGGCGTGCTCAAGCCGAGCCTGGCCGCGAACGACTGGAGTGACCTCAACCGTATCGCCCGGCTCAGCCAGCAAGCCTTGGAAGACGCCGGCCTGCCGCAGTTCGAGGGCAGCAATGCCTGGGCCGTTTCCGGCAGCCGCACCGCCAGTGGCAAGCCGCTGCTGGCCGGCGACCCGCACATTCGCTTTGCCGCGCCGGCGGTGTGGTACGAGGCGCAGCTGACCTACCCCGGCTTCGAGCTGTATGGCCACCACCAGGCGCTCAACCCAGTCGCCTCGCTGGGCCACAACCGGGATTTTGGCTGGAGCATCACCATGTTCCAGAACGACGACCTCGACCTGATTGCCGAGAAGCTCAACCCGGATAACCCCAATCAGGTCTGGTACCAGGGCCAGTGGGTCGAGCTGCAAAGTCGCGCCGAGCAGATTGAGGTCAAAGGTGGCGAGCCGGTCAGCCTGACCCTGCGCCGTTCGCCCCACGGACCGATCATCAATGACGCCCTGGGCACCACGGCCGGCAAGACACCGATCGCCATGTGGTGGGCCTTCCTGGAAACCGAGAACCCGATTCTCGACGCCTTCTACCAGCTCAACCGCGCCGACACCCTGAGCAAAGCGCGGGCGGCCGCCGAGAAAATCCAGGCCCCCGGCCTCAACGTGGTCTGGGCCAATGCCAAGGGCGATATCGGCTGGTGGGCCGCCGCGCAACTGCCGTTGCGTCCGGCCGGCGTTAACCCGAACTTTATCCTCGACGGCAGCAGCAGCGAGGCTGACAAGCCTGGCTTCGTGCCGTTCAGCGCCAACCCCCAGGAACAGAACCCAAGCCGCGGCTATATCGTCTCGGCCAACCACCAGCCGGTGCCGGCCAGCGGTATCAAAATTCCCGGCTACTACAACCTGCCCGACCGCGCCCAACGCCTCGACCAACGCCTGGCCGATGAGCGCGTGAAATGGAACCTGAACAACAGCCAGGCGCTGCAACTGGATAACGGCAGTGGCTACGGCCCACGCCTGCTGAAATCCTTACTGCCGCTGCTGCAGACCGATACCAGCGCCGAGGAGCAGGTACTGCTCAAGCAACTGGCGAACTGGAACGGCGACCACACCCTGAACGGCGTGGCCCCAACCTTGTTCAACCAACTGGTTTACCAACTGGCCGACGCGGCCATGCGCGATGAACTGGGCGACAGCTTCTTCGACAACCTGCTGGCCACTCGCGTGCTGGATGTGGCCCTGCCGCGCCTGGCCGCCGATGCCAATTCGCCGTGGTGGGACAACCGCAACACTCCGACCAAGGAAGACCGCGCGAGCATCGTCAAGGCCGCCTGGCAGGCCAGCCTGGCGCACCTGCGCAGCACCGCCGGCAACGACCCGGCCAAGTGGCAATGGAGCACACTGCACACCCTGACCCACGAACATCCGCTGGGCAAACAGCAGCCGCTGGACAAGCTGTTCAACGTCGGCGCCTTTGCCGCGCCGGGCGGCCATGAAACGCCCAACAACCTGTCACACCGGGTCGGCCCGGCACCCTGGTCGGTGGTCTACGGCCCGTCCACCCGCCGGCTGATCGACTTTGCCCAACCGACCCAGGCCTTGGGCATCAACCCGGTCGGTCAGAGCGGCGTGCTGTTCGATGCTCACTACCGCGATCAGGCCAAGGCCTATATCCGCGGCGAGTATGTACCGCAGCACTTCAGTGCCGAGGATGTGGCCGCCAATACCCGCCACACCCTGACCCTCAACCCAGGGCCGGCGCACTGATCCGCGTGTAAACAACAGGCAGAAAAAACCCCGCTGATCAGCGGGGTTTTTTATTCACTGGCTAAAACTCAGGCCAGCGACTCCACATCACGGATCAGCACGCAGTGTCGGCCGCTGTCGTCTTCGTGGTAGTCGTGCACATAGAACATCACCACCTCGCCCTTGCCGGGCATGGTGGCCACGTAGTCGCCCACTTCCGGCATGAAGAAGTCGTCCGAGGCCGGCTTGGCTTCGCACTCGATATAGGCCATCTCGAACAGCTCCGGATCGCTGTCGCAGAAGAACTCGGCACGCTCGGCCTCGCTCCACTCCACCGGCGCCTGGAACAGGCCGGTGAACAGAATCCGGGCGTCGCCCAGGTCGAGCTCCTCGGCATCATCACTCTCGTCCTCGTCGTCAGGGCGATACAGCGTGCAGTCCTGGGCCTCGGCGTGACGCAAGATGGCCAGGCGTGAGGCCATGCGCTTTTGCGGATCGAGGTCATCGGCCAAGCACATCTGCACCCAGACGGCGTCGGTACTGTGTTCCTGATTCTTATCCTTCACGTGCTTCTCCACTGCTGGGGTTCTGCGAAACGGGATACCAGACAACCCATTGACTGGCTCAGACGCTTCTCACGCCAGCCAGTCCGACACCCAGGCCACCGGCTTCAATGCAGCGCGGATGAACCGCGACCAGGCATGGGCTAACCCTACCACTGGCGCACAAAAAAGGGCCACCGTAGTGACCCTTTTTCGTCAGCCCCGGCGCACGTGTGTGCGCCAGTACTTATCGGGCTTAGGCCGAGGCCACCCCGGTGGTTTCATCCATGGCTTGCTGGATCGAACGCTTGCGGCGCTCTTCGGCCTTGGCCGAGAAGTACCAGGCGAAGAAGGTGAACAACGACACCGACAGCAGGATCAGGCTGGCAACGGCGTTGATCTCCGGCTTCACGCCCAGGCGCACGGCGGAGAACACTTCCATCGGCAGGGTGGTAGAACCCGGCCCGGAAACGAAGCTGGCCAGCACCAGGTCATCCAGCGACAGGGCAAAAGACATCATGCCGCCAGCCGCCAGTGACGGCGCGATCATCGGGATGGTGATCAGCATGAACACCTTCCACGGCCGTGCACCAAGGTCCATGGCCGCCTCTTCGATCGACAGGTCCAGCTCACGCAGACGCGACGACACCACCACGGCCACATAGGACGCACAGAAGCTGGTGTGGGCGATCCAGATGGTCAGGATGCCGCGTTCCGCCGGCCAACCGATCATCTGCGCCATGGCCACAAACAGCAGCAACAGCGACAGACCGGTGATTACCTCGGGCATTACCAACGGTGCGGTGACCATTCCACCGAACAGGGTGCGGCCCTTGAAGCGCGGAATACGCGTCAGCACGAAGGCCGCCAAGGTACCGAGGATCACCGAGGAAATCGCCGTGTACACGGCAATTTCCAGGGAACGCAGCACCGAGCCGATCAGCTGGGAGTTGTCCAACAGGCCGAAATACCACTTCATCGACCAACCACCCCAGACCGTCACCAGCTTGGAGGCGTTGAACGAATAGATGACCAGAATCACCATCGGCAGGTAGATAAACAGCAGGCCGGCCACCAGCATGAAACTGGAGAACTTGAAACGCTTCATACCTTGCCCTCCAGTTCTTTGGCTTGGTTACGGTTAAACAGAATGATGGGCACGATCAGGATCGCCAGCATCACTACCGCCAGGGCAGAAGCCACAGGCCAGTCGCGGTTGTTGAAGAACTCTTGCCAGAGCACCTTACCGATCATCAGGGTCTCAGGACCGCCAAGCATTTCCGGAATCACGAACTCGCCCACCACCGGGATAAACACCAGCATGCAGCCGGCGATGATGCCGTTCTTGGACAGCGGCACGGTGATTTTCCAGAAGCTGGTAATGCTGCGCGCGCCGAGGTCGGCCGCTGCTTCCAGCAGGCTGAGGTCATGTTTGACCAGGTTGGCGTAGAGCGGCAGAACCATAAACGGCAGGTACGAGTAAACGATACCGATATACACCGCCAGGTTGGTGTTGAGGATCACCAGCGGCTCATCGATCAAACCGATACCCATCAGGGCACTGTTGAGCAGGCCATTGTTGCTGAGGATACCCATCCAGGCGTACACGCGGATCAGGATCGCCGTCCAGGTCGGCATCATGATCAGCAGCACGAACACCGTCTGCATTTCCTTGCTGGCGCGGGCGATGGCATAGGCCATCGGATAGCCGATCAGCAGGCACAGCAGGGTGCTGATGAACGCCATCTTCAGCGAACCGAGGTACGCGGCGACATACAGGTCGTCGCCCACCAGCATCATGTAGTTACCCAGGTTCAGCAGAATTTGCAGCTGCTGGTCCACGTAGCTGTAGATTTCGGTGTACGGCGGAATGGCCACATCGGCTTCGGCGAAGCTGATCTTCAGCACGATGGCAAAAGGCAGCACGAAGAACATGAACAGCCAGAGAAAAGGCACGCCGATCACGACGTGCCGGCCTTTCGGCATGAGGAGTCGCGGCTTCAGTTTCATGAACGCAGTACCACGCCGCTGTCGTCTTCCCAGCAGACGAACACGTTATCGCCCCAAGTCGGACGTGCACCGCGACGTTCTGCGTTGGCTACAAAGGACTGCACCACCATACCGCTCGGCAACTCAACGTAGAACACCGAGTGACCACCCAGATAAGCGATGTCATGCACTTTGCCCACTGACCAGTTGTGATCTGTGGTTGGCTGCTCAGTGGTGACAATGAGTTTTTCAGGACGCAGGGCATAGGTGATGCGCTTGTCCTGCGCCGACGTAGTGACACCGTGGCCAACGTAAATGTTGCGATCCAATTGCGGACAGGAAATCACGGCGTGATCTTCCTCGTCCTCAACCACTTCACCGTCGAACAGGTTGACGCTGCCGATGAACTCGCAGACCTGGCGGCTGATCGGCGTCTCGTAGATGTCCACCGGACTGCCGATCTGCTCGATGCAGCCCAAGTGCATGATGGCGATGCGCTCGGCCATGGTCATGGCCTCTTCCTGGTCGTGGGTCACCATCACGCAGGTCACGCCAACGCGCTCGATGATTTCCACCAGTTCCAGCTGCATCTGCGAACGCAGCTTTTTGTCCAACGCGCCCATGGGCTCGTCGAGCAGCAGCAGTTTCGGGCTTTTGGCCAGGGAGCGAGCCAGGGCCACACGCTGACGCTGGCCACCAGAAAGCTGGTGCGGCTTGCGCTTGGCGTACTGAGTCATGTGCACCAGCTTGAGCATCTCAGCCACGCGGGCCTCGATCTGTTCTTTGGGCATGCTGTCCTGCTTGAGGCCGAAGGCGATGTTGTCCGCCACGCTCATGTGCGGGAACAGCGCATAGGACTGGAACATCATGTTGATCGGCCGCTCGTAGGGCGGCATATCGGTGATGTCGACGCCGTCGAGCAGAATCCGTCCTTCGGTCGGACGCTCAAAGCCAGCCAGCATGCGCAGCAAGGTGGATTTGCCAGAGCCAGAACCGCCGAGCAGGGCGAAAATTTCGCCCTTGTTAATGGTCAGGGACACATCGTCCACGGCCAGGGTCTCGTCGAACTTCTTGCTGACCCGGTCAATTTTTACCAGTACCTGCTTCTGCGGTTTCTGGTCGCCGGTAAGGGCTTTTTTATGAGCACCGGAGGTTATTGCCATTTACCACAACTCCCAACACATTGAGGCCCGACCCGTTTGGTCGGGCTTTTGAAAATCATTTGCCTGTCTTGATCTTGGTCCAGCTACGGGTCATCGCCCGCTGAATCTTGACCGGCAGCTCGGTGGACACGTAGAGGTTGTCCATCACCGCTTTCGGTGGGTAGATCGACGGATTGTTCAGTACTTCAGGGTCCATCGCGCTGGCGGCCGCCAGGTTCGGGTTGGCGTAGCCGACATACTCGCTGACCTTGGCGATCACCGCAGGCTCCAGCAGGTAGTTGATAAAGGCGTGGGCTTCCTTGACGTTGCTGGCATCGGCCGGGATGGCGAGCATGTCAAACCACAGGTTGGCGCCTTCCTTGGGGATCGAGTAGTTGATGTTGATGCCCTTACCCGCTTCCTCGGCACGGTCCGCCGCCTGGAAGGCATCGCCGGAGTAGGCGAAGGCCACGCAGATGTCGCCGTTGGCCAGGTCCGAGATGTACTTGGACGAATGGAAGTAGGTCACGTAGGGGCGCACGGCCATCAGCTTGGCGGTGGCTTTCTCATAGTCGTCCGGGTTGATGCTGCGCGGGTCGAGGCCCATGTACTTGAGCACAGCCGGGTACATTTCATCCGGCGAGTCCATAAACGCCACGCCGCAGCTGTGCAGCTTCTTGAGGTTTTCAGGCTCGAACATCATCGCCCAGGAGTCGATATGGTCGACGCCGAGCACCGCCTTGACCTTGTCGACGTTGTAGGCGATGCCGTTGGTGCCCCACAGGTAAGGCACGGAGTACTGGTTACCCGGATCGTTGACATCCAGTTGTTTGAGCAACTCGGGATCGACGTTCTTCAGGTTCGGCAGCAGGCTCTTGTCGAGCTTCTGGAACGCACCCGCACGGATCTGCTTGCCGAGGAAATGGTTGGTCGGCACGACAATGTCGTAACCCGAACGGCCCGCCAGCAACTTGCCTTCCAGGGTCTCGTTGGAGTCGAACACGTCGTAGCCCGGCTTGATTCCGGTGGCCTTTTGGAAATCCGCCAGGGTGGTCTCGCCGATATAGTCGGACCAGTTGTACACATGCACCACTGGCTCCGCCTGGGCAACGCCAATCAGGCCAAGGGTCGCAACGGCGCCCGCCAGGGTCTTACGCAAAAAAGTATTCATAGGTAGTCCTCTTGTTATTGAGTTGAGCTGTTGTGGGCAGCATCAGGACTAAGCCTTTGTTGAATGGGTTAGCGCGTCGCCCGCTAAGCCATTCGACAACTGCTCGTTCCCGCACGGGCGACGACGTGAGTCGCCGCCCGTGATGGGTATTACTTACCGGATTTGATCTTGGTCCAGCTGCGAGTCATGGTGCGCTGCACCTTGGCCGGCAGGTCGGAGAACGCATAGAGCTTGCTCATGGTTTCGCCGGTTGGGTAGATGCCCGGGTCGTTACGGATGGCTTCATCCACCAGCGGAGTGGCCGCAGCGTTGCCGTTGGGGAACTGCACTTCGTTGGTGATCTCGGCCATCACTTCCGGCTTGAGCAGGAAGTTCATGAAGGCGTAAGCGGCGTCGACGTTTTCCGCGTCAGCGGGCATGGCGACCATGTCGAAGAAGGTGCCGGCACCCTCTTTCGGAATGTTGTAGCCAACCTTCACACCGCTCTTGGCTTCTTCTGCACGAGACTTGGACTGCTGGATGTCACCCGAGTAACCGACCGCTACGCACAGGTTGCCGTTGGCCAGGTCGGAGATGTACTTGGAGGAGTGGAAATAGGCCACGTTCGGACGAATCTTGAGGAACAGGTCTTCCGCTTCTTTCAGCTCTTTCGGGTTTTGGCTGTCGGTTTTGTAGCCCAGATAATGCAGGGCAATCGGCAGAATTTCGGTCGGCGAATCGAGGAAGGCCACGCCGCACGACTTCAGCTTCTCGATGTTTTCCGGCTTGAACAGCAGGTCCCAGGAGTTGACCGGGGCGCTATCGCCCAGCACAGCCTTGACCTTGTCGACGTTGTAGCCAATGCCGATCGAGCCCCACATGTAGGGGAAGGCGTACTGGTTGCCTGGATCGCTGACTTCCAGGGTCTTCAGCAGGTTGCTGTCGAGGTTCTTCCAGTTCGGCAGTTTGGCGCGGTCCAGGGGCTGGTAGACCTTGGCCTTGATCTGCTTGGCGAGGAAGTTGTTCGACGGCACGACGATGTCATAACCGGATTTGCCCGCCAGCAGTTTGGCTTCCAGGGTCTCGTTGCTGTCGAAAACGTCGTACACCACCTTGATGCCCGACTCTTTCTCGAATTGGGCGACAGTACCTGGCGCGATGTAGTCGGACCAGTTGTACACGTGCAGGACTTTTTCTTCCGCCTGAGCGGTACCGGTGATGACCCCGAACAGGGACAACGCGAGAAGGGACTTGCCGAATTTATTCATGCATACAGCTCCTGTTGTTGAAATATGCGCCAGGCCCCAGCGGCCTGTTGCGTTCCAGTCTAGTCAACCTACCAGAGCAGTCTTGCTGCTCTGGCCCAGGTGTTCCACACACAATCATCCCCGATCGCGAGGTGCCCGTGCACCTTTAATCAGTGACCCAAAACCGCCTCGGCGGTGAGGTCCAGACACAGCCGCGCCTTGGTCACCAGCTCATCGATCTCGGCCTTGCTGATCACCAGCGGCGGCGCAATGATCATGGTGTCGCCCACGGCGCGCATGATCAGACCGTTGTTGAAGCAGTGGCCGCGGCAGATCATGCCCACCCCTTTATCAACGAAGCGCTCACGGGTCTGTTTGTTCTTCACCAGTTCGATGGCGCCGAGCATGCCAACACCGCGCACTTCACCCACCAGGGGGTGATCTGCCAGCTCACGCAAACGCTTTTGCAAATACGGTGCCGTTTCTGCACGAACCTGCTCAAGAATTTTTTCCTCGCGCAGGATGCGGATGTTTTCCAGGGCCACGGCAGCGGCCACCGGGTGTCCGGAGTAGGTGAAACCGTGGTTGAAGTCGCCACCGCGGTTGATCACCTCAAACACCTTGTCGCTGACGATCAGGCCACCCATGGGGATGTAACCGGAGGTCAGGCCCTTGGCGATGGTCATCAGGTCTGGCTTGTTACCGTAGAAGTCGCTACCGAACCACTCGCCGGTGCGGCCGAAGCCACAAATCACTTCGTCGGCAACAAACAAAATGTCGTACTTGGCGAGGATCTCGCGGATCTTCGGCCAGTAGGTTTCCGGCGGTACGATCACGCCGCCCGCGCCTTGAATCGGCTCAGCGATAAAGGCCGCGACCTTGTCCACGCCAACCTCAAGAATCTTCGCTTCCAGCTGCTCGGCGGCCCAGATGCCGAACTCGTCCGGGGTCATGTCGCCACCCTCGCCGAACCAGTACGGCTGCGGGATGTGCACGATGCCTGGCAGCGTACCGCTCTGTTCGTGCATGCCGGCCATGCCACCCAACGCAGCGCCAGCAACGGTGGAGCCGTGATAGCCGTTGATGCGGCTGATGATGACCTGCTTCTCAGGCTGGCCCTTGGTCGCCCAATAGTGGCGAACCATACGCAGCATGGTGTCGTTGCCTTCCGAGCCGGAGCCGGTGAAGAACACGTGGTTCATGCCTTCCGGGGCGAGTTCGGAAATAGTCTTGGCCAACTCCAATACCGGCGGATGCGCGGTCATGAAGAAGGTGTTGTAGAAGGGCAGCTCTTTCATCTGCTTACTGGCGGCATCGGCCAGTTCATCACGACCGTAGCCGATGGCAGCGCACCAGAGGCCCGCCATGCCATCGAGAATCTTGTTGCCCTCACTGTCCCATACATACACGCCGTCACCTTTGACAATGATGCGTGGCCCGGTGTCGCTCAGTTGCTGGTAGTCGCTGAACGGTGCCAGGTGATGGTCGCGGCTCATGGCCTGCCAGACGAGGGTTTGCGGATTAGTCGCTTGCTTTGTCATATCTCAACCTATTGCTTTGAACAGGTGCCGCGCATGGGGCGCGGCACCTTTGATCATCAGACCGCGTAGAGCAGGAACTCGCGTTCCCAGGAGCTGATTACTCGTTTGAAGTTCTCATGCTCGGCACGCTTCACCGCTACATAGCCGGTGATGAAGTTGGCGCCGAGGTAGTTCTCCAGGTTTTTGCAGTTTTCCATGCGCTCCAAAGCGTCCTCGATGGTCAGCGGCAGACGCAGGTTGCGGCGCTCGTAACCACGGCCTTTCACTGGCGCGCTTGGGGAGATTTTTTCCACCATGCCGATATAACCGCACAGCAGGCTGGCGGCGATGGCCAGATACGGGTTGGCATCGGCGCCCGGCAGGCGGTTTTCCACACGGCGGCTTTGTGGGCCGGCATCCGGTACGCGCAGGCCAACGGTGCGGTTTTCTTCGCCCCACTCGACGTTCACAGGCGCCGAGGTGTCGGGCAGGAAGCGACGGAACGAATTGACGTTCGGCGCGAACAGCGGCAACAGCTCAGGGATGTACTTCTGCAGGCCACCGATGTGGTGCAGGAACAGATCGTTCATGCTGCCATCGGCATTGGAGAAGATGTTCTTGCCAGTCTTGATGTCGATGATGCTCTGGTGCAAGTGCATGGCACTGCCCGGCTGACCGGTCATCGGCTTGGCCATAAAGGTTGCGCCGACGTTATGTTTCAGCGCCGCTTCACGCATGGTGCGCTTGAAGATCAGCACCTGGTCGGCCAGCGACAGGGCATCGCCGTGACGGAAGTTGATTTCCATCTGCGCGGTGCCGTCTTCGTGGATCAGGGTGTCGAGATCCAGGTCCTGCAGTTCGCACCAGTCGTAAACGTCTTCGAACAACGGATCGAACTCGTTGGCGGCTTCGATGGAGAACGACTGCTTGCCGGTTTCCGCCCGGCCGGAGCGACCAATCGGTGCCTCCAGCGGGAAGTCCGGGTCCTCGCAGCGCTTGGTCAGGTAGAACTCCATTTCTGGAGCCACAATCGGCTGCCAGCCCTTGTCGGAATAAAGCTTCAACACCTTCTTAAGGATGTTGCGCGGCGACAGTTCGATCGGGTTGCCTTGCTTGTCGTAGGTGTCGTGGATCACCTGGGCAGTGGGCTCGATGGCCCACGGTACGAGGAACACGGCATTTTCGTCCGGGCGGCAGACCATGTCGATGTCGGCAGGGTCCAGCAGGTCGTAATAAATGTCGTCTTCCACGTAATCGCCGGTGACGGTTTGCAGCAGCACACTCTCGGGAAGGCGCATACCCTTCTCGGCAATGAACTTGTTGGTCGGCGAAATCTTGCCGCGGGCAATGCCGGTCAAGTCGCTGATCATGCATTCCACTTCGGTAATTTTGTGTTCTTTGAGCCAGCTCGTGAGCTGGTCGATCTTGGTAGTCATACAGACCTCAGGGGTGGGGTTAAGAACTTAGCCTTGATAGCTAAGCTCAACGTTAACTCGCCTGCTTGCGCCAGATTCCAGTGCAGGGCCAAAAGCAGACGAGGTGTAGCAAAGCAGTTTTTCTGTCGACAGAAAACCACGGCAAACGGCCATTAAGGCTACGCCAGTGGTAATTGCATCTTTAATAAAGGGTAAGGTAGTAAGCAGGTGGCGATGCCGGCGAACGTGCGGCAATGCGCTCGTCATGGTCGCCAGGCCAACGGCCAGAGACTCGGTACGCAGACGCTCAAGGGCGGCAGCGCACGATGTGTTTAGACCACTGCGCGTGTTGCAGACGGTCACGCCAATCAACGGCAGGCGAGGCATGGGGCACCCGATTTATTGGTGTTATGGGTTGCAACCGAGATTAGCCTTGTTCGATTTTTTACACAATAGCCCTGTAAAAAATCGAACACACCCGCGAGAACGGCAACCTGCAGAACCCCAGCAACAGGGCAAGAATGCCCTGAAAAGCCCCAAAATTGGCCATCAGGCCCCTTTTTAGGGCACAATAGGACCGCGCTTGACAGAGGTAGGGGTTTAAGATTGACTCGACCTGTGCCATTTGCATGATTGATATTTTTAACAAGAAAGGTGTTGCATCATGTCGGTTCCCCCGCATGCCGTTCAGCTCAACGAAGCGAACGATTTTTTAAAGAAACATCCCGAGGTTCAGTTCGTCGACCTCCTGATTGCCGATATGAACGGTGTAGTCCGTGGCAAGCGCATCGAGCGCGCCAGCCTGCACAAGGTTTATCAGCGTGGCATCAACTTGCCCGCCTCTCTATTTGCTCTCGACATTAATGGCTCCACCGTAGAAAGCACCGGCCTGGGCCTGGACATCGGCGACTCCGACCGTGTTTGCTACCCGATCCCCAACACCCTGTGCAACGAACCTTGGCAGAAGCGTCCTACCGCTCAGCTGCTGATGACCATGCACGAAATGGAAGGCGAAGCCTTTTTTGCCGATCCACGCGCTGTATTGCAGCAGGTTGTAAAGAAGTTCGATGCGATGGGCCTGACCATCTGCGCCGCATTCGAGCTGGAGTTCTACCTGATCGACCAGGCCAACGTGAACGGCCGCCCGCAGCCGCCACTGTCGCCACTGTCTGGCAAGCGCCCGCAATCCACACAGGTCTACATGATCGACGACCTGGATGAATACGCGGAATGCCTGCAAGACATTCTCGAAGGTGCCAAAGAGCAAGGCATCCCGGCTGATGCCGTGGTCAAGGAAAGCGCCCCAGCGCAGTTCGAGATCAACCTGCACCACGTTGCCGACCCGATGAAGGCCTGTGACTACGCGCTGCTGCTCAAGCGCCTGGTGAAGAACATCGCCTACGACCATGAAATGGACACCACGTTCATGGCCAAGCCATACCCCAACCAAGCGGGTAACGGGCTGCACGTACACATCTCTATCCTCGACAAAGATGGCCGCAACATCTTCACCAGTGAAGACCCGGCGACGAACGACGCGTTGCGTCACGCCATCGGCGGCATCATCGAAACCATGCCGGCCTCGATGGCTTTCCTCTGCCCGAACGTCAACTCGTACCGCCGCTTCGGCGAGAAGTTCTTCGTGCCGACCTCGCCAACCTGGGGCATCGACAACCGCACCGTAGCCTTGCGCGTGCCGAATGACTCCGCCGACGCCGTGCGCATCGAACACCGTGTTGCCGGTGCCGATGCCAACCCGTACCTGGTCATGGCCTCGGTACTGGCCGGCATTCACCACGGTCTGAGCAATCAGATCGAGCCTGGCGAACCGGTGGAAGGCAACGCCTACGAGCAAACCGAAGCCAGCCTGCCGAACAACCTGCGCGATGCACTGCGCGAGCTGGACGACAACGAAGTGATGGGCCGCTACATCGATCCGAAGTACATCGATGTGTTCGTCGCCTGTAAGGAAAGCGAGCTGGCGGAGTTCGAATATTCGATCTCCGACCTCGAGTACAACTGGTACCTGCACACCGTTTAAGCGCAACACCCCACGCCGGCCTTAGTGCCGGCGTTGTTTTATCCGGCTTCACACCCAGCTGTTTTGCACTGCGCCGTAGCCGACATTTTCGGTCGCTACGCCGCAGTACTCATGGGTAGCACCTGGCGTTTAGCCAGGGGCATGCCCTGAACATTGCCGCGTTGCGCCCTGGCGCTCGCACCCTGTTGTGCATTGCCACTTCCCGGAGATCGTCATGTCGCGTTTTCTTGCTGTGCTTTCCCTGACCCTGGTGCCATTAGTGGCCAGCGCCGAAGACGTCATCAGCGTCTACAACTGGAACGATTACATCGCCCCGGAGGTGCTGCAGAGTTTCGAGAAGGAAAGCGGCATCCGCGTCGACTATCACACCTACAGCACCGCCGAGGAGCTGGAGAAGCTCATGGCCAGCGGCGTCGCCATGGACGTGGCCGTACCGTCCCATGATGCGTTACCAGGACTGATCAAAAAGGCCGCGATTCAGCAACTGGACCTCGCCCTCCTGCCCAATCGCGAACACTTGGACAAGCAGTTGCTGAGCAAACTGGCAGCCTTCGATACGAAGAACCTGCACGCCATTCCCTACCTCTGGGGCTCGGTGGGCCTGGCCATAAATACCGTGGAGGCCGAAAAGGCCTACGGCGGCCCGCTGCCCCATAGCTGGAGCCTGCTGTTCGACCCCGAGCAAAGCAAACGCCTGGCCAGTTGCGGCATCGCCGTGATCGACGCCCGCGACGAAGTGCTCTCGGCGCTAATGATGTACCAGGGCCGCAGCCTGGCCCACAGCCCGCCCAGCCACATCAAACGTGCCGGCAAGTTGCTGGAGCAACTGCGACCCAACCTGCAGTACGTCGATAGCAGCCGCTATATCGACGACCTGGCCAAAGGCAAACTCTGCGTAGCCCTTGCCTGGGTGGGCGATGCCCTGGCCGCCCATGATTCTGGCCAGCCCATCGAGTTCATCATTCCCGAGGAAGGCTCGGTGGCCTTCGTCGACAGCCTGGTAATCCCAAAAAACGCCAAGCGCGTCGACCTCGCCCACCGTTTTATTGACTACCTGATGCAGCCCAAGATCGCCGCACAAATCACCGAAGACACCTTATTCCCCAGCGCCAACGCTGACGCCAAAGCCTTTCTCGACCCGGCCATCAGCGCCCTGCCAGGCCTCTATCCAGACCGCGACACCAAACGCCGACTGGCCGCCTTGGAAGTGCTGCCAGAGAAAAATATTCCGAGCCTGGAACAGGTGTGGGGCAACTTTACCGCGCCCCTGTGACTTGCCGCGGCGCGCCGAGTGACGTCCAATAGCGACTCAACAGCCAAGGAAAGCCCCATGTCGCGCCCCGTCAGCAGCCGTAAACCGCGCGCCAGCAGCCAGCTGCGTATCGCCGCCATCCTCGATGCCGCCCGCAGCCTGCTGGCTGAGCAAGGTGTCGGCGGCCTGTCGGTGTATTCGGTGGCGGAGCGCGCACAAATGCCGCCGTCCTCGGTGTATCACTTCTTCGCCAGCGTGCCGGCCATTCTCGAAGCCCTCACTGGCGAAGTGCATGCGGCTTTTCGCGCCTGTCTGCAGGAACCCATCGACCCGGCCAGCCTGCGCGATTGGCGCGATCTGGCACGCGTGGTGGAACAGCGCATGCTGGCGATCTATGCCGCCGACCCTGCCGCCTGCCAGCTGATTCTGGCCCAACACGGCCTCACCGAAGTGACCCAGGCTGACCGTCTGCACGACATCGAACTCGGCGAATTGATGCAAGCCCTGTTCGACCAGCACTTCCAGTTGCCCACCCTGCCGGACGACGTCGACGTGTTCGCCCTGGCCATGGAACTGGGTGACCGGGTGTATGCGCGTTCGGTGCAGCAGCACGGCCTGATCACCCCACGCATGGCTGAGGAAGGCATGCGCGTGTTCGACGCCTACCTGGGCCTGTACCTGCCCCCGTTGATGGCCAAACGCAGCGCATAAAGCCGATATTTATCTGCATTTAAATCAAATATTGATTTCTCATAGAAAAATATCGCTTCTAATGCGGATTTTTATCGACTATAAAGTCAGCAAGTGCCGCGCACTCTGCTGCGCCACGCCCTGCTCAATCATCATCTGCGAGGTGCTGCATGTCCCGTATCGTTTCTGTCGCCGCGACCCAAATGGCCTGTTCCTGGGATCGCGCCGCGAATATCGCCAACGCCGAGAAGCTGGTGCGCCAAGCCGCCGCTAAAGGCGCACAGATCATTCTGATTCAGGAGTTGTTCGAGACTCCGTACTTCTGCCAGAAGCCCAACGCCGACTACACCCAGCTGGCCACTACGGTCGAAACTAACGCCGCCATCGCGCACTTCCAGCAGGTCGCCAAAGAGCTGCAAGTGGTGTTGCCGATCAGCTTCTTCGAACTGGCCGGGCGCGCGCGCTTCAACAGCATTGCCATCATCGATGCCGACGGCAGCAACCTTGGCACCTACCGCAAGAGCCACATCCCGGACGGTCCGGGCTACCACGAGAAGTACTACTTCAACCCGGGCGACACCGGCTTCAAGGTGTGGGACACCCGCTACGCCAAGATCGGCGTAGGCATCTGCTGGGACCAATGGTTCCCAGAGTGCGCGCGCAGCATGGCGCTGCTCGGCGCGGAAATCCTCTTCTACCCGACCGCTATCGGCAGCGAACCCCATGATCCGGGCATCACCTCCCGCGACCACTGGCAGCGCGTGCAGCAAGGCCATGCCGGCGCCAACCTAATGCCGCTGGTCGCCGCCAACCGCATTGGCAAGGAAGAGCAGGACGACTTCGACATCACCTTCTACGGCTCATCGTTTATCGCCGACCAGTTCGGCAAAAAGGTTGAAGAGTTGAACGAGACTGAAGAAGGCGTCCTGGTGCACAGCTTCGACCTTACCGCGCTGGAAAAGGTACGTACTGCCTGGGGCACCTTCCGTGATCGCCGGCCAAACCTGTACGGCGCCATCGCCACCCTCGATGGCTTGCTCAAATCCGAGTAAGCGCGTTATTTGTAGGATGGCTTGAGCGCATCGCCCCATCCGACCCTGCTCCCTGTTTTGGTGACCCTATGACCACTCTGACCAGCACCCCTAGCGCCGATGGTTTTCATATGCCGGCGGAATGGGCTCCCCACAGCCAGACCTGGATGGTTTGGCCGCAGCGCCCGGATAACTGGCGCCTCGGCGGCAAGCCGGCGCAGGCCGCCTTCACGGCTGTGGCCAAGGCTATTGCCGAGTTCGAGCCAGTGACCATCGGCGTGTCCGCCGAGCAATATGAGAACGCCTGCGCGCGCCTCGACCAGGCCAATATCCGCGTGGTGGAAATCACCAGCGATGACGCCTGGGTACGCGACACCGGGCCGACCTTCGTCATCAACAATCAGGGCGACGTGCGCGGCGTCGACTGGACCTTCAACGCCTGGGGCGGCTTCGACGGCGGCCTGTACTGGCCATGGCTGCGTGACGACCAGGTCGCGCGCAAGATCCTCGAAATCGAACGCTACCCGCGCTACCGCACCGAGGGCTTCGTGCTCGAAGGCGGCGCGATCCACGTCGATGGCGAAGGCACACTGCTGACCACCGAAGAATGCCTGCTCAACCAGAACCGCAACCCGCAGCTGTCGCGGGCCGACATCGAAGCCCAGCTGCGCAGCCACCTGGGCATCGACCGGGTGATCTGGCTGCCGAACGGCCTGTTCAACGACGAGACCGACGGCCACGTCGACAACTTCTGCTGCTTCGTGCGCCCCGGTGAAGTGCTGCTGGCCTGGACCGACGATCCGCACAACCCCAACTACGAGCGCTGCCAGGCGGCGCTGCGGGTACTGGAAAGCGTGCGCGACGCCAAAGAGCGCCAACTGGTCGTGCACAAGATGCCGATTCCCGGCCCGCTGTATGCAACCGAGGAAGAATGCGCGGGCGTCGACCCGGTAGACGGCAGCCAGGAACGCAGCCCCCATGTACGCCTGGCCGGCTCCTACATCAATTTCCTGATCGTCAACGGCGGCATCATTGCGCCCAAGTTCGACGACTCCATGGACACCGAAGCAGAAGCCATTCTCCAGCGCCTGTTCCCCAACCACCGCGTGGTGATGGTCCCAGGCCGCGAGATCCTCCTCGGCGGCGGCAACATCCACTGCATCACCCAGCAACAACCGGCGCCGCAACAACGCTAAACAATCGGCGGCCGAGGCGCCTCGGCCGCTGCTCAAGTTTGCTGGCCGCTCGGCGATAACAGTTGAAAGCGACTAGGCTGAATAAGCCTTATAAAAATTTCGACTGCCGAGACCGCCATGTTCAATTCCCGCCTCAAACAAGAACTTGCGCACTGCCAACAGCAATTTAGTGACGCCTCCGCCACCCTGGCAGCGCTCGGCCGTTCAATGGCGCTTATCGAGTTCAAACCCGACGGCACCATCCTCGACGCCAACAACAATTTCCTGAGCTTGATGGGCTATACCCTGGAAGAAGTGCGCGGCCAGCATCACCGCCTATTTTGCGAACAAGGGCTCAGCAACAGCCGTGAATACACCGAGTTCTGGCGCCGCTTGGCGTCCGGCGAGTTCGTCAGTGAGCGCTTTTTGCGCCGCGACAAACACGGTCGGGAAATCTGGCTGGAGGCCAGCTATAACCCGGTTCTCAGCGCCAGCGGCCAGGTCGATAAAGTGGTCAAAATCGCCTCGGATATCAGTGCTCAGGTGCGCATGGAGCAGGAACAAAATAGTCTGATCAATGCCATCAACCGCTCCATGGCCGTGATCGAATTCAACCTGCAGGGCGAGGTACTGACGGCCAACGACAACTTCCTCAGCACCATGGGCTATCGCCTTGAGGATATCCGCGGCAAACACCACAGGCTCTTCTGCAACCGCGAAGACGCCGACTCCGCCGCCTACAAAAGCTTCTGGGCACAATTGAATCGCGGCGAGTTCGTTTCCGGGCGCTTCCAGCGCGTCGGCCGCAACGGCCAACCCATCTGGCTACGCGCCACCTACAACCCGGTTTTCGATGCCCACGGAAAGTTATACAAAGTGGTCAAATTTGCCACTGACGTCACCGAACAGGTGCTGCAACAAGAAGCCGAAAGCCGCGCGGCGCGTATCGCCTACGACACCGCTCTGCAAACCGACGCCACGGCCCAACAGGGTGCCCAGGTGGTGCAACAAACGGTCGAAATCATGCAAGGCATCGCTGGCGAGCTGAACCGCGCTGCCGAAGGCATCAGCGCCGTCAGCGAGCAGTCGGAAATGATCAGCAGCATCGTACAAACCATCCGCGGCATCGCCGAGCAAACCAACTTGCTGGCGCTCAACGCCGCCATTGAAGCTGCCCGTGCCGGTGAGCAGGGCCGCGGCTTTGCCGTGGTCGCCGACGAGGTGCGCAGCCTGGCAGGACGGACCAGTCAAGCCACGGTGGAGATTGTCGAGGTGGTACGTCGCAACCATGAACTGGCCCAAGGCGCGGTCAGCAGCATGGACGCCAGCAAGGACAAAGCCGAACAAGGCGTAAGCCTGGCCAATGAGGCCGGCGCCGTCATTCTGGAAATCCAGGAAGGTGCACGCCGCGTGGTTGAGGCCATCAGTCAGTTCACCGCGACCCTCGAGCAATAGCGCCCGACAGCACGCCTAGCCGACGGCCGTGATGGGCCTGAGTGCGGCGTAGCCACTGCGGCGCTGTTTTAGCCGCGTGAGCGGCGCTCCAGCACCTCGAACAACGCCATGCCAGCCAGCATGGCGGCGACAAACAGCAACACCTGCCAATGACCGGTAAGCAGTATCGCTACTGCCGGTCCCGGACAGATGCCGGCAATGCCCCAACCGATACCAAACAGCAGGCTGCCGCCGATCAGGCGACGATCCAGCTCACGCTTGACCGGCAACTGCATCGGCGCGCCCAGCAAGGAGTGCGAACGGCGCTTGGCCCAAGTCAGGGGCAACAGAGCCACCGCAATCGCGGCGGCCATCACCAGCGCCAGCGACGGATCCCAGGCACCGCCGAGATCGAGAAAACTCAGCACCTTGGCCGGATTGGCCATGCCCGCCAGTAACAGGCCAAGGCCGAAGATCAGCCCGGCGAAAAACGCAGTCAGCTTGCCCATGGTTACACCCCCAGGCCGTGACGGAGGACATACACCGTGGCAAAGCCACTGGCCATAAATGCCAGGGTCGCCACCAGCGAACGCGGTGACAGGCGCGAGATGCCGCACACACCATGCCCACTGGTGCAACCGGCGCCATAGCGAGTACCCACACCCACCAGCAGGCCTGCCAGCAGCAAACTCAGCCAGCCGCCCTGGAACTCGATGGCCGGCAAGGCCGCGAACACTTGCCAGAGCAGCGGTGCCTGCAGTAGACCAAGCAGGAACAACGCTTTCTCCCCCCGCCCCTCACCACCACGCGCGAGCAAGCTACCGAGCAAGCCGCTGATGCCGGCGATGCGACCGTTAAACAGCACAAACAGCGCCGCCGCCAAGCCAATCAGCGCACCACCTGCCAGCGCTGACCAGGGCGTGAAGTGCAGCCAGTCGATGGTCATTGCGCACCTCCACAAAATTGCTCATACAAGGTACTGATCACCGCCAGCGCCGCCGGGCTGCTGATCCGGTAATAGATCTGCTTGCCGTCGCGGCGCGTTTCCACCAGGCCTTCACGGCGCAGCACGGCGAGCTGTTGCGACAGAGTCGGCTGGACGATACCGAGCAAGGTTTCCAGCTCGCTGACATTGCGCTCGCCCTGAGACAGCTGGCACAGCAGCAACAGGCGATCGGGATTGGCCAGCGCCTTGAGCAACTGGCCAGCGGCACTTGCATTGGCGCGCAGCAACTCAAGGTCCGGCGCGGCGGTAGGATCAATCACGGCATGTACTCTCACGACAAACAATATACTTTTGAATATATTGTTTATTGGTGAAATGTACAGCCGAGCCGATCAACGGCCAGACACGTTCAGCTTCCAGGGCGCGAGCTCGCCAAATTGAAACCAATAAAAAAGCCCGCGACTGGCGCGGGCTTTTCGGTGCAGCGTCCTTAGATAGGGCGGCTGCCGTATTTGCTGTCGGGCTTCTTGGGTGGATCGGCCACTACGTTGGCTTCCACCTCCTGCACCTTGCCACCGCGGGAAAGGAACTCTTCCATGGCGCGGGCCAGGGCATCGCGTTCTTTCTGCTTGGCTTCGACACTGGGCAGCTCGTCGACATCGACAGCGGCCTTGGCTTTGGCTTTGCCTTTGGCGGCCGGTACGACCTCGTCGTCACCATCGCCATCGTCATCACTGACGCCATCATCGGCAGCGGCCAACTCCTCGCCTTCGTCCTCGTCGGCGCCTTCCAGCTCGTCGTGTTCCAGATCGTCGTCGCTCATGTTCCAACCTCATGACTTGCGAAAAACAAGTTAGTTATAGCCCAGACGCGCCGTCTTTCTCGCCCGTCCGGAAAAAATTCAGAAACGTCCGCTGGCCGATTGCTCAGGCACGCAGCGCGCTTACGGCGCGCATTCTAGCGTGCTGCCAGAAAAAGCAAAGACCGGCCTAACCAGTTTGTTCTCAGACAATGCAAAACGCCCGGAATATCCGGGCGTTTTGTTGTTACGCGTCAAGCTTACAGGTTGTAGCCACGCTCGTTGTGCAGCGCCAGGTCGAGACCAACAGTCTCTTCTTCGTCGCTAACCCGCAGACCCATGACCATGTCGATCACTTTGAGGATCACGTAGGTGACGATGGCGGTGTAGACCACGGTGAAGGCAACACCCTTGAACTGGGTGAAGAACTGCGCGCCGATGTCTTCCACGGTGCCGAAGCCGCCCAGTGCCGGAGCTGCGAAAATACCGGTCAGCAGTGCACCCACGATACCGCCGATACCGTGTACGCCGAAGGCGTCCAGGGAGTCGTCGTAGCCCAGCTTGCGCTTCAGGCTAGTGGCGCAGAAGAAGCAGATCACGCCAGACGACAGGCCGATGATGATGGCGCCCATCGGGCCGCAAGTACCAGCAGCCGGGGTGATAGCCACCAGACCAGCGATCACACCCGAAGCGATACCCAGTGCGCTTGGCTTACCGTGAGTCAGCCACTCGGCGAACATCCAGCCCAGTGCGGCAGCAGCGGTAGCGATCTGAGTGACCAGCATGGCCATACCGGCAGTGCCGTTGGCAGCGACGGCGGAACCGGCGTTGAAACCGAACCAGCCGACCCACAGCATGGCAGCGCCCATCAGGGTGTAGCCGAGGTTGTGCGGAGCCATCGAAGTGGTTGGGTAGCCTTTACGCTTGCCCAGCACGATGCACGCTACCAGACCGGCGATACCGGCGTTGATGTGCACCACGGTGCCGCCAGCGAAGTCCAGCACACCCCAGTCCCACAGCAGGCCGCCGTTGCCGGACCAAACCATGTGTGCGATCGGTGCGTATACCAGGGTGAACCAGATGCCCATGAACACCAACATCGCAGAGAACTTCATGCGCTCAGCGAAAGCACCCACGATCAGCGCCGGAGTGATGATGGCGAAGGTCAGCTGGAACATGATGAACACGCTTTCCGGTACGGCGTAGCTCAGGCTCGCCGGCGTTACGCCAGCCAGGAAAGCTTTCGACAGACCACCGATAAAGGAGTTGAAGTTAACCACCCCTTGTTCCATGCCGGTCACGTCGAACACCAGGCTGTAACCGTAGATAACCCACAGCAGACTGATCAGACCGGTGATGGCAAAACACTGCATCATCACCGACAGGATGTTCTTCGAACGGACCATACCGCCGTAGAACAGCGCCAGGCCGGGGATGGTCATGAACAACACCAGTACGCTGGAAATCAGCATCCACGAGGTGTCACCGGAATTCAGCACAACCTCGTCAGCCATGGCCAGACCTGGGGTTGCAAGGGACAGCAGGGCGCCAAGCCCTGCGAACTTACGCAGAGTCATAGAGTTACTCCTGGGGCGAAGGGGGTTCGGGGCTACGGCTTAAACTGCGTCAGTGCCGGTTTCGCCGGTACGGATGCGGATAGCTTGTTCCAGGTTGACCACAAAGATCTTGCCGTCACCGATTTTGCCGGTGTTGGCCGCCTTGGTGATGGCTTCAATCACGCGATCCAGCTGATCATCAGCAATGGCCACGTCGATCTTCACCTTAGGCAGAAAGTCGACCACGTATTCAGCGCCACGGTACAACTCGGTGTGGCCCTTTTGCCGACCGAAGCCTTTCACTTCAGTGACGGTGATGCCTTGCACGCCGATCTCCGACAGGGATTCGCGCACGTCGTCCAGCTTGAACGGCTTGATGATGGCAGTGACTAGTTTCATGTAACTTTCTCCTGTGTTTGGTGGACTTGCCCCAGGACCGAACCCGTAGCAAGTCTAAGCGCAGTGTCTGGCTTTGTAACGCGCCCGCCGGCCTTTGCCTGCTTTGTTCTGCGCCAACCAAGGGCTTGCGGCGAAACGCATCCGCCTATCCTGTCGCAGCGCAACTGCATCGGTGCATGCGTCGGAAGGGACTAAGCAGAAACCTTGCCAGTTCTGAAAAAACGCTTTGATTCAGTCGCTTACACAGCAAAGTAGGGGCTAGGCCGAATCACAGCCCGACAGCCATGCACGACAACAGTGCACAGCCCTCGCCCCCAGTGCGCGATAACCGTGCAGTCGTGGCCGCCCAGGATTGGTGCCAAGGCTGCGTGCTACACTGCCGGCCGACCGATATTGGAACCTCATCATGCTGCCACCCAAAGCCCTGCTCGACGTCCTCAGCACCCAGGCCGCGCGCCTGTTCAATGGCGACAGCCCATTGCCCCGTGGCGAGTTCGAAGCACAACTCAAAGTTCTGCTGCAAAGCGCCTTCAGCAAGCTCGACCTGGTCAGCCGCGACGAGTTTGATAGCCAGATGGTGGTCCTCGCCCGCACCCGCTCGCGCCTGGAAGCCCTGGAAGCCAAAGTCGCCGAACTGGAAGCCAAGCTAAGCTCTGCGGACACACGCTCTACCGCCGACTGATCAACCGATCACGGCGGGCGATCTGATCAAGGAGTGATCATGTCACTGGCCATCGTCCATAGCCGCGCCCAAGTCGGCATCGAAGCACCGGCGGTCACTGTCGAAGCCCATCTGGCCAACGGCTTGCCCTCTCTGGCGCTGGTGGGTCTGCCGGAAACGGCAGTCAAAGAGAGCAAGGATCGCGTACGCAGCGCCATCCTCAACTGCGCCTTCGACTTCCCACCACGACGCATCACGCTCAACCTGGCACCGGCCGATTTACCCAAGGATGGTGGCCGCTTCGACTTGGCGATTGCCCTGGGCATCCTCGCTGCCAGCGGGCAAATCCCCGCCACCGCCCTGGATAATCTTGAATGCCTCGGCGAGCTGGCCCTGTCCGGCGCCGTGCGCCCGATCCAGGGCGTACTGCCCGCGGCGCTCGCCGCCCGCGCAGCCGGACGCACTCTGGTGGTGCCCCTGGCCAATGCCGAGGAAGCCTGCCTGGCTTCGGGCCTGACGGTGCTGGCGGTTGAGCATCTGCTGCAACTAGCGGCCCACCTGAATGGCCAGACGCCTCTGGCGCCCTACCAACCAGCCGGCCTGCTGCGCCAAGTGCGCCCCTACCCGGACCTGGCCGAAGTGCAGGGGCAGAGCGCCGCCAAGCGGGCACTGCTGATCGCCGCTGCGGGCGCCCATAACCTGCTGTTTTCCGGCCCTCCCGGCACCGGCAAGACCCTGCTGGCCAGCCGCCTTCCGGGCTTACTGCCGCCACTCAATGAGCAGGAAGCCCTGGAAGTCGCGGCGATCCATTCGGTGGCCAGCTATGCGCCACTGGACGCCTGGCCGCAGCGACCGTTTCGCCATCCGCACCATTCGGCGTCGGGACCGGCACTGGTCGGCGGCGGTAGTCGCCCGCAGCCGGGTGAAATTACCTTGGCCCATCACGGCATTTTATTTTTGGACGAGCTCCCCGAGTTCGACCGCAAGGTGCTTGAGGTTTTACGCGAGCCCTTGGAAAGTGGCGAAATTGTGATCGCCCGCGCCCGTGACAAGGTGCGCTTTCCGGCGCGCTTCCAGCTGGTGGCGGCGATGAACCCATGCCCCTGCGGTTACCTCGGCGATCCCAGCGGCCGCTGTCGTTGCAGCGCCGAACAGATTCAGCGCTATCGCAGCAAACTGTCCGGGCCCTTGCTCGACCGCATCGATCTACACCTGCACGTCGCCCGCGAGGCCACCGCTCTGCACGCCAATCCCGACAGCGGCACCAGCAGTGCCCAGGCCGCCGCCACGGTGGCCGCCGCCCGCCAGCGGCAAGAGCAGCGTCAGGGCGGCGCCAATGCCTTTCTCGACCTCCAGCAACTGCGTCAGCACTGCGGCCTCAGCGGCGACGACCAGCACTGGCTGGAAAGCGCCTGCGAACGCCTCGGCCTGTCCCTGCGCGCCGCCCACCGCCTGCTCAAGGTCGCGCGCACCCTGGCGGACCTGGACGCCGTCGACGCGATCCAACGCAGCCATCTGGCTGAAGCCCTGCAATACCGGCCCAGCAGCCCAACAGCCTGAGGCCTGCTAGAAGCGGCTGACCGCCGGCAGGCGCATGGCCGCCACCTCCGCGAGCAAATAGTCGCGCAAACGCTGGAAGCGTTCCTGACCACGGCGCGCTTTGGGCCATACCAGGTAATAACTGCAACCGCTGAACACCGCCGTCGGCAAAGGCAGCGCCAGTCGCCCTTGTTCGACGTCCTCGGCGACCAGCAGCAGATCGCCAATCGACACGCCATAACCGCGTGCCGCGGCGACGATACCCAACTCCAGCATGTCGAACACCTGACCGCTCTTCAGCGGCACCTGCTCGCTCAGGTCCATGGCCTGCAACCACTGGCGCCAGTCACGGCGATCAGGGGTGGGGTGCAGCTGCTCGGCGGCCTGCAGGCGTGTCACGTCCCAGGCGCCGTCGGCCGCAGCCTCGGGAGCGCAGACCGGAATCAGCCACTCCTCGAACAGCTTGACGTGCTCCCAGCCCTCGGGAAACACGCCGGTGTTGAGCAACACCGCGCAGTCGTAGGGCTCACGTTCGAAGTCGACTCGATCGACGTCCATCCACGCTGCCGTCAGCTGCACCTCGATGTCTGGTTGCTGCAGACGAAAACGCGACAACCGCGCCAGCAGCCAACGCATGGTCAGGGTCGAGGGTGCCTTCAGGCGCAGCGCACCCTCCTCGCTACGCAAACTGGCGCAGGCGCTTTCCAGGGCCGCAAAGCCCTGCTGCAACCCTGGCAGCAGCAGCCGCCCCGGCTCGGTCAGGCGCAGGCCGCGGCCTTCGCGGGCAAACAGGCGGCAGCCGAAATCCACCTCCAGGGTGCGGACATGGCGGCTCACTGCACTCTGGGTGATGGCCAGCTCCTGAGCCGCCTTGGTGTAGGACAGGTGGCGGGCGGCCGCCTCAAAGGCGCGCAGGGCATAGAGCGGAGCGAGGCGGCTCATTGATGAGTAAAACTCATGACTGGCATGGCTTTTATCCTTTTGTGCCGGGGCTGGCAGGCTGCGCAGAATAGCGACTATTGCCTGCCACGGAACAGTTCTGGCGGCGCCTGAATGATGATTACCGCTTATGTCTAACAGTACCCGCCATGAACTCTCAGCCCTCCTGCGCCTGGCCGGCCCTCTGGTGGCCGCGCAACTGGCCCACGTGCTGATGGTGTTCACCGACACGGTGATGATGGGCCTGCTCGGCCCCGCCGCCCTGGCCGCCGGCGCGCTCGGCGCGGCCAGCTACAACCTGGTGTCGATCTTCTGCGTCGGGGTGATGGCGGCCGTCGGCAATCTGGTGGCGATCCGTCATGGCGCCGGCGATGGCGACGGCGTGCGGCACATGACCCAGGCCGGCATCTGGGTGGCTGCCGGCCTGGCGCTGCTGGCGGGCATCCTGCTGTGGTGGATGGCGCCGCTACTACAACTGGCCGGCCAGCAAGCCGAGAACATCAGCGGCGCCATGACGTTCCTGCACAGCCTGGTGTTCGCCCTGCCTGGCTATCTGCTGTTTATGGCCCTGCGCGGCTTCACCAGTGCCCTCGGTCGGCCCGGCCCGGTGCTGGCCATCAGCCTGGGCGGCGCCCTGCTCAACTTTGTACTCAATTACGCGCTGATCAAGGGCCTGTTCGGCCTGCCGCAAATTGGCCTGGCCGGCATCGGCCTGGTCACCGCCATCGTCATGAACGGCATGGCCCTGCTGCTGGCGCTGCATATTCGCTGGCAGCCGTTCTACCGGCCGTGGCCATTGCTGACCGGGCTGCTGCGGCCGACCCGGCGCAACCTGGCGGAAAACCTGCGCCTGGGCCTGCCGATCGGCGGTACCTATGTGGTCGAGTCCGGTTTGTTCTTCGTTGCTGCCTTGTGCATGGGCGCGCTGGGTAGCACCCAGTTGGCCGCCCACCAGATCGCCATCCAGGCGGTCTACGTGGTGTTTATGGTGCCGGTGGGGATTTCCTATGCCGCCAGCCTGCGCATCGGCAAGCACTACGGCGCCCAACGCTGGCACGCGGCACGCCAGACCGGACGCCTGGCCATCGGCCTGGGCGCGGCGTGCATGCTCGGTTTTGCCCTGCTGTTCTGGCTCGCGCCACAGTGGGTGATCGGCCTGTTCCTCGACCGCGCCGACGCCGGCAATCAGGCGATCATTGAGCTGGCCGTCAGCCTGCTGGCGATTGCCGCCTGGTTCGAGCTGTTCGACGGCCTGCAGACCATCGCCATGGGCGCCATTCGCGGCCTCAAGGACGCCCGCACCACGCTACTGGTAGGACTGTTCTGCTACTGGGGGATTGGCGCGCCGGCCGCCTGGCTACTGACCTTCACCCTCGGCTGGGGCGCCGAAGGGGTGTGGTGGGGGCTGGCCATCGGCCTGGCCAGCGCCGCCATCGGCCTGACCCTCAGTTTCGAAGCCAAGACCGCGCGCCTGTTAAGGCCGCAGTCGGCAACGGCCAAGGCCTGTCTGTTGTAGGTTGGGTTGCGGAGCACCAACAAGCGCTCGCCGTCAGGACGACAAGCCGGCCAATAGCGCCTGATGCCGGCCGAACACCAGAAAGCGCGCCAATTCGCTGAGTGGCAGCGGCTTGCTGATCAGGTAGCCCTGCACCTGGTCGCAACCAAACTGACGCAGCAAGGCCAATTGCTCGGGCGTCTCCACGCCCTCGGCGACCACCTGCAGATGGAGGTTGTGGCCCAGGTTGATCATCGCCTGCACCAACCGATAGCTGGCCGGCTCCGCCCCCATGCCGCCGACAAAGCTCTTGTCGACCTTGAGCAGGGTGATCGGCAGATTGTTCAGGTGCACGAACGAGGAGAAACCCGTGCCGAAGTCATCCAGGGAGAAGCGCACCCCCAACTGACCGAGCCCCGCCATGGTCTGCTGCACCTGATCGCTGCGGCGCATCACCGCGGTTTCGGTGAGCTCGAACTCTAGCCAATGAGCCTCGACGCCCCGATCGGCAATCAACCGGGTGAGGGTCGGCAATAACTGGCTGTCCTGAAACTGGCGAAACGACAGATTGACCGCCATGTGCAGGGCCGGCAGACCACGCCCGCGCAGCCACTGCATGTCGCGCAAGGCGCGGGCAATCACCCAGTAGCCAAGCGGCACGATCAGGCCGCTCTCTTCCGCCAGTGGAATAAATTCATCCGGGGTCAGCAGCCCACGCTCGGCATGTCGCCAGCGCACCAAGGCTTCCAAGCCCACCACATCACCGCTTTGCAGACACAGCCGCGGCTGGTAATGCAGCTCCAGCTCATCGCGGCGCAGGGCACGGCGCAGCTCGCCTTCGAGGTCGGCACGGCTGCGCGCGCCGCGGCTGTGCCGCTCGTCATACACACTGAAATTGCAGCCCTGAGTGTGCTTGGCCTGCTGCATGGCGATGTGTGCATGCCACATCAACAGGTCGGCACTGACGCCCTCGCTGGCCTCAGCCAAACCCAGGCTGCAGCCGATCAACAAGCTCTCGCCATCGACCCAATAGGGCTCGGCCAAGGCCTCGGTGATCTGCCCGACGATGCGCAGCGCACGCCCCGGATCGCGGCGAATATCCAACAGCAGGGCGAACTCATCACTGCCCAGGCGCGCCAGTTGATCGCAGGCCTCCAGCTCGCCTTTAAGGCGCGCCACTACTTGCAGGATCAGGTGGTCACCGGCCTGGTAGCCGAGGGTGTCATTGGCGTGGCGAAAGTTGTCCAGGTCCAGGTGTGCCATGGCCAGGCCACGGCCAGCGAACTCGCTCAGGCGGGCACGCAACAGGGTATGAAAACCCTGGCGGTTAGCGATGGCGGTCAGTGGGTCCTGTTCTGTCAGGCGCTGCACGGTGCTCTGTAACAGCCCGTGCTTGCCCACATAGCGCAGGCAGCGGCGCAACACATCGCTGGTCAAGCTGCTGCGCACCAGCCAGTCAATCACGCCGGCGGGAGCCTCGACGGGCTCCTGCTCCAGCAGCAACACAGTCGGCAAACGACAGCGCCCAGGGGCCGGCAAGCTCGCTGGGGTACTCAGCAACAGGCCATGTTCCTGTTCATCGAACAGGCTGCAAGCGGCCTCCCAGGAGGGTGCGGTAATCAATGCGGCGGGATTGCCAAGCGCCTGCAGGCAATCGCGCAACAGCGACGACCATTCAGTTTCGGCCAACAGGACTAACCGCAAGGGTTCAACAAGCGCGGACAAACAACCTCCCCAGGTAAGCGTTGTGACAGCCCCCCTGGCTTATCTGCGCCGTTATCGGCGTCATTCTCGTTGCGCATCCCTACGCTGCGGGCCAGAGCTTGCGGCAAAGCGCCAGGCGGAGCAACCGCCGTCAATCGGCACCAACGTACTTATTGCGCGCAAAGCGCCAACCACTGCGCAATCCGGGCGATTGCCCGGCAATGGCCCAGTGGCTCCTGCTGGCCCCGCGAGCCTGTTAAAATGCCCGCCCTTCTTTTCCCGAGCCAGAACCCACGATGTCCCGACTCAATCCCCGGCAGCAAGAAGCCGTGAACTACGTCGGCGGCCCGCTTCTGGTGCTCGCTGGCGCCGGCTCCGGCAAAACCAGCGTGATCACCCGCAAGATCGCCTACCTGGTGCAGCAGTGCGGCATCCGCGCCCAGCACATCGTCGCCATGACCTTTACCAACAAGGCCGCGCGGGAAATGAAAGAGCGCGTCAGCAGCCTGCTCAAGGGCCCCGAGGCGCGCGGCCTGACGGTGTCGACCTTCCACAACCTGGGGATGAACATCATCCGCAAGGAATACGCGGCGCTGGGCTACAAGCCGGGCTTCTCGATTTTCGATGAAGGCGATATCAAGGCCCTGCTCAGCGACATCATGCAGAAGGAATACGCCGGCGACGACGGCACCGATGAGGTGAAGAACTACATCGGCAGCTGGAAGAACGACCTGATCCTGCCCGAGGAGGCCCTGGCCAACGCGCGCAATCCCAAGGAGCAGACCGCCGCCATCGTTTACCTGCATTACCAGCGCACGCTCAAGGCGTATAACGCGGTGGACTTCGACGACCTGATCCTGATGCCGGTGAAGCTGTTTCAGGACAACCCCGACATCCTGGAAAAATGGCAGAACCGCATCCGCTACCTGCTGGTCGACGAATACCAGGACACCAACGCCAGCCAGTACCTGCTGGTGAAGTTGCTGGTCGGCATGCGCAACCAGTTCACCGTGGTCGGCGACGATGACCAGTCGATCTATGCCTGGCGCGGCGCGCGGCCGGAAAACCTGATGCTGCTGAAAGACGACTACCCGTCGCTGAAGGTGGTGATGCTGGAGCAGAACTACCGCTCCACCAGCCGCATCCTCAAATGCGCCAACACCCTGATCGCCAACAACCCCCACGCCTTCGAAAAGCAGCTGTGGAGCGAGATGGGCGTGGGCGACGAGATCCGCGTGATCCGCTGCCGCAACGAAGACGCCGAGTGCGAGCGGGTGGCCTTGGAAATTCTCACCGAACACCTGCGCACCGAACGTCCGTACAGCGACTACGCGATCCTCTACCGCGGCAACTACCAGGCCAAGCTGATGGAGCTGAAGTTGCAGCACCATCAGATTCCCTATCGCCTCAGCGGCGGCACCAGCTTCTTCGCCCGCCAGGAGGTGAAGGACCTGATGAGTTACTTCCGCCTGCTGGTCAACCCGGACGACGACAACGCCTTCCTGCGGGTGATCAACGTGCCGCGCCGCGAAATCGGCTCCACGACCCTGGAAAAGCTCGGCAACTACGCCACCGGGCGCAAGATCAGCATGTACAACGCCAGCGACGAAGTCGGCCTCGGCGAGCACCTCGACAGCCGCTACAGCGAACGCCTGCAGCGCTTCAAGCGCTGGATGGACGGCGTGCGTCGGCAATGCGCCGAGAACGATCCGATCGCCGCGCTGCGCAGCATGGTGATGGACATCGATTACGAGAACTGGCTACGGCAGAACGCTTCCAACGACAAGGTTGCCGACGCGCGCATGGGCAACGTGTGGTTCCTCATCGAGGCGCTGAAGAACACCCTGGAGAAAGACGAAGACGGTGACATGACCATCGAGGACGCCATCGGCAAGCTGGTGCTGCGCGACATGCTAGAACGCCAACAGGAAGAAGAAGACGGCGCCGAGGGCGTGCAGATGATGACCCTGCACGCCTCCAAGGGCCTGGAATATCCCTCTGTGTACATCCTTGGCATGGAGGAGGAAATCCTCCCGCACCGCTCCAGCATCGAGGCCGATACCGTTGAGGAAGAACGGCGCCTGGCCTACGTCGGCATCACCCGCGCCAAGCGCAACCTGACCATGACCTTTGCCGCCAAGCGCAAGCAATACGGGGAAATCATCGAGTGCAGTCCCAGCCGCTTCCTCGATGAGCTGCCGCCTGAAGACTTAGTCTGGGAGGGACAGGAAGATGCCCCACCCGAGGTCAAAGCCGCCACCGGCAACTCGGCCCTGGCCAATATGCGCGCCTTACTAAAAAAATAACCGGGAGCTATTTTTAACGTCGCTTGCGACGGCCCGCAGGGTGGCCGCCAGGGATGGCAGGCCATAAAAATAGACTGATCGCGTAGCCCGGATGCAATCCGGGGAACCGTCCCGGACTGCATCCGGGCTACCTCCTCCCCCCCCCCGCAGCCGCACCCACAAACTGCAGGCACAAAAAAACCGCCCGAAGGCGGTTTTTTTGTCTGTCGCAGCGCTATTACAGGCCGGACATCTTCTTGATTGCGCCTTTCAGCTCGTCATCCGAGCAGGTGGCGCAGGTGCCTTTCGGCGGCATGGCGTTGATGCCGGCAATCGCCGACTTCAGCAGGCCGTCAACACCGCCCTTGGCGCTGGCGCGGGTTTTCCAGGCTGCCCCGTCACCGATTTTCGGTGCACCGAGCACGCCAGCGGTGTGGCAAGCGCCACAGTACTTGGCAACCACGTCGTCAGCCGACATGGCCGCGCCGCCAGCAGCAACTGCAACGGCGCCAACGCCTTTGCATTCTTGGCCGCTTACGCAGACCTGGCCAACCGGCTGCAGGCGCTCAGCGATTTCGGCGTACTTGGCCGATTTTGGCGAAAGTTCTTCGACGGTCGCGGCCTGAGCGCTAACCGCCCACAGGGCCAATACGGCAACAGGTGCCGCCAGGAGTTTCTTGATCAGGTTCACTCGTACACCCTCATCGTGGCTAGTCAGGCCCGCGGCCACGGGTTTCGCGGGCGGCGGGAGTATAACGGTTCATCCGCGGCACCGAAACAACCCAAGATGTCGCAGGGTTATTTTCCTGGCAACCGCACTAGACGGCTGCCAGGACGCCAGCCGGCTTAGAAGTTCGCCGGCGTGGTCGCACTGATCAGCCGCGCCGGCTGGTCGAAGGGATTGCGGAAACGGTGCGGCTTGGTGCTTTCGAAATAGTAGCTGTCGCCACTTTCGAGAATGAAGATTTCGCTGCCCACGGTCAGCTCCAGACGGCCTTCCACCAGCACGCCGGCCTCTTCGCCTTCGTGATTGAGCATCTCGTCGCCAGTGTCGGCGCCCGGCGGGTAGGTCTCGTCGAGGAACGACAAGGCGCGCACCTGGTGCGGCGTGCCGACCAGCTTCATGCTCACCGAACCACTGGAAAGGTCGATCAGCTCATCGGCCTTGTAGACAATCTGGGGGCTGCTGTCTTGCTCAAATTCAATGGAGAAAAACTCCACCAGGGACATGGGAATACCGGCCAGAACCTTTTTCAATGAACTGATCGAAGGGCTTACGCTGTTCTTCTCAATCATTGAAATGGTGCTGTTGGTGACCCCTGCCCGTTTGGCGAGTTCACGCTGGGAAAGACCCTTGCTTTTGCGAATCGACTGCAGCCGAACACCGACGTCCAATGTTGGAGTACCTCTGGGAATTTGAGCGGAAAGTGGCCGTATCATGGCAACAGTGTTCAGTATTTACAACACTGTTGCTCCAGTTTCTCCCGCCCGCGTCCCTACTGCCCGGAATAGAGGCGTGGCACCCGGCGCAAATTGCAAAATATCTGGTAGGGAATGGTCTGCGCCTGGGCCGCCACGTCGCTGGCCAGCACCTGCGCGCCCCATAATTCGACCCGGCTGCCGAGGCCGGTTTGCGGCAGATCGGTAAGGTCGACGGTGAGCATGTCCATCGACACCCGGCCGATGATTCGTGTCAGTTGGCCATCCACCGCCACCGGCGTGCCGGTCGGTGCGTGACGCGGGTAGCCGTCGGCATAACCCATGGCGACCACGCCGACGCGGGTCGGCCGTTCGGCAACAAAACGCGCGGCATAGCCCACAGGCTCACCGACCGGCAGCTCACGCACGCCGATGATCTTCGATTGCAGGGTCATCACCGGTTTGAGTTGCGCGGCCAGCGCCTGTGTTTGCTCGAAGGGCGTGGCGCCATACAGCATGATGCCAGGGCGCACCCAGTCGCTTGGCACCTGCGGCCAACCGAGGATCGCCGGTGAGTTGCGCAGGCTGACCTCGGCCTGCAAACCCTCACGGGCGGTATTGAACACCGCCAGTTGCTCCTCGGTACGCGCGCAGTCCAGCTCGTCGGCGCGGGCGAAGTGGCTCATCAGCACAATCTTGTCGGCCTTGCCGCTGGCCTGCAGGCGCTGGTAGGCGGCCTGATATTGCTCGGGAAACAGGCCAACCCGGTGCATGCCGGAGTCCAGCTTCAGCCAGACCTGCAGCGGTCGGCTCAGGCGCGCCTGCTCGATAGCGTCCAGCTGCCACAGCGAATGCACCACGCACCAGAGTTGGTGCTGGTCGATCAGCGCCAGCTCGCTGGCCTCGAAAAAGCCTTCCAACAGCAAGATCGGCTGAGTGATGCCCGCCGCGCGCAACTCCAGCGCCTCTTCGATACAGGCCACAGCAAAACCGTCAGCTTCGGCCTGCAGTGCCTGGGCACAGAGCACCGCGCCATGCCCGTAGGCATCCGCCTTGACCACCGCCAGGGCCTTGCCGCCCGAGCACTGGCGGGCCAGCTGGTAGTTGTGACGCAAGGCGGCGAGATCAATCAGGGCTTGGGCGGGACGCATGGAATTCTCGGTTTGAGTAAATGGCCGCGCGCCAGCAGTGCGCAACCAGAGGAACAAATGTCGGCAGGCAGAAAAAAGGCCCGGCGCAAAACGCCGAGCCCCTGACAAACGTCAGCGCTGCGCGGCCACCACCATCATCTCGACCAGCACGCGCGGGTCGTAGAGTTTGGCTTCAACACAGGCACGGCCCGGTGCGGCGCCCTCGGCGACCCAGGCATCCCACACCGCATTCATCGCGGCGTAGTCAGCCATGTCCTTGAGGTAGATGGTCAACGACAGGATGTGTGCCTTGTCGCTACCAGCCTCGGCCAGCAGACGGTCGATGTTGGCCAGGGTCTGCCGGGTTTGCTCGGCGATGTCACCGGCGTAATCGTCCGCCAACTGCCCCGCCAGGTAGACGGTGCCGTTATGGATGACGATTTCGCTGTAACGCTTCTCAGTGTGCAGGCGCTGGATGGGCATGCTTGTGGCTCTCTTTGGCAGTGCTGTAGCGAGAAATATCCAGGCCTTCGGCGCTGATCTGCGGGCGCTTTTTCGCCATCAGATCGGCCAGCAAGCGGCCCGAGCCGCAGGCCATGGTCCAGCCCAGCGTGCCGTGGCCGGTATTCAGAAACAAGTTACGGAAACGGGTGGCACCGACAATCGGCGTGCCGTCCGGGGTGGCCGGACGCAGGCCGGTCCAGAACTCGGCGCGGGTCAGATCGCCGCCCTGGGGGTAGAGATCACTGGTGATCATTTCCAGGGTCTCGCGCCGACGCGGGTTGAGGCTCAGGTCGAAACCGGCGATTTCCGCCATGCCACCCACACGGATGCGGTTGTCGAAACGGGTGATGGCGACCTTGTAGGTTTCGTCGAGAATGGTCGAGGTCGGTGCCATCGCCGCATTGGTGATCGGCACGGTCAGCGAGTAGCCTTTCAGCGGGTACACCGGCGCTTTGATGCCCAACGGCTTGAGCAGCTGCGGCGAGTAGCTGCCCAGCGCCAGCACGTAGTGATCGGCCTGCTCCAGCTTGCCGTCGATCCACACACCGTTGATGCGGTCACCGACGGCATCGAGGCGCTGGATGTTCTGCCCAAAGCGGAACTGCACGCCCAACTGCTTGGCCATTTCAGCCAGCTTCTGGGTGAACATCTGGCAATCGCCCGTCTGGTCGTTGGGCAGGCGCAGCGCGCCGGCCAGCTTGTCGGTGACGGCGGCCAGGGCCGGCTCCACGCGGGCGATGCCGGCGCGGTCGAGCAATTCATAGGGCACGCCAGATTGCTGCAATACGGCGATGTCCTTGGCGGCGCCATCCAGCTGCGCCTGGGTGCGGAACAGCTGGGTGGTGCCCAGGGTACGACCCTCGTAGCTGATGCCGGTTTCGGCGCGCAGCTCGTCCAGGCAATCGCGGCTGTACTCGGACAGGCGCACCATGCGCTCCTTGTTCACCGCGTAACGGCTGGCGGTGCAGTTGCGCAGCATCTGCGCCATCCACAGGTACTGGCCGATATCGCCGGTGGCCTTGATCGCCAGCGGCGCGTGCTTTTGCAGCAGCCACTTGATCGCCTTCAGCGGGATGCCCGGTGCTGCCCACGGCGAGGCGTAGCCTGGCGACACCTGGCCGGCGTTGGCAAAGCTGGTTTCCAGGGCGGGACCGTCCTGGCGATCCACCACCACCACTTCAAAGCCGGCACGGGCCAGGTAATACGCACTGGCGGTACCGATCACACCGCTACCAAGCACCATTACTCGCATGTTCGTTGTCCTCTGGGTGACATCGTCGCAGCCGCCTGACGGCCTGGCCGCAGACGTTTGTTATTCTGAGCGTAGATGGCGCGCAGTATAAAAAGCCAATGCCAGTGAAACTCACTGTTTAAACGGCTATATTTGGCTATAAACACCGGCAAAAACCCAGTTCACAGAGGCAGAATCACCATGCGTACCCAACACCAGAGTCGCCGCGAGCTGGATAAGATAGACCGAAATATTTTACGAATCCTTCAGGAAGACGGGCGCATCAGCTTCACCGAACTGGGTGAACGGGTCGGTCTGTCGACCACCCCCTGCACCGAGCGGGTCCGCCGTCTGGAGCGTGACGGCATCATCATGGGCTACCACGCGCGGCTCAATCCGCAGCAGCTCAAGGCCAGCTTGCTGGTGTTCGTCGAGATCAGCCTGGACTACAAATCCGGCGATACCTTTGAGGAGTTCCGCCGCGCGGTGCTCAAGCTGCCCCACGTGCTGGAGTGCCATCTGGTCAGCGGCGACTTCGACTACCTGGTGAAAGCGCGGATCAACGAGATGGCCTCGTACCGCAAGCTGCTCGGCGACATCCTGCTCAAGCTGCCCCACGTGCGCGAATCGAAGAGCTATATCGTCATGGAAGAGGTGAAGGAGAGCCTGAGCCTGCCAGTACCGGACTAGGCCTCAGGCCTCAGGCCTCGACAGGCAACGCCGCGCGCAGATGCTCTGCGCTGACCCGGAGCAGCCGTGCCGCGCGGCTGTCGAGCAAGGCTTCAGGGTCTTCATCCGCCGGCAGGCGCGCCCATTGGGCCGCCAGGCTAAGCACCAGCGCCTCCCGCGAATAAACCCCGCCACCGAGCTGGTAAGTAGCGGCAATCAGCTCACGCAACTCCAGCGGCAGGCGCCAGCGCGTGCGCAGTGACGAGCCAAACCCGGCAGCGAATTGGCTCAGTGCTGCAGTGATCTGCGCGTCAATCAAGTCGCCCCCGGCAAGCAGCCAGTTCTGCAGGCAGCGCAGCAGGGCCAAGTCGCCCAGGCAATGCAGCAAGCCGGCGCTGTAACAACGCTCGGCATCCGCATCCAGGGCCTTGGCCAGTTTGAACGCCAGGTCGGCCGTGCGCTGCGAGCGCGCCCAGTAGTGCTGCGCCAAGGCCGCCAACTGCTCATTCTCGAGGCACGCACTGCGTTGCAGGGCCATGCCCAGGACCAGATTCAGGCTTTGGGCCACGCCCAGCCGCGGCAACGCCTGCGCCAGGGTCTGACACGGACGACCAAGGTGCAGGGCGGCGCTGTTGGCGGCGGCGATCAAGCGTGCGGTCACTTGCGGGTCGCGGGCAAACTCGCGCTCCAAATCGCCCAGATCGAGAGCATCAACGTCCAGGCTCTGGCTTAACGCAGCCTGCACCTCGCCGAGCAACGGCGCGCCTGCGCAGGCATTACGCCGACTTTCGAGAAAGTCCTGCAGGCACATGCCGGCGGGCAAGCTGGGCGCCTGGCCAACTGTGTCCTGGCCCGGTTTGAGGAGCAAATCACGCAAGCGCTGCTGCAGGTTATTGGGATCAAAAGGGCTAACCACATAGGCCGTCGGCGCCAACGGCAGCACCTCGCGCACACTGGCGGCATCGGTGCGCTGGCTCAGCAGAACAAAAGGCAGCGGCGGCGTAGGCCGCAACCGGCGCACATGGCGCAGCAAACTCAAGCCATCCAGCACCGGCAGTGCCCACTCTGCCAACACCAGATCCGGCAAGCGCGCCCGGCACGCCTCCAGGGCCGACTGACCATCGCTGCAGCACTGCACGTGGGCATCGCCGCGCACACTGAGCAGCAATTGGGCGAGCAAATCGCGGCTCCAGGGGTCCTGAGCCACAATCAAAATGCGTGGCGCAGCGGTGAAGTCCTTGCGGGTCATCATTACTCTCATTTGCCCGACAGCGTGGGCCGTGAAACGTGGCAGCAGTATCGGCCCGCGGAACTCAAAGGGTCATGACATGCCGCAATGAAAGCACAAATGAAAACGGCAAAAATCCTCCGAAAGTACTATCCCAGGGGACTTACCGTAAAAAAAGATAACCGTACGGACAACTTATTGCATGGGCATTGCGGCCAGCGCACACGAGCCGCGCGACCCTCGACAAACCACTAAACCAACACCTGCCGGGTCGTGGCGATGTAGTGATGGATCTGCCGCTCAACCCGCGGCTCAATCATCTGCTCCGGGCGCCGGCCGTTCGGACAGGGCATGCGTGGCGTGGTGCCAAACAGGCGGCAGATCAACGGCCGCTCGTGATACACCTCGCAGCCGTTGGGGCCGAGGTGCACGCAGTTGAGCTCAGCCAAGGCCGCCTCGTGCTCGGCATCGGACTTGAACGGCAGACGCGACATTTCCTCCGACGAGGTGGTGACCGGCCCGCAGCAGTCGTGACAACCCGGCACACATTCGAATGAGGGAACCTGCTCACGCAGGCGCAGTACGGTGTCTCGATTACAGCTCACTCTTGCCCATCTCCCGCGGGTTGCGCCGCCGTTACCGCGACTGGATCGGCGCGCAGTTTACCTCAGCGCCCCACCCGGCCGGGACAATCCCGACGGAGCAGTCTTGCCTGACAGGCAAAAATCTTTTGCCCCAGAGCGTCTTGGTGCAGCGTCGCTGGCCCCCTATGCTGCGACCCAGCGCCAACATGCGCACCACAATAATCAGCAGGATCCCCCCATGTCCGCCCGCCAGCCCGTGCACAGCCCGCAACACGCCGCCTCTTACTACGCCGCCAGCGCCAATCAGCACGCGAGCTACCCGAGCCTGGGCGGTGAACTGCGCGCCGACGTGTGCATCATCGGTGGCGGTTTTTCCGGCCTGAACACCGCCATCGAGCTGGCCGAGCGCGGCCTTTCGGTGATTCTTCTGGAAGCCCATCTGATCGGCTGGGGCGCCAGCGGGCGCAACGGCGGCCAGCTGATTCGCGGCGTCGGCCATGGCCTTGAGCAGTTCGAGGGCGTGGTTGGTCGCGATGGCGTGCGCGAGTTCAAGCTGATGGGCCTGGAGGCCGTGGAGATCGTCCGCCGCCGGGTGGCCAAGTATCAAATCGACTGCGACCTGACCTGGGGCTACTGCGACCTGGCCAACAAACCCAGCGACTACCAAGGCTTCGCCGAAGACGCCGCCGAACTGCGCAGCCTCGGCTACCAACACGAGCTGCGCATGGTGGCACCCGAGGACATGGGCAGCGTGGTCGGCTCCGACCAGTACGTGGGCGGCATGATCGACATGGGCTCGGGCCATCTGCACCCGCTCAACCTGGCCCTCGGCGAGGCGGCAGCAGCGGCCAGCCTGGGCGTGAAACTGTTTGAACACTCGGCAGTAACGCGCATCGACTACGGCAGCGAGGTGTGTGTGCACACCGCCCAGGGCAAAGTGCGAGCGAGCTCGCTGGTACTGGCCTGCAACGCCTACCTGAATGATTTGAACCCACAGATCGGTGGCAAGGTGCTACCAGCCGGTAGCTACGTGATTGCCACCGAACCGCTGTCGGCCGAGCTGGCCGCCAGCCTGATTCCGCAGAACATGGCCCTGTGCGACCAGCGCGTGACGGTCGATTACTACCGCCTTTCGGCTGACCGCCGCCTGCTGTTTGGTGGCGCCTGCCACTACTCCGGCCGTGACCCGGCGGACATCGCCGCCTATATGCGACCGAAGATGCTCAAGGTGTTCCCGCAACTGGCCAACGTGAAAATCGATTACCAGTGGGGCGGCATGATCGGCATCGGCGCCAACCGCCTGCCACAGATCGGTCGCCTGAAAGACCAGCCCAATGTGTTCTACGCCCAGGCCTACGCCGGCCACGGCGTGAACGCCACGCACCTGGCCGGCCAGCTGCTCGGCGCCGCCATCAGCGGCCAGCAAAGCCGCGGCTTCGACCTGTTCGCCCAGGTGCCGCACATGACCTTCCCTGGCGGCAAGCTGCTGCGCTCGCCACTGCTGGCCCTGGGCATGCTCTGGTATCGGGCCAAGGATGCCGTCGGCTTGCACTGAGTTAGTTAAGCCTATGCACCCGTTAACGGTTACAGCGCTGGCGTCACACCGTAGGAGCGGCTTCAGCCGCGATGCTTTCAAGGCAAACGGCATCGCGGATGAATCCGCTCCTACTGAAGCCCACTAGCACCCTAAACGCTTAACGCGGACAGAGGCTTAGTTAAACAATCGCTTGTATCGCTACAAACGGGTTTTAGCCGCGACCGCCAGTGCCCGGCAGTCGCGGTCACGGCTAAAACCCACCTATTCCCCAACCCTGTTTGCTCAAGCCTGTTGGTCTTGGGCAAACGGCGGCCTGCGCCAAACCACCACGACAAAACCGGCAGCGCCGAGCGCCATCAGCAATGGCAGCGCGTGCCCGGTCAGCCACTGCGTGGCAGCCCCGGTCAGCAACGGTCCAACCAGGCATCCCAACCCCCACAGCTGCGCCACATGGGCATTGGCGCGCACCAGCGCATCGTCGCGAAAGTGCTCGCCGATCATGATCAGTGCCAGCGTAAACAGACCGCCCGCACTGGCGCCGAACAACACCAGCACCGGCCAGATCGCCGGTTCATGCAGCAGCGGCGGAATAGCCAGGCTGGACAGTGTCAGCACCAGCCCACAGCCGGCAAACAGCACGCGCCGCGACAGCCGATCCGCCAGCCAGCCCAATGGCAGTTGCAGCAACGCATCACCAATCACCACCACGCTGGCCATGAGCAAGGCTTCCTGCTGGGTAAAGCCCTGTTGCAAGCCGTAGATCGGCAGCAAGGTCAGGACCATACCCTCGAAGGCGGCAAACAGCATCACCGCCCAGGCAATCGCTGGCAGGCGCTGGCAGAACGGCAACAGACCCCGGCCCGAGGCACTGTGCTGGTCGACCTTGGGGGCGCCGCTGCGGCCCAGTAACAGCAGCGAACCACCGATCAACAGCGCCGTACCGAACCAGAAACCCTGATCACCCTCGGCGCCGAGCACGCTCAGCAACAAGGGGCCTGACAACTGACTCAGTGCGTAGCCGGTGCCATACAGCGCCACCAGACGACCGCGCCACTTCTCCAGCGCCAACTGGTTGATCCAGCTTTCGCCGAGGATAAACACCATGGTCAGCCCTACGCCGATCAGCAGGCGCAAAAACAGCCACACCGGGTAGCTCTGCACCAACGCCAGCAGCGTCACTGACAACGCGCCGCTGAGCAGACAAAACTGCATCAGCCGCGTAGTGCCGAGACGCGCCGCCAGCCGACCGACCAACGAAGCGCCGAGCAACACACCAATCGCCGGGGTGGCGGCCATCACGCCAATGGCAAAGCTGCCATGCCCCCAGCTCGCCAGGCGCAACGACACCAGCGGCATGGTCACGCCCAGGGCCAGACCGATGCTGATCACCGCCGCGCAGACGGCGAAATAGGTTCCCCAACGCATAGCCACTCCCTTCCCTTTCGCTGGCTGTGCTGCAAAACAAAACGGCCGGATTTCCTAGGAAACCCGGCCGCAGGTGTGGCTCGCCAGAGCCGGCTCCTCTCAAGAAGAGCGGACCGTTACAACAACGCTATCCGGCCCTACCTCGACAGAGTACCGCACCGAAAGAGATCTTCTGGGCTAAGGCCAGGCAAGGCGCCCCGCAGCTTTTAAGCGCAGCGTACTGCAGTACGTGAGCATTAAAAGCGAGGACGCAACGCCGCATGACCGACGACCAGGAGATCGCCCCGATATCGTTACAGCTTGATCCAGGTGGCTTTCAGCTCGGTGTACTTGTCGAAGGCATGCAGCGACTTGTCGCGACCGTTGCCGGACTGCTTGAAGCCACCGAACGGCGCGGTCATGTCGCCGCCGTCATATTGGTTGACCCACATGCTGCCGACACGCAGCGCCTTGGCCGCCAGGTGCGCCTTGGACAGGTTGCTGGTCCAGATGGCTGCGGCCAGACCGTAGATGCTGTCGTTGGCGATCTGAATGGCTTCCTCGGTGGTGTCGAAGGTGATCACCGAGAGCACCGGGCCAAAGATTTCTTCGGCGGCGATACGCATGCTGTTGGTCACGTTGTCGAAAATGGTCGGCTCGACATACACACCGCCGGTTTCTTCCAGCGTGCGCTTGCCGCCACACAGCAGCTTGGCGTTTTCGGCATGGCCGGCTTCGATATAGGACAGCACGCTGTTGAGGTGACCGCTGTCGACCAGGGCGCCAACGGTGGTGGCCGGATCGAGGGCGTGACCGGCTTTCCAGCCTTTCATGGCTTCCAGCAGCAGGGCCATGAACTCATCTTTCACCGAGCGCTCGATCAGCAGACGCGAGCCCGCGGTGCACATCTCGCCCTGGTTGAAGCAGATCGCCGCAGCCGCCGCTTCGGCAGCCGCTTTCAGGCACGGTGCATCGGCGAAGACGATGTTGGCACTCTTGCCACCCGCTTCCAGCCAGACGCGCTTCATGTTCGATTCGCCGGCGTAGATCATCAGTTGCTTGGCGATCTTGGTCGACCCGGTGAATACCAAAGTGTCGACGTCCATGTGCAGGGCCAGGGCCTTGCCCACGGTGTGACCGAAGCCGGGCAGGACGTTCAGCACGCCAGCCGGGATACCGGCTTCGAGGGCCAGCTGAGCCAGGCGAATGGCGGTCAGCGGCGACTTCTCGGACGGCTTGACGATCACCGAGTTACCGGTCGACAGGGCCGGGCCGAGCTTCCAGCAGGTCATGATCAGTGGGAAGTTCCACGGCACGATGGCCGCAACCACGCCCACCGGCTCACGGGTGATCAGGCCCAGTTCGTCGTGCGGAGTGGCCGCCACTTCGTCGTAGATCTTGTCGATCGCCTCACCGCTCCAGCGGATCGCCCGCGAGGCGCCCGGCACGTCGACGCTCAGGGCATCGCCGATCGGCTTGCCCATGTCGAGGGTTTCCAGCAGGGCCAGCTCTTCGGCGTGAGCGTCCATCAGATCGGCGAAGCGGATCATGATCTTCTTGCGCTCAACCGGCTTCAGTCGCGACCACACGCCCGACTCGAAGGTGGCACGGGCATCGGCCACGGCCAGTTCAGCATCGGCCAGGTCGCAGCTGGCAACCTTGCCCAACAGGCGGCCATCGACCGGGCTGATGCAATCGAAGGTGGCCTTGGACACGGCGTCGGTGGACTCGCCATGGATAAAGGCGCGGCCTTCAATCTGCAGTTGCTGGGCACGTTGCTCCCAGTCGGCGCGGGTCAGGGTAGTCATGGGAGCGTCCTCTTTATTAATGCTCTTTATTAGTAGAGCAGTGCGCTGCACGAGCGGCGCGCACTGTCAAAAATTCTGCAAGGCCAACCAACAGGCGGACATGCCGGCAACCCTAAACCAGGGCAGCGTTCTATTTCAATATTTTTTACACTCGCACCGGCAAAAGCCTTGTCATGTTCGTTTTATTAAACATAGACTGCGCCACTTGTGGCCTGAGCCAAGCGCCACGCTTACCTTGTTCGTCGCCAACGTCTGCGGTAACCCCTAAAAATGCTCAATAAAAACAACAATCTCGATCAGTTCTGGATGCCCTTCACCGCCAACCGCCAGTTCAAGGCCAAGCCGCGCCTGCTGGAAAGCGCTGCCGGCATGTACTTCACCAGCAGCGATGGTCGCCAGGTGCTGGATGGCACCGCGGGCCTGTGGTGCTGCAACGCCGGCCACGGTCGCCGCGAGATCACCGAGGCGGTGAGCAAGCAAATCGCCAAACTGGACTTCGCCCCGACCTTCCAGATGGGTCACCCGCTGCCATTCGAACTGGCCGAGCGCCTAGCCGAAATCGCCCCCAAGGGTCTGAACAAGGTGTTCTTCACCAACTCAGGCTCGGAGTCGGCAGACACCGCTCTGAAAATCGCCCTGGCTTACCAGCGCGCCATCGGCCAGGGCACCCGCACCCGCCTGATCGGCCGCGAGCTGGGCTACCACGGCGTCGGCTTCGGTGGCATCTCGGTCGGCGGCATGGTCAACAACCGCCGCGCCTTCGGCCTGCAACTGCCGGGCGTCGATCACCTGCCGCACACCCTGGACGTGGCGCGCAACGCCTTCAGTAAAGGCCTGCCAGAATTCGGCGTAGAAAAAGCCGACGAACTGGAACGCCTGGTCACCCTGCACGGCGCGGAAAACATCGCCGCGGTAATCGTCGAGCCGATGTCCGGCTCCGCCGGGGTGATTTTGCCGCCGGTTGGCTACCTGCAACGCCTGCGCGAAATCACCCGCAAGCACGGCATTTTGCTGATCTTCGACGAAGTGATCACCGGCTTCGGCCGCGTCGGCGAAGCCTTTGCTGCGCAGCGCTGGGGCGTGACCCCGGACATCCTGACCACCGCCAAGGGTCTGACCAATGGCGCCATCCCGATGGGCGCGGTATTCGCCCACGAGGACATCTACCAGGCCATGATGTGCGGCCCGGACAGCGCCATCGAGTTCTTCCACGGCTATACCTATTCCGGTCACCCGGTGGCCTGCGCCGCCGCCTTGGCCACCCTCGACATCTATCAGCGCGAGCAGCTGTTCCAGCAGGCGATCAACCTGGAAGGCTACTGGAGCGACGCCCTGCACAGCCTGCAAGGCTTGCCCAATGTGCTGGATATTCGCAGCATCGGCCTGGTCGGCGGCGTGCAGCTGGCGCCGAATGCCGAGGGCGTCGGCAAGCGCGGCTTCCAGGTGTTCGAGCAATGCTTCCAGGACGATCTGATGGTGCGCTGCACCGGCGATACCATCGCCATGTCGCCACCGCTGATCGTCGAAAAGGCGCAGATCGACACCCTGGTCGACAAACTCGCCAACGCCATTCGCAAAGCGGTTTAACCCCCCACTTGGAAAGTCCTATGAACATCGACCAGATCGTTGATTTCGCCCAGTCCAACGCCACCCCGGAACACTACCGCCCGGCACCGGAGAAAGTCCTCAAAGGCGACCCGGCGCAAAGCGTCACCAACCACTACGCCAGCCCATGCGGCCAGTTCAACACTGGCATCTGGGAAGGCGCGCCAGGGCAGTGGACGATCAACTACACCGAGCACGAATACTGCGAAATTCTGCAGGGCGTATCGGTCCTGCGTGACGCCCAGGGCAACGGCAAAACCCTGCGCGCCGGCGACCGCTTCGTCATCCCGGCCGGCTTCAGCGGCACCTGGGAAGTGCTGGAAACCTGCCGCAAGGTCTACGTGATCTTCGAGCAAGCCAACGCCTGATTTATCGAATCTCCATGCGTCACCCTTTGCCCGCACACACTGCGGGCTTTTTTATGCCCGCAGTATGTGCGGGCCACGCACGGCAAATCCCAGGCAAGAAAAAGCCCGCCATATAGGCGGGCTCTTTCAGCAAGGCGGGATCAATTACTTGATCTTGCCTTCCTTGTACATCACGTGCTTACGAACAACCGGATCGAATTTTTTGATTTCGATTTTGTCCGGAGTCGTGCGCTTGTTTTTGTCGGTAGTGTAGAAGTGACCAGTACCGGCACTCGAGATCAAACGGATCAATTCACGCATGATTTAGCTCCTTAAACCTTTTCGCCACGAGCACGCAGCTCGGACAGCACTACATCAATACCGCGCTTGTCGATGCAACGCATGCCTTTGGCAGAAACGCGCAGACGCACGAAACGGTTCTCAGACTCGACCCAGAAGCGGTGATGCTGCAGGTTCGGCAGGAAACGACGACGGGTTTTGTTGTTTGCGTGGGAAATGTTATTCCCGGTTACCGGACCCTTACCGGTAACTTGACAGACTCTCGACATACATCAGCCCTCTAAAACCACATGCCCAACCCGGCATGGGTTGGCCGCTTAAACTCAAAGTCATTTGGCGCTCGGCGCCACGTTTTTTCAGGGTCTTACCGGCCACGCCTATAAAGCGGAGGAACCGGGCCCCTAGAAAAGAGCGCGCCTTTATATCAGAAACACCCCCTTGCAGCAAGAACAGTGGCGCTTTCTAGTGCACCGCTGCCGCCGTCAAAGCGCCTATCCCCATGCGGCACGGGGCGTAACCAGGCCCCGACCATTCGTCGCACGCTTACAGCCAGCCGTACTCGGCCATGGACAGCGGCTCGCCATCACCGACGATAAAGTGATCAAGCACGCGCACATCCACCAGCTCCAGAGCCTCTTTCAGGCGCCGGGTCAGCACCCGATCAGCCTGACTCGGTTCGGCCACCCCGGACGGATGGTTGTGGGTCAGGATCAACGCAGCGGCGTTATGCGCCAGGGCACGCTTGACCACCTGCCGTGGGTAAACGCTGGCGCCATCAATGCTGCCGTGAAATAACACCTCGAACGCCAGCACCCGGTGCTTGGCATCAAGAAACAGGCAGGCGAAGACTTCATGGGGTTCGTGGCGCAAACGCGCCTTGAGGTAATCACGCACGGCCTGCGGGCTTTCCAGGGCCGAATCGCGGCGCAGGCGCTCGGCCAGGTGCCGGCGAGCCATCTCCAGCACCGCCTGCAACTGGGCGAATTTGGCCGGCCCCAGCCCCAGGCGCTGACTAAACGAGGTGAGATCAGCCTCCAACAGCGCACGCAAGCTGCCAAAGTCCGCGAGCAGAAAGCGCGCCAGGTCCACCGCACTCTGCCCCGCCACCCCGGTGCGCAGGAAAATCGCCAGCAGTTCGGCATCACTCAAGGCCGTCGCACCCTGCTGCAACAGCTTCTCCCGCGGGCGCTCGGCCGCGGGCCAATCGCGAATACTCATAGCACCTCCCTGTCGAGTCGGCCCGCTGTTCCCGTGCAGGCGCTGTGATATCGTAGCCCAACTTTTGCGCGGCGCTGAGCCTGGCAGCCTGCCGGGAAAACGCGCTGCGGCACCACTCCATCTGGTTACAAGGCAGACCTATGCAGCGGCTGTATCGGAAACGCATCGTCCTCGGCGTTGGTGGCGGCATTGCGGCGTACAAGAGCGCCGAACTGATTCGCCGGCTGCGCGATCAAGGCGCCGAGGTGCAGGTGGTGATGACCGCCGGCGGCCAGGAGTTCATCACCCCGCTGACGCTGCAGGCGCTGTCCGGCAACCCCGTGCACACCGAATTGCTCGACCCCAGCGCCGAGGCCGCCATGGGCCATATCGAGCTGGCGCGCTGGGCCGACCTGGTGCTGATTGCCCCCGCTACCGCCGACCTGATGGCGCGCCTGGCCCAAGGCCTGGCCAATGACCTGCTGAGCACCCTGGTGCTGGCCACCGACGCCCCCGTAGCCCTAGCCCCGGCGATGAACCAGGCCATGTGGCGCGACCCGGCGACCCAGGCCAATGCCGCCACCCTGCAGCAGCGCGGCTTTCACCTGTTCGGCCCTGGCGCCGGCAGCCAGGCCTGCGGCGACATCGGCCTGGGCCGCATGCTGGAGGCCGACGAGCTGGCCCAGCGCGCTGCCGACTGCTTCCAGCGGCGCAGCCTGAGTGGCCGGCACGTGCTGATTACCGCAGGACCGACCCAGGAAAACATCGATCCGGTGCGTTACATCACCAACCACAGCTCCGGCAAAATGGGCTTTGCCCTGGCCGAAGCTGCCGCTGAAGCCGGCGCCCAGGTCACCCTGATCACCGGCCCGGTGCACCTGCCAACGCCGGACCGGGTCAACCGGGTCAACGTCACCAGCGCCCGCGACATGCTCGCCGCCTGCGAAGCGGCGATGCCCTGCGACCTGCTGATCGCCGCGGCCGCCGTCGCCGATTACCGCCCAGAAGTGGTGGCCGAGCAGAAGATGAAAAAAGACCCCACCAGCGGCGACGGCCTGCTCCTGCAACTGGTGCGCAACCCGGACATCCTCGCCACCCTCGCCGGCCGCCCTGACCGGCCGTTCAGCGTCGGCTTTGCCGCCGAAACCGAGAAGCTGCTGGACTACGCCGCGCGCAAGCTCAAAGACAAGAACCTCGACCTGATTGTCGCCAACGATGTGGCCAACCCCAACATTGGCTTCAATAGTGAAGACAACGCCTGCAGCGTGATCGACCGTCAGCTGCTGGAAACCCGCTTTGCCCAGACCAGCAAAGGCAAGATTGCCCGCCAGCTGGTGGCGTTTATCGCCGACCGCCTGCCCGCCCCCACAGACGTGAAGAACTGAGCCACCATGCACTCACTGCAAGCCAAAATCCTCGACCCACGCATCGGCACCCAATTCCCGCTGCCGCAGTACGCCACACCGGGCTCCGCCGGCCTCGACCTGCGCGCCATGCTGCAGCAAGACCTGCTGCTGGAGCCAGGGCAAACCGTGCTGATCCCCACCGGCCTGTCGATCTACATCGCCGACCCAGGGCTGGCGGCGCTGATCCTGCCGCGCTCCGGATTGGGCCATAAGTACGGCATCGTGCTGGGCAACCTGGTTGGGCTGATCGACTCCGACTACCAGGGCGAGCTGATGGTGTCCTGCTGGAACCGTGGCAGCAGCGCGTTCAACATCGCTGTTGGCGAACGCCTGGCACAACTGGTACTGGTGCCCGTGGTGCAAGCGCACTTCGAGCTGGTCAGCGAGTTCGACGAAAGCCAACGCGGCAGCGGTGGTTTCGGCCACTCAGGCAGCCACTGAGCCCTTTCACTTTCAGGATGAATCGCCGGGGAATCGCACTGTGAAACTGTTCAAACGCAGCGCCAAGGACACCATCGACCCCAGCCCGGCCCAACCGCCGGCTGACACCCGCCGTCGCGGCCCCGACTTCCGCAGCCTGATCCCCGGCGCCATCGCCAGTGTCCTGGGGCTGCTGGGCGGCGCGGCAATGCTCTGGTTTGCCTTGTTCTATACCGCCCAGACGCAGCAACAGAGCGAACTGCGCGATGCCTGGGGCGGCAGCCAAGCCGCTGCCCTGCAGCAAGCGATCAAACAATTGAGCGCCGACACCCAGGCGGCGGCACGCAACCCGCAATTGCTGAGCGCCGTGCAAAGCCAGGACCCGGCACTGATCCGCAGCGCCGAAAGCAACATCGCCTATTGGGATGGTGTCGTCGACGCGCAGCTCAATGCCCGCGGCCAAGCGATGCAAGACAGCAACCGCGCGGCGCCGATGAACTTCGCCGCCCTCGACATGCTGCGCCGAGTCGAGAGCGGACAAATCCCTGCACCTGAAGCCTACAAGGTCGGCCAGCGCTGGCTGGTCTACAGCGCCGCACCACTGCGCCTCAGCGAGCAGGAAACCCCCGAGGGCACCCTGCTGCTGGTGGTCGACCTGCAACGCCTGCTGCGCGCGCTGCCAACCATGGCCGCCGATACCGGCCAACTGCAGTTGCTCCAGCAATTTGGCAACGCCCCGGCACAGGTGCTTGAGCAACGCGGCCAGGCTGACAGCGGCAGTGCGCCCCAGAGCCTGAGCAGCGGCAGCCCCAACTGGAAGCTGAGTTTTACTCCTGGCCCCGCCCTCAACCAGCTGATCTTCCCGCCGGAATTGCTGCTGGTTGCCGGCTTGCTGGCCCTGGTTGGCGCCCTGGTTGGCCTGTATCTAACCCAAAGCAGCCTGCAACATCGCCTGCATGCCGACGCCCGCCAGTTGGCCCAACTGGTCAGTGAGTTGACCAGCGGCAAAGCCGTCAAGTCGTTCAGCCTCAGCCTGCCGGCGCTGGACAACCTGGCCCAGTTGCTGGCCCACCTGTCGCGGCGCAAACAAGAAGCCGCGCCCGTCGAGCCCGTGCGCAGTGCCACGCCCACAAGCAGCAACCCACAACCGGCAACATTTGCCGACCCCTTGTTTCAGGACACCGACATCCTCGACATCGATATTCTCGATGAGGATCAGGACCTGCTCGGATTGGAACAGCCTCCCGCCATGACGCAAATTCAGCACACCGCACCGAACCTGCCCGCCAGCATCTTCCGCGCCTACGATATTCGCGGCGTGGTCGGCGATAGCCTCACTCCTACCGCCGCTTATTGGATCGGTCGCGCCATTGGTTCACAGAGCCTGGCCCAGGGCGAGGCCAACGTAGCCGTGGCACGCGACGGTCGCCTGTCCGGCCCGCAACTGGCCGAGCAACTGATCCAAGGCCTGCTCGACTGCGGCTGCCAAGTCACCGACGTCGGCATGGTGCCAACCCCCGTACTGTATTTCGCCGCCAATGTGCTGGCCGGCAAATCGGGCGTGATGCTCACCGGCAGTCACAACCCACCAAACTACAACGGTTTCAAAATCGTTATCGCCGGCGACACCCTGGCCAACGAACAGATCCAGGCATTGCGCCAGCGCATCGAAACCAACGACCTGGCCAGCGGTGTTGGCAGCGTCGAGCAGATCGACATTCTTGATCGCTACTTCAACCAGATCCGTGACGACATCGCCCTGGCCAAGCCCATGCGCGTGGTGGTCGACTGCGGCAACGGCGTGGCCGGGGTGATCGCTCCACGCCTGATCGAAGCCCTGGGCTGCAGCGTGATCCCGTTGTTCTGTGACGTCGACGGCAACTTCCCCAACCACCACCCGGACCCAGGCAAGCCGGAAAACCTGGTGGACCTGATCGCCAAGGTCAAAGCTGAAAACGCTGACCTGGGCCTGGCCTTCGACGGCGATGGCGACCGCGTAGGTGTGGTTACCAACACCGGCACCATCGTCTACCCCGACCGCTTGCTGATGCTCTTCGCCAAGGACGTGGTGTCGCGCAACCCCGGTGCCGACATCATCTTCGACGTCAAATGCACCCGCCGCCTGACCCCACTGATCAGCGGTTACGGTGGCCGCCCAGTGATGTGGAAGACCGGCCATTCGCTGATCAAAAAGAAAATGAAGGAAACTGGCGCCCTGCTGGCCGGCGAAATGAGCGGCCACATCTTCTTCAAGGAGCGCTGGTTCGGCTTTGACGACGGCATTTACGCCGCTGCCCGCCTGCTGGAAATCCTCAGCCAGGACAAGCGCGACGCAGAACACGTGTTCTCGGCCTTCCCGAACGACATCTGCACCCCGGAAATCAACATCGAGGTGACCGACGAGAGCAAGTTCAGCATCATCAACGCCCTGCAACGCGACGGCCACTGGGGCGATGCCAACCTCACCACCCTGGACGGCGTACGCGTCGACTACCCCAAGGGCTGGGGCCTGGTACGCGCTTCCAACACCACGCCGGTGCTGGTACTGCGCTTTGAGGCCGAGACGACCGAAGAGCTCAAGCGCATTCAGGAAGTCTTCCGCGCGCAGCTGTACACCGTCGCCCCGGACCTCAATCTGCCGTTTTGATCAACCCGTTTCAGGATTCGCTTTTCGTATTGGAGTGTTTGCATGACCCTCAGCCGTGACGCTGCCACCCAAGTCGCCCAGGTTCTGTCCGAGGCGCTGCCCTATATTCGTCGCTTCGTCGGCAAGACCCTGGTGATCAAATACGGCGGCAACGCCATGGAGAGCGACGAGCTGAAAACCGGCTTTGCCCGCGACATCGTGCTGATGAAGGCGGTTGGCATCAACCCAGTGGTGGTGCACGGTGGCGGCCCGCAAATCGGCGACCTGCTGAAGCGCCTGAGCATCGAAAGCCACTTTATCGACGGCATGCGCGTGACCGATGCACAGACCATGGACGTGGTGGAAATGGTCCTCGGCGGCCAGGTCAACAAAGACATCGTCAACCTGATCAACCACCACGGCGGCAGCGCCATCGGCCTCACCGGCAAAGACGCACGCCTGATCCGCGCCAAGAAGCTCACCGTCAGCCGCCAGACCCCGGAAATGACTCAGCCAGAGATCATCGATATCGGCCACGTCGGTGAAGTCATCGGCGTCAACGTCGAGCTGATCAACATGCTGGTGTCAGGCAACTTCATCCCGGTAATCGCACCCATCGGCGTCGGCGAGAACGGTGAGTCCTACAACATCAACGCCGACCTGGTGGCCGGCAAGGTGGCGGAAGCGCTGAAAGCCGAGAAGCTGATGCTGCTGACCAACATCGCCGGCCTAATGAACAAGCAGGGCGAAGTACTGACCGGCTTGAGCACCGAGCAAGTGGACGAGTTGATTGCAGACGGCACCATCTACGGCGGCATGCTGCCGAAGATTCGTTGCGCCCTGGAAGCGGTGCAAGGCGGGGTGAACAGCGCGCACATCATCGACGGCCGAGTGCCTAACGCCGTGCTGCTGGAGATTTTCACCGACACCGGCGTGGGCACCAAGATCAGCAACCGCAAAGCCCGCTAGCAAGCCACAGCGGGCAGCACAGCGGCGCAGTTTAGGGCTTGATACCCAACAACTGCGCCAGCCGTGCCCGGTCCGCGACAAACCCGGCAGCGGCTTGCTTGCGGGTTTCTTTGAAGCGCTCGATGTCCTTGAGCAAGCTTTCCTGCTCACCCTTGATGTTGCTGATCTGCACCAGCAAGCTTTCCGGCACCACACGGCCGGCGCGCTCCTGCTCGGCCGCCTGGCCTTGCAGGTTGGCCTGCTGGGTGCGCAGCGACTGCAAGTTGCCGCGCGCCGCGCCCACCGCACCGTCCAGCTCGGTCAGTTTGCGCTCGCGGGCACGATCCACATCATCCAGGCTGGAATACAGGCGCAACAACTGGGCATCCGAGGTGGCCTGGGCCTTTTCTTCCTGCAGGCGCTGACGCTCTGCGGCGGTTGGCGCCGGCGGCACCACACGCACCACGCGACCCTGGTCGGACAGCACGTCGTAGCCCTTGCCAATGTACTCCGGCGGTACGCCTTGGCGGTCGAGCACAATCACGCCTTTGTCGTTGACGTAGCGGTACAGCTCGCCGGCGCCCGCCAGGGCGGGTAGCAAGACCGACAACAACAAAGGGAGTCGCAAGGCGCCCGGTTTCAGCATAAGAACATTACCCTGTGGTGGATCAGGCCTGAATGCCGTACTGGTCGCGGTAGGCTTGTACCGCCGGCAGATGCTGCTTGAGTTCAGCGTTATCGGCCAGATATTCCAGTACTTGGGTCAACGACACAATACTCACCACCGGCATGGCGAAATCGCGCTCGACTTCCTGGATGGCAGACAGCTCGCCCTGGCCGCGCTCCTCACGGTTCAAAGCGATCAACACACCGGCTGCCTGCGCGCCCTGGGCCTGGATGATCTGCATCACTTCGCGGATCGCCGTGCCAGCAGTGATCACATCGTCAACGATCAGCACGCGGCCTTCGAGCGGGGCACCCACCAGGCTACCGCCTTCGCCATGGGTCTTGGCTTCCTTGCGGTTGAAGCACCAGGGCAGGTCCAGCTCATGCTGCTCGGCCAGCGCCACGGCCGTCGCGGCCGCCAACGGGATGCCTTTGTAGGCCGGGCCAAACAGCACATCGAAAGGAATGCCGCTCTCAACCACCGCGGCGGCATAAAAACGCCCCAACTGGGCCAGCGCCAAACCACTGTTGAACAACCCGGCATTGAAGAAGTACGGGCTGGTACGCCCGGACTTGAGGGTGAATGAACCAAAGCGCAAGACTCCACGCTCGATGGCAAAACGAATGAACTCGCGCTGGTAAGCCTGCATGAAGAAAATCCCGGATAGCACTGATTTTACGATGGGTTTAGCTAATAAATAGGAGCTCGGGTATCATACACGCACGTGTTTTTAGGGGCCATTTATGCGGATCATCAGTGTGAACGTGAATGGCATTCAGGCCGCAGCCGAGCGTGGTTTGCTCAATTGGTTGCAGGCACAGAATGCCGACGTCATCTGCCTGCAGGACACCCGCGCCTCTGCCTTTGAACTGGACGACCCAGCCTTCCAAATGGACGGCTACTTCCTCTATGCCTGTGATGCCGAAGTGCCTAACCAAGGCGGTGTGGCGCTGTATTCACGGCTGCAACCCAAGGCGGTAATCAGTGGTCTGGGCTTTGAAATGGCCGACCGCTACGGGCGCTACCTGCAGGCCGATTTCGACAAAGTCAGTATTGCCTGCGTGCTGCTGCCATCTGGGCAGCATGGCGACGAGAGCCTGAACCAGAAGTTCAAGTTTATGGACGACTTCGCCCATTACCTCGACAAACAACGGCGCAAGCGTCGCGAGTACATCTACTGCAGCTCGCTGTTTGTCGCGCACCAGAAACTCGACGTGAAGAACTGGCGCGACTGCCAACAATCGCCTGGCTTTCTCGCCCCCGAGCGCGCCTGGATGGATCAGGTCGTCGGCAGCATGGGGTACGTTGATGCGCTGCGCGAAGTCAGCCGCGAAGGCGACCAGTTCAGCTGGTGGCCCGACACTGAACAGGCGGAAATGCTCAACCTCGGCTATCGCTTCGACTATCACCTGCTGACCCCAGGCCTACGTCGCTGCGTGCGCAGCGCCCGCCTGCCGCGCCAGCCACGCTTCTCTGAGCACGCGCCACTGGTGGTCGATTACGACTGGACCCTCAGCGTTTAATCGACAGGGATAATCATGGGCATACCCCGTTGGCGCCGCGCCAAACACAACCTGCCCATGCGCCACACCCAATTGCCGCGGATCTTGCAACGCATCTACGCGGCAATTGCCCTGCTGTTGTTCATGGCCGTGTTCGGCACCCTCGGTTTCTACAGCGTGGCCGACGAGCAGGCGACCTGGTCCGACGCACTGCACATGACCCTGATCACCATCACCACCGTCGGTTATGGTGAGATCATCCCCCTCAACAACCTCGGCGAACGCCTGTTTGCCGGACTGATCGCCCTCACCGGCTTCGGCACCGTGACCTTTCTGTTCACCAGCCTGGCAACGTTCTTCCTCGAGAGCGACTTCGACTACAGCCTGCGGAGACGACGCATGGAAAAGGCCATCAAGAAACTCAAGGGCCATTACATTCTCTGCGGCTTCGGCCGAGTCGGGCGCAACGTGGCCCATGAGCTGGTGGCCACCGGCCGCGAGTTCGTCGCCATCGACAGCGACGAAGAACAGTTCGAGGCCCAGCGCGAACACTTCCCCCAGCTTCTGCACCTGCACGGTGACGCCACCGATGACGACCTCTTGCTGGCCGCCGACATTGCCGATGCCGCCGGGGTGTTCGCCGTCACCGGCGACGACAGCCGCAACCTGATGATTATCCTCACCGCCCGCCAGCTCAACCCCAAGGTGCGGGTCGTAGCGCGCTGCCACGAGCTGCGCAACGCGCAGAAAATGCGCAAAGCCGGGGCCGACACGGTGATCTCGCCGGACTTCACCGGCGGCATGCGCATCGCCTCATCAATGATCCGCCCCCACGTGGTGACCTTCCTCGATGAGATGCTGCGCTCCGAGCACAAAGTGCGTCTGGAGGAGGTGCCTATTGCCGAGCACCACAGCCTGCGCACCATCGGCGAGATCAAGCAGCGCTGCCCCAGTTGCGTGATCCTGTCGATTCGCACCGGCCCAGACTTTATCTTCAACCCAGCCGACGCCATGATCCTGCATCCCGGCCACACACTGATCGCCATGGTCCCGCCCCAGGGCCGCGACGAACTGCTGGAGGCCCTGAGCTGAATAAGCGCAGGCAATAAAAAACCGGCTCAGCGCCGGTTTTTATTGCCTGCAAAAGCCGTCGTTACTTGATCAGGCGCCAGCACAGTGGGTAGCGATAGGCTTCCCCGGCATTGGCCTTGATCCCGGCGATGATGGTCAGCACCAGCGCCGCCACTCCCACCAGCAGCATCAACGGAAAGCCGATCAGCACCCAGGCCAGCAAGCCACACACCATCATGGCCACGCTGTAGGTGATCTGAAAGTTCAGCGCTTCCTTACCCTGCTCATCGACAAACGGATGCAGATCTTTCTTCAGCTGCCAGACGACCAACGGGCCGATGACGTTGCCGATCAAGGGCGCCAACACCCAGAAGAACGCCGCGTAATGACACAGCATGGCCCATTGCCGGGCTTGCGCATCGGGCGTGGGGAGCAGGTTATCGTTCATCCGCGGGTCCTCGGTGGGTTAATCGGCCAGGGCCGCTTGCTGCAGCTCAAACAGTTCCTGCATGCCCTTTTGCGCCAACGCCAGCATGGCATTCAGTTCGGAGGGCTGGAACGGCGCGCCTTCGGCGGTGCCCTGCACCTCGATGAAACCACCGGCGGCAGTCATCACCACGTTGAGATCGGTTTCCGCTGCCGAATCTTCCGGGTAGTCGAGGTCCAGCACCGGCTCGCCCTGGTACATGCCCACCGACACCGCAGCAACCATCTGCTTGAGCGGGTCGCCAGCCTTCAGGCCGCCACGCTTCTTCATCAACTTCAGCGCATCCACCAGGGCCACCATGGCGCCGGTGATGGAAGCGGTACGGGTGCCACCATCGGCCTGAATAACATCGCAGTCGATGTACAGGGTGTTCTCGCCAAGCTTGGACATGTCCAATGCAGCACGCAGCGAACGACCGATCAGGCGCTGGATTTCCAGGGTACGACCACCCTGCTTACCGCGACTGGCTTCACGCTGGTTACGATCGCCCGTGGCGCGCGGCAACATGCCGTACTCGGCGGTCAACCAGCCCTGGCCCTGGCCTTTAAGGAAGCGCGGGACGCCGGATTCAACACTGACCGTACAGATCACTTTGGTGTCGCCAAACTCCACCAGCACCGAACCTTCGGCATGTTTGGTGTAGTTACGGGTGATACGGATCGAGCGCAGCTGATCGGCAGCACGGCCACTGGGACGCTTCATCGGGGAATACCTGTTCGGGACTGAATTTTCCCCGCCATTATAGGGCCCAGGCGCCTGCCGGGACATCGCCGAATTCTCCGGCGGCCGGCACTACGCCGAACATCACCGATTGGGCGGCCCCGGCGACTGCGCTACAATCCACCGCCTCGACAACCGACATCACCGCCCAGAGGTACGCCCATGGTGCACAGCATGACCGCCTTCGCCCGTACGGAACGGGCTGGCACCCACGGCACCCTGAGCTGGGAACTGCGCTCGGTAAACCACCGTTACTTGGAGCCCCAGCTGCGCCTGCCGGAAGCCTTTCGCGACCTCGAAGGCAGCGTGCGCGACGCCCTACGCCAAGGTTTGTCGCGCGGCAAAGTGGAATGCACCCTGCGCTTCACTGAAGAATCCACCGGCAAGGCCCTGCAGCTGGACCGCGAACGCGCCGCCCAACTGATCAGCGCCGCCGAGAGCATCGCCAGCCTGATCAAGCAGCCCGCGCCCCTCAATCCCCTCGAAGTGTTGGCCTGGCCCGGCGTACTGGTGGCCGATGGCACCGACCCGCAGGCGCAAAACGCCGAAGCCATGCAACTGTTCAACCAGGCTCTGGATGAGCTGAAAAACGGCCGTGGCCGTGAAGGCGCCGAGCTGGCCAAACTGCTCAACGAGCGCCTCGACGCCATGACGACGGAAGTCGCCACCTTGCGCGAGCTGGTGCCGCAGATGCTCGCCACCCAGCGACAGAAGATCCTCGACCGCTTCACCGAGATGAAAGCCGAACTCGACCCCCAACGCCTGGAGCAGGAGCTGGTGTTGCTGGCGCAGAAGAGCGACGTGGCCGAAGAGCTGGACCGCCTCAGCACCCACGTCAGTGAAGTGCGCCGCGTGCTCAAGGCCGGCGGTGCCGCCGGGCGTCGCCTGGACTTCCTCATGCAGGAGCTCAACCGCGAAGCCAACACCCTCGGTTCCAAAGCCTTCGACCCGCGCAGCACCCAAGCCGCCGTCAGCCTTAAGGTGTTGATCGAGCAGATGCGCGAACAAGTCCAGAACATCGAGTAAAAACTACTGCACTAGGCTATGCCGCGTTGAAATCAGGCTCACAGTCCTTAGACTGAACGCACTTCAGTGCGGCCCCGAAGGGGCGAGTGAAGCGAGTCAAATGCTCATTTACAGTCGTAAACTCCGCTTTCTCGCCTGATTTCGCCTTGCCTAGCCGTCGCTCGCTACGTTTTTAAAGACCTAATTGAAAAACCGCCAGCCCCGGGAAATTCTTATGGCCACCACCGGCACCCTGTATATCGTTTCTGCCCCCTCCGGCGCCGGCAAGACCAGCCTGGTCAAAGCCCTGATCGAGGCCCAGGAACAAATCCGCGTATCGGTCTCGCACACCACCCGCGCCATGCGTCCGGGCGAGGTCGACGGGGTCAACTACCACTTCGTCGCCCGCGAAGCCTTTATCGAAATGCTTGAGCGCGACGAGTTTCTCGAACACGCCGAAGTGTTCGGCAACCTCTACGGCACCTCGCAGCGCTGGCTGGAGCAGACCCTCAAGGAAGGTTACGACCTGATCCTGGAAATCGACTGGCAGGGCGCCCAGCAGGTGCGCCGCCTGATGCCGCAGGCCAAGTCGATCTTCATTTTGCCGCCGACCCAGGAAGCTCTGCGCCAGCGTCTGGACAACCGCGGCCAGGACAGCGACGAGATCATCGACGGGCGCATGCGTGAAGCGGTCAGCGAAATGAGCCACTACGTCGAATACGATTACCTAGTGATCAACGACGACTTCAAGGTCGCCCTCGACGACCTGAAAGCCATTTTTCGTGCCAATCAGCTGCTGCAAAACCCGCAACAGCAACGCCACGCGGATTTACTCAGCCAGCTGCTGGCCTGACTCCGCGCCAGCCAGGCCGCTGCCTGCAGCCGCTTTCGGGCGGCTGGCGGCGCGTTCGCGGCCAGCCCCGACACAAACAACGCTTCCCTTAAGGCGGGTGATTTTTTAGACTATCCAGTCCGCTCGCCCATTTGGGCACAGCTTTATCTCGCTATTTGCTACGAGGAACACCATGGCCCGCGTTACCGTTGAAGATTGCCTGGAGAACGTCGCTAACCGCTTCGAGCTGGTCATGCTGGCCACCAAGCGTTCCCGTCAACTGGCCACCGGCGGCAAAGAGCCCAAGGTAGCCTGGGAAAACGACAAACCCACCGTAGTAGCCCTGCGCGAAATCGCTGCCGGCCTGGTGGACTACGACGTCATCGCTCAAGACGACATCGTTGAAGACGAACCGCTGTTTGCCACATTCGAGGACGAGGCCAACGAGGCCTTGTAAGTCCATGGTGGGTCGACGTCGTACGGTACAGAGTCCCAGAGCACGGCAGGAGCATTGCACTTGCCGAGCATAGACAACCTCGCCGAACGACTTTCGACCTACCTCGGCAGTGACCAGGTCAACCTGGTCCGCCGCGCTTACTTCTACGCTGAACAAGCCCACGACGGCCAACGCCGACGCAGCGGCGAAGCCTACGTAACACACCCCCTGGCGGTCGCCAGCATCCTCGCCGACATGCACATGGATCATCAAAGCCTGATGGCCGCGATGCTGCATGACGTCATCGAAGACACCGGGATTGCCAAGGAAGCGCTCACCGCGCAATTTGGCGAAACCATCGCCGAACTGGTCGATGGGGTCAGCAAACTGACCCAGATGAACTTCGAAACCAAAGCCGAAGCGCAAGCGGAAAACTTCCAGAAAATGGCCATGGCCATGGCCCGTGATATCCGCGTGATCCTGGTCAAGCTGGCCGACCGCCTGCACAACATGCGCACCCTCGACTCCATGCCCCACGAGAAGAGCCGGCGGATCGCCAAGGAAACCCTGGAGATCTACGCGCCGATCGCCAACCGGCTGGGCATGCACAGCATGCGCATCGAGTTCGAAGACCTTGGCTTCAAAGCCATGTACCCGATGCGCTCCGAACGCATCCGCGGCGCCGTGCGTCGCGCCCGTGGCAACCGCAAGGAAATCGTCAACAAGATCGAAGAGTCGATCAGCCACTGCCTGACCCGCGAGGACATGCAGGGCGAAGTGCATGGCCGTGAGAAGCACCTGTACAGCATCTACCAGAAGATGCGCGGCAAGCGCCGCGCCTTCAACGAGATCATGGACGTCTACGCCTTCCGCATCGTGGTCGACAAAGTTGACACCTGCTACCGCGTGCTCGGCGCCGTGCACAACCTGTACAAACCTTTGCCGGGGCGCTTCAAGGATTACATCGCGATCCCCAAGGCCAACGGCTACCAGTCGCTGCACACCACCTTGTTCGGCATGCATGGCGTACCGATTGAAATCCAGATCCGCACCCGCGAGATGGAAGAGCTGGCCAACCACGGCATTGCTGCCCACTGGCTGTACAAATCCGCCGAAGACGACCAGCCCAAGGGCAGCCACGCGCGCGCCCGCCAGTGGGTCAAGGGCATCCTTGAACTGCAGCAGCGCGCCGGCAATTCGCTGGAATTCATCGAGAGCGTGAAGATCGACCTGTTCCCCGACGAGGTCTATGTCTTCACCCCCAAGGGCCGGATCATGGAGCTGCCCAAGGGCTCCACGGCGGTGGATTTCGCTTATGCGGTGCACACCGACGTCGGCAACAGCTGCATCGCCTGCCGCATCAATCGCCGCCTGGCGCCGCTGTCGGAGCCGCTGCAAAGCGGCTCGACGGTGGAAATCGTCACCGCCCCCGGCGCCCGGCCGAACCCGGCCTGGCTGAATTTCGTGGTCACCGGCAAAGCCCGCACCCATATTCGCCACGCGCTCAAGCTGCAGCGCCGCTCCGAGTCGGTCAGCCTCGGCGAGCGTCTGCTGAACAAGGTACTGGCCAGCTTCGGCACCCACCTCGACTCGCTGCCGGTGGAGCGCATTCAGGCCGTCCTCGACGAATACCACATGGCGTTGAGCGAAGACCTGCTGGAAGAAATCGGCCTGGGCAACCGCATGGCCTTCGTGGTGGCGCGCCGCCTGCTCACCGAAAATGGCGAGCAACTGCCCAGCCATGAAGGACCGCTGGCGATCCGCGGCACCGAGGGCCTGGTGCTCAGCTACGCCAAGTGCTGCACGCCAATCCCCGGCGACCCGATCGTCGGCCACCTGTCGGCCGGCAAAGGCATGGTCGTGCACCTCGACACCTGCAAGAACATCAGCGACATCCGCCACAACCCGGAGAAATGCATCCAGCTGTCCTGGGCCAAGGATGTCAGCGGCGAATTCAACGTCGAACTGCGCGTCGAACTGGAACACCAGCGCGGCCTGATTGCCCTGCTGGCCAGCAGCGTCAACGCCGCCGACGGCAACATCGAGAAGATCAGCATGGACGAGCGCGACGGTCGCGTCAGCGTCGTGCAGCTGGTGGTCAGCGTCCACGACCGCGTCCACCTGGCCCGCGTGATCAAGAAACTGCGCGCGCTCAAAGGGGTGATGCGCATCACCCGCATGCGTGCCTGACGCCCGCCCATCGGCGTCCAATCTGCGCAAATCAGTCAACACCGCGTCCGGGTGCAGCCCGGCCTGAATCTCACTAGGAGTTTTTTATGAGCAAGACCGTTATCAGCAGCGACAAGGCCCCCGCCGCCATCGGCACCTACTCGCAAGCCATCAAGGCCGGCAACACCGTATACATGTCCGGGCAGATCCCCCTCGACCCCAAGACCATGGAACTGGTCGAAGGCTTCGAAGCGCAAACCGTGCAGGTGTTCGAGAACCTCAAAGCCGTGGCCGAAGCCGCCGGTGGTTCGTTCAAGGACATCGTCAAGCTGAACATCTTCCTCACCGACCTCAGCCACTTCGCCAAGGTCAATGAAGTGATGGGCCGCTACTTCGAACAGCCGTACCCGGCCCGCGCCGCCATCGGCGTTGCCGCCCTGCCACGCGGTGCAGCCGTTGAGATGGATGCCATTCTGGTCATCGAATAACACCTGCACGCGACGCTCAGGGGGCTCTCGGCAGCGAGGCCCCCTGTTTATTTTGAGGTATCCCCCATGCGTTCCTTTCTCTGCCTGCTGGCGTGCCTGACCCTGCTCGGCGGCTGCGCCAGCAAACCCAAAGACCCCAGCGGCATCTGGATCAACCAGGCAGCCATCGACGCCGCCGTGGACAGCCAGCACCTGCGCGAAGCGCTGCTGGCCTACGGCCCGAACCTGGAGTGGAATCTCAACAGCGCCCGCCAACAGGCGACCTTCAGCAACGGCTTCGAGCTCGCCGATGGGCAGCTGAACGCGCAAGCAGATGGCCTCTGGCAGGTCAGCTTCTATGGCGAGCATCACGAAGTGCTCAAGCCCGAGGGCGAATTGCTGATCCAGCAAGCCAGCGCCACCTGGCCCGAGCAGCGCTTTGCCCGACCCAAGGTCAAGGTCGATGCCGCGGCGCCGGCCGGCAGCAGTTTTGAATACAGCCTTTACGAGGCCTTTCTCGCCGGCAGCTGGAAGATTCGCAGCGGCCCCGGTGAAGGCGGCCTGGTGATCTTTCATGCCGACGGCAAGCTCGACGGCCTGCCCGGCGCCGAACGCTTCGCCCTGTGCCTGGCTGGTGACTGCGCGGCCATGAGCGGCGAGTACGACAGCCTGTGGTTGCAACTGGGCCAGGAAGGCAATGAGTGGATCTTCGTTCGCGACGGCGATCAGCTGCAGATCTTCGAAGCCCTCAACCGCGCGCAACCGGACGAAATGCCCGACCTATATCCCGGTCCGCAACGCTGGCTGCTGGAACGCGACTAATAGGCCGCTGAAAAACTACCTGCGTTGCCATCGCGGCGTTAAAAGCAGGCTAAAAATGCTCATTTACACCTCGTAAACTCCGCTTTTTAGCCTGCTTTTGCCTTGCGCTGACTGCCTCGCCAACGTTTTTCAACGACCTGTTACCCTGCCTCAGCGCTGAACACCTCCATATTTCTTCAGGATCCATGACCATGCGCGCCGAACGCGACGAAGACGACCTCCGCCCGCTCCGCACCCAGCGCGGCCCACAGCACAAAACCGAACGCCGCCTGGCCTATGAAATCGCCCTAGGCATCATCCTCGGTGGCGTGGGTTTGTGGCTGCTGAATGCCGGCGCTGTGTGGCTGATGGCCAAGTTCATGCTGCAGAACCTGCAGTTGCAGCTGCCCGGCTAACAGGTCGTTGAAAATGTTGGCGAGGCCGCCAAGACAAGGCAAAAACAGGCGAAGAAGCGGAGTTTACGTGTTGTAAATGAGCATTCTGAGACGCCGCGTCCCGGCCTGTTTTTAACGCCGTATTGGCAACGTAGGTAGTTTTCAACGGCCTGTTAAGGCGTCTCAGCCGCCAACAGCGCGCCATAGCCTTCGCGATACGTGGGGTATTGCGGCGCCCAGCCCAAGGCGCGGGCGCGGGCATTGCGGCAACGCTTACTGCCGGCGCGGCGCACCGTTGACTCGGCGGACCAGCCGCTAACCGCCAGCGTCTCGCGCAACCAACCCACCACCTCATGCAACGGCGCCGGCGCGTCGTCGACGCCGATATAGCACGTATCCAACGCCACCCCACGACCATCCGCCAGCAGCAGAAAAGCCAGCAATCCGGCGGCATCGTCGACATGAATGCGGTTGCCATACAGCGGCGGCTCGCTGACCACGCGGTAGCCTTGGCGTACCTGATTGAGCAGCCACTGCCGGCCCGGCCCGTAGATACCCGTGAGACGCACCACGCTGGCCGGCAGACCGCTGCCCAGCAGCAATTGCTCGGCCTCCAGCATGATCCGCCCGGAATAACCTGCGGGTTCGGTCGCCGAGGTTTCGTCCACCCACTCGCCGCCGCCCTGGCCATACACGCTGGTGCTGGAGACAAACAGCACCCGCCGCGGCCGCTGCCCGTGCTGCGCCAGCCAGCCCAATACATGGCGCAGACCATCGACGTAAGCCGCGCGATAGCCGGCTTCGCTGCCTTCGCTGGCGGCCAGGCAATAGACCAGATAATCCAACTCGCCCGTTGGCCAGGCCGGCGGGCATTGATCACCGTGGAGGTCCGCCGCCACCGCCAGTACTCCGGCCGGCAAGCGACTGGTGTCACGGCGCATGCCGTGCACCGTCCAGCTCTGCGCCAGCATCTGCAGCGCCAAACGGCTACCAACATCGCCGCAACCGGCAATCAGCAACGAAGGTGAAGAGGTCATGGGCAGGCTCCGAAAATAAAGGGGGCCAGCCTACTCCGCAGCCTCAGCAGCGCCAAGCAGGCATGCTCAACTACGCCACAATGACCTCTGCAGCCTGCGCGAAAAGACACGCCAGCCGTGGCCTGCAGCACCGGCACTGCGACAAATCGCCCAGCCCCGAAGCATTTTGGCCGTGCTAAAGTTTCTGCATGAATCTGCGCCGCCATCACCGCTCGCTCCTGGCCTGGACGCTCTATGCCTGCGTCTTGTTCAACGCGTTCGCCTGCAGCCTGGGCCATGCACAGAGCGCCGGCCTGCAACTCAGCGGCCTCGACAGCCTGTTCTGCAGCATCGACGGCAGCGCAGCCACAGACAGCGCCGATGACAGCCAGAGTGGCCTGCCCGGCAGCCCCAGTTGTGCGCTGGGCAGCACCATCACCCTCAGCATTGGCCTGTTGCTAGGCCTCAGTTGGCTGCTACGTCGCGGCCACGAGCACTTGCGCCCCCACTCGCCCGAGCGACAGCTCGCGCCACGCGTCACCTGGCCCAGCGCCAACCCTCGCGCCTCCCCAGCCCTGTCGTGCTGATCAGCCCCCTGCGCGCTTAGCCGCATAGCGGCCACACTGCGCTTACGACCGTTATCCACTCTGCCTCGCCCGTCGCGGCTGATAAACGCGCTGACTGAACGAGCATGACCAAAGCGCTATCCACCTGACTCCCGGCCCGAGTGCTCGGCCGTCTGGCGGCGCGGCAGCAGCGACATATTCGCCAAATGAGCATGGGAGGCTTTATCAAGTGATAATGATTTGCAATAATGAGCTAACTTCTACCGCCTCGCCTCCTACGGCGGCAGCGCCCAACTCTTCTTTTACCGGACCGGCCACCATGAACCTGACGTCCCTTCGCATGCCCGCCTTGTCCTTTGTCCGCGCCCTGTTGGCCGCTGCCGCCCTAGCCTGCGCAGCCGTCTCCGCACCTAGCATGGCCGACGAACCGCTGCCGCCAGCAACCGCTGTCGTCGCCACCAACACTGCGCCAGCCGCCGGGAATGAAACCGCCACGGCAAACACCGAAGCGCCACTCGACGAGGCCCTACTCAGCCACGACATGTCGCCCTGGGGTATGTTCCAGAACGCTGACGTGATTGTCCGGGGCGTGATGATCGGCCTGGCCCTGGCCTCGGTGCTCACCTGGACCATCTGGCTGAGCAAAGGCATTGAATTGCTTGCCGCTAAACGCCGCCTGCAGGCCGAGCTGCGCAGCCTGAAACAGGCCCGCTCGCTGAACGAGGCTCAGCGCACCCACCAGGGCGGCCTGAGCCAGCTGCTGATCGAAGATGCCCAGCATGAGTTGGCGCTGTCGGCCCAGGCCCGCGGCAACGACGGCATCAAAGAGCGCGTCAGCTTCCGTCTGGAACGCCTGGTGGCCGCCAGCGGCCGGCAGATGAGCAAGGGCACCGGCGTATTGGCCACCATCGGCTCGACCGCACCCTTCGTCGGCCTGTTCGGCACCGTCTGGGGGATCATGAACAGCTTTATCGGCATCGCCAAATCGCAGACCACCAACCTCGCGGTGGTCGCCCCTGGCATCGCCGAAGCGCTGCTGGCCACGGCCCTGGGCCTGGTGGCGGCGATCCCAGCGGTGGTCATCTACAACGTCTTCGCCCGTTCAATCACCGGCTACAAGGCCCAGGTGGCGGACGCCTCGGCCCAGGTGCTGCTGCTGGTCAGCCGCGACCTCGACCTGCCGGGCAACGAACGTGTGGCGCCGGCCAAGAACCCGCCGCATATGGTCAAGGTGGGTTGAGAAAACGCCATGGGCCTGCATCTACGCGAAGGTGACGACGACCTTCAGGAAAACCACGAAATCAACGTCACGCCCTTTATCGACGTGATGCTGGTACTGCTCATCATTTTTATGGTGGCCGCGCCGTTGGCCACCGTTGACGTCAAAGTCGACCTGCCAGCGGCCAGCGCCACCCCGCAACCGCGCCCGGACAAGCCGCTGTACCTGACGGTGAAGGAAGACCACAGCCTGTTTCTCGGCGACCAGCCGATCGAACGCACGCAACTGGCCCAGGCTCTGGACCAGCAAACCCAGGCGAAGAAGGACACCACAATCTTCTTCCGCGCCGATAAGCACGTCGAATACGCCGACTTGATGGCCGTGATGAACGAATTGCGCGGCGCCGGCTACCTGAAGATTGGCCTGGTCGGTCTTGAAACGGTGGCCCCACGATGAACGCGCCCCGCTACCATCTGCCGCGCTGGACCCTGAGCCTGGCCCTGGTGCTCGGCCTGCACATCGGCATCGGCGTACTGGCGCTGAACTGGCGCAACCCGGCCCTGGCCGTGGAGCTACCGCCACCCGCCGCGCTGCTGGTGGAGCTGGCACCACTGCCCGTCGTCACCCCGCCGCCACCCGCACCGGCGGCGCAACCATTGCCTGAGCCGTTGCCACCGCCCGTGGTGGCGCCAAAACCCAAGCTGGTTCTGGAGAAGCCCAAGCCTAAGGCCCGACCGACGCCACCCAAGCCCGTGATCAGCCCGGTCAAACCGCAACAGCCTACGCCAGCCAAGCCCACCCCGACGCCCCAGGTAGCGCCCGCCAGTACTCCAGCAGCACCCGCTGCGGCGACCGTCAGCAGTGCCGCCAGCCAGGCCGCCAAGCAATCCTGGCAGAGTCGCCTGCTCGGTCACCTGGCGCGCTACAAGCGCTACCCCAACGACGCCCGCCGACGCGGGATCGAAGGCACCAGCCAGGTGCGCTTTAACCTGGACCACAGGGGCAAGGTGCTGAGCATTGAACTGGCCAAAAGCTCCGGCAACGCGTCGCTGGACCGCGCCACCCTGGCCATGATCCGCCGCGCCTCGCCCGTGCCCAAGCCGCCGGCCGAGTTGCTCACCGCCGGCCAACTGGAAATCGTCGCGCCCTTTATCTACAACCTCAAGCGCGGCTGAGCCGCGACGCTCAAGGTGGTTGGTTCCATTGAAGACAGCGGCTATGCTTGGCCGCATCTCAATGGACTATGACTATGACCCTGACCGAACTGCGCTACATCGTCACCCTGGCCCAGGAACAGCATTTCGGTCGCGCCGCCGAGCGCTGCCACGTCAGCCAGCCAACCCTGTCGGTGGGGGTCAAAAAGCTCGAAGACGAGCTGGGCGTGATGATCTTCGAGCGCAGCAAAAGCGCCGTGCGCACCACCCCGGTGGGCGAGGGCATTGTCGCCCAGGCGCAGAAGGTGCTGGAATCCGCCCAAGGCATTCGCGAGCTGGCCCAGGTTGGCAAAAACCAGCTGGCCGCACCGCTGCGGGTGGGTGCCATCTACACCGTCGGCCCCTACCTGTTCCCCCATCTGATTCCACAGTTGCACCGGGTCGCCCCGCAGATGCCGCTGTATATCGAAGAAAACTTCACCCATGTACTGCGCGACAAACTGCGCAACGGCGAGCTGGACGCAATCATCATCGCCCTGCCGTTCCAGGAAGCCGACGTGCTGACCAAGGCGCTCTACGACGAGCCCTTCACCGTCCTGATGCCCGCCAACCACCCATGGACAGCGAAAACCAGCATTGACAGCGCCCTGCTCAACGACAAGAGCCTGCTGCTGCTGGGCGAAGGCCACTGCTTCCGCGATCAGGTGCTGGAAGCCTGCCCGACTCTGGGCAAGGGCGGCGAGATCAACAAACACACCACCGTGGAATCCAGCTCGCTGGAAACCATCCGCCATATGGTCGCCTCCGGCCTGGGCATCTCGGTGCTGCCGCTGTCGGCGGTGGACAGCCACCACTACGCGCCAGGCGTGATCGCGGTGCGCCCACTGACCCCGCCGGTGCCGTTCCGCACCGTAGCGATTGCCTGGCGCGCCAGCTTCCCGCGGCCCAAGGCGATTGACGTGCTGGCCGATTCGATTCGCCTGTGTTCGGTGGCCCGCGCGCCCCAGCAAGACGCCTAAGGCCGCGCCGTGAGCGAACTGGCCACGGTTTCCGTTACCGCGCTCAAGGGCGTGGGCGCCGCCCTGGCCGAGAAACTCACCAAGGTCGGCCTGGAAACCCTGCAGGACGTCCTGTTCCACCTGCCCCTGCGTTATCAAGACCGCACCCGTATCGTGCCCATCGGCGCCCTGCGCCCTGGCCAGGATGCCGTGGTGGAAGGCACCGTGGCGGGCGCCGACGTGGTCATGGGCCGCCGCCGCAGCCTGCTGGTGCGCCTACAGGATGGCAGCGGCACCCTGTCGCTGCGCTTCTACCACTTCAGCCAGGCGCAGAAAGAGGGGCTGAAACGCGGCACCCTGGTGCGCTGCTACGGCGAAGTACGCCCTGGCTCCTCCGGCCTGGAGATCTATCACCCGGAATACCGCGCCCTGAGCGGCGGCGAACCGATCGCCGTGGAACAGACCCTAACGCCGATCTACCCGACCACCGAGGGCCTGACCCAGCAACGCCTGCGCCAGCTCAGCGAGCAAACGCTGGCGCGCCTCGGCCCCCACAGCCTGCCCGACTGGCTGCCGGCAGAACTGGCCCGCGAGCATGAGCTGGCGCCCCTCGATCAGGCCCTGCGCTACCTGCACCGGCCGCCGCCGGATGCCGACCTCGACGAGCTGGCCGAAGGCCGCCATTGGGCCCAGCACCGCCTGGCCTTCGAGGAACTGCTGACCCATCAGCTGTCGATGCAGCGCCTGCGTGACAGCCTGCGCAACCAGCACGCCCCGGCATTGCCCAAGGCCCAGCGGCTGCCGGCGCAGTATCTGGCTAACCTCGGCTTCGCCCCCACCGGCGCCCAACAGCGGGTCGGCGCCGAGATCGCCTACGACCTCAGCCAGCACGAACCCATGCTGCGCCTGGTACAGGGCGATGTAGGCGCCGGCAAGACCGTGGTCGCCGCCCTCGCGGCGCTACAAGCGCTGGAAGCTGGCTATCAAGTGGCACTGATGGCGCCCACTGAGATTCTCGCCGAGCAGCACTTCATCACCTTCCAGCGCTGGCTGGCGCCGCTCGGCCTGGAGGTCGCCTGGCTGGCCGGCAAGCTTAAGGGCAAGGCACGCGCCAGCGCCCTGGAGCAGATCGCCGGCGGCGCACCGATGGTGGTTGGCACCCACGCGCTGTTTCAGGACGAGGTGCAGTTCAAGCGCCTGGCCCTGGTGATCATCGACGAACAACACCGCTTCGGCGTGCAGCAGCGCCTGGCTCTGCGCAAGAAGGGTGTCGACGGCCGCCTGTGTCCGCACCAACTAATCATGACCGCCACACCGATCCCGCGCACCCTGGCGATGAGCGCCTACGCCGACCTCGACACCTCGATCCTCGACGAACTGCCGCCGGGCCGCACCCCAGTCAACACCTTGCTGGTGGCCGACAGCCGCCGCTTCGAGGTGATCGAGCGGGTGCGCTCGGCCTGCCATGAAGGCCGCCAGGCGTATTGGGTCTGCACCCTGATCGAAGAGTCCGAGGAGCTGACCTGTCAGGCGGCGGAAACCACCTTCGAGGACTTGTCCGCGGCCCTCGGCGGCCTGCACGTCGGCCTGATCCACGGGCGCATGAAGCCGGCCGAGAAAGCCGCGGTGATGGACCAGTTCAAGCAAGGCCAACTGCAATTGCTGGTGGCCACCACGGTGATCGAAGTCGGCGTCGACGTGCCCAACGCCAGCCTGATGATCATCGAAAATCCCGAGCGCTTGGGCCTGGCCCAGCTGCATCAGCTGCGCGGCCGGGTGGGTCGCGGCAGCGCCGCCAGCCATTGCGTGCTGCTCTATCACCCGCCGCTGTCGCAGCTGGGGCGCCAGCGCCTGGGCATCATGCGCGAGACCACTGACGGCTTTGTCATCGCCGAAAAAGACCTGGAACTGCGCGGCCCCGGCGAGATGCTCGGCACCCGCCAAACCGGCCTGCTGCAGTTCAAAGTGGCCGACCTGATGCGTGATGCCGACCTGCTGCCGGCGGTGCGCGACGCAGCCCTGCGCCTGTTAGCCGAGTGGCCGCAACACGTCAGCCCGCTGCTGGAGCGCTGGTTACGCCATGGCCAGCAATACGGCCAAGTGTGACCTGCCCCGCAGCCAACCTGTCGATGATTCATCCAAGCCCCAACTCGCTGGTTATACTCAGCGCAGACGCCCCCTAGCCGGACCTGAATATGACCGAAGTCGCCCTCGCCCCTGACACCACTCCCCAGCCGCCCGCCATGATCGTGCAATTGCTGCAAAAACTGGCCGTGCCCTTTCAGGTGCGCCAGGAGCATACGGGCCTGAACCCCGCGCAACGGGTGCAAGCGGTGCTGCTGGAGGATGAGCTGGGCGCACTGCTGGCGCTGTTCCCGCAGAGCCAACTGCTGGACCTTAGCCGCCTGGCGGAGCTGACCGGGCGCAAACTGGTAGCGGTCAAACCGGAGCGCCTACAACGTATGCTCGGCAAGCACCAACTGGCCCTGCTGCCGGGCTTGCCAGCACTGACCAGCTCTCCCTGCCTGTATGACGAATGCCTGCTGCAAGAGCCGCTGCTGCTGATCGAGTCCGGCCAGGCGGGCGTGTTGCTGGAAATGTCCAGTGACGCCTTCAAGGGCTTGTTGAGCAAGGCCAGCACAGCGCGCTTTGGCGAGCCGCTGAGCCAGATCCAACCCAACCTTAATCGCCCCCACGACGACCGCGCAGAAATCACCCAGGCGGTGCAGGCCTTCACCGCCCGACGCATCCAGCAGCGTCTGGAAGAAACCATCGAAATCCCGCCCCTGCCAGAAACGGCCCAGCGCATCATCAAGCTGCGGGTCGATCCGGACGCCACTGTCGATGACATCACCGGCGTGGTGGAGACCGATCCAGCCCTGGCCGCTCAGGTCGTCAGTTGGGCCGCGTCGCCCTACTACGCCGCGCCGGGCAAGATTCGCTCAGTTGAGGACGCCATTGTCCGTGTGCTCGGCTTCGACCTGGTGATCAACCTGGCCCTGGGCCTGGCGCTGGGCAAAACCCTGAGCCTGCCCAAAGATCATCCGCAACAGGCCACGCCTTACTGGCAGCAGGCGATCTATACCGCCGCGGTAATCGAGGGCCTGACCCGTGCCATGCCGCGTGCCCAGCGCCCGGAGGCCGGTCTGACCTACCTGGCGGGTTTGCTGCACAACTTCGGTTATCTGGTCCTGGCCCACGTATTCCCGCCGCACTTCTCCCTGATCTGCCGGCACCTGGAGGTCAACCCGCACCTCAGCCACAGCCATATCGAACAGCACCTGCTGGGCATCAGCCGTGAGCAGATCGGCGCCTGGTTGATGCGTTTCTGGGATATGCCCGAGGAGTTGGCCACCGCCTTGCGCTTCCAGCACGACCCGGATTACGACGGCGACCATGCGCCTTATCCCAATCTGGTCTGCCTGGCGGTCAGCCTGCTGCGCAGCCGGGGCATTGGCGCCGGTCCGCAGGTGGAGATTTCGCCAGCGCTATTGGAGCGTCTGGGCCTGACCCGCGCCAAAGCCGATGAAGCCCTGGACAAGGTGCTGGAAGCAGAAGCGGCCTTGCGTGAACTGGCCGCACAGTTCCATCCCCATCACTGACGCCGGGGTCGACGGCAGGCAGTCCTGCCGTCAGCCACAAGCGACTTACTTGAGCGCCGCGCGGCGCTCGGCAAACACCGCTGGCAAAGCCTGCACACTGGCCTTGAGCAACTGATTCAGCGGCGCCTGCTCGTACAGCGCGGCGTACTCACCAAGCTGATCACTGGGCGTCTGCCGATAGGCAAACAACATAAAGGCTTCAACCCCCTGGGCACTGGACTGGCGCAGCGCGTCGGCCTGGGCTGTGGTTTTGCTGGCCAAGGTGGCCTCATCAATGCTTTCACCGCGCGCTTTGAGCGCCAGCAGAGCCTGGGTCTTGCCCACTTCGTAACGCAACAGCGCAGCCATGGCGGTGGTCTGCGCGGCACTGTCCAGACGCCGTACCAGCGCCAGCCGCTCAGCCCGTGGCGGACGGGTGGTGAGTTGTTCGCGATAAGTGCTGAGGGCCTTTTCGTCATCCCCCACCGCACGTTCTGCGGCAGTGAACTGCTTGGCCAGCGGGCTTTCCAGCAAGGTTTCAATCTGCCTTAACTGGGCGGCGGTGAAGGTCGGCGCCAACTGCTTGGCCAATGCCCCGCACAACTGCTCGGCAGCAAACACCTGGCCCAGTTGTGCCTGCTGTGCCGTCGGCACGCCGCGCTGCAGCAAGGGTGCAGTCTGCTCGCAGAGCAGACGAATGCCGGCCAGCTCGAAAACCTTGGCAAAGGCAGCAGGCGCCGGAACGTCGGCGTGAGCGACGCTGGTAAGCAACAGCAAAGGTAAAAGTAAAGCGATACGCATGGCGGCAATGTCCTGAAGAACTCTGCCCAGCCTAGCGAATGATGGGGGAGCCGACCAGCACCGCGGCTGGCCGTCCTACTGACGCAGTGACGCACCGCTCAGCCAAGGCCGGCGGCGCGGCAACATCAGGCCGCTTTCTTGGCGGCGGATTTCTTCTTCGGCATCAGGTACTTCATCAGGCCCTGGAACCACATCACCAGCGCCGGGTTGCCCTGGATCTGGATCTCTTTGTTCTGGATGCCCTGCATAAAGGCCAACTGCTTGTTCTTCGCGGTCATGGTGGCAAAACCGTAGGTCGCATCCTTGAAGCCCAGAGCGAAGGCCGGCGCGCTGGCAACGCCACGCTTGCTGACGATGCGCTGGTCTTTGACGATGAAATGGCGGGCCATCTTGCCGTCCAGGGTGTGCAACTGGAACACCAGGTCTTTGCCGGCCAGTTGTTGCTGGAACTCAGGATTGGTGCGGCTGGCTTTGGCCATCAGGCGGCCCAGCATCCACAGGAGAAAGCGAAACTTCATGCGCGCGGCCTCGAAGGGGGGAATGAAACGGCGGCGCATTGTAGCGGTTTGCGAGGTGAACTACAGCCAGCCTTTGGCTGTGCTGTCCGGGGCCGCAAGGCCCCGGACAGCGAAACTCAGTTGACTGAGTCTTTCAGCGACTTGCCCGGCTTGAAGGCCACGGTGTTGCTGGCCTTGATGGTGACCGGGGCGCCGGTTTGCGGGTTCTTCCCGGTGCGGGCGCCGCGATGGCGCTGCACAAAGGTACCGAAGCCAACGAGGGTGACACTGTCCTTGCGGTTCAGGGCACCGGTAATCTCTTCAAGTACGGCGTTGAGTACCCGATTGGCTTGATCCTTGGTCAGGTCAGCCTTCTCGGCGATGGCGGCGGCGAGTTCCGGTTTGCGCATAAATGCCTCTTTGTCGACGGTTTATTGTTGTTGTGTCCGTGCTGCTCTTCCAGAACAGCGCTCGGGTGCCGCGGAGGCTCTAGGCGGCACTGCGGCAGACCCGGTGAGAATGGCATGCTGGCCGCGGCCGCGCCAGTCTTGTCGGACAATAGGCCAAGGCAAAAACATGACTTATACGACAAAGTAGAAGGTATCTACGCCAAAAGGGCAGGTAACAGCCGATTCAGGGCCAGTTTTTCCTGTACGGCCGTACCGGTCAGGGCATAGCCCAACAAGCTGCCCTGAGCGTCATAACAGAGCGCTTTGATGTCCGCACCACTGCCTTCCACCGTCCACTCACCCACCACGCCACGAGGCGGTGGCGACACTACCAGCGGGCACACCGGCGTCTTCACCGTAACCGGCATCGGTCCGTAGCTGACGGCCGTCGGCGTGCCATTCAGGGTCTGCGCCAGCGCACGAGCGCAGGCCATCAACGGCATCACATAGAGCAGGTTGAGGCCATCGACTTCAGCGCAGTCGCCGAGGGCGTAGATGTTGGCGTGGGAGGTCTGCAACTGCCGATCGACCACCACCCCGCGGTTGACGGCCAGGCCGGCCGCTGCGGCCAGGTCGGTGCGCGGACGCAGGCCGACGGCGGACAACACCAGGTCGCAGGCCACTTGTGTGCCGTCAGACAGATGCGCCAGCAAGCCGCTGTCACTGCGCTGCAGGCTGGTCAGCACCGGCCCCAGGTGGAAGCGTGCGCCGAGGCTTTCCAGCCCAGCCTGCACCGCCGCGGCGGCCGCCATAGGTAACAGACCCGGCATCACCTGCTCGCAAGGCGCCACCAGCTCGACGCTGTAGCCGCCGAGGCTGAGGTCGTTGGCAAACTCGCAGCCAATCAGGCCAGCGCCCAGCACCAGCACCCGCTGCTTGCCCGCAGCCGCGGCACGGAAACGGGCGTAATCCTCCAGGTCATTGACCGGGAAAATCGCCTCAGGCGCATCGCCTGCCACCGGCACGCGAATCACCTCGGCACCCAGGGCCAGAATCAGGTCGCGGTAAGGCACAGCCTCTTCGCCAATCCACAACTGACGATGGCCAGCATCAATGCCGCTGATGCGTGTGTGGGTGCGGATCTCGGCATTCAGCTGCTCAGCCATGGCGCCGACTTCAGCCATGCACAAGCCGTCGGCATCCTTATTCTTGCCGAAGCCGGTGGACAGCATCGGTTTGGAGTAAGAGCGCCCATCATCGGCGGTAATCAGCAGCAGCGGGGTCTGCGCGTCCAGCTTGCGAAACTCCTTGGCCAGGTTGTAGCCGGCCAGGCCGGTACCGACGATCACCACAGGTAGGCTCATCTCAAACTCCTCGGGGGTAGTGCAGGGTATAGATACAAGACGACGGCCCGCAGGCCGTCGCTGACGACGTCAATCAGGGTGGTGGAGCGCTGGCTCCACCGCCTCTCATCAACCGATTTCGATCATCTCGAAGTCCATCTTGCCGACGCCGCAATCCGGGCACAGCCAATCGGCGGGTACGTCTTCCCAGCGCGTGCCGGGGGCGATGCCGTCGTCTGGCCAGCCCATGGATTCGTCATACACCAGACCACAGACCACGCATTGCCACTTCTTCATTTACTGCAACCTCATCACACGAAAGATTGTCGGACAATATTCCGACTCGACTAGGCCGCTTTGTACTGAGTGCGGCGCCGCGACGCAAGTACCAGTGAGCGCCCCCACCTTTGGCTAGGGTCCGTGGCCGCTGCACTGAGAGGTACATGCAACAGCGCCAGCCCCTGGGGCGGCGGCCTGGGGCAAACATGTTAAGCTCGCCCGCCCAGCCGCCACCAATGCCCGCTACCGTGCCGCACGCCGCCCTCGCCCAGCCTCCGCGCTGGCTCAGCTCCGCCCAACTGCATCCCGGCCCCGCCGCCGCGCTCAGCGAGTGGCTGTTCGATCAGGGTTCGTTAACCCGACGGCTGACGGCCCTGGCTGAGCAGCAGTTCAGCGTGGTGCCCCTGGAAGAAGGCTGGCAGCCCCTGCGCCACGACGAGTGCCTGGCCCTGGGCGTGCCCACCGGCAGCCAGGGCTGGGTGCGTGAGGTGTACTTGCGCGGCCATCAGCAACCGTGGGTGTTTGCCCGCAGCGTGGCCGCCCGCAGCGCGCTGCAAGGCTCCGGCCTGAACCTGGGTGAGCTGGGCAGCCGCTCGCTCGGCGAATTACTGTTCAGTGACCGCGCGTTTACCCGTGGCACCATCCAGGTGTGCCGCTACCCCGCGCCCTGGCTGCCGAACGCAGTGCGCAGCGAGCAGTTGTGGGCCCGCCGCTCGTGCTTCCAGCGCGGCGCCCTGGCCGTGCTGGTGGCCGAGGTATTTCTACCCGAACTCTGGGCTGCAGCCACAATCGCTCCCTAGGATGGGCTAAGCGCAGCCAACCCATCGACCGTATAGCCATGATGGATTAAGCCGCTTCGCCGCTAAGCCATCCTACGCGCCCCATCGCTCACGCCGACTCCGTATACTGCGCCCAACCTGCCCGGAGACGCGCTGATGTACACCCGCCTGCTGCATTCACTCAATCGCCTGCACCCACGCGCCTGGGACTTCGTCCAGCTGATGCGCCTGGACAAACCCATCGGCATCTACCTGCTGCTGTGGCCGACCCTGTGGGCGTTGTGGGTGGCAGCCGAAGGCGCGCCCAGCGCCAGTAACCTGCTGATTTTTGTCGGCGGCGTGATCCTGATGCGCGCTGCCGGCTGTGTGATTAACGACTACGCCGACCGCCACTTCGACGGCCATGTCAGCCGCACCCAGGCCCGGCCACTGGCCAGCGGCAAGGTCAAGCCGCGGGAAGCCTTGGTGCTGTTTGCCGGGCTGGTGGCACTGAGTTTCGCCCTGGTCCTGTGCACCAACGCGACCACCGTCTGGCTGTCGTTCGGCGGCGTGGCGCTGGCGGCCTGCTACCCGTTTATGAAGCGCTACACCTTCTACCCGCAGGTGGTGCTGGGCGCAGCGTTTTCCTGGGGCATGCCCATGGCCTTTAGTGCCGAGACCGGCAGCGTGCCGCCGGAGGCCTGGCTGCTGTATATCGCCAACTTGCTGTGGACGGTGGCCTACGACACCTATTACGCCATGGCCGATCGCGAGGACGACCTGAAGATCGGGGTCAAATCCACCGCCATCCTGTTCGGTGACGCCGACCGCCTGATCATCGCCTGCCTGCAAGGCCTGGCCCTGTTGTGCCTGCTGCTGGCCGGCAGCAAATTCCAGCTTGGACTGTGCTTCCAGCTCGGCCTGCTGGTCGCCGCCGCCTGCTTCGTCTGGGAGTACCGGCAAACCCGCAATCGCAAGCCCATGGCCTGCTTCAATGCCTTCCTGCACAACCACTGGGCCGGGTTGGCGATCTTTCTCGGCATCGCTGCGGATTACGCAATACGCTAGGGCCTGCAACACCCTGTCACATGACTGCAATAATTCCGTTATCTAATGCGGCACATGACAGCGATATGACCCGAGGCTTGATCCATGGTTGGCAAGAACATTTTGATCGTTGACGACGAAGCGCCCATCCGCGAAATGATCGCGGTGGCGCTGGAAATGGCTGGCTACGATTGCCAGGAGGCGGAAAACGCCCAGCAAGCCCACGCCATGATCGTCGACCGCAAACCCGACCTGATCCTGCTCGACTGGATGCTGCCCGGCACCTCAGGTATCGAGCTGGCCCGCCGGCTGAAGCGCGACGAGCTGACCGACAGCATCCCGATCATCATGCTCACCGCCAAGGGTGAAGAAGACAACAAGATCCAGGGTCTGGAAGTCGGCGCCGACGACTACATCACCAAGCCGTTCTCACCCCGCGAACTGGTGGCACGCCTGAAGGCTGTGCTGCGCCGTGCCGGCGCCGGCGATAGCGAGACACCGATTGAAATCGGCGGTTTACTGCTGGACCCGGTCAGCCATCGCGTGACCATCGACGGCAAGCCCGCCGAGATCGGCCCGACCGAATACCGCCTGCTGCAATTCTTTATGACCCACCAGGAACGTGCCTACACCCGCGGCCAATTGCTCGACCAGGTCTGGGGCGGCAACGTGTATGTCGAGGAGCGCACCGTCGACGTGCATATCCGGCGCCTGCGCAAAGCGCTTGGCGAAGCCTACGAGAACCTGGTGCAAACTGTACGCGGCACCGGTTATCGTTTCTCCACCAAAAGCTGACTCAGCCGCTTTGCTGTAACACCTTTGCTTTGGATATCCCGTGAATCAAAACTGGCACAGCGTCCTCCTCCGCCGCCTGCTCCTGATTATCGGCGGCTGCCTGCTCCTCGGCTTGTTGAGCGGTTACTACGCCTGGGCTCTGGTGCTCGGCCTGGGCGCCTACCTCGCCTGGAACCTGCGCCAACTGCTGCGCTTGCACACCTGGTTGAAACAGTACAAAACCGATGAGCCGCCGCCCGACGGTCATGGCCTGTGGGGCGAAGTGTTCGACAGCATCTATCGCCTGCAACGCCGCGACCAGCGCGCCCGTGGCCGTCTGCAAGCGGTCATCGACCGCGTGCAGGAATCCACCGCCGCCCTCAAGGACGCGGTGATCATGCTCGACCGCGACGGCAACCTGGAATGGTGGAACCTCGCCGCCGAAACGTTGCTGGGCCTGAAAACTCCGCAAGACAGCGGCCAGTCGATTGCCAACCTGGTGCGCCACCCGCGCTTCAAGGAATATTTCGAGCTGGGCAATTTCAGCGAACCGCTGGAACTGCCGTCGCCGCTCAACGACCACCTGCGCGTGCACTTCCAGATCACCCGCTACGGCAACGACGAACACCTGATGCTGGTGCGCGACGTGACCCGCGTGCATCTGCTGGAGCAGATGCGCAAAGACTTTATCGCCAACGTCTCCCACGAACTGCGCACACCGCTGACGGTGATCGCCGGCTACCTGGAAACCCTGCTCGACAATGTCGAAGAGGTGAACCCGCGCTGGCGCCGTGCCCTGCAACAAATGCAGCAGCAAGACCGACGCATGCAAACACTGCTCAACGACCTGCTGTTGCTGGCCAAACTGGAAGCCACCGATTACCCCTCGGACAACCAGCCCGTGGCCGTCGACCTGTTGCTGCTGTCGATCACCGCCGACGCCCAGGCGCTGTCGGGTAACCGCAATCACCGCATCAGCCTGGAAGCCGACAACCGCCTGCAGCTCAAGGGCAGCGAAGCGGAACTGCGCAGCGCCTTCTCCAACCTGATCTTCAACGCGGTCAAATACACCCCGGACGAGGGTAGCATCCGCGTACGCTGGTGGGCCGACGAAGCCGGTGCGCACCTGAGCGTGCAGGACAGCGGCCAGGGCATCGAAGCCAAACACCTGCCGCGCCTGACCGAGCGTTTCTACCGCGTCGACTCCAGCCGCGCAGCCACCACCGGCGGCACCGGCCTCGGCCTGGCCATCGTCAAGCACGTGCTGTTGCGCCATCGCGGGCGCCTGGAAATCAGCAGTGTGGTCGGCCAGGGCAGCATCTTCACTTGCCATTTCGCCCCCGGCCAGGGCTTCAAGCGCTAGGGTCTGTTGCCGGTTGATTCACACCGGCGGGGCTGGGCAAACCCAGCCTCAGCCGCTAATCTGCAGCACTGGCTGCGCACACCGACGCGCCGATTCCTGACCACCCGGAGCCGTTGAAACACCCCTATGGACCCTTCCCCTAGTTACACCGCCGCCTCATATTTCGCCGACTTCGGCCTTATCTTCTTCGCCCTGTTTCTGGTCTTGCTCAACGGCTTCTTCGTCGCCGCCGAGTTCGCCATGGTCAAGCTGCGCGCCACTAAAGTGGAAGCCATCGCCCAGCAAAACGGCTGGCGCGGGCATATCTTGCGCACCGTGCACAATCAGCTGGACGCTTACCTGTCGGCCTGCCAACTGGGCATTACCCTGGCCTCCCTGGGCCTGGGCTGGGTCGGCGAGCCGGCCTTTGCCCACCTGCTGCAGCCGCTGCTGCACTACGTCGGGGTCAACTCGGAAGCCGTGGCCCACGGCATCGCCTTCTTCACCGCTTTTTTCATTATTTCCTACCTGCATATCGTGGTCGGCGAGCTGGCGCCCAAGTCCTGGGCCATTCGCCAGCCCGAGCGCCTGTCGCTGTGGACAGCCGCGCCGCTGTACATGTTCTACTGGGCCATGTACCCGGCCATCTACCTGCTTAACGCCAGCGCCAACGCCATCCTGCGCTTCGCCGGCCAGGGCGAGCCGGGGCCGCACCACGAGCACCATTACAGCCGCGACGAACTCAAGCTGATCCTCCACTCCAGCCGCGCCAGCGACCCCAGCGACCAGGACATGCGCGTCCTAGCCTCTGCCGTGGAGCTGAGTGAACTAGAGGTGGTCGACTGGGCCAACTCCCGCGAGGACCTGGTGTTCCTCAACAGCACCGCCAAACTCGACGAAGTGTTCAGCCTGTTCCGCCGCCACAAGTACAGCCGCTACCCGGTGTACGACGAAGAAGCCGGTACCTTCATCGGCATCCTGCACATCAAGGACCTGCTACTGCAGCTGTCACTGTTGGAAATGCTGCCCTCGGCGTTCAAGTTGCAGGAGTTGCTGCACCCGGTTGAACGGGTGTCCAAGCACCTGGCCCTGTCCAGCCTGTTGGAGCGCTTCCGCCACGGCGCCGTGCACTTCGCCTTGGTCGAAGAAGCCGACGGCAAGGTGATCGGTTACCTGACCATGGAAGATGTACTGGAAGTGTTGGTCGGCGACATTCAGGACGAACACCGCAAAGCCGAGCGCGGCATCCTCGCCTACCAGCCGGGCAAACTGCTGGTGCGCGGCGACACCCCGCTGTTCAAGATCGAACGCATGCTTGGCGTCGACCTTGATCACCTCGAAGCGGAAACCCTCGCCGGGCTGATCTACGAAAGCCTCAAGCGCATGCCGGAAGAGGAAGAAGTACTCGACGTCGAAGGCCTGCGCATCATCGTCAAAAAGATGAAAGGCCCGAAGATCGTCCTCGCCAAAGTACTCAAGCAGGATTGATCTGCGCCAGAGGTGAGTGCCGGCAGGGCTGACTATACTTGCCAGCACTCACTGCCAAAGGCCGCGCCATGTCGCTACTGCACGATCTTCAGGAACAGAGCCCGCTGCAGCAGAAGCTGCACCAGCTCCTGCACACCCTGCAGCAAAAACACCCGCAGGTGCAGCGGTTGGCGGTGGCGTTGTACGACCACGGCAGTGACTGGGTAAAGACCTTTGTCGCGGTCGACGACCAGGCCAATCCACTGCCCCACTACCATGCGCGACTGAGTGAAACCACCTGGCTGCTGGACGTCGCGAACGCCCAGACGCCGCGGGTTATCAACGACTTCAGCGTGCTTGAGCACAGCCGCAAACGCCATATCGATGCCCTGATCGCCGCCGGCTACCGCAGCAGCTACACCGTGCCGATGTGCGTCAACGGCCATTTCTTCGGCTTTATCTTCTTTAACGCCAAGCAGATCGACGTGTTTTGCCAACCCCTGCTGAGCGAACTGGACATGCTCGGCCACCTGGCCAGCCTGATGGTCTACAACGAACGCGCCAGCGTGCGTACCCTGCTCGCCGCACTCAAATCGGCCACCCACCTGACCCATGCCCGCGACCCGGAAACCGGCAACCACCTAGAGCGCATGTCGCGCTACTCGCGCCTGATCGCCCAGGCCATGGCCGCGCAAAAGGGCCTGGACGACAACTTCGTCGAGCATGTGTATCTGTTTGCCCCGCTACACGACCTGGGCAAGATCACCATTCCCGACTATGTGCTGCTCAAGCCCGGACAACTCGACCCGCAAGAGCTGACCATCATGCGCCGGCATGCCCGTGCCGGCCTGGAGCTGGTTGATCAGATGCTGGGCAACTTCGGCCTGGCCGCCGTCAGTCAGGTGCAGATGCTGCGCAACATCATCCACTACCACCATGAACTGGTGGACGGCTCCGGCTATCCGGATGGCCTGGCCGGCGAGCAGATTCCGCTCGAATCACGGATCGTCACCGTGGCCGACGTGTTCGACGCCCTGACCAGCGAACGACCGTACAAACAGCCCTGGCCCAACGCCGAAGCCTTCGCCTTCCTGCGCCAGCAAGCTGGGCTGAAATTCGATCACGACTGCGTGATGGCCCTGCTGGAGCAAGCCGAGGATATCGAGCATATCCAGCAATGCTTCCGCGAAAACGCCTACGGCTAACTGACCAGCTCGGCCCGCGCCGCTGCCCGTGGCCGAACACTCTGGCGCAGAATCAGCTCAGCGGCTTTCTCGCCGATCATGATGCACGGCGCGTTGGTGTTGCCGCTGATCAGCGTCGGCATGATCGACGCATCCGCCACCCGTAAGCCCTCCAGCCCAATCACCTGCAACTGCGGGTTGACCACACTCAGGGCATCCACGCCCATTTTGCAGGTGCCCACCGGATGGAACACCGTGGCCCCATGCTCGCGGATATAAGCGAGCAACTGCGCATCCGTTTGCACCTCGGCGCCGGGCAGCATTTCCTTGCTGCGCAGGCCGTCAAAACCACGTTCGGCGAGAATCCGCCGGGCCAGTTTTAGTCCCTCAATCAGCACCCGTGCATCGTCCATGTCAGCGAGAAAGTTGAAGTCGATCTCCAGCTCGCGCTGGGCATTCAGCCGCAGCTCGCCGATGGATTTCGGCCGCAGCACGCAGGTGTGCACGGCATAGCCATGGCCCCACTCGAACAAACGACCGCGGTGGCTGCGATAACCGGGCACGAAGTGGAACTGCACATCCGGCAAATCCGTGGCCAGTGGCGTACGGGCAAAGCCGCCGGCCTCGACATAGTTGGTGGTCAGCCAACCCCTTTTCTGCAGCAGGTACTTGAACGGCGCGGCCACCACGCTGGCCAGCGAGCCCCAAGAAAAGCCTAAGGTCAGCGGGCTGGCCGAACGCACGGTTATCAGGCCGTCGAGGTGCTCCTGCAGATTTTTGCCCACGCCCGGCAACTCATGCACCACTGGCACGCCAGCGGCCTCCAACTCGGCGCGCGGACCAATGCCGGAGTTGAGCAGGATCTGCGGCGAGCCCAGGGCGCCGGCACACAGAATCACCTCGCAACGACAACCCAGGCGCAGGCTTTCGCCATCAACGCGCAGGGCCACGCCGCTGACCCGCTGCCCTTCGACAATCAGCGAGTCGACCTCGCAGCCGGTCAACACCGTCAGGTTGCTGCGCTCGCGGATCGGCGCGACAAAGGCGCGGTAGCTGGACAGGCGCTTGGCGTCTTTTTGCGTCAGGTTGTAGATACCGCAGCCTTCCAGCTCGCCGCCATTGAAGTCATCGTTGCGACGGATGCCGAGTTTTTCGGCCGCGCTGACGAACAGCCGCGACAGCGGATTGGGATCGCGGGCGCGGTCCACCACCAGTTCACCCTGGGTGCCGTGCAGCGCCGGGCTCTGCCCGAGCAGGTTTCGTTCGGATTTCTTGAACAGCGGCAGCACGTCGTGTCAGCCCCAACCCGTGCACCCCAACTCGGCCCAGCGGTCGTAATCCGAGGCATCGCCACGGATGTAGATCATGCTGTTCATCGAGCTGGAGCCACCCAGCGCTTTACCGCGCGGCGTGTGCAGGCGACGGTTGTTGAGTTCCTTCTGCGGCGTGGAGAAGAAGTTCCAGCTGAACACGCGGCTCTTGTACAGGCTGATGGTGCCAGCCGGCACTTGCACCCGCGGGCTGGCGTCACTGCCGCCGGCTTCCAGCAGGCACACACGCACCTGCGGGTCGGCGCTCAGGCGGTTGGCCAGCACGCAACCGGCGGAGCCGGCACCAACAATCAGGTAGTCATAGCTCTGGGCGAAGTTCGTCACTCAATGCACCTCTTCCATGTCGTCGTGCAGCAGCTCCAGAATCTGCCGTTTCATGCGGATGAACTCCGGCTCCATGACCACGTCGAGGCTGCGTGGACGGGCAATGGGCACGTCGAGCACCTCCTTGATCCGCCCCGGCCGCGCGCCCATCACGTAGATGCGGTCGGCCAGCAGAATGGCTTCGTCGATGTCGTGGGTGACGAACACGACGGTCTTCTTGCTGTTGCTCCAGACCTGCAACAGCAGTTGCTGCATCTGTAGGCGGGTCTGGCTGTCGAGGGCGCCGAACGGCTCGTCCATCAGCAGAATTTGCGGGTCGTTGGCCAGCGCCCGGGCAATCGCCACGCGCTGCATCATGCCGCCGGAAAGCTGCTTGGGATAATGCTCGGCAAACTTCTTCAAGCCGACTTCACCGAGGTAGAACTCGACGATGGTGCGGATCTCGTCCGACATCAGGCCGCGGCGGCGCAGGCCGAATTCGATGTTCTGCCGCACCGTCAGCCAGGGGAACAGGGTGTAGCCCTGGAATACCATGCCGCGGTCCACGCCCGGCCCGTCGACCTTGCTGCCGCCAACGTAAATCTCGCCTTCGCTCGGCTCAGCCAGACCGGCGGTGAGGTACAGCAGGCTCGACTTGCCGCAACCGGACGGCCCAACGATCACCGCAAACTGCTGGTCCGGCACCTCGAACGAGACCTTGTCGAGGGCGGTAAAGGTTTCGCCAGTGGGCGACTGGTAGCGCAGGCTCACGCTGTCCACGCGCAGGCGCGATTCGACGGCGGCGTATTCGCTCAGGGCCGGCATGATGTAGTGCTTGTGGGGTGCCCGGGGGCTCTTCGCCGTTGCCGTCATTGGGATGTCGCCTCGTTCTATTGTGCCCATGCCGTCACCTTCAAGCGCAGCAGTCGAAACAGTTGATCGGTCATCAGGCCCAGCAGGCCGATAATGGCGATGGCGAGAAAGATCACGTCGACCTGAAAACCGCGCATGGCCTTCAGGCTGATGTAACCAAGGCCACTAGACGCCGCCACCAGCTCGGCCACCACCAGGTAGGTCCAGGCCCAGCCCATGGTCACCCGCAGGGTGTCCAGCACACCCGGCAGCGAAGCCGGAGCCAGCACATGCAGAACCACGTCACGACGGTTGGCGCCGAGGGTGTAGCTGGCATTGATCAGGTCCTTGGACACGCCCTTGGAAACGTCGGCGATCATCACCAGTTGCTGGAAGAACACGCCGAAGATAATCACCGCGACGCGCTGCTCCAGACCGATGCCGATCCACAAGATGAACAGCGGCACAAACGAGGTCACCGGCAGGTAGCGGATAAAGTTCACCAGCGGTTCGAGCAGCGCCTGGACGATGCGAAAGCTGCCCATCAGCAAGCCCAGCGGCACCGCCACCAGCGACGAAATGGCAAAGCCGATCAGCACTACTTCCAGGCTGGCTAGCACATGCTTGCCCAGGGTGCCGTCAGCCCCCAGGCGCACACCCGCCGCCAGCACATCGCCCGGCGAGGGCAGAAACATCGACGGCACCAGGCCGCCATACGACAGGCCAACCCACACCGCCAGCACGCTCAGCCAGCACAGGGTGCTGGCCGTAAGCACCAGCGATGCAGGCAGCCCGACCTTGGGAGTCAGGCAGCGCTGCAACCAGGATTTTGTGGCCATAAGCGCCACCTCCGTTTGCGGAAAACGAGTGAAAAATGGGATGCACAGGACCCCATAGGCGCGGCGCAAACCGCTCCCACGGGCAGGCCCTTAAGGCGTCACGAAGCGGGTATCGACCAGGTCTTCATAGGCCACGTTGTAGGGCTTGCCCTGCAACTGGCTCCAGGTCTCGTTGGCCAGGCTGATGATGGCGGCGATATCACCCGACTTGCCGGGAGTGCCGAGCAGCTTCTCGCTCATGGCCTGATCGAAGAAGCGCACGCCCTTGGCGGCGGCGGCCAGCTCGACCGGATCGGCCAGGTAACCCCCCACGCCCTTGGCCATCACCGCGTAAGCCTCCTTGGGATGGCTCTTGGTGTACTCGACCGCCTTGTACAGGCCGCTGACCAGGGCCTTGACGTCATCCGGCTGCTTGTCGATCACGTCGCAGGACAACGCCACCACATCGACAATCACTCCTGGTGTGCTGCTGCTGTCGATCAGCACCTTGCCCTGGCCCTTCTGCTTGACCAGCGACAAGTGCGGCTCCCAGGTCACGGCGGCGGGCACGCGACCGGCGATAAAGGCCGTGGCGGCATCATCAGCAGTCATGTTCTGGATCTCCAGATCAGCCATCTGCATGCCGTTTTTCTTCAGCAGGTAAGACAACCAGAACTGCGACACCGAGCCCTCGTTGACCGCCACCGATTTGCCCTTCAGTTGGGCCAGGCTGCTGACGTCCTTGCCCACTAGCACGCCATCGCCGCCAGCACTTTCATCCAGCGCGGCAACCGCCTTGAAGCAGAAGTCCTTGGAACGGTACTTGAGGATTTCATCGATGGTCGACGCCGAGCCAGACAACTTGCCCGAGGCCTGAGCGGCCATGTACATGGACGACTCCTCGATGGTGGTCAGCTCCACCTCCAGGCCCTGCTCCTTGAAGTAGCCGAGGTCGCGGGCCAGGTACAGGGTGCCGTAACCGACCCAGGTGGTATGGCCGATCGACAGGGTGCCGGCCTGGGCCAGCGAACTGACGCTCGCCGCCAGGGCGGTGCAAGCAAAGGTAAAAGCAAAATGCGTGCGCAAGGACTTGATCATAAAACGCTCCCACAGCCTGTTGGCTTTAGTTATTGAATGCGGGGCAGTGCTGGCCAACGGCCAAAAGCGTGCAGTGATCCAGGCCTCAGTCGGGCCCGAATTCAATTTTTCGATAACGGTTTAAGCACTTATTCAGTGCAGCCGGCACGATGGTTTCAGGGTCGGGCCGGCCTCGGGTAGCGCTACAGCAGACCCAGTTCCTGCGCGGTGCGGTCCACCGCGCGCTTGGTTTTTTCCACCAATTCATCCAGTTCGGTACGGCTGGCGACCAGCGCTGGCGCCATGATCATGCGGCCCTGGGTCGAGCGAATAATCAGCCCTTCCTCGAAGCCCAGGGTGCGGCAACGCCAGGCGATATCGCCCTCGTTGGCGAAGCGTTTGCGACTGGCTTTGTCCTCGGCGAACTGCAAGGCGGCGACCAGGCCGACGCCCTGAATATCACCCACCAGCGGGTGCTCACTGAAGGTCTCGCGCAGCAGCGTTTGCAGGTACGGACCCGTGTCGGTTTTCACCCGAGTGACGATCTGCTCATCACGCAGGGCCTTCAGGGTGGCGATGGCCACGGCGGCGGCTACCGGGTGACCGGAATAGGTCAGACCGTGGGCAAACACGCCGCCCTCATCGACCAGCGCCGAAGCGATGCGTTTACTCAGCACCAGGCCGCCCATGGGGATGTAACCCGAAGTCAGGCCCTTAGCGATGGTCAGGGTGTCCGGCTGGAAATCGAAGTGCTGGTGGGCGAACCATTCGCCGGTGCGGCCAAAACCGCCAATCACTTCATCGGCGCACAGCAGCACGTCGTATTGACGGCAGATACGTTGAATTTCCGGCCAGTAACTTTCTGGAGGGAAGATCATCCCGCCCGCGCCCTGGAAGGGTTCGGCGATAAAACCGGCGACGTTCTCGGCACCCAACTCGAGGATTTTCGCCTCCAGTTGCAGGGCGCAGCGGCGGCCGAATTCCGCCGGGGTCAGGTCGCCGCCTTGGGCGTACCAGTAGGGTTCGTCGATGTGGGCGACGTCTGGGATCATGCCGCCCATCTCGTGCATAAAACCCATGCCGCCGAGCGCGGCGCTGGCTAGGGTCGAGCCGTGATAGCCGTTCCAGCGGCCGATCATGATCTTCTTCTGCGGCTGCCCCTGGATTTGCCAGAAGCGCCGCACGGTGCGGATCAGCGCCTCGTTGGCCTCGGAGCCGGAGTTGGTGTAAATCGCGTGGCTGTAGTGCGCCGGCAGCAAGCTAAACAACAGCTCGGACAGCTCGATCACCGCCGGGTGGGTGGTGTGGAAGAACAGGTTGTAATACGCCAACTGCTCCATCTGCCGGGCCGCAGCGGCGTTCAGGTCCTTGCGCCCGTAACCGAGGCAGGTGCACCACAGCCCAGACATGCCATCCAAGTAGCGCTGGCCGTCGTTGTCCCACAGGTACAGGCCCTCGCCCTTGACGATCACCCGCGCGCCTTCGGCGTTCAGCGCCTTCTGGTCGAGAAAGGCGTGGATATGGTGCGCAGCATCCAGGGCCTGATAGTCGGCGGTGGTACGGCGGGGGGTCATCGGCATTGTCATCGCAAGGGTCCTCGTGTCCCGATTCTCAGCGCAGCTGGAACCAAGTAGTTTTTAGCTGGGTGTATTTGTCGAAAGCATGCAGCGACAGGTCGCGGCCAAAGCCCGATTGCTTACCGCCGCCAAACGGCACCGTCACATCCAGAGCATCGACGGTGTTCACCGACACCGTGCCGACCTTGAGCTGCCGGGCCACGCGGTGGGCGCGGTGCAGGTCGTCGGTCCACAGCGAGGCGGCCAGGCCGTAGATGCTGTCGTTGGCCAGGCGCACGGCCTCTTCTTCCGTATCGAAGGCCGTGACGGCCAGCACCGGGCCGAAGATTTCCTCACGGGCCAGCCGCGAATCGGCGCGCACGTTGGTGAATATGGTGGGTTCGATAAAGTTGCTGGAGCCGTTGCAGCTGAGCTGGCGACCGCCGCACACCAGGGTCGCGTCCTCGGCCTCGGCACCGCGGATAAAACCCATGACCTGCTCGGTCTGCCGTCCATCGACAATCGCACCAGCGGCACTGGCCGGGTCCAGCGGATCGCCCGGCAGCCAGTTACACGCCTTGGCCATCACCAATTCGACGAACTCGTCGTGGATTGAGCGTTCAACCAGCAGCCGCGAGTTGGCGGTGCAGACTTCGCCCTGGTTGAAGAAGATGCCGAAGGCGGCTTTTTCCGCTGCCAGATCGAGATCACGACAATCCGCGAACACTAGGTTGGCGCTCTTACCGCCGCACTCCAGCCAGATCTGCTTGAGGTTGGATTGCGCCGAGTAGGCCATGAAAAATTTGCCCACTTCAGTGGAGCCGGTGAAGGCCAGGCAATCCACATCCATGTGCAGACCCAAGGCCTTGCCGGTACTTTCACCCAGGCCCGGCAGCACGTTGAATACGCCCGCCGGAATCCCCGCTTCCAGCGCCAGTTCGGCCAGGCGCAGAGCGGAAAACGGCGACTGCTCGGCCGGTTTGAGAATCACCGAATTACCCGCAGCTAGGGCTGGCGCCAGCTTCCAGGCCGCCATGTCCAACGGGAAGTTCCATGGCACCACGGCGGCGACCACGCCGAGCGCTTCGCGGGTAATAGTGGCCAGCACGTTGGGCGCGCTCGGGGCGACTTGATCGTAGAGTTTGTCGATGCTTTCGGCGTACCAGCGGAACACCCCAGCGGCGCCCGGCACGTCGATGTTCCAGGCATCCATCACCGGCTTGCCCATGCTCAGGGAGTCGAGCAGCGCCAGCTCATCGCGGTTGGCCAGGATCAGCTCGCTGAGCTTGAGCAGCACCTCTTTGCGCTCGCTCGGCGCACAGCGCGACCAGGCGCCGCCTTCGAAGGTCTGCCGTGCGGCCTGCACGGCCAGCTCGACATCCGCCGCGCCGCAGGCCGCCACATTGGCCAGCAACTGATTGGTGGCCGGGTTGTGCACGGCAAACGTGGCGCCGTCGACGGCGGCAACAGCACAACCGGCGATCAATGCACGGTCGATAAAGCGCTGTTGGGCGGCCTTGTTTTGCCAGTCGTTAAGCTCGAACACCACTAACCCCCTAGGTACGGAAAACCCGCGAGGCGGGTCTGCTGGTTGGCACTTGTGAAGCGATAGTGGCCCATGCCCGAGCAGAGGAAAATTATTAAAAATGTCATCGGGACATACGAAAAAACTGGCTTGCCGCGCACCATTAAGGCGCCCTGTGCCGGCTCGTGGTGCAGTGCGCAGCGCCCTCAGGGAGCAGGCTTATTCACCGCAGCCAATACACCCCAGCACCAGGCCGAGCCGAGTGCCATTCGCGTCAGCGACCGCCGCTGGCGCGTAGCGTGCAAGCCCTCTGGCCAACGGGCCATTGCGCCGCCAACACGCACCATCCTGACGCAGCCACAGCCGCCAATGGCCGCGCCACACAGGCCATGAAAAATATTGTCGTTGGCGAAAAAAATCGTCAGCAGCCCGGCAGCCTGCACCCGCCCTCAACGCGGTAAGGTGTGCCGGTTAACGAGCACTCAGAGGTTTACCGTGGCCGCTTATTCGTTGCGCCAATTGAAATACTTCGTCACCACCGTCGAATGCGGCAGCGTCGCCGAAGCGTCGCGCAAGCTGTATATCGCCCAGCCGTCGATCTCCACGGCGGTCAAAGGCCTGGAAGAAAGTTTTGGCGTGCAGTTGTTTATCCGCCACCACGCCCAGGGCGTGTCCCTGACCCCCAGCGGCGCGCGCTTCTACCGCAAGGCTCAGGAGCTGCTGCGCATGGCTAAGGAGTTTGAACAGAACGCCCTGGCCGACAACGACATCGTCGCCGGGCAGATCGATATCGGCTGCTTTGAAACCGTGGCGCCGCTGTACCTGCCGCGCCTTATCGCCGGCTTCAACGCCCTCTATCCCGGAGTGGAAATCCGCATCCGCGACGGCGAACAACAGGAGCTGGTGCAGGGCCTGACCTCTGGCAGCTTCGACCTGGTGATCCTCTACGAACACGACCTCGACGGCACCATCCAGACCCAACCGCTGATGGCCCCGCAGCGGCCCTACGCCCTGCTGCCCGCCGACCACCGCTTTGCCCAGCAGACCCAGGTGTCGCTGCGCGAACTGGCGCTGGAACCGATGATCCTGCTCGACGTACAACCGAGCCGCACCTACTTCGTCAGCCTGTTCGACGAGCTGGGCCTAACGCCCAATATCGCCTTCAGCTCACCCTCGATCGAAATGGTCCGTGGCATGGTCGGCCAGGGTTTCGGCTTCTCGATCCTGGTCACCCGCCCGCACAGTGAGCACACCTACGACGGCAAGCGCGTGGTGTGCGTCGACATCGCCGAAGACATCACCGGCTCCGCCCTGGTCGCCGCCTGGCTAAAACGCGCGCAACTGACCAAGTCGGCGCAATTGTTTGCGGATTATTGCGCCGAGCAATTGGCGCAGCCGGCGGTGGAGTGAAGGGCTGACGCGCACGCTAGACCACCGTAGGATGGGTTGAGCGCAGCGACACCCATCGTCGGTAAACATATGAAATATCTGAGCAGTAACTGAGCGGGAATTATGACAACGACCATCCAAAGATATATGGATCTCCCAAAATTCATAAGCCTTCTTCAGACTAATTCGCTCTACCTAGCGAAAATGTCTATTTTTGAAGATGCATTGGAGGGTGGCTTAACAGCTACAGATTATCTCAAAACATCCAATGATCTCGCACTGCTAGATTTGGCAATCAACGGATTACTTCCAGTTGCAAACGAGGCCGAACACACTCGAACTCATCGTTTGGAAAATGCCCAGAGAATTTCAAAAGAAATTTCTGCTAGAAAATTTGAAACGCCTTTCGGCTCATTTCTTTGCGACAAAGCAGATACAGTTTTTCCTGCTTGCCGAGAATGGCTCTATGTAAGCTGCTGGCATGAATCAGAGCATGAGTGCTCTGCCATGTGGAAATTATATGGAAATGACAAAAATTCATTATGTTTATTTTCCACACTAGAAAAACTGAAGGGGAGTTTGAGCCGCAAAAGTTCACTTAACCAACTCGAGATTGAACCAGTAAACTACATAGATCATAAAAGAGATATACTTCCCTCCAAACCCATCAGTCCATTTATTGCAAAATCAAAACCATATTCATTTGAAAAAGAAATTCGACTTATAGCCTGGAATTCTGAGATAGATATTTCAATAAACCCGAAGAACGAGAAAACAGGCATCTTTATTGACACCAACCTACATACGCTTATTGAGAAAATTATTATCTCACCGCATGCGGACAGCTGGTTTAAAGCCACAGTAGAAAAGCTTTGTCGTGATTCTGGCTTAAATGCTGAAATCCAAAATTCTTCTATTCACATGCAGCCAATAACGGACATATATCAGGCGGCGCGATGGGTTACGCCGCTGCGCGGCTAACCCATCCTACGAACGTCCCCCCTCTCCCGCCACGCGCTTATTCGCCTTGTTGTAGCCACTCGACCAACCGCCCAAGCATGGCGTCGCACTGCGCCAGTTGCTCGACGCTGACAAACTCGTCCGCCTTATGGCCCTGGTCCATGCTTCCGGGGCCGCAGACCACGGTAGCGATGCCGGCCTGGTCGAACAGGCCGCCTTCGGTGCCGAAGGCGACGGTGCCAAAGTCATCACGACCACACAGCAGCGCCAGCAGTTGCGCGGCGGCGCTGTCGGGCGCGGTGGCAAGGCCGGGGTAGATGCATAGCGGGGTGAAGCGGATATCCGTGGCGGGCTGCACGGCCCGCATCTGCGGCAGCAATTCGCTGGCGGCGTAGGCCTGCAGTTCGGCGGCGACTTGCTGCGGATCGTCGGCCGGCAAGGCACGTACTTCGAAGTCGAACTGGCACTCGGCGGGGACGATATTCAGGGCGCGGCCACCGCTGATCATGCCGGTCTGCACGGTTGAATAGGGCGGATCGAAACGCGGGTCATGGCGTTCTGGCGCAGCCAGGCGTTGGCCGATTTCGCCCAGGCGACCGATCAACCGTGCGGCGTATTCGATGGCGTTCACCCCTTGCGGCGCGTAGGCGGAATGACAGGCGGCGCCGTGCACGGCGCAGCGGATCGCCAGCTTGCCCTTGTGGCCGAGCACCGGGCGCATCTGTGTGGGTTCGCCGATCAGGCAGATGGCCGGTTTGTCCGGCCGGGTGGCCAGCTCGGCGAGCAGGCTGCGCACGCCGAGACAGCCGACCTCTTCATCGTAGGAAATGGCGATATGCACGGGCAGGCGCAGCGGCTGGGCAAGTAAGGCCGGCACGGCGGCCAACACGCAGGCGAGGTAGCCCTTCATGTCGGCACTGCCGCGGCCATACAACTTGCCGTCGCGCTCGGTCAGCTCGAACGGCGGCACACTCCAGGCCTGGCCGTCCACCGGCACCACGTCGCTGTGCCCGGACAACAGCACCCCGCCCGCCCCGCTCGGCCCCAGGCGCGCATAGAGATTGGCCTTGCACCCATCGGCGCTGAACAGCAATTGGCTGTCGACACCGAAACCGGCCAGATAAGCACGCACAAATTCGATCAGCGCCAGGTTGGACTCGCGGCTGACGGTGTTGAAGGCAATCAGTTCGGCCAACAGGTCACGGCTGGTGCGCATGCCGGTATCTCCTCAATAGGGGCGATAAGAGCGGTGGTAATCACTCATCGCCCGGTACGCCGTAGCTGGGCGCCTGGGTCGGGTCGAGGGCGCGGGTTACATAGTCATTCATCTGCGGACGATAGGCGCTCCAGAGCTTGCCCAGCTCGCCGATGGGGTCGTGTTCGGCCCAATCCACGCGCAGGTCAACAATCGGCCAGAGCAGGTCGCTGACCACCGACAGCGCCGCCGAATGCACCGGCCCGGCTTCGCCACCGGCCGCCATGGCCGCCTGCATCGCCGCCAGCAGGCGGTCGGCCAGGAGCTCACCGGACGCAGCGGCAAACGCCTGGACCATAGCGGCGATCACCTGCGGGCTGGCCAGTAGATTACCGGCGGCCACGCATTGCTCACCGGCCAGGGCGTTGTGCACACCGAGGGCTTCGCTGCCGGTGAACAGCGCGGTAGCGCCATGCTGGTCGATCACCGCGACCTGGCGATATTGGCTGTAGCCATGCCGGGTCAGGGCTTTGTCCAAGGCCGCTGCGGCGGACTCGCCGGCTTCAAGTAGGTCGAGAATTTCCGGGCCCAGGGCCGGCAAGGTGATGTTCTGCGTGGCAACCGCCCCGACACCGCCACGCACCCAAGGGCAGCGGGCGCCAACGGCGATGCTCGACGAGCTAATGGCGATGCCCAATTGCCCAGTTTCAGCACAGCGGCCAACGATGGAAAAGGTCATGGGAACTCCTTAGTTGGCCTGCCAGTCGTCCGGCACGACGGCGATCACATCAATCTCCATCAGCCACTGCGGCTGGCCGAGGGCCGACACCACCAGGCCAGTGGAGATCGGAAACACACCTTTAAGCCATTTGCCGACCTCCTGATAGACCGGCTCGCGGTAACGCGGGTCGATCAGATAGGTGGTGGTTTTAACGATATGGCTGAGGTCACTGCCGGCTTCTTCGAGCAGTTGTTTGACGTTCTTCATCGCCTGTTCCGCCTGCGCGCGCGGGTCACCCAGGCCGACCAGGTTGCCGGCGAAATCGGTGCCGACCTGACCGCGCACATACACCGTATTACCGGCCCGCACGGCCTGGCACAGGTCGTTGTCGAGGGTCTGGTTGGGATAGGTCTGCTTGGTGTTGAACATGCGAATGCGGGTGTGGGTCGGTGTGCTCATGGCGGTCCTCGGGAGCTCCCGCCGGCGCGGGATTGGCGGCGACACATAACGGCAGGGGAATTCATTCTGGCCAGAGCGATCAGCCAGCGAAATGAGGATTTTTGTCGTCGCTGGCCATAGAAAACGTCGCCACGGGTGCTGAGCGGTGCCGGCCTGGGCGGGCCGGGGGCTATAGGCAATTTAGTGTCTAGGCCGAGGAATTAACTAATTTCGCCGGGCGTTATTCCCTCGCACTATCGCCCCACTGCTGCATGGCCGCCCCTGACGCTGCGTTAGGCGGCAGCTCTGTTCAATGGCCTGCGGCCCAACCCAAGCCGGCGGATGCGGGCACGTTTCTGACTTAACCATTCAAGGGCACAGGCATGACAGTTGAGAAAGTAGACACGCTTATCATTGGGGCTGGCCAAGCTGGCGTGGCCATGAGCGAACACCTGAGCAACCTTGATGTGCCGCACCTGGTGCTGGAGCGCAGCCGCATCGCCGAACGCTGGCGCAGCGAACGCTGGGACTCGCTGGTGGCCAACGGCCCGGCTTGGCATGACCGCTTTCCGGGCCTGGAATTCGATAGCGCAGCCGACGCCTTTGTGCCGAAAGAACAAATAGCCGACTACTTCGTCACCTACGCCAAAAACATCAACGCACCGATCCGCACAGGCGTCGAGGTGTTGCAGGTAACGCGCAACACGGGCCGACCGGGCTTCACAGTGCAAACCTCGGCCGGCGTGATCGAAGCCAACCGCGTGGTGGCCGCCACCGGGCCATTCCAACGCCCGGTAATTCCGCCGATTGCGCCCAAGGATGAAGGCATTACGCAGCTCCACTCGGCCGCCTACCGCAATCCACAGCAGTTGCCGGAAGGCGCGGTGCTGGTGGTCGGTGCGGGTTCGTCCGGGGTACAAATCGCCGATGAGCTGCAACGTGCCGGCCGGCAGGTGTACCTTTCAGTAGGCGCCCACGACCGGCCGCCGCGCAGCTATCGCAACCGCGACTTCTGCTGGTGGCTGGGCGTGCTTGGCGAGTGGGATGCGCAGGCAATGAAGCCGGGCACCGAGCATGTGACCATTGCCGTGAGCGGCGCCCATGGCGGCCATACCGTGGATTTTCGCGAGCTGGGCCAGCGCATCACCCTGGTCGGCATGACCCAGGCGTTCAACGCCGGCGTGGTGAGCTTCCAGACGGACCTGGCCGCCAACATCGCTCGCGGTGATGAAAATTACCTGGCGTTGCTGGATGCCGCCGACGCCTATATCGAGCGCAATGGCCTCGACCTGCCGCCCGAGCCTACCGCGCGCACGATGCTGGCGGACCCGCAATGCCTGAGCCAGCCGCTGCTGGAACTGGATCTGGCCAAGGCCGGGGTGAGCACGATCATCTGGGCCACCGGCTTTGCGGTTGATTACAGCTGGCTGCAGGTCGATGCCTTGGATGAGCACGGCAAGCCGCAACATCAGCGCGGCGTGTCCCGCGAACCTGGGGTGTATTTCGTCGGTCTGCCGTGGCTGTCGCGGCGCGGCTCAACCTTTATCTGGGGGGTCTGGCACGACGCCAAATACATCGCCGACCATATCGCCACCCAACGCAAATACTTTGCCTATCGCGATGGCGCACAGCGCTAGGGAGCGGCCTATGTCGGGGCGACATGCGCGGCTGAAGCTGCTCCTACGGGGTGACGCGGTGCCGCAACAGTAACAGCGGCTTACTGCCTGACCACGGCGAAGTTCGGCAGGCTGCCGACGGGTTGGTTGAAGTCGAACGGAATTGACTCCAGCGCCAGACCGACATTGCGCTGCACCACGAAGTGCAAGTGCGCACCGGTGCTGTTGCCGGTGTTGCCGGAGCGGGCGATCAGGCTACCGAGCTCGGCGCGCTGGCCCACTTGCGCGGTGACCGAACCACGCATCAGGTGCAGGTACACGCCCATGGTGCCGTCGTCATGGAGGATGCGCACATAGTTGCCGGATGGATTGTTCCCACGCCCGCTCTGGTGGTTTTCAATGCTCACCACCATGCCCGCCCGCGCGGCGAGAATCGGCGTGCCTTCGGGCATGGCGATATCAATGGCATAGCGGCCCTTGGGGGTGAAGTGGCTGTACTTGCCATTGGCGCCTTGGGTCAGCTTGAACGGCCCGCCGCGCCAGGGCAGCGGATAGTCATAATCCTTGGGCAGCAGGCGCGGGTCACCAAGGGCGGTGCGCAGCCTGGGTTTGTAGTGCATCGGCTGGGCCGGATCGAGCGGCGCCAGGGTGGCCAGGCGGATCTTGCTGCGCGGCGGCAGCACCCAGCGAATCGGTTTGTCCGGCACGCCGCCGGCATTTTGCAGTTGCTCCAGACGCAGCTCAATCTCTACCGGGGCGTAGAGGTCATTGCGCACCAGTAGGGTCTCACCGGCGTCATGCTTCTTGGTTTCCAGCTTCACCTGCTGCTGGATGCGCTCGACCATACGGTCGCGAAACACGAACACCTGGGCACCGGCGGCGGCTTTGTCGGTATAGGTCACCACGCCATTGGCATCGGTGTATTTGTAGATGGTCAGGGCCCTGGCCTGGGTGGCCAGCAGCAACATGACGCAAACGGCTAGGAAACGCCCTGGCATAAATTCTCGGACTGCCTGCAGCGGGTTCAGGGATTGGCAAGACTAGCAGCGCCCGGCGCCAATCGCGAGCCGGTGCGCCCGGCTGTGTGCACCAGTCGGCATTGCCATGCCGACGGCTCAGGCGCCTGGAACGAAGTGCTTCTGCACCGTGCCGCGGGCGATCAGGCGCGACAGGTAGTCCATCTTCTGCGGATCGCGGTCAACGAAGCGGAAGGTCACTTGCAGCCACTCGCTGTCGGGCTTGGGCTCGAAGGCGGCGATGGCGTGTAGGTAGCCATTCAGGCGCGCCACTTCACCACCCTCGCCCTGTTCCAGATCGAGCACGGCGCTCTCCAGCACCTGGGGCAACAGTTCGGCGCGTTTGACCAGCAGCAGAGCATCTTTGAGGCTTAGGGCCTTGATCACACAGGCGAGCATGCCGCCGGGGAGGCGCAACTGGCCCTGGCCACGATTACCGCCCGCCGCCGGGGCCGCCTTGCTGGCCGGTGCCGCCGGCTTGTTACCGGTCAGAGCTGCCAAGGAATCATTGCCTGGACTCGGCGCTTTGGCCGCCGGGGCAACGTTAGTCGGTTTGCCGCCGGTCAGCGCCGACAGCGAATCGTTGGCAAAAGGGTTGCTGGCGCTGGTCTTGGTCGGCGCACCGGCAGCCAGGGCCTGCAACTTGCCGGCTTTGCTCAAGGCCTTTTGCACCTTGCTGATCAGCTGCTCGCTGGAGAAAGGTTTACCGATAAAATCGGAAACGCCGGCCTGAATGGCCTGCACCACGTTCTCTTTGTCGCCACGGCTGGTGACCATGACGAACGGCGTGGTTTTCAGCCGATCTTCACTGCGGCACCAGCTGAGCAGCTCCAGGCCAGACAACTCGGGCATTTCCCAGTCGCAGAGAATCAGGTCGAAGTCCTGTTTGCCCAGCATCTGCTGCGCCTTGCGACCGTTGACGGCTTCTTCGATATGGATGCCGGGAAAGTGATTGCGCAGGCTTTTCTTCACCAAATCGCGAATAAACGGCGCGTCATCCACCACCAGCACACTGACTTTGCTCATTGACCACTCCCTTACGAATGGCTGTAAGCATAGTCGGGGAGGTAGCGCCAACGCCAACGCAAAAACGCCGAGGGGCTGGCAACTGACATGCAGTTGACAACCCCTCGGCGAACGCCTGACGTAATCTGCGACGCTTACTCCGCCGGCTTGCCCTGCACTTCTTCCTGCATACGCTTGAGGCCGAGGTGACGTACGTCGGTGCCGCGCACCAGGTAGATCACCAGTTCGGCGATGTTGCGCGCGTGGTCGCCGATACGTTCCAGGGAACGCAGTACCCAGATGATGCTCAACACGCGAGTGATCGAGCGCGGGTCTTCCATCATGTAAGTAACCAACTCGCGCAGCGCAGTTTTGTATTCGCGGTCGATGGTTTTGTCGTACTGGGCCACCGACAGGGCCAGGTCGGCGTCGAAACGGGCGAAGGCGTCCAGCGCCTCCTGAACCATCTTGCGCACCTGGTCGCCGATGTGGCGGACTTCAACATAACCGCGCGGCGCTTCGCCTTCTTCGCACAACTGGATGGCGCGTTTGGCGATCTTCGAGGCTTCGTCACCGATGCGCTCGAGGTCGATCACCGACTTGGAGATGCTGATGATCAGGCGCAGGTCAGACGCCGCCGGCTGACGACGGGCGAGAATGCGCAGGCATTCTTCGTCGATGGTGGTTTCCATCTGGTTGATCTGTTCGTCGATCTCGCGCACTTGCTGGGCCAGGCCCGAGTCGGCATCGATCAGCGCGGTCACCGCATCGTTGACCTGCTTCTCGACCAGACCGCCCATCGCCAGCAGGTGGCTACGGACTTCCTCCAGTTCGGCATTGAACTGGGCGGAGATGTGATGGGTGAGGCTGTCTTTGTTGATCATGTAAAAATCCTGGACCGGGTGTTGTCTCCCCCTCGCCCGCAAGCGAGGAGCCGGAGGAAAGGGCCTGCGCGCAGCACCCTTTCCCTAACTCTCCCGCCGGCGGGAGAGCGAACGGGCTGAATCAGCCATAGCGGCCGGTGATGTAGTCTTCGGTCTGCTTCTTCGCCGGGTTGGTGAACAGCGTGTCGGTGTCACCGAACTCGATCAGTTTGCCCATGTACATGAACGCCGTGTAGTCGGAAACCCGCGCGGCTTGCTGCATGTTGTGGGTAACGATAACGATGGTGAACTTGGACTTCAGCTCGCAGATCAGCTCTTCCACCTTGAGGGTGGAGATCGGGTCGAGGGCCGAGCAGGGTTCGTCGAGCAGCAGCACTTCCGGCTGCACGGCGATGGTACGGGCAATCACCAGACGCTGTTGCTGACCACCGGACATGCCCAGGGCCGAGTCGTTCAGGCGGTCCTTCACTTCATCCCAGAGGGCTGCGCCGCGCAGGGATTGCTCCACCGCTTCGTCGAGGATGCGCTTCTGGTTGATGCCTTGAATGCGCAGGCCGTAGGCGACGTTCTCGTAGATGCTTTTCGGGAACGGGTTGGCCTTCTGGAACACCATGCCGACGCGGCGACGCAGGTCAGCCACATCTTCGCCTTTGCGATAGATGTTGCGGCCGTCCATGTTGATTTCGCCTTCGATGCGGCAGCCATCAACCAGGTCGTTCATCCGGTTAAAGCAGCGCAGCAGGGTCGATTTACCGCAACCCGACGGGCCGATAAAGGCGGTTACGCGCTTCTTCGGAATGTTCAGGCTAACGTCGAACAAGGCTTGCTTGTCGCCGTAGTAGAGGCTCAAGCCAGGCACTTGCAGGCCGACTTCTTCCTCGGCCAGGCGCAGGCTCTGCTTGTCGCGGCCGAGGCTGGCGATGTTGATTCCGTGGGTATGTGCTTCGTGTTGCATGTCGTACTCCACTGTTGATTCGGTTGCGCCCGCCGCAGCGGGCATCACGCGCGGCCTTGGCCGCGCCTGGCAATAAACTTAGTGATCGAGGGCCTTGTACTTCTCGCGCAAGTGGTTGCGCAAGGTCACGGCGGAAACGTTAAGCAGGGCAATCACCAGCACCAGCAGCATCGCGGTGGCGTACACCAGCGGCCGCGCGGCCTCGACGTTGGGGCTTTGGAAGCCGACGTCGAAAATATGGAAGCCCAGGTGCATGATCTTCTGATCCAGGTGCAGGTACGGGTAGTTGCCATCCAGCGGCAAGGCCGGCGCCAGCTTGACCACACCCACCAGCATCAGCGGTGCAACTTCGCCTGCGGCACGGGCCACAGCGAGAATCAGACCGGTCATCATCGCCGGGCTGGCCATCGGCAGCACCACCTTCCACAACGTCTCGGACTTGGTCGCACCGAGGGCTAGGGAGCCTTCACGCAGCGCCCGCGGAATCCGCGCCAGGCCTTCCTCGGTGGCTACGATCACCACCGGCACGGCGAGGATCGCCAGGGTCAGCGAAGCCCACAGCAGGCCCGGCGTACCCAGGGTCGGCGCCGGCAGCGCCTCGGGGAAGAACAAGCGGTCCAGCGAACCACCCAGCACGTAGACGAAGAAGCCCAGGCCAAACACGCCGTAGACGATCGCCGGCACGCCGGCCAGGTTGTTGACCGCGATGCGGATGATCCGCGTCAGGGTGTTCTGCTTGGCGTATTCACGCAGGTACACCGCCGCCAGCACGCCGAACGGGGTGACGATGATGGCCATCAGGATGGTCATCATCACGGTGCCGAAGATCGCCGGGAAAATCCCGCCTTCGGTGTTGGCTTCCCGCGGGTCGTCACTGAGGAACGACCACAGGTTGCTGAAGTAGGTGCCCAGTTTGGCGAACACCGACATGTTGTTCGGCTGCAGCGCCTTGACCAGTTTGCCCAGGCTGATTTCCTTCTCTTCGCCGCCGACTTCACGGACCACCAGGCTGTCGCGGTCAACTTCGCCGTGCAGACTCACCAGCTCGCCTTCCAGGGCCTTGTAACGGGCTTCCAGGGCGGCGCGCTCGGCGTCGATATCGGCTTGGGCAGTCGCGTCCAGACGGCCTTCCAGCTCCAGTTTGCGGGTTTGCAGACGCAGACGCTCAAGGCCATGGTTGATGGCGCTGATGTCCTTTTTCTCCAGCGTGGCCAGCTTCTCGGCCAGGTGGTTGACCCGCGCCAGGCGCTCCTGCAGCACCGGCCAGGCAGCCTCGCCCTCGGCGATGACCTTGCCGCTTTCCTTGACGCTGACGATGTAGCCGTAGAAGTTGCCCCACTCACGACGCTCCAGCGCCACCAGGTCCTTGGGATAGCTGTGATCGGTCAGCCACTCACCGATCACCCAGGAGAAGTCGCTGCCGTAGACTTCACGGTTGCCGACTTTGATCAGGTCGCGGGTCATGAACTCCGGACCCGCATCGGTCACTGGGAAGCCGGCGCTTTTCAGGCGTGCGCGGCTGACTTCTTCTTCCTGAACCAGCTCGCCGACGATCAAGCGGGCTTCCTGGCCAGGGATCTGGTAACGGGCCTGCACCAGGTCCGCCGGCCAGAAGTAGCCGAGGCCACGGATGCCGATCATCAACAGCAGGCCGATGGTCATGATGACCGCGATCGACACTGCACCGGCGCTCATCCACACACCGGGAGCGCCACTTTTAAACCAACTCTGCAAGGAATGCTGTTTCACGGATAACTACCTTTATTCCACGCTTAGAGCGACGCGTATTTGTTACGCAGACGCTGGCGAATCAGCTCGGCCAGGGTGTTCATCACGAAGGTGAACGTCAGCAACACGAAGGCCGAAAGGAACAGCACGCGATAGTGCGAACCACCGACTTCCGACTCGGGCATTTCCACCGCGACGTTGGCCGCCAGGGTGCGCATGCCTTCGAAGATGTTCATCTCCATCACCGGGGTGTTGCCGGTGGCCATCAGCACGATCATGGTCTCGCCGACGGCGCGGCCCATGCCGATCATCAGGGCGGAGAAGATGCCCGGACTGGCGGTGAGGATGACCACCCGCGTCAGGGTCTGCCACGGCGTCGCACCGAGGGCCAGGGAGCCCAGGGTGAGGCTGCGCGGCACGCTGAACACGGCGTCTTCGGCAATCGAGTAGATGTTCGGGATCACCGCAAAACCCATGGCCAGGCCAACAATCAGGGCGTTGCGCTGGTCGAACTGAATGCCGAGGTCATTGGAGATCCACAGGCGCATGTCGCCACCGAAGAACCAGCTTTCCAGCAGCGGGCTCATGCCCAGGGACAGCCAACCCACCAGCAGCACCACAGGGATCAGGATTGCTGCTTCCCAACCATCCGGGACACTCTGGCGCAGGGTCGCTGGCAGACGGGTCCAGAGGAAGCCAGCCAGCAGAATGCCGATTGGGGTCAGCAGCAACAGGCTGAAGATGCCCGGCAGGTGCAGCTCCACATAAGGGGCGAGGAACAGGCCGGCGAAGAAACCGAGGATCACCGTCGGCAGCGCTTCCATCAGCTCGATCACCGGTTTGACCTTGCGGCGCATGCCCGGAGCCATGAAGTAAGCCGTGAAGATTGCCGCCGCAATCGCCAGCGGTGCCGCCAGCAACATGGCGTAGAAGGCCGCCTTCAAGGTGCCGTAGGTCAGCGGCGCGAGGCTCATCTTCGGCTCGAACTCGGCGTTGGCCGCGGTCGACTGCCAGATGTACTCAGGCTTGTCGTAGCTCTCGTACCAGACCTTGCTCCACAGCGAACTCCAGGAGATCTCCGGGTGCGGGTTGTCCAGTTTGTAGGTCAGCAGTTGCGGGCCAGCCTCCACCAAAATGCGGTTGGCGCGCGGCGACAGGGCCATGATGCGTGCATCGGCGCTGATCGGCTCGATCAGCAGGGTACGCTCAGCAGTGCTGTGGAACACCCCAACCTGACCGGCAGCGTCCAGCACGACAAAACCCTTGCGGCGCTCTTCGGCGACGATCTGGCGAATGGCGCTGTCGCCCATCTGGAAGTCGCGGATGTGCTTGAGGCGCTGCTCGTCATCCGGGTCACGGGCCATAAACCACTGGCTGACGTTACCCTTGGAGTCGCCGATCATCAGCGAAATGCCGCCCAGCAGCTGAGCGCTGGTGGTGACTTCGGCGCTGGCGTCCTGAAGCAATTCATAACGGCCATTGAGGTTGCGCTTGGCCAGGTTGAACACGTCCAGGTGTGCACGACCGTTGAGCACGAACAACCAGTTCTGCCGCGCATCGATGTACATCGCCTTGATCGGCTCAGCCAGTTGCGGCAGTTCGATCTGGGTTTCGGTGAGGGCGACCTCACCGGTAAACATGTTCTCTTCCTTGAGCAGAGACAGTACATGCAGCTGATTGCCGCTGGAGCCGGCGAGCATCAAGCTGTCTTCATGCACGCTCAGATTCACGTGTTCCAGCGCGCGGCCCTGGGGATCAACCTGCAACGGCGCAACGCCGTAAGGGAACTCCAGCTCCGGGGTGATGGTTTTCTTACCGTCCGGGTAGGTCGCTTTGTAGGCGTGGCGCAGAACCAGGGCCTGACCGTTGGACAGACCCACAGCCACCAGCGAGCTGCCAGGCTGGCCTTGCTGCAGCGAAGTCACCTGGGTGCCCGCCGGCAGCGGCAGGCTGCTGCGCTTGAGTTCGGCACCGGTTTTCACGGTGAAGAATAGCGCTTCGCCCTGGGCAGAAATACGCAGACCGATCTGGTTCTGCTCTTCCACTGTCAGCAGCAGCGGCTGACTACCGTCCTGCAGCCAGGCCGGGCTCTGGGCCGGCTTGGCACTCAGCTCGGCGCCCTGGAACAGCGGCATAACCACATAGGCCAGGTAGAAGAAGATCAGGGTAATGGTCGCCAGCACGGCGAGGCCGCCGACGAACACATACCAGCGTGTCAGGTGGTCTTTCAGCGCGCGCAAACGGCGCTTGCGCTGCAATTCAGGCGTATTGAAATCAATCCGCGAGGAAGAAGTAGTAGTCATGGGAGAGTTGGCCAGATCGTTCATGCGAATACCCTAACGGCCCTTTATGACAAAAAGATGACAGAGCACAGACGCAAAAAGCCCGCCGACCAGTGACACCAGCGGCGGACCCAGAAAATGCTGAGGCCAGGCTCTCGCCTGACCTCGACGGGCGTCCTTGCCCGACAGGTCTAGTTACAGACCCAAGTCTTTCATTGCCTTGGCAACAACCTTAGCCGGCAGCGGGATGTAGCCGTCTTTGACTACAACCTGCTGGCCTTGTTGCGACAGCACCAACTTGATGAATTCAGCTTCCAGCGGGGCCAGCGGCTTGTTCGGCGCCTTGTTGACGTAGACGAACAGGAAACGCGCCAGTGGGTACTTGCCGTTCAGGGCGTTGGCTTCGTTGGCTTCTTCAATTTCGCCACCGTCTTTCTTCGACAGCGGTACAGCACGGGTGCTGGAAGTCTTGTAGCCGATACCCGAGTAACCGATACCGTTCAGCGACTGGCTAACCGACTGCACCACGGAAGCCGAACCTGGCTGCTCGTTGACGTTGCCACGGAAGTCGCCTTTGCACAGGGCCGCTTCTTTGAAGTAGCCGTAGGTGCCGGATACCGAGTTACGACCGAACAGCTGAATTGGCTTGTCAGCCCACTCGCCGGTCAGGCCCACGTCGCCCCAGGTCTTGATGTTCGAGCCACCGCACAGACGGTTGGCCGAGAAGATGCCGTCAACCTGAGCCATCGACAGGCTCTTGATCGGGTTATCTTTGTTCACAAACACGGCCAGGGCATCGACGGCTACCGGTACGGCAGTCGGCTTGTAGCCATACTTGCTTTCAAACGCCGACAGTTCCACATCCTTCATCGCGCGGCTCATTGGGCCGAGGTTGGAGGTGCCTTCAGTCAGGGCAGGTGGCGCGGTGGAGGAACCGGCAGCCTGAATCTGGATGTTCACGCTCGGGTAGAGCTTTTTGTAGTCTTCAGCCCACAGGGTCATCAGGTTGGCCAGGGTGTCGGAACCGACACTGGACAGGTTGCCCGATACACCGGTGGTCTTGTTGTAGGCCGGGATCGACGGATCAACATTGGCCACGGCGCTGGCGGTAGCAACACCAGCAGCCACAAAAGTCAGGGCCGTCATCAAACGCTTCAGTTTCATGCCTTACTCCGAGCAGGATAGGGTTAGATCGGGGGCCAGTATCGGTAGGCCGTATGAACACTCTATGACGCGATTGTTACAGTTAGATGAAAGCCTAGCCGCTGCGTGACGCATCCGCTCACGCGAATACTGCTGAGGAAACTGCCCATGAAAGCCGTTCATCTGTTGCCGCTCGCCCTGCTGGCCATGGCCTGCAGCGCCTGTGCCGAGCAAGCCACCCTCAGCGTGCCGCAAGGCAGCGGGCCCAACCCGCAGTTGCCGGCGCCCAATCCGGGACTGCTGCCGACAGTAAACATCGCCCCGGCCGTGGGCTGGCCGGCGGGCGGCAAACCCACGGCTGCCGCCGGCACCCAGGTCAGCGCCTTTGCCGAAGACCTCGACCATCCGCGCTGGCTGTATGTGCTGCCCAATGGCGATGTGCTGGTGGCGGAAAGCAATGCGCCGGCCGCCAACAGCGGTTTCAGCCTTAAGGGCTGGATTGCCGGCAAGATCATGGCCCGCGCCGGTGCCGGCGTGCCCAGCGCCAACCGCATCACCCTGCTGCGCGACAGCGACCATGACGGCGTGGTCGACCTGCGCACGGTGTTTCTGCACAACCTGCACTCGCCGTTCGGCATGGCCCTGGTCGGCAATGACTTCTATGTCGCTAACGCCGATAGCCTGCTGCGCTTTCCCTATAGCAGCGGGCAAACCCAGATCACGGCGGCGCCCAGCGTAATCACCGAACTGCCGGCGGGCCTCAATCACCACTGGACCAAGAACGTCATCGCCAGCGCCGACGGCCAGCACCTGTACGTCACCGTCGGCTCCAACAGCAACGTCGGTGAAAACGGCATGGATATAGAAGAAGGCCGCGCCGCGATCTGGCAAGTCGAACGCGCCAGCGGTGCCAAGCGCCTGTTCGCCACAGGCCTGCGCAACCCCAACGGCCTGGCCTGGGAGCCCCACAGCGGCGCCTTGTGGACGGCAGTGAACGAGCGCGACGAACTGGGCAGCGACCTGGTGCCGGACTACATCACCAAGGTCGAGGACGGCGCGTTCTATGGCTGGCCCTACAGCTACTACGGCCAGCACGTGGACGTGCGCGTGCAGCCGCAAAACCCCGAACTGGTGGCCAAGGCGCGCAAGCCCGACTACGCCCTCGGCCCACACACCGCCTCGCTGGGCATCGCCTTCGGCCAGGGCAGCCAATTACCGGGCCTGCAGGAGGGCCTGTTCGTCGGCCAGCACGGTTCGTGGAATCGCCAGCCGGCCAGTGGTTACAAGGTAATTTTCGTGCCGTTCAAGAATGGCCAGCCGGACGGTTTGCCGGTCGACGTGCTGACCGACTTTCTCAACGCCGCAGGCCAGGCCCAGGGCCGCCCGGTGGGCGTGGCGCTGGACAGCCAGGGCGCGCTGCTGGTCAGCGACGATGTTGGCAACAAGGTCTGGCGCGTCAGCGCCAAACCCTGAGCACGGTCGCTACGTTAGCGGCGCTGGCTGAATAGATAGAGGCCAATCAGCAGGCCCAGGCCGCACAGGGCGATCACGTAATAGGCCGGGCCCATGGGGCTGAACTTGAGCAGGAAGGCCACCACCATGGGTGTCAGGCCGCCGAAGATCGCGTAGGCCAGGTTGTAGGAGAACGACAGGCCGCTGAAACGCACCGCGGCCGGGAAGGCTTTGACCAGCACATAGGGCACCGCGCCAATCATGCCCACGCCCAGGCCGGTCAGGGCGTACAACGGCAGCAGCCAGTCCGGATGCGCTTTGAGGTTGCTGTAAAAGCTCCAGGTCAGGGCCGCCAGCAGCAGGCTGCCGAGGATAAACACCCGGCCGGCGCCAAAGCGGTCGGCGAGCATGCCGGCCAGCACACAGCCCAGGCTGAGAAAGACGATGGCCAGGCTATTGGCTTCCAGGGTCTGGGCCGGAGCAAAGCCGTAGGCCGTCTGCAAGACGGTGGGCGTCATCAGAATCAGCACCACGATGCCGGCCGACAACAGCCAGGTCAGCAGCATCGACAGGATGATGGCGCTGCGGTGCTCACGCAGCACAGTCTTCAGCGGCAGCTCGGCGGCCAGTGCCTTGCGCAACTGCAGCTCGGCAAACACCGGCGTCTCGTGCAGCCAGCGGCGCAGATACACCGCCAGCAGACCAAACACCCCACCGAGCAGAAACGGCACCCGCCAGGCGTAATCCAGCAGCTCCTCGGGGCTGTACAGGCGGTTGATCGCCGTAGCCACCAGCGAGCCAAGCAGAATGCCGATAGTCAGGCCGCTGGTCAGGGTGCCGCAGGCCAGACCGATGCGCCGCTCGGGCACATGCTCGGCGACAAACACCCAGGCGCCCGGCACTTCACCGCCAATCGCCGCACCCTGGATCACCCGCAGCAGCAACAGCGCCAGCGGCGCCCAGATACCGATTTGCGCATAGGTCGGCAGCAAGCCCATCAGCAGGGTCGGCACCGCCATCATGAAAATGCTCAGGGTGAACATCTTCTTGCGCCCCAGCAGGTCACCGAAGTGGGCCATGACGATGCCACCCAGCGGCCGCGCCAGGTAGCCGGCGGCGAAGATGCCGAAGGTCTGCAACTGGCGCAGCCATTCCGGCATGTCCGCCGGGAAAAACAGCTTGCCGACCACGGCGGCGAAGAACACAAAAATGATGAAGTCGTAGAACTCCAGCGCGCCGCCAAGGGCCGACAGCGACAGGGTTTTATAATCGCTACGGTTCAACGGGCGGGATGCAGGGGTTTGCAGGGCATGGGCGGCGGGCATGGGCTTCTCGTCGGAGGCTTCTTATTTGGGGGCTTAACTGGCGGCGGCACCATAGCAAATTGGCCGGCGGCCTGACACAGTGCGCAACAGACTCAGCGGTCAATTCCTGAATGCCAGCATCGTCGTCCGGCGCAAGCCCCGATATACTGCGCGGCGGCGAAAACGCTGGCTGACTCAACCGCTGACTTCAGCTTTATTCGTGCCATTTAATAAGAATTTAGGGGCAAGAGGCCCCCAGGCATGCTCGAACTCGAACAAGACGATCCTATTCCGCAGGGCGACCTGGCCTTGCAAATCACCGCATTGCCGCGAGAAACCAATGGTTTCGGCGACATTTATGGCGGCTGGCTGGTCTCGCAGATGGACCTGGCCGGTACCGCCATGGCCAGCAAGATTGCCGGTGGCCGGGTGGCGACGGTGGCCATCGACCGCATGGCCTTCCTGGTGCCGGTGGCCGTGGGCGCCCAGTTGTCGTTCTACACCCAGGCGTTGGATGTAGGCCGCAGTTCGATCCAGATGATGATCGAGGTGTGGAGCGATGACCCGCTGTCCGGCGACTGGCGCAAGGTCACCGAGGCCGTGCTGGTGTTCGTCGCTATCGACGGCAGCGGTCGCACCCGTCCGGTACCGCCGCGCCGCGGCTAACAGTCGCTGAGGGCTTTGGGCGGCAGCGCGGCACGCAGGGCATTGAGCACGGCCAACACGTCTATCGCCTCCTGTGCCAGGGCCCCGGCCACCGGCGGCAGATAACCGGCCGCCGCCAGGAACATGCCCAGCACGCTCAACAGCATGCCGCCGAGCGCACTCTGCAGGGCGATACGGCGCATGCGCCGACCGATATGCAGCAGTTCATCGACCTTCTGCAGGGAACTGTCGAGGATCACCGCGCCGGCCGCCTCGGCGGTCACATCGCTGGCCTGACCAAAGGCGATACCGACGGTGGCGGCGGTCAGGGCCGGGGCATCGTTGATCCCATCGCCCATAAACACCGTATTGGCCCGCGCGGTTTCCGCGCGCACCAGCGCCAGCTTCTGCTCCGGGCTCTGGCTGGCATAGATTTCCTCGATGCCGACCTTGTCCGCCAGGTAGCGCACCTCGCTCTCGCGATCACCGGACACCAGCAACACTCGGCGAAAACCGTGCAGGGGCATCAGGTGACGAATAAACGACTGGCCTTCCGGCCGCGGCTCATCACGAAACCGGCAGACCCCGGCATAGACCCCCGCTAACAGCACCACGCATTCCAACCCACCCGCCTGCGGTGGCAGCTGAGTGCTGGCGGCGGGTAACTGGGCCAGCAGTTTCTTGCGGCTGGTGACCTGCACCTGACGGCCGTCGATCTCACCGCGCAGGCCCTCACCCGGTCGCTCGCTGACCGCGCTGGCCTCCAGCAACGATAAGCCCTGGGCCTGCGCCGCCTGTTGCGTGGCCCCCGCCAACGGATGGCGCGAATAACGCTCCAGACTGGCCAGTGCCTGCAACACCTGCGCCTGGGTAAAGCCGGGGGCCGGCAGCACCTCGCTCAAACTCGGCTGGCCACAGGTCAGGGTGCCGGTCTTGTCGAAGATCGCCACCTCGCAGGTGTCGATCTGCTCCAGTACGGCCGGGTCCTTGATGATGATGCCGCGCCGCGCGGCCAGCGACACCGAACTGATGATGCTGACCGGAATGCCGATCAGCAGCGGACAAGGCGTGGCCACCACCAGCACGGCGAGAAAGCGCAGAGCATCGCCGCTGAGCCACCAGGCCAGTCCGGCCAGCAGCAGGGCCAGCGGCGTATACAGCGCACCCAGTTGGTCGCCGAGACGGCGCAGTTTTGGCCGACGCTGCTCGGCGCTGCGCATCACCTGCATGATCTTGGCGTAGCGCGAGTCCACGGCGCGCTGCTCGGCCCGCACGATCAACGCGCCATCACCGTTGATCGCCCCCGACAGCACCGCCGAGCCCGGCGCCTTGGGCAGCACATAGGGTTCGCCGGTCAGGTAGGACTCGTCCATGCTCGACCGCCCTTCCAGCACCACGCCATCCACCGGGCAGGCCTCGTGGGGCAGCACGCGCAGCTCATCGCCCACCTGCAGCTCGGCCAGGGGCAAATCCTGCCACTCACCGTTGCGCCGGCAATGGGCCAGGGCCGGCAAGCGCGACGCTAGGGCCTGCAGGGCAAAGGACGCGCTGCGCACGGCATAGGCCTCCAGCGCCTGGCCGCCGGCTAGCATCAGCACCACCAGGCTGGCAGCGAGGTATTGCTGCAACCACACGCCGGTAACGATGGCCACGGCGGCCAGCAGGTCGGCACTTAATTCGCGCCGCAACAGGCGTCGGCCAATCACCCGCAGTAGCGGCAGGCCGCCGACCAGCAACACGGCAAACAACGGCCACAGCGCCCATGGCTGACCCAGCCAGCCACCGGCCGGCGTCCAGGCAAAGCGCAGCAACAGATGCAGGGCCAAACCGACACAGCTGCCCAAGGCAATCAGTACGCTCTGACTGCGCCAAGCACTCACGGGTGTGGCAACAGGGCTCATGGCAACACTCCAATTCGTCAGTCTGTGGGCATGGCGCACCTTGGTGTTTGCCCGCGACTGCGGTCAAATAGCCGGCAACCGATTCAGGAACGCCTTAATGCCTACCTTAACCCCTGCCCCATCGATTGAAACCCTGCAACTGGGCGAACTCGCCTGCTGGCGCGTGCGCCATGGCGACGGCGAACTGCTGATCAGCCAGCAGGGGGCGCAGATCCTGCGTTATGGCCGTGACGGGCAACCACCGCTGATCTGGCTCAGCGAACAGGCCACGTACCGCCGCGGCCAGGGCGTGCGCGGTGGTGTGCCGGTCTGCTGGCCGTGGTTCGGCGACCTCAAGCGCAACCCGCCGGCGGTCCAGGCCCTGGCCCCGGACCTCGATAGCGCAGCCTTTCATGGCGGCGTGCGCAGCCTCGACTGGCAACTGGTCAAGAGCAGCGTGGATGGTGACGGCGTCAGCCTGACGTTCAGCGGCCCAACCCCGGCCGTTGGCAATCCGGCCTGGCCGCCCGAGCTCACGGTCAGCCTGCAGATTCGCCTCGACCAGCAGCTGCATATCCGCCTACTCAGCCACAACCACGGCACCCAGCCGTTGACCCTCAGCCAGGCTCTGCACAGCTACTTCGCCGTCAGCGACATCCGTCAGGTCGAGGTCGAAGGCCTGGCCGGTTGCCGCTACATCGAAACCCTCGACGACTGGCAAGAGCGCCAGCAAGCCGGCGCCCTGGGCTTTGCCGGCGAGACCGACCGCATCTACCTGGGCCTGCCGGCGCACCTGAGCCTGGTCGATCACGGCTGGCAACGCCGGATCAGCCTGCACAGCCAGGGCTCGGCCTCGGCGGTGCTGTGGAACCCGTGGGTGGATAAGGCCCTGCGCCTCAGCGACTTTGCCGCCGACGCTTGGCAGCGCATGCTTTGCATCGAAACAGCAAACCTCTGGGACGACTGCGTACACCTGGCCCCTGGGGCGAGCCACTGCCTGGACCTGCGCCTGAGTTGCGAGCCGCTCTAGGAGCGATCGCTACAGATCACTTTCCTCGACCAGTCTTACCGCGCTGGCATCCAGGGCGTAGGCGGCATCGGCGAGGTCATTGCTGACCGCCTCGACCTTGAGCGCACCACTGACCCAGATCGGCGCGTAGATATCCTCCAGGGCAATGCCCTTGGGGTAGCGCACCAGGATCAGCTGATTGGGTGGTGGTGGCGGCACATGGATGCAGGCCCCCGGATAAGGCACCAGGAAGAACAGGGTGCTGGCGCCCTTGGCATTGCTCTCCAGCGGCACCGGATAGCCGCCGATACGGATGGTCCGGCCATTCATGGCCGCCACCGTCTTGCTCGAATACATCACCGCCGGCAGGTCTTTATCCTGCTGCTTGAGACCGCCCTTGTTGCTGAATACGCCCTCGCCTTCCGCCGTGTCATGGCTGATTTCCGGCATGTTTTCCAGGGCCTGGCGATCACTGGCCGGCAGCAGTTGTAGCCAGTCGGTTTCCGCCAGTTCAGCGCGGGCGGCAGTACTCAGCAGCAATAGGGCGAGGAGCAATAAGGGGCGCATAAGTACTCGCGTAGGGTGGACAACTGCGAAGCATTGTCCACCGTGAAATCAGGCCAATAGGTGGACAAGCTGCGCGTTGTCCACCTATTGGCCTTGTTACGCCTGGTCGATCAGCGATTCGACGGCCGTGATCTGCCGGTCGAGGGTGGCGCGGTCGACGCTGCGCAGGGTGGCGTGACCGACCTTGCGCCCGGCCTTGAAGGCCTTGCCGTAGTGATGCAGGTGGCAGTCGTCGATGGCCACCACCTTCTCCACCGCCGGCACCGTGCCGATAAAGTTGAGCATGGCGCTTTCGCCGATCTTGCGGGTCGAGCCCAGCGGCAGGCCGGCCACGGCACGCAGATGGTTCTCGAACTGGCTGCACTCGGCGCCTTCGATGGTCCAGTGCCCGGAGTTGTGCACCCGTGGGGCGATTTCGTTGGCCTTCAGGCCACCGTCCACTTCAAAGAACTCGAACGCCAGCACGCCGACGTAATCCAGGGCCTTGAGCACCCGGCCGACGTAGTCTTCAGCGAGTTTCTGCAGCGGATGCTGGGTGCTGGCGATCGACAGGTTGAGCACGCCGTTGACGTGGGTGTTGTGCACCAGCGGGTAGAAGCGCGTTTCGCCATCACGGGCGCGCACGGCGATCAACGACACTTCGCCAGTGAACGGCACGAAGCCTTCGAGAATGCACGGCACGCTGCCCAGTTCGGCAAAGGCACCGATCACATCGGCGGCCTTGCGCAGGACTTTCTGACCCTTGCCGTCGTAACCCAAGGTACGGGTCTTCATCACGGCCGGCAGGCCGATGCTGGCCACCGCGGCATCGAGGTCAGCCTGGGACTGGATATCGGCGAAATCCGGAGTCGGAATGCCGAGGTCCTTGAACAGCGACTTCTCGAACCAGCGATCACGGGCGATGCGCAAGGCTTCGGCGCTTGGGTAAACCGGCACGAACTGCGAGAGGAAAGCCACGGTCTCGGCCGGCACGCTTTCGAACTCGAAGGTGACCAGATCGACTTCATCAGCCAGCTGGCGCAGATGGTCGAGGTCGCCGTAATCGGCACGGATATGCTCGCCCAGCGCCTGCGCGCAGGCATCCGGCGCCGGGTCGAGGAAGGCAAAGTTCATCCCCAGCGGGGTCCCTGCCAACGCCAGCATACGGCCCAGTTGGCCGCCACCGATTACACCGATTTTCATCTGCTTAGGCCTCGCGTGGATCTGAGTTGTCCAGCACCGCGTCAGTTTGCTCCTGGCGGAACTGCTTGAGCGCGACATGGAACTGCGGGTGTTGGTGCCCGAGGATGCTGGCGGCCAGCAGCGCCGCATTGACCGCGCCAGCCTTGCCGATGGCCAGGGTCGCGACCGGAATGCCGGCCGGCATCTGCACGATGGACAACAGCGAGTCGACGCCCGACAGCACGGCCGACTGCACCGGCACGCCGAGTACCGGCAGGTGGGTCTTGGCCGCACACATGCCTGGCAAGTGCGCCGCACCGCCAGCACCGGCGATGATCACCTGGATGCCACGCGCCTCGGCCTGTTCAGCGTACTGAAAGAGCAGGTCCGGAGTACGGTGGGCGGACACCACTTTGACTTCGTTGGGGATGCCGAGCTTGTCGAGCATCTCCACGGTGTGGCTGAGGGTGCTCCAATCGGATTTGGAACCCATGATCACGCCAACCAGTGCGCTCATCGTCTTGCCTCATCTCAGTGCGCCAACCGGCGCGACAAAAACTAACAAGCCACGCGGTGTGCGTGGCTTGTCATGTGCAGATCAAACCAGCCAACGGCCAGTTTTTAAGGCCGGGCAGTATACCGAAAAGCCGCGCCTGTCGCGCCCCCGCGATGACCGCTGGTCCAGAGGTCGCTGACGCCCGCGAAACGGCCCACCGAAGCATTCATAGCAAACACGACACAGCAGACGTAGCCCGGATGCAATCCGGGAACGAATCTGCAGAGAAGCGAACGCCCCGGATTGCATCCGGGCTACAAAAGATCACTCCCGAGCTTAGAGGGATGCCGCCCAGTGGTTTACTTCGCCGCGTCGATAAACGGCAAGGTGCCGTTAGGCAGCACGGTGGTGGGCAACTTGCCGTCCCAGCGCTCGGCCTTGGTCAGCTCGATCAGCATCGGGTTGCTGCTCAGGGCCAGGGTCTTGGCCTTGATCGCATCGGCTTCGGCGCTGCCGCGCAGGCGCGTGGCTTCGGCATCGGCCTTGGCCTGGGCGACCTTGGAGTCCGCCTCGGCCTGGGCGCGGGTGACCACGATCTGCGCTTCGACCTGCTCGGTGGCGAGCATCTGCTCACGGGTTTTCACCTCGACCTCGGCCTTCATGCGCAGGGCAATGGAGCGCTCGTAGTCATCGGAAAAGTCGATGTTCTCCACCTGCACGCCATCGATCACCACCGGCCCGGTCACCGAATCGCGGATCGCCTTGGTCACATCGGCAACAAACTTGCCACGGTTCTGCACCGCACTCACCGCGTTGTACTGACCGAACACGTTCTCCACCTGGGTGGGCACCTGGCGGCTGATCAGGCGCGAAACCAGGCCATTGAGGTCCTGGTACTGCATGTACACCTTGCCGACTTCCGCCGGCACCACATGCCAGGACACCGAGACATTCAGGGTCGCGGTCTGCTGATCCTTACTGTAGGCCTGCAAGCCCTGATAGGTGGTGGCATTGCTCTGTACCGAGATCAGTTTGACCGTCTCGATCAGCGGAATCTTGAACGACAGGCCCGGCTCGACCACGCCCACCAGGGCGCCATTGCGCAGCAGCACGCCACGCTCGGTTTCGTTCACCGTGTACCAGGAGCCCATCAGCACAATCAGCAGCAACACCGCCAACAGCCCGCCAGCAATGGATTTGAGGTTCAGCATCGGATTCATTCGGTTCTCCCTGTGACGTATCCGGCGTGGCTCCAGCGCCACCCGCAGCCGTTAAACCACATCAACGGTGTTTTTGCACGTCGGCGCTGGCAGGGGTGCCGGGGCGACAGCGCTGGCGCTGAGGCAAACAAATCTAATTTGACGATTGTTTTTATCGTTAATATGCGCTTTTTAATCAACTTATTGAGCCTATCATGGGCGCTACACCCACCCAGCCCCCACAAGGAGCCACCCCATGAAAAGCCAAGCCTTCGCCAGCCTGATCCTGGTCAGCCTGTCCTTTAACGCCTTTGCCCTGCCTGAAAGCCAACCTCAGCCGTTGCTGGGCGAACTGCGCAGCAGCCAGGCCGACGAGCAAAAACTCACCCCCACTCAACCGCTGGCCGAAGGCGGCGCCGACCGCCTGAACAATCGCCGGATTGCCGCTGATGGTGCCGATCGTGTCGGCCGTAAGCGCATTGCCGAGGGCGGTGCCGAACGCGTCGGCAACCGCCGTATCGCCGAAGGTGGCGCCGAGCGCTTGCTTAACACGCGCCAGGCCTGAGCCCTCAATGAGTCGGCAAGCCGCGCGGATCAGTCGTGCTGAGGCGAGAGCGTGAACGGCTCAGCACGATCGGCCATGGTCAGTTGCAGGTCCTCCAGTTCGGTGAACACGCTGCTCATGACCTGCACCAGATGCGGGTCGAAGTGCCCGCCGGCATTTTCGAGGATGTACGCCTGGGCACGCTCGGCACTCCAGGCCTGCTTGTAAGAGCGTGGCGAGCGCAGGGCATCGTAAACGTCACAGAGTGCGACGATGCGCCCGGACAGCGGAATTTCTTCGCCTTTCAGACCATTCGGGTAGCCACTGCCGTCCCAGCGTTCGTGATGGGAAACGGCAATTTCCGCAGCAAGATCGGTCAGTGGCGAGCGCTGTTGATCATGCAGGATGTCGTAGCCGATCTGCGCATGCAGGTTCATGTGCAGACGTTCTTCGCTATCCAAACGACCCGGTTTGTTGAGGATGGCATCGGGAATGCCGATTTTACCGACATCGTGCATCGGTGCCGCCAAGCGCAGTTGCTCGATCCATTTGCCATCCAGCCCCAGCGCACGAGCAATCAGCGCTGCCGACTCACCGATGCGCAGGATATGGTCGCCGGTCTCGTTATCCTTGTAACCGGCGGCGCGTGCCAGGCTGCGTATCACTGACTGGAAGCTGGCGCGCAACTGCGCGGTACGCTGCTGTACGCGCTGCTCCAGTTGGTCACGCTCCTGCTGCAGGGCCTGGCTGGCCAGGCTCAGCTGCAGGTTGTTGCGCACCCGCAGGAGCAGATCCGGCAGGTCCAGAGGCTTGCAGATGTAGTCGTTGGCACCCAGCTCCAGGCCGCGGCGGCGCTCGTCAAGGCCATTGAGCGCGGTGACGATGATCACCGGCGAGCGGCTGCGGTCGCGGTTTTCCAGCTGCTGCAGGATCTCAAAGCCGTTCGGTGCCGGCATGTCCAAGTCCAGCAGCAACAGGTCCCAGGGATTGGCCTGCAGCCAGGCCAAGCCTTCGACAGAATCGCTAAAGGTCTTGATCTCGCGCAGGCCAAAAGCCTTGAGGCTGGACTCCAGCAGGCGCAGGTTGGCACGCACATCGTCGATCACCACCACGGTGGCAAAGCGCAACACATCAGACAGCATCGGTCGTGACCTCGTGGAGCAGCGCACTCACCAGCCCGCGCAGCTCATCCAGATTGATCGGTTTGGCCAGCAGCCCCTGGCAATCGAGCATGGCCAACCGCGCCGCTTCGGCCGCAGCAGTCAGCACCACCACCGGCAGCTCGCGGGTTTTTGCATGGCGGCGCAGCTCACGCAGCAAGGCTTCGCCATCCATGTCGGGCAAATGGAAATCCAGCAACAACAGATCCGGCGGTGTGGCCAGGATGCGCTCCAAAGCTACCCGACCGTTGCTGGCCACATGCACCTCGGCGAGGTCACTCAGGGCCTTGCGCACCAGAAACTGGCTCGCAGGATTGTCTTCCACATAAAACACCTGACGGCGTACACGCGGGCTGGTCGCGTGCATCTCGACAGCCTCATCGCCAGGGATGTCGGTCGGTGTGGCGGTCGGCAACAGCGGCAGTTCAATCCAGAAGCTGCTGCCAATGCCTGGCTCGCTGTGCACGCCCATCTGCCCCTGCATCAGGCTGGCAAACTCACGGCACAGCGACAGGCCGATGCCGGTGCCCTGGATCGCGGTATTTTCCCGCCCAAGGCGCTGGAAGGGTTCAAACAGCTGGCTCTGCAGATCAGGGCTGATGCCCAGACCCGTGTCCTCGACCAGCAGGCGAATGTGCCCGGCAGCCACCTGGTAACTGAGGGTGATATGGCCATTCACGGTGTTGTACTTGATCGCATTGGACAGCAGATTGATCAGCACCTGGCGCAGCCGCCGCGGGTCTGCCGGCACCTGCAAAGACTGCTCGGGCAAGTCGAGGTTGAGGTGCAGGTCCTGGGCCAGCACCTCGACACGGACCATGTCGGCACACTCGTTCATCAACTGGGTGACATCCACCGGCTGCAGTTCGAGCTGCGGCTTCTCGGCCTGCACACTGGACCAGTCGAGAATGTCGCCAACCAGCTGGTTGAGGTGGGTGCTGGCGAGCATGATTTCATCGAGGTAATCGGCCTCGCTGCTGGCGCTTTCGACCGGGTGTTCCAGGCGCAGCAACTGGGCAAAGCCGTAGATGGCATTCAACGGCGTGCGCAACTCGTGGGTGATGCTGGAGATAAACCGCGACTTGGCCTGACTGGCCGCCTGAGCTTCAAGGTGCGCCTGCCGCAGGTCAGCCTCAGTCTGCTTAAGCGCGCCGATGTCCACATGGGTGCCGGCCAGCATAAGCGCCTGCCCGGTCTGCGGATCGCGCTCCACCACCCGGCCGCGACTGAGCAACCAGTGGTAATGGCCAGCGGCATCGGCGAAGCGAAACTCAGCCTCATAGCGGTCGCTGCCCGAGTCGTCGAGCAGTTGCCGCGAGGTGTTCATCCGCGCTACATCATCGGGGTGCACGCGCTGGATAAACGCGTCATCGCTGATTTCACTGCCGGGTAGGCCGAAGCGCTCAGCGAAACGCCCGCGCAAGCTGACCAGGCGCGTATCAAAGTTGAGCTCCCAGAGGCTTTCCGTGGCGCTTTCCAGGACCAGCTCAAGGCGCTGCTGGGCACTCGAACGTTGCGCCTCGCTGTGCTCCAGTTGCACGCCCAAATCGACGGCATGACCGGCCATTTCGTCCAGCTCGCCGATGTCCGAAGACACCCGCGCGGGACGCCGGTTACCGCGACCAATCTCGCGCATCATCTGTGAGATACCGGTAATCGGCTGGCGCAACTGAGTACTCAACTGCTTTGCGCGCACCCACATAAAGCTGAAAAACACGGCATAGAACAGCACCAGACCAGCAATCAGCAGGTAGCCGATTTCCTTGTAGCGCTGGGCCAGGCTGTTGGTCTGGGCAAATACGTCCGCCTCGGCCACCACCGTGAGCAAATGCCAGTCGGTTTGCGCGATGCTGGCCCAGGCCACCAAGTGGGCCTGGCCACCGAACTGCACGCGCTCGATGCCGGCGGCCTCGCTTGCTACACGCTCTGCCAGGGCACGGGTTTCAACCCGCTTGCGCAGGTTGAAGTCCTCAGGCTTGAACAGTTCGCGGCGAATGGCTTCGGCGTAGGTGTGCTGGGTCAGCTCGTCGAGACCAAAATCATCTTCGCCGGCCTTGGGCAGGGCCATGATATTGAGGTCCTTGCTGACCAGCATGGCGTAGCCGTTCCACGGCACCTGCAGCTGGCCGATCTCTTTGAGGATGCCGTCCACGGTGATATCGATACCCACCACGCCCTCGAGGAAATCACCGCGATAGACCGGGGCGATGGCCGAGGCCATCCAGCCCTGACCCGCCGGGTCGAGGTAGACATCGGTCCACACGACCTGGCGCTGCGGGTTGTGCTTGGCATCGGCGAGGTAATAGAAGTTGTAGTCGGGGATCACCATGTCATGGGGGTACTGGTCCGGGGTGTTGAACCAGGGGTAGATATGGTTGAGGCTGTCCCAGCCGTTGAAATACAGCGCCGCCACCAGCGGGGTGTGGGTCTTGATCTGCTGCATCAGCGGGTCAAGGCGAGCCAGGCGGGCCACCTTGTCCAGGTCGTGTTTGGCCGGCGCCGTGCTGTTGGGGTAGAACACCGCCGCGCCACCCTCGTCGCGCGGGCTGTAGCGCACGCCGTCGGCACTCAGGGCCAGGTTGTGCACCGGGCTGGGCGCCGGCTGTTGCAGGGCCTGGGCCGTGAGGTTGCGATACAGCTCTGTCACCCCGCCGACCTTGGCCAGCTGCTCTTCCACCACCCGCCCTTGGAGCGCCGCTGCGGACTTCAGCTCAGCCACGGCGCTGTCGCGCAGGTAGTCGATCTGGGTTTCACGAATCGAACTGTTGCTCAGCAGATAGACGGCAATCAGCACCGTTTCCACCAATAACAGCGGAATCAGCGCGCTTTGCGCAAAGGCCCGCCATATCCATTGACGCAAACCGATTTGAGAGTTCGATGACACAGAGGGTACTCCGCAAGCGAGGATCACCCGTGGCGGACAACTTGCCTGGCCTGAGTGATGTCACGATGATATCAGTGAGTAGCAAAGGGGCACTTCGCCCTTAGTCGTATACGGTTCAGTCAATCTAGACCGGTTTAATCCTCGACGCCCATGCCCGCCTCCAGCTTGCGCCACAGCAATCGCACCGCCGCCTTGCGCTGCAAGGCACTGCGATAGAGGCGGATCTCCAGCGGCACCTGCCAATGTTCATCACCGCAGATAACCAGTTCGCCGCGGGCCAGTTCGGCGGTTACCGACAGGCGTGGCACCCAGGCCACGCCGAGGCCCTGCAAGGCCATGCTCTTGAGGCTGTCGGCCATGGCCGTTTCGTACACCGTGGTGGCGCGCAGGCCGCGCTGGCGGATCAGCGCATTCACCGAGCGGCCGAGAAAGGCCCCGGCACTGTAGGCCAGCAGCGGCACACTCTGGCCGTTATCCAGGGCAAACAGCGGCGCGCCCTGCTCGTCCACCGCGCATACCGGCAGCATTTCGGTGTGGCCCAGGTGCAGCGACGGGAAGATTTCACTGGTCAGCTGCAAGGCGGCATCCGGGTCGTAGTAAGCCAGGATCAGGTCGCAGGCGCCTTCGCGCAGGGCATGCACCGCCTCGCCGACGTTACTCGCCACCAAGCGCGTATGCAGCGGTAAACCCTCACGGCGCAGGCGTGCCATCCAGGCCGGAAAAAAGCCCAGGGTCAGGGAGTGGGCAGCGGCGATCTGCAGCACCTCGCCCGGCTGGCCCTCGATATTGTGCAGGTGGCGCACCACCTCGCCGAGCTGCTCGCTGAGGTTGCGCGCGGTAACCAGAAACAGCTGGCCAGCCTCGGTCAGCTCGATCGGCGTATGGCTGCGGTTGACCAGGGTCAGCCCCAGTGCCGCCTCCAGGCTGCGGATGCGCCGACTGAAGGCCGGCTGGGTGACGAAGCGCTTGATCGCCGCCTGGGAGAAGCTACGGGTGGCAGCCAGGGCGACGAAATCATCCAGCCATTTGGTTTCCAGGTTCATTGCGCCACCCCGCTATCCGTTTGAAATTATGCACGCGCGACATTCATGGCGAGTCACGGCGACATTATGCCGATTGTGCATACCCCAGCAAGCAACGGCATTGGCCGATTCGCCGGCATAACCCCTACTCTATGGGCATCGCGGCATTTGCCGTACTGCCAAAGAGCCACACACATCATGTCAGCTGCTGCATCTACCCGTATCGAAAAAGACCTGCTCGGTAAACTGGAAGTGCCTTCTGATGCCTATTACGGCATTCAGACCCTGCGTGCCGTGCAGAATTTTCGACTCTCTGGCGTACCCCTGGCCCACTACCCGAAACTGGTGATCGCCCTGGCCATGGTCAAGCAGGCCGCCGCCGACGCCAACCGCGAGCTGGGCCACCTGTCCGCCGCCAAGCACACCGCGATCAGCACCGCCTGTGCGCGCATCATCCAGGGCGAGTTCCACGAGCAGTTCGTGGTCGACATGATCCAGGGCGGCGCCGGCACCTCGACCAACATGAACGCCAACGAGGTGATCGCCAACATCGCCCTGGAAGCCATGGGCCACGAGAAAGGCGAGTACCAGTACCTGCACCCGAACAACGACGTGAACATGGCGCAGTCGACCAACGACGCCTACCCGACCGCCATCCGCGTCGGCCTGCTGCTCGGTCATGACTACCTGCTCAACAGCCTCGACAAGCTGATCCAGTCGTTTGCCGCCAAGGGCCTGGAGTTCGGCCATGTGCTGAAGATGGGCCGCACCCAGTTGCAAGACGCCGTGCCGATGACCCTCGGCCAGGAATTCCGCGCCTTCGCCACCACCCTCGGCGAAGACCTGCAACACCTCAAGCGCCTGGCACCGCAACTGCTCACCGAAGTGAACCTGGGCGGCACCGCGATCGGCACCGGGATCAACGCCGACCCCGGCTACCAGCGCCTGGCGGTCGAGCGTCTGGCCATCATCAGTAACCACCCAGTCGTACCGGCCGCCGACCTGATCGAAGCCACCTCGGACATGGGCGCCTTTGTGCTGTTCTCCGGCATGCTCAAGCGCACCGCCGTAAAACTGTCGAAGATCTGCAACGACCTGCGCCTGCTGTCCAGCGGCCCGCGTACCGGCATCAATGAAATCAACTTGCCGGCGCGTCAGCCAGGCAGCTCGATCATGCCCGGCAAGGTCAACCCGGTGATCCCGGAAGCGGTCAACCAGGTGGCCTTCGAAGTGATCGGCAACGACCTGGCCCTGACCCTGGCCGCCGAAGCCGGCCAGCTGCAGCTGAACGTGATGGAGCCGCTGATCGCCTACAAGATCCTCGACTCGATCCGCCTGCTGACCCGCGCCATGGACATGCTGCGTGAGCACTGCATCGACGGCATCAGCGCCAACGAAGCCCACTGCCGCCAACTGGTGGAGCAATCCATCGGCCTGGTCACCGCGCTGAACCCTTACATCGGCTACGAGAACGCCACCCGCATCGCCAAGATCGCCCTCGACACCGGGCGCGGCGTGCTGGAACTGGTGCGCGAAGAGAAGCTGCTGGACGACGCCACCCTGGCCGACATCCTGCGCCCCGAGAACATGATCGCGCCGCGTCTGGTGCCGCTCAAAGCCTGATTCAACCGACTCATCAGGAGGGGCGCCTGCCCCTCATCCTTCAAGGATGGCTTCGGCCATCCTTTTTTTTGCGCGGCATCTGTCAGACGCCGCAGCCGTAGGATGGGTTGAGCCTGCGATACCCATCATGGCCGCGCATTCGACTGACTGCTCGATGGGTATCGCTGCGCTCAACCCATCCTACCCGTTACAGACTCCAGGCCTTACGCAATGCCTGCACGGCCGCGTCGATCTGCGCCTCGGGCACGGCGGCAAAGCCAAGGACCAGGCCGGCGCGCTGATCGAGTGGCGTGCTGCTGTCGGCCAGCCAGTAACCGCTCAGGGCGGTGACTTCGACCCCCGCTGCCAGGGCCGCAGCCACCAGCTCGGCCTCGCGCTGCACAGTGTCGACCCGCACGCACAGGTGCAGCCCGGCCTCCACTACCGGCAACGGCGCACAACCGGGAATGTGCGCGGGCCAGGCGGCCAGTAACGCATCGCGACGGCTGCGGGCCGCCACGCGCATACGCCTGATATGCCGCTGGAAATGCCCGCCGGCAATAAACTCGGCCATCACCACCTGGGTGCCGATTTCCGAGTTGCGCATGTCCAGGGCGCGGCGCTGGGCAAACAGCGGCGCCAGGGCCGGCGGCAGCACCAGATAGCCCAGGCGCAGGGCCGGAAAAGCGATCTTGCAGAAGGTGCCGACATAGATCACTCGCCCCTGACGATCCAGCGCGGCCAAGGGCGCCAGCGGCGTGCCGCTGTAGCGGTATTCGCCGTCGTAATCGTCCTCAATGATCCAGCCGTCCTGACGCTCAGCCCAGTCCAGCAACGCCAGGCGCCGCGCCAGCGATAGGGTCACTCCGGTCGGGTACTGGTGCGAGGGCGTGACATAGGCCAGCCGGCAATCCGGCACCCCCTCCAGCGCCGCCACATCCAGGCCGTCGCTATCCACCGCCACGCCGCACAACTCGGCACCCGCGGCGGCAAAGGCATGGCCGGCAGCGCGATAACCGGGGTTCTCGATGGCCACCCGGTCGCCAGGGTCGACCAGCAACTGCGCGCACAAACTGATCGCCTGCTGCGCACCGCAGGTGATGACGATCTGCTCAGGATCGCAGTGCAGCCCACGGCTGTTACGCAGATACGCCGCCACCAACTCCCGCAACTGCGCATCACCAGCTGGATCGCCATAGCCCAATCGCGCAGGCGACGGCTTGCGCCAGAAGCGCGCCTGCAGCCGCGCCCAGGTCTCGAACGGAAACAGGTCAAAGGCCGGCACGCCGACCCGAAACGCCCGTGGCGCGCCACTCGGCGGCACCCGCAACTGCTGCGCCTGCACCCGCTGCAAGGCTGCACTCGGCGCCGGGCTGCTGGCCACGCGGGGGGTCGGCTCGTTGTGCAGAGCCAGGGGCGCCACGTAGGTGCCATCGCCCACCCGCGCCTGCACGTAGCCCTCGGCATACAACTGATCGACCGCGCGCCCCACGGTATTGCGCGACACGCCGAGCAGCTCGGCCAACTCACGTCCCGCCGGTAGGCGCGTACCGCTGCGCAGGCGACCATCGAGAATGCGCTCGCGCAGGGCCTGATACAGCTGACGCGCCAGGCCGCGGCGCGGGTCGAGCTGGATACCGGCAAGGTCGAAAGGCAGTGGCGCGGGAAAGGTCATGGCAAATTGGCTCCATCAAACTCGCTATAAATGGCTCTTACAACAGGCCAATGGCTTGCCTAGGATGATGCCATCACCACCGGAGTTCGCCCATGTATATCCCCGCTCATTTCCGCCAGGATGACCTCGCCCAACTGCACGCACAGATGCGCCAGGCCCCACTGGCCACGCTGGTCAGCCACAGCAGCGCCGGCTTGCAAGCCAGTCATTTGCCGCTGTTGTTGGTCGCCGAAGAAGGCGAGTACGGCACTCTGTATGGCCACTTCGCCCGCGCCAACCCGCAGTGGCAGGTGTTTGCCGAACAGCCCGAGGCGCTGGCGATTTTCAGCGGTGCCGACGCCTACGTCAGCCCAAGCGCCTATCCGTCCAAGGCCGAACACGGCAAGGCCGTACCGACCTGGAACTACATCAGCGTGCACGCCCATGGTCAGCTGGACGTGTTTGATGACCCCGAGCGTCTGCGCCAATTGCTGGCGCGCATGACCGCCGTCCACGAAGGCAACCAGCCTAAGCCCTGGGCCATGGACGATGCACCGCGTGACTATATCGACAGCATGCTGCGCGCCATCGTCGGCTTTGCTCTGCCAATCCAGCGCCTGCAGGGCCAATGGAAACTCAGCCAGAACCGCAACGCCGCCGACCACGCCGGCGTGCAGCAAGCCCTGAGCGCCAGCCCGCAGGCCAAGGATCAGGCACTCGCAGCGCAGATGCAGCCCACTCACCAGCTATAAGGAGCGCCCATGTCCACGCTACAGATTCGCCTCGTCACCGCCGCCGATCACGCCGCCTGGTTACCGCTGTGGCAGGGCTACCAGCGCTTCTATAACGCCGACATTGCGCCCGAGGTCAGCGCCCTCACCTGGCAACGTTTTCTCGACTCGGCCGAGCCGATGTTTGCCGCGTTGGCCTTGCAAGACGGTGTGGCGGTCGGGCTGGTGCACTGGATCTTCCATCGCTCGTGCTGGACGGTCAGCGACTACTGCTACCTGCAGGACCTGTACGTGGCCGAAACCGTACGCGGTGGTGGCGTCGGTCGTGCGCTGATCGAACAGGTGTATGCCGCTGCCCAGGCCGCCGGTGCCAACCGCGTGCACTGGCTGACCCAGGAAGACAACACCCAGGCGCGCCAGCTGTACGACCGCATCGCCAGCCGCTCGGGGTTTATCCAATACCGCCAGTTATTCAGCTAAGTAGGAGCCCGCTATGCCCAGCACCGACCTGCAACACTGGCAAGCAGCCAGGACGCCGGATGCCGCCGTGTTGCACGGCAATCGGGTGCGCTTGGAGCGACTCGACCCGGCGCGTCACGGCGACGACCTCTGGCAGGCGCTGCAAGGCGCGGGTGCCGACCCGCACATGTGGACCTATATGGGCTACGGGCCATTTGCCAGTCCCGCTGCTTTCACACAGTGGCTGAACAGCCTCGGCAATTCTGGCGACGCCGTGTTTTACACGGTCATCGCCAACAGCAGCGGCCAGGCCCTGGGCCTGCTCAGCTACCTGAATATCTGCCCGGCCCACGGCAGCATCGAGATCGGCCATGTCTGTTTTGGCCATGCCCTGCAGCGCAGCACCCTGGCCAGTGAAACGGTCTACCTGCTGGCCCGCTACGCCTTCGAACTCGGCAACCGCCGCCTGGAATGGAAATGCGACAACGCCAACCTGCGCTCCAAGCGCGCCGCCGAACGCTTCGGCTTCACCTATGAGGGGCTGTTTCGCCAACACCTGATCCGCAAGGGCCGCAATCGCGACACCGCCTGGTTCTCCCTGCTCGACCATGAGTGGCCGGCCTGTTGCGCCGCTTTCGAACGCTGGCTGGCAGCAGACAATTTCGATGCCCAAGGCCAACAGCGCCAACGCCTGCAGGACCTACGCGAACACGCCTGAGCAAACAGCGCGGCAACTGACACGTCTTTAAATGGGCTAAAACCCTCTCAGCCGCTGCCTGTCCCCAGGGAGTAAAAATAGGTCCGTAGGAGCGGCTTCAGCCGCGAACTTTGCCTACATTTCCAGCGTGTTCGCGGCTAAAGCCGCTCCTACAAAAGCGCTCTCCCTTATCCAGCGCGGAACAAACACATCCTCAACATTGGCCACATTTATCCCCTACTGGCCATTCCTATCGTTCCCCGCCCGCCGCCACCCGGCCAACAATGCCGGCAGTCCCACGGTGCGAGAACAACAAGATGCTCACCTTTTACAGCGACGATCACCGCCTGCACCACGCCCAAGGCGAAATGCTCAACGGCGAACTGCAACCCTGCTTCGAGATGCCGGCACGCGCCGACCACGTACTGGCCCGCGTGCAACAGCAACAGCTCGGTGAGGTGCGCGCACCACTGGATTTCGGCATGGCGCCGATTGCGCGCATCCACACGGGTGATTATCTGCACTTTCTGCAAAACGCCTGGGCCGGCTGGGCCGCCCAAGGCAACACGGCCGACTTTCTCCCTGGCGTGTTCCCGGCTCGGCATATGCGCGCCAAACGCCCGAATGACCTTTACGGACAGTACGGTTTCCACAGCTTCGACTGCTTCGCACCGATCACCGCCGGCACCTGGCAGGCGGTGTATACCTCGGCCCAGGTCGCCCTCAGCGCCCAGCAACAGCTTGCACAGGGTATGCGCACGGCCTTCGCCCTGTGCCGCCCGCCAGGCCACCACGCCAGCGCCGACGTGATGGGCGGCTACTGCTACCTGAACAACGCGGCGATCACCGCCCAGGCCTTTCTCGACCAGGGCGCCCAGCGCGTGGCCATCCTCGACGTCGATTACCATCACGGCAACGGCACCCAGTCGATCTTCTACGGCCGCGACGATGTGCTGGTGGCCAATATCCACGGCAGCCCGAGTTTCGAGTACCCGCACTTTCTCGGTTATGCCGACGAAACCGGCGAAGGTGTCGGCACCGGTTTCAACCTCAATTTGCCACTGCCCGCCGGCAGTGCCTGGGACGTGTGGGGCGCGGCGCTGGAAACCGCCTGCCAGCGCATCGCCGCTTACGGCGCCGAGGTGATCGTGGTGTCGCTCGGCGTCGACACCTACATGAACGACCCGATCTCACAGTTCAAGCTCGACAGCCCGGACTACCTGCGCATGGGCCAACGCATCGCCGCCCTCGGCAAACCGACCTTGTTCGTCATGGAAGGTGGTTACGCGGTGGCAGAAATCGGCATCAACGCCGTCAATGTACTCGAAGGCTTCCAGGGCGCCTGAGCGCGCCCCTAGATCATCAGGAGAACAACATGAACAAACTCCAGCACATCCTCGGCGCCGCCCTCTGCGGCAGCGCCCTGCTCAGCTCCATGGCTCAGGCCGCAGAGCGCGAGCTGAAGGTTTACAACTGGGCCGATTACATCCTGCCGTCGGTGCCGAAAACCTTTGCCGAAAAAACCGGGATCAAACTGACCTGGGACATCTTCGACACCAACGAGTCCCTCGAAGCCAAGCTGCTCACCGGCAACTCCGGCTACGACCTGGTGGTGCCGACCAACACCTTCCTCGAAAACGAGATCAAGGCGGGCGTGTTCCAGCCTCTGGACAAGAGCAAGCTGCCCAACTGGCAGCACCTCAACCCGGAGCTGCTGCAACTGATGAGCGCCAACGACCCCGGCAACCAGTACGCCGTGCCCTACATGTACGGCACCGTGCTGATCGGCTTCAACCCGGCCAAGGTCAAGGCTGTGCTCGGTGAGAATGCCCCGGTCGACAGCTGGGACCTGATCTTCAAGGAAGAGAACATCAGCAAGCTCCAGCAGTGCGGGGTGGCCATGCTCGACTCACCCGGCGAGATTCTGCCGATCGCCCTGCACTACCTGGGCCTCGATCCGAACAGCCGCAACCCGCAAGACTATGAAAAAGCCGGCGCCTTGCTGCAGAAGATCAAACCGCACGTCGCCTACTTCAACTCGGCCAAGTACATGACCGATATCGCCAACGGTGACATCTGCGTGGCCATCGGTTACTCGGGCAGCTTCTTCCAGTTCGCCAACCGCGCCAAGGAAGCCGGCAACGGCGTGGTGGTCGACTGGCGCTTGCCCAAGCAAGGCGCCCCGCTGTGGTTCGACTCCTTTGCCATCCCCAAGAGCGCCAAGAACGTCGCCGAGGCCCATGAGTTCCTCAACAACCTGCTAGACCCCAAGGTGATCGCGCCGATCAGCGACTTCCTCGGCTACCCGAACCCAAACAAAGACGGCATGCCGCTGGTGCAGAGCGAGATCCGCGACAACCCCAACCTGACCCCGACCGCCGAGGCGCAGAAGAACCTCTACGTGCTGCAACCGCTGCCGCAGAAGATCGAGCGCATCCGCACCCGCGTGTGGAGCAACGTCAAGACCGGCAACTAAACAGGCAATCCAGCAGCGAAGGCTGAACCGCTACGCCCTTCGGTTTAGCCCATTAAACCTAGTGTGGATAGACAACTTCCGATCCATTGCAGCCTGTCGCAGAGGCCGGTGGACAAGTAAACGTTGTCCACCCTACAACACCCTCTAGTCCGCGTAGGGTGGGAAACCGCGAAGCGTTTCCCACCATGTAATGTCCAGGCTACTTGCTTGCCCGGCGCACGTACTTGGGCAGGTCGGCGTTGAGCGTAGCGAAGCCCAGCAGGCCGGGGCTGGAGCCTTGGGCATCTGCGCTGCGTGCCTCAAGCCAACCTACTTGGCAATGGATACCGCGCGTTAAAATTTTTGCCCAGCCTCTCCTAGGCGCCACAACCGTAGGATGGGTTGAGCCTGCGATACCCATGGGCTTGGCTACCGCCGAATGATTGATGGGTATCGCTGCGCTCAACCCATCCTACGCGCTGCCACAGAGGATGGTGGACAAGTAAACGTTGTCCACCCTACAACACCCTCCAGTCCGAGTAGGGTGGGAAACCGCGAAGCGTTTCCCACCGTGTAATGTCCAGGCTACTTGCTACCGCAACACTGCTCTGGCTTCACGCATCACCTGTTTTCTCGATTACCTGAGTAATCAGCTGGGATGCCTAGACATTTAGTCTGATCAGCTCTAAACACCTGTTTCGCGCAGCACCTCAGCTGCGTATTTAAACAACCGCCTAATCGATCTCGAACAGGCCATCGCGGATATGCGCTGAGGCCAGGCGCTGGCGGATGTCGGCGTCGATGCGTGGGTCGTCGGGGCTGTAGAGCATCACTTGGCGATAGGCATTGACCCGGTTGATGTCGGCGCCCAGGTAGTCCCAGACGACGCGGGTGCAGGCCGGGGTGCGCAGGTCGCCGCTGGAGACGCCGGTCTTCAGGCCATTGAGGCGATTGATGCGGCTCTTGAAGCTGGGGATGAGGATGGTCTGGCTCATCTCGTTGCCGGTCAGTGACTCGTAGTCGATCAGAAACAGCCGGTCCTGCAGGTTGAAGGCCGCGCCCAGGTAACGGCAGCGCACCCAGTCGTCGGCCTTGCCGCTACCGCCACGGGCCGGCTCCTGACGCTCCTGGCGCTCGAAAAGGTAACTGCCGCGCTCCTCGCGCAGGTGCACCAGCGACAACAGAATCTGCCCCGGCACCGACATGCAGTTGGCGTATTCGAAGTAGTAGCCGCAATAGCGCGCCAGGCTGCTGGAGTACTGGCGCAACGGCTGCACCAGCTCCAGCAACGGATCGCCAAGGGCGCGTGCCGGCTGATCGTTGCTGCGGGCGCCGATCAGGCTGGCGAACTGCTCGCCAGGCAGGCTCAGCTCATAGGCCTCGACGCCGAAGAAATCGCAGATGCGCTTGAGGTTGTAAGCCGTCGGCCGGCTCTGGCCGCTGAGGTACTTGTTGAACTGCGCGCGGTTGATCGCCAACTTGCGACACACCTCGGCAATCGAGCGGTAGTGGCTGCACAGCAGTTTGAGGTTGTCGCCGAAATACTCCGCCATGGCGCCACTCCTGATGATGAGATTGCTGATGATGCGAGTGACGCGATTCTAGCATCAACTCGCGCCAAGTCGCCGCGACCCGCGAAATTGTCTCAGGGGCGCCCTTGGCCAACCATTCGGGGGCCGCACGCTGGCGCGGCCTCGCCCATCCAGAACAACAAGAGAGACAACCTCATCATGCTCGATCTTCTTAACGACCTGCTCTGGAGCAAGGTCCTCATCGTCGCCCTGGTCGGTCTCGGCCTGTACTTCTCAATTCGCTCGCGTTTCGTGCAATTTCGTTACTTCGGCGACATGTTCAGCATCTTCGCCGAAGCCTTTGAGCGCAAACCTGGCCAGCTCAGCTCGTTCCAGGCCCTGATGCTCTCCGTGGCCGGCCGCGTTGGCGCCGGCAACATCGCCGGTGTGGCAGTGGCGATCATGCTCGGCGGCCCCGGCGCCGTGTTCTGGATGTGGCTGGTGGCGCTGGTCGGCATGGCCACCAGCTATTTCGAATGCTCCCTGGCGCAGCTGTACAAGCGCCGCGAGGCTGACGGCACCTACCGTGGCGGCCCGGCCTTCTACATCCTTCACGGTCTGGGCCAGCGCTGGCTGGCAGTGGTGTTCTCAGTCCTGCTGCTGGTGACCTTCGGCTTCGGCTTCAATGCCGTGCAGTCGTACACCGTGGCCACCTCGCTGCACGACACCTTCGGCTTGCCTACCTATGTCAGCGGCCTGGCCCTGGTGTGCGTGATCGGCCTGATCATCTTCGGCGGCATCAAGCGCATCGCCAGCATGGCTGACGTGCTGGTGCCGATCATGGCCTTCTCCTACATCGGCATGGCGCTGGTGGTACTGGGCATGAACATCAGCGAAGTACCGGAAACCCTGAGCCTGATCGTGCGTAGCGCCTTCGGTCTGGAACCGGCCTTTGCCGGCGGCATCGGCGCGGCCATCCTGATGGGCGTCAAACGCGGCCTGTTCTCCAACGAAGCAGGCCTGGGCAGTGCGCCTAACGTCGCTGCTGTGGCCGAGGTTAAGCACCCGGCCGCGCAAGGCATCGTGCAGTCGCTCAGTGTGTTTATCGACACCATTCTGGTGTGCACCAGCACCGCGCTGATCATCCTGCTCTCGGGCGTTTACCAGCCGGGCAGCGAGATGGCCGGCGTGGTTCTGACCCAAGCCGCCCTGGCCGCCGAAGTCGGCGAATGGGGCCGGGTGTTTGTCAGCACCGCCCTGCTGCTCTTCGTCTTCACCACCCTGGTGTACAACTACTACCTGGGCGAGAACGCACTGAGCTTCTTCAGCAGCAAGCGCTGGCTGGTGCAGGTGTACCGTGTGTTGGTGATCGCCCTGGTGCTGTGGGGTTCGATGCAGGACCTGTCCACCGTGTTCGGCTTTGCCGACGTGACCATGGGCCTGCTGGCACTGGTCAACCTGGCCGCGCTGTTCCTGCTGTTCAAGACCGGCCTGCGTTTGATGGACGACTACGACACGCAGATCAAAGCCGGTGTAAAGTCGCCAGTCTTCGATCCCAAGGCCTTCGCCGACCTGGACCTCGACCCCGCTGCTTGGTCCTCCAAGCCGCCAGTCGTCGACCAGGCTGCCATGGCCAACAGCGTCTATCAGCGCTAAACCGCTGACCAAGCTGTAACAAACAGGGGGCTTGGCCCCCTGTTTTTTTATCTGAACAAAGGTAGGCGCGCATGCGTTGCAAAAAACTTCTGCTGCTCTACACCGGCGGCACCATTGGCATGCAGATGGGTGCCGATGGCCTGGTTCCGGCGACCGGCTTTGAGGCGCGCGTGCGCGCGCAGCAGGCGCTGACGCCGACCCGCGAGCTGCCGCAATGGCTGTTTCGCGAGCTGCTGCCACCGATCGACAGCGCCAACATGGCTCACGGGCACTGGCTGGCGATGGTTGCGATGATCCGCGCCGGTGTCGAGGACGATGGCTGCGATGCGGTGCTGCTGCTGCAAGGCACCGACACCTTGGCCTACAGCGCGGCAGCCCTGAGTTTTCTCCTGCTCGGCCTGCCGGTACCGGTGCTGCTGACCGGAGCCATGCTGCCGGCGGGTGCCGAGGGCAGCGATGCCTGGGGCAACCTGTTTGGCGCCATGAGCGCGCTGCAGCAAGGCCTGGTCACCGGCGTGCAGCTGTATTTCAACGGCCAATTGCTGCATGGCGCCCGCGCCAGCAAATGGCACAGCGAGGCCTTCGATGCCTTCCGCGCGCTGCCGCGCCAGCGTCACGGCGCACCGGCGACCGAGTTGCCCGCTCGCCTGGATTACCGCCAGCCACGGCAGGCGGTGAACCTCGCCGTACTGCCGCTGTTTCCCGGCATTCAGGCCGCCCATGTGCGCGCCCTACTGAGCACCGGCGTGCAGGCGTTGCTGCTGGAATGCTACGGCAGCGGCACCGGCCCGGCGGCCGACAGCGAACTGCTGGCCGCGCTGCACAGCGCCCATGAGAAGGGTGTGGTGCTGGCAGCGATCAGCCAGTGTCCGAGTGGTCATGTGGAGTTCGGTGTGTATGCCGCCGGCAGTCAATTCGCCAGCTGCGGCCTGATCAGCGGCGGCGGCATGACCCGCGAAGCGGCCCTGGGCAAGCTGTTCACCCTGCTCGCGGCGGGCATGAGCCAGAGCGAAGTCGAACACTGGTTTGCCCTCGATCTGTGTGGCGAGTTGCTTGAGGGTTAAAACCGAGCGTGCGTAGGTCAGGCTGATGCCAACGTTGCTAGACACTCGTCCAGGCGCCGATGGTTGCGCTTGAAGCCACATAGAGCGGGGACTGCTAGAAGCTTCGCGGTCAAGACCGCTCCCACGGATCGTGCAGGCGCCTCGGTCCCCCGGTCCCGTCAGGAGGCCGAATGGAGGTGCTGTGGAGAGGGGCATTTGGCAGGGATGCCAAATGAGGCACGATGGGCCAAGGATGGCCCACCGTGACGACCCTCGGAACAGTGCCGAAGTGAGGGAAGTTTCGCGCAGCGAAACCCGGATGCCGGGTGCGCTTTCTCTTTGGTTACTTTCTCTTTCGCGCAAGCAAAGAGAAAGTGACTCGCCGTAAAGGCGAAATCGGTAGTGGCCATACGCGCAACCGATAACGGCTTAGGCGCCTCTAGGCAGCCAGTTAAAACACCGACCAACCAATCCGCTGGCTGAGCAACTCCAGGGCGGCCATGCCGGCCAGGGAGTTGCCGGCGGCGTTCAGCTCTGGTGACCACACGCACACACTGAACCGCCCTGGCACAACGGCAACAATGCCGCCACCAACGCCACTTTTACCCGGTAAGCCAACCCGGTAGGCGAAGTTGCCGGCCTCGTCGTAGAGGCCGCTGGTGGCCATGATCGCGTTGATTTGCTTGGTCTGCCGCGGGCTGAGAATCTGCGCGCCGCTGTGCAGGCAGTGGCCGTTGTTGGCGAGAAAACAAAACGCCCGCGCCAGGTCGACGCAGCTCATGCGCAGGGCGCAATAACCAAAGTAACTGCGCAGCACCGCCTCCACGTCATTGTGGAAATTGCCGAACGACTGCATCAGGTAGGCCGCCGCCGCATTGCGGGCGCGGTGCTGGTATTCGGACTCGGCCACCCGACTGTCGATCATGATCTGCTGGTTACCGGCCAGGCGCCGAACAAAGTCGCGCATCGACATCAGCGGGGCGGCGAAACGCGACTGGTTGATGTCGCAAATCACCAAGGCGCCAGCATTGATAAACGGGTTGCGCGGCCGCCCGCGCTCAAACTCCAGCTGCACCAGCGAGTTGAACGGCTGGCCAGACGGCTCGTGGCCGAGGCGTTGCCAGATCGCTTCGCCACTGTGCTCAATGGCCTGCACCAGGCTAAAAACCTTGGAAATGCTCTGCACCGAAAACGCCGTATCGGCAGCGCCCGCCGTGAACAGTTCGCCGTCGTTGCTGTACACCGCAATGCCCAGTTGCGCAGGCGCCACATCGGCCAAAGCGGGAATGTAATCGGCCACCTTGCCGCGACCAATCAGGGGGCGTACTTCATCAAGGATTTCATTCAGCAGCGCTTGCATGTTCGGGTCCGCGGCAGGGCCGGCAGAAGCGCCGGGCAATGCTTGCTAGACGCTTGGCAGCGGCCGCTGAGCACAACCCGAACGACACTGAACAGCCGCGCTACGCGGCGCGCGGCTCAGAATTTTTCCGGGCGCAGCACTTCCACCTGGGCCAGGTAGCAGACCATCGCGAAGTTGGCGTAGTACTTGGCTTGCAGGTGCGCGGCCAGACGTTCGGCGACATCACGGGCGCAGATGATTTCCACCCGGATATTGCCGTCGGTGTCCCAGCCGGCGCTGCGCACGCCACGGCCGCCACGGCCACGGGCGTCGGAGATGGTCCAGCCGGGAGCGCCGAGCTGCTCAAGGTCGGCCAGCAATTTCTTCTCCAGGGCGGCCTCGCAGATCACTGTCAGCAAGGTGCGTAGATGCGCGCTCATATCAGTTCCCCCACGCCATCAGGTATTCGGCCAGCAACAGGTAGAGCGGGATACCGAACAGGATATTGAAGGGGAAGGTGATCCCCAATGAAGCCGTCAGCGACAGCGACGGATTAGCTTCCGGCAGCGCCAGACGCATGGCCGCCGGTACGGCGATATAGGAGGCCGAGGCCGCCAGGGTGGCGAGGATCGTCGTGCCGCCCAGGGACAGGCCCATGCTACGAGCCAGCAGAGCGCCGATCAGCGCACCGAGCAGCGGCATCAACAGGGCAAACACCGCCAGGCGCAGGCCATGCTTCTTCAAGGCGCCGAGCTGGCCGGAGGCGATCAAGCCCATCTCCAGCAGGAAGAACGCCAGCACCGGCTTGAACATGCCGGTGTACAGCGGCTCCAGCGGCTTGATCGCCTCCTTGCCGGCCACCGCGCCGATGATCAGGCCGCCGAGCAGCAGCATGATGCTCTTGCCGAGGAAGATCTCCCGGCCCAGGGCGCGCCAGTCGGTGTCGCGGGCGATGCCCTTGGCCAGCAGGATGCCGACCAAAATCGCCGGAATCTCCAGAATGGCCACGAACAGCGGCATATAGCTTTCAAACTCGATGCCACGGGCGGTCATATAGGCCACCACCACGGCAAAAGTACCGGCGCTGACCGAACCGTAGTGAGCCGCCACGCTGGCGGCATTGACCCGATCAAAGCGCAAGCCGCGCAGCAGACCGAAGGCCAGCACCGGCAGCAGTACGCCCAGGCCCAGCACCAGCGCGGTCTGGCCAAACAGGCGGACACTGGCCTGCTCGGCCAACTCGACCCCGCCGTGCAGACCGATGGCCAACAGCAGCAGGATCGACAGGGTTTCATACAGCGCTGGCGGCAGTTTCAGCTCGCTTTTCAGCAAGCCCGCCGTCAGGCCAAAGACAAAAAACAGCACCACCGGGTCGAGACCCACCGCACGCACCTCCGCAGGTTAAATCACAGACAAAAAAAGGGGAGCTTGCGCTCCCCCAGGGGACTTACGCCTCAATCTCGATAAGGACTTCGCCCGGCGTCACCCGGTCACCTTTGACGATATGGATGGCCTTGACGGTGCCGTCGATCGGCGCCTGCACTTCGGTCTCCATCTTCATTGCTTCGGTGATCAACACGGCCTGGCCGGTCTTGACCTTGTCGCCCTCTTTCACCAACACGTCGACGATATTGCCCGGCATGGTGGTGCTGACATCGCCCGGCGCGCTGGCCTGTTTGCGTTTGTTGCCGGCCCCGGCGACGAACTGGTTGAGCGGCTCGAACACCACTTCTTCCGGCATGCCATCCAGAGACAGGTAGAAGTGGCGCTTGCCGTCGGTTTTCACGCCCACGCCGGTGATGTCGACGCGGTAGGTTTCGCCGTGCACGTCGATGATGAACTCGGTCGGTACGCCTTCGCCCGGCACCGGGCACAGGCCGCCGAATTCCGGAGTCGGCAGCAGCACTTCCGGAGTCAGAGTGCCGGCGGCGCGTTCTTCGAGGAACTTGCGCCCGATATCGGGGAACATCGCGTAGGTCAGCACGTCTTCTTCGGACTTGGCCAGCAGGCTGATTTCTTCACGCAGCTTGGCCATTTCCGGCTTGATCAGGTCGGCCGGGCGCACGTCGATCACGTCTTCGTTGCCGATCGCCTGCTTGCGCAGTTGCTCGTTGATCTTGCCCGCCGCGCGGCCGTAGCGACCTTGCAGATAGAGCTTCACTTCGTTGGTGATGGTCTTGTAGCGCTCGCCGGCGAGGACGTTGAACACGGCCTGGCTGCCGACGATTTGCGAAGTCGGCGTCACCAACGGCGGGAAGCCCAGGTCTTCACGCACCCGTGGGATCTCGGCGAATACTTCGTTGATGCGGTGCAGGGCACCTTGCTCTTTGAGCTGGTTGGCCAGGTTGGACATCATGCCGCCCGGCACCTGGTTGACCTGCACGCGGGTGTCCACGGCGGTGAACTCGCTTTCAAACTGGTGGTACTTCTTGCGCACGGCATAGAAGTACAAGCCGATTTCCTGCAGCAGTTCCAGGTTCAGGCCGGTGTCGTATTCGCTGCCACGCAGGGCGGCAACCATCGACTCGGTGCCGGCGTGGCTGGTGCCCCAGGCGAAGCTGGAGATGGCGGTGTCGATATGGGTCGCGCCGTTCTCGATCGCCTTCATCTGGCACATCGAGGCCAGGCCTGCGGTGTCGTGGCTGTGGATAAAGATCGGCAGGCCCTGCTCGGCCTTCAGCGCCTTGACCAGCTCGCCGGTGGCGTACGGAGTCAGCAGGCCGGCCATGTCCTTGATCGCCACCGAGTCGCAACCCATGGCTTCCATCTGTTTGGCCTGGTCAACGAAGGCTTGGACCGTGTGCACCGGGCTGGTGGTGTAGCACAGGGTGCCCTGGGCATGTTTGCCGGCGGCTTTCACGGCTTCGATGGACACACGCAGGTTACGCACGTCGTTCATCGCGTCGAAGATGCGGAACACGTCGATGCCATTCACGGCGGCCTTGGCCACGAAGGCGCGCACCACATCATCGCTGTAATGGCGATAGCCGAGCAGGTTCTGGCCGCGCAGGAGCATCTGCAGACGGGTATTGGGCAGCGCCGCCTTGAGCAGGCGCAGGCGCTCCCACGGGTCTTCCTTGAGGAAGCGCACGCAGGCGTCGAAGGTCGCGCCGCCCCAGACTTCCAGCGACCAGTAGCCAACCTGATCGAGCTTGGGGCAGATCGGCAGCATGTCTTCGGTGCGCATGCGGGTGGCGATCAGCGACTGGTGGGCGTCACGCAGGATGGTGTCGGTGACAAAAATCTTCTTGCTCATGTCTGGGTTCCCCTTACAGGCCGGCGTGGGCGGCGATAGCCGTGGCAATCGCCAGGGCCAGGTGCGATGGGTTTTGCTTGATCGAGTACTCGGTCAGCTCCGGGTGGGCCTCAACAAAACTGGTGTTGAACTGGCCGCTGCGGAACTCCGGATTGCGCAGGATTTCCTGGTAGTAGGCGGCAGTGGTCTTCACCCCTTGCACGCGCATGTCATCCAGGGCGCGCAGACCGCGGTCCAGCGCCTCTTCCCAGGTCAGCGCCCAGACGATCAGCTTCAGGCACATCGAGTCGTAGTACGGCGGAATGGTGTAGCCGGTGTAGATCGCCGTGTCGGTGCGCACGCCAGGGCCGCCGGGTGCGTAGTAACGGGTGATCTTGCCGAAGGAAGGCAGGAAGTTGTTCTTCGGGTCTTCGGCGTTGATGCGGAACTGCAGGGCGAAACCGCGGTACTGGATGTCTTCCTGCTTGACCGACAGCTCCAGCCCGGAAGCGATGCGGATCTGCTCGCGGACGATGTCGATGCCGGTGATTTCCTCGCTGATGGTGTGCTCCACCTGCACCCGCGTGTTCATCTCCATGAAGTACAGCTCGCCGTCTTCGGCCAGCAGGAACTCCACGGTGCCGGCGTTCTCGTAGCCCACAGCCTTGGCCGCGCGCACGGCCAGGTCGCCAATATAGGCGCGCTGTTCCGGGGTCAGCTGCGGGCTGGGGGCGATCTCGATCAGCTTCTGGTTGCGCCGCTGGATCGAGCAGTCGCGCTCGTACAGGTGCACGGTGTTGCCGAAGCTGTCGGCGAGAATCTGCGCCTCGATGTGCTTGGGATTGACGATGCACTTTTCCAGGAACACTTCGGCGCGGCCAAAGGCCTTGGTCGCCTCGGAGATCACCCGCGGGTAGGCCTGCTCCAGCTCATCGCGGCTGTTGCAGCGGCGGATACCACGACCGCCACCACCGTTGGTGGCCTTGAGCATCACCGGATAGCCGATGCGATCACCCTCGCGCAGGGCTTCGGCCATGTCCGCGACGTTGCCCTCGGTGCCGGGGGTGCAGGGCACGCCAGCGGCGATCATGCTGCGGCGGGCTTCGGTCTTGTCACCCATGCGACGGATCACTTCCGCCGACGGGCCGATAAATTTGATTCCGCGCTCGGCGCAGATGTCCGCCAGCTCGGCGTTTTCGGAGAGGAAGCCATAGCCCGGATGCAACGCATCACAGCCGGTTTCCACCGCCAGATTGACCAGCTTGCGCGGGTTCAGGTAGCCCGCCAGCGGCTCTTCGCCGATGCAGTGGGCCTCGTCGGCCCGCTTCACATGCAAGGCATGGCGGTCGGCTTCGGCATACACCGCCACCGAACGAACGCCCATCTCGGCGCACGCGCGCACGATACGGACAGCAATCTCGCCACGGTTGGCGATGAGAATCTTCTTGATCACGAGTCTGTTCCTCGGCCAATAAACGGGCGGACCGGCGCAGCGGTCAGCACCTGACCGGACCTGTTGGTCCAGTCGCCCATTTACCCTAGCCGCGTAGAGAGATAAACCCAAATCAATAATTATTGGGTTAGTCATCAGAAAAAACTTATAGTCGCCGAATCGACAGGCCTCCAGCGCCTTTTCAACCGCAGCAAAGCGAGAGCCAAAGCATGCGTAAATCCTTGATGCGCCTGACCTTGCGGCAGATTCAGGTGTTCCGCGCAGTGTGCGACAACCGCTCCTACAGCCGCGCCGCCGAGGACATGGCCCTCACGCAACCGGCAGTCAGCCTGCAAATTCGCCAGCTGGAAGAGTTGGTCGGCCAGCCACTGTTCGAATACGTCGGCAAGAAGCTCTACCTGACCGACGCCGCCGAAGCGCTCAAGCGCGCCAGCACGGATATTTTCCAGCGCCTGGAAAGCCTCGACATGCAGCTCACCGACTTGCAAGGCTCGCTGCAGGGCCAGCTGACCCTGGCAGTGGAATCCAGCGCCAAGTACTTCGTGCCGCACCTGTTTGCCGCCTTCAAGCAGCAGCAACCGGACATCAACCTGCACCTGACCGTGGTCAACCGCGCCCAGGTGATCAAGCGCCTGGCCGACAACCGCGACGACCTGGTGATCATGTCCCTGGTGCCACCGGACATGGCCCTGGAGTTCCTGCCCTTCCTCAACTATCCGATTGTTGCCGTGGCCCCGCCGGGGCATCCGTTGGGCAAGGCCACCACGCTGAATCTGAGAGACCTCGAACCCTACCCGCTGCTGGTCCGCGAGGCCGGCTCGGGCACGCGCAAGGCCTGCGAGGAATACTTTCAACAGAAGCGTGTGCACTTCCCGCAGAAATACGAGATTTCGTCCCTCGAGGCGGTGCGTGAAGGCGTGGTGGCCGGCCTCGGCTTGGCCCTGCTGCCACGCCATAGCGTGACTCAGGAACTGGCCAACGGCCGTTTGTTGGAACTGCCGGTCGAGGAATTGCCGCTGTACCGCAGCTGGTGCGTGGTGCACGCCCGCGGCAAACGCCTGTCACCGGTGGCTCAGGCGTTTCTCGACTACATCCGCAGCGAGCGCACCCAAATCAGTGCCCTGGGCCAGACGTTTAGCGGTTATTGCCCAACGGCCCACTGAACAGGCCGTTGAAAAACCACTGATTAGCCGCGTCGATGCAGGGCAGAGACCAACAGGTAGTTGGCGGCGATCAGGTCGGGATAATCGAGGATTTCCAGCTGCAAGCGCCGGCGTTCGGAAAACTCTTCAATGGCCCGGCGGTACTGCATGCGCTTACGATCTTCCTGATCGCGACGCTTGCGGGCGGGGCTGACTGACACGACTTCTTCGGCAATCCGGGACATTTCATCTCTCCCAAGGCTGATGCGGGGAGCCCCAGCATCGGCGGGAGAGATGACGATTTAGCGGCAGCGCGGTGAAGATGCAGTGACGAGCACAGGCAGCCGCAGCAGACTCAGTCGTCCAGCGCCTTCACCGACTTGGGCGACAGGCGCAGGCTGCGCAAGCTGCGTTTGACGCTTTTCAGGTGATTGACCAGGTCCGGACCGCGGGCCATGGCCACGCCCATGGCCAGCACGTCGATCACCACTAGGTGGGCAATGCGCGAAGTCAGCGGGGTGTAGATGTCGGTGTCTTCCTGCACGTCGATGGCCAGGTTGACGCTGGCCAGCTCGGCGAGCGGCGTCTGGCTCGGACACAGGGTGATCAGGGTGGCGCCGCTTTCACGCACCAGATTGGCGGTGATCAGCAGGTCCTTGGAGCGCCCGGACTGGGAGATGCAAATCGCCACGTCGGTGGGCCTGAGGGTCACCGCCGACATCGCCTGCATGTGCGGGTCGGAGTACGCCGCCGCCGTCAGCAGCAGGCGGAAGAACTTGTGCTGGGCATCCGCCGCCACCGCCCCGGAGGCGCCAAAACCGTAGAACTCCACGCGCTGGGCGTGAGCCATGGCGTTGATGGCGGCCTGCAGGGCGACGGGATCGAGGCGCTCGCGCACCTCCATCAGGGTGTGCAGGGTGGTGTCGAAAATCTTCAGGCTGAAGTCGGCCACCGAATCGGTCTCGGTGATCGAGAACTGGCCAAAGCTGGCACCGGCGGCCAAGCTCTGCGCCAGGCGCAATTTCAAGTCCTGAAAGCCGGTGCAGCCAATGGCGCGGCAGAAGCGCACGATGGTCGGCTCACTGATGCCGACATCATGGGCGAGGTCCGCCATGGAGCTGTGCATCACCGCGGCCGGGTCGAGCAGCACGTGATCGGCCACCTTGAGTTCCGACTTACGCAACAGGTGACGGGATTGGGCAATGTGCTGCAAAAGGTTCACAGGGCTGGACTCGGTTATGATCGGCAAATACTGGGCTGTAGTGTTCTTGTAGTTATACTACATGCCCCTGTTTTCCGCACAGGCAAAGCACGCCGGAGACCTAGGGTCTGTTACCGTTTCATCGCGAGCCGCGTTGCCGCGAGAAATGCTCCCCGATTAGGCGCAGGACGCCGGTAATGGTCATTCCCTTGCCAAGTCCTGCAACAACAGCGGGGAGCATTTCTCGCACAACCCGAAGGGCCGGGCCGGTTTTTGTGCGAGCCGGCGTTACTCGTCACTTATTTGGAACAACCAAATTGCGCTCCTCGTGCCTTGTCTCGCGCAAAAACCGGCTCCGGCGCGGCCACGAATGAAACGGGAACAGACCCTACGATGAACATCCCCTGCGACATGCTGGTTTTTGGTGGTACTGGCGATCTGGCCCTGCACAAGCTGCTGCCTGCGCTCTACCACCTGCACCGCGACGGTCGCCTGCCGGCCGACATGCGCATCCTCGCGCTGGCGCGCAACAACCTCAATCGCGGTAGCTACTGCGCGATGGCGGAAAAACACTGCCGCGTGCAAGTCGCCCGCGCCGACTTCGACCTGACGACCTGGCAGAGCTTTGCCGAACGCCTCGACTACTTCGCCATGGACCTGTCGCAGAGCGCCGAATTCGGCCGCCTGAACAAGAAGCTCGGCGACGCCTGTCAGCGAGGACGCATCTACTACATGGCCACCGCCCCGGATTTGTTTGCCGGTATCAGTGCCAACCTGGCCATTGCCGGGCTGACCGACAGCAATACGCGGATCGTGGTGGAGAAACCCATTGGCCACTCGCTGGAGTCAGCCAAAGAGATCAACGCCGCAATCGGCAGCGTGTTCAGCGAACCGCAGGTGTTTCGCATCGATCACTACCTGGGCAAAGAGACGGTGCAGAACCTCATGGCCCTGCGCTTTGCCAACGCCCTGTTCGAGCCGGTGTGGCGTGCCGGGCACATCGACCATGTACAGATCACCGTGAGCGAAACCCTCGGCGTGGAAAACCGCGGCGCCTACTACGACCACTCCGGCGCCATGCGCGACATGCTGCAAAACCACTTGCTGCAGTTGCTCTGTTTGGTGGCGATGGAAGCGCCGGTGCGCTTCGACGCCGAAGCGGTGCGCAACGAGAAGGTGAAGATTCTTGAGGCGCTGAAACCGATCAGCGGCCTCGACGTGCAAGACAAGACCGTGCGCGGCCAATACGCCGCCGGCAAAATCGGCGGTCAGGAAGTGCCGGCCTATTACTTCGAGAAAAATGTCGATAACGACAGCGACACCGAAACCTTCGTCGCCGTGCAGGCCGAGATCGACAACTGGCGCTGGGCTGGCGTGCCCTTCTACCTGCGCACCGGCAAACGCATGGCAAAGAAGTGCTCGGAGATCGTCATTCAGTTCAAGCCGGTGCCGCATCGCCTGTTCGAAGGCAGCCAGGCCAACCGCCTGCTGATCCGCCTGCAACCGGAAGAGCGCATCAGCCTGCAACTGATGGGCAAGAGCCCAGGCAAGGGCATGCGCCTGACGCCGATCGAACTGGACCTCAACCTGGCCCAGGTGTTCCCGCAGAACCGCCGCTGGGATGCCTATGAGCGCCTGCTGCTGGACGTCATCGAAGGCGACTCGACGCTGTTTATGCGCCGCGACGAAGTGGAAGCCGCCTGGAGCTGGATCGACCCAATCATCAAAGGCTGGCACGAGTCCTACCAGACCCCACGCCCCTACCCGGCCGGCAGCAACGGCCCGGAACAGGCGCAGAGCCTGCTGGAGTTGGCCGGACGCGAATGGCATGACTGATCGCCGCGCGCGAGCTCGCCAATGAGCCCTGGCCTGCCGCTCAGGCACCTGCTGCTGGCCCTGGCCGTAGTGGCCGTGTGGGGCACCAACTTTGTGGTGATCAAACTGGCCCTCGGCCACCTGCCGCCGCTGCTGTTCGCCGCCTTGCGCTTCACCCTGGCCGCCCTGCCGGCGGTGTTCCTGCTGCCACGCCCGGCAGTGGGCTGGGGCAATCTGGCGGCCTACGGGCTACTGATCGGCGTCGGTCAGTTCGGCGTGATGTTTGTCGCCATGAACGGCCATATCTCACCCGGCCTGGCCTCGCTGGTGGTGCAGTTGCAAGTGTTTTTCACCATCGGCCTGGCCATGTATTTTTCTGGCGAGCGCCTGCAACGCACCCAGTGGCTGGCCCTGCTACTGGCCAGCGGCGGTATTGCCATCATCGTTCTGCACACCGATGGCACCACCACCCTGCTGGGCCTGGCCCTGATGCTGCTGGCCGCGCTGAGCTGGGCCGGCGGCAATCTAGTGGCGCGCCAGGCCGGGCGGGTCAATATGGTCGCCTACGTGGTCTGGTCCAGCCTGTTCGCCGCACCGCCACTGTTTGCACTGTCACTGTTGACGGAGGGTTGGCCGGCAATCCGCAGCGGTCTGTTGCTGGCCGATACCTATACCTGGCTGGCAGTGGCCTGGCAGGCGGCGGGCAACTCGCTGTTCGGCTATGCCGCCTGGGCCTGGCTACTCGCCCGTCACCCGGCGGCCACCGTCACGCCCATGGCCCTGCTGGTGCCACTGTTTGGCATGGGTGGCGCCGCGCTGTGGCTGAACGAAGGCCTGCCGGCCTGGAAGCTCAGTGCCGCCGCCCTGGTGATCAGCGGCCTGGCCCTGAACCTGCTGTGGCCGCAACTGCGCAATCGCTTTCGCTCCCGCTCGTAGGCTGGATTGAGCGCAGCAATACCCATCCCCGACCATCACGCCCATTGCCCCGGTGGGTTACGCCACCGCCCGGCAAATCACGCCGACAAGGTGCAATTAAGCATCCGCCACTTTGTTCCGATAACGGTGAAGGGCTAACAACTTCATTACTGATAGTGGGAAAGGTACGAAATGGAAATTTCTACGCGCTTGATTCAGGCATTTCAGCAGACGAGTACTTTTTTAGCGCGCGAAGATAACAGCACCGATGGCTCAACAAAGGCGCAGGCATCGCAAGAAGAGCAGGCCGATAGCACGGCTGACAGTGTCCGTATTTCAGCAAGCGCTTTAGCCAAACAGAATGCTGAAGTTAACGCCTCAAGCGAACAAAGCAGCAGTACGGATGTCATCGAAAAACTTAAAGTGATGATTGAAGAAATCCAAAAGCAGTTGGCGGCCCTAGAAGGGAACGACAGCCCACAGGCTGAAGAAGAGCGCAAAGCCCTTTTGCAGCAGCTTGTTTCGCTCAACGGCGCCCTGCTGAATGCCATTACTGCGAAGGATAGAGCCGAGCGCATGATCGCGAACCAGGGTTAACGGCGGCCACAGGTGCAGCCGCCCAAGATCACACGACTTACTTCAAGGTAGCCAGGAAGCTGATCAGGTAATCCTGCTCAGCCGGGTCGGTGATGCTCACGTGACGCATGCGCGTACCCGGCACCAGGCCTTCGTTGTTGCTGATCCACTTGCGCAGATTGTCTGCCGTCCAGGTCAGGCCAGACGCTTCCATCGCCTTGGAATAGGCAAAGCGTGGCACCGAACCGGCTGGCCGGCCCATCACCCCGATCAGGCTCGGACCGAAGGCGTTTTTGCTGGAGTCCAGCGAATGGCACGCCGTGCAGTGGTGCAGGAACAGCTGACGCCCGGCCGCCTCCTGCATGCCCTGGTCCTGGGCGTACACCAACGGGGCGGCAAGCAAGGCAACAGACAGTGTTAAGGATGCGGACAGGAGCTTTTTCATCGAGTTATTCCCTCACTAGATCTCGGCAATAACATTGTATTTTGTAAGCGTTTTGCCCCGCCCTTGTACAAAAGCCGCGATTGCATGGCACCAAAGTACTTTTTTAGTCGCTGGATTCGGCGCGCCTGCTGAATGGCTTACGCCTTGAGCGCCAGCGCCACTTCATCGGCCCAGGCCAGCCAGGCTTGCTCGCCCAAAATGCCGCGCCGCAGGGTCAGGTAGGGCAGGCGCCAGCCCTGGCGCTGGGCGGCGGGCAAGCCCAGGTAATCGCGCTCGATGGCCTGCAGGCTATCAAGGGTCTGGCGGTGCACGGCCACATGACGGCTCATCTCGGCGCGCAGGTTGTCTTCGCTGGTCAGCTCACCGCCGAATAGCTTCACCAGCAGCGCATCGTTGATCTTGTTCGGTTGCACCGGCTCGCTCAGCCAGCGCAGCAGTTCGGTGTGGCCGGCAGGCGTGAGGCGATAGACCTTCTTGTCTGGCCGGGTCTCCTGGGTCTCTTCGGCAAACGCCAGCCAACCTGCCTCGCTGAGTTTTTTCAGCTCCTGATAGACCTGCTGGTGCTTGGCATTCCAGAAATAGCCGAGCCCGGCCTTGAAGCGCTTGACCAGGTCATAGCCGCTGCCAGGCTCGGTTTCCAAGAGGATAAGAATGGCGTGTTTAAGGGACATGGCGGGCAATTCGGCATAAGGCGGTAAGTGCCCGGCAGTATACGGACTATGCAAGGAGTTGCATAAAGGCAAATCTTCGCTCTAGTATGCAAAACATTGCATAACAACAATAACCGGAGATCCTCGATGAAACGCACCGGCACCCGCTTCCGCCCCCGCCTGGCCCAAGACCATTACGACGCCATCGTCATCGGCTCCGGCATCGGCGGCCTGACCACCGCCGCGCTGTTGGCCAAACTGGGGAAACGCGTCTGCGTGCTGGAGCAGCACTACACCGCCGGCGGCTACACCCACAGCTACGAGCGCGAGGGGTACGAGTGGGATGTGGGCGTGCACTACATCGGCGAGGTGCACAAACCCTGGTCAATGATCCGTCGGGTGTTCGATGTGATCAGCGACGGCAACCTCGACTGGGCGCCGATGGATGCTCATTACGACCGCATCATCCTCGGCGACAAAACCTACGATTACGTCGCCGGCCGCGAAGCGTTCAAGGCCGAGATCAAGCGCCACTTCCCTGCGGAGGCGGCGGCCATCGATCGTTATGTCGACTTGCTCAGCGAAGTCAGCGCCAAGGTGCCGCGCTTCTTCGCCGGCCAAGCGCTGCCGCGCAGTTTGGGCGTGCTCTACAGCAAGTTGCGCCGTTACTGGCTGCCGGATTACTTCTTCAAGCCGACCCTGGAAGTGCTCGAAGGCCTGACCGACAACCGCGAACTGATCGGCCTGCTCACCGCCCAATGGGGCGATTACGGCCTGCCACCGGCGCAAGCGGCTTTCGTCATGCACGCGATGGTCGCCAAGCACTACATTACCGGCGGCAACTACCCAGTAGGCGGTGCAATACGTATCGCTGAGACCATCATCCCGGTGATCGAAGCAGCCGGCGGCCAGGTATTTACCTATGCCGGAGTGGACAAAATCATCGTCGAGAACGGCCGCGCTGTTGGTGTGCGCTTGCAGAAAGACGGCGTCGAGCTACGGGCGCCACAGATCGTCAGCTGCGCCGGCTTAATCCCCACCTACACCCGCTTGATCCCGACCGACGTGGCGACACAGCACAACCTGCTGGCCCCCCTGCAACAGGTCGAACCCTCCGCCGCGACCCTGTGCTTGTATGCCGGCTTCAAGGGCAGCGCCGCCGAGCTGGGCCTGCCGAAGACCAACTATTGGGTCTACCCGAGCTTTGATCACGACGCCAATATCAGCGCCTTCAAGAACAGCGCCGATGCGCCGATGCCACTTATCTACATGTCCTTCCCATCGGCCAAGGACCCGTCCTGGGATGCCCGCTACCCCAACAAGGCCACGGTGGAAATCGTCGCCGCCACCCTGCCCGCGCGCTTCGCCCAGTGGCAGGGCAGCACCTGGGGCAAACGCGGCGCCGACTACGAAGCGCTGAAGGCGGAACTGACCGAGCACCTGCTGGAAACCCTCTACCAGCACCAGCCGCAACTGCGCGGCCAACTGGATTTCTGCGAGCTGGCCACACCACTGTCGACCGAATGGTTCCAGTGGAACGTGCAGGGCGAAATCTACGGTATCGATCACACGGTCAAGCGCTTCGACCAGCACTGGATTCACAGCCAGACGCCGATCAAGGGCCTCTACCTGACCGGCGCCGACACCGTCACTGCAGGGGTCGGCGGCGCCCTGATGGCCGGCGTGCTGACCGCCAGCCGGATGCTTGGCTGGCGCGGTTATCGGGTCGGTCGGTTGCTGAAAAACTGGTCGGCACCCAGCACCCAGAACGCGCCCGGCACCCTCACCAGCGACTGACACCCAGCAACCCCCCGCCACAACGCGGCGGGGCTTACCAATAACCGCCGGCAATCGGCTAAATAGCGCGGTTATTGCACTTAACCAACAGCCTGCCGGGCACATCTATCTATAGTTGATGGGTTAGCGCGCTCAACTAAAGGAGTAGACCCGTGCCGTCACGTCGCATCCCCTTCGCCGTGCATATTTCCTACCTGTTTATCGGTTTGCTGGTGGGCTTTGCGGTCATCACCAACAGCTTTCATTTCAGCGAAACCCGCCGGTTGATTACCGAGGAAGTGGCCGCGCGTTTTGCCCTGATTGGCCAGAGCACCATCCAGAGCATCGAAAACACCGTACGCGGCGCAACCGCCGCCAGTGCACTGCTGGCCAAGCAACACCTGATGCGTGCCAGCAACCTCGAGCAGCGCCTGGACAGCCTGGCCTGGATGGCCACCGCCCTACAGGCGCAACCCAATGCCAATGCCCTGTACATGGGCTACGAGAGCGGCGATTTCTTTATGCTGCGGCGCTGGCGCGATGATCCAACGCTGCAGGCCCGGTTTAACGCGCCCGCCAGGACGGCCTGGATGGTGCAAAGCATCCAGGTGCAGGACGGCAAAGCCAGCGGCGACTACCTGTTCTTCGATGCCAACCTGGCGCTGCTCGAACGGCGCGCCCAGGCAGACAGTCCGTACGACCCGCGCACCCGCGAGTGGTACCAGCAGGCCCGCCTGAGCGACGGGCTGTATGTGCAGTCGCCCTATGTTTTCGCCAGCACCGGCGAGGTCGGTTCCACCTTTGCGGTGCAAACCGACAATGGCCTGGGCGTGGCGGCCATCGACATTACCCTGCGCTCGGTCAACCAGATCCTGGCCAACAGCAAGGTCACCCCGGATACCCGGGTGGCCCTGATCAATGGCCGCGGCGAGGTGCTCAGCTCGCACCTGGGTGCGGCGGCACTGATTCCGGCCGCCGATGGCAAGGGCCGTATGCCGACCATCGATGACCTCGAACTGCCGATGCTGAAAAAACTCATGGCCGAATCGGTCGGGGTGCAATCCGGCACCCGCTCATTTACCGATGACCAGGGCAACACCTGGGAAGGTGGCGTATTCCGCTTCAGCATGGCCAACGGCGAGCTGGCCGTGTGGATCGCCGCACCGCATCAGGAGCTGTTGGCCAGCGCCTACGCCAGCCTGCGCCGCAGCCTGTACATCGTCATCGCCCTACTGCTGGTGGGCATTCTGGCGGCCTACGCGCTCTCGCGCCTGGCCTCCAAGCCCCTGCATGAACTGACCCGTGAAGCGATCAAGATCGAGCGTTTCAACTTCGAAGAACCGCTGCATGTCGAATCGCAGATTAGCGAGGTGGTCGACCTCGCCCATGCCATGGGCAATATGAAGGACACCATCAAACGCTTCCTGCAGCTGTCCACCGCCCTGGCCAGCGAAACCAACTTCAACCGCCTGCTGGCCCGCCTGCTGAGCGAGATGCAAGCGGTGACCGGGGCCACTGTCGGCATGATCTACCTGGCCGATGCCAGCGCTAGCCAGCTGCATCTGGCGCGGGTGCGCCAAGGCAGCGACCTGCTGGACGAACAGACCAGCCAGCACTTGAGCATCGCCACCGACCTCAACCATCCGCTAATCCTCGCGCTGGACGAGCAGGCGCCACCCCGCGAGCTGTCGAGCGAAGAGTTGCAGGCGGCCTTCCAGACCCTCGGCCCGCAGACCCAGAGCCTGACCTTGTGGGTGCTGCCACTGCGCAACCGCAACGGCGAGCTGCTCGGCGCCCAGGCCCTGCTGATCGATCAACGCCAGCACAAACTGAGCAAGGAGCTGATGGCCTTCGTCAAGGCACTGTCCACCACAGCGGCCGTGGCCCTCAACACCCAGCGCCTGATCGAGGAGCAGAAGATTCTGCTGGAGTCGTTTATCCAGCTGATCGCCGGCGCCATCGACGCCAAGAGCCCTTACACCGGCGGCCACTGCCAGCGCGTGCCGGAACTGACCAAGATGCTCGCACGCGCCGCCTGCGCCGAACAAAGCGGCCCCTTCAGTGCTTTCACCCTCAACGACGAGCAATGGGAAGAGCTGCATATCGCCGCCTGGCTGCACGACTGCGGTAAGGTCACCACCCCGGAATACGTGGTCGACAAAGCCACCAAGCTGGAAACCCTGTACGACCGCATCCACGAAGTACGCATGCGCTTCGAGGTACTCAAACGCGATGCCGAGCTTGAGTACTGGCAAGCCATCGCCGCCGGCGGCAGCGCCGAGGCATTGCACGGGCAACTGACGCAGCAACTGCAGCAGCTGGATGCGGACTTTGCCTTCGTCGCCCAGTGCAACGAAGGCGGCGAGTTCATGGCCCCGGAGCACATCGCCCGGATCCAGGCACTGGCCCAGCGCACTTGGCGGCGCACCCTCTCCGACCGCATCGGCATTTCCCACGAAGAGCAACAACGCAAGCAAGCGATGGCCGAAGTCGAGCTGCCCACCCAGGAGCCCCTGCTGGCCGACCGCGCGGATCACCTGTTCCCCCGTGGCCCGCGCGATACCCTCAAGGCCGACAATGCCTGGGGCTTCAAGGTCAACGTGCCGGAGCACCTGTACAACCGCGGCGAGCTCTACAACCTGAGCATCGGCCGCGGCACCCTCGCCGAGGAAGAGCGCTACAAGATCAACGAACACATCATCCAGACCATCATCATGCTGGAGAAACTGCCCTTCCCGCGGCACCTGCAAAAAGTCCCGGAAATCGCCGGCGGCCACCATGAAAAAATGGACGGCAGCGGCTATCCGAAGCGCCTGACCGGCACGCAAATGAGCGTACCGGCACGGATGATGGCCATCGCCGACATATTCGAAGCCCTGACCGCCGTCGACCGCCCGTACAAGAAGGGCAAGACCCTGTCGGAAGCGATCAAGATCATGGGCTTTATGCAGAAAGACCGGCATATCGACGCGGAACTCTTCGCCCTGTTCCTGCGCTCCGGCGTCTACCGCGAGTATGCCGAGCGCTACATGCCCAAAGAGCTGGTCGACGAGGTGGATATCCAGGCGTATCTGGGCTCTGTACCCGGCTCAGCGCCAGCCGCGCCGTCGAGCAGCTGAGCAAAAAACCACCAACTCGCTACAGCCCTTAGCCGCCGGCGCCTGGCGGCAGGGCCACACAGCTTATCCACAGGAGACTGCACAGCGACTGTGTTTAACTTTTTCGCTAACTGATTGAAACTTAATGAAATTTGATCGATTGGCGGCAAGCCCCAGAGCACAAGGCGCGCAGCGGAACACCGACAGCTTATCCACAGCCCTATCCACCCGCAGCGGGGATAAGCCGCGGGTTTATGCACAGGCCGATGTGTAGGATGGGTTGAGCGCAGCGATACCCATCAAGGGTTTGCTCACTACCGGTTATTCACTGCCGGTTGCCGGGCGAAGTAATAGCCGACCACCGCCAGCGCCAGCAGACCCAGGACCCCGGCGGTAAGAAACAGCGCCTGATAACCCAGCACTTTGGCCAACACGCCACTCAGGGCGCCCACCACACCGGCCAGCAGCAGTTGCACACAGGCCTGCAGGGTGAAGTCGGCGCCTTCGTGCTCGGCGCGGCACTGGCGCATCATCACGGCAAACAGCGCCACCGTGGACATGCCATCGGCGCATTGCTCGAACAGCGCCACGGCATACACCAGCAACGCCGGCGCGCCCTGGCTGACCAATACGGCCATGGCGGCAATACCGACAGCTTGCAAAGCACCGAACAGCAACAGTGAATGCAAAGCCCCCAGGCGCGCATACAACACGCCACCGAGCAGCGCGCCGCCGATGCCGGCCAGACTGCTGATCAGGGTCAGTTGTCCGAGCTCGGCATTGCTCCAGCCCTGGTCCACCAGCATCGGTTTGATCATCGGCGAACCCAACGCATCACCCAGCTTGAAGCTGAGCAGCACCGCCAGCCACAGGAGCATCCCCGGCTGCGCCAGCAGGCCTTGGTAATGCCGCCACAACAGGCGCGGGCCGGCCGGTTCGCTCAGATTCGGACAATGGGGCAACTGCTGATTTTCGCGAAACAGGGCCACCGGAACGGTCATCAACAGCAGCAAGCCGGCGATCAGACCGAGGCTCAGGTTCCAGCCCAGCCAGTCCATGGCCAGCAACAGGCCGCTGCCGCTGACCAGCATGCCGATCTTGTAGCCACCCACCTGCAAGCTATTACCCAGGCCGCGCCAGCGCTCTGGCAGCAGGCGCACGGTGAGACCGTCGGTGGCCACGTCCTGGGTCGCGGCCGCCAGGTTGACCAGCAGCAACAGGCTCAGCAGCAACCACAACGCCGGGCCGAAAAGCCGCTCCGGCGCCATCAGGGCCAGGCTGGCCAGCACGCCGATGGCCAGCAACTGCAGGGGCAGAATCCAGCCGCGATGATGGCCCAGGCGCCGTGATGCGAGGCGGTCGACCCAGGGCGCCCACAGCACTTTGAGCAACCAGGGCAAGGCCAGCAGCTTGAGCAGGCCGATCCAGGCCAGGTCGACGCCGTGCTGACGCAGCAGCACCGGCAGCGAATGGGCCAGCAGCCCGGAAGGCAACCCTTGGGCGCAATACAGCGAGGCCAACAGAATCAACGTGGCGTTGGCGGGGCGTGGGGCGTGGGCGGTCATGGCGGGCTCGTCCGTGGCGATGGCGCGACAGTAGCCGCCGCCATCGTCATGGGCAATACCGCGACGGCTCAGGGTTGCAACGGCGGCAGGGGAATTTGGGCGAAGGGCACCGGCAGCTTAAATTCGCCATCGGCCGGCAGATTGGCGCGGGTGGCCGCGACCATCCCGCGAATATCCTGCAGGCGCAGGCCCTGGGGTTGGCGCGGGTCGTTGCCGAAGAAGTCTTCCCAGTGGCCGAGGATCGCCAGGCGCGGTTGGAGGCGCTTGAGCAACACCTGCGGATAGGCCGGCACTTGCTGCCAGGAACCGACGCAGAGCACCGCCACATCGACCCGCTTGCCGTCATTGAGCACCGGCGGCAAGCCTTGTGGCGGGGTGCTCGCCGAGTCCTGATAGTGAATGCGATACACCGGTCGGCCCTGCTCATCCAGCAGGTCCACCAGCCAGGCTAGGGTCTGGCCCTCCTTCCAGCCGAAGGTGCTGCGCGGTAGCTCCGTCAGGTCCTGGTCATAGCTGCCGGTAAGGAACTTGATGCCGAAAATATGCGGCGCGTGCTCGCTCTTGATCGCCATGGCGCGCAACTGACGCTTGGGTGAATAGAACCACTGCCCAGGCGTAGCGCCGTCGGCCATGACTTTCTCCGCATCAACGATGCGTTCGCGAGGCAGTGCGGCGGCGAGGATATGACCCATGGTCTGCGAGCCATAGACCTTAGCGTTGGGCGTATGCACCTGCATAACCCGCGGTACGTCGAGCAAATGATCGTAGTGGGCATGGCCGACCAGCAGCATGCTCACGTCGCTGGCCGGCGGCATCAGTTCGTCGATCTTCGCCGCATCCGCCTGCACACCCATGGGCGGCTGGCCGAGGGTCGCCGGATTGCTAAACGAGGGCGCAAACAGCAGCGCCTCGCCCTGCCAGCGCAGCAGGTAACCGGCCACGCCGAGGTATTGCAGGCTCGGCGGCGCCACTTCTTTGGTCTGCCAGAGCGGCAAACCGGCAGGGTTTTGCGCGCAACCGGCGAGCAGCACCAGGGACAACAAGGCAATACGACGCAGCATGGGCGGTTCTCCATCAATCAGCCGTGCAGGTTAGGGTCTGTTCCCGCTTCATCGCGAGCCGCGTTGCCGCGAATGAAACGGGAACAGACCCTAGGACGCTATCACCCGCCCGTCGCCGAACCTATGGCCGGCTGACAGCAATCAATACCCGCCAAGGCCGAGTTTCCGTAAAATCCCCCACCTTTCGTGCGCCATCCCGAGTTTATTGCCATGTCTGCCCCGTTCAAACCCGAGTTGCTCTCGCCTGCCGGCACCCTGAAGAACATGCGTTACGCCTTCGCCTATGGCGCCGACGCGGTGTACGCCGGGCAGCCGCGCTACAGCCTGCGGGTGCGCAACAACGAGTTCGACCACGCCAACCTGGTACTCGGCATCAATGAAGCGCATGCCCAAGGCAAGCAGTTCTACGTGGTGGTCAACATCGCCCCGCACAACGCCAAGCTGAAGACCTTTATCAAGGACCTGGCGCCGGTGGTGGCGATGGGCCCGGACGCGCTGATCATGTCCGACCCCGGCCTGATCATGCTGGTGCGCGAGCACTTCCCGCATATGCACATCCACCTGTCGGTGCAGGCCAACGCAGTGAACTGGGCCAGCGTCGAGTTCTGGCACCGCCAAGGCCTGACCCGCGCCATCCTGTCACGCGAGCTATCGCTGGAAGAGATCGGCGAGATCCGCAAAAAAGTGCCGGGCATGGAGCTGGAAGTGTTCGTCCACGGCGCGCTGTGCATGGCCTATTCCGGTCGCTGCCTGCTGTCGGGCTATATCAATAAGCGCGACCCCAACCAGGGCACGTGCACCAACGCCTGCCGCTGGGAATACAAGACTCACGAGGCGAAGGAAAACGAAGTCGGCGACATCGTCCATCAGTACGAGCCGATCGCCGTGCAACAGGTCGAACCGACCCTCGGCGTCGGCGCACCGACCAACGAAGTGTTCCTGCTCGAAGACAGCAGCCGCCCAGGCGAATACATGTCCGCCTACGAGGACGAGCACGGCACCTACATCATGAACTCCAAGGACCTGCGCGCCGTGCAGCATGTCGAGCGCCTGGTGCAGATGGGTGTGCACTCGCTGAAGATCGAGGGCCGCACCAAGTCCCACTATTACTGCGCGCGCACCGCCCAGGTGTATCGCAAGGCCATCGACGACGCGGTAGCTGGCAAGCCGTTCGACATGCGCCTGATGGACACCCTGGAGTCGCTGGCCCACCGCGGCTACACCGAAGGCTTCCTGCGCCGCCATGTGCATGACGAATATCAGAACTACGAGCAGGGCTTCTCGGTGTCCGAGCGCCAGCAGTTCGTCGGCGAGCTGAGCGGCGAGCGGGTCAACGGCCTGGCCGAGGTCAAGGTGAAAAACCGCTTTGCCGTGGGTGATCGCCTGGAACTGATGACCCCGCAAGGCAACCTGAACTTCCGCCTCGACGGCCTGGAGAAGCGCAACGGCGACAAGGTCGAGGTGGCCCCCGGTGACGGCCACACCCTGTACCTGCCGGTGCCGGAAGACATCGACCTCAACTACGCTCTGCTGATGCGCCATCTGGATGGCGCCACCACCCGCGCCGGCAAAGCCTGATGGCGCCAGGAGCCTGTATGTCGCACCTCGCCAATTTCACCCTCGCCAGCACACTGCTGGCCCTGCTTGGCTGCGCCGGCAGCCCGCCACCGCCCCTCAGCCCGCCGCTGCAAAGTGGCGCCATTGAGCGCTGTAAAGTCAGCAGCGAAAGCGAAATTGCCGCCCTGTTCGAGCGCTGGAACCGCGCCCTGAAAACGGGTGAACCGGCCAAGGTGCTGGCCAACTACGCGCCCAATTCGGTCTTGCTGCCGACCCTGTCGAAGCTGCCGCGCCTGACCCCAGAGGCCAAGGTCGATTACTTCGAACACTTCCTGCATGACCGGCCGAGCGGCAAGATCGATTCACGCACGATCCAGCTCGGCTGCAACATGGCAGTGGATATCGGCCTGTACACCTTCACCTTCGCCAAGACCGGTGCGGTGGCACATGCGCGCTTTACTTACACCTACGTGTGGGATGGCCAGCAGTGGCTGATCAGCAGCCACCACTCCTCGCTGCTGCCGGACAAGTAAGCTCGGCGGCGGGCCAACAGCCCGTCAGGCGGTCGCTTTCTGCTCGCGCAGCAACTGGCTAAAGGCCGCGGCCGGCACCGGCTCGCTGATCAGGTAACCCTGCAGCTCGTCGCAGTGCTGGGCCTTGAGGAAGTCCATCTGCGCCTGGGTTTCCACACCCTCTGCCACCACTTTCAGCTCCAGGCCGTGGGCCATGGCGATGATCGCCCGGGTGATGGCGGCGTCTTCACTGTTGGTGGAGATGTCGCGGATAAAGGTCTGGTCGATCTTCACGTAGTGCACCGGGAAGCGCTTGAGGTAACTGAGCGATGAGTAGCCGGTGCCAAAGTCATCAATCGCCAACAGGATGCCCAGGCTGCGCAGTTGCTGGAAGGTGCTGATCACGCTTTCGACATTCTCCAGCAACAGGCTTTCGGTCAGCTCCAGCTCCAGCAGGCGCGCCGGCAGGCCGGTTTCGTCCAGCACCTGGCGCACCAGGCTGACCAGGCAACCCTGACGCAGCTGCTGGGCAGAAATATTCACCGATACGCGCACCTCCGCCAGGCCTTCCAGTTGCCAGCTGCGTGCCTGCTTGCAAGCCTGGCGTAGGACAAATTCGCCCAGCGGGTTAATCAGCCCGGTCTCTTCGGCCAGGCCGATAAAGTCGCCGGGCGGCACCAGGCCCATCTCCGGATGACGCCACCGCACCAGGGCCTCGGCGGCATGCAGGCTGTCGTCGGCCAGGCACAGCTTGGGCTGGTAGAACACCTCCAACTGGCCCTCTTCGATGCCCTTGCGCAGCTGGTTTTCCAGTTGCAGGCGCTCCAGGGTGCAGGCCTGTAGGTTGTCGGTGTAGAACTGGAACGTGTTGCCGCCCAGGTGCTTGGCGTGTTGCACGGCCATGTTGGCCTGACTCAGCAGGGTGGAAATCTCCCGCGAGTTGTCCGGCAACAGGCTGATGCCGATAGAGGCACTGACCACCAGCTCTTGATCGCCAACCATGATCGGCAGGCGCAGCTTGCTCAGCACCCGGCTGGCCAGTCGGGCCAGGCTCGACAGGCTGCCGTAGGAGTCCAGCAACACGGCAAACTCATCACCGGACAGCCGCGCCAGGGTCTCGGCCTCGGGAATGGTTTGCGCCAGGCGCCGGCTCATCTGCCGCAGCAATTGGTCCGCCAGTTCGTGGCCAATGCTGTCGTTGAGAATCTTGAAGCGATCCAGGTCGATATGCAGCAGCGCCAGACTGTGACCGCTCTGCCGCGCACGCTGACCCGCTTCATGCAACCGCTCCTTGAACAGGGTGCGGTTGGCCAGGCCCGTCAGGTCGTCGTAATTGGACAGGTAACGCAGGCGCTCTTCGGCCTCGCGGCGGGCGGTGAGGTCGACGAAGAAACCCACGATATGGCTGACCCGACCCTGGGCGTCGCGAATCATGCTCAGTTGCAGCCATTGCGGGTACAGCTCGCCGTTCTTGCGCGTCTCCATCAACTCGCCTTCCCAACTGCCGCTGCGCTCCAACTCCAGGCTGATCAGGCGATACTGGCGGCGCGCATCGCTGCCGTGGATAAAGCTACCGACACCCTGGCCCAGCAACTCCTCACGGCCATAACCGGTAACCGTGGTGAAGGCGCGGTTGACCGCCAGAATGCGGCTGTCCGGATCGAGGATAACAATCCCCTCGCTGGCGGCCTCAAACACGGTGGCGGCCAGGCGCTGTTCTTCTTCGCGGGTCTTGCGCGCGGTGATGTCGCGACGGGTGCCGAGCATACGCAGCACGCGGCCCTGGGCATCGCGCTCCACGGCTCGGCCGCGGTCTTCGACCCAGATCCAGTGGCCGGCGGCGTGGCGCATGCGGTATTCCACGGCATAGCCATCGGTATGGCCCTTGAGGTGCTCGACCAGCACCGCGTGCAGCACTGACACGTCATCCGGGTGCAGGCGCGGCTTGAGGTCGGTGAGCATGGCGTTGACCATTTCCGGCTGTAGACCGAGCAGTTCCTGCAACTGCGAGTGGTGCACGGCGTCGGTAGCCAGGTTCCAGTCCCACAGCCCCAGCTCGCTGGCTTCCAGGGCCAGGGCCAGGCGCGCCTCGCTCTTGCTCAGGGCGTGGGTGGTGTCGTCCAACTCCAGGGTGCGCTGCAGCACGTGCATTTCCAGCTCGTCGTGGGCACCGCGCAATTCACGCTCGGCGCGCCGGCGCTGCTCCACTTCCCGTGCCAGCTCCTGATTGAGGCCTTCCGCCTGCTGCTTGGCGTACTCCAGATTGGCGATCAGTGCCTGATTGTGAAAGCGCTGCTGCAGGTTGCGGGTGACCAGTCGGTTGACCTGCCAGGTCACCAGCAACAAGGTTCCAGAGAGAATCAGGCCGAGTACGCCCCAGCTTTCCTGGCGCGGGTCGTTGCTCAGCAGCAACACCCCCAACGGCGGCAATACGCAGGGCAAGGTAAACGTCAGGAAGGCCGACAGGCTGACGGCATAGGCGACGCTGGCCGAGAGAATCGCGGCGGCAATCAGGCCGTAGACCAGAGCCTGCTGCAAAAAGGCGTCCGGCGGCACCAGGGCGATCTCGGCGAAAGCCAGGGTCAGGCCAGACAGCCCGGCGCCCAACAGAAACATCCGCCGCCACTGCGGCTCGGCCTGGCGCGACGGTAAAGCGGCGTTGAACGCGGTGACCTGAATCAGGCGCATCACCGCCAGCAGCACCAGCCACACCAGCCAGCCAGCGAGGCGCGCAGAGTTGCTCGGGTTCCACAGCAGGTAGGCGCACGCCACACCGCTGAGCAGCATCAGCAGGGTCGGAACTTGCGAGCCTTGATACAGCAGACGTGTGCGCTCGACGGCCAGATCGGCCATAAAAGCCTGCCGGGTATCCGTCAACGCGACGGACCCGGAAGCCATAGAAGGGGGTTTTTCAACAGCGTGCATAGGCTCTTTTCTTATTAGTGGTTGGCCTAGATTTGCCCGAAGCATACCCCGTGCTAGACGCTTCGCTGAAATATTTCTGCGGGCTGAGCAGCAATAAGCGGCCTAACTTTCGATTGGCCCTAGCGCGGGCCAAGCAACACCTGACTGACCGTCAAATCAGCTTTCCCGGCACGGCCACGCTCGACCCAACCGTCGCCCATACGCACCGCGCAGGGCGGGCGGCTCGCAATGCAGGGGCAACCGCGCCTAAAATGCGCCATGCATGATGACCTCTCCCCCCTGTTGAATTCCCTCAACGACGCCCAACGCCAGGCTGTAGCAGCCCCGCTGGGTCGTCAGTTGGTGCTCGCCGGCGCTGGCTCCGGCAAAACCCGCGTACTGGTGCACCGCATCGCCTGGCTGGTGGCGGTGGAACACGCCTCGCTGCATTCGGTGCTGTCGGTGACCTTTACCAACAAAGCCGCCGCCGAGATGCGTCACCGCATCGAGCAGCTGATGGGCGTCAGCCCCCAGGGCATGTGGGTCGGCACCTTTCACGGCCTGGCCCATCGCCTGCTGCGCGCGCACTGGCAGGAAGCCAAGCTGGCGGAAAACTTCCAGATCCTCGACAGCGACGACCAGCAGCGCCTGGTTAAGCGGGTAATCCGCGAGCTGGGCCTGGACGAAACCAAGTGGCCGGCCAAACAGTCGCAGTGGTTTATCAACGGGCAGAAGGACGAAGGCCTGCGCCCGCAGCATATCCAGCCGGCCGGCGACCTGTTCCTCGCCACCCAGTTGAGCATCTACCAGGCCTATGAGGCCGCCTGCGCCCGCGCCGGACTGATCGACTTCTCCGAACTGCTGCTGCGCGCCCTCGATTTGTGGCGCGACAACCCCGGCCTGCTGGAGCACTACCAGCGGCGCTTCCGCCATATCCTGGTGGACGAGTTCCAGGACACCAACGCCGTGCAATATGCCTGGCTGCGTTTCCTCGCCAAGGGCGGTGCCAGCCTGATGGTGGTGGGCGACGACGACCAGTCGATCTACGGCTGGCGCGGGGCGAAAATCGAGAACATCCACCAGTACAGCCGCGACTTCCCGGACGCCGAAACCATCCGCCTGGAGCAGAACTACCGCTCCACCGCCGGCATCCTCAAGGCCGCCAACGCGCTAATCGCCAACAACCAGGGACGCCTCGGCAAAGAGCTGTGGACCGACGGCGGCGATGGCGAGCCGATCAGCCTGTACGCCGCCTTCAACGAATACGACGAAGCACGCTATGTGGTCGAGTCGATCATGGACGCCCTGCGCAAGGACGGCTTGAAGCGCAGCGACATCGCCATCCTTTACCGCTCCAACGCCCAGTCGCGGACCCTCGAAGAAGCCCTACTGCGGGAGAAGATCCCCTACCGCATCTATGGCGGCCAGCGCTTCTTCGAGCGCGCCGAAATCAAGAACGCCATGGCCTACTTGCGCCTGCTCTCGCAGCCCGGCAACGACGCCGCGCTAGAGCGGGTGATCAACGTACCGGCGCGCGGCATCGGCGAGAAAACCGTCGAGACCATCCGTGAACAAGCACGCGCCGCCGACCTGTCGATGCACGCCGCGATCAGCCTGATCATCGCCAACAAAGGTTTGCCGGCGCGGGCCTGCAGCGCCCTGGCCGGCTTCCTGGAAACCCTCGACAACCTCGCCGCCAAAGTGCTGGAAATGCCCCTGGGGCTGATGACCCAGACGGTGATCGAACAGTCCGGCCTGCTCGCCTACCACAAGGAAGAGAAAGGCGAGAAAGCCCAGGCCCGGGTAGAAAACCTTGAGGAACTGGTCAGCGCCGCCCGCGCCTTCGAAACCATGGAGTTGGAGGAAGACACCACCCTCCTGGCCGCCTTCCTCGACCACGCCTCCCTGGAGGCCGGCGACACCCAGGCCAGCGAGCACGAAGACAGCGTGCAGCTGATGACCCTGCACAGCGCCAAGGGCCTGGAGTTCCCACGGGTGTTCCTGGTCGGCATGGAAGAAGGCCTGTTCCCGCACAAGATGAGCCTGGAAGAGCCCGGCCGTCTGGAGGAAGAGCGGCGCCTGGCCTACGTTGGCATCACCCGCGCCATGCAATGGCTGGTGATCAGCTACGCGGAAACCCGCCGCCTGTATGGCAACGAGACCTACAACAAGGTGTCGCGCTTCGTCCGCGAGATTCCCGATGGCCTGATCCAGGAAGTGCGCCTGAGCAACAGCGTCAGCCGTCCCTTCGCCGGCACCCGCAACCAGAGCATGAGCAACAGCAACCTGTTCGCTGGCGCCGAAGTGCCGGAAACCGGCTTCAGTCTCGGCCAGAGCGTACGCCACAGCCTGTTCGGTGAGGGCGTGATCCTCAACTTCGAAGGCGCCGGCGCCCAGGCGCGGGTGCAGGTCAAGTTCATCAACGAAGGCACCAAATGGCTGATGCTCGGCTACGCCAAGCTGGAAGCGATGTAATGCTCAAGCGCTCAGCCGGTCGTCGCGGCCATTAGCGCCGGCTACGGCCGAGCGCCAACCTGCTGCAATCCTGAACGGTTCAGGCTGCGCGCCGGTCGAGCAAGTTGATGATTTTCTCCGGTCCGAGGCGGAACGGCTGATAGCCCTGCGGATAACTGGCGAAATGCACCGCCAGGCGACTCTCATGGAATGAACGCCGCTCCCAGGGATTGAAACGTCGCAACCACAGCGCCCGCGCCCGCAACACCAGCGTCACCAGCGCGGCAAGCGGTCGGGAAGGCCGACCCAGGCCCAGCGCCGCCAGCAACGCGGGATCATGCAGCAGCACCTTGACCAATGCGCGCGTCAGTGGCCGCAAAGGCCACGGCAGCATCTGGCCCAGACCGCGGATGGCGCCTTCGGCGACCTGCTGGTTGCTCGGCGCAAAGCCTTCCATGCGGGCGCGATAGGCCTCGCGCCACTGCTCGAAAGCATCGATATCGGCGGGAATATCCTGCAGGTGCATGGCCTCGCCGAGGGCCCGAAAGGCCGCGAACAAGCCCTGTTCTTCGGCAACCGTCAACCGCCGCCAGCCATAACGCCGCAGCCAGTGAATCGGCTCATAGATGAACAACGACAAGGTGTAGAGGTAGTCCTCGTTGGCAATCGCGTAGTGACCATGGATATGGTTGAGGTGCTCGACCATCTGCGACCCATGGGGGCCGTCGACGCCGTCATTGAGAATCTCACTGAGAATCGCGCGGGTATCATCCAGGCGCTTAACACTGTGCTGTTCGTACTGTCCGGTGCGGTGCAACAGCGCCGACATCCGCGGGATGGCAAAGGTCTTCAGTTGCGCCAGCTCGCCGGCCACCAGCATATCCAGCGGAAATTCGTGACGGGCCAGCTCGCGCAGGATGTCTGCGTAATCCTCCCGAGGGTTGAGGGCGGCCAATCGTTGGGTGTGGCGAAAGCGACGCAGCGGCATGGCAGAGTCCTTGGACGATAATAGACAGCTGTCTATTTAGCGTCACAAACCCCTGCTGCCCAGGCGACAGGCTCGGCCCAGTGTCCACTAACAGACAGATCCGCCCCTATGTCCAGCAACCCGCTCGATCGCCGCAGCCTGCGCTCACGCAGCGCGATTCTCGGCGCCATGCTTGCCTTGCTTGGCGAACAGCCGTTCGCGCGGCTGACCGTAGCGCAAATCTGCCTGCGCGCCGACGTCGCACGACCGACCTTCTACCTGCACTTTTCCGGCAAGGAAGAAGCCCTGCTGAGCTTCATGGACGAAGTCTTCGAGCAGTTCTTTGCCGAGATTGAGCCGCAGTTGCCCCAGGCCGAGTTGAATACGACAGCGATCTGCCTGCAGCTATTCGAACAATGGCATCGGCATCGGCAACTGTTACGTGCACTGCTTGATGCGGGGCTGGAGAGCACCATGCAACAGCGCTTTCGCCACTACGGCGCCCGGTTGGTCGGTCGTTACCTGAGTCAACGCCAGCTGAGGGTGCAAGAGCCCGCCCTGATGCCGTACCTGATCGACAGCATCGCCGCCACCGCCCTGGCATTCCTGATGCGCTGGCTGCGTGAAGACCTGACCCAGTCGGTGGTTGAGTTGGCGGCCTGCTATGAAAGCATCTGCCGCCACGGCATGCTGGCCATGCTCGACCCAAACAACCCAGGCTGAGCCCTGCGGGAAGATGTAACACCGCCAAAAAATCCCGAAACACTCTAACGCTGGCCTCCCTCCCCACAGCTGGGCAAGATGCGCGCGTGCAATCCATTTGAGAGATCACTCAATGCAACGTTTTATGACTGTGTTTCTGGCCCTGTGCCTGGGCCTGACCTTGAGCATGGAAGCCAGTGCCAAGCGGATGGGCAGTGGCAAATCCTTTGGCTCCGCGCCTAGCCATCAAGCTTCCCAGACCCGTCAGGCCGCGCCAGCTGCCACTGCCGCCGCACCGATGGCTGGCAAAGCGGCTGCCGCCAGCGGCGCCTCGCGCTGGCTTGGCCCGTTGGCTGGCCTGGCGGCTGGCGGCCTGCTGGCCTCGATGTTCATGGGTGACGGCTTCGAAGGCATGCAGATCATGGACATGCTAATCATCGCCCTGATCGCCTTCCTGGCCTTCCGCTTTATCGCCTCGCGCCGCAAGCAGCAGGCCCATGCCCAGCCCGCAATGGCCGGTGGCGTGCCCTATCAGCGCGAAATGCCGCAAAGCGCCCCTGCCTCGATTTTTGGTGGCAGCAGCGCTGCCAGCGTCAAGGCACCGATCAAAGCGCCGGCCTGGTTCAACGAAACCAGCTTCGTGAATGCCGGTCGTGAGCACTTCCTCAATTTGCAACAGCACTGGGATGCCAACGAGATGGACAAGATTGCCGAGTTCACCACGCCGCAGTTGCAGGCCTTCCTGCAGAAAGAGCGTGCCGATCTGGGCGATGCCTTCCAGTCGACCTACATCGACAACCTAGAAGTACAACTGGACGGTCTCGACGACCAGGCCGACAAGACCATCGCCACCCTGACCTTCAGCGGTATCGAGAAGACCTCGCGCTTTGACCAGGGCGAACCGTTCAGCGAGAGCTGGCGTATGGAGCGTGCCCAGGGCGACAACCAGCCATGGCTGATCGCCGGCATGCGCCAGAACTAAGTTGCGCTGAGTAACTGACAAACCCGGGTTCGCCCGGGTTTGTTGTATCCAGGCTCTGCTAAAGTCAGACGACCTTGCACCACCCACACCCAAGAGGATTGCAACATGATCGGATACGCAATGGTTGGCACCAATGACCTGGCCAAGGCCAAGTCTTTTTACGATGCCTTGCTCGGCGAGATGGGCGCCAAGGTGCTGATGGATGTCGGCCGCGCAGCGTTCTACGGCACCACCATGGGCCAACCGATGTTCGGTATTTGCGTGCCTTACAACCAGGAAGCCGCCAGCCCTGGCAATGGCAACATGATCTCCCTACCGGGCGGCTCCCGCGCTGGCGTGGACGCGCTGTATGCCAAGGCCATCAGCCTTGGCGCGACCGACGAAGGTGCTCCGGGCGAACGCATGCCTGGCTTCTACGCTGGATACTTCCGTGACCTGGACGGCAACAAGCTGGCCTTCTTCCACATGGGCTAATACCCGCCTTGCGACAACCGAGCCCTGCGTGGCGCGCCTTGATGGTGCCGCTGCTCAGGGCTTTTTACTGATCCAAGCCCAGAGCATTTCGCAGGCAATCGGCTGCTGGCCGCTGTCATCGGTGACAGTCACAGCCACCAGCACCTCCCCCCTATCCTGCTGCGCCATCGCCGCAATCTGCTCGGCAGTCAGGCTGGCCACTGCAGTCAGCCCACCGACCACGCGCTTGAGGTAATCCACCTTAAGGCTCTTGATCAGCAGCAACTTGTTGTCCGGCATATTCATACCGACCAGAAAGCCTGTGGCCGACTCGGCCAGCAAGGCCATGGCGGCGGCATGTACACCTTTGATGTGATTCTGCACCGGCCGACGGTTGGCGATGCTCAAGGTCGCCTGACGGCGGGTCATTTCATGCACACGTACACGGGCGGTGCCCGCCAGTTTGACCTGGGAGCCGAACAAACGGCTAAGCAGCGGGGTACGCCACGCGGTGGGTAATCTGTAGATCAGCGCGACAACGCGATTGAGGCGATTGGCAACGGCCATGGGCGACTCCAGACAGGGCAACGAAGCGGCCAGTCTGGCAGAGCGCAAACAGGCCGATCAGGGCCGCCAAGGCAAGCACGCCTGGCAGATCAGCCAATCGGTACAGCCTTCTTAAGGCTTTTTGAATACCGGCGCGATCACGGCCGGCGCCTCACCCTTGGCCCATTGCTGCAGCTCCAACGTGCGGGCCTTGCTGGTCGCCAACGACTTGTTGAGGGTCTCGGTGTAGTACTCCAGCCAGGTACGCGAACCCGGCAGCATATAAGCCAGATCACGCATGCCCACCTGCAGAGTCAGGATCACCTGCTGAAAATCGTTCTCCTGGCCTTGCAGGGTTTTCGCCAGTTGGCTCACCGTACCGGGGTCCTCGGTCGGCTTGAGAATGCCGGCGAGATTTCCCGTCTGCTGCAGCGCCAGTTGCGCCTCCTGCTTTAACACTTGCCCCTGCAACTCGCTAATGTCGCCCTTGAGGCCCTTCACCTGCTTCTCCAGCTGGCTGATCTGCTCCGCCGCCGCTTTGCTCGGGTCTTCCGCGAACAGGCCGGCCACTTTCACGGCCAGCAGGCCCACCAGTATCAGCACGACCACGCCTGCCACACCGTAGAGCAGCAAGCGATTCAACTTGGCAGACTTTTCCAGCACCTGCAGACGCTCGGCATCGCTGAGCGGTTCTTCTGCGCCGGCTTCGGCTTCTTTACTCATGGTCATTCACCTTGCGGCCATTTGGCCTTGCTCTTGCCTTTGTCTATCGACAATAGCAGCTAAAGCCTGAGGCCAAGGTGACTCGTCGACACCGGCACACAGACCGGCGGGCTGGTAGACTCGCCCGCATGTCGGCGCAGCCTGTCGCGCCCACCCTGCAACTGGAGATCCAGACCGTGGAAGAAGTCATCGAACAACTGCGCGAACTCAACGAACCGGTACCCGTGCCGCTGGAGTTGCCCGACGAAGAAACCCTGGTGGAAATCCAGGAACAGATCCTTATCCACCTGCCGTTCGAGCTGCGCGAGTTTCTCCTCAAGGTCAGCGACGTGGTCTACGGCCGCCTGGAGCCGGTGACCGCCAGCGACCCGCAATCGCACACTTATCTGCCGGAAGTCACCGCCACCGCCTGGGACCTGGGCGTACCCCGCGACCTGGTGCCGCTGTGCCAGGACGGTCGCGACTATTACGTGGTCGATGTCGAAGGTGAAGTCACCCTGTGGTCCGGCGCCGAAGGCGAACTGACCGACGAAACCTGGGACTCGGTGTGGCACTGGGCCCGCGATGTGTGGCTGGAAAGCTGAAAACCGAGTGATGGATCTCTCAGAACCGGTTTACGATCTTTTGAGCTAGAGCCAGGCAAGGCGCAACGACCAACGGGAGTAACAGCCGCAGGCTGGCCCGAAGGGTAAGCGCCAGTGAATCAATTGGGCGAGGGCGCGGAGTTTACAAGCCGTAAATGAGCAGCCCGAGCCCAATTGATCAGCCGGAGGCTGTTACTGCGTTGCAACGCAGCATGGCCGACGATCAAGAGATCGTAGACAGGTTCTCAGGGCAGATAGATACGAAACTCGCCGCCGCCCAGCGGCCCGCCGTTGCTGATCTCGATATGCCCATGCACACCATGGCGCTCATGCAGTGCGGCGATGCGCCCGGCGAAGTAAAGGCCCAGGCCGGTGCTGCCAGTGCTGTGGTTGATGCCCAGGGCATAGTCGGACTGTTTGGCGAGCATCTCCTCAGGGTAACCGGCACCGTCGTCACAGATCGACAACACCAACACCCCCGCCTCCTCCCAGGCGCGCACCAGCAGGTGCTGCTGCGCATAACGGATCGAGTTGGTGATGATATTGGCCACCACCGAACCGATCAGGTCCTGGTCGAAGAAGCCCAAAAGGCCGAACTCCTCCACCTCACAACGGGCCTCGATATGGCGGCTCTGCAGCACCTCGTGGTGGCGCGCCAGTTGCGCCTCGATAAAGTCCTCCAGCTCGTGGTGCGCCGGGCGCAACGGCAACTGGTTGACCCCCAGTTTGTAAAGCCCCAGTAGCTGCACCAGCATGCCGTTCAGACGGGCGAACTCATACTCGATGATGCCGTGCTCGCGGTTGTGCAGCAGCTCTTCGGGCAACTGGGTGAGCCACTGGCTGTGGGTCTGGGTCAACAGGGCCAGGGAGTTCTTCATGTCATGCACGGTGGAGGCAATCACCGTGGAGAAATCCAGCCCCTCGGGTGTCGTGCTCATGCGCCAAACGCCTTGTGGTGCAGTTGCTGATAGCGCGCGTAGCGCGCGTCACTGGCCGGCAGCAAACGCACCGCCTGCAGGCACAGACGGCACTCTTCCAGCAGCGCGACGTCCGGTTTATCACCTCCCAGCCGCAGCAACGACTGTGCGGTATTGAGGGCGATACTGATGTTCTTCGGCTGCCGCTGCAGGGCCTGGCGAAACAACTCCAGGGCATCGGCATAACGGCCCATCTGGTAACTGCGCACGCCCTGGCGGTTGAAGTCGATGGCCTCGGTGGCGAGGCCGAGGATGTCGGGATCATCGGTCTGCTTGGCAATCCCCTGCATCACCGCCGGATCATCACCGTAGACCTCGACGCAGTTTTTCAGCAGCGCATCGCTGGCATCCGCCTGGCCCAGTTCACGCAACTGGCTGGCCACCTGCAGGCTAACGGCAGCGGAGAAGAGTTGATCCAGCTCGCCAAGCTGGGCCAGGGCCTCATCGGTGAGTTTCTTGGCCAACGCCGGATCACCGGATTTGATCAGGCTCTGGGCGTGAGTCAGGCGCGCACGCACCTGCACCACCGAGTCGTCGCTGTAGCTTTTCTGCAGTTCGCCGAGGGTCTGGTTGATATCGGCCTGCACGCGCTTGTCGAGACTCCCGTCACCGGCCTGGGCGGTGAGCGCCTGAGCCAGGCCGAGGTAGTTGTCCGGACTCTTGAACATCGAGGTGCGGCCCTGCTCCATGGCATGCCGATAGGCCCGTGTAGCGGTCCCGAAGTCCTGGTTATCGAGCGCCAGCTTGCCCAGCTCCATCTGCCGGCGAATCGCCAAGGGCGACAGCTTTATCGCGTCTTCGAGCACCTGCTGGGCGCGCGAACTTTCGCCCAGGGCCAGCAGCACGGCGGCCAGGCCATCGTACAGACCGGGCATCATCGGAAAACTCTGCAGGCCCTGTTCGTACACCTCGCGGGCGCGCGGCAACTGATCGCGGGCGTGCAGCAGACTGCCCAAGGCCATGCATGCCCAAGGCATAGCGCGGTCAGCAAGGATGCCGGTCAGCAGCGTTTCCAGCTCGTCCTGGCGGCCCAGGTCACGCAGGGCACCGGCGCGATAGCGCTGGCACAACGGTGCGTAGCGTTTGTCCTGCTGGCTGAGTGTGGCGCTGGCGGCCAGCACCGCCGCCGGATCGTGTTTATCCAAGGCCTGCAAAATCGGCTTGAGGGCGTCCTTGCGCTCCACCAGTTTGTCCAGGCGCTGGATCAGGCTGGCGCGGTTGAACGGCTTGGTCAGGTAGGCATCGGGTTCGTGCTCCAGAGCACTGAGCACCATGGCCTGGCTGCTCTCGGCCGTGACCATGATAAAGATGCATTGATGGCTGATCAGCTTGCCGATCAGCAGCTCTTCCAGCACCTGCTGGCCATTCTTGCCGGCCCCCAGGTTGTAGTCATGCAGGATGATGTCGTAGCGCTTGTGCCGACACATGGCCAACACATCTTCACCGCGGTCGGCGGTGTCGACGTCCTTGGCGCCGATATCGCGCAACATGCTTTTCATTGAGGTGCGGAAATCGGAAAAGTCGTCGACCACCAGAAAGCGTTTATTGCTGTAATCCTGCATCAAACGAACCCTTGTGCGACACGCTGAGAAGGCCCTGAGTGTAGTTGCCCAGGGCAGGCCTGTCCGCTGCTCAGTGCTTGCTGCGCTTAGCTGGCGTCAGGCTGAGCAGATTGAGCAGGAAGTTGCCGAAGTACTGCAGGTCCTGCTCGATGGCCGCCCGCGCCGCTAGGCCATCCCCTGCCTGCAAGGCCTTGAGACAATCCGCATGAAAATCATTGAGACGCAGGGACAGGTCAGCCTCGGTGAACAGCCGATTGAAAAACGGCCCCACCTGCAGCCATAAGGACTCAATCAAGCGCAGCAACACCGGATTGGCGCAGGCCTGGTAAAGGACCAAGTGAAACTGGCTGTTGTCGGCCAGGTAGGCCTGCACATTGCGCTCACGCAAGGCCACTTCCATGCGCTCGATGCAACCCTGCAAGGTCGTCAGCTCGGCCGGGGTGATCCGCACGGCGGCCAGCTCCACGGCCAAGCCTTCGAGATTGATGCGCACCGGCAGCAACTGCTCGAAGCGCTCGCGGGTCATCGCCGGTACACGCAGGGAACGCTGCGCCTCGCCCTCCAGCGCGCCCTCCGCCACCAGACGCTGCAACGCCGCGCGCACCGGCATCGGGCTGGTGCCCCACTCCGCGGCCAGGTCACGAATCTTCAGCCGCTCGCCGGGCTGAAAGCGCCCGCTGAGCAAACCGCTGCGGATGTTTTGATAGAGCTGTTCCTGCAGGTTATCGGCCATCGTCAATCACCGTTTAAACGCTGGCGGAGCCGGCAGTTGCGCGAGGGTCAGGGAGCAGTTGTGCATGGGGTTCTCCAAAATAGGTACGAATTGCTGAGCGAGTCGTAGGACCGTAGGTTGGGTTAGGCGCATACCCGCAAGGCGTAACACCTCAGTTTTCGATGCGCCGTAACCCAACGGCTTGGCGGCGGCCAAACCTCTTAAGGCGCCTTATTCTCAATAAGGCAATTGCCGCCATCGACGACTAAAACTTCGCCGGTGATGTAGCTGGCTTCCGGCGAGGCGAGAAACGCCACCGCCGCCGCCACTTCTTCGGGGCGACCGGCACGTCCTACCGGGGTATAGGTGGCGGCGTGGCGCTCTTCTTCGGTCGAGGAACCCGTGGCAATCCAGCCCGGCGCCACGCTGTTGACGGTGATGCCCTGCTTGCCGACCTCCAGGGCCAGGCTCATGTTCATCCCCAGCATCGCCGCCTTGGCCGCGCTATAGGCCGACTCGCCGGGGTTGCTGCCGCGGGTGCCGGTGGTCGAACTTATGTGCACGATGCGCCCGTAGCCACGGGCCTTCATCCCCGGCAACACGCTGCGGGTCAGCAGAAAGGCGCTGGTCAGGTTGCGCGCCAGCGACAGGTTCCAGGTCGCCAGCTCCATGTCCGCCACCTCGGCGAACGGCTCCGGGCTGCCGACCATGGCCATGCCGGCGTTGTTGACCAGAATATCGATATGACCAAACTGACCATGGGCCCACTCGGCCAGCGCCTTGACCTGCGCTTCGTCGGTGAGGTCGGCGGCCATGGCGCGAGCGTCTATACCTTCAGCCTGCAGCTCGGCGGCACGTTGCAAGATGCGCGCACTGCTGGCGGTGATCAGCACTCGCACGCCGACGCGGCCCAAGCGCCGGGCAATGGCCAGGCCGATGCCACTGTCGCTGCCGACACCACTGATCAATGCCACCTGATCCTGCCAGACTGATTCGCTCATTTTCACCCATCCTGTGATCACAAATTATGGCAATATTACCTAAATAGCCGATCAAATCCAGTTATTGACTTATCTGTGATCACAAACAAGAATGTGCAGAAATTCGAACGAGGTGTTCAAGCATGACTGCCAGTGGTATCAGCCCATCCGCCGTAGAAACCTTCACCGCCCGTGAACGAGCGCGCTTTATCGAGCGCAATCCCAAATCCGTGGCCCTGGCCGAACGGGCGCGCAACTCGCTGTTCGGCGGCGTGCCGATGCACTGGATGGCCGACTGGTCGACCCCGAATCCGCTGTTCGTCAGCCGGGCCAAGGGCGCGCGCTTCTATGACGTCGACGGCCACGAATACATCGACTTCTGCCTGGGCGACACCGGCACCATGTTCGGCCACTCGCCAGACCCAATTGCCAAGGCCATCGCCGAACAGGGCAACAACGGCCTGACCACCATGCTCCCCGGCGAAGATGCCGTGGTGGCCGGCGAACTGCTGGCCGCGCGCTTCGGTTTGCCGTTCTGGCAAGTCACCGCCACCGCCACGGATTCGAACCGCTATGTGCTGCGCTGGGCACGGGCGATCACCGAGCGCAAAGTGTTGCTGGTGTTCGATGGCTGCTACCACGGCACCGTGGATGACGTGATGGTGCGTTGCCACGACGGCGAAACCCAGCCGCGCTCCGGCCTGATCGGCCAGGCCTATGACCTGACCCAGTACAGCCGCTCGATCCCGTTCAACGATGCCGAGGCCTTGGAAGCTGCATTGGCCAAAGGCGACGTCGCCGCACTGATGTGCGAACCAGCGATGACCAACATCGGCATGGTCCTGCCCGAGCCGGGCTTTATGCAGAAGTGCCGCGAGCTGACCAAGAAGTACGGTTCGCTGCTGATCATCGATGAGACCCACACCATCTCCACCGGCATGGGTGGCTGCACCCAACTGTGGAACCTGGAGCCGGACTTCTTCGTGGTCGGCAAACCGATCGCTGGCGGCGTACCGTGCGGCATCTTCGGTTGCAGCGCGGCGATGGCCGATGCCATGCAGGCCGCGCGCAAACGCGCCAGTGCCGGCAACCACGGCCACGGTCACAGCGGCATGGGCACCACCCTGTCGGCCAACGCCCTGGCGATGCACTGCATGCGCGCCAACCTGGAACAGGTGATGACTCAGGCGGCCTACGATCACATGCTGCCGCTGGCCAAGCGCCTCGCCGATGGCTTCCGCAGCCTGATCGGCAAATACGACCTCCAGTGGTCGGTAACCGAACTGGGCGCACGCAGTGAATTCCAGTTCTGCCCGCAATCGCCGAAGACCGGCGCCCAGGCCGAGGCCGCGTTCCACGACGAACTGCAAATGGCCCTGCACCTGTACCTGATCAACCGCGGCATCCTGATCACGCCGTTCCACAACATGACCCTGTGCTGCCCGGCCACCTCGGCCGCCGACGTGGACCAACTGATCGCCACCCTCGACGAGGCCCTGGCTGAGCTGCTGGCCATCCCCGGCGCCCGCGAATAAGCCGTAGCCCGGATGCACTCCGGGATCAATCGAACATGCCCCGGATTGCACCCGGGCTACCCAAGCAGGCACCCGCGCAAGGGGCCATGAGGTTCAGATGAAATTTGCCGACATCCAGGAAGCCCACGACTTCCTCGCCCAGCACCCCGACGTGCGCCTGATTGAACTGATCCTGATCGACGCCAACGGCATCCCACGCGGCAAGCTGCTGCACCGCGACGAGCTGCTGGCCATCTACGAAAACGGCCGACCACTGCCCAGCTCGATCCTGGCCCTGACCATTCAGGGTGAAGACGTGGAAGAAAGCGGCCTGGTCTGGGAAGTGGCCGACGCCGACTGCTGGACCTACCCGCTGGCCGGCAGCCTGACCCTGCAACCCTGGCGCAGCAAACCCACCGGCCAGCTGCAGGTGAGCATGCACCCAACCCAGGGTCTGCCCGCCACTCCGGCCGACCCGCGGCATGTGCTGATCCGCGCCATCGACCGCCTCAAGGCCGACGGTTACCACCCGGTGATGGCCGTCGAGCTGGAGTTCTACCTGCTGGATAAACAGCGCGACGCCAACGGCCGCCCGCAACCGGCACTGCAAATGAACGGCGTACGCCCGCAGGCACCGCAGGTGTACGGCGTGGCCGAGCTGGAGCAGTTGCAGCCGTTCCTAGACGACCTCTACGACGCCTGCGACGTGCAGGGCCTGCCGGTGCGCACAGCGATTTCCGAGTACGCGCCAGGCCAGGTCGAGCTGACCCTGGAGCACCGCTTCGACGCGCTGCAGGCCATCGACGAAGGCCTGCGCTACAAGCGCCTAGTCAAGGGCGTGGCCAACAAACACGGTTTTATTGCCTGCTTTATGGCCAAGCCGTTCGGCGACCTGGCCGGTAGCGGCCTGCACATGCACATCAGCCTGGCCGATGCCGAAGGCAACAACCTGATGGCCTCGGAAGACCCCCACGGCACCCCGCTGCTCAAGCACGCCATCGGCGGCATGATGGCCACGCTAAATGATGCGCTGGCGATCTTCTGCCCCAACGCCAACTCGTTCCGCCGCTTCCAGGCCAACAGCTACGCGCCACTGGCCAAGAGCTGGGGGGTGAACAACCGCACTGTATCGTTCCGCGTGCCGGGTGGCCCGGCCAAAAGCCGCCACGTCGAGCACCGCATCTGCGGCGCCGATGCCAACCCCTACTTGGCCGCTGCGGCGATTCTCTCCGGCATCCATCACGGGATCAAAAATCAGATCGACCCCGGCGAGGAGATCATCGGCAACGGCTACGAGCAGGCCCGCGAAACCCTGCCGACCGACTGGCTGACCGCCCTGCGCGCCCTGGAAAACTCGGCGTGGGCCAAGGAGGCTCTGGGCGAGGAATTCCTCAAGGTGTTCCTGGCGATCAAGTGGAACGAGTTCCGCCAGTTTATGGGCGAAGTCGGCGAGCAGGACTGGCGCTGGTACCTGACCCACGCCTGAGAGGCTACTGCGCTCGTTATGCCTCTCGAATACTCATGAACCGTAGGATGGGTTGAGCGAAGCGATACCCATCATCACCGATGGGTATCAGCGCTACCTGCCTCAACCCATCCTACGCCTCAGCGCAAAATGACTCGGAGTCCGTCATGCCCCAACCCGTAGTCCTGATTACCGGCGCCGCTGGCGGCCTCGGCAGCGCCGTGGCGGCACGCTTTGCCGCCGGCAACTGGCGTGTCGCCGCCACCGACGTAAATGCCGACGGCTTGCACCAGTTGGGCAACAGCCTGCCCCTGGCCGCCAGCGTGGCCCTGGACCTGCGCAGCGCGGCCAACTGCCGCGAGCTGCTCAGCCAGGTGCTGGCGCGCACCGGGCGCATTGATGCGCTGGTAAATACCGCCGGCGTATGGCGCGAAGGGCCGGTGGAGTCGTTCAGCGAGGAGGACTTCGACCTGCTCATGGACGTCAACGTCAAAGCCGCGTTCTTTGCCTGCGCTGCCGCCATCCCCCACCTGCGCGACAGCCGTGGCACGATCATCAATATCGCCAGCGATGCAGGCCACCAGGGCAACCGCAACGCTGCAGCCTACTGCGCCAGCAAGGCCGCCCTGACCTTGCTGAGCAAGACCCTGGCGCTGGACCTGGCGCCGGACGGCATTCGCGTCAACGCCGTGTCGCCGGGCGATATCGCCACGCCGATGCTGGATTTCCAGGCCGAGCGCTATGGCGAGGGCGACCCCCAGGGCTACAAACGCGACCTGCTCAAGCTCTACCCGCAGGGCGCCGGCGCACGCTTTATCCGCCCCGAGGAAATCGCCGAACTGGTGTGGTTCCTCTGCCAGCCGTACGCCGAAGCCATCACCGGCGCCAACCTGGCCATGGATTTCGGCCTCTCGGCCGGCAAGTAACCCACGCCACCCAGCCGCAGGGCAGCGGCTGGGTGCAGGCAGCAGGGCAACGCACCAGAACACCGCACTCCAGCCAATCCGCCACGTGCCGAACCGGGCCGAGGCGCGTCATCATTCCCCGCCACTGCCGCCGCCCACCGCGCAAACCGGGGGTTTAGCGGATTTCTACAGGCACGCCGGGCGTCCTGGCGTTATCCTTGCAGCCCGCCGACCCCGCACCCCGCGTCACGCGCCCTTCTGCACCTTTAAAGAGCTTGTTATGGAAACCGTAAACACCCAGCTGTCGATGACCGTGTTGATGACCCCGGACATGGCCAATTTCTCCGGCAATGTGCACGGTGGCAACCTGCTCAAGTACCTCGACCAGGTCGCCTACGCCTGCGCCAGCCGCTATGCCGGCTGCTACGTGGTGACCCTGTCGGTTGACCAGGTCAACTTTCGCCAGCCCATCCATGTCGGCGAACTGGTGACCTTCCTCGCCTCGGTCAACTACGCCGGGCGCAGCTCGATGGAAATCGGCATCAAGGTGATCACTGAAGACATCCGCGAAAAATCCGTGCGTCACACCAACAGCTGCTTCTTCACCATGGTGGCCGTGGACGACCAGGGCAAACCCACCGCCGTGCCGCAGCTGCCCCTGGGCAGCGCCGACGAGAAACGCCGCTTCCTCCAGGCCCAGCAACGCCGGCAGATCCGCCAGGAACTCGAACAGCGCTACCAAGCCCTGCAACTCGAACCTTGAACCCGGCTGATCATTTACCCGCCTGTTAAGCTCTGCGCACTTGTCGAGGAGTTGCCATGCTGACCCTGGCCGATCTGTTTATTGTTTTACTGTTCGCCAGCGCGGGCGCCTGGTTGTGGCGCGGCCACGGCATTCGCGAGCGCGCCCTGGCCCTGGTGCGCCGTCATTGCGAGAAAATGGATGTGCTGCTGCTCGACGACAATGTCGCCCTGCGCCGCCTCAGCCTACTGCGCGATGCCCATGGCCGGCGGCGCCTGGCGCGGGTGTACGGCTTCGAGTTCACGGTCACCGGCGAGCAGCGTCACGTCGGCAGCATTAGCATGTTTGGCCAACACCTCGGGCAGATCGAACTGGACGCCCATCCCTTCAGCGCCAACGCCGAAGACGCCCCAGCGCCGGCTAACGTGGTGCACCTCAACGACTGGCGTCAGCGCCCCCCACCGCCCTACTGAAGTCAGCAGACGGGCAAAGGCTCAACGCAGTAAAAACGCGCTTATCCGGCGAGCGGACGTCTCGGCATCTTCCTGCATAAAGCAGTGGCCTCCGGCCAGGGTGTGGCTGCTGACATGGGGGTTGAGCGCCATCCAGCGCGCCACAGCACCGGCGATAAAGGGATACGTGCTTTGCCCGTAAAGTACCTCGGTCGGCGTTTGCACCTTGGCCAGGGACGACCACAAGCGCTTGGGAAAGGAGCCGAAAATATCCGCCTCACGACTGGGCCGGCATTTCAGCTCAACACCACCCTCGACCTCTTTCAAGGCGTGTTCAACGTAGGCCTGCAGCGCCTCGTCGCACCAGCCCTTGAACATCCCGCGACCGTGCAAACCGGCGAACGCGGCCGGGCGATCCGGCCATTGCCGGCGCCGCGAACGGGCCTTGCTGGCCATGCTGTTACGCCGGTACAAGCCCACCACGTCGGACAGCGCCATCACGCCGATCATCGCCGGGGTGAACAGCACCGGATCAAGCAGCACCGCCCGCTGAAACAACTGCGGCTGCTGGGCCAGCATCAGGCTGGTGAGCACCCCGCCAAAGCTGTGGCCGAGCGCAAAACAAGGCACCGCGCCGAACGCAGCGCGCCCGGCCGAAAAAGCCTCCACGGCCAGCTCGGCACTGCGGTTCCAGCCATGAAAACGACCGCCGTGATCGCTGTCGCCATGGCCCTGAACGTCGCATAGCCAGAGGTCAAAATCCGCCGCCAGCAGCCGCAGCAACGGCTCATAGGTGCGCCCGCAAAAACCATTGCCATGCAGAAAGTGCAGCAGCGGTTTGCCCGACGGCGGCGTATGCCAGCCGCGCAGGGTGAAACCTGCGGAACAGGAATGGGACCAGGGTTGCAGCAACATAACGGCTCTCATTAGACGCAATGGCTGCAGTCTAACAGGCTGTTAAGCAGCCGACCGGCACAAGGAAAATCCCGTAACTGCTGCTAGGATGGCCGCCTTTGAGCCTTCGACGTGACGCACCACATGGATTTTTCTGCCCTGCTCGACCTGTTTCTGCACCTGGACAGCCACCTGGAGACGCTGATCACCCAATACGGGGTATGGATCTACGCCATCCTGTTTCTGGTGATCTTCTGCGAAACCGGGCTGGTGGTGATGCCCTTCCTGCCAGGCGACTCACTGCTGTTTATCGCCGGTGCGGCCGCCGTGCACAGCGGCCTCGACCCCTGGATTCTAGGCGTCAGCCTGTTCTTTGCCGCCACCCTGGGCGACAGCTGCAACTATTGGGTGGGTCGGCGCTACGGGATTCGCCTGTTCGAGCGCGGCAACTCGAAGATCTTCCGCCGCGACTACCTGCTGCGCACCGAGATTTTCTATGCCGACCACGGCGCCAAGACCGTCACCCTGGCCCGCTTCCTGCCCATCCTGCGCACCTTTGCGCCCTTCGTCGCTGGCCTTGGGCGCATGCCCTACGGCCAGTTCCTCAGCTACAGCGTGCTCGGCAGCCTGCTGTGGATCGGCGGCCTGATCACCCTCGGCTACCAGTTCGGCAACGTGCCCTTTATCAAGCAGAACCTAACGCTGCTGATCCTGTTCATCATCGGTCTGTCGCTGGTGCCGATGCTGCTCGGTTGGTGGCATCAGCGCCGGCAAAGCAAGGCCTAGCTCGCCAGTAAGCAGGCGACCAGCCCCTGGTTAAGCGCCTGCTGATCCTGCGCCGCACTGAAGATCAGCTCCAGCCGCGAGTCCTTGCGCCATTCACTTGCGCGCCAGTGCGGCACTTCTTGATCCAGCGCATTGGCCGACAGCCAACCGGCATTGGTTTGCAGCACCAGCTTGGCGCGGCGCCAGGGCAACGTCGCCAACCACTGCTGCACCCGCAATAGTTCGAACTGCTGACTGGGGTGCCAACGCCAGCCAATGCTCCAACCTTCGGCTTGCTCCTGCACCTGACAAATCGGCTCACGCGGATCGCGCCACAGCGCCGGCAACGCCCCGTTGCCTTCAGGCAGTGACAACGCGGCGCCCGCGGCTTGGGCACGCGCGTCGATGCCCGGCACAGCGCTCAAGGGCAGCTGGCCCTGAGTCGTCCAATACAGCGGCCGCGCCGGCAATGTCGCCTGCAGCCGCGCTCGACTGGCGTCATCAAGGCCCTCGGCCTTGTTCAGCAGCAACAGCCCAGCCAGATCGAGGGCCGCCTGCTGACTGGCCGGCAGCGGCTGACCCGCCGCCAGCGCCGCCGCATCCAGCACCAACACCAGCGGCTGCAGGGCCAGCACGCCGGTCCACGGCGGCTCTGCCAGTTGCCCCAACAGCTCAGCCGGATGGCCCAGGCCGGAAGGTTCGATCAGCAGGCGATCCGGCCGCGCCTGACGCAGCAGGCGCGCCAGGCCAACCTGAAAGGGTGCGCCGTTGACGCAACACAGACAGCCTCCGGGTACTTCCGCGAGGCTGATGCCGTCCGCGCCGGTGGTCAGCAGGGCCTGGTCCAAGCCGATCTGGCCGAACTCGTTGATCAGCACCGCCCAGCGTTCATCCGCCGGTTTGTGCGCCAAGAGGTGGCGAATCAGGCTGGTCTTGCCGGCACCCAGGGGGCCGGCGATCAGGTGGGTGGGGATCTGGCTGAGCATGAGCACTCTCGATAGGCAGGCAGTCGCCATGCTGCCGCCTTTGTCGGCGCCAGGAAAGGCGCGTGGTAAAGTCCCGCGCAATTAATCGAGGAGCGCTTTCCATGCATCGCGGGTTTGTTCTGTTGTTGTCCGCCCTGCCCCTGCTGGCCCAGGCCGAAGCCTGCATCGTGCACAGCAAGGGCGCGCAGGTGGAAGTCAAAGTCTGCCAGCAGAACCGCAGCATTCCGGCCGGTCTGTTCCACAACGGCTTTTGCCAGCCACAATTGGCCGGGCAAAAGGTTGAGGTCACCTACACCGAACAGTGCCCAATCGGCGCTTTCGGCAGCTGCCGCAATGCCAAAGTGGCCGGCACGCCCTATCAGCAGGACATCCACTACTACGGCGTGGCCAGCGATGCGCGCCTGCTCAAGCCGGCCTGCGAACAACAATCCAAGGGCGTGTGGGTGGCGTTTTAAAGACTGTGTCCACGCTATGCGTTGAGGGTGCGATTGAGCTTCTGTAGGAGCGGATTTATCCGCGATGCCGTTTGCCTTGAAAGCATCGCGGCCGAAGCCGCTCCTACGACGCGACGCTAGCGCTGCAACCGGGTAGATAGCCTTTTTAAGCGGCGGTCAGGCCAACCAATCCAGGGTCAACAATAACCGCCGCTCACCGGCCGGCGGTTGCGGCGAGCGATGGATCAAGCCACAGCCTTCATTGCCAATCCATTTCTCGCCCTTGGCCAGCAACACATGCCCAGCCGAAGCGCGTTCGACCTGCCGCGCATCGCTGGGATCGGCGGCCGCATCACCCAGGCGGCGGCGCGCCATCACGCCTTCGCTGAGCCATTCAGTGCCGACACCGACATAGCTGGTGATCAAGCGCACCGGCACATGGTCGACGTGAAAGCGCGGACACATGGGCTTGTCGAGTATGCGCAGCCGCAACCCAATGCGCCGGGCGTCGAACAGGTAGGCAAAGGCGCTGACCAACCCACTCACGTCATCCAGAAAGGCCGCCTGGCCGGGCAGGTGGCTGTAGTCATCAACCAAGCCTCGGATATTTGGCGCACTTTCCGGACTGGCCAACTCTAGGGTGATCGACTGCGCCAGCGGCTCTCCCTGAGCCACCAACTGCGCCGCAAATGCACTGACCGACGCCGCTAACTGGCGCTGCCAGACCGCCAGATTGACCTCGTCGCGCAGCACCTCGCCGAACACCTCGATCTGCTCGCTGCTGACCTGCCGCAACGGTTGGCGCAATACCGGCGCGAGCATCAGGCCGCCTCCTCATGCCAGGGTCCGAAGGGGTCCGGCAGGGTGCGCCAGGCCTCGATGCCCAGGGCGATTTCCGCGTCGTCCAGCAGACAGGCATCGAGCTCGGCGGTGAGCTGGGCGAAGTCGATGTTCTGGCCGATAAACACCAACTCCTGGCGGCAATCGCCGACCTCCGCCAACCAGTTGCGCATGATCGCCTGCACGCTCTCGTCATCCTCGGGCCACTGGTCTTTGGGCACAAAGCGCCACCAGCGCCCGGCAAAACCGTGACGCATCAGGCCACCGGCCTGGGACCAGCTGCCGGCCTCCTGATACTTACTGGCCAACCAGAAAAAGCCCTTGGAGCGCAGCAGACGGCCATTGCTCCATTCGCGATTGATGAAGTTGAAGAAGCGCTCGGGGTGCAAAGGCCGACGCGCGCGCCAGGCAGTGGAAGCGATGCCGTATTCCTCGGTCTCGGGAATATGTTCGCCGCGCAACTCCTTGAGCCAGCCCGGCGCCTGGGCGGCCCGCTCGAAGTCGAAGCGGCCGGTATTGAGAATCCGCTCCAGCGGCACCTGGCCCATGCTCATCGGCACAATCTCGGCGTGGCTGTTGAGCCGACGCAGGATGGCCAGCAGCTCTTCACGCTCAGCGCTGGCGATCAGGTCGATCTTGCTGAGCAAAATCACATCGGCGAACTCAACCTGCTCGATAAGCAAATCGGTGATCGAGCGCTCGTCCTCTTCACCGAGGGTTTCACCACGGCTGGCCAGGCTTTCGGCGGCATGGAAGTCCTGCAGGAAGTTCACCCCGTCGACCACCGTGACCATGGTGTCGAGGCGCGCGATGTCGGCCAGGCTCTGGCCGTCTTCACCACGGAAGGTGAAGGTTTCCGCCACCGGCAGTGGCTCGGAAATACCCGTCGACTCGATCAGCAGGTAATCGAAACGCCCGTCACGGGCCAGACGCCCGACCTCCTCCAGCAGATCCTCACGCAGGGTGCAGCAGATGCAGCCGTTGCTCATTTCCACCAGCTTTTCTTCGCTGCGGTTGAGGCTGACATCGCGCTGCACTTCGCTGCCATCAATGTTGATTTCACTCATGTCATTGACGATCACCGCGACCTTGAGGCCTTCGCGGTTACGCAGAATGTAATTGAGCAGGGTGCTTTTACCGGCACCGAGAAAGCCGGAGAGCACGGTGACGGGAAGACGAGCAGACATAGGCCGTTTCTCATTCAGTTGACGGGACAGTGAATATTTTTGTTATAACATAACACTAATTATTCAAAACAGCCGATCCCGCCACAATGAACAACCTCGCCCTGCCAGACATGGCCGCACAAACGCTCGACCAACAGCAACCTCTAGACTGGGTTGGTATGCACGGTATTGCCCTGCCCTTGCGCCTGCATGGGCAGTTGATTGCCGGCCGTGCGGCGGCGGGTGTCAGCCTTGATGATGGCGCGGCGCGCGGGATTCATATGTCGCGCCTGTACTTGGCGCTGGAGCACCTGCACGAGGCCGAGCTGAGTCCGACCTTGCTGCGCCAGGTACTTGAACAGTTCCTTGCCAGTCATGCCGGCTTGTCGGGCTGCGCCTACTTGGATCTAGACGGCCAAAGCCTGTATCAGCGCCCAGCCTTGGTCAGCCCACTGGCAGGCTGGAAGGCTTATCCCTTCAGCCTGCGCAGCCGCCTGGATGAACAGGGGTTCCACGTGGAACTGCAGGTGGAAATCGGCTACTCCTCGACCTGCCCGTGTTCGGCGGCCCTTGCCAGACAATTGATACAGGCGCAATTTAGAGCCGATTTTGCAGCTAAAATCATCGATTATGCTGCTATCGAGCAATGGCTTGGCAGCACCCATGGAATTCTAGCCACCCCCCACAGCCAACGCAGCACGGCAACCCTGCAGGTGCGCCTGAACCCCGACTGCACCGACCTGCCCCTGCTCGCCTTGATTGATGCCAGCGAACAGGTGCTCGGCACCGCCCTGCAAACGGCGGTCAAACGCGCCGATGAGCAGGCCTTTGCCCTGGCCAACGGGCAGAACCTGATGTTCTGCGAAGATGCCGCCCGCCGCCTGCATCGCATGCTGCGTGAACAATCCCTGGTGGCGGGCTTCCAGCTGCGCGTGGTGCATGCGGAAAGCCTGCACGCCCATGACGCGGTCGCCCACAGCAGCTGGCAATGGAGTCGGGCATGATCCACTGCCGCGGCCTGCAATGGGGCGCCGTTGGCCAGCCGCTGACCCCGCCGCTCGACCTTGACCTGCCCGCCGGCAGCCTGACCGCCATCATTGGCCACAATGGCTGCGGCAAAAGCAGCCTGCTGAAAGTCATCGCCGGCCTGCAAAAGCCCCTTGCCGGGCGCCTGCAGGTCAACGCCCAGGGCTTGGGCAGCGTGGCGTATCTGCAGCAACAACAGAGCATTGATCGCCAGTTCCCCCTGCGTGTGCAGCAACTGGTCAGCGCCGGTCTGTGGCGCAGCACCCTGCCCCACCGCGAGCAGCAGCGGCGCCTAAAGCAGGCGCTGGCCGACTGGCATCTGACAGCGCTGGCCGAACGGCCGTTGCACGCCCTCTCCGGTGGCGAACTGCAACGCGCTTTGCTAGCCCGCCTGAACCTGACCGACGCGACGCTGTTGCTGCTGGATGAACCCGAAGCGGCGCTGGATGAGCAGAGCCAGCAGCTGTTCTGGCAGCACGTCGAACGCTGGCAAGCCGCAGGGCGCACCTTGCTGCTGGTCAGCCATAACCTCAACCGCCTTAGCCAGCGCCTGGACAATGCCCTACTGATTTCACGCAGCGGCTGCATCTACGCCCCGCTGCGCCAGCTACTCGGTCAAGGTGCCGAACTGGAGCAGGTCGCCTGATGCTGGATGCGTTGTATCAGCCGTTTGTCGAGTTCGCCTTTATGCGCCGCGCACTGATCGGTGGCGTAGCCCTGGCCCTGAGTGCCGGGCCGCTGGGGGTGTTTCTGATTCTGCGGCGCATGAGCCTGATCGGCGACGCCATCGCCCACGGCATTTTGCCCGGCGCTGCCCTCAGTTTCTGGCTGTTCGGTCTGAGCCTCCCGGCGCTGACCCTCGGCGGCCTGAGTGCGGGGCTGGCGATGGCCGGCCTGGCAGCCTGGGTCACCCGGCGTACAGGGTTGCGTGAAGACGCCAGCCTGGCCGCGCTGTATCCAATCTCACTGGCCAGCGGTGTGCTCTTACTAGGCCTGGGCGGGCGCAAATTAGACCTGGTCCATCTGCTGTTTGGCTCGGCCCTGGCGGTGGATGGTGCGACCCTCAATGGCATGCTGTTGGTGGCCAGTGGCAGCCTGCTCGGCCTGGCGCTGATTTATCGCGCCCTGGCGCTGGACAGCTTCGACCCGCTGTTTCTCCGCAGCGTCAGCCGCTTCGGACCGCTGGCCTATGGGCTGTTTCTAACCCTGGTGGTGCTGAATCTGGTTATCGGCTTTCAGGCCATCGGCGCCCTGATGGTGGTCGGGCTGATGATGCTGCCAGCGGCGGCCGCGCGTTTCTGGAGTCGCCAACTGCCGGTGCTATTGCTCATCGCCGCGCTGCTTGGCGCCGTCTGCGTGTGGCTCGGTTTGCTGCTCTCCTACTACGCCAACCTGCCCAGCGGCCCCTGCATCATTTTGCTGGCCGGCGGCGCTTATGTGTTCTCGGTGATCGCCGGCCCGGTGCACGGCCTGCTGCGCACTCCCCCTCTTCCCTCCGCCCTCTAAGGATTGCACCCATGCGCCCCCTGCTTGCCGCACTCGCCCTACTCCTGCCGCTAAGCCTGCACGCCGCCGACAAACCCCAGGTGGTCACCAGCTTCAGCATCCTCGCCGACCTGACCCAAGCGATCGGCGGCACACATATCGAGCTGGTGAACCTGGTTGGTGCCGACGAGGATGCGCACGTCTTCGAGCCCAGCCCGGAGCATGCCAAAGCGCTACTCAAGGCCGACTTGATCATCGCCAATGGCCTCGGTTTTGAGCCTTGGCTGGAGCGCCTGCTGGACAGCAGCGAAGCACGCGGCACGCGCATCGATGCCAGCGCCGGAGTACTGCCATTGCAGCTCATCGAGCACGGCCACAGCGTCCCCGACCCACACGCCTGGCAAAGCCTGAGCAATGCTGAAATCTATGTGCGCAATATCGCCAAGGCCTTGAGCCAACTCGACCCCAGCCACAGCGCCGATTACGCCGCACGCCGCGATGCCTACCTGGTGCGCCTGCAAGTGCTGCGCGAACAGGCCAACCGCCAGCTCAACAGCCTGCCGGCCAGCCAGCGCAAAGTAGTCACCAGCCATGACGCCTTCGGCTATTTCGGCCAGGCCTGGCAGCTGCAGTTCATCGCCCCACAAGGACTGTCAACCAGCGACGAACCCTCCGCAGCAGAAGTCGCCCGGCTGATCCGTCAATTGCGCAGCGAAGGCGTCCGCGCCGTGTTTGTAGAAAACATCCGCGACCCACGCCTGATCAAGCAGATCGCCGACGAGGCCGGCGCGACTGTTGGCGGCACCCTGTACTCCGACGCCCTGGCGGCCAGCGGCCCGGCCAGTACTTACCTGGGCATGTTCCAGCACAACCTCGAAACCCTGATGGCCGCGCTCCAACCATGAGCCTGTGGCGTGATCGACAACAGGCAAGGCCGCTGCGCAGACTCTGACGCGGTACGCGGGCTCAGCAGGCATGGCGCCGCCGTCAGGCTTGGCGCAAAATCGCCACGCCCGCGCCCAACCCTGGATGAGAGACGCCGATGTTTCCTGAAAGCAGCATTCCCGAACTGGCCCACGTGATTCAGCTGGCCGTCGCCCCGGTGTTTTTGCTCACTGCACTGAGCACCATGCTGTCGGTGCTGATCAATCGCCTGTCGCGCGTGGTCGACCGTACCCGCAAGCTCGAAGCCTTTATCCTCGATAACCCAGCGCGCTCGTCGCAGCCGCGCACTGAGCTGTTCACCCTGTTCCGCCGCACCGTGCTGTGCAACCGTGCGATCAACCTGTGCACCCTCACCGCGCTGCTGATTTGCGCGGTGATCGCCCTGCTGTTTATCAGCGAGCTGATGGGCTTCAACGCTACCTACGCGGTGGCGGCGTTGTTCGTGGTCAGCATGGGCACCTTTATCGTGGCCCTGCTGAGTTTCCTGCAGGAGATCCGCGTGGCCTCAAGCGCCCTGGAAAGCTCTGCCAAGCAGATTCTCGACCTGACCAATACCATTCAGAAACCCTGAAGCCAGCGTCAGCATGACGCTCGAAAGGACCTCGATGCGCAACCTCCTGCGAAACACCTATTACCTGCGCATGAGCGCCGAGCAATTCAGTTTTTTGCATGTCGAGTCTGGTCGTCTGGTCAGCCAGCCGCCGCTACTGGCCTGGCGCAGCGTGGGGCACAAGCGTCAGCCACTGGCCGCCGGCGACGCGGCGCTGGCCATGGCCGGGCAAGACGGCGTTAGCCTGGGCAATGGCTTCCAACACCCACGCACCCTGTTGGCAGATTTCAGCATCGCTGAAACCACCCTCAAACTGCTCTTGCAACAGCTAGCCCCGCGGCGCTGGATGCAACTGCCGCCGGTGCTGATCCTGCATCCACAAACACATCTGGAGGGCGGCCTGACCCAAATCGAAATCCGCGCCCTGGCCGAACTGGCTATGAGCGCCGGAGCCAAGCGGGTGTATGTGTGGGTGGGTGCCGCCTTGTCGCCCAGCAGCCTGGCGCGCCTGGAGTTCCCGCAGAATGACGGCCAACTGCTCTATCCGGAAGTCAGCCCATGATCCTCTTCGGCATCTGGCTAAGCACAGCGCTGCAATAAGCCGTCACTGAGCCACTGCTTGAGCCAGCCGGCCGCCAGCAGCGGCGCCTGCTCACCTTGCCCGGCCAACTGTTCGCACAACTCGGCAAAACTCCAGCCGACATCGCACATGCCCTGCAAGGCGCTAGCTTCGTCACTACCCAGGCTGCGGTAGTGGCAGACCTGTTGCTGGCGCCAAACCAGACACAAGCTTGGCTGAGCTAAACGCTCGCTGAGGGGAAACTCGGCTTCGCTTTTAGCGGCCTGCCAGAGCGCCACGCTGTTGTAGTACAGCGGCAACGGCTGCACGCAAGGCAGCCATTGCACCCGTAAAGCGGGCCACTCGGTTGGCGCCAACTCGGCCATTTGCGCCAGGCTCAAGGGCTCGCCAGCCGGCGCATCGAAGGCCAGGGTGAAGGCCCACTCCAGGTTGGCCAGCTCGACCAACGGCGCCGCAGCCTCGGCCGCATAGTGCTGGGCGATAAACCCGGCAAAGCGCTCGCCCAACCAACGCAGGCTGAAGTGCTGCGACGGGTTGGCTGCTAAATACGCCAGCACCAAGGTCGCAAAGTCTTCATCACCCAACCAGTAGCGCACGGCCGGGAAATCTTCGCGCATAACGCCGAGCAACCGTGCACGGTAGGCATGGTGATAAATCGCCAAGCCCTGGGTTACCGAGAGGCTCGGACTGCCGATCAGGCTGGCCTGCAACGCAGCAGTCGGCGCGGCATCAGCACCGAGCAAGTAGGCCTCAATGGCCTGTTGCCAATCGCTCAGGCGCATGGAGTACGCCCCTGTAGCGCCGCCTCGCCAAGCGTCCGGGCCTTGTGCAGTTCGGCCAGTAGCTCGCTAAAGGGCGGGTAATGGTCATCGCGTTCGATCATCGTGGCCACCGGCCCCAGGTGTGCCAGGGTGCGCTGATACAGTTGCCAGACCGGGTCGCAAACTGGCTGGTCATGGGTATCGACCACATAGTCGCCGTAGTCGCTGTGCCCGGCCAGATGGATTTGCCGAATCCGTTGCGCCGGCAGCGCGCGGATAAAATCCCACGCATCAAAGCCATGATTGCGCGCGCTGACGTAGACGTTATTAACATCCAGCAGCAGTTCACAACCGCTCAGCTCGCTGAGGGCGGCGATAAACTCCCACTCGCTGAATTGATCGTTGGCGGTGCGTAGGTAGCTGGAGACGTTTTCCAGCACCAGTGGCCGCTCCAGCACGTCCTGCACCTGGCGCACCCGCGCAGCCACATGCTGCAGGCTTTCTTCGCTGTACGGCAGCGGCAGCAGGTCGTGCAACTGGTGGGCGTTGCCGCGGCTCCAGCACAGGTGGTCGGAGATCCATTGCGGCTGAACGCGGGCCGCCAATTGCTTGAGGCGCTGCAAGTAGTCCAGGTCGAGGGCGTGCGGGCCACCGATCGACAACGACACACCGTGCATGACCAACGGGTAGTGCTCGCCGATCGCGTCGAGGTAGTACAACGCCTTGCCACCCTCGACCAGATAATTCTCGGAGAGCACCTCGAACCAATCGACCGGCGGCCGGTGTTCGAGAATCTCCTGATAGTACTCACTGCGTAAACCCAGGCCATAGCCGAGGCAGGTTGTCGCTGGCTGCATGCTCAACTCCACATCGATCAATGGCTGCGGTGGCCTGCACCAGGCCACCGCCCACCGACTTACTCGCCGACTTTACCGCCGGCAGCATTGCACTCGGCCAGGGTGGTGGCCTTGAAGCCATGGCCCTTGCAGACAGCCTGACCTTTGCAGGCGTTTTCTGCGGTCTTGCAATCGTTCTGGCCCTTGCAGCCGTTGATGCCGTAGCAATGCACCTTGGCTTCTTCGGCCACCACCTGGGTCGACAAGCTGGCGAACAAGCCGGCGGCGGCCAGGGCCAATGCTGCGCCAGTCATGCTTACGGTGTTTTTAGCGTTCATGGGTAAATCCTCGACTCTGTGGGGTGGGGTAGTCGGCGGGCCTGAATCGTTCAGTGCCGACACCTCACTAGAGCCAATGGCGCGTCTGGCGTTACACGCTGGAGAAAACTATTTTCCACGCTCTGCACGACCACGCGACGCGGCCAGTGCCGCTCAATCGGGGTATTCTGTGCGCCCTGATCCAGCCGTCCACCGCCTATGTTGCTGCTCTCCAATAACGTGCACCTGCCCGACAGCGAGATCGAACTGAGCGCCATTCGCGCCCAGGGTGCCGGCGGGCAAAACGTCAACAAGGTGTCCAGCGCCGTGCACCTGCGCTTTGATATCCAGGCCTCGTCCTTGCCGCCGTTCTACAAGGAGCGCCTGCTGGCCCTGCGCGACCAGCGCATCACCAGCGATGGCGTGATCATCATCAAGGCCCAGCAATACCGCACCCAGGAGCAGAATCGCGGCGACGCCCTGGAGCGGTTGAAAGAGCTGATTCTGGCGGCGATCAAAGTAGAAAAAGCGCGGCGGCCCACCAAGCCGACCCTCGGCTCGAAGAAGCGCCGCCTGGAAGGCAAAAGCCAGCGCGGCAGCATCAAAGCCGGACGCGGCAAGGTCGACTATTGAACAACGCCCCTCGCTAAATAGTTCGCGCGGCCAGCAGGCCAATTCGACCGCGCAGGGCGTTGATTAACAGCAGGCTTAATGCCCAGAATCAAAGCCTCTGGTGGGGTCGCCAAGGGCTGTTTTCGGGGGTTCGATTGGCCCCGTGCACAGGGCAATAATGGCAAGCCGACAAAGGGTAAAAAAATACTCGCCGGGCATCTTTCCGCGGGGGGCCAGTGCGTGAATAATGCGCGGCCAAGGTGTTCAGTAAAACAAGACGACGCATTAAATATATCAAACGCCTTTTGACTCTTAAGTGAGGTGTCACCCCCTATGCCACAGCGCATTTGCATCCTGGAAACCGATAACATTCGCCCGGAACTGGTCGACCAGTACAAAGGCTACGGCCACATGTTCCAGCAACTCTTTGCCACCCAACCGATTGCGGCAGAGTTTGAGGTTTATAACGTGGTCCAGGGCGAATACCCGCCCGAGGACAAACGTTACGATGCATACCTGATCACCGGCAGCAAAGCCGACTCGTTCGGCAGCGACCCGTGGATCGAGACCCTGCGTGGCTATGTGCTCAAGCTCTACCAGCGTGGCGACAAGCTGCTCGGTGTGTGCTTTGGCCACCAGTTGCTGGCCCTGCTGCTGGGCGGCAAGACCGAGCGCGCCAGCCAGGGTTGGGGCATGGGCATTCACCGCTACCAAGTAACGCAAAAGCCCAGTTGGATGAATCCGCAAACCGACACCCTGGACATGATGATCTGGCACCAGGACCAAGTGACCCAGCTACCGCAGGGCGCCACCCTGCTGGCCTCCAGCGAGTTCTGCCCGAACGCCGCCTACGCGATTGGTGATCAGGTGCTGTGCTTCCAGGGCCACCCGGAGTTCTTCCACGACTACTCCCGCGACCTGCTGGTATTGCGCCGCCACGCCTACGAGCCCAGCCTCTACCAGAGCGCCATCGACAGCCTCGACCAAGCCCACCAGGGCAGCGCCGTGGCCGAATGGATGATGCGTTTCATCAGCCAGAACCAGACTGCCTGAACGAGGTCTATCCCGGTGCTTGCAGGCCACGCGCTTGGCAGCACTGGCAGGCTGGCTTATAACGGCGGTTACTCCACCCAGGATGACCGCCATGCTCGAACTGCGCCCTAGCTGTGAACACTGCAACCAGGCCTTGCCACCGGCGGCTGAGGACGCACGCATCTGCAGTTTCGAATGCACCTTCTGCGCCGCCTGCGTGGCCCTGCTGGAGAACGTCTGCCCGAACTGCGGCGGCGGTTTCAGCCCGCGACCGATTCGCCCGGCTCTCAACCACAAGGGCGATAATTGCACCGCCCACTACCCACCAAGCAGCACGGTCAAACACCGACCGGTGGACCTGGCCGCTCACGCCGAGTTCGCGGCGCGCCTGCGGCAGGTCGATCCTGCCGCACGCTAAAATCTCACCCACTCAGCCCCAATCCTGTTCGAATATCGGCAGAGCGCCGCAGGCTTAACCGGCGGCGGACGTCGCTGCGACCAGATCGCGCTCAATCAACCACAAGCGGTCCTGACCCCACTGTATTGGCTGCCCATCGACGCGAAACGACGGTACGCCCCACAACCCCAAAGCAAACATTTCGCTGCGGTTGGCTTCGGCCTCGACGCGCCAGCCATCATCGGCCAAGGCCGCTTGCACCAAGGCCTGGTCCAGCCCCGCGCGCTGGGCCAACCGCAACAAACCCGACTCACTGCCAGCATCAATGCCCTCAGCAAACACGCCACGCATAAATGATTCGAGGAACTCGCTGGCATCCCGGTGTTGCTCCATGACCTTGAACAACACGGCCAGGCCTCGCTCGGTGGGGGCGCCCAAGGGGTCGGCAATACGCCCAAAGGGCAGCCCCAGGCGATCGGCCTCACGTTTGCAATCGCGGACGATATACAGGCGTTTGGCCAAAGGTACCGGCAACCCGCGCATGGCCATCGGCAACACCGGCCGCAGGCACAGGTCGGCGCCATAATGCTCGGCTAACTGACGCATACGTGGCACGGCCAAATAGGTGTAAGGGCTGCGCAAGGAACAATAAAAGTGCAGCTGCGGCCGCACGCCATTGCGTGGTTTTACCCGACACCGCACCTCGCGCTGGGGCAGCACGGGAGGTGCGTTGGCGACCAGGCCGAAACCGAGCTCGACCAGACGCCGCTGCAGATGCGGCAGGCGATCAACGCCCCAGAACCACTCGCCGTCAAACCACAGCATGGCTCCCAGATAATGGCCCCCGCGGGCACGCCGATGACTGCCTGCGGCGAGCTGGGCCGCCGGTGCAGCAGGATCGGACGCCGTAGCCAATGCCTGCAGCGCCGTCTCGTCACGGCTCCACAACGCGCCACCGATGGCGCAGACGCGGGTAAGCACATCGGCGTCATCAAGGGCCGCCGCCAACGCCCGCTCCGCCAGTGCCAGCAAACCGGGCGTGGGCTGCTCGCCACGATCGACAAAGGTCAAGCCGAGATGGCTCGCCAACTGCGCCACATCGCGCCGGGACCAGGCCTGCAGACGCTCGCGCTCAGGGGCTGCCGCAGCGTCCGGTGGCGGCACCAGGTGCACCTGCAGCGCGACGCGGTAATTGGCCAACACGGCGGGCAAGACCTGAACCAGCAGATGGCTATAAGGGTCATCGGCCTGATGGAAGTAGTGCACCGTGGCTTTACCACCACGCCAACGCCGCGCTAGCGCCGCCAACAGGCGGCGACTGTCACGCAAGCCGTGACTGGTGAGTAAGCGGGTAATGGCGACACCAAGGGCGACTTTCATGCACAGCTCCGCAGCAGAAAACCAATCGGCAGGTTATGTGAATCCCCTACCGAAACTTATGCGCTAACCGGCGCCTCGGTGGTCGCCACAAGCCGCGAGTCGGCCAGTGCCGCGGTGCGGTGATGAACAATCGCGCGGTAGGCCGGCGACTGAATCATCTGCAGAAACGCCTCCTTGTGCGGGTACTTCACCAGCAGCACTTCATCCCAATCTTCGCCTGCAGGCGCGATCACGGCACAGTGCGCCTTGCCCAGCCAAAAGGGCTGACCACCAACAGCGTGCAACAGGGGTAACACCTGCCGGGAGTACTCGGCGTAGGCCTCACGTCCGCTGCAGGGAGCCGCTGAATCTGCGGCGTCGTCATAACCGGCCTGCTCGCGAAAACGCAGCAGGTTAAGCATCAGCACGGGCTGTCCTGAAGGTACCTCAGCCACAAAACGGCTCAGGCTTTCGCGGGTTGGATCGATGGCAGCAACAAGAGTGGACATGGCAAAAACCTCAGTTGGACCAATAAATAAAGGCGTCATCGGCGGACTGTGGCCGATTCATCGGTTTGTCGATCAGAATCGGCGCTTCCAGTACAGCCGGCCACAACGGTGCCTGCTGGGCCTGGTTAAACGTCGCCAGACGATTTTTCAGGGCCTGTACCTGCTCCGGTCGAGCGCTAGCCAGGTTGTGCTGCTCCGTCGGGTCGTCCTTGATGTTGTACAGCCAGTCGAGTTGCTGAGTGGCGTTGACCTGCAATTTCCAGTCACCCGCCTGCACGGCCTGGTATGCCCCTGAGCGCCAGAATAGCTGCTCATGGGGAGCACCCTGACGCGTGCCCTGAACGAAGGGCATCAAGTCCACGCCATCAATAACCCGGTCACTGGGTAACGCAGCCTTGGCCGCCGCGGCGGCTGTGGCAAAAATATCAAAGTGACTAACAGCCTCATCGAAGTGACTACCAGCAGCAATCTTGCCGGGCCACTGCATAAACAGCGGTACCCGCACTCCGCCCTCGAAGAACGTCGCCTTCCAGCCACGGTAAGGATGGTTCAGCCCGTCGAGGCCAATGTAGTTGGCACCGCCGTTATCGCTGGTGAAAATCACCAGGGTGTTGTCATCCAGGCCTTGCTGTTTGAGCTCGGCCAACACCCGACCAATGTTGCGATCCAGGGAGCGGATCATGCCGCCATACACGCGGCGGGTATGGTCCTTAATTTGCGGCAGGGCGTCGTAATCGGCCTTGGTCGCTTGCAATGGCGTGTGTGGCGCGTTGTAGGCCAGGTAGAGAAAGAACGGCTGCTCACGGTTGGCTTTGATCGCCTTCAGCGCCTCATCCGTCAGGTAATCGGTCATGTAGCCGTTGGGCTTGAAGGGTTCACTGTCATTGAAGCGCACCCCAAACGGCGCTACCGCCCAGAGAAACTTATCGATAGGGTCGAACTCTTGTTGGGCATTGACCACCTGCGGATCGTCCTCAGGCAGAAACATCGAGCCGCCGGCCAGAAACCCTAGGCTCTGGTCAAAACCATGGGCATTGGGTCGAAACTGCTGGTTCTCGCCCAGGTGCCACTTACCCAAATGCAACGTGCGATACCCCGATTGTTTGAGCAACCGGGCAATGCTGATTTCACTGGTCGGCACCCCTTGCGCCTCATAGGCGGGCATCGCCGGCTCACGTTCCGCGTGATAAATCGCGGGGTGTATGCCGGCACTTTTACTGTTGGCGATAACACGCGAGAAGGTCAGCGGCACCGAGGTGAATTCAAAGCCAAAACGCGTCGGATAGCGGCCCGTCAGCAACGCCGCGCGTGACGGCGAACAGGTGGCATTGCCGGCATAACTGCGATTGAAGTTGATGCCGTTGGCGGCAATGGAATTGATGTTGGGTGTCGGTACCGCATCACCCGCCACCCCTCCGCCATTAATGCTGAGGTCGTTATAGCCAAGGTCATCGGCAACAATCAGAACGATATTCGGCGGCCGTGGCCCATCAGTCGCTCCGGGGCCAGCGCTGGCTGTTGGCCAGTGCACCGCCTGGTTCGGCGCGGCGTCCGTATGCAGGCCATATTTAGCAAATAGCAGCAGAGCGCCCATACGCCCACCCACCGCCATAAAGGCCACCCCCAGCAAGACCACGACGAGGGTTAACCCCCAGGCAAAACGCTTCATCTCATAGGCTCCTTGAAGTCATGTCAGGCCGACTCACACCGACCAGGGTCACAAGAGGTTGCTCTGCTGAATGGCCTTGGAGGCCGTCGGCAAACTGATGAAGTCACCATCGATGCCAACCCGCACGCCGCCGGCATAAATCGTCTCAGCCTGACCAAGAAACGCCTGCTGCAAACCCGGAATCGGCAGCGGCGGTGCAATGTGGTTGAGCAGCAGATAACCGACACCCGCATCCCGAGCGATCTCGGCAGCCTGCTCAGACGTGGTGTGATAGTCGGGAATGTCGGCGAAGATTTTCACCAGATTATTGCGCCCGGCCGCAGCCGCGGCACGCCCAAGCAACGCGGTCAGCTCGGGGGATAAGGCCTCGTGCAACAACAGGTCCACGCCTGCCGCTTCGCGCTGCACGGCGGCTGACTTGCGGGTATCGCCACTGATCACCAGGCTGCGATCCTTGTAACGAATGCGGTAGCCAACCGCCGGCTCAACCGGCGAGTGTTCGACGCTGAACGCCACCACCTGCAGGTCGGGCTCATCAATCAGCACCACCCGGCGCTCAGGGCCCACGGCGGCAAAGGTTCTGGCCTGAGCACCGAAACCGCTGGGCGGCATCACCTGCGGGCCGTGGTGAGCGATGCGGTAAAGATGGTCCTGCCGATAGGCCTGCATAAAGCCATCAACCACCGACTTCACACCTATCGGGCCGTATACCGGCAGCGGCTCGGTATGACTGCCTGTCCCCCAGCGCTGCAACATGACCTCACCAAGCCCACCGATATGGTCGGAATGAAAGTGGGTCAGAAACAGCGCCTCGATCTGACCAGGATCAAAGCCCATGCGACTGATGGTCGGTGCCGCCGTAATGCCCGCATCGAACACCAGCAGCCGCGTGCCGGCGATCACCAAGGTGCAGGGGGCGCTGCGCTGCGGATCGGGAAATGGCGAGCCGGCACCACACAAACCCACGTGCAAACCATCTGCCAGTGCCTGCAGCGGTTGCGCTGCGAAACGCTCCTGAGCAAAACGCGGCACCAACAACACGCTGAGCGGAGCACGCCAGTGATAGAGCCCAGCTGCCGCCAATGTGACAACCACGAGCGCCAGCGACAACAGACGACGATTCATTTTTCACCCTCGGCATAATCAAGCTCAAATTGGCATTTAAGGTGCCACTATATTTATAGCCCAGTGTCCGGCCCATGGTCGATTCGGAACAGCACCATACACGGCAATGTTGTGACACTATAAGTGTCACTATATAGACGAAATCGCCGCACAATGACAGCATGCACTTAAACCCATCGGCGCAATTCGCGACCTTGGCCATACTCAATACGCGTCGTCCATATCTCCATAATCGGGCACTTTGCCCCCTCAGAACGAGGTCACCATGAACCGCTTTCTCAAAGCCAACTGCCTTGCCCTGTACCTGCTGGCCTTGCTCGCACTGGTGGTGGAACTGCCCTTTGGTGCCGGGCCGATCCTGCAAAAAATCGCCGTGATCATGCTGGTGGTACATGCCATTGAGGTGCCCATCGCCTTTGCCAAGATCAAGCAGTACCAAGGGCCACTGGCGGCCAGCATTGGCCTGACGCTGCTGTTCGGTTTTCTCCACTGGCGGCCGCTGGGGACGACTGGGAGCCCGGCATGAAAAGCCGCGCGCGCTGGCGTCTCGGCTGCCTGGCCATGGCCACGCTGGCGCTTGTGGGCAACCTGGCCCAGGCGGCGGAGAAACGTCCCAATATTGTCTTGCTGCTGGCAGACGACTGGGGCTTCAGCGATGTGGGTGCCTTCGGTGGTGAAATCGCCACGCCCAACCTGGATGCCCTCGCTGCTCAGGGTACACGCTTTGCCAACTTCCACGTGGCTGCCTCATGTGCGCCAACCCGCTCGATGCTGATGACCGGCGTGGACAATCACCGCAACGGCGTAGGCAACATGCCGGAAACCATCCCCTTGTCCCATGAGGGGCAACCTGGTTATGAGGGCGTACTCAACGACCGCGTAGTAACAGTCGCCAGCCTGTTGCGCGACAGTGGCTACCACACCTATGTCTCGGGCAAATGGCACCTGGGCCACGAGCCGCGCAACCTGCCCCCCGCCCGCGGTTTTGAACGCTCGCTGATCCAGGCCGACAGCGGTTCGGATAACTGGGAAATGCGCCCCTATCTGATGCTCAAACCCCAGGTAGCCTGGTACGAGGAAGGTAAGACCCTGACCTCGCTGCCGGCCGACTATTACTCCTCGACCTTTTTCATCAACAAGGCCATTGAGCACATAGAATCCAACCGTGGCTCACAACAGCCGTTTTTTTCCTATATCGCCTTCCAGGCCAACCACATTCCGCTGCAGGCGCCACGCGCCTTTATCGACAAGTACCGCGGTCAATATGACGCCGGCTGGCATGTGTTGCGCCAACAGCGCCGCCAGCGTGCAATTGATCTGGGGCTGATCGGCAAAGAAGCCGCCATGGTCGAAATGGCCAGCACCACCGATTGGGATGCCCTTAGCGAAAGCGAGCAAGCCTATGAGGCCCGACGCATGGAGGTCTATGCCGGCATGGCCGACGCCATGGACCATGAGGTTGGCCGGTTGGTCGACTATCTGCGCAAGAGTGGCCAGTACGACAATACGGTGTTTTTGTTCCTCTCCGACAATGGCGCCGAGGCCTCCGATCCCTATGCCGTGCGCTCCGGCCAACTCTGGCTGGACTGGCAATACGACCGCAGCCTCGAACGACTGGGCAGCAAGGGCGCCTACGCGATCATTGGCCCAAGCTGGGCCAGTGCGGCAGCGTCGCCGTTAAGTACTTACAAGTTTTATGCGGGCGAAGGCGGGTTGCGAGTACCGCTGATCATCGCTGGCGTAGCGGGCGCCGCGACCAATCAGATCCAGCACAGCTTTGCCCATGTCACCGATCTGGCCCCCACCCTGCTGGCCCTGGCCGGCCTGCAACCACCGGCTGGCCAGTACCAGGGCCGCCAGGTTGAGCCGATGATCGGCCGCAGCCTGCTGGGTGTGCTCCAGGGCCAGACACCCAGCGCACACCCACCGGAGCAGCCGATCGGTTACGAACTCTCCGGCAATGCCGTCATTTTCAAGGGCGACTACAAACTGGTGAAGAACATTCCGCCGGTCGGGGATGACCGTTGGCACCTGTACGACATTCGTCAGGACCCCGGCGAAGTTCACGACCTGCAACAACAGATGCCTGAACGCTTTCTCGCCATGCAGGCCGATTATGCCGCCTATGCCAATGCCAACGGCGTGCTGCCGATGCCGGCCGGCTATGACCCGATCAGCCAAGTGCAGATCAACGCCCTAGTCAACGTCTTCCTGCCACTGCTGCTCAAACCCGCACTGCTACTCGCCGCCCTGATAGCAGGCGGGGTGTGGTATCGCCGTCGGCGGCGGCGCCAGTCATGAGTGGCAACGGCTACTTTGCCAGCCCCTGGCCCGGCGAGGATGGCGGCCCCGAACGCCTGCAAGCCCCCCATGGCACAGCTGGCTTGCAGCTGCGCGAGGGTGAACAGCTGCAGTGCGTGACGCGCAATACCCTACTGTCGACCATGACCGTGCTGGGGGCTCCGGGCGAGGTGTACTTGCTGACTCACTCCGCCCTGCGTGCCCACATCGGCCTGCCCACCAGCGCCTGCGTCGAGCGGATTGACCCGCTCAGCCTGCAAACACTGCAGCGCTCACCACGCCTGGCCGGCGGGCCGATGTGGCCGGGCGGCATGGCCATTCATCGCAACGGCGACCTCTATGTGGTGTATGGCCGCTACCTGCACCGCCTCAACCGCCACTGCCAGTTACTCGGCTCGCTGCGCTTACCACTCAATCAGCCCTACAACTCCTTTGTCATCCTCGACAATGGCTTGTTGGTCTGCAAAAACCTGTCAGACAGCCACCCCGCCGGCCTCTGCGTGATCAATCCGCAGACGCTGCAATTGGTTGGCGCACCCATCGACTGCCCGGAGCCGTCGATTGCCCGCCTGAGTGCCAGCGGCAATACCCTGTATGTGGTGGGTGTGCGCTCGATCATGCGCTACCACTGGGACGAACAGCACCAACGCTTGCAGCGCGACCCCGACTGGCAGTTCGACTACATCGGTGCCAGCCAGCAAAGCTATGGCTGGGATGTGGTCATCGATGGCTGTAACGCCTGGTTTATGGACAACGGCAAGCACCGCTACCGCTACCGCATGATCGGTGCGGGCGTCAGCCCCACGGCCAATCGGCTGATCCGCGTCTCCCTGAGCGACAGCCGTGACCAGCAGTGCCTGCCGATCAGTGGCTTGCCCGGTGGCAGCATCACCAACCCGCCCCTGTTCGACCCCACGCGGCAGATCGTGCTGGGCTACGACTCGGCCAATCGTCACCTGCAAGCGTGGCGCTTCAACACCGCCAACAACACGCTGACCGCGTTGTGGCACAAATCGGCGTTCGGTTGTGCCAGCCATATGCTGCTGTACCCCGACAGTGGCGAGGTGGTTTGCAATGACTACCGCCGACACGCGGAAGAAGTGGTGGTGCTGGATATCGAAAACGGCCGCGAACGTGGCCGTGTGCGCAGCGGTGGTCTGACCCAAGGCGTGGTGTTTCCCAGCAGTGGCTGGGGCCGCGATCTTTATTGGTCGTCCATGGGACGTTTAGCGCGAATCTACGTGCGCTGAGCGCCCTCCCGACCACCCGAACAAAGCGCCAACCGGCCCAGGGCAACCCGCGTGAACCGCTACACCGAGCACTTATCAACGTCATCCACAGCAGCAACCACCTACAGGAACCGCAATGAACCGCACCGTAGTCATCACTGGCGCTTCATCCGGCATCGGCCGCGCACTCGCTGTCGAGTTTGCCCGCCGCGGCTATCACTTAGGCCTGACCGCACGACGCCTGAGGGCCCTCGAAGAACTGCGCGAAGAGCTGCAGCCGCTCGGCGACGGCACTCGCAAGATCGCCATTGCCGCCCTCGACGTCGATATGACTGCCAGCGTCGGCCCAACCTTGCACAGTCTGTTCGCTGAGCTGGGCCAGGTTGATACCGTGGTGGTGAATGCCGGCGTCAACGCCTTCACAGCCATCGGCAAAGGCAGCCTGCTGCAGGAACAACAAGTGCTGCAGACCAACCTGCTGGGCGCCATTGCCACCGTCAATGCGGCGGCCGAGCATTTCATCGCTGCAGGCGCTGGCCGGATTGTCGGAATTTCCTCTCTGGCAGCGCTGCAGGCCATGCCCAAGCAAGCCGCCTACTGCGCAAGCAAAGCCGGCTTCTCGATGTACCTGGATGCCGCACGCGTCGAACTAAAGCGCCACAACATTGGTATCACCAAGATCCTGCCGGGCTTCGTGATCACCGAGATCATGCCAAAGATCGACAAGTACCCGTTCGCTGTCACCGCCGAGCAGGCCGCCCGGGAAATGGTCGACGTGATTGAAAAAGGCAAGGCCCTCGGTGTGGTGCCTGCATTCCCCTGGAAGTGGCTACGCCCGCTCTTTGGGCACATGCCGGATGCGCTGTGGAAAAAACTGGTTTAAGCCGGCGCACCCAACTCCTTCCCACCCTCATCGCCCTGGTTGGCAAAGGCCTGCACATGACTAACGCCTTCACCCTGTACGGCTGGCACCTGTCTTATTTCACCGGCAAGGTGCGCTGCTATCTGAATTACAAACGCATCCCCTATGTCGATCAGCAGGTCGACCTGTTCACCCTGATGCGCACCATCAAACGGCACACTGGTGTGGTGGTGATGCCGGTGCTGTGCACCCCGGACGCCGAATGGCTGCAGGACTCCAGCGTAATCATTGACCATCTGGAGGCGCTCTATCCTGCCTCGCCAGTGGTGCCAACAACGCCCATTCAACGTTTTACCGCCTACCTGTTGGAGGCCTGGGGTGATGAGTGGTGGATTCCCGTGGCCATGCACACGCGCTGGAGCCATGCAGAGAACTATGCACTGTGGGAACACGACGCCGGCCCCAACCTGCTTCCGCACTTTCCTGGGTTTATCCAACGCCTAGCCGCTGCCTACCCCGCCAAAGCCATGCGCGGCAAACTGCACAGCGCCGGTGTGCGGCCTGAGCAATTTGCCGTGCTGGATGCCTGGACCGAGAACATGCTCGACTTGCTGGAGCGCCATTTCGCGGCACAGGATTATCTGCTCGGAGGCCACCCGACCCTGGCTGACTATGGCCTGGTCGGGACTATGTACGGCCACCTCGGCCGCGACCCCTGGCCCGCCCGCGAGTTGGTAGCACCGCGCCCCCACCTGCGCGCCTGGATCGAGCGCATGGCTAATCCGCCAATAAACGTGCAGGCCCAACCCTTGCTGGCCAACGACGCCATCGCAGCCACGCTAGAACCGATTTTGCGGGTGGTGTTTGCCGAGTTTGTGCCCATGCTGGCCAGCATTCAGCAACGGGTCAGTGAGCTGCTCCCACACTACCCGGCGGGTAAACCCTTGCCCCGCGGCCTGGATGACATTGATATCTACACACCGCAGGGCACCCTGCGCCGGGCGGCGCTGCCCTATACCCTATGGATGGCACAGCGAGCCCTGGACAGCTATCAGGCGATGTCCGCCACTGATCAGCTAGCACTGAGCAACTGGTTGAAACCCCTGGGCGGCCTGGAGTTACTCAGCCTCAACCTGCCACGCCTGCGCCGCAGCGGCCTGCGCGTAGCGGTGGAGTAGCACCAAAGGTTACTGAGGCTGTTGGGCGAGCAGCCCATGGACAAGCAGGGTCATGGTCCGTCGGGCGGTGACCTTGTCCAGCTTCTGCTCAACACGCAGTTGTTGCCAGGTACCGGCACCCAGCACCAAGTTGAGCGCAGCAAACAACACCGGATCCTGTTGCAAGGCCTCGGGCAAAACCCGGCGCAGCAGAGTGTCTTGCAACTGCACCAGCAGCGCCTGGTTCTGCTGCAAGGTTGGCGACGTGTGGCGCAGGGCTTCGGTGGCGATACGAAACGGCAGAATGGCCTCGAACATTTTACTGCGCCGCTCAATCACTTCATCTAGGCGCCCGCGCCAATCCTCAGCCTTGAAGGGTTTGTTCATTTGCGGCGTGATCAGCTGCATCACTTCCGTGGAGATCTCGCGGTACAGACTCTCCATATCATCAAAATGGCGAAACACCGTGCGCAAGCCAACCTCTGCGCGGGTCGCCACTTGCTCGGCCGTCGGCGCGACCTTGCCTTCCTTGACCAAGGCAATCATCGCCGCCACCAACTTGCGCCGGCTGGCCTGACCACGCGCTTTACGGCCATCGGTTGGGGCTTCAGCGCTGGGGCTTGGGCTCATCTATTTATCCTTAATTTCACTCGAGGGGTGGAAGCCATGATTCGCCCTGCCATGCTGAACACAACGTGCTCGCACCGAGGAATTTTATGCGCTCGGCATTTTGCCATTTTCACCCCATGGCTGTCGGCATAGTGGCGTTTATAGTGTCATAACACCCATGTAGATATTGGTGTATTGGCACTCTTTGTGTCATAAGATTACCTTGATAGCGAAGCTTAAGTCGCGCCCAGATGCACCCTCGCGGGCGGGAACACAACAAGAAGGTACGCATCATGACCTGCAAGCACATGCCTCCGTCGCTGCTAACGATTGCTGTTGTCGCTGCCATGAGCAGCGCACAGACCCAGGCCTACACCTTCGATGCGTTCGAAGGCGAGCTGACTGGCAAGCTGGACACCACCCTCAGTGCCGGCGCGAGCATCAGCGCCCAGGCTCCGGATCACAGCCTCTATACCCATGCCGACGGCCTCCTCAGTGGCCAGGCCAACGGTCGGGGAATTTCACCCAACGCCGACAATGGCCGGCTGAACTTCGACAAGGGTGATGTGATCTCCAACCCCTACAAAGGCCTCAGTGAACTGGAGCTGGAATACGGCCAAGTCGGCGTGCGTGTGTCGGCCAAGTACTGGTACGACCAGCAACTGGCAGCCCATAACGGACGCTTCAGTGACTTTGATGACAGCGGCTTTCCTGAACAAGCGCGCTTCAAAGGTTTCAGCTGGCTGGACAGCTACGTATTTGGCAGTACCGAGGTGGCCGGCCATGCACTGGACATGCGCTTCGGACGCCAAGTCCTGAGCTGGGGCGAAAGCACCTTTATTCTCGGCGGCATCAACAGCATCAGCCCTCTCGACCAAAGTGCGTTCAACCGCCCTGGCGTCGAAATCAAGGAAGGGCTGCTGCCGGTGGAAATGCTTCAGGCCAATTTTGATCTGGGCCAGGGCCTGAGCATCGAAGGCTTTTATCAGCTCAACTGGCGTCCCACCGTGATCGACGGCTGCGGCACCTTTTTCTCCATTACCGATGCCGTACAGCCTGGCTGCGGACCCATAGTGACGTCGCCCGTGATTGGCGAAAACGAGCAACTGAATGGGACTGGCAATCCGGTGCCGGTGGGCGCAAATATGGCCATCCAGCGCACGGCCGATGACCTGCCGAGTGATGATGGCCAGTTCGGCCTGGCCCTGCGCTATTACGCCGACTGGTTGAACGACACCGAGTTCGGCCTCTATGCCATGAACTATCACAGCCGCCTGGTGTACGTCAGCGGTACCTCGGCCGACTACAGCCGACTGGCCCTGGGTACCCCCACGGCCGAGGCCAACTTCTTTCCCGGCCGTTATGTTGCCGGCCTGCCGGTATTCATCCACGGCGCCAGCTACAACGCGGTCTACCCCGAAGACATTCGCCTGTATGGAGTGAGCTTCAACACCAGCCTGGAGAACGGTCTGGCGCTGTCCGGGGAGGTGAGCTACCGGCCCAATCTGCCGGTACAAATCAACGTCAACGACCTCTTGCCCGCCGCATTGCTGCAAGCCAGCAGCCCGGCCACTGAGCTGTTGCTGCCGGGCGGCTCAGGCAACAGCGCCAACTTCAACCAAAGCCTGCAGGGCTATACGCGTCTGCCCGTGACCCAGGCCCAAGTAACCCTGACGCGGTTCTTCAGCCAGGTGCTTGGCGCCGATCAACTGAAGTTGGTGGGTGAGTTTGGCTATGTGCATGTCGCCAACCTCGACGCCCTGCGCTATGGCCGCTCCTCGGCGCTGGGGCCAGGTACTCCGGTTGGAGGCGGGGCCTGCAACAGCAGCCCGTTGGTGACCAATCAATACTGCAGTAATGACGGCTTTGTCACTGCCGACTCCTGGGGCTACCGCCTGGTCGGTCAGCTGGACTACAGCAATCTGTTGCCGGCAGTGGTTATCAGCCCGAGCCTGGCGTTTCGCCACGACGTGGACGGCTACTCCTACCAACCTGCCGGTCCCTTCGAGGAAGGCCAAATGGCGACCACCCTCGGCCTGCAAGCGGTGTATCTGGATCGCTACAAAGCCAATGCCAGCTGGACCAGCTTTTTTGGCAGTAACGACTACAGCACCGTCGATGACCGCGACTACCTGGCGTTCAGCGTCAGCATGAGTTTCTGAGGAGTTTGCACATGTTTAGACATTCTCTGATCGCCCTGGCGCTCTGCGCCACCCCGGCCTTCGCCGTCGTCAGCCCAGACCAAGCTGCACGACTGAATAGTGACCTCACCCCGATCGGTGCCGAGCGCGGCGCTAACGCCGACGGCAGTATCCCGGCATGGCAAGGCGGGTTGCCGGCTACCCCATCTGCCCAACTCGCAGACGGCAGCCTGAAAGATCCGTATGCAGCAGACCAACCCGTATTCAGCGTCACCGCTGCCAACATGGCGCAGTACGAGGCCCTGCTCACTCCGGGCCTGCAGGCCATGCTTAAACAGCATCCGCAAAGCCTGCGTCTGCCGGTTTACCCAACCCGTCGTAGCGCCTCTTACCCAGCGGCGGTGTACAACGCAACGGCCGAGAATGCTGTTAAAACCGAGCTGGCCAACGGCGGCAACGGCGTCTTGCACTTCCAGCAGGGCGTACCCTTTCCCCTGCCAACCAGCGGTGTTGAGGTGGTGTGGAACCACATCACCCGCTACCGCGGCGGTAGCATCCGCGCCATCAGTAATCAGGCTGTAGTGGAGCGCGACGGCAACTTTGGCCTGTACCGCACAGAAAGCCAGTTGAACTTCGGCCCGACCATTACCGACCTGGAGCCGGGGGCCAACCTGCTGTTCTTTTACAAGTCTAAAACCCTGGCCCCTGCCCTGACCGCCGGCACCGTGAACCTGGTGCATGAGACCCTGGACCAAGTCAGCGAACCGCGCCGGGCCTGGATCTACAATGCCGGCCAGCGCCGTGTGCGTCGCGCCCCAACCCTCGCCTACGACAGCCCCGGCAGTAACAGCCAAGGCCTGAAAACCACCGACAACCTCGACATGTACAACGGCGCCCCGGATCGCTATGACTGGAAACTGCTGGGTAAACGCGAACTGCTGATCCCCTACAACAGCTACCGTCTGTTTGATCGCCAGCAACCCTACGAGAACATTCTTAAAGGGGGTCACCTCAACCCCGATCTGACACGTTTCGAGAAACACCGGGTGTGGGTCGTGGAAGGTACGCTCAAGCCAGGCCAACGCCACGTGTACGCCAAACGCACCTTCTACATCGACGAAGACAGCTGGCAAATTGCCCTCGCCGACCACTACGACAATCGCGGCCACCTGTGGCGGGTTTCGCTGGGTTACGCGATGAACTTCTACAGCCGGCAAATTCCCTGGGGCGCTATGGAAACCATCCATGACCTGCAGAATGGCCGCTACCTGAGCAGCCTGATGACCAATGGTGAACGCGGCGCCATCGTCTTTGGTGAGACAGCCAGCAGCATGGATTTCACCCCTGATGCCCTGCGCCGCTGGGGACATTAATGACCGTTCGCCCATCCCGTGGCCGGCGCGCCAAGCAGCTTGCGGCGGCGTTGGCCCTGCTGGCCGCCGTGGTACTGGCCGTACTGTTCAGCCAGTGCGGGCTGATTCGCCTCGCTGCACAAGGCTATGTGTTCGGTTACCCGCTGGTCATGATGGACCTCACCCGGGCCAGCTTTATCGACAACATGGCACCGGCCAATCAACTGGTGCAGATCTCGCGCTTTCCCGACGCAAGCTTCCGCGATGTTGTGCGCCCCAATGTCGACACCTTGTACACCCTGGCCTGGCTGGACCTGGCAGAGGAACCCTTGGTGCTCGACGTACCCGCCACCCAGCGTTACTACGTGTTGCAACTGCTGGATGGCTGGACCAACGTGTTTGCCAGCCTAGGCCCCCGCACCAGCGGCAGCCATGCCGGGCATTTTTTACTGGCCAGCCCGACCTGGCGGGGCACGCCGCCCGCTGATGTGACCCTGCTGCGCGCACCGACGACCATGGCCTGGCTACTGGGTCGGGTGCAAACCAATGGCGAAGCCGACTACGCCAACGTGCACCTAATTCAACAACAGATGCACCTGACCCCACTGAGCCAGTGGCAGGCTGGCAAGCAAGCCCGCGCCAGCAATGCCAAGATCCCCGCACAGAGTTCACTACCGCCGCTGTTCCAGATGCGGACATTGGACGCCACGGCGTTCTTCACTCGCCTGCAGCAGTTGCTGCAAAGCAATCCAGCCCAACCTCAGGACACCCAGGCTCTTGCCGCTCTGGCGCAGCTCGGCCTGCAACCCGGCCAGCCCATGCCGGCCTGGAGCACCTGGCGGACAGAGATGATCGAGCTCGGCATGTGGCTCGCTGAGTACAAACTGCAACAGGCCCTGGACGATCCGCACGGGCTACGCGAAGGCTGGCGTCAACCGCCGATGAACATCGGTCACTATGCCCAGGATTATGGCTTCCGCGCGGTGGTGGCAATGATCGGTCTGGGCGCCAACCTGGCCGATGACGCGGTTTATCCCAATGCTCGCCAGGACAAAAATGGCCAGCCTCTGCAAGGCGGTCAGCGTTACCGGCTGCATTTTGCTGCCGGGCAGTTGCCTCCCGTCCAGGCTTTCTGGTCCTTGACGGCCTATGACCAGGATGGCTTTTTTATTGCCAACCCAGTTAACCGCTACGCCATTGGTGACCGTGATCCGCTGCACTTCAATGCGGATGGTTCCTTGGACATTCTTTTACAAAACGAAGCCCCGGGAAGCACTTCAGACAACTGGCTGCCGATTCCAGCCAGCGGCGCCTTCAGCATCACCGGGCGCCTCTATTGGCCCAAAGCAGAGGTGCTCAACGGCACCTGGCGGATGCCGGGCATTCAACCCGTGGAGCCTTAGCACCAGCAAGGCCGACACCCCAGGCGCCGGCCTCCGCTCTGAGATTGATCGCTGAGCGGCGCTAAACCGGGTGGACTTACTCCACGGTCACCGACTTGGCCAGGTTGCGCGGCTGGTCGACGTCGGTGCCTTTGAGCACGGCGACGTAGTAAGACAGCAGTTGCAACGGCAGGGTGTAAAGGATTGGCGCTAGCACGTCGTGGATATGCGGCATGTTGACCACGTGGATGCCTTCGCCATTGCTCATGCCGGCTTGCTCATCGGCGAACACGATCAGCTCGCCACCGCGGGCGCGGACTTCCTGCAGGTTGGACTTGAGCTTCTCCAACAGCTCGTTGTTCGGCGCCACGGTAACCACCGGCATATCGCTGTCGACCAGGGCCAACGGGCCGTGCTTGAGCTCCCCGGCAGGGTAGGCTTCAGCGTGAATGTAGGAGATTTCCTTGAGTTTGAGCGCGCCTTCCATCGCCACCGGGTATTGCGCGCCGCGGCCGAGGAACAGGGTGTGGTGCTTCTCGGCGAACAGCTCGGCGATTTTCTCTACGGTTTTGTCCATCGCCAGGGCTTCGCCAAGACGCGTTGGCAGGCGGCGCAGTTCGTCCACCAGCTCGGCTTCGTTGGCTTTGCTAAGGGTGCCACGTACCTGACCGAGGGATAGGGTCAGCAGCAGCAAGGCGACCAGCTGAGTGGTGAAGGCTTTGGTCGAGGCCACGCCAATTTCCGGGCCGGCTTGAGTCAGCAGAGTCAGTGCCGACTCACGCACCAAGGAGCTGGTGCCGACGTTACAGATCGCCAGACTGCTGAGGAAACCCAGCTCCTTGGCATTGCGCAGGGCCGCCAGGGTGTCGGCGGTTTCGCCAGACTGGGAGATGCTGACAAACAGGCTGTCCGGCTGAACCACCACCTTGCGGTAGCGGAACTCGCTGGCCACTTCGATTTGACAAGGGATACCGGCCAGCTCTTCGAGCCAGTAGCGGGCAACCATACCAGCGTGATAACTGGTGCCGCAGGCAACGATCTGTACGTTCTTGACCTGGGCAAACAGCTCCGCGGCGTGCGGGCCGAAAGCTTGCACCAGGACGTGATCGGAACCCAAGCGACCTTCTAGCGTGCGCTGCACAACCTTGGGCTGCTCGTGGATTTCCTTGAGCATGAAGTGGCGATAGGCGCCCTTGTCGGCCGCCTCGGCGCCTTCGTGATATTGCACCTGTTCGCGCTGTACCGACTGGCCGTGCTGATCCCAGATCTGCACGCTGTCGCGGCGGATTTCAGCGATATCGCCTTCTTCCAGGTACATAAAGCGGTCGGTAACCTGGCGCAGGGCCAACTGATCAGAGGCGAGGAAGTTCTCGCCCATGCCCAGACCGATCACCAGCGGGCTACCGCTACGGGCGGCGAGCAGACGATCCGGCTGCTGCGCACTGATCACTGCCAAGCCATAGGCACCGTGCAGTTCAGGGATTGCCGCCTTCAGTGCGTCAGCCAGGTCGGCGTGCTCTTTCAGCTTGTGGTGCAGCAGGTGGACGATGGTTTCAGTGTCGGTATCGGAGCTGAACACATAGCCGAGCGCTTGCAGGCGCTGACGCAGGGCTTCGTGGTTTTCAATGATGCCGTTGTGCACCACGGCCAGATCTTCACCGGAAAAATGCGGGTGAGCATTGCGCTCACACGGTGCGCCATGAGTGGCCCAGCGGGTATGGGCAATGCCCAAGCGGCCGAGCAAGGGCTGACCGGCCAGGGCCTGGTCCAGCTCACTGACCTTGCCGGTACGGCGGCAGCGCTGCAGCTGACCGTCAGTGCTGAAAATCGCCACACCGGCGCTGTCATAACCACGGTACTCCAGGCGTTTAAGACCTTCGACCAGGATGGCTGAGATATTCCGTTCGGCGATGGCGCCCACAATGCCACACATAGATTTGCTCCTTACTTGGCTTGAGTCGCGGCGCAGATCAGGTTGACCCCGCGCGCGGCAATCTGTTCACGGGCCTCAGCAGGGAGGCGCTCGTCGGTTATCAGGGTATGGATGCTGCTCCAGGGCAGCTCCAGATTGGGAATCTTGCGGCCAATCTTGTCGGCCTCGACCATGACGATGACTTCCCGCGCCACCTCGGCCATGACCCGGCTAAGACCGAGCAGCTCGTTGAAGGTGGTGGTGCCACGGGCCAGATCGATGCCATCGGCACCGATAAACAGCTGGTCGAAATCGTAGGAACGCAGCACTTGCTCCGCCACCTGGCCCTGGAAGGACTCCGAATGTGGGTCCCAGGTGCCACCGGTCATCAGCAACACCGGTTCGTGCTCCAGTTCACTCAGCGCACGGGCCACGTTCAGCGAATTAGTCATCACCACCAAGCCGGGCTTGGGGCCTAGTTGCGGGATCATCGCCGCAGTGGTGGTGCCGCTGTCGATGATGATCCGCGCATGCTCGCGAATGCAGCCCACTGCCGCGCGGGCAATCGCCTGCTTATAGGCCGAGACAGGCTGACTGGGTTCACTGATCAGTTCCTGCGGCATCGGTACCGCACCACCGTAACGGCGCAGCAGTAGACCGTTTTTTTCCAGGGCAGCGAGGTCCTTGCGGATGGTCACTTCCGAGGTTTCGAACTGCCGGGCCAACTGATCGACACTCACCTCGCCTTGCTCGCTGAGCAGGGCAAGAATGGTATGTCGTCGTTGCGGGGTGTTGCGCTTGGACATGCGAAAGTTTCGATTCGAAAGTTATTAAAGCGAATCAAAACCTAATGAAGCTTTTGCGTCAAGCTGGAACACGACCAAAGGCCGTAGGATGGGTTAGCCTCAGGCGTAACCCGTCAATTGCGCGGCATGGGTATCGCTACGCTCAACCCGTCCTACCTTTCACTATTTCGTCAGCTTAACCGGACGCTTCCAGCCATCGATGTTGCGCTGCTTGGCGCGGCCCACTGCCAGGGTGTTGGCCGGCACATCAGCGGTGACGGTAGAACCGGCTCCGGTGGTGGCGCCGTCGCCCAGGTTCACGGGGGCTACCAGGGAGCTGTTGGAGCCGATAAACACGTCCTCACCCAGCACGGTTTTGAACTTGTTGGCGCCGTCATAGTTGCAGGTGATGGTGCCCGCACCGATGTTGGTACGCGCGCCGATCTCGGCATCACCCAGATAGCTGAGGTGCCCGGCTTTAGCGCCCGCGCCCAACTTGGCATTTTTCAGCTCAACGAAGTTGCCGACGTGAGCCTTGGCACCCAGCACACTGCCCGGTCGCAGGCGGGCAAACGGACCGCAGTCGGCACCCTCACCCACGTCGGCGCCGTCCAAATGGCTGTTGGCTTTAACGATGGCGCCCTGGCGCAGGACGCTGTCTTTGATCACGCAGTTGGGGCCGATGTGCACGCCATCTTCGATCACCACCTGGCCTTCGAGGATCACGTTGATGTCGATCAGCACGTCGCGACCCACAGTAACTTCGCCACGCAAATCGAAGCGCGCGGGATCGATCAGGGTCACACCCTGAGCCATCAGGCAGCGGCCAGCGCGGTATTGATAATGGCGCTCGAGCTGAGACAGCTGAATGCGGTCGTTGGCACCCAGCACTTCCATTTCATCGCTGGCCTGCTCGGTGGCCACCACCAAGCCGTCGGCTACGGCCATGGCGATCACGTCGGTCAGGTAATACTCACCCTGGGCATTGCTGTTGGACAGACGCCCCAGCCAGTCCGCCAGACGTTTGCCCGGCACGGCGAGAATGCCGGTATTACCTTCGCTGATGGCGCGTTGCGCGGCATTGGCATCCTTGTGCTCGACGATGGCTTCGACTTGCCCGTCGGCACCGCGAACAATTCGACCATAGCCCGTTGGGTCCGCCAACTGCACGGTGAGCAGGCCCAGCTGTTGATCGCTGACCAACGCCAGCAAACGCTGCAGGGTTTCGGCTGCGATCAGCGGCACATCGCCATACAGAATCAGTACGCGTTCGGCACTCAAGGCCGGCAGGGCCTGTGCCACAGCATGCCCAGTCCCCAGCTGTTCGGCCTGTAAGACGAAATTCAGGTCAGACGCCGCCAAACGCTCACGCACCGCCTCGGCACCATGACCAATCACCACTTGGATGCTGTGCGGCTGCAACTGACGGGCAGTGTCGATTACATGCCCAAGCATGGACTTGCCAGCCACTGGGTGCAGTACTTTAGGCAGCGCCGAACGCATGCGAGTGCCCTGTCCGGCGGCAAGAATGACGATATCGAGAGACATGCTGAGCTTCCTGAATTCCTTGGAACGGGTAAATGACAGACAAGAAAAAGGGTAGCCAAGGCTACCCTTTTACTCGCTTGCGCTGAAGCCTGACGGGATTAGCCGCCGAACTTCTTGCGTACCTGCTGGAGTGTCCGCAGCTGAGCTGCAGCCTCTGCCAGGCGGGCCGAAGCGGCGGAGTAATCAAAGTCCGCGCCTCGTTCGTGCAACGCTTTCTCAGCAGCTTTCAACGCCGTCTGAGCAGCCACCTCATCCAGATCGGCAGCACGCAGCACGGTATCGGCCAAGACCTTAACCATGTTCGGCTGCACTTCCAGGAAGCCACCAGAGATGTAGAACACCTCGGATTCGCCGCCCTGCTTGATCACCCGGATTGGGCCCGGCTTCAAATCAGTGATCAATGGCGCGTGGCCCAAGGCAATACCCAGGTCACCCAGGCTGCCGTGTGCTACGACCATCTCAACCAGACCGGAAAAAATCTCCGCTTCCGCACTGACGATATCGCAATGGACTGTTATGGCCATATGCTTGCCTCACGTGAGCGCCCGTTGCCGGGCGCACGGATTACAGTTTCTTGGCTTTCTCGACGGCTTCTTCGATACCACCAACCATGTAGAACGCTTGTTCTGGCAGATGGTCGTAGTCACCGTTGAGGATGCCTTTGAAGCCTGCGATGGTGTCTTTCAGGGAAACGTATTTACCCGAGGCACCGGTGAAGACTTCAGCCACGAAGAACGGCTGCGACAGGAAGCGTTGGATCTTACGCGCACGGGATACCAACTGCTTGTCGGCTTCCGACAGCTCGTCCATACCCAGGATCGCGATGATGTCCTTCAGTTCCTTGTAACGCTGCAGAACGTACTGCACGCCACGAGCTGTCTCGTAGTGCTCAACGCCGATAACCAGCGGATCCAGCTGACGCGAAGTCGAGTCGAGTGGATCTACTGCCGGGTAGATACCCAGCGAGGCGATGTCACGGGACAGAACGACGGTGGCGTCCAAGTGGGCGAAGGTGGTCGCCGGGGACGGGTCAGTCAAGTCATCCGCAGGTACGTAAACGGCCTGGATCGAGGTGATCGAACCGTTTTTGGTCGAAGTGATACGCTCTTGCAAGGTACCCATTTCTTCGGCCAGAGTCGGCTGATAACCCACGGCAGACGGCATACGGCCGAGCAGTGCAGATACTTCAGTACCGGCGAGGGTGTAACGGTAGATGTTGTCAACGAACAACAGTACATCGTTACCTTCGTCACGGAACTTCTCAGCCATGGTCAGGCCGGTCAGTGCTACGCGCAGACGGTTGCCTGGTGGCTCGTTCATCTGACCGTAGACCAAGGCTACTTTGTCGAGAACGTTGGAATCCTTCATCTCGTGGTAGAAGTCGTTACCCTCACGAGTACGCTCACCCACACCGGCGAACACGGAATAACCGCTGTGCTCGATGGCGATGTTACGGATCAGTTCCATCATGTTTACGGTTTTGCCTACACCGGCACCACCGAACAGACCGACTTTACCGCCTTTGGCGAACGGGCAGATCAGGTCGATAACCTTGATGCCGGTTTCCAGCAGGTCGTTGCCGCCTGCTTGCTCTGCGAACGAAGGTGCAGCGCGGTGGATACCCCAACGCTCTTCTTCGCCGATCGGGCCAGCTTCGTCAATCGGGTTGCCCAGTACGTCCATGATCCGGCCCAGGGTCGCTTTACCGACCGGTACGGAGATGGCTGCGCCAGTGTCGATAACGTCCAGACCGCGCTTCAAGCCTTCGGTCGAACCCATCGCGATGGTACGAACTACGCCGTCGCCCAGCTGCTGCTGAACTTCCAGAGTAGTTTCCGCGCCTTGTACTTTCAGCGCGTTGTAGATGCTCGGTACGTTTTCGCGTGGGAATTCCACGTCAATAACGGCGCCGATGATTTGAACGATACGTCCGCTACTCATAGCTGGCTCCTGTAAATTAGACCGCGGCAGCGCCGCCGACGATTTCCGAGATCTCTTGAGTGATCGCTGCCTGACGCGCCTTGTTGTAGATCAGCTGCAAATTGCTGATCAGATCACCGGCGTTGTCAGTAGCGTTCTTCATCGCAATCATCCGGGCTGCCTGCTCACAGGCACTGTTTTCCACCACGGATTGATAAACCTGGGATTCCACGTAGCGCACCATCAAGCCGTCCAGCAGCTCTTTGGCATCGGGTTCGTAGAGGTAGTCCCAGTGATGCTTCAGTTCTTGATCCGGATCAGCCACCAGCGGAATCAATTGCTCCACCGTCGGCTTCTGCGTCATGGTATTGACGAACTTGTTGGAGACCACGGCCAGACGGTCGATACGACCTTCTAGGTAGGAATCCAGCATGACCTTGACGCTGCCAATCAGATCATTGATCGACGGCTCTTCACCGAGTTGGCTGATGGCTGCAACCACGTTGCCGCCAAAGGTGCGGAAAAACGACGCGCCCTTGCTGCCGACAACACAGAAATCAACCTCGACGCCGCTTTCGCGGAAACCAGCCATGTCCTTGACCAGAGTCTTGAACAGGTTGGTGTTCAAGCCACCGCACAGACCACGGTCACTGCTGACCACAACATAACCAACACGCTTAACTTCGCGCTCGATCATGAAGGGATGGCGATATTCCGGGTTGGCGTTGGCAAGATGACCAATCACCTGACGGATGCGCTCAGCATAGGGACGGCCAGCAGTCATGCGCATTTGTGCCTTGCGCATCTTGCTAACAGCCACTTTTTCCATGGCGTTGGTGATCTTTTGCGTGCTTTTGATGCTCGCAATCTTACTGCGAATCTCTTTTGCGCCTGCCATGTAACACCTATCGGGTTAGCAGGCGGGGGCCTTTCGACCCCCGCTGCGGCTTACCAGGTTTGGGTGGCCTTGAACTTCTCGATACCGGCTTTGATGCCAGCGTCGATTTCGTCGTTGAAGTCACCCTTCACGTTGATCTTCGCCATCAGCTCGGCGTGATCACGGTTGAAATAGCCAATCAGGGCTTGCTCGAAGCTACCCACTTTGGCGATTTCGATGTCCTGGAGGAAGCCACGTTCGGCAGCGTACAGAGACAGCGACATATCGGCGATGGACATCGGCGCGTACTGCTTCTGCTTCATCAGCTCGGTAACGCGCTCACCATGCTCAAGTTGCTTACGGGTTGCTTCGTCCAGGTCCGAGGCGAACTGGGCAAATGCTGCCAGTTCACGGTACTGGGCGAGTGCGGTACGAATACCACCCGACAGTTTCTTGATGATCTTGGTCTGCGCTGCACCACCTACGCGGGATACGGACACACCAGCGTTCACTGCCGGACGGATGCCGGAGTTGAACATGGCCGATTCCAGGAAGATCTGACCGTCGGTGATGGAAATCACGTTGGTCGGAACGAACGCGGAAACGTCGCCAGCCTGGGTTTCGATGATTGGCAGAGCGGTCAAAGAACCGGTCTTGCCAGTCACGGCGCCGTTGGTGAACTTCTCAACGTACTCTTCAGAAACGCGGGATGCGCGCTCCAGCAGACGGCTGTGGAGATAGAACACGTCGCCTGGGTAGGCTTCACGGCCTGGTGGACGGCGCAGCAGCAGGGAAATCTGGCGATACGCCACTGCTTGCTTGGACAGATCGTCATAAACGATCAGCGCGTCTTCACCGCGGTCGCGGAAATATTCGCCCATGGTGCAACCGGAGTACGGTGCCAGGTATTGCAGAGCAGCGGATTCGGAGGCGCTGGCAGCAACGATGATGGTGTTAGCCAGTGCACCGTTTTCTTCCAGCTTGCGCACCACGTTAGCGATGGTCGATTGCTTCTGACCGATAGCTACGTAGACGCACTTAATGCCGCTGTCTTTCTGGTTGATGATGGCGTCGATGGCCAGAGCGGTTTTACCGATCTGACGGTCACCAATGATCAGCTCGCGCTGGCCACGGCCAACCGGGATCATGGCGTCAACCGACTTGTAGCCAGTCTGTACCGGCTGATCAACCGACTTACGCCAGATCACGCCCGGTGCAACCTTCTCAACAGCGTCGGTGAGGACGTTGTTCAGCGGGCCTTTGCCGTCAACTGGGTTACCCAGGGCATCGACTACGCGACCCAGCAGCTCCGGACCAACCGGAACCTCGAGTACGCGACCAGTGCACTTGGCGCTCATGCCTTCGGCCAGAGTCTGGTAGCTGCCCAATACCACGGCGCCTACAGAGTCTTGCTCCAGGTTCAGCGCCATACCGTAGACACCACCGGGGAACTCGATCATTTCGCCGTACATAACGTCAGCGAGACCGAAGATCCGCACGATACCGTCAGATACGCTGACGACTGTGCCTTCGTTACGGGCTTGAGAGGCTACATCGAGTTTCTCGATGCGGCCCTTGATGATTTCACTTATTTCGGAAGGATTGAGTTGCTGCATTGCTCTGCTGCCCCTTCAAACTCAAGATTTCAATGCTTCGGCTAGTTTCGCGAGTTTGCCGCGAACTGAGCCATCGATAACCAGGTCGCCGGCGCGGATTACGACGCCACCAATCAGGCTGGCATCCTCCGCGGCGTGCAGACGCACTTCTCGGCCGAGCCGTGCACTGAGAACCTTGGCGAGTTTGTCTTGCTGTTCATCGTTCAACGCGAACGCACTGGTAACATCCACATCCACCGATTTTTCCTGTTCGGCTTTGTACAGCTCGAACATATCGGCGATTTCCGGCAACAACTCCATACGGTTGTTTTCCGAAACGATGCTAAGGAAGTTACGCGCCTGGGCGTCGAACTTGTCACCACACACCTCAACAAAGGTGGTGGCCTTTTCTGTACTCGTCAGACGCGGCGCTTTGAGCACGCGCTGCATGGTGTCGTCTTGCGACACCGCAGCAGCAAGGCCCAGCATTGCCGACCAGTTGGCCAGCTGCTGATGGGCTTGGGCGTACTCGAAAGCAGCTTTAGCGTAAGGTCGGGCCAACGTGGTCAGTTCTGCCATGATCGCCCTCGCTTAGATTTCGGCTGCCAGTTTGGAAACCAGCTCCGCATGCGCGTTTTGGTCGATAGTAGCGCCCAGAATCTTCTCAGCACCGCTGACAGCCAAGCCACCCAATTGGGCGCGCAAGGCATCTTTGATACCGTTCAGTTCCTGTTCGATCTCGGCCTGAGCCTGAGCCTTCACACGTTCAGCTTCGACGCGAGCCTGATCTCGGGCTTCGTCAACAATCTGAGTACCGCGTTTCTTGGCCTGCTCAATGATTTCAGCTGCCTGAGTTTTAGCTTCGCGCAGTTGCTGGGCCACTTTATCGTGGGCCAACTCCAGATCACGAGCTGCTCGGCTGGCAGCGTCAAGACCATCAGCGATCTTCTTTTGACGTTCACGCATGGCAGTGATGACCGGAGGCCACACATACTTCATGCAGAACATGACAAAGATGAAGAACGCAACGGACTGACCAATCAGGGTTGCATTAATGTTCACGCCAACACCTCGCTCGTTCGTTGTCAGTCATTCTCGAAAGCGAGAATTACTGGGCTACTTGTGCCAGGAACGGGTTAGCGAAGGTGAAGAACAGAGCAATACCCACACCGATCATGGTTACGGCGTCGAGCAGACCGGCAACGATGAACATTTTAACTTGCAGCATTGGGACCATTTCCGGCTGACGCGCTGCGCCTTCCAGGAACTTGCCACCCAGCAAACCAAAGCCAATGGCGGTACCCAGGGCACCCAGGCCAATCAGCAGTGCAACGGCGATCGCGGTTAGACCAACTACAGTTTCCATCTTTCCTCCCGACTTTTTACGTCGTATTGGTTAAGGTTTTAGTAAAGCGGTAAAGCAAAAGGGGTTTCGCCCTTTCGGGCACCTCTCCCAAGGAGAGGTCATTAACAGTGCAAGGCGCTGTTAATGGTTATCTTCATGCGCCATGGCCAGATATACGATGGTCAGCATCATGAAGATGAACGCTTGCAGGGTGATGATCAGGATGTGGAATACCGCCCACGCCCATTGCAACGCTACACCCAGGCCGCTCAGCAGCAGCAAGCCGCTACCGAACATTACGGCGATCAGGATAAACACCAGCTCGCCTGCATACATGTTGCCGAACAGTCGCAGAGCCAGAGAAATCGGCTTTGCCACCAGGGTCACGAACTCAAGCAGGAAGTTCACCGGGATCAGAATGATCTGCACAACCATGTTCTTGCTGCTGAACGGGTGCAGGGTCAATTCGCCGATGAAACCACCGATGCCTTTAACCTTGATGCTGTAGAAAATGATCAGTGCAAAGACCGACAGGGCCATGCCCAGAGTCGCGTTTGGATCAGTGGTCGGTACGGCACGGAAGAAGATGTGCTCATTACCAGTGACCATCACAGCCAGCATAGGAATCCAATCCACTGGCACCAAGTCGACGGCGTTCATCAGGAAGATCCAGACGAAAATCGTTAGGGCCAACGGCGCGATCAGTGGGTTGCGTGCATGGAAGGTGTCCTTGACGCTGCCGTCAACGAAATCGACCATCACTTCAACGAAGTTTTGCAGGGCACCTGGCTGACCGGAAGTCGCCTTGCGGGCGGCCATGCGGAAAATCAGGATAAAAATCAGACCCAGTGCGACAGACCAGCCGAGGGTATCGACGTGGAAAGCCCAAAAGCCCATTTCTTTTGCCTGTTCGGCGGTGTGGGCGAAGCCCCAGTCGCCAGATGACAGACGACCGAAGGTCAGGTTCTGCAAGTGGTGCTGGATATAGCCCGAAGCGGTTTCTGCTGCCATGGTTGCCTCAAACGCTCTAAGGTCTCGAAAGTCGTCGTCTCATCAGCACGGGTGCAAACCAGCTGACCGCTTGGGTCAGGATGAACACGCCAAATACCGCCAGCGGATCCAATGGTTTTACCCCTGCAAACGTCAGTGCGAAGAGCACTGCCGTTAGAATCAGTTTGCCCGCCTCGCCGGCATAAAAAGACCGCACGATGGCTTGAGCTGCCCGCGCACCGCTAAAGCGGAACGCCTTGTGGGCGAAATACAGATTGGGCAGCCAAACAATCAAACCGCCGCACAATCCCGAGTAACTCGCTACTGGGCCACGCCAGCCATACAGCACGGCAGCAGCTAACAGTAGTACAACCAGCTGGGCCAGCAATACCGGGAACACCGGTAGTCGATGGAAGGCTGGACGATTCGACCTACGCACATCCATCTCACTCACCTCTGGTGTCGGCCGCTCTGCTCACAATCTGGCATAGTTTGTGCCGACAAAATGCGCGCAGAGTATAGGGGCGCTTCCCCCCTCATTCAACCGCCAGATGGCGATTAACCGCCAATTACGCAGGCTCGGGATGTTTCAGCGTATGTGCGCCAAGACCCCCTGCAGTTCATCCAGCGAACTGTACTTGATCACCAGTTGCCCACGGCCCTTCTGACCATGCTTGATTTGCACTGAAGCCCCCAGCCGCTCGGCCAGGCGCTGCTCCAGACGGCTGATGTCCGGATCGGCTTTTACCACCTCGGCCGGCTGCTCTTTGCTGTTCAACCACTGGCGTACCAGTGCTTCGGTTTGGCGCACCGTGAAGCCGCGTGCGACAACATGTCGCGCACCTTCAATCTGCCGCTCTGCCGGTAAACCGAGCAGCGCGCGGGCGTGGCCCATTTCCAGATCACCGTGGGAAAGCAGAATCTTGATCTCTTCCGGCAAGGCGATCAGACGCAACAAGTTGGTGATGGTGACCCGCGACTTACCCACCGCTTCAGCCACTTGCTGCTGGGTGAGCTGGAATTCCTGCTGCAGTCGCTGCAAGGCGACGGCTTCTTCGATCGGGTTGAGGTCTTCGCGCTGGATGTTCTCGATCAAGGCCATGGCAATGGCGGCCTCGTCGGGTACTTCGCGCACCATCGCTGGCAGCTTATCCAGACCGGCCAACTGGCTGGCACGCCAGCGGCGCTCACCGGCAATGATCTCAAAACGACCGCCGTCAATTGGCCGCACCACGATGGGCTGCATCACGCCTTGGGCCTTGATCGATTGCGCCAACTCTTCCAGCGCCGAGGGGTCCATGTCGCGGCGCGGCTGATACTTGCCGCGCTGGATCAGGTCCAGGGGCAGGTACTGCAACTCGCTCTTGTCGGCCTGCAGTGCCTGTTCTTCCAAGGTATTGACGTTGGTGCCCCCCAGCAGGGCATCCAAGCCGCGTCCCAGACCTCGTTTTTTGACGGCCATGCAAATTCCTTAAGCGGTTGCGGGTTTGGCGCTGACCCGCTGGCGACGAACCAGTTCGCCAGCCAGGGCCAGGTAGGCGATAGCGCCTCGGGATTGCTTGTCGTAGACCAATGCCGGCATGCCGAAACTCGGTGCCTCGGCCAGACGCACGTTACGCGGAATCACCACGTCGTAAAGTTTGTCGCTGAAATGCTGTTTGAGCTGTGCGGAAACATCGTTGGTCAGGCTGATGCGCGGGTCATACATGGTGCGCAGCAGCCCCTCGATTTTCAGGCTCGGATTGAACAACTGGCTGATGCGCTGGATGCTGTTGACCAGATCACTCAAGCCTTCCAGCGCGTAGTACTCGCACTGCATGGGGATAATCACCCCGTCGGCCGCGACGAGCGCGTTGACCGTCAACATGCTCAGTGCGGGAGGGCAGTCGATCAGGATGTAGTCGTAATTCTCGCGGATCGGCGCCAGTGCATTACGCAGGCGGCTTTCCTTCATGTTCATTTCCAGCAGCGCAACTTCAGCCGCAGTCAGATCGCGGTTGGCCGGCAGCAGCTGATAACCGCCATGCTCGGAGAACTGCATGGCTTCGCCGACCGTGCTCTCGCCAATCAGCACATCATAAATCGAGTGCTCGAGGGCGTGCTTGTCGATGCCACTGCCCATGGTGGCGTTGCCCTGTGGATCGAGGTCGATCAACAGCACACGGCGCTTGGTGGCAACCAGTGACGCCGCCAAGTTGATGCAGGTGGTGGTCTTGCCCACGCCGCCTTTCTGGTTGGCGATTGCGAATACTTTAGCCATGCTGCCGTTCCCCCTAGACCAAGCGACGCAGTATCAGCAGATGGCGCTGACCTTGGCAACCGGGAACCTTCAACACGTGGGTGGCGCTCAGCTGGAAGTCCTCCGGCAGAGCCTGTAACTCGTCATCAGGATGAATCCCCTTCATCGCCAGCCACTGTGTCTGCCCGTCACCAAGATGGCGGGTCCAGTTGGCAAAGTCTTCCAAGGCACTGAAGGCCCTTGAGCAAATGCCACTGAACGGCTGCTCAGGGGTAAAGCCTTCCACCCGGCTGTGGATAACTTCAAGATTAGCCAGCTTCAGCTCATGCTTGACCTGGGTCAGAAAGCGGGTCTTTTTGCCATTGGAGTCCAGCAGGGTGAACTGCCGCTCAGGGAACATGATCGCCAAGGGTATCCCCGGCATGCCGCCGCCGCTGCCGACATCCAGCCAGTTATCGCCAGCAGCGGCCACGTGGGGCAAGACGCTGAGGCTGTCGAGCAGATGGCGCGAGACCATCTCGTCTGGATTGCGCACGGCCGTCAGATTGAAGGCCTTGTTCCACTTGATCAGCAGAGCCAGATAGGCCAGAAGCTGTGCGTGCTGAGTCTCGCTCAGGCTCACGCCCAACTGCTCGGCCCCCTGGGATAACTCTGCTGCGTGTTGTGCGGTAACCGAGGACATCAGGCGCTTTGCTCCAGCTGCCGGCCAGCGCCGCGCTTTTTCAAATGGATCAGCAACAGAGAAATCGCCGCTGGGGTCACCCCAGGAATACGCGAAGCCTGACCCAAGGTCTGCGGCCGCGACTGGCCAAGCTTGTGCTGGATCTCCTTGGACAGACCGGAAATAGTGGCGTAATCGATATCGGCCGGCAGCTGAGTATTTTCACTGGCACGCAGGCGGGCAATTTCATCCTGCTGGCGGTCGATGTAGCCAGCGTACTTGGCCTTGATTTCGACTTGCTCAGCCACCTGAGCATCCACTTCCGGGCTGCCTGTGACTTCACGCAAGCCGGCGTAATCAATTTCCGGACGGGTCAGCAGGTTGAGCAAGTTGTACTCGTGCGTCAGCGGCGTACCAAAGCGGCTGGCGATAGCTTCGCCTTCAGCAGTACCAGGGCGTACCCAGGTGCTTTTCAAGCGCTGTTCTTCCAGTGCGATGGCTTCACGCTTGGCACCAAAAGCCGCCCAGCGGGCGTCATCAACCAGACCCAGTTCGCGGCCTTTTTCCGTCAGGCGCAGGTCTGCGTTGTCTTCGCGCAAAATCAGTCGGTATTCGGCCCGCGAGGTAAACATGCGGTACGGTTCCTGGGTGCCCAGGGTAATCAGATCATCCACCAGCACGCCGATATAGGCCTCGTCGCGACGTGGGCACCAGCTGTCTTTGCCTTGTGCGCGCAAGGCAGCGTTGGCACCGGCGAGCAAACCTTGGGCGCCGGCTTCTTCGTAACCGGTTGTGCCGTTGATCTGCCCAGCGAAGAACAGACCACCAATCACCTTGGTTTCCAGGCTGTATTTCAGGTCGCGTGGGTCGAAGTAGTCGTACTCGATGGCATAGCCAGGGCGAACGATGTGGGCGTTTTCCATGCCGCGGATACTGCGCACAATCTGCAATTGCACGTCGAATGGCAGCGAGGTGGAAATGCCGTTCGGATACAGCTCATGGGTGGTCAAGCCTTCCGGCTCAATGAACACCTGATGGCTGTCCTTGTCGGCAAAACGATGAATCTTGTCTTCGATCGACGGGCAGTAACGCGGGCCGACACCTTCGATCACGCCCGAATACATCGGCGAACGATCCAGGTTGGCGGCAATGATTTCGTGCGTACGGGCGTTGGTGTGGGTAATCCAGCAACTGACCTGACGCGGATGCTGCTCTTGGCGACCGAGGAACGACATCAGCGGGATCGGCGTATCGCCCGGCTGTTCGGTCATCAACGAGAAATCCACCGAACGCCCATCAATGCGCGGCGGAGTGCCGGTTTTCAGCCGTCCAACCCGCAGAGGCAATTCGCGTAGACGCTGAGCGAGGGCAATCGAAGGCGGATCGCCCGCGCGGCCGCCAGAATAGTTCTGCAGACCGATGTGGATAAGTCCACCGAGGAAAGTGCCGGTGGTCAACACCACTGACTCTGCATGAAAACGCAGCCCCATCTGGGTGACGACGCCTTTGACCTGGTCATTCTCGACAATCAGGTCATCGCAGGCTTGCTGAAATATCCACAGATTGGCCTGGTTTTCCAGAATCTCGCGTACGGCGGCTTTGTACAGCACGCGATCGGCCTGGGCCCGAGTGGCACGCACCGCTGGACCTTTACGGCTATTGAGCACACGGAACTGGATGCCGCCGAGGTCGGTTGCAGTCGCCATGGCACCGCCAAGGGCGTCGATTTCCTTGACCAGATGGCTTTTGCCGATCCCGCCGATGGCTGGGTTGCAGCTCATTTGCCCAAGTGTTTCGACGTTGTGCGTCAGCAACAGGGTTTTTACCCCCATGCGGGCAGCAGCAAGTGCTGCTTCGGTACCGGCATGGCCGCCGCCGATCACGATCACATCAAAACGGGAAGGGAAATCCACCACGCACCTCGTGCCTGTTGAGAAATGGAGAGGTCTTCAATCTGGGTACTGCGAAGAGCCGGCAAGTATAGGGTCTTCGCCGGTCTGAAAGAAGCCTTCTGCACAAAAAATAGCCAGCCTGAAAAACTTGGCACGAGTATCGGCTTATAAAGAATAAAAAGAATGAATTTATATAAAGCTTTATTTTTATGTTTATTTCTATACAGCCTGTTTTCTGTGGATAGATCTCTGTAGCCCTTTATTCATAAGGCTTTCAGCTTGGCAAAAGGCTGTGGTTATACGGCTCTGGGGGCCTTGGATAACTGGCTTAAGCCTGTGGATGAAACAGCCACTTATCAACAGGCGGGTTTTCCAACAGGTTTCAGGCCTACTTATGGACTGGGCTTAGGGGCAGTTTTCCACAGGGCTTATTCTTGCCATCCCGTGCTTATTGGCTGAAAAACAGGCAGCCAAAAGCCGCCCTTTGGCATGGGCAAGTTGAGCAGTAAGAAGAACGAAGTGCGGGTTGAGGCGAAAGGTTCGTCAATCCAACCCGCGTGCAGGCTTATTTGCCGATGCAGAAGCTGGAGAAGATGCGGCCGAGCAGGTCATCGGAGCTGAAAGCTCCAGTGATTTCCCCCAGCACTTGCTGGGCTTGGCGCAAGTCTTCGGCCAGCAGCTCACCAGCTCCGGCCAGGGTTAGCTGGCTACGCCCGTGTTCCAAGGCCGTGCTGGCCTGGCGCAGGGCTTCCAGGTGGCGACGACGGGCACTGAAACTGCTTTCAGCCGTCTGCTCGTAGCCCATGCAGGCTTTCAGGTGATCGCGCAGCAGCTCAAGGCCATCGGCGGATTTGGCCGACAGGCTGATGGTCACATGGCCGTCGTTGCAGACTTCCAGGCCAACGTTCTCTTGGCTGAGGTCGGCCTTGTTACGAATCAAGGTGACCTTGCTGGCGTCTGGGCGTTGCTCCAGAAACTCCGGCCACAAGGCAAAAGGATCGGCCGCTTCAGGGGCGGTGGCATCCACCACCAGCAATACCCGGTCAGCTTCACTGATGGCCTGCAGGGCACGGGCGACGCCGATTTTTTCCACTTGATCATCAGTGGCCCGCAAGCCCGCCGTGTCCACCACGTGCAAAGGCATGCCATCGATAAGAATGTGTTCGCGCAACACATCGCGGGTGGTGCCGGCGATGTCGGTGACAATCGCCGCTTCACGTCCGGCCAAGGCATTTAGCAGGCTGGATTTACCGGCATTGGGTCGACCGGCTATCACTACGGTCATGCCATCACGCAGCAGTGAACCTTGGCCTGCTTCACGCAGTACCACTGCGAGGTCGCTGCGCACGGCATCCAGTAGGCCGAGTACATGGCCATCGGCGAGAAAGTCGATTTCCTCTTCGGGAAAGTCGATGGCGGCTTCGACGTAGATGCGCAATCCAATTAACTGTTCAGTTAGCGCATGCACGCGCCGAGAAAATTCGCCCTGCAGCGAACGCAAGGCGTTGCGTGCGGCCTGTTCGGAACTCGCTTCAATCAGATCGGCTATGGCTTCGGCCTGGGCCAGATCAAGCTTGTCATTGAGGAAGGCGCGCTCGCTGAATTCTCCAGGCCGCGCCAAACGGGCGCCCAGCTGGACGCAACGACGTAGGAGCAAATCCAGCACTACAGGTCCGCCGTGGCCCTGCAGTTCCAGTACGTCTTCGCCAGTAAAAGAATGCGGGCCGGGGAAATACAGCGCCAAGCCCTGGTCCAGCACATCACCTTCAGCACCCTGAAACGGTCCGTAGTGGGCATAGCGTGGCTGCAATTGGCGACCGCTGATGGCCAACGCGATGTGCTGCGCTAGCGGCCCGGAGACCCGCACGATACCCACCCCGCCACGACCCTGAGCGGTGGCAACGGCAGCAATGGTGTCTGGGTTTACGAGCATGGCGGTTGTTCCTGAATAAAGGGCAGACAGCAAGACGCCCCACGAGGGGGCGTCTTGTTTACCTTAGCTGAGCGAAAGCGTTAAGCCTTGTGCGCTGCTGCGGCTTCGATCTTGCGAGTGATGTACCACTGCTGAGCAATCGACAGTACGTTGTTGACCACCCAGTACAGCACCAGACCAGCAGGGAACCAGAGGAAGAAGAAGGTGAAGATGATTGGCATCAACTTCATCACCTTGGCTTGCATCGGATCCGGCGGCGTTGGGTTCAACTGCATTTGGATAAACATGGTGGCGCCCATGATGATCGGCAGCAGGAAGAACGGGTCTTTGATCGACAGGTCAGTGATCCAGAACATCCACGGCGCTTGGCGCATCTCGACGCTTTCCAGCAACACCCAGTAGAGCGCGAGGAATACAGGCATCTGCACCAGAATCGGCAGGCAGCCGCCGAGCGGGTTGATCTTCTCTTTCTTGTACAGCTCCATCATGGCCTGAGACATTTTCTGCCGGTCATCGCCGAATTGCTCTTTCAGCGCAGCCAGTTTCGGCGCTACAGCACGCATACGCGCCATCGACTTGTAGCTGGCTGCCGACAAGGGGAAGAACGCCAGCTTGATCACGATGGTCAGGCAGATGATCGACCAACCCCAGTTGCCCAGCAGGTTGTGGATATGTTCCAGCAACCAGAAAATCGGCTGGGCGATAAACCACAGCATGCCGTAGTCGATGGTTAGGTCCAGACCAGGTGACAGAGCCAACAGGTTTTTCTGGGTTTTTGGACCGGCATACAAGGTGGCGCTGGTTTCAGCACTGGCACCGGCAGGCACATTCAGGGCCGGGCCAGTGAAACCAATGATGTAGTTACCCTGGCTGTCTTTACGGGTTTGTACGGTGTTGGTGGTGTCTTTCGCCGGAATCCAGGCGGTCACGAAGTAGTGTTGCAACCAGGCTACCCAACCGCCTTGGACGTTTTCCTTCAGCGGGCCGCTGTCCATGTCGGACATGGAAACCTTGGTGTAAGGCTTTTCCGCAGTCCACAAGGCTGCACCCAGGTAGGTGGCGGAACCGGTGGCGGTGCTCGACGACGGGTCGGCACTGGCATCACGCTTCAGCTGGGCAAACAGGTTACCGCTCCAGGGCTGGCTGCTCTGGTTATCAATGCGATAGCTCACCGCCAGATCGTAGATGCCACGCTTGAAGCTGAAGCGCTTGACGTAATTAACCCCGGCTTCACTGAACGTCAGCTCAACCACCAGTTCGTCCTGACCATCTGCCAGCTTGTAGCTGCTCTGGCTGGCGCTATACAGCGGCCGGCCATTGGCACGCGCATCCGGACCGTTGCTGCCGGTCAGGCCACTCTGAGCCAGGTACAACTGGTTGGCGTCGTTGTTGAACAACTGGAAAGGCACATCAGGACGATCCTGCCGACGCGGAAACAACGGCAGCTTGAGCTGCACGATATCGCCGCCTAGCGGATCAATCGCCAGATCAAACACATCGGTCTGCACCCGAATCAGCTTGTCGCTGACTGCAGCAACGGTGTTGCTGACTGCATCGCCAGTGGTGCTGGCTGCGGTTGGCACGTCATCGCTGACCGCTGCAGGCGTCGACGTTTCGGGCAGGTCTGAAGTAGCAGTGATCGTGGCAACCGGCGCTGGCAGTTCAGCCTGGCCGTAGTCCTCGTTCCACTGAAGAACCATCAGGTAGGACACGATTGCCAGGGCGACGATCGGGATCGAGCGATGAATTTTCATGATTACTCGGCCAACGAAGAGGGACGGGGATGTTCAGCAAGCGGAACCGGATCATAACCACCGGGGTTCCACGGGTGACAGCGACCTAGCCGGCGTGCCGCCAGCCAGCTGCCGTGCATGAAACCATGTTGTTCAATGGCTTCATACGCGTAGCAAGAACAACTGGGGTAGAAGCGACAGTGGCTGGCCATCAATGGACTGATGGCGTAGCGGTAAAACCGGATCGAGGCGAGGGCCAGTTTACGCATGGGGACTGTCGACTACCCCAGTTTCGGCATTGTTCTCAGAACGAGACTTGCTGCGCGCCAGGCGTTTCCAGAGTTTGCCGAATTGCTGAGCAAGCTCGGGGTTATCCAGATCACCTAGGCCTTTGCGCGCCACAATCACAATATCCCAGCCGTTCAGAACCTCTTGGTTCAATCGGTAAGATTCACGAATCTGGCGTTTTAGGCGATTGCGTTCAACGGAGAGCTTGACGCTCTTCTTGCCAATCACCAGACCCAGACGGGGGTGATCAAGGCCGTTGTCACGTGCGAGAAGCAGAACGTTTTTACCTGGAACTTTGCCGGAGGGGGAGTCAAAGACTGCCTTGAAGTGTCGGGGAGTCAGCAGACGCTTTTCCCGACAGAAGTCTCGACTCACCACCCGTTCCGGGCTTATCAGACTGCCAGACGCTTACGGCCTTTGGCACGGCGACGGGACAGAACAGCACGGCCGTTCTTGGTGGCCATACGGGCACGGAAACCGTGGGTGCGAGCGCGCTTGATAGTGCTTGGTTGGAAAGTGCGTTTCATGGTGCGTTACCTGGTGGTCGACTACGGGCCGGAATGGCCCCCGTTTAAAGAGACCGGCAATTCTAGAGAAGCTGAGGCCTCAGGTCAATTTCCAACCAGAGGTTTCTGTCTAGTAAGAATATAAAAAGGAAAGATATTTAAAGCTTTTAGTGATATTTATTACTCTTACACAGCGTGTTTTCTGTGGATAACCGCCTACAGCCCATACCCTGCAAGGTCTACAGCGATACTGAAGGTTGTCAGCAAACCGTGCTCTACCTGTGGTTTAGCCGCGCACAAGCTGGGGATAGAATCGCTACTTGTCCACAGGCGGGTTATCCCATGGCTTATCCCAAGCCTTTGAGTGGGGGTTTAGGCACGGTTATCCACAGACCTCCTGTCGGTTATTTGTTAACCCGCGGGTTTCCTAAGGCTTTGTTTTTACTTGCTCACTAACGCCGCTTCTTGTGGATAACCTTGCGGTCGATCGGTACAATTGCAGCTGTTTTTTGCTCTGTCGTCCGGCGACTTTAGGGGATCTTCGTGTCCATGGAACTCTGGCAGCAGTGCGTGGATCTTCTACGCGATGAACTGCCTGCCCAACAATTCAATACCTGGATCCGTCCACTCCAGATCGAAGCTGAAGGCGATGAGCTGCGTGTGTATGCCCCCAATCGATTTGTCCTCGACTGGGTGAATGAAAAGTACCTGAGCCGCCTGCTTGAGTTGCTCGGCGAGCGCAGCAGCGGCATGCCGCCAGCGCTGTCCTTATTAATAGGCAGCAAGCGCAGTGCTGCAGCACGGGCCGCAACACCAGTCGCGCCTGTCAACTCTGTAGCGCCTGCAAACGTCGCGCCTACGTCGAGCAATGCGGCCCCTGCCCCGGTGGTCAGCAATGAGCCTTCGCGCGTCAGCTTTGACCCCATGATTGGCGCCAATGCACCGGTCCAGGCCCCTCGTACCGAGCGTTCGGTGCAGGTCGAAGGCGGGCTGAAACACACCAGTTATCTGAACCGCACCTTTACCTTCGAGAATTTTGTCGAAGGTAAATCCAACCAGTTGGCCCGTGCGGCAGCCTGGCAGGTGGCCGATAACCCCAAGCATGGGTACAACCCGTTGTTTCTGTACGGCGGCGTCGGTCTGGGTAAAACCCACTTGATGCATGCGGTGGGTAATCATCTGCTGAAGAAAAACCCGAATGCCAAGGTGGTTTACCTGCATTCCGAGCGTTTTGTGGCGGACATGGTCAAGGCCCTGCAGCTGAATGCCATCAACGAGTTCAAGCGTTTTTACCGTTCGGTGGATGCGCTGCTGATCGATGACATTCAGTTCTTCGCCAAGAAAGAGCGCTCCCAGGAAGAGTTCTTCCATACCTTCAACGCCTTGCTAGAAGGTGGTCAGCAGGTGATTCTCACCAGCGACCGCTACCCCAAGGAAATTGAAGGCCTGGAAGAACGTCTCAAGTCCCGCTTCGGCTGGGGCCTGACGGTCGCTGTTGAGCCGCCTGAGTTGGAAACACGGGTGGCGATTTTGATGAAGAAGGCCGATCAGGCCAAAGTCGATCTGCCCCATGACGCTGCCTTCTTTATTGCCCAACGTATTCGTTCCAACGTGCGCGAATTGGAAGGTGCGCTTAAGCGAGTGATTGCCCATTCGCACTTTATGGGCCGCGACATCACCATCGAGTTGATTCGTGAGTCGCTGAAAGACCTGCTGGCACTGCAGGACAAGCTGGTCAGCATCGACAACATCCAGCGCACCACGGCCGAATACTACAAAATCAAAATTTCCGACCTGCTCTCCAAGCGCCGGTCGCGTTCTGTGGCGCGGCCACGGCAGGTGGCTATGGCGCTGTCGAAAGAGCTGACTAATCACAGCTTGCCGGAAATTGGCGATGCCTTTGGTGGCAGAGACCACACCACCGTGTTGCACGCCTGTCGTAAGATTGCTGAACTGCGCGAGTCCGATGCGGACATCCGTGAAGACTATAAGAACCTGCTGCGTACGCTGACTACCTGATATCCACTTGCAGCCCCACGAGGGAAGGGACTAGACCATGCATTTCACTATTCAACGCGAAGCTCTGTTGAAACCGCTGCAACTGGTTGCTGGCGTGGTCGAGCGTCGGCAAACCCTGCCGGTGCTCTCCAATGTGTTGCTGGTGGTAGAAGGCCAGCAGTTGTCCCTTACCGGCACCGACCTTGAGGTCGAGCTGGTTGGTCGCGTGACCCTGGAAGATGCAGCCGAGCCAGGCGAGATCACTGTGCCGGCGCGCAAGCTAATGGACATCTGTAAGAGCCTGCCGAACGACGCGCTGATCGACATTCGCGTCGATGAGCAAAAGCTGATCGTCAAGGCCGGCCGCAGCCGTTTTACTCTGTCGACTCTGCCGGCCAACGATTTCCCATCGGTGGAAGATGGCCAGGGCTCGCTGACGTTTACTCTGGTTCAGAGCAAGCTGCGTCGTTTGATCGAGCGCACCAGCTTCGCTATGGCTCAGCAGGACGTGCGGTATTACCTCAACGGCATGCTTCTTGAGGTTAGCGCCAATGTCCTGCGCGCCGTCGCCACCGATGGTCACCGCTTGGCCATGTGCTCCATGGAAGCCGGCATCGAGCAGGCCGACAAGCATCAGGTCATTGTGCCGCGCAAAGGCATTCTTGAATTGGCACGCTTGCTCACCGAGCAGGATGGCACCGTCAGCATCGTCCTTGGCCAGCATCACATTCGCGCTACCACGGGCGAGTTCACCTTCACTTCGAAGTTGGTCGACGGCAAGTTCCCTGACTACGAGCGTGTGTTACCACGTGGCGGCGACAAGCTGGTGTTGGCGGATCGTCAGGGTTTGCGTGAAGCCTTCAGCCGTACTGCGATTCTCTCCAACGAGAAGTACCGTGGTATTCGCCTGCAACTGGCCTCGGGCCTGTTGAAGATTCAGGCCAATAACCCTGAGCAGGAAGAGGCAGAAGAAGAAGTGGCTGTCGACTACAACGGCGGCAGCCTGGAGATCGGCTTCAACGTCAGCTATCTGCTGGATGTGCTGGGTGTGATGACCACTGAGCAGGTGCGTCTGATTCTCTCCGACTCCAACAGTAGCGCCCTGGTACAAGAAGCTGGCAACGACGACTCCGCTTACGTTGTCATGCCGATGCGTCTGTAACCCTTCAATGGCATTGACCCGCTTTACCGTCGCCGCGGTGCGTAACCTGCATCCGGCGACGCTCTCCCCCTCCCCTCGCATCAACATCCTCTCCGGCGACAATGGCAGCGGCAAAACCAGTTTGCTGGAAGCCATTCACTTGCTCGGCCTGGCTCGCTCGTTTCGCAGTTCCCGCTTGCTTCCGGTTATCCAGCACGAAGTTGATGAGTGCACGGTATTCGGTCAGGTCGCTTTGGCTCAGGGCGGACTCAGCAGCCTTGGCATTTCCCGCAATCGCCTGGGCGAGCTGCACATACGCATTGATGGCGAGAATGTGCGCAGCGCTGCACAGCTGGCAGAAACCTTGCCACTGCAACTGATCAACCCTGACAGCTTTCGCCTTCTTGAAGGTGTACCGAAGATTCGCCGGCAGTTTCTTGATTGGGGTGTGTTCCACGTGGAACCACGCTTTCTGCCGGCCTGGCAGCGCCTGCAGAAGGCCTTGCGTCAGCGGAACTCATGGCTGCGCCGTGGTACACTGGACGGCGCTGCGCAAGCAGCCTGGGACCGTGAGCTGTGTCTGGCCAGCGACGAAATCGATGGCTACCGACGCAGTTATATCCAGGCCCTCAAGCCTGAGTTTGAGCAGACCTTGAGTGAGCTGTTGGACCTTCCTGATCTGACCTTGAGCTATTACCGAGGTTGGGACAAGGAGCGTGATTTGAGTGAAGTACTCAGTGCTTCACTGATCCGTGACCAGCAGTTAGGCCATACCCAGGCTGGCCCGCAGCGGGCAGATTTACGTTTACGCATGGGCGCTTACAACGCGGTGGATATGCTCTCCCGCGGCCAGCAGAAGCTGGTGGTATGCGCTCTTAAAATTGCCCAGGGGCATTTGGTCAATCAGACCAAACGCGGACAATGTTTGTATCTGGTGGATGACCTACCGTCAGAACTGGATGAGCAGCATCGTCAGGCCCTGTGCCGTTTGCTGGAAGACTTACACTGCCAGGTATTCATTACCTGTGTAGACCACGAATTGTTGAGGCAAGGCTGGCGCACGGATACGCCAGTTGCCATGTTCCACGTGGAACATGGCCAGATCACCCAGACCCAAGACCACCGGGAGTAAGGCATGAGCGAAAACCAGACGTACGACTCCAACAGTATCAAGGTGCTGAAAGGCCTGGATGCCGTACGCAAGCGTCCCGGTATGTACATCGGCGACACCGACGATGGCAGTGGTCTGCACCACATGGTGTTCGAGGTGGTCGACAACTCGATCGACGAAGCGCTGGCCGGTCATTGCAACGACATCAGCATCACCATCCACCCGGATGAGTCGATCACCGTGCGTGACAACGGTCGCGGTATTCCTGTGGATGTGCACAAGGAAGAAGGCGTTTCGGCTGCCGAAGTGATCATGACGGTGTTGCACGCCGGCGGTAAGTTCGACGACAACTCCTACAAAGTATCCGGTGGTCTGCACGGTGTAGGTGTTTCCGTGGTGAACGCCCTCTCCGAGTTGCTGTTGCTGACTGTGCGTCGCAGCGGCCACATCTGGGAACAGACCTACATTCATGGCGTACCGCAGGAGCCGATGCGTATCGTCGGCGACAGCGATGCCACCGGCACGCAGATTCACTTCAAGCCTTCGAGCGAGACGTTCAAGAACATTCATTTCAGCTGGGACATCCTCGCTAAGCGTTTGCGCGAACTGTCGTTCCTCAACTCCGGTGTCGGCATCGTCCTCAAGGACGAGCGCAGCGGTAAGGAAGAACTGTTCAAGTACGAGGGTGGTTTGCGTGCCTTCGTTGAATATCTAAACACCAACAAGACACCGGTTAACCAGGTGTTCCACTTCAACGTCCAGCGTGAAGATGGCGTGGGTGTAGAAGTGGCGTTGCAGTGGAACGACAGCTTCAACGAGAACCTGTTGTGCTTCACCAACAACATTCCCCAGCGCGATGGCGGTACGCACTTGGCGGGCTTCCGCTCGGCCCTGACGCGTAACCTGAACAACTACATCGAGCAGGAAGGTCTGGCCAAGAAGCACAAGGTCGCCACTACAGGTGATGATGCCCGTGAAGGTTTGACTGCGATCATTTCGGTGAAAGTTCCGGACCCGAAATTCAGTTCGCAGACCAAAGACAAGCTGGTTTCCTCCGAGGTGAAAACTGCGGTGGAACAGGAGATGGGCAAGCACTTCGCCGACTTCCTGCTGGAAAACCCCAACGAAGCCAAGGCCGTAGTCGGCAAGATGATCGACGCCGCCCGTGCCCGTGAAGCTGCCCGTAAAGCGCGGGAAATGACCCGTCGCAAAGGCGCTCTGGATATTGCCGGGTTGCCAGGCAAGCTGGCCGACTGCCAGGAAAAAGATCCGGCCTTGTCCGAACTTTACCTAGTGGAAGGGGACTCCGCGGGCGGCTCTGCCAAGCAGGGGCGTAACCGCAAGACCCAGGCCATCCTGCCGCTCAAGGGCAAGATCCTCAACGTTGAACGTGCGCGTTTTGACCGCATGATTTCCTCCCAGGAGGTCGGCACCTTGATCACCGCCCTGGGCTGTGGCATCGGTCGCGACGAGTACAACATCGACAAGCTGCGCTACCACAACATCATCATCATGACCGACGCCGACGTCGACGGTTCGCACATCCGCACCCTGCTGCTGACCTTCTTCTTCCGTCAGTTGCCGGAGCTGATTGAGCGTGGCTACATCTACATCGCTCAACCACCGCTGTACAAGGTCAAGAAGGGCAAGCAGGAGCAGTACATCAAGGACGACGAGGCCATGGAGGAATACATGACCCAGTCGGCCCTCGAAGATGCCAGCTTGCACGTCAACGACAGCGCTCCAGGGATTGCCGGCGAAGCCCTGCAGTCGCTGGTTAACGACTTCCGCATGGTGATGAAGACCCTCAAGCGCCTGTCGCGTCTGTACCCGCAGGAGCTGACTGAACACTTCATCTACCTGCCAGCCGTCAGCCTGACAGACCTGGCCGATCAAGCGGTCATGCAAGGTTGGTTGGAGCAGTTCAACGAGCGTCTGCGTGGTGTGGAGAAGTCCGGTCTGGTGTACAAAACCAGCCTGCATGAAGATGCCGAGCGCCACCTGTGGCTGCCAAAGGTCGAGCTGATTTCCCACGGCGTGTCGAACTACATCATGTTCAACCGCGACTTCTTCGCCAGTAACGATTACAAAACGGTCACCAGCCTCGGGCAGAAACTCAACAGCCTGTTGGAAGAGACCGCCTTCGTTAAGCGTGGCGAGCGCAAGAAGCCTGTCACCAGCTTCAAGGAAGGCCTGGCTTGGTTGATGACCGAAAGCACTAAACGCCACAGCATTCAGCGCTATAAAGGTCTGGGCGAAATGAACCCGGATCAGTTGTGGGAAACCACCATGGACCCGGATGCTCGACGCATGCTCAAGGTCACCATTGAAGATGCCATCAGCGCTGACCAGATCTTCAACTGCCTGATGGGCGATGAAGTTGAGCCGCGCCGTGAGTTCATCGAAAGCAATGCCCTGGCAGTGTCCAACCTGGACTTCTGATCCGATCAAGGAGGGCTCTGCTCTCCGTTGATGGCACCCAAAACCCCTCGGCAGAGTCTATCTGCCGAGGGGTTTTGCATTTGGCTGAGGAGCCGTACTGGCTGCAACGATCGCTATGAATTGCCGCCCGCAGGCACCACGCGTAGGTTGAACAGCGAGTGGCCTTAGCCCGTTGTGACGCAAGCCAGTGGGGCAGCTATTAGGCTGCAGTGGATCACATTGTCACTGAGTGACCGCGAGATTTTGTTTCTTTCATGCTAAAACCAAGGCTTAGCAGAATACTTTGTGGCCATCTGCCACCCTGAATATCTAAGCCGCCGGACTGTCGCCAATGAAAACAAAAAAAGACGCCACCCCCACCCCTGCGCTTGAAGCCACCCTGGCTGCACTCGCCGATAACCTGCTCGCTCCTGCTGATATCGATGTGCTGCCAGCACTGATGCCGCCGGTTATTGAGCGCAACGGCGAGAAGTACATGTACTTCACCGAGAGCGATATCGACCGCATCCTTGACAACCTCGACGGCTTGCGCAGCCTGGTATTTCCGCCGGCCAATCACGATGACGACGGCGAACGTCGGGTGCAGCACTTCCCTTCTGTGTGCTTGATTGGTTTGGGCCGTTGCGGCTCGAATATCGCCTTGGATGTGGCTTCGTTGGTGTACAACGCCCGGCAGTTTTACCTGAGTGAATTCAAGAGCGAAGAAAAGGCCACCACCGAGCAGGACTTCCGCCCTACCCGCTGGATTCGCAGCAATCTGTTGCGCGCGCCAAGCAAGGACAGCAAACCGGTGTTCCTGATCGAGCCGTTGGTGATGCTGGGTGACCTGGACAAGGACATCGAAGGCCGCATCCGCTTCTCACGCAAAGGGGAAACCAGCGGCTTCCTCAGTGACTACAGCAAGATGAAGATCATGGACCTCTCTGAGGTGCATGCGGGCGGCGCTGGTAACGCGCCGATCCTCGGTCAGTACTTGGCCAAGATCATTCTCAACAAAGATACCCAGCGCTTCAGCAATGCCGACTGGAAGTTTATCCACAGTTACCTGATCGACTCCTGCGGTATTAAAGCCAACCAGTCGCGCCTGTATTTCTACATCTTCAGCGCCGGCGGTGGCACTGGTTCGGGCATGGCCTCGGAGTTTGGTCTGGCCCAGCAGTTTGCCTACATGAGCAAAACCTTCGACACCAAGAAGGCCGAAGACAATGTGGAGAATCGCGACCACTCCTTCGTCTTTGAACCGATCTTCACCAGCGGTATTTGTATCCTGCCAAACATCTCCGATCAGCGCAGCGAGATGTCCGAAGCACTGCACATCAACGCCGGTCGCTTGCTGTGCAAGTACCTCGCCGAGGAGTGGGACTTCTCCTACAACTTCGACAATGAAGAGAACAGCGAAGAAAGCGTGATGCGCCGCATCCGCCCGTGGAACGCCATGATGCTGATCTCCAACGACATCATGCGTTACGCCGAAGAGAGCGACGACGGCAATATCCAGAACATCGACGTCAACGCCATGGAGCGTCACGCCAACCAGTACATCTCCCAGCAGATCTTCAACATCCTCACCGCCCAGGCAGTGACGACGGATTACGACCAGAACTACTTCCGCCGTGCGGGTATCGATATCGGTGAAACCATCCGCCTGGATGCCAACGACCTGTTTATGAGCCTGGCAGGCCCTGTGGCAGTCGCTTATGCCGAGTCGGTGGTGCCGGAGCAGAGTGCTGCGGCGCCGCTGGACAAGTTCCGGGTGATGGACAAAGAGCCGGCGCGGTTGAATATCGACGATCTGTTCTTCCGCTCCATCGACCTGCCGCACTTCAACAAGGTGACCCAGGCCATCGAGGGCATCAGCCTGCTGCCGATCGAGTCCAAGCGTTACCGCGAAGCGCTGGAGCAGTATAAAAAGTCCGAGTACAACGCCGCTGAGCTAAGCGACCTGCACTTCTTCAAGAACTGCTCGTCGGTGGTGTCCATCGTCTCGTTGCCCAAGGACTACAAGCTGTCCTACATGGACCTTAACCGCCTTAAGACCCACCTCAATAACCTGTTCCCCAACACCACCCTGAAGCGCTATGCACTGGTGATTGGCGCGTCGGCCAACCTGTCGCTGACCACCCTGATCGTCAAGAGCCCGTGCCTGTCGGACGACTTCCTGACCCTGATCGTGGCCTTTATCAAACGCTGCTTCGCCCGTGAACCGCACCGTTTCGATGAGAGCCTGGACAACGCCATTCTTGAGCTGATCGTCGCTGAGGAGTTCGATGAGGCACGCATCGACGCCATGCTCAACGAGTACGAAAATCCGGCCAAGATCCTCGATACCAACTGGTATGCGATCAAGCCGATGTACGAGAAGAAGTACCGCGAGTTGATCAACGATCAGAGCAAGTTCGTCTCGATCAATGACATTCGCCTGTCCCGTGAAAGCGTGAAGAAGTCGATCAAGTACCTGCGCGAGATCTACCGTCACCGGATCGGCAAAACACGGGTCATCTCGCTCAACCAGTTTGAGCAGAAGCACAGCTGAGCTTTGCTGTGCTGAGTCAGGGCGTCACCCCACTGGGGTCGGCGCCTTTTGGCTTTTAGGGGCTGGTGAAGGGCGTGAAAACGGCGTTGTGGCCGTAGTTCCAGTCATGCCCTAGTTCAGGCTGCTCTGATCGTTTAGCGGGCGGCTAGACGGGCCAGGGGGCTGGCAAAACGGCAGCATGGGAATAACTTATGCACTTTTACCGTTTTGCCTGGCATAGAGATAAACATCTAGCAAAACAGAGCGTTAGCGTGACTGATGGCGAACTGCCGGTATTTAGCCCACAGCTTATCCACAAACGCTCAGGCGTCGGCAGCCGTGCTGACAGGCTGAGCATCAGGCCCGAGGGCGCCGATATCGATCTGGGTCTGCCGCACCCAGGCAAAGGCACGGTCGTTGAGCTCGGCAATTGCTCGTGGCCCAGTGCCCTCGGCGTACATCGGCGCACCAATCACCACTTTGATGGTGCCCGCGCGTTTTGCCCAGCCCTGTTTGGGCCAGTAGGCACCGGCGTCGTGGGCGATTGGCAGGACTGGCAGGTTAGCGTTGACGGCCAGTGAGGCGCCACCGCGGGTGAACTTGCCGATCTGTCCGACCGGCATGCGTGTGCCTTCCGGGAAAATCAGCACCCAGGTGCCCTGCTCCAGGCATTCGTTGCCCTGCTTGGCTAATTGTTTGAGTGCGGCCTTGGGGTTGCTGCGGTCAATGGCGATGGGCTTGAGCATAGCCATGGCCCAGCCGAAGAACGGGATATACAGCAGCTCGCGCTTGAGCACCTGGCTCAGGGGCTGGAAGTAGCAGGACAGGAAGAAGGTTTCCCAGGTGCTCTGGTGGTTGGCCAGGATCACGCAGGGCTGGCTGGGCACATGCTCGGCGCCGATCACTTCATAACGGATGCCGAGCATGGCGCTGGTCAGCCAGACGGCGAAGCGGCACCAGTAGACATTGATAAAGCGGTAGCGCAGGCGAAACGGCAGGAAGAGCGCGACAAACATGCTCAGGGTGCACCAGAACAAGGCGCTGAGTGACAGCAGCAGGTAAAAGACAAAGGTTCTGATGGCCTGCACTGTCGACATGTGAGCTTTGACCCTAGTGAAGGAGCTGCGCGGCCACGGCCGCCAGGTCCTCGAAAATTAAAGTGCCCGCTGGCAATGCGTTGCTCAGCGTGCGTTCGCCCTTGCCGGTTTTTACCAAAACGGGCTGACAATCGACGGCCAAAGCGGCGTCGAGGTCACCACGGCTGTCACCCACAAACCACAAACCTGCAAGGCTCACGCCGTAATGGGCCGCAATCTGCTGGAGCATACCGGGTTTCGGTTTGCGGCAAGCGCAGCCGTCATCCGGGCCGTGGGGGCAGTGCACGATCAGGCCGACGTCGCCGCCCTGCTCTGCCACCAGTTGGCGCAGGCGTTGGTGCATGGCGTCGAGGGTGGCTGGCGTGTAATAGCCACGGGCCAGGCCAGATTGATTGGTGGCTACGGCCACGGTCCAGCCGGCCTTGCTCAGGTCTGCGATGGCCGTGATGGCGCCGGGCAGCGGAATCCACTCATCGACCGATTTGATGTAGTCGTCGGAGTCGTAATTAATCACGCCGTCACGGTCGAGGATTAACAGTTTCATAGCGAATCCATAAGATGGGTTAGCCGCAGCGCGACGTAACCCATCGATAGAGAAGCGAGCCCATGCTCGGCGGCATGGGTATCGCTGCGCTCAACCCATCCTACCCCGCGCAATCAACCCAGCAGCGAGATATCGGCCACGCCGAGGAACAGGCCGCGCAGTTGTGCCAGCAGCGCATAGCGGTTGGCGCGGACTTCGGCGTCGTCGGCATTCACCAGCACCGCCTCGAAGAAGGCGTCCACCGGCTCGCGCAGGCTGGCCAGTTGCTCCAGGGTCTCGCGGTACTGGCGTGCGGCGGCCAGTGGCGCGACGGCCTGGGCCGCGACAAACACCGCCTGCGCCAAGGCTTGTTCAGCCGGCTCCAGCAGCAGGGCGTTGGCCACTACCTCTGGAACTTCACCGTCGAACTTGCCCAGCAGGTTGGACACGCGCTTGTTGGCAGCAGCCAGGGCGGCGGCTTCGCTGCGCGCGCGGAAAGCCTGTACGGCTTGCACGCGCTGATCGAAGTCCAGCGGTGCGGTTGGCGACAGGGCGCGCACGGCTTGATACACGGCCACGTCCACGCCTTCGTCTTCATAACGGGCGCGTAGGCGGTCGAAGATAAAGTCGTGCACCTGCAGGCCCAGGCCTTCGGCTTTAACCTTGTCGGCGAACTGCTCGATGGCAAACTCAATGGCTTCGGCCAGATCCAGGTCCAGCTGCTTCTCGATCAGGATCCGCAGCACGCCCAGGGCCGCTCGGCGCAGGGCGTAAGGGTCTTTGGAGCCGGTCGGCAGCATGCCGATGCCAAATATGCCCACCAAGGTATCGAGCTTGTCGGCCACCGCTACGGCGGCGCCGGTCAGGGTGCTCGGCAACTCGGCGCCGGCACCGCGTGGCATATATTGCTCGTTCAGGGCCAGGGCCACGTCGTCGGCTTCGCCGTCGTGCTTGGCGTAGTAGTAACCGGCCACGCCCTGCATTTCCGGGAACTCGCCGACCATTTCACTGGCCAGGTCGCATTTGCTCAGCAAGCCGGCGCGGGCTGCGCGGGTGGCGTCGCCGCCGATGCGCGTGGCAATAAAGCCGGCCAGAGCCGAGACGCGCTGCGCCTTGTCGAACACCGAGCCCAGTTGCGCCTGGAACACCACATTGGCCAGGCGCTGGTTGAGGCTTTCCAGGCTGTGCTTCTTGTCTTGTTTGAAGAAGAACTCGGCGTCGGTCAGGCGTGGACGCACGACTTTTTCGTTGCCGGAAATGATCTGCGCCGGGTCTTTGCTCTCGACGTTAGCCACAGTGATAAAGCGCGGCAGCAACTTGCCATGGGCATCCAGCAGACAGAAGTACTTCTGGTTGTCCTGCATGGTGGTGATCAGGGCTTCTTGCGGCACGTCGAGGAAGCGTTCCTCGAACGAACACACCAGCGGCACCGGCCATTCCACCAACGAGCTGACTTCATCCAGCAGATCAGCCGGCACGATGGCGGTGCCCTGCTGCTCGGCGGCCAGTTCGGCAACGCGGGCGCTGATCAGCGCGCGGCGTTCGTTCAAGTCGGCCAGCACATAGGCGCTGCGCAGGTCTTCCAAGTAGGTCGACGGCTTGGAAATGCGCACCTGATCCGGGTGATGGAAGCGATGGCCACGGGACAGGCGCCCGGACTTCTGGGCGAGGATTTCGCAGTCGATCACCTCGTCACCAAACAGCATCACCAGCCACTGGGTTGGGCGGACGAATTCGGTCTTGCGTGCGCCCCAGCGCATGCGCTTGGCAATCGGCAGCTCGTTCAGCGACGTCTCGACGATGCCTGGCAGCAGGCTGGCGGCGGGTTGGCCGGCTATGTTCTGGCTGAATTTCAGCTTCGGGCCGCTGGCGTCAATCTGCGCCAGGTCGACGCCGCACTTCTTGGCGAAACCGAGGGCGGCCTGGGTCGGCTGGCCTTCGGCATTGAAGGCGGCCTGCACGGGCGGGCCGTCGAGGTTGACGCTGCGATCCGGCTGCTGGCTGGCCAGCTGCTCAACCAGCACGGCCAGGCGCCGCGGTGCGGCATAGATGCGTGCGCTGCTGTAGCTCAGGCCAGCGGCTTTCAAGCCCTTCTCGACGCCGCTGAGGAAGGCTTGGCCGAGGTTTTTCAGGGTTTTCGGTGGCAGCTCTTCGGTGCCCAACTCAACCAGGAAATCGTGCGCACTCATTCTGCTGCCTCCAGTTTTGCCAACACTTCATCGCGTAGATCAGCCGCTGCCATCGGGAAGCCAAGCTTGGCGCGGGCTTGCAAGTAGCTCTGCGCCACGGCGCGGGCCAGGGCGCGCACGCGCAGGATGTACTGCTGACGTGCGGTCACCGAGATCGCCCGGCGCGCATCCAGCAGGTTGAAGGTGTGTGAGGCCTTGAGGACCATTTCGTAGGTCGGCAGCGGCAGTTGCAGCTCAATCAGGCGGTTGGCTTCGGACTCGTAGAAATCGAACAGCTCGAACAGCTTGTCGACGTTGGCGTGTTCGAAGTTGTAAGTGGATTGCTCCACTTCGTTCTGGTGGAACACGTCGCCGTAGGTGACCTTGCCGAACGGGCCGTCAGTCCAGATCAGGTCGTAGACCGAATCCACGCCCTGCAGGTACATGGCCAGACGCTCCAGGCCGTAGGTGATCTCGCCGGTCACCGGGTAGCACTCGATGCCGCCGACTTGCTGGAAGTAGGTGAACTGGGTGACTTCCATGCCGTTCAGCCAGATTTCCCAGCCCAGACCCCAGGCGCCGAGGGTCGGCGATTCCCAGTTGTCTTCAACGAAGCGAATGTCGTGCACCAGCGGGTCGAGGCCGATGGCCTTCAATGAGCCGAGGTACAGCTCCTGGAAGTTTTCCGGGTTCGGCTTCAACACCACCTGGAACTGGTAGTAGTGCTGCAGACGATTGGGGTTCTCGCCATAGCGGCCGTCAGCGGGACGGCGGCTTGGTTGCACGTAGGCGGCGTTCCAGGTTTCCGGGCCGATGGCGCGCAGAAACGTAGCGGTATGGAAGGTACCGGCACCGACTTCCATATCGTAGGGCTGCAGCACCACACAGCCTTGCTCAGCCCAGTATTGCTGGAGGGCGAGGATCAAATCTTGGAAGGTGCGCACGGCAGGCGTAGGCTGGGTCACTAAATTCACCTGTTCTTAGGCTGCGACGGAAAGCCCGGGAGTATACCCGATTCCTCCCCGCCGCCACCCCTTGGAGCCTTATGCCGCGCTGCTTCTGGTGTAACGATGATCCCCTCTACATCGCCTATCACGATGACGAATGGGGCGTACCGCTGCGCGACCCGCAACGGCTGTTCGAGCTGTTGCTGCTGGAAGGTTTTCAGGCCGGCCTGTCGTGGATCACGGTGCTGAAAAAACGTGAGCGCTATCGCCAGGTGCTGTTTGGCTTCGATGCGCAACGCTTGGCGGTACTGAGCGATGAGGAGATCGAGGCGCTGATGCTGGACCCCGGCATCATCCGCAACCGCCTCAAGCTCAAGGCTGCGCGGCAGAACGCCCAGGCCTGGTTGCGCCTGGACGATCCGGTCGGGCTGCTCTGGTCGTTTGTCGGTGGGGCGGCGAAGATCAATCACTTCGCAGGCCGCAGCGACGTGCCAGCCATCACGGCGGAGGCCGAGGCGATGAGCAAGGCGCTGAAAAAGGCCGGATTCACCTTCGTCGGGCCGACCATTTGCTACGCCTATATGCAGGCGGCCGGCATGGTCATGGACCACACCACCGATTGTGATCGTTACCGACTCCTGGCCAACCCGCGCTAGGAGCCTGTCGGGCTTGACCGTTCGTAGCGAGGGAAAGACCGGGTTGAGGCACTTTTCGTGCTCTTTTGAGGCGAATAGTCATTCTATTCAACGAAAAAGAGCACGAAAAATGACCAAGTCCGGCTTTTCCGCAGTAGGACAGCGCTAAGTCCGACAGGCTCCTAGAGCTGACGATCCCGTACAATGCCGGCGGTTGGCCGTTAATGGAGTGGTTCTTGTGGAAAAATTCAAAGGCGCACTGGTGGTTGGCTTCCTGCGCTTGTTCGCCCTGTTGCCCTGGCGCGCCGTGCAGGCCGTGGGCGCCGCCATCGGTTGGTTGATGTGGAAACTGCCCAATGGCTCTCGTGAGGTGGCGCGGATCAATCTGGCCAAGTGCTTTCCTGAGTTGTCCGCCGTCGAGCGCGAAGCCTTGCTCGGCCGGGCGCTGATGGACATCGGCCGGACCTTTACCGAAAGCGCCTGCGCGTGGATCTGGCCGGCGCAGAAGTCGATCGATCTGGTTCGTGAAGTCGAAGGCCTGGACGTGCTGGAGGCGGCGCTCGCCTCGGGCAAGGGCGTGGTTGGCATTACCAGTCACCTGGGCAATTGGGAGGTGCTCAACCACTTCTACTGCGCGCAGTGCAAACCGATCATTTTCTACCGCCCACCCAAGCTCAAGGCGGTCGATGAGCTGCTGCAAAAGCAGCGCGTACAGATGGGCAACAAGGTCGCGGCCTCGACCAAGGAAGGCATCCTCAGCGTCATCAAGGAAGTGCGCCGTGGCGGCGCCGTTGGCATCCCGGCGGACCCGGAGCCGAGCCTGTCGAGCGGCGTGTTCGTGCCCTTCTGCGCCACTCAGGCGCTGACCAGCAAGTTTGTGCCTAACATGCTGTCTGGCGGCAAGGCCGTTGGGGTGTTCCTGCATGCCCTGCGCCTGGCCGATGGCTCGGGCTACAAGGTGATTCTCGAAGCCGCCCCCGAGGGCATGTACAGCGACAACGTGGAAGAAGGCGTAGCGGCCATGAGTGCTGTCATCGGCCGTTATGTGCAGGCCTACCCAAGCCAGTACATGTGGACCATGAAGCGCTTCAAGAAGCGCCCAGCGGGCGAGGCAAAATGGTATTGATGCCGGACGCTTTAACCACTAACGTCAGTTTCCTGCCCAGAAAAAGCACAACAACAGGCTTGTCATGACCAACCAGCGCAGTAACACCCGTGCCCCGTTGAAGGTACGCATCCGCATTGACCATCCGATCCATGGCGAGTTGATGGTGGTGACCCGGGATATTTCCGACAGCGGCGTGTTTGTGGTGATCGACGATGCCCAGAGCCTGTTGAAGATCGGCGAGCAAGTCACCGGCCAGGTGCAAGGCCTGCCGATGGAAGCGCCGTTGGTGCAGATGCTGGTGGTGCGCTTCGAGCCAGGCGGCGTGGCGCTGCGCTTCAAGCGCGACTGATACAGCACACCGTTGCGGTGTAAACGTGCTGTTGTAGGAGCGGCTTCAGCCGCGAATGTCGCGAATCAAGCCGCCCCTAAACAACCCCCAAGCGCATCTGCAGCGCGGGCTTAGAAGAAGCTCAGGCCCACGTGGAACAGCCGTTCGACGTCGCGGATGTACTTCTTATCTACCAGGAACAGGATCACGTGGTCGCCAGAAGCGATCACCGTATCGTCGTGGGCGATCAGCACTTCCTCGTCGCGGATGATCGCGCCGATGGTGGTGCCTGGCGGCAGAGCGATGTCTTCGATCATCCGGCCGACCACTTTGCTGGATTTGCTGTCGCCGTGGGCAATCGCCTCGATGGCCTCGGCGGCGCCGCGGCGCAGGGAGTGAACGCTGACGATGTCGCCACGACGCACGTGGGTCAGCAAGGTGCCGATTGTGGCCAGCTGCGGGCTGATGGCGATGTCGATTTGCCCGCCCTGCACCAGGTCGACGTAGGCCGGGTTGTTGATCAGGGTCATCACCTTGCGCGCACCCAGGCGCTTGGCCAGCAGCGAGGACATGATGTTGGCTTCATCGTCGTTGGTCAGGGCCAGGAAGATGTCGGTGTCGGCGATGCTCTCTTCCAGCAGCAGGTCGCGGTCGGAAGCGCTGCCCTGCAGCACGATGGTGCTTTCCAGGCTGTCGGACAGGTAGCGGCAGCGGGCCGGATTACGCTCGATGATCTTCACCTGGTAACGGCTTTCGATGGCCTCGGCGAGGCGTTCACCGATGTTGCCGCCGCCGGCGATGATGATGCGTTTGTTGCTGTCTTCCAGGCGGCGCATCTCGCTCATCACTGCGCGGATATGGCCCTTGGCGGCGATGAAGAAGACTTCGTCGTCAGCCTCTATCACGGTATCGCCCTGCGGCAGGATGGGCCGGTCGCGGCGGAAGATCGCCGCCACACGGGTGTCGACGTTCGGCATGTGGGCGCGCAACTGGCTCAGTTGCTGGCCCACCAACGGCCCACCGTAGTAGGCGCGCACTGCCACCAGCTGGGCTTTGCCCTCGGCAAAGTCGAGCACCTGCAGGGCGCCGGGGTATTCGATCAGGCGCTTGATGTAGTTGGTCACCACCTGCTCGGGGCTGATCAACACGTCCACCGGGATGGCGTCGTTGTCGAACAGGTCGTTGCGGGTCAGGTAGGCTGATTCGCGCACCCGAGCAATTTTGGTCGGGGTGTGGAACAGGGTGTAGGCGACCTGGCAGGCGAGCATGTTGACTTCGTCGCTGTTGGTCACCGCAATCAGCATGTCGGCGTCATCCGCGCCGGCCTGACGCAGCACGGTGGGAAACGAGCCACGGCCGACCACGGTACGGATGTCCAGACGGTCGCCGAGGTCGCGCAGGCGCTCGGTGTCGGTGTCTACCACGGTGATGTCGTTGGCCTCGCCGGCCAGATGTTCCGCCAGCGTGCCGCCGACCTGGCCGGCACCGAGAATGATGATCTTCACTGCACTACTCCTGTGGACGCGGCGTGGGCGGCGTCGACACCGTTCATTAACCTTGGGGCGCCGCTGCGATCTTGATCAGCTTGGCATAGTAAAAACCGTCATGGCCGTCTACCTGGGGCAACAACTGGCGACCGTGGGCCTGCTTGAGGCCAAATTCACCGTCGATATCCAGCTCCCGAGCGCCCGGTGTACGCGCCAGAAACGCGCCGATGTTGTCGCTGTTTTCTTCCGGCAGCACCGAGCAGGTGGCGTACAGCAGGATGCCGCCGACTTCCAGGGTGGTCCACAGCGCGTCCAGCAGCTCGCCTTGTAGTGTGGCCAGGGCGGTAATGTCGCTGGCTTGGCGGGTTAGCTTGATATCCGGGTGGCGACGAATCACGCCGGTGGCCGAACAGGGGGCGTCGAGCAGAATGCGCTGGAACGGCTGGCCATCCCACCAACTGGCGAGGTCGCGCCCGTCAGCGGCGATCAGCTCGGCCTCAAGGCCCAGGCGTGCGAGGTTTTCGCGTACCCGCACCAGGCGTTTGGCTTCCAGATCGACACCCAATACATGGGCCAGTTTGGGCTCGACTTCCAGCAGATGACAGGTCTTGCCGCCGGGCGCGCAGCAGGCATCCAGCACGCGCTGGCCGGGGGCCAGTTGCAGCAGGTCGGCGGCCAGTTGCGCGGCCTCGTCTTGAACGCTGACGTGTCCGGCAGCGAAGCCCGGCAGGCTGGTGACATCACAGGCCTGGGCTAGCACGATGCCGTCGCGGCTGTAGGTGCAAGGGCTGGCGGCAATGCCGGCGGTGGCTAGTTCTGCCAGGTAAGCATCACGGCTACGCAGGCGCCGGTTGACCCGCAAAATCAGCGGCGGGTGGGCATTGTTGGCGGCGCAGATGGCCTGCCAGTGCTCTGGCCAATTGGCCTTCAAGGCCTTTTGCAGCCAGCGCGGGTGGGCGGTGTGCAGCACGGGGTCGCTGTCCAGGCTGGTGCAAATGGTATCGCCGTCGCGCTGGGCATTGCGCAGCACGGCATTCAGCAGCCCTTTAAGGGAGGTCTTCTTCAGCTTGTCGACGCAGGCGACCGTCTCGCCAATCGCCGCGTGGGCCGGGATGCGCGTGTAAAAAAGTTGGTACAGACCGACCAGCAGCAGTGCTTCGACATCATGGTCGGCGGCCTTGAAGGGCTTTTGCAGCAGCTTCTCGGCAATCAGGGCCAAGCGAGGCTGCCAGCGGGCGGTGCCAAAGGCCAGGTCCTGAGCCAGGCCGCGATCACGCGCGTCGACCTTGTCCAGCAACGGCGGCAGGCTGCTGCCCAGCGACGCTTTGCCGGAGAGCACCGAGGCCAGGGCGCGGGCGGCGGCCAGACGAGGGTTCATGCCGAAGCCCCGAGCAGGCTGCCGACGGCGAATTGTTCACGGCGGCTGTTGAACAGATCGGCAAAGTTCAGCGCCTTGCCACCGGGCAGTTGCAGACGGGTCAGACGCAGGGCGCCGTCAGCGCAGGCGACGGTCAGACCATCCTTGCTGGCCGCGAGGATTTCCCCTGGCGCACCACGGCCCTCGCCCGGCTCTGTAACCAAGTGCGCGGCCAGCACTTTTAGCGGCGCGCCGTTGAGGCTGCTGTGGCAGATCGGCCAGGGGTTGAAGGCGCGGATCAGGCGCTCCAGCTCCACGGCCGGGCGGCTCCAGTCCAGCAGGGCTTCGTCCTTGTTCAGTTTGTGTGCGTAGGTGGCCAGGCTGTCGTCCTGCACTTCACCGCGCAAGCTGCCGGCGGCCATGCCGGCGATGGCCTGCAATACGGCGGGTGGGCCCAGCTCGGCGAGGCGATCATGCAGGCTGCCGCCAGTGTCCTCGGCAATGATGGGCGTGCTGACCTTGAGCAGCATCGGCCCGGTATCCAGGCCAGCTTCCATCTGCATCACGGTCACCCCGCTTTCCGCGTCGCCTGCCTGGATCGCCCGCTGGATCGGCGCCGCACCGCGCCAGCGCGGCAGCAGCGAGGCATGACTGTTGATGCAGCCGAGGCGCGGAATATCCAGCACCACTTGCGGCAGGATCAGGCCGTAGGCCACCACCACCAGCAGGTCGGGCTTGAGCGCTGCCAATTCGGCCTGGGCGGCCGGGTCGCGCAGGGTCTGCGGTTGGTAGACGGCAATCTCGTGTTGCAGGGCCAATTGCTTGACCGGGCTGGGCATCAGTTTTTGCCCGCGGCCAGCCGGGCGATCCGGTTGGGTGTAGACCGCGACGACTTGATAAGGGCTGTTCAGTAGCGCCTTCAGGTGTGCGGCGGCAAATTCCGGGGTGCCGGCGAAAACGATGCGCAGGGGCTGGGTCATGGTTGTTCGCCTGATCTGTGGCTAAAGAAAAAGGCTTGCCAGAGCAAGCCTTTGGGGTCGCGGGTCATTCTTGCTGGCGGTGTTGTTTTTCCAGCTTCTTCTTGATCCGGTCGCGCTTGAGGGTCGACAGGTAGTCGACGAACAGCTTGCCGTTAAGGTGATCGCATTCGTGCTGAATGCACACCGCCAGCAGGCCTTCGGCAATCAGCTCGAAGGGCTGGCCGTCACGGTCGAGGGCCTTGATTCTGACTTTTTGCGGGCGATCGACGTTTTCGTAGAAGCCCGGCACTGACAGGCAGCCTTCCTGATATTGGTCGACTTCGTCAGTCAGGGACTCGAACTCGGGGTTAATAAACACCAGAGGTTCGTTCTTGTCTTCGGACAGGTCCATCACCACCAGGCGCTTGTGCACGTTCACCTGGGTGGCCGCCAGGCCGATGCCGGGGGCGTCGTACATGGTTTCAAACATGTCGTCGATCAGCTGGCGCAGGTCGTCGTCGACCCGCTCCACCGCTTTGGCGATGGTGCGCAGGCGTGGATCGGGAAATTCGAGGATGTTCAGAATCGCCATATGCGTTTGTGATGCACTTGTGGAATAAAGTCAAAATCCGCTGCTAATATGCTGAGCAGCATTGAAAAACGGCTTCAGGCTGCGGCTCCCTTGGGTTTTGGGCCGGCCATCAGGCGTTCCACGCGAAGACACATAATAAAGGGATTCACCGTATGAGGAAATCACTACTCGCCCTGCTGCTGCTCGCTACTGGCGGTCTGGCCCAGGCGGACGTCCAGCTCAAGGCCGGGCATCCCGAGAACTATACGGTGGTCAAAGGCGATACCCTTTGGGACATCTCCGGTCGCTTCCTCAGCCAGCCGTGGAAATGGCCGGAGCTGTGGCACGTCAATCCGCAGATCCAAAACCCGAACCTGATCTACCCAGGCGACACCCTCAGCCTCACTTACGTGGATGGCCAGCCGCGCCTGGTGCTCAATCGCGGCGAGTCGCGTGGCACCATCAAGCTGTCGCCGCAGGTGCGCAGCACGCCGATGGCCGAAGCCATTCCGACCATCCCCCTGGAAGTCATCAACGCCTTCCTGTTCAACAACCGCATCGTCAACAGCGACGCCGATTTTGCCGGCGCGCCTTACGTGTTGGCCGGTGGCGGTGAAAGCGTGGTGATGGGTGCCGGGCAGAAGATCTACGCCCGTGGCGTATTTGCCGATCAGCAGCCGGTTTATGGCATCTTCCGCCAGGGCAAAAGCTATAACGATCCGATCACTAAAGAGTTTCTCGGCATCAACGCCAACGTCATCGGTAGCGCTGAAGTGCTGTCCAGCGAAGGGGACGTCACCACCCTGGGCCTGACGCGCAGCAATGAAGAAGTGCGCCTCGGCGACCGTTTCTTCCCCACCGACGAGCGTGCAGTCAACTCAACCTTTATGCCGCGCGAGCCGGCTAGCCAGGTGAACGGCCTGATCATCGACGTGCCCCGTGGCGTCAACCAGATCGGTTCGATGGATGTCGTCACCATCAACAAGGGCCAGCGCGACGGCCTGTCGGAAGGCAGTGTATTGGCGATCTTGAAAACTGGCGAAACCGTACGCGACCGCGTCACCGGCCAACAGGTCAAGGTGCCTGATGAGCGTAGCGGCCTGCTGATGGTATTCCGCACCTACGACAAGATCAGCTACGGCCTGGTGCTGACAGCCAGCCGCGATCTGGCCCTGATGGACAAGGTGACCAACCCGTAACAACCTAGCCCCGATAAGCGGGGTTTTTTATTGTCCGCAGTATGTTGCCCCCCTCGATCAAGGATGATCGTCATGCCTCCACTCTCGCCGGCTATTTCCCCTGCCGAACTGGAAGCCCGTTTGCGCCTGCACAGCTTGCCGCAATTGGGCCCGCGGCGTTTTCGCCGTTTGCTGGACGCCTTTAGCAGTGCCTCGGCGGCCCTCAGTGCGCCGGCTACGGCCTGGCGCGCGCTGGGTTTGCCGGCGTGCTGCGCCGAGGCACGTCGCAGCAGTGCGGTGCGCGACCAGGCGGCCGCGGCATTGCTTTGGCTGGAGCAGCCCCAGCAACAGCTGCTGATGTGGGATGGACCCTCCTACCCCGCGCTGCTGGCGGAGCTGGATGACGCCCCGCCGCTGCTGTTTGTCGCCGGCGCTGCGGACATCCTGCAGTTGCCACAACTGGCCGTGGTGGGCAGCCGACATGCCTCGCGACCGGGCTTGGATACTGCCCAGGCGTTTGCCCGCAGCTTGGCTCAAGGCGGTTTTGTCATCACCAGCGGCCTGGCTCTGGGGATTGATGGTGCGGCCCATCAAGGCGCACTGGATGTGGCGGGCAAGACCGTGGCCGTGCTCGGCACGGGCCTGCAGTGCCTGTATCCGCAGCGCCATCGGCGCCTGGCCGCTAGCATTGTCGAGCAAGGCGGTGCCCTGGTGTCGGAGCTGCCGCTGGACTGCCCGCCCCAGGCCAGTAACTTTCCGCGGCGCAATCGGATCATCAGCGGTCTGTCGTTGGGCGTGCTGGTGGTGGAGGCCAGCCCGTCCAGTGGCTCGCTGATTACCGCGCGTCTGGCCGCCGAACAGGGTCGCGAGGTGTATGCCATTCCCGGCTCTATCCACCATCCCGGTGCCCGTGGCTGCCATCAGCTGATTCGCGATGGCGCAACGCTGGTGGAAACCGTCGAGGACATTCTCCAGGCCCTGCGCGGCTGGCAGCAGCCGGTGCCTGCTGTTGAGCACAGCGCGCCAATCGCCCACCCGCTATTGGCCCTGCTACATGCCGCGCCCCACAGCAGTGAAGGGCTGGCGGCGGCCCTGGGTTGGCCGTTGCCCGAGGTGCTGGCGGCGTTGACCGAGCTGGAGCTGGACGGTTTGGTGTGCAATCAGGCCGGTCGCTGGCTGGGCCGTAGCGGTTAGCCCCGGTACACTGCGTCGCAGTTTTTATTGGGGTGTAATGCGATGGTCAGTAGTTGGCGCGTGCAGCAAATGGCGCAAGTGGTTCGCCGTGGCGGGGTGATTGCCTACCCGACAGAAGCGGTCTGGGGGCTGGGCTGCGACCCGTGGGACAGCACCGCGGTGTTTCGACTGTTGGAGTTGAAGCAACGGCCGATGAGCAAAGGCCTGATTCTGGTAGCGGATAACATTCGCCAGTTCGACTTCCTCCTCGCCGACTTGCCGCAGATTTGGCAGGACCAACTGGCCAGCACCTGGCCAGGACCGACCACCTGGCTGGTGCCGCACCAGAACCGCCTGCCCGAGTGGATTACCGGCGGTCATCCAGGCGTGGCCATCCGGGTTAGCGATCATCCGTTGGTGCGTGACCTGTGTGCCCTCACCGGCCCGCTGGTGTCGACTTCGGCCAACCCCAGCGGTCGCCCGCCGGCCCTCAGCCGTCTGCGCATCGAGCAGTATTTCGCCGGGCAACTGGATGGCGTGCTGGATGGTCGTCTGGGTGGGCGCAAGAACCCCAGCCAGATTCGCGACCTGCTCAGTGGTGCCCAGGTACGCTCGGGCTAGGGTGCGTTCAGTGCTTTTGGCTTGATCCGCGTCAGCAGCGGCGGCGCCCGGCAGAGTGCTATGCTTGCCGCCCCGCGCCGCCAGCCCAGGTAATGCGAGGCCTGCAGCTTCGCCGGCAAGACCATTGAATTCCCGCGCTGCCCGCCAGCGCGACCACAAGGTGACCCCCGTGAGTGATCGCACCGAGGCCGTGAAGGCTTACCTGCTCGACCTGCAAGAGCGCATTTGTGCCGCCTTGGCTGCTGAAGACGGCAGCAAGAACTTCTTTGAAGACAGCTGGCAGCGTCCCGGTGGCGGCGGTGGTCGCACCCGCGTGATGGAAAACGGCGCACTGATCGAAAAGGGCGGGGTCAACTTCTCCCATGTGTTCGGTGATGCCCTGCCGCCATCCGCCAGCGCTCATCGGCCGGAACTGGCTGGTCGCGGCTTCGAGGCCCTTGGCGTATCGCTGGTGATCCACCCGCACAACCCCCATGTGCCGACCTCCCACGCCAACGTGCGTTTCTTCAGCGCTGAGAAGGCGGGCGAAGAGCCGGTCTGGTGGTTTGGTGGCGGCTTCGACCTGACCCCCTATTACGGCCATGAAGAAGACTGCGTGCACTGGCACCGAGTTGCCGAGCAGGCCTGTGCCCCCTTTGGTGCCGACGTTTACCCGAAATACAAAGCCTGGTGTGACCGCTACTTCCACCTCAAGCACCGCGGCGAGCCGCGCGGCATTGGCGGGCTGTTCTTCGATGACCTCAACGAGTGGGACTTCGACACCTGCTTCGCTTTTATCCGCGCCATTGGCGATGCCTACATCGACGCCTACCTGCCGATTGTGCGCACGCGCAAGAACACTCCTTACACCGAGCAGCAGCGCGAGTTCCAGGCGTACCGCCGGGGTCGATATGTCGAGTTCAACCTGGTGTTCGACCGCGGCACCCTGTTCGGCCTGCAGTCCGGCGGCCGTACCGAATCGATCCTCATGTCGCTGCCTCCCCAAGTGCGTTGGGGCTACGACTGGCACCCTGAGCCAGGTAGCGAGGAAGCACGCCTGACCGAGTACTTCCTGCAGGATCGTGATTGGCTGGGCGAGGCGGCGCGTTGATGGACCGCTACGGCGTCTTCGGCAACCCCATCGGCCACAGCAAGTCGCCGCTGATCCACCGCCTGTTTGCCGCGCAGACCGGTCAGCAGTTGAACTACGAGCCTTTGCTGGCGCCGCTGGAGGATTTCGTCGGGTTTGCCCGCGGGTTTTTTCTTGAGGGCCGCGGTGCCAACGTCACCGTGCCGTTCAAGGAGCAGGCCTTGCACCTGGCCGATCAGCTCAGCGCCCGCGCCCAGCGGGCCGGTGCGGTGAATACCCTGAAGAAACTCGACGATGGCCGCCTGCTGGGCGACAACACCGACGGCAGCGGCCTGGTGCGCGACCTGATCGACAACGCCGGCGTCAGTCTGGGTGGCAAACGCATCCTTCTGCTGGGCGCAGGTGGAGCGGTGCGCGGCGTGCTTGAACCGCTGTTGGCGCAAGGGCCGGCGGCACTGGTGATTGCCAATCGCACGGTGGCCAAAGCCGAGCAACTGGTGCACGAATTTGCTGACTTGGGGCCACTGGCGGCCAGCGGCTTTGACTGGATTGATGCGCCGGTGGACCTGATTATCAACGGTACCTCGGCCAGCCTGGCCGGCGAGCTGCCGCCGATTGCACCGGGCCTGATCGCCGCCGGTCACACGGTTTGCTACGACATGATGTACGCCAAGGAGCCGACCGCCTTCAATCGCTGGGCCTGCGAGCACGGCGCGGCGCGCACTCTGGATGGCCTGGGCATGTTGGTGGAGCAAGCGGCGGAAGCCTTTTACTTGTGGCGCGGCGTGCGCCCGGACACGGCGCCAGTGTTGCAGCACCTGCGCGAGTTGCTGGCTGCCGCCTGACGTGGCCCGGTCTGGCGGCTTGAAATGACGGCGGCAAACTGACAGCAACATGATCTACGTCTACGTTTGCTCTGGCGGGCGGCGTACAAATGGTGGGTCAACCATTGCGCGTCAGATGCGCCGCGTCATTTCAAGGAATTTGCCATGAGTGAAACCACCTCCACCGCCCCTGTCACTGAGCCCCAGGTTGCGCCTGCCGCGCCGCGTAGCGCCAAACGTCCGGCACGGCCGCGCAAGGCCAATGCCGGCGATATCGCCCCTTCCCTGCAGGCCGCAAGCCTGGAGCGGCACACGGTCAACGAGGCCATCGCTGCTGCGCAACTGGCTTCCGGCGTGGCGATGGAGGACATCCTCAGTCAGATTCAACCGGGCGATACCGAGAGCATGCTCAAGACTTTGGAAGTCTTCCTCTCCGGGTTGGCCGCCGATGATGCTCTGGCCCTGCGTAACCTGCTGCTCAGCCAGGAAAACGCCCTGCCGTTCAACCAGAAGCCCCTGCATCCCGATGATGAGCTGGCCGCGGACTGGCGCAACGGCGGCTACCCCTACAAAAACCTGATGTCGCGGCGTAACTACGAGCGCGAGAAGTACCGCCTGCAGGTCGAGTTGCTGAAGCTACAGGCCTGGGTCAAGGAGACCGGGCAGAAGGTGGTGATTCTCTTCGAAGGTCGTGATGCGGCCGGCAAGGGTGGCTCGATCAAGCGCTTCATGGAGCACCTCAACCCGCGTGGCGCGCACATCGTCGCCCTGGAAAAACCCAGCGAAGCCGAGCGTGGCCAGTGGTACTTCCAGCGCTATGTGCAGCACCTGCCGACCTGCGGCGAAATCGTTATGTTCGACCGCTCCTGGTACAACCGCGCCGGGGTCGAGCGGGTGATGGGCTTCTGCTCGGACGAGGAGTACCTGGAGTTTATGCGTCAGGCGCCGGAGTTCGAACGCATGCTGGCGCGCAACAACGTGCACCTGGTCAAGTTCTGGTTTTCGGTCAGCCGCGACGAGCAGCGCCGGCGTTTCAAGGAGCGCGAGAAGCACCCGCTCAAGCAGTGGAAGCTCAGCCCCATCGACCTGGCTTCGCTGGACAAGTGGAACGACTACACCAAGGCCAAGGAGGCAATGTTCTTCTACACCGACACCGCCGATGCACCCTGGACCGTGATCAAGTCCAACTGCAAGAAGCGCGCGCGGCTCAATGCCATGCGCTATGTGCTGCATAAATTGCCGTACACCGGCAAGGACCTGAAGCACCTCGGCAGCCTCGACCCCCTGATCGTCGGCCGCGCCAATGTGGTCTACGAGCGTGGCGAACATATCGCCGACATGCCGATCCTGTAACTGGCCGGCGGCGCCGGTATACTGCGCCGCCCCTGTTCTTTTCCCGGTAGTGATGTCCGTGAATATTCGCCAAACCCTGGTTACCCTGCTGTTCTCCGTCTCGACCCTGCTGGCCCCTGTGGCGCTGGCCACGAAGGCGCCCGCGCAGCAGGAGTTGGCCTCCGGCAGCGCCTTGCTGGTGGACCTGAAAACCAATGAAGTGCTGTACTCCAGCAACCCCGATTACGTGGTGCCGATCGCCTCGGTGACCAAACTGATGACGGCGATCGTGACCCTGGACGCCAAGCCGGCCATGGACCAGCAGTTGCCCATCGTGATCAAGGACGTCAAGGAGATGCGTGGGGTGTTCTCCCGCGTGCGGGTCGGCAGCGAGCTGAGCCGTCGCGACATGCTGCAACTGACCCTCATGTCCTCGGAAAACCGCGCTGCCGCCAGCCTGGCTCATCACTATCCGGGCGGCGTGCCGGCCTTCGTCGCGGCGATGAATGCCAAGGCCAAGGCCCTGGGCATGACCCGCACCCACTACGCCGAGCCGACCGGCTTGTCGGAGCTCAACGTGTCCTCGGCCAACGACCTGCTCAAGCTGCTCAAGGCCAGCCAGCAGTACCCATTGATCGGCCAGTTCAGCACCACCCGCGAGAAGACCCAGGCCCTGCGCAAGCCCAGCTACACCCTGGGTTTTCGCAACACCAACAGCCTGGTGCACAAGCCCAACTGGAGCATCCAGCTGACCAAGACCGGCTTTACCAACGCGGCTGGCCATTGCCTGGTGATGCGCACCCAGATGGCCAACCGCCAAGTGGCTTTTGTGGTGCTGGACGCCTTCGGCAAATACACCCACATGGCTGACGCCAACCGCCTGAAGAAGTGGCTGGAAACCGGCAAGATCACCCCGGTGGCGCCGGCCGCTCTGGCTTACAAACAGCAGAAAATGGCCCAGCGCCAATTGCACGCTGCCCAGTAACCCTTGCTCCACTGGCCCGTGCGATGCACGGGCAAGGCTGACCTTAATGAACCTCAACCAAGTCACTCTTGCCGTCAGCGATGTTGCACGGGCGATAGGGTTTTATCAGCAACTGGGTTTACAGCTGATTGTTGAAAATCTCCCGGAGTACGCCCGTTTTTGCTGCCCGGACGGCTCGGCCACGTTCTCCGTCAGCCGAGTTGAACACGTGCAGCCGAGCCAGAGCCTGATCTACTTCGAGTGCGACGCGCTGGACGCCACGGTGCAGTGTTTGCAGGCCTTGGGTGTGCAGTTCAGCATGCTGCCTACCGATCAGCCCTGGCTGTGGCGTGAGGCCTACCTGAGTGATCCCGACGGCAATCTGCTGTGCCTGTATCACGCCGGTAGTCAGCGACTTAACCCGCCCTGGCGGCTGGCTTAACGTGGGCCGATAAAAAGGCTATGCCCACGTTATGCGTTGAAAAGTGTGATTGAGCTGCGAAATCGCATCAACACGGAACACTCAATTGCATGCCGCTTGAACAGCGAAGTGCATTCAATCGGCCCAATCAGTGCTGCGTGATCAGGGGGCACTTCAAGTACGCATTGGTGTATTTACTTGAGCTCTTGATGTGCAAGAAGCTGCGCACAGCTTCCCTGCTTTCCAAGTCTAAAACACGCTATAACCCACGCATAACCTGGCCTTGAGGGGGATGAGCAATTTTTTGCGCAGTGGTGTGCAAGGTGTTGCTCAATTTCCAGTGATCTGGCGCACAGACTGTTTGGTGTGCGCTGTTTTTTATTTATAAGTTATTGATTTGTAGGTATTTTATTTTTATTGGCATGCTTGTCGCTATGGTCATGACTCCCGGATCACTGCAGATCCATGACCCAAGCCAAGGAAAGCACCCATGCCAACTCCCGCGTATCTGTCCCTCGAAGGCACCAAACAAGGCCTGATCACTGCCGGCACCTTCACCGAAGACTCCGTCGGCAACATCTTCCAGGAAGGTCACGAAGACCAGATTCTGGTTCAAGCTTTTAGCCACCAGGTCATCATCCCGCGTGATCCGCAGTCCGGTCAGCCGACTGGTCAGCGCGTGCACAAGCCGCTGATGATCACCAAAGTCTTCGACAAATCCTCACCGCTGATCTTCAACTCCCTGACTTCCGGTGAGCGTCTGTCCAAGTGCCGTCTGGAGTGGTACCGCACTTCCTCCACCGGCACTCAAGAGCACTACTACACCATCGAGCTGGAAGATGCCGTGATCGTTGACGTGCAGTCGCGTATGCCGAACTGCCAGGACCCGAACATGTCGCACTTCACTCACCTGGAAGACGTGTACTTCACCTACCGTAAAATCGTCTGGACCCACGAAGTCTCCGGTACTTCTGGCTCTGACGACTGGCGTACCCCGATCGCGGCCTAAGCATTGGCTGAGTTCGTGTAATACCACTTCGGCCAGGCTCGTCCTGGCCGAAGCGTTTTCATGGAACGAAACGAGAGGAACAATGAATGTTCGCCGCCGCCAACCAGACGCACTTCAGCCTGATGATCGAAGGTGTAAGCCACGACCTGCAGGTGCTTGAATTCAACGGTCGCGAGGCGATCAGTCAGCCCTTCGTGTTCGAGCTGGAACTGGTCAGCGAACGTCCAGATCTGGATCTGCAAGGCCTGCTGCAGCAAGCCGCCTTTCTCGCGTTTGATCAGGCCGGCCACGGCATTCACGGGCAGATCTACCGCGTCGCCCAGGGCGAGTCTGGCAAGCGCCTGACCCGCTATCACGTGACCCTGCGCCCGCAACTGGCGTACCTGGCGCACCGCACCAACCAACGTATTTTCCAGCACCTGACGGTGGAAAAGATCATCAGCCAAGTGCTCGAAGAGCACGGCATTCAGGCCAACGCCTACCAATTCCAACTCGGCTCGATCTACCCCGAGCGCGAGTACTGCGTGCAGTACGATGAATCTGACCTGCACTTCGTCCAGCGCATGTGTGAGGAAGAAGGTATTCACTACCACTTCCAGCACAGCACAGACGGGCATGTACTGGTCTTCGGCGATGACCAAACGGCCTTCCCGAAACTCGCGCCAACGGCCTATCAACAAGACAGCGGCCTGGTCGCCGACAAGCCGGTGATCAAGCGCTTCGGCGTGCGGGTGGAGACCCGTTCGAGCCGGGTAACACGCCGCGATTACGATTTCGAAAAGCCCAAGTTGCTCATGGAAGCGACCGCCAAGAGTGCATGCAAACCCGACCTCGAGGATTACGATTACCCCGGTCGCTTTGTCGACCGCCTGCGCGGCAAACACCTCAGCCAGCGCATTCTCGAACGCCATCGCCACGACTTCGAACTGGCGCAAGGCGACGGCGACCAGCCGCTGCTGGTCAGCGGTCATTTCCTGGCCCTGACCGAACACCCGCGCGCCAGCTGGAACGACCTCTGGCTGCTCACTGAAATCCACCACGAGGGCAAGCAACCGCAGGTGCTGGAAGAGTCTGTCACCGATTTTTATCTCCCCTCGCCCATTTATGGGAGAGGGGCCGGGGGAGAGGGCTGGGCTGACGCGGACTTCCACCAAGGCTACCGCAACCACTTCACCGCCACGCCCTGGGCCGTGCCCTATCGCCCGCCGTTCAATCATCCGAAACCGCGCATCCTCGGCAGCCAAAGCGCCGTGGTCACTGGGCCTGCGGGTGAAGAGATTCACTGCGATCAATACGGCCGCATCAAGGTGCAATTCTTCTGGGACCGCGAAGGTCAAGCCGACGACAAAACCAGCTGCTGGCTGCGCGTGCGCTCCAGCTGGGCCGGCGATCGCTACGGCGGTATTGCAATCCCGCGCGTGGGCATGGAAGTGCTGGTCACCTTCCTCGAGGGCGACCCCGACCAACCCCTGGTCACCGGTTGCCTACACCACGCCGCGCATGTCGTGCCCTACGCACTGCCGGCGAACAAAACCCGTAGCGTGTTCAAAACCCTCAGCAGCCCTGGCGGTGGCGGCTATAACGAGCTGCGTATCGAAGACAAAAAAGGCGCCGAGCAAATCTTCGTCCACGCCGAGCGCGACTGGGATGAAAACATCGAGCACGACCAGAAAATTCGCATCGGCAATGAACGCCACGACAGTGTCGAGGCCAACAGCTACAGCGAATTCAAGGCCGAAGAACACCGCACCACTCATCTGGACCGTAGGGTCGAGGTCAAAGCCAACGACCATTTAACCGTCGGCAACAACCAGCACAGCAAAATCGGCACCGGTCAATTTATCAACGCAGGCCAAGAGATCCACCTGTCCAGCGGCCAGAAAGTCGTGCTCGAAGCTGGCAGTGAACTCACCTTCAAAGCCGCCGGTAGCTTTATCAAGCTCGACGCCAGCGGCATCACGATGGTCGGCCCAATTATCAAATTCAACTCTGGCGGCGCGCCGGGGAGTGGCTCGGGGGTCAGCATTCTTGGTCCAGCTTTGCCCGGCGCGGCGGCTCTAGCCTTGGCCGGCAACCTGCTCCAGGCCCCTGCAGGCAACGTCGTGCCTCCAGAACCTGAAGAGGCGGCTGTCGAGGAGGAGGAAGAAGAGGAAGAGCTGGAGGAAGAAGTCGGCATTACCCTGCGCATTGGGGTGTTCTTTGACGGCACCGGCAACAACCTGGCCAATTCTTCGACAACTGAAAAGTGCCGGCGCGACGACTTACAGCTGCTGGATGAGCGCGCCCTGCAGGAAACCATCGCCTACTGCGCTAAACACGACTACAGCGACAGCGGTGGTTCGGGCATCTTCAATGAAGTGCCAGACGACAGTTACGGCAATGCGGCCAGCAATGTGGCGCATCTGCACGATCTGTATCGGGATGACTCTAGGCAGGCCTTGCCTCCCGAGACAGAGGTTGCCCACATACGTGCCTATCTCGAAGGCATTGGCACCACAAGCGGTGAATCTGACTCATTGATCGACCAAGGCACCGGGTTGGGCGATACGGGGGTCGTGGCGCGTGTTGCGCAAAGCCCGGAGAAGATTCAGGAGCAGTTAGCGTTTTTGATGCGTGCCAATCCAGCACTTAAAATTCGTCATCTTGAATTCGATATTTTTGGCTTTAGCCGAGGTGCCGCAGCGGCCCGACACTTTGCCAACGAAGTGCTCAAACCCAACGGCGGTGCGTTGTCCACCACCCTTAATGCGCAAACTCAAGGTCTCGTGCCTAGCTTCGACTGGGCGGTGAATGCCAGCATCAATTTTATCGGCCTGTTCGATACTGTGGCCGCGATTGTCGATGTGAGTCGTGGCGACTTCAGCCCAGCCAACGAGCGCAACCCTGGGGTCAATCTGTATTTGCCCTCAGGCTGTGCGCGCAAGGTGCTGCAACTGGCCGCCCACGACGAACAACGCGAGAACTTCGCCCTTAACAGCGTGACACCGCAGCATCAGGAGATCAGCCTGCCTGGCGTGCATTCCGACCTTGGCGGCGGCTACCGGCCTCGCATGACGGAAAAGCTGCTGATCAGCCAGCCACGCTCCGTTTTGGTCACCTCTGGCCGGCCGCTGGAGCGCAGCAGCGCTTGGCGTGAGACCCAAATGGCTATCGAGCAGTTGGAGCAACGCGGCCTGCCCGGTGATGGCAAGATAAAGCCCGTTCACAAGTACTTCGCCACAACTGGCCAGCCCGGCAACAACTCACAGAACCAACGGGCTATAGTCGCGGCGGCCATCAAACGCGAGGTGCGCGGCGAGCTGTCGCGCGTCTACTTGCGCATCATGCGGGCGCTGGCGGTTAAGCATGAGGTGCCTTTTAAAGAAATCCCGGATAACTCCTCCTTTGCCATTCCCTCGGACCTGCAAGCCATCGCCGAGAAAATCACTGCCGGCGCAATGGGCCAAGGCGAGCGGCTGAGCACGGCGCAAGAGCGGCATTTGCATGCTCGCTATATCCACCTGTCCGCGCACTGGACGCCGAGCAAGGGGCTGTTAATCAACAAACCCATCAAGCAGCGGCAGATTTATCGCAACTCGCCTCAGGGAGGTTATCCAGAATGATTTTGCATCGTGTGTGGTTAGTGGCCGCCGTTCTGTTATTGAGCGGCTGCGCTAATGGTCAGGGCCGGCCGGATCTACCGTATAGGAGTTGGAGCATAGGACTGCTTGCTCCGAGTTACATGGAGGTTTGGGTGGAAAGCGTGGATGTCATTGATCGCCGTGGCTTGGTGTTCGAGCGTGTACATGGCGGCATCGTATCTTATACGGGCAACCCGGTTGACTGGCCGAAACTACCCGCTGGGGGGGGGAAGTCAATTTCCGGGGTCGATTTGCCGGAGATTATTTTCGTGCGCTGGCAGTCTTTGGCTGAGCCGAAAACTTATAACGTGCGCATCAATATCCCGCTGTGGGTGCGAGAAGAGATGCTCAAGCCCAAGGAGGTTGCAGACTGCTCTCGCAAGGAACCGAGACCAACAATAATTGATTACCGAGACGGCATCACCATCGGCCTGGCCCCTGGCGGTATCGCCAAAGCTTGGCTGGGGGGTATGTGTGTGGAGTCCATCGAAATCGGCCGCTTCGTGGGGGCGGTTAGTAAACTGGGGCCGGACATGGGCAAGAATGATGGGCGCTACGCCTACCCACTCACGCCTGAGTCAAAGGCCTATATCGAAAAGTTCGGCATTCCTTATGGCAGTTGGTAAGGCAATAACAAGCAGCGCGTGGTGCATCCCAATGAATAATAGAAAAGGGGGACAGCTTTATTTATTGGCGAAAATAAATCTGTCCCCCTTTTTGCGATCGATTTGAGCTGGAGCTGATCAGCGAGAACGCCGCGCTGGATTTGCAAAGCTTGCTGTATCAGCGCGTCTTTCTCGCCTTTAGCCTCGACGGCTTGATTTATCAAATTGCCCGAGGCGAATCCGGCAAGCCCCTGACCCGCCACAAACTGAGCATCGTGCCACCGCTGAGCTACTTGGGCCTGCGCACAAACCAGCGCATCTTCCAACACCTGACGGTGCCGCAGATCGTTGCCTAGGTGCTGCAAGAGCATGGCATCGTCGAAGGTGGTTACCAGTTCTTACTCGGCCCCACGGTTTACCCCAAGTGCGATTACAGCGTGCAGTACGACGAGAGCGACCTGCACTTCGTCCAACGCCTGTGCGAGGAAGAAGGCATTCACTACCACTTCCAGCACCATTTGCTGGTCTTCGCGGGCACCTTGCCATAAAAAAGCCGCTGCAAGCCTTGGGCTGCAGCGGCTTTTTGTTGCCGGTGATGCTTACACGCGGGCGCCGTGCACGCCGTCGGCCAGTTCGCGGCACAGGCCCAGTACGCCGTCGATGGCCTGCTGCGGTGAGCTGGCGTTGGCGATCTGATCGATCAGCGCTGAGCCGACCACCACGCCATCGGCCAGGCGGGCGATGGTCGCCGCGTGCTCCGGGGTGCGGATACCGAAGCCGATGCTGATCGGCAGGTCGGTGTGGCGACGTAGGCGCGTCACGGCCTGTTCGACGTGCTCAAGCGTCGCCGCACCGGCACCGGTCACGCCGGCTACCGAGACGTAATAGACGAAGCCGGAGCTGCCGTTGAGTACGGTCGGCAGACGCGCATCGTCGGTGGTTGGGGTGGTCAGGCGGATAAAGTCTAAACCTGCAGCTTGGGCCGGGTCGCAGAGGTCTTCGTTATGTTCTGGCGGCAGGTCGACGACGATCAAGCCGTCGACCCCTGCAGCTTTGGCTTCTTCAATAAAGCGCGGCACGCCGTAGTGGTGGATGGGGTTGAAGTAGCCCATCAGCACCAGTGGCGTATCGTTGTTGCCGGCGCGGAACTCGCGAACCATCTGCAGGGTTTTGACCATGTCCTGGTGACCACTGAGGGCGCGGATGTTGGCCAGTTGGATGGCCGCGCCGTCGGCCATCGGATCGGTGAAGGGCATGCCCAGCTCGATCACATCGGCGCCAGCCGCCGGCAATCCTTTCAGGATGGACAAAGAAGTGGTGTAGTCCGGATCACCGCCCGTGATGAATGTTACTAAGGCGGCGCGGTTCTGTTGTTTCAGCTCGGCGAAGCGGCTCTGTAGGCGGCTCATGCGTGTTGCTCCTGCTCGGCTTGTTCCATGTAGTGCATAACGGTTTGCATGTCTTTGTCGCCGCGCCCCGACAGGTTGATCACCATCAGGTGATCTTTTGGCAGGGTCGGTGCGCGCTTGAATACTTCAGCCAGGGCGTGGGCGCTTTCCAGGGCTGGGATGATGCCTTCCAGGCGGCAGCACTTGTGGAAGGCTTCCAAGGCTTCGTCGTCCTTGATCGAGCAGTACTCGACGCGGCCGATTTCATACAACCAGGCGTGTTCCGGGCCGATGCCTGGGTAGTCGAGGCCGGCAGAAATCGAGTGAGCGTCGATGATCTGGCCGTCGTCGTCCTGCAGCAGGAAGGTGCGGTTGCCGTGCAGCACGCCGGGTACGCCGCCGTTCAGGCTGGCGGCGTGCTTGCCGGTGGCGATGCCGTGGCCGGCCGCTTCGACGCCAATCATTTGCACGCTGGTGTCATCCAGGAACGGGTGGAACAGGCCCATGGCATTCGAGCCACCGCCGATGCAGGCCACCAGGCTGTCGGGCAGACGACCTTCTTTCTCGAACAGTTGCTCGCGGGTTTCTTTGCCGATGATGGCCTGGAAGTCGCGCACCATCGCCGGGTACGGATGCGGACCGGCCACGGTGCCGATCATGTAGAAGGTGCTGTCGACGTTGGTTACCCAGTCGCGCAGGGCTTCGTTCATGGCGTCTTTCAGAGTGCCGGTGCCGGCCACCACCGGGATCACGGTGGCGCCCAGCAGCTTCATGCGAAACACGTTGGCCTGCTGGCGGTCGATGTCGGTGGTGCCCATGAAGATCACGCATTCCATGCCAAAGCGCGCGGCCACGGTGGCGGTGGCCACGCCGTGCATGCCGGCGCCGGTCTCGGCGATGATGCGTTTTTTGCCCATGCGCCGGGCCAGGAGGATCTGGCCGATGCAGTTGTTGATCTTGTGCGCGCCGGTGTGGTTCAGCTCTTCACGCTTGAAGTAGATTTTCGCGCCGCCGCAGTGCTCGGTCAGGCGTTCGGCGAAATACAGCGGGTTGGGCCGGCCGACGTAATCGCGCTGGAAGTAGGCCAGCTCTTCGATAAAGGCAGGGTCGAGCTTGGCCGCTTCGTACTCGCGGGCCAGGTCGTGGATCAGCGGCATCAGGGTTTCGGCGACGTACTGACCGCCGAAGTGGCCAAACAGGCCCTTGGCGTCAGGGCCATTGCGCAATGAAGTCATGAGGGTGCTCCCAGGCGTGCTGTCCTCCCTGCATAGGCAGAGAGGGTGGGTGGACAATGGCGCCATTCTACCCCTGGCTGTCCGGCTGAAAAGCGATTAGATTGCGTTGACCTGTCAGGAAAACTCACCAATACCATGAGCCGAGAACTGCCCCCGCTGAATGCCTTGCGCGCCTTCGAAGTCGCAGCCCGCCTGCAGAGCGTCAGCCTGGCGGCGGACGAGCTGCACGTCACCCATGGTGCGGTGAGCCGGCAGATTCGTGCGCTGGAGGCACAGCTTGGCGTGACCTTGTTCGTCAAGGACGGCCGCGGCGTCAAGCTTACCGAGGCGGGTCTGCGCCTGCGCGATGTGGCGTTCGACACCTTTGAACGCTTGCGCGAGGTGTGCGCCGAGCTGCAACGGCAGACCCGCGATGCGCCCTTCGTGCTCGGTTGTCCGGGCAGTTTGCTGGCGCGCTGGTTTATCCCGCGCCTGGACCGGCTCAACCGCGAGCTGCCCGAGCTGCATCTGCAACTGTCCAGCAGTGAGGGTGATCTCGACCCGCGCCGCCCAGGGCTGGATGCCACCCTGCTGTTCGCTGAGCCGCCCTGGCCGGCGGATATGCAGGTGTACGAATTGGCCAGCGAAGCCATCGGCCCGGTGCTCAGCCCTCGGCATGTGCGCGCCAGCCAGCTGCAGCATGCCGCCCCTGCGGCCCTGCTGGCGGAGCCGCTGCTGCACACCAGTTCGCGGCCGCAAGCCTGGCCGGCCTGGGCCGAGCGCAATGGTCTGGCGCCGGATGCCCTTACCCTTGGGCAGGGCTTCGAGCACCTGTATTACCTGCTGGAAGCGGCCGCGGCCGGCCTAGGCGTGGCCATTGCGCCGCAACAACTGGTGGCCGATGACCTTGCCGCCGGACGCTTGATCGCGCCCTGGGGCTTTGCCCAGACCCGCGCCAAGTTGGCCCTCTGGGTACCGCTACGCACGCGCGACCCGCGGGCAGCCAAGCTGGCCGAATGGTTGCGCGCCGAGCAGGCGGAGGTGTAATTGTCATGTTTTTAGTGCTCTTATTTCGCGGGCCTCGGCAATACTCAGTGAAGCGTTGTTAATTCTGTGAAAACAAGCGGTAGCCATTTCAACCTTGAGGGATGCAAGCCAATGAAGATGTCACGTAAGTTGTTGCTGGGTACCGCCCTGAGCGGTCTGTTGTTGAGCGGTTGTGTGTCGAAAGTCACCGAGCAAAGCCAGTATTCCGGCTTCCTGCCCAGCTATGACGGCTTGCAGGAAGTCACCACGCCGAGTGGCCAGAAAGCCATGCGTTGGATTGCCCCAGGCTTCCAGCCGTCGGCGTATGACACCGTGGTGTTCAAGCAGCTCGACCTGTACCCGGCGCCCAAGCCCACCGAGCGGGTCAATCTGCAAACCCTGCAAGAGCTACAGCGTTACACCACTACTGCAGTGAAGTCCGCGCTGGCGCAGAACTACCAGGTGGTGTCGAGCGCGCAGTCCGCCGCGAAGGGTGCGCGAGTGCTGATCCTGCGCGCGGCGATTACCGGCGTGTCGGCGTCCAACGAAGGCATGAAGTGGTATGAGGTGGTGCCGGTTGCTGCGGTGGTAGGTACTGTGTCGGCGGCCACCGGCGTTCGCGACCAGAATACTGAACTCTATATCGAGGCCGATTTTATCGATGCGGCTACCGGCCTGCCGGTCGGCAAGGTAGTGCGCAAGGTGTTCGGCAAGACCCTGGAAAACGACAGCCAGGCGATCAGCGCCAATGACTTCAAAGCGGCCATCAAAGACGTGACTGACGATATGCAAAAGCTGATGAAGTAAGGATGCTCCTGCGCCTGGCGGTGGCTTACCGCCAGGCGCATGCGGCTTGCGGTGCTACCTGCAATGCCCTGCCCCGATTTGCCCCCCGCCCCATGTTTGACTAGCGTTGAGGTATCTCTCACCGAGGATGCCCCCATGCCCAGCCACCACACCTACAAGAAAATCGAAGTTGTCGGCTCATCGCCCACCAGCATTGAGGATGCCATTGAGAATGCCCTGGCCGAGTGCGCCAAAACCCTGCACAACATGGACTGGTTCGAAGTGACCGAGACCCGTGGCCATATCGAAAACGGCAAGGTTGGCCACTATCAGGTCACGCTCAAGGTCGGCTTTCGCATTACGGGTAGCTAGGCATATCACTGTCACAGTCTGTGCCCTATGCTGAATACCTGCTTGGCCGCCTATGGCGGGCTGAGTAGTTGAGGATCGTAATCACAACGAAGGAGCGTTATCGATGATCAAGCAACTCGTGTTGGGACTGGGTTTGTGCGCCATGAGTGGTGTCCTGCTGGCCGCCCCCAAGCCGTGCGCCGAACTGCAGGCGGAAATCGACGCCAAACTCAAGGCCAAGGGCGTTGTTGCCTACAGCCTGGAGGTGGTGGACAAGGGCACGGCCGGTGACAAGCAAGTGGTCGGCAGCTGCGATGCCGGTAGCAAGGAAATTACCTACACCCGCGGCTGAGCTGTCGCGCTCAATAAACCGGGCAATGCCCGGTTTTTTTACGCCGCAAAACCGAGATTGCTGATGTGTACGGACACTTAAATGCTGCCGCAGCGCAGGGTTTTGCCTCGCACCAGCACTTGCTGCTGACTGTCATACAGCCGCGCCCAGGGGCGGTAGCCCTGTTGCCCGGCCTTGAGCAGATAGCGCTGGCCGGCGACAAAGGCCGGAAAGCGCAGGTGCAGTCGGCAGGTGCGGGTTTGCAGCTCTGCCATGCCGTCCTGGCCGCCGCTGGGTACATCAAATTGCAGGCGCACCTGCAGGTCATGCTCACCGGGGCTGACCTGAAAATACCGGCCATCATTGACTGAACGGTTATCCAGACGATCGGCCATCAGCACATTGCCGGGTGCTGTGGCCAGGTCGATCCAGGCCTGCTGTGGGTCGACCGCCGGCAGCGGCCCGGCGCAGGCACCGAGAAACACCAGCGCAGGAAGCAGCAGGCAGTGGCGTACGCGAACGGTTGATTCGCCGGGGTCAATGTTCAAGGGTTTTCGCCACGCCGCTGAGCAGTGATTGAAACTGTTGATCCTGATCGGCCGCGCTGCGGAACAGGGCGTGCAGGCGATCGCTGGACCCCGTCAGCAGGCGCATCAGCAATTCTTCTTCCGGGCCGGTCAGGCACAGCTGGGAAAATTCATGGAGCAGGGCATCGAGCATGTTCTGCAGTTCGCTGCTGCTGCTGCGGGTGACCTCCAGCTTGGCCTGCTCCATTTCCGCAATCATCTGTTGCAGCACAGTGGCGGTCGCTTGAATGCGCACGGTCCGCTCACGGGCATAACGTTCGATGATCATGGCCTTGCAGCGGGCCTCCAGGCCATTGCCGATGTAGCAGATATGGTCCTTGATGATGCCGTAGCGCAGCGGATCGTCGAGGGGCATGTTGCGGATCAGTAAGCCCACATGGGGGTAGTTGAGGATGGTGCGATTGTTGAAGTCAGAAATACGCCCCAGGTGTCGGGAGTTCTCGATGACCTCCTGTTCGATCGGGCGTTTGACGCCATCGTCGTAAAAATACTCCAAACCACGGTCATGAAATATCCCAAGGCTCGCGTGCAGCCCCAGCTCATTGAGAATCTGCAGGGTCAGTTCGGCCAAGGCGCCGAATTGCTGGCAGGCAAAGCTGCTCTCCATAAACTGCAGGATGCGCCCCAGCTCGGCATTCATGCTCATGGACTGGAAGGCAATCTGCGACGACTGGTTGAGCTGTTCGCGCATGCTTGAGGTGTCGCGCAGTTTCGCTTCCACCCGCTTGAGGCGCGCCGCCAGTGCTTCCGGGCTGATCGGCAAGTGCACATAGTCGTCGGCACCTGCGGAGAAGGCGCGGATGCAGTCGGGTTCGGCCCCGTTGTCGACCAGAAAGAACAGCGGTGGCCGCCCTGGCCGCTCGTTCAGGCGGGCCAGTTGGGCGGTGTAATCGGCGCAGCGCTCGTCGACCAGGATCAACTGGCACTCATCACAGGGTTCGGTGCACACCTGAATGCCGTGTTGCTCCAGCCCCGCCTGCCAGACGCTGCGGTGCTCGGCGGCCGCAATCAGGCAAATGGGCAAGGGCGCAGGCTCTAGGACGGCACTGTCATTGCTGGCAAAATCTTCATCGTCCCACAGGTCGATTCCTGACATCGCATATCCTTCGCTCGGCGCCTGGTTGGAAGGGGCGGCGGTGGCGCACGGCGCATCCACGGACCCTGCCACGGGTTCGTCAGGCAAGCGTAGACGATAACAGCTGACTGCCCAGACAAAATTGGCGCTTAGGGAGCCTGGTGCAAATCCTTGAGGGCCGCGTAATTACTGGCGTTGTAGCTGAAATAGGCGCGCGCCTTGTCCGTCAGTGCGCGCCTGATGTGGATGATGTATAGCGTGCGGTTGTCTTGCACGATGTGCCGACTTTGCTGGAGAATAAACGATATTAATTATCATTTAAGAATTCCCGCCCATGTCCGTTCCCGACAATGCCCAACAGCAGGTCGTGCAGGCGCTCTATCACGAGCACCATGACTGGCTGCGGTCATGGCTGCGCAAGCGCTTACCCTGCGCTGACAGTGCCGCTGATCTGGCCCAAGACACCTTCGTGCGGGTGCTGCTCAGCCGCAAGGCGTTCGACCTGCGTGAGCCGCGTGCCTACCTGAGCAGCATTGCGCGTAGCCTGATGATCGACGGCTTTCGCCGGCGAGCCCTGGAGAAGGCCTACCTGGAGACCCTTGCGGCCCTGCCGGAGCCGCTAGATATCTCCCCGGAACAGCGGGCACTGATTCTCGAAACCCTGCTGGAAATTGACCGCATGCTTGATGGTCTTGGCCAGCGCTGCCGTGAGATCTTCCTCCTGGCCCAGCTCGAAGGCTTGAGCCAGGTCCAGATCAGCCAGCGCCTAGGGCTGTCGACCAACACCGTGCGCAAGCATCTGGTGCGCGCGTTGACTCAGTGCCTTCTGTTGATTGAGGGCTGAAGCATGGCCGCGCCATCCTCCGAACACGCCATCCTGGAAGCGGCGGCCCGCTGGTTTGTAGACCTGCAAGCAGCGCCTGATTGTGCGCCGACCCGCGAGGCGCATCACCTATGGCTGCAGGCCAGCCCCGCACACCAGCAGGCCTGGGTGCGCCTGGAAAAACTGCAGCACAAGTTCGGCGTATTGCCCGGTGCGATCGCCCTGCCGACCCTAGCAGGGCAGCGCACCCGACGTCGCGAAAGCCTCAAGCTGCTTGGCTTGTTGCTGCTCGGCGGCGGCACGCTCGGCCTGACCTGGCAGAGCACTCCGTTGCGTACGCGCCTGGCCGACCACCGTACCGGCACCGGTGAGCATCACAGCCTGCGCCTGGCCGATGGTGGGCAGCTGGAGCTGAATACGGGCACTGCGCTGGATCTGCGGTATGACGAGCGCCTGCGCGAAGTGCGTCTGCACGCTGGCGAGATTCTGGTCTCGGTCGCCGCCGATCCACGGCCCTTCGTGGTGCATACCGCCCAAGGCAGCATTCAAGCGGCGGACGCGCGTTTCCTGGTCCGCGAGGAGGCCGGGCGAACTCACGTCGGTGTGCTGCAACAGGCACTGGCGGTGCGGCTGCAGGATGCCGTGGATAGACCGCTGCGCGTCGAGGCGGGCCAGCAACTGGGGTTTTCCGCCCACGCCGCCAGCCCCAGCAACACCCTGGAGGCACATGCCGACGCCTGGGTCCGCGGCATGCTGATCGTCAGCGATTGGCCGCTGCCGCGCTTTATCAACGAGCTGGCGCGCTACCGTCCAGGCCTGCTCGGCTGCGACCCGGCGCTGGCTGAGCTGCGCATCTCCGGGGCGTTCCAATTAGCCGATAGTGATGCGGTATTGGACAACCTTAGTGCCACCCTGCCGCTGCGTATTCAGCGCATCAGTCGCTATTGGGTGCGCGTCGAACCGGCGTGAAAGACCCCAAGCGGAAAAATAGTTTTTTTGGGTGTTGTTGATTCTATTTCTCATTCGACTTGGTAGGAAAGCGCCATCCGTGCGTTGCCAACGCCAACCCATCCAAGGAATCCTCATGTCGCGCCCGACCGCCTCGCGCAGCACCCCGCTGCTCCGTTTCCCCGTGCCCAGCCCACTGAGCAAGGCCATCCACCGTGCGTTGCTCGGCGCGGCCCTGGCCTTGCCACTGGGCGGCGCGCTGCTGGTCGAACCGGCTTGGGCACAGAGTGTGGTGGCCGAGCGCGAGTTCGCGATTGCCGCCGGTTCGCTGGAGTCGGCGCTGAACAGTTTCGCTGCCACCGCCGGGGTCAACGTGTCGTTCTCCCCGGATGCGGTGCGTGGTCTGGAGTCGGGCGGCCTGCACGGGCGCTTCGGTATCGACCAGGCCCTAAACCAGTTGCTCGCGGGCAGTGGCCTGCAGGTGGTGCGTCAGGCCAGTGGCAACTATTCGTTGCTGCTGCCAGTGGAGGCTGGCGATGCCCTGCAGCTGGGCGCCACCAGCGTCACCGACAGCGGACTGGGTGCCACCACCGAGGGTAGCGGCTCCTACACCACTGGCTCGACCAGTACGGCCACCGGCCTGCCACTGTCGATCCGCGAGACGCCGCAGTCGGTGTCGGTGATCACCAGTCAGCGTATGCGCGACCAGGGTCTTACCGAACTCAATGACGTAGTGCGCCAGACGCCCGGTCTGACCATCAACCAGAACGGTAACGGCGGCTCGGACGGCAACACCATCTACTCACGTGGTTTTGCCGTGCAGAATTACCAGATCGATGGCCTGCAGCTGCTCGACAGCAACTACGGCAGCACCGCGCAGAGCAACGACATGGTGCTGTATGACCGCGTGGAAGTTATCCGCGGCGCCACCGGCTTGACCAACGGCGTTGGCACCCCCGGCGCCACCCTGAACATGATCCGCAAGCGCCCGACCATGGAGTTCCAGAGCAGTGTCTCGGTCACTGGCGGCTCTTGGGATTATCAGCGCACCGAGGTCGATGTCAGTGGCGCGCTGACGGACAGCGGTAACGTGCGCGGGCGCTTCGTCAGCGCCTATCAGGACAACGAGTCGTATATCGACCGCCTCAACGAGCGCAAGAAGGTGTTCTACGGTGTGATCGAAGCCGATTTGGATCCCGACACCCTGCTGACTGCGGGCATTGATTCGCAATCCGACGACTTTGATGACCACGCCCGCGGTGGCTTGCCGCTGTACAACGCCGATGGCTCGCTAGCCGACTGGGACGAGTCGGATTCTGCTGGCGCCTCCTGGGCCTATTCACGGCGCAGTGCCGTTTCCGGCTTTGCCATTCTCGAGCACAACCTGACCGAGCGCTGGAAGGCCAAGTTGAGCCTCAACCAGCGCCGTAGTGAATACGACGAGCTGAGTGGCTATGCGGGCGGCGGTAATCCGCAGCCAGACGGTGGCGGCGTGATCCTGTATGCCAACCGCTGGAAGGCCAAGCCGGTGCAGAACAGCTTCGACCTGAACCTTGCTGGTAGCTACGACTTGTTCGGCCGCGAGCACGATGCAGTGTTCGGCTACAGCCAGCAGAACACCGACTACACCACCCCGATCTACACCTGGCATCGGCCGTTCCCTGAAATCGGCAATATCTACACCTGGGATGGTAGCAATCCAGGTCGTCCGCCACTTCCGGCCTATGGCCGCCAGGATTTTAGTGAAGAGCAGGCGGCGGGCTATGGCAGTACTCGCCTGCGTATCACCGATGACCTGTCGTTCATCCTCGGTGCGCGTGTTATCGATTGGGAAAACACCATTAAGTATGACTACGACGACGTGACAGAAACCGACACCAACGCCCAACGCAGCGAAACCGGTGTGGTCACGCCGTTCGCCGGCGTGGTCTATGACCTCAACGAGATCTGGTCGCTGTACGGCAGCTACACCAGCATCTTCAAGCCGCAGAGCAACAAGACCCTGGACGGTGCCTATATCGACCCGCTGGAAGGCGTCGGTTATGAAGTGGGCAGCAAGGCGGCGTTCTTCGATGATCGCCTGAACCTCGGCCTGGCGTTGTACCAGATCGAGCAGGACAACCTGGCCGTGGCGCTGGATAACCAATACGCCCCGGACGGCAGCCAGGCCTACCGCGCTGAGTCCGGCACCAAGACCCGCGGCTTCGAGCTGGAAGTCTCCGGCGAACTGGCCGTCGACTGGCAGGCCAGCGCCAGCTTTAGCCGCAATATCGTGCAAGACAGTGAGGGGCAGAAACTCAACACTAACGTCGCGCAGAACACCGCCAAGCTGTTCACCACTTACACCCTGCGCAGCGTTGGCAACGGCCTGACCCTGGGCGGGGGCGTCAACTGGCAGAGCGAGATCTACAGCGACGGCGTGGGGCCTAACTGGGACCAGCGTTTCACCCAGGACGATTACGCCCTGGTCGACGTGATGGCCCGCTACCCCCTGACCCAGCAGCTGACGGCCACCCTCAACCTCAACAACCTGCTCAACGAGGAGTACTACACCACCACCTCCTCCAGCTATTACGGCACCCCGCGCAACGCCACCCTCGGCCTGCGCATGGAGTTCTGATCGGCGGATGTCGGCGTTAGTGCCGGAAACATCCTGTCACCGCTTGTTGGCAATGGCGCTGTGGGTTTTACCGCGCTCATTCGTCCTTAGCATATGAATCGTGCCTTTCCGGGCGGTTCGATGTTTTTCCCGCCGCTGGCCTGGCCAGCGGTTTTTTTCTTTGCACCGGGTGATGGTCGCTTGCCGATGAAATCAATTTCTTTCTCCCGTGGGTCCGTGCTCACGCTCGTCTCCCGCACTGCCGCAGCGATTCTCGGCGGCTACGCCTTGGCCGCGGCGGTCGTGATCTTTCTTGGCGCGATCCTGCCGCTGCCCAAGGGCCAGGCCATTCTGGCGGCCTCGTTGGCCAGCTTTGCGGTGTATACCGCGGCCATCGTCTGGGTCTTTGCTGTCCAGGACAACCGTCGCGCCTGGCGTGGCCTGCTCCTGCCGGCCGTGGTGCTGACACTGCTCGGCTGGTGGCTGGGGAGCGGCGTATGACTCAGTCTGCGGAGCAGAACGTGGAGCATGTTGTAGATCCGCTCGTGGAAAAGCAGGGCCTGCGTCAGGCCATGGCCTGGTTGCACACCTGGGGTGGGTTGTGGGCCTGCTGGGTGCTGTTCGTGGTGTTCCTCACCGGCAGCCTTGGCGTGTTCGATGACCCCATCACCCGTTGGATGAAGCCGCACCTGCCGCAGGCCCGTTCACTCAATGGCATGGATGACGGTGTCGACCGGCCGCTGGCGGTGCGCCTTGGTCAGGCTTACCTCAACGAGCACCAGCCGCAGGCGCATTCCTGGGGCATTGCCCTGCCCGATGACGACGATCAGGCGGTGCGGCTGTTCTGGCAGGACGCCAACGAGCAGTTCCACAACCAGCGCATTGATACGCTCAGCGGCCAGCCGCTGGCCGACGCCAACCAACGCGAGAGCGAGGGCGGCCATCACTTTGTGCACATGCACTTCGAATTCCATGCTGGTACCGCCGGCATCTGGTTTGTCGGCTTTTTCACCATGGCCTTGCTGGTGGCGCTGGTCAGCGGAGTGATCATCCACAAGCGCATCTTCAAGGACTTCTTCACCTTCCGCCCCGGCAAGGGACAGCGCAGCTGGCTGGATGCGCACAACGCAGTGTCGGTGCTGAGCCTGCCGTTCCAGCTGATGATCGCCTACACCGGTCTCGCGACCTTCTACGCGCTGTATATGCCGGCCGGTATCGCCGTGCATTACCCCAGCGACGAGGCCTATTTTGCCGACCTGCTGACCCAGCCCGAGCCGCGCGAGGAAACCGGCATCGCCGCTGCCGTCACCCCGCTTGACGTGCTGCTGGTGCACAGCGAGCAGCAATTGCAGCGCCCGGTGAGTTTTGTCAGCGTCGAGCATCCCAACGACAGCAGCGCTGCGGTGCAGACCTTCGGCCGCTTTATCGAGAAGAGCGGCGAATACCGCCTGCTCGGTGACGGCAGTGGTAGCGTGCATTTCGACGGTGTGAGTGGCGCGCAACTTGACCTACAGGCCCCTGGCGAGCTGCGCGGCGGCGCCGCCCAGGACGTGCAATCGGTGATGGCCACCCTGCACTTCGCAGGGTTCGGCGGCTATGCCGCGCGCTGGTTGTATTTCATCTGTGGCCTGGCTGGCGCGGCAATGCTGGCCAGCGGAGCGATCCTGTTTATGCTCAAGCGGCGGCAGCGTTCGCTGCATGAATTTGGCGCCCGCACGCCGCAGGTCTATCGAGTGATCGAGGTGCTGAACATCGGCACGATTGCCGGGCTAAGCCTGGCCTGTATTGCCTTCTTCTGGGCCAATAGGCTGATTCCCCTGGGCATCACAGCTCGCGAAGAATGGGAGATCGTCGCCTTCTTCGCGGTCTGGCTAGCGACCTACGTCCACGCCGCCCGGCGACCGCCAGGCCGCGCCTGGGTCGAGCAACTGTTGGCCTCCGCACTGCTGTGCCTGGCGCTGCCACTGCTGAACTGGCTGGTGATTGGCGAGCAGTTCGTCAGCTACCTGCAGCAGGGTGACGGCGAGCGCGCCGGGGTCGAGCTGGTGGCCATCGCCATCGGCCTGCTCTGCCTGTGGACGGCGCAGCGGGTCTGGCGCAAGCGCCAGGTACGCCAACGGCCTCGCCACCAAGCCGCAACGGCAAGCGCCGTGGAGGTGCGCTGATGGACGTGCTGCTCGCCAGCGGGCTGGCCCTCAGCCTGTGTTACGCCGGCCTCAGTGGCCTGTGCCTGGCCATGAACCGCCATCACCAGCAGGTCTGGGCGTACAAAGCACCGGCCCGGCAACGCGGCCTGCGCATCGCCGGCTGGCTGCTGCTGGTCCTGGCCCTGTGGCCCTGTGTACAGGCCTGGGGCGCAGCAGTCGGCGTAGTGCTTTGGCTCGGTTGGCTGGCGCTGGCGGGTCTGTTGCTGGTTCTGCTGCTGCCCTATCGCCCGCGCACCGCCGCTCTGCTGGCCGTCCTCACGCTGCTTGGCAGCCTGCCACTGTTGCTGCGTGCCGCGCTGTAATCCGCCCGCCTTTGCTAACGAGTAACCGATGAACCGCCTTTCCCGCTCCATCCTGCTCCGTGGATTACCGGCCGTGCTGGTGTTGTTGCTGTTGTGCGGCTGGCTGTGGCGTGGCGAGTCAGGCCCGGTCTTTGCGACCGAGGCGGTCAGCCGTGGTGATATCGAGGCCACGGTGGTGGCCATCGGCACCTTACAGCCGCGCGAATCGGTGGATGTCGGTGCGCAGGTGTCCGGCCAGGTCACCCGCCTGCATGTCGAGCCGGGGGCTCAGGTCGAGAAGGGCCAGCTGCTCGCCGAGATCGACGCCAGCCTGCACCAGGCCACGGTCGAAGCCGACCGAGCGGCACTGGATGGCCTGCGCGCGCAGTTGGAAGAACAGCAGGCGCAGTTCGACCTGGCACAGCAGCAGCACCAGCGCCAGCAGCGCCTGGCGGTGGACGAGGCGACCCGTGAGGAAGACGTGCAGGTCGCCGCTGCCACGCTGAAAGCCGCCCAGGCGCGGCTCAAGCAGCTGCGCGCGCACATCGCCGAAAGCCAGGCGCGGCTCAAGGGCAACGAGGCGCAGCTCAGTTACACCCGCCTCTACGCGCCGATTGCCGGCACCGTGCTCGGCGTCGACGTCAAGCAGGGCCAGACCCTCAACGCCACCTACCAGACACCGACTGTGCTGCGTATTGCCGACCTCTCGGCCATGACCGCCTGGACCAAAGTGTCCGAGGCAGATATCCGTCAGCTCAAGCCGGGCATTGGTCTGTACTTCACCACCCTCGGTGGCGACGGCCGCCGCTGGCACGCGAAGATCCGCCAGGTCCTCCCTTCGCCGCCGCTACCGCCCGCGGCATCCGGCGATGCTGGTGGTGCACCGGTGGCGATGAAGGCGGTGCAATACACCGTGCTGTTCGATGTGAACAACGATGACGGCGAGTTGATGCCGCAGATGACCGCCCAGGTCACCTTCGTCACCGCCGCCGCCCGCGACGTACTCACCGCGCCGCTGGAAGCGCTGCAGGCAGTCGACGGTCAGGTCGGCCTATTCCGCGCCCGCGTACTAGACGCCCAAGGCCGCCCGCAGGCGCGAGAGGTGCACATCGGTGCGCGCAGCCGCCAGCGTGTTGAAGTGCTCGACGGCCTGCAGGAGCAGGAACAACTGATCACCGCCGAGCTGCCGGACACCCACGCGGCGAGGTTCCAGTGGTAAGCACCCCGCCGCTGATCGAACTGCAGAACATCCGCCGCTGCTATGGCGGCCACGACGGCGCCCCGGAAGTGGCGGTGCTGCGCGGCGTCAGCCTGGCCATTGGCGCTGGCGAGTTTGTCGCCATCGTCGGCGCGTCCGGCTCCGGCAAGTCGACCCTGATGCACCTGCTCGGCTGCCTCGACCGGCCGACCTCCGGCACCTACCGCTTCGCCGGACGCGATGTTGCCGAATTCGATGCCGACCAACTGGCCTGGTTGCGCCGCGAAGCGTTCGGCTTTGTGTTCCAGGGCTACCACCTGATCGCCACCGAATCAGCCCGTGAGAACGTCGAGATCCCTGCGCTGTACGCCGGCATGCCCGCCGAACAACGCCGTGAGCGCGCCAGCGCTCTACTCACTCGTCTGGGGCTGGGTGAGCGCCTCGAGCATCGCCCCAGCCAGCTCTCTGGTGGCCAGCAGCAGCGGGTATCGATTGCCCGCGCCTTGATGAATGGCGGGCGCATCATCCTCGCCGACGAGCCCACCGGCGCCCTCGACTCGCACAGTGGCCAGGAGGTCATGGCGCTGCTGCGTGAGCTGGCGGCGGCCGGGCATACGGTGATCCTGATCACCCACGACCGCGACGTGGCCGCCCAGGCGCAGCGGGTAATCGAGATCCGCGACGGCGAGATCGTCAGCGACAGCGGCGCACCGGATGGCTGGCCCCAGCCCTCAGCGCAAGCGCTGCCGGCGCCAGATATGGCGGCGGCCGGGCAGGGCCAGCGGCTGCCCTGGTGGAAGACCTTCGACGAGGTGGCGCGCTCGGCCTGGCGGGTGATGTGGCTGAACCGCTTTCGCACCGCGTTGACCCTGCTCGGCATCGTGATTGGCGTGGCTTCGGTGATCGTCATGCTCGCCATTGGTTTGGGCACCAAGCAGAAAGTCATGGCGCAGATGGCTTCGATGGGCGCGACCACCCTTTACCTGTACGCCGCGCAACCGCCGGAAGGCGGCCCCTGGGGCGTGCTCAGTGAGCCCGATATGCTGGCCGTGGCCGCGCTGCCGGAAGTCGACCTGGCCACGCCGGTGATCGGCAACTCGCGCACCGTGCAGTACGGCAACGTCTCGCGCGATATCTACGTCTATTCCAGCAACGAACAGCTACCGGCCATCCACCACTGGCCGCTGGCCCTGGGGCGTTTCTTCAACGCTGCCGAAGATGAGGCGCTGGCGCCGGTGGTGGTGCTCGGGCACAAGGCGCGCCAGCAGTTCTTCCGCGACGAGCCGAACCCGCTGGGTCAGCAGTTGTTGATTGGCGATGCGCCGTTTGAGGTCATCGGGGTGATGGCCGAGAAGGGCAAGGAATCCGGCGCCGATTATTACGACGAAATGGTCTTTATCCCTTACAAGTCTGGTCGCGCGCGGGTCTATCAGGACATTCTCGAGCCTGAGTACGCCACCCTCACGGCGATCTCCTCCAGTCAGGTCAAGGCTGCCGGCGAGGCGGTGCGCGAGCTGCTGCTGGCGCGTCACGGGCGTGAGGACTTCCAGGTGGACAATGCCGCCGCCAAGGTCCAGGCCGAGGCCGACACTCAGGACAGCATGACCCGCATGCTCGGTCTGATCGCCGCCGTGTCGCTGCTGGTCGGTGGCATAGGGGTGATGAACGTGATGCTGATGACCGTGCGCGAACGCACTCGTGAAATCGGCATCCGCATGGCCACCGGCGCCCGCCAGCGCGACATCCTCCGCCAGTTCCTCGGCGAAGCGGTGCTGGTGACTCTGGTCGGCGGCAGCATCGGTGTGCTGCTCGGCCTGTTGGTCGGTGCGGCGTTGATCCTGTGGAACGTGCCGCTGATCTTTTCCCTGAGCGCCATGCTCGCCGCCTTTGCCTGCGCGGTGGCCACCGGCCTGCTGTTTGGTTACCTGCCGGCGAAGACCGCGGCGGCGCTCGACCCGGTTGTCGCGTTGGCGGCGGAATAGGATGACGTCCCTAATGAATTACCGCCTGTTGTACCTGCCTCTCCTACTGGTGCTGCATGGCTGCGCCAGCCCGCCGCCCGCCGTGGTCACCCCGGCCGCTCCCGCGCAGTGGCAGCATGCGCTGCGGGTAAGCGCGCAGATCGCACCGGACTGGTGGCAGGGTTTCGCCAATCCCGAGCTGAATCGCCTGGTCGATCAGGCACTGGTGCTCAACGACGATCTGGCCGCCGCCGTCGCTCGCGTACGCCAGGCCGAAGCCAGCGCGCGCATGGCTGGTGCGCCGCTGTTGCCGCAACTCGATGGCACCCTCGGCGCGGGTCGTGAAGGGCGGTTGGGTGGCGATGCCGACGTGGCGGGCAATAGCTATTCGGCGGGGCTGGCGGCCAGTTATGAAGTCGACCTGTGGGGCCGCCTCGACGCCGGTCGCGACAGCGCCCTGGCCGACCTGCGCGCCAGCCAGTTCGACCGCGCGGCGCTGCAGGTCACCCTTAGCGCCGGCGTGGTGTCGAGCTGGTTACAGGGGATCGGCCTGGACCAGCGCCTGCGCATCGCCCGGCTCAATCTGGACAACGCCGAACGGGTGCTGCGCACCGTCGAGTCGCGCCAGCGCGCCGGTGCCGCCACCAGTCTGGAACTGGCCCAGCAACGCGGGGTGGTCGCTGAACAGCGCCGCGCCCTGGCTGCGCTGAGCCAGCAGGCTGACGACAGCCGCGTGGCCCTTGCCGTATTGCTCGGCCAGGGCAGCAGTGCCGGCCTGAACCTGGTCGAGCAGCCGCTGGAGGCCCTGCAATTACCGACAATCGGCGCCGGCGTGCCCAGTGACCTGCTGCGGCGTCGCCCGGACCTGGCCCGCGCCGAAGCGCAACTGGCCGCCGCTGATGCCGACGTACAGGCCGCCCGCGCCGCGTTGCTGCCGCGCCTGAACCTGACGGCTACGGTCGGCGGCAATGCCGAACGGATGTCCGACGTACTTGCCGATCCGATCTATTCGCTGGGTTCTGCGCTGCTCGCACCGATCTTCGACGGTGGCTACCTGGCCACCAGCCGTGACCTGGCCGAGGCTCAGCGCGAGGAACTGCTGGCGGCGTACCGCCGCAGCATTGTCAGCGCCTTCGCCGATGTGCAACTGGCACTCAACAGTCTGGCCGGCGTGGAAGGGCAATGGCAGGCGCAACAGGCAGTGCTGGAGCAAGCCGAGCTGGCCTTCCGCCTGTCCGAGTCACGCTACCGCGCTGGCGCCGACAGCTTACTGACCCTGCTCGACAGCCAACGCACCCTGTACACCGCTCAGGACGACAACGCGCAACTGCAACTGGCACGCCTGCAGGCCGGCGTGGCGCTGTATCGCGCCCTTGGCGGCGGCTGGCAGGTGGATGCAACCGCGCGTTAGGCGTCGAAGCCTTCGGCCAGGTGCAGATCCTTGAGCTTTACGTAATTGCCGGCGCTGTAACTGAAGAAGGCACGTTCCTTGTCGCTCAGTGCCCGCGCCTGTTTTACCGGGCTGCCAACGTAGAGATAGCCGCTTTTAAGCACCTTGCCCGGCGGCACCAGGGCGCCGGCGCCGATGATCACGTCGTCTTCTACCACGGCCCCGTCCATGACGATGCTGCCCATGCCGACCAGGATGCGGTTGCCGAGGGTGCAACCGTGCAGGGTGACCTTGTGGCCGATGGTCACCTCGTCGCCAATGATCAGCGGGTAGCCGTCCGGGTTGAATGGCCCGGCGTGGGTGATGTGCAATACGCTGCCGTCCTGCACGCTGGTGCGTGCGCCGATGCGGATGCGGTGCATGTCGCCGCGGATCACCGTCAGCGGCCATACCGAGCTGTCGGCACCCAGGTGTACATCGCCGATAACCACGGCGCTCTCATCGACGAACACCCGCTCACCCAGCTGCGGCGTCATACCTTGATACGTTCGAATCGCCACGATAGAAATCTCCTGAGCTGCGGTCGGCCGCGATTGTAATTAAGATGACGGCCATGCACAGACGAGAGCAGCGTCGTTTTCCTCTCGTCTGCAGGCGCAGGCCCGCGCCCCACGAACTCTACAGGTACATCCCGTGACTGCCGACAATCCGCTGTTGCAAGACTTCGATCTTCCGCCCTACTCCGCGATCCGCCCGGAACATGTCGAGCCAGCCGTCGACGCCATTCTGGCTGACAGCCGCGTGGCGATTGCCCAGCTGCTGGCCCAGCAAAATGCCGCGCCGAGCTGGAATGGCCTGGTGCTGGCGCTGGACGAGCTCGGCGCGCGCCTGTCCCGCGCCTGGAGTCCGGTCAGCCACCTCAATGCCGTGTGCAACAGTGCCGAGCTGCGCGCCGCCTACGAGGCTTGCCTGCCCAAATTGTCGGAATACTGGACCGAGCTGGGCCAGAACCGCGGCCTGTTCGAGGCGTATCAGGCATTGGCCAGCGGCCCGGCCGCCGCCGGTTTCGACGTGGCGCAGAAGACCATTCTGGAGCACGCCCTGCGCGACTTCCGCCTGTCCGGCATCGACCTGCTGCCTGCCGGCCAGCAGCGCTACGGCGCGATCCAGATGAAACTCTCGGAGCTGACCAGCAACTTCTCCAACCAGTTGCTAGATGCCACCCAGGCCTGGAGTAAGCACATTACCGATGAGGCAGCGTTGGCCGGCCTCACCGACTCGGCCAAGGCACAGATGGCACAGGCTGCGGTAGCCAAGGAACTGGACGGTTGGCTGATCAGTCTGGAGTTCCCCAGCTACTACGCGGTGATGACCTATGCCGATGACCGCGCTCTGCGCGAAGAACTTTACGCCGCTTACTGCACCCGTGCCTCGGACCAGGGACCGAACGCCGGCCAGTTCGACAATGGTCCGCTGATGAGCGAGATCCTCGACCTGCGCCAGGAGCTGGCCCAGTTGCTCGGTTTCGCCAACTACAGCGAACTGTCGCTGGCCGGCAAGATGGCCGAGTCCACCGAGCAGGTGCTGAATTTCCTCCGCGATCTGGCGGTGCGCAGCAAGCCGTTCGCCACCCGCGACCTGCAGGAGTTGCAAGCCTTTGCCGCCGAGCAGGGTTGCAGTGACCTGCAAAGCTGGGACGTCGGTTACTACAGCGAGAAGCTGCGTCAGCAGCGCTACAGCATTTCCCAGGAACAGGTGCGTGCCTGGTTCCCGATCGACAAGGTGCTGTCCGGCCTGTTTGCCATTGTCGAGAAGCTCTACGGCATCCAGATCAAGGAACTGTCTGGTTTCGACAGCTGGTACCCGGACGTGCGCCTGTTTGAGATCAACGAGCATGGTCAGCACGTTGGCCGCTTCTTCTTCGACCTCTATGCCCGTGCCAACAAGCGCGGAGGCGCTTGGATGGACGGCGCCCGCGATCAGCGCCGCGCGGCCAATGGCGAGTTGATCAGCCCGGTGGCCAACCTGGTGTGTAACTTCACCCCCGCGGTGAATGGCCAGCCGGCGCTGCTCACCCACGATGAAGTCACCACCCTGTTCCACGAATTCGGTCACGGCCTGCACCACCTGCTGACCCGTGTCGAACATGCCGGTGCCTCGGGCATCAACGGCGTGGCCTGGGACGCGGTCGAGCTGCCGAGCCAGTTTATGGAGAATTGGTGCTGGGAGCCGGAAGGCCTGGCGCTGATCTCCGGTCACTTCGAAACGGGCGAGCCGTTGCCTCAGGACCTGTTGGAGAAAATGCTGGCGGCGAAGAACTTCCAGTCCGGACTGATGATGGTGCGGCAGATCGAATTCTCGCTGTTCGACTTCGAGCTGCACGCCACCCATGGCGACGGCCGCAGTGTGCTGGACGTGCTGGAAGGCATCCGCGCCGAGGTCTCGGTCATGCGTCCGCCGGTCTACAACCGGTTCGCCAACAGCTTTGCGCACATCTTTGCTGGCGGTTACGCGGCCGGTTACTACAGCTATAAGTGGGCGGAAGTGTTGAGCGCCGATGCCTTCTCTAAGTTTGAAGAAGATGGCGTGCTGAATGCCGAGACCGGTCGTGCCTTCCGCGAGGCAATCCTCGCCCGAGGGGGTTCTCAGGAACCGATGCTGCTGTTCGTCGACTTCCGCGGCCGTGAGCCGAGCATCGACGCGTTGTTGCGTCATAGCGGCCTGACCGAGGACGTGGCATGAGCGACGTGATGATCAGCAAGCGGCGCTTTATTGCTGGCGCGGTGTGCCCGGCCTGTAGCGAACTGGACAAGATCCAGATGTGGGACGAGGACGGCGTGCCGCACCGCGAGTGTGTGGGCTGCGGCTATGCCGACACCCTCAACGAGCAGGGCCAGTCGGTGCCCAAGGAAATTGGCACACGGGTCAATAAGGCCGCTGCCAAATCGGCGGACCCCAAGGTCCAATCGGTGCAGTTTTTCCCCAATCCGAAACTGAAAAAGCCGGCGCCCTAAGCGCCGGCCTGCCGCGCCTGCAACGGGCGCGTGCGCCGCAACCGTTTGGCGTCAGCTGGCGGCCCGTTGTGCCTCGGGCAGCTCCAGCTCGACCCCGAGGTGGCGGGACAGGCATGGCCAGCTTTGCCATGCGGCGACCACCTGCGGGTCATCCAGTTGCTCGCGGTAGGCCTGCAACAGCTGCGGATCAAAATGGCTCGGATTGAGCATGCCTTCAACTGTCAGGTGCACGGCGTCATCAAGCTGATTGGCAAACGTTTCTCCGATCAGCTGGTGCGCAATCAAGTTGGCCACCGTGGTGTCCATCGGGATTAACGCCTGGCCGAATTGGCGGATGTAGCGATCATTCATTTCTTCGATCAAACGATGTGCCAGGTAGGCTTCATCCAGCAGGCCGTCGAGGCCGTCATGGCCGTTCAGCAAGGCCTGTGGTTGGAGAAAATACTCTTCGGCAATCTTTAACACCGGTTTGATTTGCGCGGTGATACCGACTTCGCGGGCGACGGCGTCGGCGGCATCCAGCAGCTCAGGCACCTGATCGATATAGGCGGCGACGAAGCGCTCGAGTACACCCTGGGCATCTTCAACAGGCAGGCGAATGGACGGATGCAGGCGCTCCAGTTGGGTATCGAGCTGCCGGGCCAGTTGGCCTGTGGCGGCTTCGTGCTGGTGGGCGCGCTGGATCAGCTGGCGCAAGGCGGCGGTGTTCATGAAGGCTCCTGAGTGGGAATGGCAACGCACAGACGTTAGCTGCTCTGCGCAATGGCCTAAGACCTAATTGTCATAATTTAGTCACTGTTATGCGAGTGCGCGATGAGGCTATCGACGCCGCATAACCTCCCCTCGCCAGGTTTTGCACTGCTCTGGCGCAAGTCTTTCAGAGATAGTTTGCCCCTGCGTTGTTATGTCGCAGTGGCTGTCTATACTCACAAGCGCAAGGCGTGACCTGATTAAGCCCGACTGCTCTGCAGCTGGGGTGACGGCCGTTTAGCCAGCAGTCTTGGCTGCCGTTCCCTTCGCCGCAGGCTCAGCCGGCGGGATAACAAAAACGATAAGGGGAACCCGCAATGATGCGACATCCACGAGTTTGGATGGGCCTCCTGCTGTGGGCCATGTTCAGCCAGGCCCACGCAGCCTGGACCGTGAACATGGCGCCCGGTGCGACCGAGGTCAGCCGCTCCGTTTTCGATTTGCACATGACCATCTTCTGGATCTGCGTGGTGATCGGCGTCGTGGTCTTCGGCGTGATGTTCTGGTCGATGATCATGCACCGTCGCTCCACCGGCCAGCAGCCGGCCCACTTCCATGAAAGCACCACGGTGGAGATTCTCTGGACCGTAGTACCGCTGCTGATCTTGGTGGTGATGGCGATCCCGGCGACCAAGACCTTGATCGAAATTTACGACTCCAGCGAGTCGGAGCTCGACATTCAGGTCACCGGTTACCAGTGGAAGTGGCATTACAAATACCTGGGTCAGGACGTGGAGTTCTTCAGCAACCTGGCCACCCCGCAGAGCCAGATCCACAACGAGACCGCCAAGGATGCCAACTACCTGCTGGAGGTCGATCAGCCGTTGGTAATTCCGGTGGGCACCAAGGTGCGTTTCCTGGTCACCGCTGCCGATGTCATCCACTCCTGGTGGGTGCCGGCGCTGGCGGTGAAGAAGGACGCCATCCCCGGCTTCGTCAACGAGTCTTGGACGCGCATCGACGAGCCAGGCATTTTCCGCGGCCAGTGCACCGAACTGTGCGGTAAGGACCACGGTTTTATGCCAGTGGTGGTCGAGGCCAAGTCGAAAGAGGACTTCGCCAAGTGGCTGGCCGAACGCAAACAGGCGGCTTTGGCGGAGAAGGAGCTGACCAGCAAGGAATGGACGTTGGACGAGCTGATGGCCCGTGGCGAGAAGGCTTACCTGACCAACTGCGCGGCCTGCCACCAGCCTACAGGTGAAGGCCTGCCGCCGATGTTTCCGCCACTCAAGGGCTCGGCTATCGCCACCGGCCCGGCCGCCGGGCATATCGGCATCGTCGTCAACGGCAAGCCCGGCACCGCCATGGCCGCCTTCGGCAAGCAACTGTCTGAAGTCGATCTCGCCGCGATCATCACCTACGAACGCAACGCCTGGGGCAACACGCTTGGTGACATGGTCACGCCCAAGGACATCCTCGCGTTCAAAAAGGCTCAGGAGTAACGGACATGAGTGCAGTGATCGACTCCACCCACAGCGGCCATGGTCATGCCGACCACGCCCATGGCCCGGCCAAGGGCCTGATGCGCTGGGTACTGACCACCAACCACAAAGACATCGGCAGCATGTACCTGTGGTTCAGCTTCGCCATGTTCCTGCTGGGCGGCTCCATGGCCATGGTGATTCGCGCCGAGCTGTTTCAGCCGGGCCTGCAGATCGTGCAGCCGGAATTCTTCAACCAGATGACCACCATGCACGGTCTGATCATGGTCTTTGGTGCGGTGATGCCGGCCTTCGTCGGTCTGGCCAACTGGATGGTGCCGCTGATGATCGGCGCGCCGGACATGGCTCTGCCACGGATGAACAACTTCAGCTTCTGGTTGCTGCCGGCGGCCTTCGGCATGCTGGTCAGTACGCTGTTTAGCGAAGGTGGCGGGCCGAACTTCGGCTGGACCTTCTACGCGCCGCTATCGACCACCTACGCGCCGGAAAGCGTGACCTTTTTTATCTTCGCCGTGCACCTGATGGGCATCAGTTCGATCATGGGGGCGATCAACATCATCGCCACCATTCTCAACCTGCGCGCCCCCGGCATGACCCTGATGAAGATGCCGCTGTTCGTCTGGACCTGGCTGATCACTGCCTTCCTGCTGATCGCGGTGATGCCAGTACTGGCGGGCTGCGTGACCATGATGCTGATGGACATCCACTTCGGCACTAGCTTCTTCAGTGCTGCCGGCGGCGGTGACCCGGTGCTGTTCCAGCACGTGTTCTGGTTCTTCGGTCACCCCGAGGTGTACATCATGATCCTGCCCGCCTTCGGCGCGGTGAGTGCAATCATCCCGGCCTTCGCCCGTAAGCCGCTGTTTGGCTACACCTCGATGGTCTACGCGACGGCGAGCATCGCCTTCCTGTCGTTTATCGTCTGGGCGCACCATATGTTCACCGTGGGGATTCCGCTCACCGGCGAGCTGTTTTTCATGTACGCCACCATGCTGATCGCCGTACCCACCGGGGTGAAGGTGTTCAACTGGGTCAGCACCATGTGGCAAGGCTCGATGACCTTCGAAACTCCGATGCTGTTCGCCGTGGCCTTCGTCATCCTGTTCACCATCGGTGGTTTCTCCGGGCTTATGCTGGCCATCGCCCCGGCGGACTTCCAGTACCACGACACCTACTTCGTGGTGGCGCACTTCCACTACGTGCTGGTGCCGGGGGCGATTTTCGGCATCTTCGCCTCGGCCTACTATTGGCTGCCGAAGTGGACCGGGCACATGTACGACGAGACTCTCGGCAAGCTGCATTTCTGGCTGAGCTTCGTCGGCATGAACCTGGCCTTCTTTCCCATGCACTTCGTCGGTCTGGCCGGCATGCCGCGGCGGATACCTGACTACAACCTGCAGTTCGCCGACTTCAACATGATCTCGTCGATCGGCGCCTTTATGTTCGGCGCCACCCAGTTGTTCTTCCTGTTTATCGTCATCAAGTGCATCCGCGGCGGCAAACCGGCCGGAGACAAACCCTGGGACGGCGCCGAAGGCCTGGAGTGGACGCTGCCGTCGCCGGCGCCCTACCACACCTTCCAGACCCCGCCGGAGATCAAGTAATGCACGGCGCCTCGGCCAACCGCCGCTTGATCCTCCGCCTGCTGATGCTGGTGGTGGTGATGTTCGGTTTCGGTTTTGCCCTGGTGCCGATCTACGACGTGATGTGCCAGGCATTCGGCATCAACGGCAAAACCGCCGGCGCCTATGACGGCGCGCAGACGGTGGATGAGGCGCGCCAGGTGCGCGTGCAGTTTCTCGCCACCAATGCCGCCGGGATGAGCTGGGAGTTCAGGCCGCTGGCCGATGAGTTGGCGGTGCATCCGGGGGCGAGCAACGAAATGCTGTTTGTTGCCCATAACCCCAGCGACCAGCCGATGACCGCCCAGGCCATTCCCAGCGTGGCGCCGTCCAAGGCGGCGGCGTTCTTCCACAAGACCGAATGTTTCTGCTTTACCCAGCAGGTGTTGCAGCCCGGCGAACGAATTGAAATGCCGGTGCGTTTTATCGTCGATAGAGATTTACCGGCGGATGTGAAGCACCTGACGCTGGCTTACACGCTGTTCGATCTCACTGCGCGTAAAGCGCCTGTGCCCGTAGCAGGCCGATAAGGAGAACACGCATCATGACTCAGCCCCACGAACACTATTACGTTCCCGCCCAGAGCAAATGGCCGATCATCGCCACCCTTGGCATGGGCACCTCGGTGTACGGCTTGGCTACTTGGTTTAACGACATGAGCGCCCAGCGCGCCGACTCCAATGGCCCGCTGATCTTCTCCATCGGCGGTCTGTTTCTCGCCTATATGCTGTTCGGCTGGTTCGGTGCGGTCATCAAGGAGAGTCGCGCTGGCCTGTACAGCGCGCAGATGGATCGCTCGTTCCGTTGGGGCATGAGCTGGTTCATTTTCTCCGAGGTGATGTTCTTCGCTGCCTTCTTCGGCGCGCTGTTCTACGTCCGTACCTTTGCCGGCCCCTGGCTGGGTGGCGATGGCGCCAAGGGCGTGGCGAACATGCTCTGGCCGAACTTCGAGTACGTCTGGCCGCTGTTGCAGACCCCCGATCCCAAGCTGTTTCCGGCACCCAAGGAGGTCATCGACCCCTGGCATCTACCGCTGCTCAACACCGTGCTGCTGGTCAGCTCCAGCGTCACCCTGACCATCGCCCACCATGCCCTTAAACACGGCAAGCGTGCGTTGCTCAAGGCCTGGCTGGCGCTGACCATTGTTCTGGGCGTGACCTTTCTCGGCTTTCAGGCGGTGGAGTATGTCGAGGCTTACCGCGAACTGGGGCTTACCCTGGGCTCGGGTATCTATGGCTCGACCTTCTTCATGCTCACGGGTTTTCACGGTGCCCACGTCACCCTCGGCACGGTGATGCTGGCTGTGATGCTGGTGCGCATTCTGCGCGGCCATTTCGATGCCGAGCATCAGTTCGGCTTCGAGGCTGCCAGTTGGTATTGGCACTTTGTCGATGTGGTGTGGATCGCCCTATTCGTCTTCGTCTACGTGCTGTAGCGCGTCGGCCGCGGCAGGCCAGGGGGCTGTCGCGATGTCTTTACCAGGGCGCGTGGGACACCAGTTGACCGCTGTAGAAGCCCCAGACCAACAGGGCCACGGTCAGTCCGGTAAGGGTCACGCGTAAGGTCAGCGCATTGACCAGGCGGGTGCCTTGGCCTTCGTCCTTGACCAGAAAGAACAAGCCGCTGAACAGACTGGCCACGGTGGCCAACAGCAAGATGACGATCGCCGCTTTGAGCATGGCGTGACTCCTGGGGAGGGGTGATGCACAGCAGTATAGCCAGCCAGTTCGTGATGTTCGGGGGGCGCCCATGAGGGCCTTTCGTCCTGGCCTGCTGCCCACGCTGGTGGTGCTGGTACTGCTGGCGTTGCTGCTGGCCCTTGGCGGTTGGCAGCTGCAGCGGGCGGACGAAAAGAGCGCCTTACTGGCCAGTCAGGAGGCCCGCCGGCAGGCGCCAGCTCAGCCTATCGGCGAGCTGGAGCGCAGCGCCGATCCGGCCTTCCAGCGGGTTTTGCTGCGTGGCTACTTCGATGCCGAGCACAGCCTGCTGTTGGATAACCGCACCCGCGATGGCCGGGTTGGCGTCGAGCTGCTGCAACCTTTCTACGATCAACCCAGTGGCCTGTGGTTGCTGCTCAACCGCGGTTGGTTGCCGTGGCCGGATCGGCGTACCCCTGTGGCATTCAGCACCCCGGCGGGGGCGCTGCAGCTACAGGCTTGGATCTACGTGGCGCCGGGGGAAAGTTTTCAGTTGCAGGCCGACCAGCCGGGCAATGCCTGGCCGCAGCTGCTGACCCGCGTCGATGCGGGCGCCCTGTGGCGGCAATTGGGGCGCGCCGGTTGGCCTTATGAATTGCGCCTGTTGCCGGGGCCGGCAGCCTATCAGGCGGACTGGGCGGTGGTGGCCATGGGTCCGGAGAAACACCTGGGCTATGCCGTGCAGTGGTTTGCCCTGGCAGTGGCGCTGGCCTGTTTGTTTATCTATTTCGGTATCCGTAATGCCAAGGAGCAGTCCGATGCAGCCAGTCAGTCACGCTAAAACTCCGGGGCGTCGTGGGCGCCTGCAATTGCTCTTGCTGCTGGCGGCCACCATCGGGCCGATCCTGCTGGCGACTGCCATGTATAAATGGCAATTCTGGGTGCCAGAAAGCCGCAACTATCACGGCGAGCTGATCGGCAACGGGCAGAGCCGCGCCGAGCTGGGTGTGGCCGCGGCGGAAACCCGCTGGCAACTGCTGGTCACGGCCCCTGCCAGCTGCCAGCGTGACTGCCAGCAACTGGTGTATCTGGCTCGGCAGATCCAGATCGGTCTTGGCCGTGAGGCGGGGCGCGCCAGCCATGCCCTGGCCAGTGCCGAGCCGCTGGCGCCTAGCCTGCAGAGCCAGCTGCAGACGGAATACCCGCAACTCGCTCGCTTGGCCCTCGACCGCCAGCAGCATGACCGCCTGCGTCATGGCGATCCGGCGGCGCAGCTATGGATCATCGACCCTCACGGCAACCTAGTGCTGCGCTATGACGCCACGGCCAATGGCAAGCAGATCCTCAATGACCTGCGCCTGCTGCTGAAGCTGTCGAATATCGGTTAAGGAAGCTATATGGCCAAGCCTAGATATCGCCTTGCCCTGTTTGCCACCGCGCTGGCTCTGCTAGTGGTGCTGTTGGGCGCTTATACGCGCCTTACCCATGCCGGCCTTGGGTGTCCGGATTGGCCCGGCTGTTATGGATTTATCGGCGTGCCGCAGGGCGCCGAGCAGTTGGCCCATGCCGAGCAGCATTACCCGCAGGCGCCGGTTGAGGCGCACAAGGGCTGGAACGAGATGGTCCATCGCTACTTTGCCGGGAGCCTCGGCCTGCTGATTCTGGCCCTGGCGATTCAGGCCCTACGGCGCCGCCGTGAGCCCGGCCAACCGCTGAAACTGCCGTTGCTGTTGCTGGGGCTGGTGACCCTGCAGGCGGCGTTCGGCATGTGGACTGTAACCCTCAAGCTCTGGCCTCAGGTGGTTACCGCACACCTGCTCGGTGGTTTCGCGACCTTGAGTTTGCTGCTGTTACTGACTTTGCGGCTGTCCGCCCGCTGGCCCGCGCTGCCCGCGTTAAGTGTTCGCCTGCGTCGCCTGGCGGTGTTGGGCCTGCTGCTGGTGATCGGCCAGATTGCCCTGGGCGGCTGGGTTAGCAGCAACTATGCGGCGGTGGCCTGTGTCGATCTGCCGACTTGCCATGGCCAGTGGTGGCCGGCGATGGATTTTGCCAACGGCTTTCACCTGACTCAGCACATCGGCCCCAATTACCTCGGCGGTCAGCTCGACAGCGATGCGCGTACCGCCATTCACATGACTCACCGCCTAGGCGCTGTGCTGGTGACCCTGTTGCTGCTGCTCTTGGCTTGGCAGCTCAAGCGCCATGGCCAGGCGCGCCTGGCGGCGCTGTTGCTGCTGGCGCTGGCCGGGCAGATCAGCCTGGGCATCAGCAACGTGCTGCTGCAGCTGCCACTGGCAGTGGCCGTCGCCCATAACCTCGGCGGTGCCGTGCTGCTGCTGACTCTGGTTTCTATCAACTATCGTCTACGCAGACCCTCCGTCATGGCCGTGGCCGCGACGCCCGAACGCAGCTCGCAGGACCCGACGCGCAGCGCCCAGCTGCCGTACGCATAACAATAAGGAGAGACCGCTATGGCTACTCTACTCGGCACCCAACAAGAGCACGCCAGCTGGCGCGACTATCTGGAACTGACCAAGCCGCGGGTGGTGGTGTTGATGCTGATCACCTCGCTGGTCGGTATGTTCCTCGCCACACGCGCCGGCGTGGCCTGGCCGGTGCTGGTGTTCGGCAACCTTGGTATCGGCCTGTGTGCCGGCGCGGCGGCGGCGGTCAATCATGTGGTCGACCGGCGTATCGACTCGATCATGGCCCGCACCCACAAACGCCCGGTGACGGCCGGGCGTTTGTCGCCGGTGGCGGCGCTGGCCTTTGCCCTGCTGTTGGCGGTCACCGGCATGGCCCTGCTGCTGGCCTTCACCAATGAGCTGGCTGCTTGGCTGACCCTGGCGTCCTTGCTCGGTTATGCGGTGCTCTACACCGGCTTTCTCAAGCGCGCCACGCCGCAGAACATCGTCATCGGTGGCCTGGCTGGCGCTGCGCCGCCGCTGCTTGGCTGGGTCGCAGTAACCGGGCATGTCAGCGCCGAGCCGTTGCTGCTGGTGCTGATCATCTTCGCCTGGACCCCGCCGCACTTCTGGGCCCTGGCCATTCACCGCAAGGAGGAATACGCCAAGGCCGACATCCCCATGCTGCCGGTGACCCATGGCGAGCATTACACCAAGGTGCACATCCTGCTCTACACCTGCATGATGTTCGCCGTTACCCTGCTGCCGTACGCCATCCATATGAGCGGCCTGCTCTACCTGGCCTGCGCTGTCGCCTTGGGTGCGCGCTTTCTGCACTGGGCCTGGGTGCTGTACCGCGACAGCCAGCCGCACGCGGCGATCAACACCTTCAAGTACAGTATCTGGTACCTGTTTTTGCTGTTTATCGCCCTTCTCGTCGACCACTATTTGTTATTGAGCCTATGACCCGTATCCAGAAAACCGTCTTTATCCTCGTCGCCATCATTGCCCTGGTCCTCGGCCTGACTGTCAACAAAGTGTTCAACAGCTCCAGTCAGGGCGATCCGGCGGCCCTGCTCGATGCCGGGATCGTGCTGTTGCCGCAAAGCCGCAGCCTACCAGCCCTGAGCTTGACCAATCAGGACGGCCAGGCGGTGGCGGTGGATCAGCTCAAGGGCAAGTGGAGCCTGCTGTTCTTTGGCTACACCTTCTGCCCGGACATCTGCCCGACCACCCTCGCCCAGCTGCGTGAGCTCAACACCTTGCTGCCCGAGGCGGCGCGCAACAACCTGCAGGTGATTCTGGTCAGCGTCGATCCCAACCGGGACACCCCGGCGCAACTGAAGACCTACCTGGGTTACTACGATGCCGGCTTCCAGGGCCTGACTGGCGAGCAGGCGAGCATCCAGAAGCTGGCCAACGGCGTCAGCATTCCGTTTATTCCGGCGGATACCAGTAAGGAAAACTACACCGTCGATCACAGCGGCAATCTGGTTATCGTCGGTCCCGACGGCCGCCAGCGCGGCTTTATCCGTGCGCCGCTGAATAACCAGAAGCTCAAGGCGCAGTTGCCGGCCTTGCTGGTCCCCGACGCGTAGCCCGGATGCAATCCTGGCTGCCGGCGCAGAAACAAAAAAGCCCGCTCAACTGAGCGGGCTTTTGCGTAGCGCTTTGGCCAGTTTACGATCTCGCGAGCTAGAGTCAGACAAGGCAGAACTGGCCTCGGGCGCGGAGTTTACGAGTTGTAAATGAGCACCCGAGGCCAGTTCTAACGCTGTATGGCCGACGCGCAGCAGATCGTCGACGTTCGCTTAGAACGCCGGCACCACGGCACCTTTGTACTTGTCGTTGATAAAGGCTTTGACCTCGGCGCTGTTCAGCGCCTTGGCCAGTTTCTGCAGGTCGGCGGCGTCCTTGTTCTTGCTGTCGACAACCAGGATGTTGACGTACGGCGAGTCGCTACCTTCGATCACCAGAGCGTCTTTGCTCGGGTTGAGGCCGGCTTCCAGGGCGTAGTTGGTGTTGATCAACGCCAGATCGACCTGGGCCAGTACGCGCGGCAGGGTGGCGGCTTCCAGTTCACGAACCTTGATGGCCTTCGGGTTGTTGGCGATGTCTTTAACGGTGGCGGTGATGCCAGCGTCGTCCTTGAGGGTGATTACGCCGGCTTTTTGCAGCAGCAGCAAGGCGCGGCCGCCGTTGGTGGCGTCGTTGGGGATCACCACGTTGGCGCCTTGCGGCAGGTCGGCCAGGCTCTTGATCTTGCTCGAGTAAGCGCCGAAGGGCTCCACGTGGACGCCGGCGATGCTCACCAGATCGGTGCCGCGGCTGCTGTTGAACTCATTCAGGTACGGTTGGTGCTGGAAGAAGTTGGCATCCAGACGGCCTTCGGCAACCTGCACGTTGGGCTGCACGTAGTCGGTGAAGACCTTGATCTTCAGCTCTACGCCTTGCTTGGCCAGGGCTGGTTTAACGAATTCGAGAATCTCCGCGTGGGGCACGGCGGTGGCAGCCACACTGATGGATTCAGCCTGGGCGGCGCCGGTGAAGGCGGCCAGAACGGCAACGCTAGCGAGCAGGTTTTTCATCATCAAGTTCCTTGTGGGGGGTAATGCAGGCTGCGGCGGATAGCCGCTCGCCTGCCAGGCGTTTGCGTGTGGGAGCTTTTTATTTCCTGGAGAAATGCACCACCAGCTTATCGCCGGTGGATTGCAGGATTTGCACGAGGATCAGCAGCAGGATCACCGTCACCGCCATTACGTCCGGCTGATAGCGCTGGTAACCGTAGCGCACGGCTAGGTCACCAAGGCCGCCGCCGCCGATCAGACCGCTCATGGCGGTGTAGGACACCAGGGTGATGGCCGTCACTGTGGCTGCGGCAATCAGGCCCGGCAGTGCTTCCGGCAACAGGGCGCGGAAGATGATCTGCAGGGTGCTGGCGCCCATGGCCTGGGTGGCTTCAATGATGCCGCGGTCGACTTCACGCAAAGCAGTTTCCACCAGGCGGGCGAAGAACGGTGTGGCACCGACCACCAACGGCGGGATGGCCCCGGCCACGCCGAGCGAGGTGCCGGTGATCAGCACCGTCAGCGGGATCATCAGGATCAGCAGGATCACGAATGGCACTGAGCGCAGCACGTTGACCAGCAGCGACAGCAGGCCATACAGGGCCTTCTGCTCGAACAGTTGGCGTGGCCCGCAGAGAAACAGCAGCACACCTAGCGGCAGGCCGAGTAGCACAGTGAACAGCAGCGAGCCGCCGAGCATGTTCAGGGTGTCGAGGCTGGCGTAGCCGATTTCCGTCCAGTCGACGTTGGGCAGCCAGCGGGTCAGTAAGGCGTCCATCAGCGCAGCACCTCCAGGTGCACGTCGGCGGCCTGGAAGCGCGCCAGGGCAGCATCCAGATCACCGCCGGTGAGGGCCAGGGTTAGCTGGCCGTAGGGGGTGTCCTTGATCCGGTCGATGCGCCCGGCGAGGATGCTGTAATCCACCCCGGTCTCGCGCGCCACGGTGCCCAGCAGCGGCGCGTAGGTGGCTTCGCCCTGGAAAGTCAGGCGCAGGATGCGCCCCTGCACATGGCGGAAGTCATCGCGCAGGCCATCTTCATCAACATGCTCGGCTTCCTGCACGAAGCGGCAGGTGGTCGGGTGCTGCGGGTGCAGGAACACCTGCGTCACCGGGCCCTGCTCGACAATCGCGCCGTCATCCAGCACCGCCACGCGGTCGCAGACCCGACGAATCACGTCCATCTCATGGGTGATCAGGACGATGGTCAGGTTCAGCTCGCGGTTGATTTCGGCCAGCAGTTGCAGCACCGAGGCGGTGGTCTGCGGGTCGAGGGCGCTGGTGGCCTCGTCGCATAGCAGGATCTTCGGCTCGGTGGCCAGGGCGCGGGCGATGCCGACGCGCTGTTTCTGCCCGCCCGACAATTGCGCCGGGTATTTCTTCGCGTGCTGGCCGAGACCGACGCGTTCGAGCAGTTGGGCCACGCGGCTGTCGATTTGCCCACGGGTGTAGCTGCCGGCCAGTTGCAACGGCAGGGCGATGTTCTCGGCCACGGTCTTCGAGCTGAGCAGGTTGAAGTGCTGGAAGATCATTCCGACGCGCTGGCGAAAACGCCGCAGGCCGGCGGCATCGAGGGCGGTAACGTCTTCGCCGTCGATCAGGATGCGCCCGCCGGAAGGCTCTTCCAGGCGGTTGATCAGGCGCAGCAGGGTGCTCTTGCCGGCGCCGGAATGGCCGATCAGGCCAAACACTTCACCACGTTCGATACGCAGGTCGGTGCTTTGCAGGGCGCTGATCTCGCGACCATTGACGGGGTACGTCTTGTGGACGTGATGGAATTCGATCACGGGAGAAACCTTGTGGGCTTGTCGAGGTGCCGGGTGGGCACAAAGGCCGGCAGTTTACCGGGCGCTGCATAGATCACGAAAATCTTTGTCGATCTATGGTTATAGCCAAAATAGTCGGTAGCCGGTGACCGTAGGATGGGTATCGCTGCGCTCAACCCATCCTAGCAAGCCTGTGCCGTGGGGGCTTAGGGCTTGGGCGTTAGCACCAGTTGCGGCACTTGCTCGGCATTCAGGGCTTGGCTCAGTTGCAGCTTGAAGGCCGGGTCGAGTTTTTTCACCCGTGCCGAGAGCAGCGCCGCGACCCAGGGGAAGTCCTTGGCCTGGCGCACGTCGATCTGCACCGCGCAGTCGAAATTGACCACGTCGGCCGCGACGCCATCGAGCAGCTTGCGCAGGCCGTCGTTGTCCTTCTCGTCGAGCATCAACAGGCTGATGGTGCTACTGGCGGCGTCCGGTTTGATCAGCTGGGCCTGCGGTTTGGCCGGGGCGACCGGCACCTGGCTGGCGGCCAGTGCGGCTGCGGCTTTCTTCTGCGCGGCGGCACGTTCGGCGGCGAGTTTCTGCTGGCGGGCCTGTTCGGCTTTGGCCGCCGCTTGTTTGGCCGCGGCCTGTTTTGCTGCTAATTGCGCTTGCTCGGCGGCGGCCAGTTCGGCGACACGGGCTTTGGCAATGGCGTTGTCCAGGCCGCTGGTCAGAGCCGGGGCCTGTGGCAGCAGGCCGCGAGCCTTGCCGAGGGATGCGCTGGCGCCATTCAGATCGCCGTTTTTCAGCGCGGTTTGGCCCTGTTGCAGGTGGTTTTCGGCCAGTTGTCGCTGGTATTGCTCCAGGCGCGTGTCGCCGGCGGCGCGTTGGCGCAGGCTGGCCAACTGGCTTTCGGCTTGCTGCAACTGGCCACGGCTGATGCTCTGGTCGAGGTTGCGAAAGGCACTGACCAGATCGTCGACCGGCAACTCGTCATCGGCGGCGTGGGCAACGTTGAAGGCGGTGCTGGTCAAAAGGGAAACCAACAGCAGGGGCAGGCAACGGGAGATGAACGACTTCATAACTGCGCGTCTCTGATTGTGCAAAAAACGCGCAAGTCTACACTGCCGGCCGCACACCACCAAACTTGCCCACTATCCCGACCTATTCCTGCGCTTTAGCGACCAGTTCACGTGGTTCGCCGCGGCAGGGCGAGGCTCAGGAGGAACAGGCTGGCGGCGCAGACCACAATGGACGGGCCGGCCGGGGTGTCTTCGAACCACGACAGGCTGAGGCCGCCGCCGACCGCCAGCATGCCCAGCAGGCTGGCGCCGATGGCCATCTGTTCAGGGGTCCGTGAGTGACGCTGGGCGGCGGCGGCGGGAATGATCAGCAGCGAGGTGATCAGCAGTACGCCGACAATCTTCATCGCCACGGCAATCACCAGGGCGATCAGCAGCACCAAGGCCAGGCGCAGGCCGGCCACCGGCAGGCCTTCGACTTGGGCCAGTTCTTCATGCACGGTGACTGCCAGCAGCTGCCGCCACAGGGCCAGCAGGCAGGCCAGCACCAGGGCGCTGCCGGCGACGATCCACAGCAGGTCGCTGGGGCCGACGGCCAGCAGGTCGCCAAATAGGTAGCCGAGCAGGTCGATGCGCACTTCGCGGTTGAAGCTCAACACCACCAGGCCCAGCGACAGGGTGCTGGGGGCGAGAATCCCCAGCAAGGTGTCGGCCGCCAGCGGTTGGCGCTGTTGCAGGGTGACCAGCAGCACCGCCAGCAGCACGCAGCCGACGGTCACCGCCAGGGTTGGGCTGACGTCGAGCAACAGGCCAACCGCCACCCCAAGCAAGGCGGCATGGGCCAGGGTGTCGCCGAAATAGGCCATCCGCCGCCAGACCACGAAGGAGCCCAGTGGGCCTGCCACCAGAGCTAGGGCCAAGCCGGCAAGCAGGGCGTTAAGGAGAAAATCGGGCATCAGTGTTTGCACCCTGGACCGTGAATATGGGCCTGGCCATGAATCGTCAGGCCGGGCTGGCTGACCACCGCGCCATGCAGGTCGTGGGCGTGGTCGTGGCGGTGGTGATAGATGGCCAGGCTTTTGGCGTCCTCGCCGAACATCTCGACGAATACCGGGTCGTTGCTGACCTGCTCCGGGTGACCGGAGCAGCACACATGGCGGTTCAGGCAGATCACCTGGTCGGTGGTGCTCATCACCAGGTGCAGGTCGTGGGAGACCATCAGCACGCCGCAACCATAGCGGTCGCGCAGGCGGGTGATCAGGCTGTACAGCTCGGCCTGGCCGGCGACGTCGACACCTTGCACCGGCTCGTCGAGCACCAGCAGTTGTGGTTCGCGCAGCAGCGCACGGGCCAGCAGCACGCGCTGTAACTCGCCGCCAGAAATGCTTTGCAGTGGGCTGTCTAGCACCTGCGGTGCGCCAACCTCTTCCAGCGCCGCCAGGGCGCGCGGGCGGTCGACACCGGGTACCAGGCGCAGAAAGCGCAGCACCGACAGCGGCAGGGTGGCATCCACCTGCAGCTTCTGCGGCATATAGCCGATGCGCAGTTTCGGCGTACGCCACACGGTGCCGCTGTCGGGCTTCAGCAGGCCGAGCACGGCGCGCACCAGGGTGGTTTTACCAGCGCCATTGGGGCCGATCAGGGTGACGATCTCGCCAGGCTTCACGCTCAGCTGCACATCCTGCAGCACCGCCTGACCGGCGAAGCCGACGCAAATATCCTGCAGACGAATCAGGGCGTTGCTCATGCCGCCACCTGGCAGCTGGCGCACAGGCCGACAATTTCCACGGTCTGGCTTTCGACACTAAAACCGACGCTGGCGGCGCTGCGTACGATGGCGGCGCTGATGTCGTCTTGATCCAGCTCAATGGCCGCGTGGCACTGCCGGCAGATGAGGAACTGGCCCTGGTGCGGCTGCTCCGGATGGCTGCAGCCGACAAAGGCGTTGAGTGAGGCGATGCGATGCACCAGGCCATTTTCCAGGAGAAAATCCAGCGCCCGATAGACGGTCGGTGGCGCGGCACGGCGGCCGTCGGTCTCGCTCAGCACGGCAAGAATGTCGTAGGCGCCCAGCGGCTTGTGGCTGTGCCAGACCAGCTCCAGCACGCGCCGGCGCAGGGCGGTCAGGCGCACGCCTTGCTGCGCGCAGAGTGCGTCGGCATCGGCCAGGGCGCTGCTGACGCACTGGCTGTGGTCGTGGGGCAGGCAGGCCAGCGAGGCCTTGGCGGTGAAGGGCGTGAGCATGGGGCGGCGACGTCCGGTAAAAGAGACGTTATTCTATAACTCTTTGTTCTCCGATAAACCCCCTTTCTGCGCAGGTGTTGCCCGTGTCACGTGTTCTGCTTGGCTTGTTGCTCTGTTTAACCCTGGTGGGTGCCCACGCCGAAGTGCGCGTGCTGACCAGCATCAAGCCGCTGCAGCTGATTGCCGCTGCGGTGCAGGACGGTGTCGGCGCGCCTGAAGTGCTGCTGCCACCCGGCGCCTCGCCGCACAACTTCGCCCTGCGCCCCTCGGATGTGCGGCGGGTGCAGGAGGTCGAATTGTTGTACTGGATCGGCCCGGACATGGAGAGTTTTCTGCCGCGGGTGCTGAGCAATCGCACCTTGCCAAATGTGCCGGTGCAAAACCTGCCCGGCTTGCATTTACGCCATTTTGGCGAAGAGCACGGGGCCGAGTCTGAACATGACGGTCACGATGAGCATGGCCATGACGAGCCGGCTCACGACGGCGTCGATGCTGATGCCGAACACGACCATGCCCATCGCCCCGGCAGCCTGGATGCCCACCTCTGGCTGCTGTCGGCCAATGCGCGGGTGATCGCCATGCGCATGGCCGCCGACCTGAGCGCCGCCGACCCAGCTAACGCCGCGCGCTACCAGGCCAATGCGCAGGCGTTCAGCCAGCGCCTGACGGCTCTCGATCAACGCCTCAAGGCGCGCCTGACTGGCGTGCAGGGCCAGGCGTATTTTGTCTTCCATGAAGCCTTCGACTACTTCGAGGCCGCCTATGGCCTTAAACATGCCGGCGTGTTCAGCGTCGCCAGCGAAGTGCAGCCCGGTGCCCGCCATGTGGCGCAGATGCGCGAGCGCCTGCAAGCCGCTGGGCCGACCTGCGTGTTCAGCGAACCGCCACTGCGCCCACGCTTGGCGCAAACCCTCAGCGCCGGCTTGCCGGTGACGCTGGCCGAGCTGGATGCCTTGGGCAGTGCTGTGCCGGTGAGCGCGCATGGCTACGAGCAGTTGCTGGAAAACCTGGCCGGCAGCCTGGCGGGATGTCTTGAGGCGTTGTGATTAGAGCGCCATCGGCAACGGCAAGTGGACCTGCTGGCGCTGCAGCAGGTGCCGGCGGAATTCGTCTGGGTCTTTGACCTGCACGCCCAGTGCCGTTGGCTGGCGCGCGGCGATCAGGCGTGACAGCCAGAAGCGCAGGCAGGCGATGCGCAGCATGCACGGCCACCGTTCGGCTTCTGCCGGATGGAAGGGCCGCAGGCTGGCGTAGGCCGCCAGCAGCGCGCGGGCGCGGCTGAGGTCGAGGCTGCCGCTGGCGGTTGAACACCAGTCGTTGAGGGTGATGGCGACGTCGTAGAGCATCGGTCCGGAACAGGCGTTGTAGAAGTCGATCACCCCGCTCAGGTGCGGGCCGTCGAACAGGACGTTGTCGCGGAACAGGTCGGCGTGCAGGTTGGCCCGTGGCAGGGCAAGGACCGCGGCTTGCGCCTGGGCAACCTCTGCCAGGCTGGCGCGCAATAGCTCCAGCGCCTCGCCGTCCAACTGCAAGGCCTGCAGCGGACCTTCGCTGAGCATCCAGTCGAGGCCACGGTCGCTGCGTCGTTCGAGCGGCTGTGCCTGGGTGCAGAGGTGCATGCGTGCCAGCCAGCTGCCGACTTCGGCGCAGTGGTGGGCGTTTGGCTGCTCAATATGCTTGCCGGCCAGGCGCGGCTGTAGCAGCGCCGGTTTATCCGCCAGTTCGCGCAGGCATTCGCCGCTGCGGGTGGGTACGCCGTAGGGCACCGGCAAACCGGCGGCGTGCAGGCGTTGCAGCAGCTCGACAACAAACGGCAGGTCAGCGCGCTGGCCGCGCTCCACCAGGGTCAGCACATACTCGCCAGCCTCCAGGCTGACGAAGAAGTTGCTGTTCTCGGTGCCCGCGGCAATGCCCTGGAAATCCAGCAGGCGGCCGAGCCCGTAGGGGGCAACGAAGGCCTCCAGTTCCGCGCGCTCAAGCAGGGTAAACACCGACATGGCGGGCGGTCCTTACCAGCTGAAGATTTCCCAGGAGGGAATCAGCATGTCTGGTTGGTCGGAGCGGATAAAGTTGCCTTCGCTGCCGTCAGCACGCACCAGAAAGTACGGCTTGCCGTTCTTCGGGGTGATCTTGATGGCGTACAGGAAGCCGTTCTGGCGGAACTCCTGAATGGTTTTGTCGCCGTCCTGGCGGATGGTTACATCCGGGTCGGCCGCCGGGGCGTCTTCAGCGGCGATGGCATACAGCGGGCTGATGGCCAACAGGCCGGTGAGCAAGAGGCGGTTGAGTACGCGCATGGTAACCTTGTCCCTTTGTCGTCAATGGTCGGTTAAGTCTAACTCCGACCCTCAGGAAAAGGTTGATCCTGCGCATGTCTAACGCCCCTCTGGTTCTGGTGGACGGTTCTTCGTACCTGTACCGCGCCTTTCACGCCATGCCGCCGCTGACCACGTCCAAGGGCTTGCCCTCCGGGGCGGTGAAGGGCGTGCTGAACATGCTCAAGAGCCTGCGCAAGCAGTACCCGGACAGCCCTTTCGCGGTGGTTTTCGATGCCAAGGGGCCGACCTTTCGCGATGAGTTGTTTGCCGAGTACAAATCCCATCGCCCGCCGATGCCGGATGAACTGCGCGTGCAGATCGAGCCGCTGCACGCCAGCGTGCGTGCCCTCGGCTACCCGTTGCTGTGCATTGAGGGCGTGGAGGCCGATGACGTGATCGGCACCCTGGCCCGGCAAAGTGCGGGCGAAGGGCGGCCGGTGGTGATTTCCACCGGTGATAAGGACATGGCCCAACTGGTCTGCCCGCTGGTGACCCTGGTCAACACCATGACTGGCAGCGTCTATGACATCGAGGGGGTGAAGACCAAGTTTGGCGTCGGCCCCGAGCTGATCATCGATTACCTGGCCCTGATGGGCGACAAGGCTGACAACATTCCTGGCGTGGCTGGGGTTGGCGAGAAGACTGCTCTGGGCCTGTTGGTCGGTGTCGGCGGTGGCCTGGATGTGCTTTACGCCAACCTCGACAAAGTGCCCGAGCTGCCGATTCGCGGGGCCAAGACCTTGCCGGCCAAGCTGTTGGAGCAGCGCGAGATGGCCTACCTGTCCTACGAGCTGGCGACCATCAAACTCGACGTGCCGCTGGCGGTGCAGATTGACGACCTGCACATGGGGGCCGTGGATGTGCCGGCGCTGATCGAGGTCTATCGCGAGCTGGAGTTCAAGAGCTGGGTCGATCAGCTGCAGCGCAGTGCGCCGGCACCGGTGAAGGCGCCCGTGGCGGTGCCGGATAGCGGTTTGTTCGATCTGCAGGCCTCGGCCAGTGCGCCGCAGGTTGCTGCCCCTGCAGTTGCTGGGCTGCCTGCGGTGGATGCTGAGGTCGCTGAACCTGAGCCTGTAGCGCCGGCCCGCAGCGAGCACTACGAAACCATTCTCGACGCCGAGCGCTTTGCCGTTTGGCTGGCAAAGCTGCAGCAGGCCGAGCTGATCGCCTTCGACACCGAGACCACCAGTGTCGACGCCCAGCAGGCGCAGATCGTCGGTGTGTCGTTCGCGGTCAAGGCCGGGGAAGCAGCCTATGTGCCGCTGACCCACTCGTACATGGGCGTGCCGACCCAGCTGGACCGCGACACGGTGCTCAAGGCGCTCAAGCCGCTGCTGGAAGATCCGCACAAAGCCAAGGTCGGTCAGCACGCCAAGTACGACATCAACGTGCTGGCTAATTGTGCCCTCGACGGCGACCCAAGCAACGGCATTAACGTGCAGGGCGTGGCCTTCGACAGCATGCTCGAATCCTACGTGCTGGACTCCACTGCCACGCGCCACAACATGGACGCACTGGCCCTCAAGTACCTCGACTACAGCACCATCGCCTTCGAGGACATTGCCGGCAAGGGTGCCAAGCAACTGACCTTCGACCAGATTGCCCTAGAGTTGGCCGGCCCCTACGCGGCGGAAGATGCCGACATCACCCTGCGACTGCACCACGCGCTGTGGCCGCAACTGCAAGCCATCCCGAGCTTGGCCAAGGTGCTGACCGAGATCGAGATGCCGCTGGTGCCGGTGCTGGCGCGTATCGAGCGTCAGGGCGCGTTGGTGGATGCCCAGTTGCTGGGCATTCAAAGCGTCGAGCTGGGCGACAAGCTGGTGCAGCTGGAGCGTGAGGCCTTTGCCATTGCCGGTGAGGAGTTCAACCTCGGCTCGCCCAAGCAGCTGGGCGTTATCCTCTATGAAAAGCTCGGCTTGCCAGTGCTGAGCAAGACGGCCAAGGGCCAGGCCTCGACCGCCGAAGCGGTGCTGGCCGAGCTGGCCGAGCAGGATTATCCGCTGCCCAAAGTGCTGATGCAGTACCGCAGCCTGAGCAAGTTGAAAAGCACTTACACCGATCGCCTGCCGGAGCAGATCAACCCGCGCACCGGGCGCATTCACACCTCCTACCATCAGGCCGTCACGGCCACCGGGCGGCTGTCGTCCAGTGACCCGAACCTGCAGAACATCCCCATTCGCACCGCCGAAGGCCGGCGTATCCGCCAGGCGTTTATCGCGCCGCTCGGCTACAAACTGGTGGCGGCGGACTACTCGCAGATCGAGCTGCGCATCATGGCTCACCTGGCCCAGGACGAAGGTCTGCTGCATGCCTTCCGGCACAACCTCGATGTGCACAAGGCAACGGCGGCCGAGGTATTCGGCGTCGCGCTGGGGGATGTGAGCACTGATCAGCGCCGTAGCGCCAAGGCCATCAACTTCGGCCTGATCTATGGCATGAGTGCCTTTGGTCTGGCCAAGCAGATCGGTTGCGACCGCAAGCAGGCCCAGGCCTATATCGACCGCTACTTCCAGCGCTATCCGGGCGTGCTGGCCTATATGGAGCGCACCCGCGAGCAGGCTAGCGAACAGGGCTATGTGGAAACCCTGTTCGGCCGTCGTCTGTATCTGCCGGAAATCCAGTCGAAGAACGCCGCCTTGCGCAAAGGCGCCGAACGCACAGCGATCAACGCGCCGATGCAGGGCACGGCGGCCGACATCATCAAGCGCGCGATGGTAATGGTTGATCGCTGGTTGAGTGAGTCCGGGGTGGATGCGCGGGTGATCCTGCAGGTCCACGACGAACTGGTGCTGGAAGTGCGTGAGGATCTGGTCGAGCTCGTCAGCGCGCAGTTGCGCGACCTGTTGGGTGCTGCAGCCGATTTGGCGGTGCCGCTGTTGGTCGAGGTTGGCGTCGGCGCCAATTGGGATGAGGCGCACTGATTAGCGTGGCCGTGGCAGCGATTTTGTTGCCGGACTGAACTTTATCGCGCTGCCAGCGTCAGAGTTACTGAATGGCTGCTGAGGTCGTTCAGTGCTCTTGTGTTTAGTGTTGGCAGATATCTGACTTTGGTTTTCGAGTCAGCGTTGAACCCGAACTTCTACTCCCTAATGAAGTTCGGGTTTTTTTTGCCTGTTATTCGGCGACGTCGTCGCTTTCGTCCTCGACGTCAGCATCGTCATCCAGCAAGCCCAGCCACTGCGCCAGTACCAGGTGAGCCTCTTCGATGCCCTGGCGCTTGGGTGCGGAGAACAGCTGGATGCTGATGGCATCGCCCCAGCCCTTGTGAATCTCCTGACGGACCTTGAGCAGGGTGGTCTTTGCGGCGCCGTAGGCCAGCTTGTCGGACTTGGTCAGCAGGATGTGCATGGGCATCTGGCTGGCCACGGCCCAGTCGAGCATCAACTGGTCGAAGTCGGTCAGCGGCTTGCGGATATCCATCATCAGGATCAGCCCGGCCAGGCTGTTACGGCTGCCCAGGTAGGCTTCCAGGTGTTTCTGCCAGTGCAGCTTGAGCGGGATCGGCACCTTGGCGTAGCCGTAACCCGGCAAGTCGACCAGGCGGTGATCCTCGTCCAGGCTGAAGAAGTTGAGCAGCTGGGTGCGTCCTGGGGTTTTCGAGGTGCGCGCCAGGCTGGCGTGGGTCAGCGTGTTCAGCGCGCTGGACTTGCCGGCGTTGGAACGCCCGGCAAACGCGACTTCGCGACCAACGTCCGGCGGACACTGGTCGACCTTGGCGGCGCTGATGAGAAAGGTGGACTGTTGGCACAGTCCGAGGATCGGATTCTTGACTGACATTAGGGGTTCCACAGGTGCGACTCGGTGTCGCAGGGGGCGGTTTCGTTTCCGTTTGGACGGCTGCAGTATATAATGGCGCAGATTTTGTGTGCGCTTTGTGCTTTCCCCTATGATGAAAATCTCGGGAGCGATTAAACAGTCTGCGCGATAGAACGCGGAACGTTCCCAACCTGAATGAGGCTGGTCATGAAAAATTTGTTTATCGCTGCAAGCATTCTTCTGTGTTCGTTCAGTGCACAAGCGGCACAGGATCCGGAAGCCGTGTTTACCCGCAGTTGCGGCGCTTGCCACAACGGCCAGCTGCCAATGGCACCGAAAAAAGGTGATGTGGCAGCTTGGGAACCGCGCCTGAAACAAGGCATGCCAACCCTGGTAAAACACGTTACCGAAGGCTTCAATGCTATGCCGCCACGCGGTATTTGCATGGACTGCACCGCCGAAGATTACCAGGCTGTCATCGAATGGATGAGCAAGTAATCGGCTTGCTGGATCTCTCAACCCTTAGCCGTATTTGGATTAGCTGATGAAGAAAGTACTCGTGAGTCTGTTGTTGACCCTGGGCATCACCGGTTTGGCCCAGGCCGCTGGCGACGCTGCCGCAGGCCAAGGCAAGGTTGCTATGTGTGGCGCTTGCCACGGTGCCGACGGTAACAGCATGGCGCCGACCTTCCCGAAACTGGCTGGTCAGGGTGAGCGTTACCTGCTCAAGCAATTGAACGACATCAAGTCGGGCGCCCGCGCAGTTGTGCCGATGACTGGCATGTTGACCGGCATGAGCGATCAAGACCTGCAGGACATCGCGGCCTACTTCGCTAGCCAGAACATGAGCGTCGGTGCTGCTGATCCGGCGCTGGTGGCGCGTGGTGAAGCGCTGTTCCGTGGCGGTAAGCTCGATCAAGGCATGCCAGCGTGCACCGGTTGCCACTCGCCAACCGGTTCGGGTAACGATGCTGCCGGCTTCCCGCAGTTGGGTGGTCAGCACGGTGATTACGTTGCCCTGCAGCTGACCAACTTCCGTGAAGGCGTGCGCACCAACGATGGCGACACCAAGATCATGCGCGCCATCGCTGAGAAGCTGAGCAACAAGGATATCGCGGCACTGTCGAGCTACATTCAGGGCCTGCACTAAGTCCTGAGCGTTGCGGCAGAAAAAAGGGTGGCTTCGGCCACCCTTTTTCTTTGCGCGGCTGGCTACAATGCCGGAACCTGTCGACAGCTGCTCGGTCGAAACATGGTCTTGGGACCATCCCCTTTTTGCTAGGAGTTAAGCATGCGTAACCTGATCCTTTCTGCCGTTCTTGCCGGCGCCAGCCTGTTTGGTGTGGCCCAGGCCGAGAATATCGAGGCGGGCAAACAATACGTGGAGCTGAGCAGCGCGGTTCCCGTGTCCAAGCCTGGCAAGATCGAAGTGGTGGAGTTGTTCTGGTACGGCTGCCCGCATTGCTATCACTTCGAGCCGACCATCAATCCATGGGTCGCCAAGCTGCCGGATGACGTGAATTTTGTTCGCGTGCCGGCCATGTTCGGTGGCGTATGGGACCTGCACGGGCAAATGTTTATCGCCCTGCAGACCATGGGTGTCGAAGCCAAGGTTCACGCTGCGGTGTTCGAAGCCATCCAGAAAGGCGGCAAGAAGCTCGCCAGCCCCGATGAAATGGCTGAGTTCCTCGCCACCCAGGGCGTGGATAAAGACGCTTTCCTGAAGACCTACAATTCCTTCGGCGTGAAGGGCCAAGTGGCCAACGCCAAGCGTCTGGGCATGGCGTACCAGATCAGCGGCGTGCCAGCGATGGTCGTCAACGGCAAGTACCGCTTTGACATCGGCTCGTCCGGTGGCCCGGAGCAAACCCTCGACGTGGCCGATCAGCTGATCGCCAAGGAACGAGCGAGTAAGTAACGGCTGGCGCGCGGCCATGCTGCGGCGCTGGCGGGTTGAACGAGCGGCAGGCCTGCGCCTGCCGCAGGTCAACTCACATTGTCTGGACAGCAGCGGCTTGCCCGCCGATGGCCTCTTGCGGCTGCTCAGCTTCAATATCCAGGTTGGCATCAGCACCGAGCGCTACCGCCATTATCTAACCCGCGGCTGGCAGCACCTGCTGCCGCATCCGGGGCGTAACGGCAATCTGCAGCGCATCGGTGAGCTCCTCGCCGACTACGACCTGGTGGCCCTGCAGGAAGTCGACGGCGGCAGCCTGCGCTCCGGGTTTATCAATCAGGTCGAACAGCTGGCGCTGCTTGGGCGTTTTCCCTACTGGTATCAGCAACTCAATCGTAACCTTGGTCATTTCGCCCAGCACAGCAACGGCGTGCTCGCGCGCTTGCATCCACGGGTTCTTGAAGATCATCCATTACCCGGCCCCCGTGGTCGCGGGGCCATCCTGCTGCGCTTTGGCGAAGGTGCGGATGCGCTCGTGGTGGTGATGATGCACCTGGCCCTCGGGCCGCGCACCCGTACCCGGCAACTGGCGTATATCCGCGAATTGCTCAAGGGCTGCCGGCATGTGGTGCTGATGGGCGACATGAACACCCATGCGGTCGACCTGCTGGAAAACTCGCCTCTGCGCGATCTTGGCCTGCTGGCGCCGCAAGTTCAGGCCACCTTTCCCAGCTGGCAGCCGCAACGCTGCCTGGACCATATTCTGTTGAGTCCCGAGCTGATTCTTGAGCGCGTGCGGGTACTGCCCCTGCCGATTTCCGATCATTTGCCGGTGGCGGTCGATATTCGCCTGCCCCATGCCACTGGCGGCGCACAGCCGCCTATGCTGAATACGCCTCTCTGCGGACCTGATTTATGAGCATTGATAGCGAGCGCTGGAAAGCCAAATACCTGCAAAGCCTGGAAGACCAGGAGAAACTCGAGAAGCGCTGGGATGCCCGCGAGGACCTGTTGCGCCGTGGTCTGGTGCGCAGCAGCCTGGCGGCCGAAGGCACCGACAAGGCGGTCGACCAGTGCATGCAGGAGCTGCGCGACATTCTTCGCCGCGACGACATGGACAGCGGCCTGGCCGGCCTGATCCCGCGTCTGGAGAAAGCCGTGCTGGACTCCGAGCACCGGCGCCAGGAGCGTATGGCCCAGGTCTCTACCGCCCTTGGTGCCCTGGTGGGGCAGCTGCAGGAGCTGCCGTTGCCGCGCGAAGTCAGCAAGCCGCTGAAGAGCTTTGCCAAACAATTGGAAGGTCGCTCCAGCCAACTGCGCGAGCTGCCGGTGCTGCTCGGTGAACTGAGCGGCCTGCAGCGCCAGGCCTTGGCGCTGCGTGAGGGCGAGGATGCCAGCCGCCCCGGTTTCTTGCAGCGTCTGTTTGGTGGTCGCGAGGGTGGCGCCGGCGACGCCTCGGCAGCTGCCGTGGACGATCACGCGATAACTGCCCCGACGGCATCCGCGCATGAAACAGGCAGTGACCTGGCTCCTGTGCCGCAGGCCAGTGCTCCGGCCGTTGATTTGCCGCTGGACTTTGGTCTGGCCGAGCCGCCAGCGGCGCGTGTTGAGGCACCACTGGCGGCGTCATCTCCATCTGTCCCGGTCCCTGCCGCTCCGCCGGCCACCTTGCTAGATAGCCTGCCGCTGCCTGCCGCGCTGCTTCGCGATGAACCCAGTGTGGCATCGGCGGCCAAATTTGATGGCGCGCCTGAGTATGCTCTACCGGTGTCGTCGGAGCCGGGTTACAGCGCCATCGCCGCGCATGTGGAAAAAGCGCTGGTGGAGTTGATCGACGAGTTGCCGGTGCCGGAGCGCCATCGTCCCCAAGCCGACAGCCTGCGTGAGCGCATTCTTGCCGGCCTGAATCTGTATGAGCTGGTGCCGGTGCTGGACGATTTTGCCGTGCTCATGCTGGCGGTGGCCGACCTCGGCCAGCGCGAGTTTGAGGGCTATCTCAAACAACTCAACGAACGCCTGTCGACCTTCCAGAACAATCTGCAGGATGCTCACGAAGGCTATGCCGACTCCATGAGTGCGGCCCGAGAGCTGGACAGCGAGTTGCGCCAGCAGGTCGGCGGTCTGCACAGCAGTGTGCAGGAAGCGACCGATCTCAACAGCCTGAAAGAAGTGGTGGAGAACCGTCTGGACGGTCTGCTCAGCACCATGGATCAGTACCAGCGCCAGCGCGGCGAGTTGGAGCACGCCCTAAGCGGGCGTCTGCAAACCCTGGTCGAGCGTGTGGCGAGCATGGAGCAGGAAGCCAAGGGCTTTCGCGACCATATCGAAGAACAACGGCAGAAGGCCCTCACCGACCCTCTTACCGGCTTGCCCAATCGGGCTGCCTGGGACGAGCGTTGCGAGCTGGAAGTGGCGCGATGGCAGCGTTATGGCGGCGAGCTGCTGATGGCCGTGTTGGACATCGATTTCTTCAAGCGCATCAACGACAACTATGGCCACTTGGCCGGCGACAAGGTGCTAAAGATCATCGCTACCGAGCTGGCCAAACGCCTGCGCAAGACCGACTTTATCGCCCGCTTTGGTGGCGAGGAGTTTGTTCTGTTGATCCCCAGTACACCCCTGGAAGGCGCCCAGCAATTGCTGGAGACGCTGCGCACGGCGATTGAGAGCTGCCCGTTCCACTTCAAGGGCGAGCGGGTCACGATCACCCTGTCAGCCGGGGTCAGTGCTTTTGCTGCAGGTGAACGCGCCGAGCAGGTGTTCGAGCGTGCCGACCAGGCCCTGTACCGGGCCAAGCGCAGTGGTCGCAACCGCATTGAAGTTGGCTAAGTTGCGTTGACCGCTTTCAGGCCGCGCTGGGCAAGTACGGATGCCAGGTTTCCGGAATCTGCTCCAGGCGCGGGTAGTTAAGGGCCTTGAGCTGCAGCTGACTGAGTAGAAACGGCGTGTGCCGCAGGTGCGGCGGTACGTTGCGTAGCTCCGGTAACCAGAGGCTGACGTAAGAGGCGTCCGGGTCGTACTGGCGGGCCTGACGCAGAGCGTTGAACAGCCGCCCGTTGCGGGGATCACTGCCCACACCCGCCAGATAGGCCCAGTTGCCCCAATTGCTGGCCGGGTCGTAATCCAGCAGATGCTCCTCAAACCAAGCCGCGCCGTGGCGCCAATCCTGCTGCAGGTCGTTGACCAGATAGCTGGCCACCACCTGCCGCCCGCGGTTGGACATAAAACCGGTAGCCGCCAGTTCGCGCATGCAGGCATCCACCAGCGGCATGCCGGTACGTCCCTGGCACCACTGCTGGAAGCGCTCGTCCACCAGCTGCGGTGCGCGTGCGGTGGCCTTCAGGCCGCCCGCGCGGAACAGCGCACTGCCATGACGCACCAGGGTCCAGCGAAAGAACTCACGCCAGAGCAGCTCAACCCACAGCCAGTAAGTTGAGTCATTGCGGCCAAACTGCGATTCATGGCGGCGTAACTCGGCGATGGCCCGGCGCGGTGACAGGCTGCCGTTGGCCAGCCAGGGCGAGAATTTCGACGAGTATTCGCTGCCGATCATGCCGTTGCGCGTGTCCTTGTAGTGGCGCACGTTTTGGCTGTCCCACAGGTAATCGCGCAGTCGCGCACTGGCCGCCGCCTCTCCGCCGGAAAAGGGAAAGGCACTGGCCGCCACGCTTAGCGGCTCGCCCAGGCCCAACTGCGACAAAGTCGGCAAGGGCGTCAGTAGCGCCTCACTGCCTTCTGGCAAGACGGGTAGATAGTCGGGGGCGGGTTGCGGCTGGAACACCTGCAGCCCCTGCTCGACCAGGGTGCGAAATTGGGTAAACACCGCCGGCAGTTCGGCCACCGGGCAGGGCAGCTGATCGCGGCGCAGCAAACCATTGCCCGCTTGCTCCCACAGCGCCACGCTGCCCAACCGGGCGCGTACCTGTTGCAGCTGTTGGCGCTCCTGGGGGGCGATTTCCTCCAGGGTCAGGACTTCCTGCAGGTTAAAGCGCTCGACCAGTTGTGGGATCAGTTGTTCGGCGCGCCCTTGCAGCACCAGCAGGTGCGAGCCGCGCTGGCGCAGGGCACCGTCCAGCGCCGCCAGGCTTTCCAGCAGAAAGCGCGCGCGGTGCACGCCCAGGCCGCGGCTGCCCAGCGGCCCCGGCTGCAGTTGGGCGGGGTCGAGGATAAATACCGGCAGCAAGGCATCGGCCCCGCGCGCTGCTTGCAGCGCTGGGTGATCGTCCAGACGTAAGTCCTGTTTGAACCAAAGCAGTACGCGGCGCATGGCAGTTATCCTCTAAACCCTTTAAGAAAATCGTCCCTGACTCTCACCATACGCCCTGCTCTGCAGGCGCTATGGCCGTCTATCCCGATCTTAGCGCCCTGTGTCTGATCGGTTCGTGTCAGCGTGGTCGGCGGTGACGCTTTAACGACAGACGGCAACGCCGTCGCACACTAAACTGCGCGGATTAGATGAGGAGCTGTACATGGATATTTTTGCCGTTGCCGTATTGGTGTTTCTGGTCACCGACCCATTTGGCAACACCGCCATCTACCTGGCGGCGCTGAAAAACGTAGCCCCTGAGCGGCGCCTGCGGGTGGCCGTGCGCGAACTGTTGTTCGCCCTGGTGTTGCTGATGCTGTTCCTCACCTTCGGCGAAGCGGTACTCAGCGGCCTGGGCTTGTCCCGTGAGTCCACGGCGATTGCCGGCGGTATCATCCTCTTCGTTATTGCCATGCGCCTGATCTTTCCCGGCCCCCAGGGCGTGCTCGGCGATTTGCCCGACGGCGAGCCGATGCTGGTGCCGCTGGCCACGCCGGCGCTGGCCGGGCCCTCGGCGCTGGCGGTACTGATGACCCTGCGCAACACCTTCACGGGAGAGCTGTGGGAGTTGTACCTGGGCGTGTTCCTGGCCTGGGCGGCCACCGCCTTGATCCTCCTGCAGGCCACCGCCTTGCAGCGTTATCTCGGCTCGCGCGGGCTGATGGCCATCGAGCGCCTGACCGGTATGCTGCTGATCATGCTCAGCGTCGACATGTTGCTGGATAACCTGCAGAGCATCCTGCACATCGCGCCATGAAAGCTTTAGCGCTGGTCTTCAGTCTGTTGCTGCTGGGCGGATGCGCCGGCGGTTTGTCGATTGACCGCAAGCACCCCTCGGCCAATCACGACAGCCGGGTGCAATGGGTCGTGGTGCATTACACCTCCACCGATGTGCAGCACTCGCTGGAGCTGCTGACTCGCGGCGGCGTCAGCAGCCATTACCTGATCGGCGAGGCGCCGGCGACCATCTACCAACTGGTGGACGAGAACCGCCGCGCCTGGCACGCCGGCGACAGCCAATGGCGCGGGCGCACCTGGCTGAACGCCAGCACCATTGGAATCGAACTGGTCAATCAGGGTTATGCCGACACCCCCGCCGGCCGCGTCTGGCAGCCCTACAGCGAGGCGCAGATCGATGCCCTTATCTTGTTGCTCAAGGACATCGTGCAGCGCCATCACCTGCCCATCGACAGCATCATCGGTCACAGTGACATTGCTCCGCAGCGTAAGGTCGATCCGGGGCCGTTGTTCCCCTGGCGGCGCTTGGCCGACGCCGGGCTGATCCGCTGGCCGGATGCGGCGCAGGTGGCGCGCCAGCAAGCGCTGTTCAGCCAGCAACTGCCAGCGCCGGAGTGGTTCGCCGAGCAATTGCGTCAATTGGGCTATGCCGTGCCGACCGTGGCCCAGGCCGACCAACCGCTGCGTAATGTGCTGGCGGCGCTGCAGATGAAATACCGGCCGAGCAATTTCGATGGTCAGCCGGATGCCGAAACGGCGGCGATTCTGCAGGTGCTCAATCAGGCGCGCTGACGCGTCGATAGTCGCTGGCCCCCGACTGCCGCTATGATCGCCGCCATTCAACGGGGGATGACCGATGCTTAATGGCCTGTGGCTGGGATTTTTCGTGGTGGCGACGCTGGCGGCGCTGGCGCGCTGGCTGGGCGGCGATCCCGGCGTGTTTGCCGCCATGGTGGAAAGCCTGTTCGCCATGGCCAAGCTGTCGGTCGAGGTGATGGTCCTGCTGTTCGGCACCCTGACCCTGTGGCTCGGCTTCTTGCGCATTGCCGAGCGTGCCGGGCTGGTGGATCTGCTCGCCCGCCTGCTCGGCCCGTTGTTCGCCCGCCTGATGCCGGAGGTGCCGCGTGGCCACCCCGCCCTCGGCCTGATCACCCTGAACTTCGCCGCCAACGGCTTGGGCCTGGACAACGCGGCCACACCGATCGGCCTCAAGGCCATGCGAGCGCTGCAGGAACTCAACCCCAGCAGCACCACGGCGAGCAATGCGCAGATCCTCTTTCTGGTCCTGAATGCCTCGTCCCTGACCCTGCTGCCGGTGAGCATCTTTATGTACCGCGCCCAGCAAGGCGCCGTCGATCCGACCCTGGTGTTCCTACCGATCCTGCTGGCCACCAGCGCCTCGACCCTGGTCGGCCTGCTGTCGGTGGCCTTTATGCAGCGCCTGAAACTCTGGGACCCGGTGGTGCTCGGTTACCTGATCCCCGGCGCCTTGCTGTTGGGCGCCGGCATGGCGTTGCTCGCCGGGCTGTCGGCCACCGCCCTGGCGGCGTTGTCGTCGCTGATGGGCAACCTGGTGTTGTTCGGCATGATTCTCGGCTTTGTACTGATCGGCGCCTTACGCAAGGTGCCGGTCTACGAGGCCTTCGTCGAAGGGGCCAAGGAAGGCTTCGACGTGGCCAAAAGCCTGCTGCCGTACTTGGTGGCGATGCTCTGCGCGGTTGGCGTGCTGCGCGCATCCGGGGCCCTGGACCTGGGTCTGGACGGCATCCGCAGCCTGATCGAATGGGCTGGCTGGGACACCCGCTTCGTCGACGCCCTGCCCACCGCCCTGGTCAAGCCGTTCTCCGGCAGTGCGGCGCGGGCCATGCTGATCGAGACCATGCAAAGCCACGGCGTCGACAGCTTCCCGGCGTTGGTGGCGGCGACCATGCAAGGCAGCACGGAAACCACCTTCTACGTGCTGGCGGTTTACTTCGGCGCGGTCGGCATCCAGCGCGCCCGCCACGCGGTGGGCTGCGCCCTGCTGGCCGACCTGGCCGGGGTGCTGGCCTCGATCGGCGTGTGCTACTGGTTCTTCGGCTGAGCTGCCTGATTAGCCTGAACTAATGTCCACTGCAGCACCTGCGCTGCCAGCCGGTCATTGGCCTGGCCGAAGGCGTTGACCACCGCCGGTACCTGCTGGCTGTCGACGGCCTGGCGGACTTCGAAGCGCTGGCTGGCGATGATGCGTTGGCTGCGGCTGTCCACCAGTCGTGCTTGCAGGCGCAGGACGATGTTCACGGCGTTGCCCTGGTATTCGCTCTGGAACGCCTGCAGCTCGCCGCCGAGGGCGAAGTCGGCTTGCAGGTTATCGTCGTCGCTGCTCAGGGCCGCCACCCGGCCGTCCGCCTGGAAGGCATTCAGCAGATGGTTGCGCAGCAGGCGCGGCGCCGGGTCGCTCCAGCGGCTGCCGGCGTAGCTGCTGATCAGGTTGCCTGCGGGCAGTACTGCGATGCGCGCGCTGTTCAGGGCCTGGCTGGCCTGTGGCTGGTTGATCCGCAATGACCAGGCAACTTTGGCGGCATGGCTCGGGGCGCTGGTCTGGCTGGGCAGCAGGTAGACCTGCAGCGGCTCGGCCTTGGGCAGGATCGAGCAGGCCGCCAGGCCGCTCAGCAGGGCCAGCACGGCGAACCGTGTGGCAATGGTCAGTGCGCTCATGGCTGAAACTCCTGGGGTTGTTCACGGCCGAGCAGGTAGCCGGCGGGGTTGGCTTCGACGCGCTGCGAGATGCCCTTGAGGTTGGCCAGGGTGGCGCGCAGTTCGCGGATCGCCGGGCCCAGTTCGCTGAGGCCCTGCAAGCCCTCGCCCAGCGCCGTCTGGTTGTGGCTGAGCAGTTGGTCGAGGCTGGCGGTGGCGTGCTGCAGTGAGGCCATCGCCTGCTGGGCGCTTTGCACCGTGGCGCTGCCGTGCTCATCGACCAGGCGATTGCCGCTGCGCAACAGCGCGGTGGTCTGCTCCAGGGTCTGGTTGGCCTGCTTGCTCAGCTGGGCGAAGTGCACGATGGTTTGGCGCAGCTCTTCGCGTTGCTGGGCCACCGCCCCGGTGGTCTGTTGCAAGTGCTCCAGGGTCAGGCTCAGGCGCTCGGCGTTTTCCGGCGAGAACATGCGGTTGGCGTTGGTCAGCAGGTCATTGATGTTGCTCAGCAGGTCCTTGCCGTTGCTCAGCAGGCGGCTGATCGGCGAGGGCTCGGCGATGATTTGCGCCACTTTGCCGGGGCCGCGTGCCTCCAGGGGCGGACTGTCCGGCGAGCCGCCGCTGAGCTGGATAAACGCCGTACCGGTGATCCCGGCCAGGGTCAACTTGGCCTCGGTGTCCTGTTTGATCGGCGTCTCGCGGGCCACGCGGATGCGCGCCAGCACCTTGCTCGGGTTTTTCGGGTCGAGGCGCAGGCGCACCACATCGCCGACCTTGATGCCGCTGTATTGCACCGGGCTGCCTTGCGACAGACCGCTGACGGCCTCGTTGAACACCACTTCGTAGTCCTTGCTGCCGCTGTCCAGGCTCGAGCGGCCGAGCCACAGGGCGAACAGCAGAGCGCCGCCGCCCACCAGTAAGGTGAACAGGCCGATCAGCACATGGCGGGCGTTGGTTTCCATCTCAGTTGGGCTCCTGCAGCCGCTGGGCTGCTTGTTCAGCCGCGCGTCCGCGCGGGCCGTGGAAGTAATCGCGAATCCATGCGTCGTCGGTGGCGGCTACCCGCTCCAGGGTGTCGGCCACCAGCACGCGTTTTTGCGCCAGCACGGCGACCCGATCGCAGATGGTGTACAGGGTGTCGAGGTCATGGGTGACCAGAAACACGCTGAGGCCCAGGGCGTCGCGTAGGGTCAGGATCAGTTGGTCGAAGGCGGCCGCGCCGATCGGGTCGAGGCCGGCGGTGGGCTCGTCGAGAAACAGAATGTCCGGGTCCAGGGCCAGGGCGCGGGCCAGGGCGGCGCGCTTGATCATGCCGCCGGACAGCTCGGTTGGGTACTTGCCGCCGGCATTGGCGGGCAGGCCGGCCAGGGCCACCTTGAGCTGGGCCAGCTCTTCGGCGTCGGTGCGGCTGAGGCCGGCGTGCTCAATCAGTGGCAGGGCGATGTTCTCGCGCACGGTCAGCGATGAGAACAGTGCACCCTTCTGGAACAGCACGCCGAAGCGCCGCTCGACCTGCCGCCGTTGCTCGCTGTTGAGGTCCTGCAGGTTCTCGCCGAACACCTGCACGCGCCCGGCGCTGGGCTCGCGCAGGCCGACGATGCTGCGCAGCAACACCGACTTGCCGGTGCCCGAGCCACCGACCACGGCGAGGATCTCGCCGCGGTAGATGTCCAGGTCGAGGTGCTCGTGCACGCTCTGGCTGCCAAAGCGGTTGGCCAGGTCACGGACCTGGACGATGGCCTCTGCACTCACCAGCCCATCTCCATGCAAAACAGTGCGGCGCCGGCGTCCACCAGGATCACCACGAAAATCGATTGCACCACGCTGGACGTGGTGTGGGCGCCGACGGAGGCGGCGCTGCCGCTGACCTTGAAACCTTCCAGGCAACCGATGGCGGCAATCAGCACGGCAAACAGCGGCGCCTTGGCCATGCCGACCCAAAAGTGCTTGGCTGGTGTGTCCTGCAGGATCGACAGAAACAGCGTGGGTGAAATATCCAGGCTCAGGGCGCACACCAGGGCGCCGCCGAAGATCCCCGCGAGCATGGCGATAAAGGTCAGCAACGGCAGGGTAATCAGCAGCGCCAGCACCCGTGGTAACACCAGCAGTTCAATCGGATTTAGACCGAGGGTGCGGATCGCGTCGATCTCTTCATTGGCTTTCATCGAGCCGATCTGCGCGGTAAAGGCGCTGGCGGTGCGCCCGGCCAGGAGGATGGCGGTAAGCAGTACGCCAAACTCGCGCAGGAAGGAGAACGCCACCAGCATCACCGTGTAGATGCTGGCACCGAACCGGCTGAGCACCGTGGCGCCGAGAAACGCCACCACGGCACCCACCAGAAAGGTCAGCAGGGCGACGATGGGCGCGGCGTTGAGGCCGGTTTGTTGCATCTGTGCGACCAGTGCCGTGACTCGCCAGCGCGACGGCTGCAGCAGCGTGCGCGCCAAGGTTTCGAGGATTAGCCCGATAAACCCGAGCAAGGCCAGCAGCGCGCGGCCGAAGGTGGCCACCAACGCGCCTAACTCTGCCAACAGCTGCATGGGGCTGCTGGCACGTGGCGGTTGCGGGCTGGGCACGGACGCAGCCAGGGCGTTGCTGACGGTGTGCAGCAGGGCGCGGCGGGCAGCGGGCAGTTGGTCTTCGGTGGCAATCAGTTGTTGGATGCGGGCGGCGCCCAGCAGCTTGATCAATAGCGCCGCCCCGGCGGTATCGAGCGCCGTCAGCGCCTGCAGATCGACTGTTTGGTTGGCAGCCAGGGGCTGCTTGAGTGCGTCTATTTGCTGTTGCAGGCGGTTGTAATTGGCCAGCGTCCAGGCACCGCCGATGCGCAGCCGGGCAGCGTCGTCCATGTGCAGCAGGTCAGAGCAGGGTGCGGTGGTCATGGGCGTGAGCTTAAAGGAGTTTGCCGTTGGGCCATAGCAACAGGCGTTGATGGGGCTATGTTGAGTTCCGGCGTTGTTCCGAGGGTCGTCACAGTGTGTCATCCCTGGTCTAGGCGGCTCCGCCCATCGTGCCTCGTTTGGCATCCCTGCCAAACGCCCCTCTACACAGCACCTGCACTACTCGCTGCGCTCGCCCTTCGGGCCAGCCTACGGCTGTTACTTCGCTTCGCTACGTTTCGGCCTTCTGATGGGACCGGGGGACCGAGGCGCCTGTGAACTTTGTGGGAGCGGTCTTGACCGCGAAGTTTTTTGTTTATGGCGCCAGTGCAGCCCGCCATTGCAGCGGGCTGGAGTGTTAAGGCGGTGACTTAGAACGCCACATTCACCCCGGTGTAGAGCGAGCGGCCCATGCCGGGTACGCCGACGCCCCACTCGATGCCATTCATCGACATGGTCCGGCCCTGGGCGGTGTAGGCACCGCCGGTGGGCAGGTAGTAGAACTTGTCAGCCAGGTTCTCGATGCCGAAGTCGACCCGCACTTGCTTCCAGGTGTGGCTGGCGCGCAGGTTGAACAGGGTGTAGCCGGCGGTTTGGATCTCGTTGCGCACGTCCGAACCGTTGTTCTTGGCCTGTACGCTTTCCATCTCCAGGCTGTTGCCCCAGCCGCCGATTTCCTGGGTCAGGGCCAGTTTGGCGTTGAGCGGCATGATGTTGTACAGCTCATCGTCAGTGTCGCGGTTCTTGCCGTTGGTGTAGTTGATTAGGCCATTGACGCCCCAGTTGCCGAGGTCGTTGCTGGCCAGCGGCAGCTTGCCGGAAACGTCTACACCATAGAGGCGCGCGGACTGGTTGGCGTATTGCAGGACGTTGAACTGGTCGGCGGGTACAGCGTTGCCGGTGAAGCTGACGGCATCGATATAGTCGTTCACGCGGGTGTAGAACGGCGTGACTTTGAGCTCTTTGCTGCGATCGCTGCTGTGCCAGTCGAGGGTGGTGGAAACGGTGTTGGCAGTTTCCGGGCTCAGATCGATATCGCCGACGTAGCCATTACCGTCGCCGGCGAAGTTATTCATGGTCGCCGCCATTGCCCAGCTGGACCAGGTGTAGCGCTCATACAGGTTCGGCGAACGGACCTTGCGCGCGTAGCCGAACTCCACATCCAGCTGTTCGCTGTGGGTGTAGCGGGCCAGGGCAGTAAAATCCAAGCTATGGTCGGTCTGGCGGCGGTCGGCGGCGTTGAACGCGGCGGCCTCGGCGTTCTGGTTGCCCATCATGTTGCCGTAGCCGTGCACATCGCCGGCGTCGCTCTGCACATTCTCGTAGCGCACCCCAATCAGGGTCAGCCAGTTGGCGCTGAGCTGCGATTCCCACTCGGAAAACAGCGCGGCGCGGTCGCGTTGGCCATCGTTGATGTTCTCGAAGGTGTTCGGCCACATGCCGCTGCCGGACGGGCTCCAGTAGTCGTTCAGGCGATAGCGCTGGTATTCACCGCCGACCCGCAGCAGGTCTTGTTGGCTCAGGTCGATGGTGGCTTTGACGCTGGCGCCGCTGGTTTTGCCTTCGCTGTCCATCGGCATGCCGGCGGCGCAGGTGGCGGAAATCGGTGAGCAGGGTTTGCCATCGCCGCTGCCGGCAATATTGGATTGCATGCCATACCAGAAGCGTTTGTCCGGACCAAAGTCCATCGAGTGCTCGACCTTCTCGTGGTACACGCGGGTGTCCAATTCACCCCAGTTGAACTGGCTCAGGTAGCGCAGGCTCATGCGCTGCTGGGTGTTGTCGGTCATGTCCATGCGCTGGTTGGCGAACAGCTCCTGCGGCACATGCTGATAGCCGAGCTTCAGCTCCAGCAGGTCCTCACCCAGCTTGAGGGCCATGCCCAGGGCATGGTTTTCCGTCTCGTAGGCACTGGAGGCCACTTCGTCCAGCGGCGAGCCATTGCCGAGCTGGCCGGTGCTGGTGCTGCTCTTGAAGTCGCCGCCAGCGCTGTAGTTGTTGGCCTTGCTGTAGCTGCCGTCGTAACGAATGTTGAAGGCTTCTTCGGCATGAGTAGCGGAGAAATTGCCGCCACGGGCGTCGTTGTTGCTGCGGTAGAAGGCGCCCACTTCGCCTTTATTGATGCTGGCCGCACCCGGCGCGGCAAACTCTGGTGCTGCGCTGTCGGCGATGATGGTGCCGCCGATGCTGTCGCCACCGACGCTGACCGGGGTGATGCCGGCGAACACCTGCAGATTGCCGAGGTTGCTCGGGGCGATATAAGACATCGCTGGGTTCATATGGTTGGGGCAGGAGGCCACCAGGTCCATGCCGTCGATCTTGATCCGCAGGCGATCATCGGCCAGGCCGCGAATGGCCGGCAGGCTGGAGATGCCGCCGGCGCTGTTGAGGCTGACGCCGGGTACGCCGCGCAGCAGGGTGGCGCTGTCGCTGGTGGCCGAGCGCAGGGTTTGCAGCTGTTGCGCGGTGACCTGGGTGGCGCCGAGTGGGGCTTTTTCTGCCTCGATCACACTGGGGACCAATTGCACGGGCTGGCTTGCACTGCCAGTGATGAGCAAGGGGGGCGGTTCGGCCGCCTGAGCCAGGGGGCTGATGAGTGCGAGCAGGGCCGCGCAGGCCCGCGAATCTGGGAACGATGGGTTCATGGAGAATGTCTCTGTGCAGGGCTTTTGATGCCGCCAGTTCAGCCGGTGGGCGTCCTATGGACGTCGGCAGGCGTGCTCGGCGGCGCAATTGATTGGCAGCCTGGGCTGCCCGTAGCACTAGAGAGCGGGAGGTGCGCGGGGATTGGCCGTGGGCCAGGGATTGGGTTGGCGCGGCAGGCTGGTGGCGGCACTGAGCAGGGGGGCATCGGCGTGCCAGGCGGGCAGTTGCAGGCTGTAGCCGCTGAGGCTGGTGGTCAGCCCATGGCTGCCGCACAGCGGACACTCGAACGTCACCGGCGATTGGCTCAGCGGTGGCACCCGTGAATCGCTGGCGCCGCTGATGCTGCATTGCAACTGGTCGATGCCGCTCAGCTGCAGGCCGCTGCTTTGCCCATGGCCAATAGCGCAGGCAAAGGTACTGAACAGCACGCAGCTGTAGAGTAACCAAGCAATAAGCCTGCTATTGGTATGGGCTATTTTCATGCCGGCACTTTACCAGCGGTGCCCGCCTAACGCAGCTAACAAGCTGCGTTCGATTGTCGCAGCCGGGCACCTAGGCGTTTTCCCCGGGTCCAATGCTACAGGGCTTGCCCTGTGCGGGTTTTCATCCTCTTCCGGTGTTCGCATGTGCGCGCTGCAGGCGTCTAAACAGGCCCGAGTGGCCTGAGCGTTGATCAGCACTGGGTAGCTATTTGGCTCGGCAGTTCTATACTCCCCATAGTATTAAAATTAATGCTTGGAGGCGTGTACCCATGCGTATGACTGCTGCTGTGTTGTCTCTGTTTTTAAGCGCCGCTGCCCAGGCCGAGGATGCGCAGGCATTGGCCGCCGAGGGGTTAGCCCTGATCCCGCCGTTCCAGAAGCAGCTTATGGAGACGGTGAAGGCGGCCATGCAGGCAGGCGGTCCGCTCAAGGCGGTGGAAGCCTGTCAGGTGCAGGCACCGCTGATTGCTGCCGAGCACAGTCGGGCGCCGTGGCGGGTGGGGCGCACCTCGTTGCTGGTGCGCAACCCAACCAACGCCGCCGATGCCTGGGAGCACGATGTGCTGCGCCAGTTTGCTCAGCGCGCCGCCGCCGGCGAGCCACTGGCGAGCATGCAGCACAGTGCGGTCGTGGCCGGCGAGGTGCGGGTGATGCAGGCGATTGCGGTTGGCGAGCCCTGTCTGGCCTGTCACGGCAAGACGCTCAAGCCGGAATTGGCGGCGTTGCTTGATCAGCGTTATCCGCAGGATCAGGCCCGCGGTTATGAACTCGGCGCGCTGCGTGGCGCCTTCACCTTGCGCCGTAGCTTGGCCGATGCAGGAGTTAGCCAATGAAAAACGCCCATGACCTGGTACTCGAAGCCAAGGCGCAGATTCATGAAGTGGCGCTGGAGGATGCTGAAACAGCGATCTGTGCTGCCGATCTGCTGCTCGACGTACGCGAGGCGGACGAGTTTCAAACCGGGCATATTCCCGGCGCGATCAACATTCCCCGTGGCGTGCTGGAGTTCAAACTCAGCAACGACCCGGCGCTTTGCGCCCGTGAGTTGAACATCGTCCTGTACTGCAAAACCAGCGGCCGCGCGGCCCTGGCTGCCTGCTCATTGCAGGCCATGGGCTACCGGCATGTGCAGTCGCTGGCCGGTGGTTTCGATGCCTGGAGCGCGGCGGGCAAGGCGCAAGTTGCCGCCAACCTGCCAAGCTTCGAGTAGTGCTGCATACCCATCCGCCTGTCATAGGCACAGATGTCACGGGCATATGCCCCAAGGAGTCAGTCATGCAAAACAACGTGGGTCACACCGACAAACTGCTGCGCATCGGCGCTGCCGTCATTCTGCTGGGCCTGGGCGCGACCGGGGTGATTGGCTGGTGGGGGCTGATTGGCCTGGTGCCCCTGGCCACCGGGTTGCTCAACTGGTGCCCGGCATACACCCTGCTGGGCATCAACACCTGCAAGTTGAAGCCCTGATATGGCCTTGAAAACCATCAGTGCGCAGGGCGCTCTGGGTGCCGGCTTTGCAGTCGAGGTGCAATGCGGCAACCATCGCATCGTCATGGACCAGCCCGTGCATGCCGCCGGCCAAGACCTCGGCCCGACGCCGCTGGAGCTGATTCTGGCGGCCGTGGCCGGGTGCTTTGGCACCATCGGCCGCTTGCTGGCCCATCAGCGCAAGATTGAGTTGCGCGGTATGCGCTTTGAGATGCAGGCCGACTATGACCCGGCCGGTCTACTCGGCCGTGACACCTTGGTGCGTCCTGGCTTTCAGGCCCTGCGGGTGTTGGTCGAGATCGATGCCGACCTGAGTGCCGAGGACAAGCAGGCGTTTCTGCTGGAGGTCGAACGGCGCTGCCCGCTGGCCGACAACCTGACTCACGGTACCCAGCTGCACAGCCAGCTGGTTTTGCCCTGAGCGACTGGCGAGTGCCTTAGCCTTCCGGCGTGACGCGGGAAGGCTAAGGCATCGGGGTTACCCTCAGCCGCCGCTCAGGCTACTGAGCAACTGGCTGACCTTCAGGCTGGCATTTTCCATTTCATTGACCGCGCGCAATACCTGGCTCCACTCCTTGGCTTGCGCGGCATGCAGGGCGGTGTGGGCGGCCTCGTGGACGATCCGGTGCGGGTCATTGAGCTGCTGGAAGTAGCTGCTGCTGGCATAACGCGCCTGGGTATCGGCGGCCTGATACCAATGCCCCAGGCGGCAGTTGGTGTGGGTCGACAGCTGCATATTGGCATCTTGCTGGAACAGGCGCTGGTAGACGGTCAGCTTGAACAGCAGGTGGTCCAGCTTCACCGCCTCGCAGAACGAGCGCAGGGCGATGCGCTCGATCAGCTGGCTCATGTGTTCGCCGAGCACCATCATTTCATCGAGGGTTTCAGCTGAGCGGGAAACATCCCCGGAGATGCGCGATGCCTCACCGGACAGGGTGCCGATGGAGTGGCTGGCAGACTCGGTTTCCTGATTGATGCTGGTGACCAGTTGGCTGATTTCCTGGGTTGCACCGTGTGTGCGCTGGGCCAGCGCACGCACCTCATCGGCGACCACGGCGAAGCCGCGGCCTTGCTCGCCGGCACGCGCGGCCTCGATGGCAGCGTTAAGGGCGAGCAGGTTGGTCTGATCGGAAACGGCCTTGATCAGATCGACAATTCGGCTGATTTCGCCGACCCGGCGCTGCAGCAAGTCGACACTTTGGACGCTATTGACGCCCTGCACAGCCATCTCTTCCAAGGAGCTTGAAAAGCCGCTGAGCAGTTGCGAGGTTTCGGCAAATACCCCGCTGTTTTCCCGCAGGCGCAAGACTTCGGCCTGCAGGCTCTCGGCCTGGGTGACTACGCCATCGCGAGTCTGCTGCAAGGATTCTTCAAAACGCGCGAGTTTTTCATGCAGCTCGCTCTGATAACGCGAGTAGCCGTTGAGGGTCTGCTGATCTTGCTGGGTCTGGGCGTTCAGCTCGCGTAGCGCCTGGATCTCCTGCTGCAGAGCGAGTTTTTCCTGCTCCAGGCGGCCTGTTTGTATTTCTAATTCGGCGCAACGGTGGCGCCATCGGCTGCTGAACATCCGGAACTACTCCGACAAATGAATTGAGTGGGGCAGCGAAGACCCTATAAGAAGTATTCGGCAGTGCCCCAGGAAACTAAACCACAATCGCAGGCCTGGGGCTAAGGCTCGACGCGAAAACGTAGCACGCCGAGCATCTGGCCACCGTCGGTGATGACGTCGACACGCCATTTGCCGCTAGGGTCGGCGGGGAAATTGCGTTTGTTGGTCCAGGCGCGGTAGCCCTCCTTGCGCCCGCCGTTGATGTCCAGGGCGATGCGGTCGACCACTTTGCCGTTGTGCCGCCAGACGTGATAAATCCGCTCGGCCAGCCCGCGTGGCGCGCTGATGGCGGTGTAGGCATACAGCCCTTGGGCCTTGAGCTGGGCGCTGCTGAGCTGTTCACGGGTTTGTCCCGGCGTGCGCTGGCCGGCGTTCATCTGGCTGCTGACCGCCACTTCACTGAGCCACAGGGTGGCCGGTGGCACCCAGGGCCGTGCCAGCCAGCCGGCACCGAGTAGCGCCAGGCTCAGGCCGGGCAAGGCCAACCAGCGCCACCAGTGGCGGATGCGCAGGGTGCCGAGCAGGCTCGGGAAGGACAGCAGCACGGCGCAGCCCAGGGCCAGCTGATAACTCTGCGCGGTAGTTTGATGCAGGATGATCGGCAGGGCGGTGAGCAGCGCGGCAAACAGGGTCAGGCTGTGGAACGCCAGGTACAGCCAGCGCCTGGGTGCCAGCCAGTTGAAGTACAGCGGGTCGATGATCGCCAGCAGCGCACACAGGCCGAGCAGGCCGGTAAACACCAGTTGGCCGCTGTCCCAACTGGTGGTCAGGGCAAAGAATGGCAAGACGAAAAACAGGCTCTGCTGGTGCACCATCTGGGTGGCAAAGCGCAGCAGCCAAGGTGGCAGTTGCAGGCCGAACCAGCGCTCCAGGCCCTGATTGAACAGGTTCTCCAGCATCAGCCAGAGCCAGCTGACCAGCAGCAGGATGGCGATGACCTTGGCGAATTCCGCCTGCCGCTCAACCAGGAAGAACCCCGCCAGCCCGGAAATAAAACCGTACACGGGCATGACCCAGGGATAGCGCTGGATCAGGCCATGGAGGCGCAGCAAGAGGTTTTTCAGGAACGGCATGGGGTTTTCAGCGAGGGTTCAGGCGGCGGTGGCCAGCACCGGCACGCGGGAAGGGCGTGGTGCGGCGCAGCATACGCAACGGCCGCCGGCCTGAGAAGTGACTCAGGCCGGACGGTCGCTGCGTTGCAGTGCGCACACTCGGGGCGCACGTCTGCTTAGAGACAGTATTCGTGGGGCGACTGGGCAGGCGCAGGTTGTAAGCAAATGGGGTGTTGTTCGAACAACTGATCGAGCACCTGGACCGGCTGCGGGCGGCTCAGCAGATAGCCCTGAGCAAAGCGACAGCCCTGCTCGCGCAAAAAGTTCAGATGGCTGTGCTGTTCCACGCCCTCGGCGATGACCTCAAGGTTGAGGCCCTGGCCCAGTTTGATGATGGCGCGACTAATGGTGCCGAGCTCGCCGTCGTCCTCGACGCCAATAATGAAGCTCTTGTCGACCTTGAGGATGTGCAGCGGGAAGCGCGTCAGATAGCCCAGCGAGGAATAGCCCGTGCCGAAATCATCAAGGGCCAGGCGCACGCCGAGGCTGGCCAACTCACGCAGACAGGCGAGGGTCTGGGCGCTGTCTTCCATCAATTGGCTTTCGGTGATTTCCAGAATCAGGTTGCACGCCGGCATGCCGGTAATGGCCAGGATCTGTGCCACGCGCTGGGCGAACTGGGCTTCGCACAGCTGGCGGCTGGACAGGTTCACCGCGCAGCTCATGCCTGGCTGGACGGCTTGCCAGCGCTGGCTCTGCATGCAGGCCTGAAGCAGTGCCCAGTCGCCAACGGCGATGATCTGCCCTGACTCCTCCAGCGCTGGGATGAATTGCTCGGGTGAAATCAGGTTGCCGTTATGGCGCCAGCGCAGCAAGGCTTCGACACCGGTCACCCGTGCCTGACCTTGATCCAGGCAACACACAGGCTGGTAGTAAAGCTCGAACTCCTGGCGCGCCAGCGCTTGGGACAGCGCGCTTTCCAGCTGTAAGCGCTGTTCGGCGCGGGCCTGCAGTTCGGCGCTGTAACGGGCGAAACGGGCCTTGCCGGCATCCTTGGCGCGGTACATGGCCAAGTCGGCGGCGCGCAGTACGTCGCCTTCGATATCGGCTTCGGCGAGGTCAACAATGCCGATGCTGGCGCTTACGGAGAGTTGTCGTTCGGCCAGCCACAGCGGTTGCAGCAGCTCGTCGAGCATGCGCTGGGCGACCTGCTCGGCGTCTTCCAGGCAAGCCAGATCGTCGAGCAGAGCGACGAATTCGTCGCCGCCAAAGCGAATCAGGTAATCGCCGGGCCTTAGGCACTGTCCCAGGCGTTGGGCGACGGCGACCAGGACTTGATCGCCGACGGCATGGCCGAGGCTGTCGTTGATCAGTTTGAAACGGTCGAGGTCAATGAACAGCAGGGCCGCCGTCCGCGCGCCAGGGCGAAGATGGCGTTGTTGGGCCTGCAGTAACAGCTCCTGCAAGCGTATGCGGTTGCCCAGCCCGGTTAGTGGGTCGTGGCGCGCGGCATGCTGTAGGTGTTGTTCGGCGTTTTTCTGGCCGCTGATATCGCTCTGTGAGCCGGCTAGGCGCAGGCCTCCGCGCTCATCGCGGCTGACCACGCCGCGCACCAGCACCCACATGTAGTGCCCTTCGCGGTGACGGATACGGTATTGCTGGTGCAGGGATTCAGTGTGTCCGTTCACGTGCTGGTCGATGGCTTGGCGCAGGCCCGGCAGGTCTTCCGGGTGAACGCGGGCAAACCAGCCTGCGCAGCCTTCACCGAGCTGGTCGCGGTCGAGGCCAAGCATCCCGGCCCAGCGCTCCGAGAGGTACAGGCTGTCGCGCTCGACGTGCCAGTCCCAGACACCGTCGTTGGCGCCGCGCAGGGCGCGGGCGTAGCGCGCATCGCTGCTTTCCAGAGCCTGGCGCTGGCCGCTGTTGTAGGCATCGATGGTCAGTGCCAAATCGAAGAACACCGCTTTCAAGACGCTGGCGTACAGCGCGCTGGCGGGTTCGGTGCCGAAGAGGTTCTGCAGCAGGTTGTCGAGGTACAGGCGATAGCCACCCAGGTACCACTTCAGCTCCAGACCGACCTGGTTATGCACCAGGCCGACGCGCAGGCGTTCGCAGACATAGTCGTGGTCGCGCGGGCCTTGCCACAGGCGCTGGTAGTAATCGAGCTGGCTGTGCTTGAGCCGTGCGGTCACGGTGCTGTCTTGCAGCAGGGCCGCCGGTGCGCTGAAGTCGCCAAGGTGCTGGTAGAGATGCTCAACAAACTGCTGGTGCACGTCGCTGAAGTCGCTACAGGCCGCCCGCAAGCGGGCGTCATCTGCTGGGCCCCAATTGAGAAAGTTGAGGCGTGTGGCGAGCTCGTCGCCATCCAGGCCATTACTGCGCAGTAGGGCATGTAACTCTTCGTGCATATCCATTGCGGGTCTCTGGTTTTTTACAGGCAGTAAAAAAGCACGGGTCACATTCCGCCATTAGCCATTGGGGCGGTGGTTCGTGCTCGTTCATGCAGGCCCATATGGCCTGCCCAGCACAGCAGGCTTGCGCCCGATTAACACCCAGGGGCGAAATCTGTCGGCCACTTTTACCTCAAGTCGGATTGCCCTACAACGGCCATAAGGACTGTTTTAGAGGGGTTTGAGCGCAGGGCTTGAGGGGTATTTGGGGCCGTGCCGAGCCACTCAGGGTGCGGTCAGTTGTCGCGATTGGCCATGGCCATTGGCGGGCAATGCCACTGTGGCGGTGGCGGCCGTTAACTATGCTGATCCGGGTCAAAACAAGAACAATTGAGACCCACTGATGAATTACGACGAGAGTCAGCAAATCTGGCTGGGCCTGGTCCTGGCGAGCCTGATGTTCGGCGTGGCCCTGGAGCTGCGCCTGAGCCACTTCCTGTATGTGCTGCGCCGGCCGCTGCCGGTGTTCACCGGCCTGCTTGCGCAATGTCTGCTGTTGCCCTGGGCCACTCTGGTGGCCACCTTGTTCTTGGACCTCAAGCCAGGTATCGAGTTAGGCCTGTTGCTGGTGGCCTGCTGTCCCGGCGGCAACCTGTCCAACGTGATCACCCACCTGGCTCGGGGCAACACCGCGCTGTCGGTAAGTGTCACCAGTGTCTCCAGCCTGCTGGCGATCATCACCCTGCCGTTTAACTTCGCCCTGACCGCCAGCCTCAACCCGGACACCGCGGCCTTCCTCAGCAGCCAGATGAGTCAGTTGCAGGTGGATGCTGGCGGCATCGTCCAGGGCCTGTTGCTGATGCTGGTGCTGCCACTGCTGGCCGGCATGCTGTTGGGCAACCTGCTGCCAGGCATGACTGCGCGCATCCTGCCGGGCTTCAAACGCTTCACGATGATTGCCTTCATCGGCTTTCTGCTGGTGGCAGTGATCGGCAACCGCCACCTGCTGCTCGACAGCCTCGGCTCGCTGTTGTTGATCGTCGTCCTGCACAACCTCTGTGCCCTGCTGCTGGGTTGGGGCAGCGCTCGCCTCAGCGGGCTGGCGGACTTTGATCGCCGGGCGCTGACCATTGAAGTCGGCATGCAGAATTCCGGATTAGCCCTGGGGCTGATCTTCACCCAGTTCGGCGCCCAGCCGGACATGGCCCTGATCGCCGCCCTGTGGGGCACCTGGCACATCGTTTCCGGCTTGCTGCTGGTGGCTTTGTGGCGGCGCACCCCACCGCACTTGCACGCGGAAAAAGAGGAACAGACATGCGCATCCTGATCACCGGCGCTGCCGGTTTTATTGGCCAACAGCTGCTCGCCGACCTGGCCGTGCAGCAGCCCAACTGGACGCTGTTCGCCGCCGATATCCGCGAAATTCCCGCCAACTTGCTGCGTGGCAATGTGCAGCCCCGGTTGCTGGATATCAGCCAGCCCGAGGCGGTGCGTAAAACGGTCGCCGAGTGCCAGCCCCAGGCCATCGTCCACCTGGCTTCGGTGGTCAGCCCACCGCCGGGAATGAGCGAAGCCACCCTGCACGCCATCGACGTGGAAGGCACTCGGGCAATTGTTGAGGCGGCTGCGGCCAGTGGCGTCGAGCAGTTGATTATCACCAGCTCCGGCGCGGCCTATGGCTACTACCCGGAAAACGCCGAGTGGATTGATGAGCACGACCCCCTGCGTGGCCATAACAAATTTGCCTATGCCAAGCACAAGCGCGAGGTCGAAGAGCTGCTGGTGCAGGCGCGCATCGCCTATCCACAGCTGCGTCAGCTGATCCTGCGGCCGGGCACCATCCTCGGTAAACGGGTTAACAACCAGATCACCGACATGTTCAAGAAGCGCGCAGTGCTGGGCATCCAGGGCAGCGACAGCCGCTTCGTGTTTATCTGGGATCAGGACGTGGTGAGCATCATCCGCAAGGGCCTGGAGAAAGGCGCCAGCGGCATCTTCAACCTGGCTGGCGATGGCGCCCTGAGCCTGCGTGAGATCGCGCAGATCCTGCGCAAGCCCTACCGGCCGCTGCCGGCCGGCTTGATCCAGGGCGTGCTGCGTGTGCTCAAACCGCTGCGCCTGTCGCAGTACGGCCCCGAGCAGGTGGATTTTCTACGTTACCGCCCGGTGTTGGCCAACCGCCGGTTGAAGGAAGAGTTCGGCTACACCCCGCGCTACACCAGCCGCGAAGCCTTTATTGCCTTTCTCGATGCCCAGGGAGTTAGTCATGCGTAATGCCGTTGTTGCCCTCGCCCTTACGGCCCTGGCCCTGCCCGCCCAGGCACTGCAGGTAAGCATTCGCGATGCCGCCGGCGCGCCACTGCCGCTGGCCATGCTCACCCTCAAGGCCGAACGGCCGCTGCGCGCCGCCGGTGACGACAACGGCTACCCGGCCGAGCGTACCCAGCAGCGCATCAGCCCGGAGATCACCGCTTTCGCCGGTGCCGACGGCCGCGTGCAGGTCGATTATCCAGAAGCCGTGCCGCTCAATCTGCGCGTGCGGGTGCCGGGTTATCAGGACCTGACCCAGACCGGCGTCAGCGCCGATGCCACCCTGGAGCTGCGCCTCAAGGCCGAGACCGATCCCGCCGCCCTCGCCGCCCAGCAGCCGGCCAACGCCTGGTTCGCCGCCCTGGATTTTGGCGGTGACCAAGCGCTGAAGAAAACCGCCATGGAGCAGTGCAGCTTCTGCCACCAGCAGGGCAGTTTCTTTATGCGCCGCGAGCGCAGCGAGGAGGAATGGCAGCAGGTCATGGAACGCATGATCGGCTACGGCGCGCGGCCGTCCAGCGAGCACCAGCCGAAACTCATCGAGGTGTTCCAAAAGGGCTACACCGACCTGCGTCAGCACCCGGAGAAAGTCCTGCGTGCCAAGCCCTGGGAGCGCCAACTGGCCGACGCCCAGGTGCGCGAGTGGCCGATTGGTGACCCCTTTTCGCAGATGCATGACCTGCTGCTGCACAGCAACGGCAAGGTCTACGTTGGCGATAACCTTCAGGACCGTCTGTGGGAAATCGACCCGAAGAGCGGCCAGACCGTTGTCTACAAGACCCCGGTTGATGAGGGTGACGAGATCGGCGGGTTGTTCAGCGGCCGCCTGAAGACCTATCCGAAGCTGGAAACCACCGCCGGCATCCACTCCTTCGCCGAGTCGCCGAAGGACGGCCACATCTTCATCACCCCGTCGTTGCAACAGCGCCTGTTCGAGTTCGACCCGGTGAGCAAGGCCTTCACCACCCATTATTTCGACGATGGCCTGTACCCGCACACGGTGCGCATCGATGCCGACGACAACGTCTGGTTCACCCTGGCGCTGTCCAATCAGGTCGGCCGCTTCGACCGCACCAGCAAGACCTTCCGCACCTACGGCCTGCCAGCGCGCAGCACCAAAGAGGAAGTGGGCCTGGCGCTTAACGGCGTGGTGCGCAAGCTGATGAACTGGGGCCTGCCCATGCACTGGCTGCCGGTGGATCAGCGCGTCACCGGCATGCCGCTACCTTATGGCATCGACGTGGCGCCGGACGGCCGGGTGTGGTTTGCCCGCCTGCATGCCGACTCGATTGGCGTGATCGACCCGAAGACTGACAGCGTGCAGGTCATCGACACGCCGTTCCAGGGCCCGCGCCGACTGCGTGCCGATGCCATGGGCGATGTGTGGATCGCGGCCTTCCCGGAGGCCAAGATCGTCCGCTACCGCCCGGCCGACGGCAGCTTCAGCGACTACCCGCTGCCGTCAGCGCTGAACGGCGCGGAAACGCCCTACTCGCTGAACGTCGACCGTGCCCGCCAGCAGGTGTGGGTCACCGGCACCGCGTCGGACAGCCTGATGCGTCTGGATATCGCCAGCGGCCAATGGCGCACCTTCCCCATGCCGCGCAAGGTGACCTTCACCCGCGACATCGAGATCGCCAGCGACGGCAGCGTGTTCACCAGCAACGGCGCCTTCCCCAGCTGGCAGATCGAGGACGGCCAGCCGACCCTGATCCAACTGACGCCGGGCGACTGAGCCAAACGCACCGTGGCCTGGGATGCCTGCCGGCATCCATGGTGGGTTACGCCGCTGCGCGGCTAACCCACCCTACTCGCGATCAGCGTCCCGTCGTAGGAGCGGCTTCAGCCGCGATAGGTTCAAGGCAAACGGCATCGCGGATAAATTCGCTCCTACAACAGCTCAATCGCCTCTTTCACTCATCACCTTGGCAGAGCCTTTGGCATTGCTCCGGAGTTATTCTTTGGCCCCCTCTACCTACAGCCGGCTGGACCTGATCCGTTTCTTCGCCGCTTGCCTGGCCGGTTTTCTTGGCGGCCATCTGACCAACTATGCGGTGATCCTCTTTGCCCAGGATGTCTGGGGCATGGATGCCCTCGCCGGCGCCGGCTTTGCCCTGTGCTTCGGGGTGCCGTTGTTGCTCGGCTGGCCGGCCGGTGCCTGGTGTGATCAGCACTCGCCGCAGCGCATCGCCCAGTTCGCCCACGGCGCCTTTTTGCTGGCCTTGTTGCTGCTGGCGGCGGCCAGCCGCAACCTGGCTTTCGGGGTGCCGCTGTACCTGTTGGGGGCCACCTGCGCCGGGGTCGGTTGGGCGTTGCTGGCACCCGCGCGTATGGCGCTGCTTGGGCGTCTGGCTGGTGAGCGCCAGGCCAAGCTGGCGGTGCTGTTCAACCTGCTGGTAATGCTTGGTTTCGGCCTGGCACCGCTGCTGCTGGCGCTGGCGCGTAACCTCGGCGGCTGGCCGGCGGTGCATGGCAGCGGCTTATTGTTGTTTGGCCTGTCGGCGGGTTTGCTGGTGGGCTTGCGGGTGCCTGGTCTGGGCGGCGCCGGACATGTGCTTGAGCGTGTGCAGCAAGGCTTTGCCTATGTGCGTGCCACGCCCTTGCTGGCCCAGGCGTTGCTGGCGGCGGTGTTGATCTACCTGGCCATGGGGCCGATTCAGGTGATGCTGCCGCGCTTCGCCCAGCAAACCCTGCAGCTGAGCGAGCTGGCCCGTGGCCTGTTTCTCGGCACCCTGGCGCTGGCGTTGTTGCTCGGTGGCGCGGTGTCGTTGTGGCTGGCACGACGCTTTGGCCAGGGCCGCTGCGTGCTGGTCGCCGCCCTCGGCAGTGGCATCGCCCTCGGCCTGTTGGGGCAAACCAACAGCTTGGGGCTGGCCCTGTTATGCCTGGGCCTCAACGGCATCGGCGCTGGCATCGCGGTCAGCCTGATCGTCGCCTTGCTGCAGCATGAAAGTCAGCCGCAGCTGCGCGGCCGGCTGCTGAGCATCTACACCGTCACCAGCCAGGTGGTCCCGGCGGCCGGCGGCCTGGGCGCGGGTCTGTTGCTAGAGGTGCTGCCCGCCAGCCAGGGCCTGCTGTTCTGTGGTGTCGGGCTGACCTTACTTTTCGGCCTGGCCGGCTGGCGCCTGGCCCGCTTGCGGGCATACGCCTGAGGTCGGCAATACTTTGCAAAACCTCAATGCTTGAGCGGTTTACTCGGAATTAATAGAGTGCAGCCCGTAACACCGGGCCCCTCTGACGGCTAGCGCCGCCATGTCGGAGTTACAGTTTGTACAACTTCGACTTAGGAGGGGCTCATGGAAGCTCTACAACCGTTTTTTATGGCCGAGTTTCTCGGCACCGCTGTTTGGCTATGGCTGGTGTTCATCAGCGTAGTTGTTGCCTTGCTGAGCTTCGACCTCGGCGTCTTGCATCGCGATAATCACGAAATCGGCGTCAAAGAAAGTCTCTGGCTGTCAGCCGGCTATATCAGCGCCGGCTTGTTGTTCGGCCTGTGGGTGTGGATGCAGAAAGGCGGTGACGCCGGCATGGACTTCTACACCGGCTTTCTGATCGAAAAATCGCTGTCGATGGACAACGTGTTCCTCATGGCGATGATCTTCAGCTTCCTGGCCATCCCACGTCAGTACCAGCACAAGGTGCTGTTCTGGGGAATCATGGGCGTGCTGGTGCTGCGCGCTATCATGATTGGCCTGGGTGCTGCGCTGATCCACGAGTTCAGCTGGATACTCTACGTGTTTGGCGCGTTCCTCGCCCTCACCGGGGTGAAGATGCTGTTCTCCAAACTGGATGAGCATCCGAATCTGGAAGACAACTTCCTGGTCAAATGGCTACGCGGTCATCTACGTGTGACTGATCGCCTGCATGAGCAGCGCTTCTTCGTGCGCCAACCGGATGCCTCAGGCAAGAACGTGCTGTGGGTGACGCCGCTGTTCCTGGCCCTGATCCTCATCGAGTGCGCCGACCTGGTCTTCGCCATCGATAGCGTGCCGGCGATCTTCGCCATCACCCAGGACCCGTTCATCGTCTACACCTCGAACATCTTCGCCATCCTCGGCCTGCGCGCTCTGTACTTCGCCCTGGCGGCGATGATTCACCGCTTCGCCTACCTGAAGTACGCCCTGGCCCTGGTGCTGGTGTTTATCGGCGCGAAGATTTTCCTGGTCGGCATCATCGGCAAGATCCCGCCCGTGATTTCCCTGAGCGTGACCTTGGGTCTGTTGATCGGTGGCGTACTGCTGTCGCTGTACAAGACGCGTAATCAAGGCCCGCTGCAGGATGAACAGGCAGCCAAATAACGAGCGTGCGGTGCGGCTCAGCTGAGCGGCGCCGCAATCACCCGAATGTGGAGAACACCGATGAAACTAACGCAATTGCTGTCTGTATCGGCCGTATGTACGGCCCTGGCCGTGGGCTTGAGTGGCTGCGACATGGCCGAGCAAGCCGGCCGCGAGCTGGCCGCCAAGGCCGAACAAAGCGCCAAACAAATGGTCCAGGAAACCCTCAAGGAGTCGGTGGACACGCTCAACGAAAAGGTCGACCAGGCGCAACAATCTGCTGAAACCTGGATTGGCCAGCCACCGCCGGCGAGCAATGAGCCGGCGCCCGAGGATGCACCCGAGGCGGCCAAACCGGTCGCACCCGATAGCACCACAATCGAGACGTGATGGTGGTTGCGGGTTACTCCTGGGTCTGCTGACGGGCGCGGTATTCGCCGGGGGTCAGCCCCGTCCACTGACGGAAGGCGCGAAAAAACACGCTGGGCTCCGAGTAGCCGAGCAGCAGCGCAATTTCCGTAGCGGCTAGCTGACCATCGCGCAGGTAGCGTTCGGCCAGTTGCCGGCGGGTATCGTTGAGCAACTGCTGATAGCTACTGCCCTCGTCGGCCAGGCGTCGTTGCAGGGTGCGTTCACTGAGGTGGAGGGTTTGGGCCAGCTGGCTGCGATCCGGCTCGCCCTGACTGAGCTGGGCGCTTAGCAAACTCACTACGCGGGCACTTAGGCTCTCGCTGGGCAGCCGCGCCAACAGGGCTTCGGCATGTTCACGCAGGAGCTTCTGCAACGGCAGGTTGGCCTGGGCCAGCGGCTGTTCCAGCAAGGCGTGCGGCAGGCCGATGGCGTAATCACTGGCGGCGAAGTGCAGCGGGCAGTTGAACACCTCGGTGTAGCGGTCGAGGTTGTCCGGCGCGGCGTGCATAAAGCGCGCGCCGAGCAGGTGGAAGTCCGCCAGCAGCGGCGTCATTAGGCTTTGCCAGAAGACCATCAGCGCCAGCACGCGGGTGCGGGTGGCAGCCTGCTCGGGTTGCACGGCGCGGTACACCAGCCACAGGCATTCGCCCTCTGCGTGCAGGCTGAACTCCCCGCCCTCGCCGGCCAGGCGTTGATAACGCTGCACTGCTTGCAGCGCTGCGCTCAGAGTCGGGCTGCTTTGCAGCAGGTAGCCGAGCACGCTGAATTGCCCCGGCGCCAGGGCCGCGCCGATCAGCAGGCCGGCTTCGACGCTACCCAGTTGTTGCTCAATCGCCGCCCACAGTTGTTGCTGCGCGAGTAGCGGCACGCGGGCATCGGGGTTGTCGAGTTGGCTGGCGTCCAGGCCGCTGGTAGCCAGCAGCCCATCGCGGGCCAGACCGAGACGGCTGGCCGCGTGCAGAACGGCCTGGGTCAGGCTGGCGCTGACGGAGGCATGACGGGGATCGACGGAAGGTGTGTGCATGGGCCGATGATGCCCAAGCCGGGCCGCCAGGGAAAGCGCGGCGGCGCCTGGTGCAGCGATGCATTGTTGATGGAACTTATAGTCGCCACGAAATCGCGGCCTACGCCGTTCGCGGTCGAGACCGCTCCCACAAAGATCGCGCCTGACGCAAACCCTGTGGGAGCGGCCTTGGCCGCGAATCCGGGCGACTCGGTGGCGGAGCTGAGCGACTGACGCGGTGCGCTGTTGATGACACTTATAATCGCCACGAAACCCTTATTAGCACTGTCCTTATGCTTCAAGCAGCGTGAAACACGCCACTAGCTATCGCGCAGCATATTCAGGTCGCTATTGATCGTGCCGACGCCATGGCCGAGGCGAATCTTTAGGGTCAGGTCGGTGCGCGAGTCGGCATGGCGGATGGCTTCCTCGACGCTGATCCGGCCGCTCTCATACAGCGCCAGCAGGTGCTGGTCGAAGGTCTGCATGCCTTGCTCGGTGGCGCGCCCGACGGCTTCGCGCAGGTCGTCCAGCAGGTCACGCTGGATCAGGTCGCGGATATGCGCCGAGGCCAGCAGCAGCTCTACCGCCACCGCGCGTTTCTGCTCGACACCGGGCACCAGGCGCTGGCCAATCAAGGCAATCAGGTTCTGCGCCAGGTCGGCGAGAATCTGCCGGCGCGCCTCCTCCGGGAAGAATCGGACGATGCGTTCCAGGGCATGGGTGGTGCTGGTGGCGTGCAGGGTGGCCAGGCACAGGTGGCCGGTTTCCGCGTAGTGCAGGGCGTGCTGCATGCTGTCGAGGTCACGGATCTCGCCGAGCATGATTACGTCCGGCGCCTCGCGCAGGACGTTGCGCAGGGCGTCGCCGAAGCTGTGGGTATCGAGGCCGACCTCGCGCTGGTCGATCACCGAGCGCTTGTGCTTATGCAGGAACTCGATCGGGTCCTCGATGCAGAGAATGTGGCCGTCCTTGTTGCTGTTGCGGTGATCGAGCATCGACGCCAGCGTGGTCGACTTGCCCGAACCCGCGGCACCGATGACCAGAATCAGGCCACGATCGAGCATGGCCAGCTTCTCCAGCTGGATTGGCAGCCCCAAGGCGCTGATCGGTGGGATTTCGTTCTTGATCAGGCGCGCCACCATCGACACTTCGCCGCGCTGGTAATAGACGTTGATACGGAAGCGCCCCGAGCCACCGACGCTGACGGCCAGATTCATTTCCAGGTCGCGCTCGAACTCGGCAATCTGCTTTTGCGTCATCAGTTGGTAGGCCATGTGCTGCACCGCGCCGGGCTTCATGACCTCGCTGCCGACCGGGTGGGTCAGGCCTTCGACCTTGAGCTGCGGTTGGGTGCCGACGCTGAAGAACATGTCCGAGCCGCCGAGGCTGTAGAGCTTTTGCAGATAGGGGTAAACATCTGGCCCTGCGGCCGCGGTTGGCTGGTTGTCCATGCTAGCTCCGTGATTGCGTGGAAGGTTGCGTAGAATGTCGCGCGCGACACTGCCCGTCGCATGCCGCGTTTAGCCTTTAACCGTAGTCGGCTACTGGCTTCGCGTTATGATCCGGCGCAACAGAGTTGCTGTTTTTCCCGCCTTCGAACGGACTCCACCGCCCCATGCTCAGCCTCTTTCATGCCCCCGATCTGGAAACCCTTGGTGAGCTGGCTTGCACGCTGCTGGCTCAGCCGCTGAGTGAGCCTTTGGCGCCGGCCTTGGTGGTGGTGCCGAGTCAGGGCATGGGCCGCTGGCTGACCTTGCAACTGGCGCGCAGCACCGGGATCGCTATGCAGCTTGAGGTGCAGTTGCCGGCCAAGTTCGTCTGGGATGTGTCGCGTCTGGTGCTCGGTCAGTTACCTGAACAGTCGGCCTTCAGCCCCAGCAGCCTGACCTGGCGCCTGTACGACTGGCTGTGTGAGCCCGAGCACTGCGCCCAGGCGCCGCGCCTGGCCCATTACCTGGCGGGCGGTGATGAGCGTCGGCGGCTGTCCCTGGCGGTGAAGATTGCCGACGTGTTCGACCAATACCTGCTGTACCGCGACGACTGGCTGGCGGCCTGGGAGCGCAATGAGCTGCTCGATCTGGGCCCGGACGAAGGCTGGCAGGCGCTGCTCTGGCGCGAGCTGACCAAGGACGGCCACCCGCACCGCGCGCGCCTGCTCGATGAACTGTTGCAGCGCTTGCAGGACTCCACGCCCATCGTCGGGCTACCCGAGCGCGTCGTGGTGTTCGGCATCAGCAGCCTGCCGCCCCATCACCTGCGCGTGCTCGAAGGCCTGAGCCAGCACTGTGAAGTCATCCTGTTTGCCCTCAATCCGTGTCGCGAGGCCTGGGGCGAGATTCGTGATATCCGCGAGCTGGCCAAGCGTCCGGAGCTGAGCCCGGATGAGTGGTACCTGGATGTAGGCAATCCTTTGCTGGCGAGTTTGGGCAAGCAGGGTCGGGACTTTTTCGACAGCCTGTTCAGCCTGGCGTCCGGCGAAGGCGGTCAGGAGACCGGCCTGTATTCCGAGGACGCCGACCTGCACGACAGCAGCCTGCTGCAGGCCCTGCAAAACGACATCCTGCGCCTGCGCACCCGCCAGCCCGAGGAGCGTTTGCAGTTGCGTGCCGACGACCGCTCGCTGGAAGTGCACTGCGCCCACTCGCCGCTGCGCGAGGTGGAAATCCTCCATGACCAGCTGCTCGCGCGCTTCGCCGCCAACCCACAACTGACACCCGATCAGGTGGTGGTGCTGACCCCGGACATCGAACGTTACGCGCCCTATATCGAAGCCGTATTTGCCCCCCGCGAAGGTGTGCCACGCATCCCGTTCAGCCTGGCCGACCGCAGCCTGCGCGCGGAAACCCCGCTGATCGAAACCTTTCTCAGCCTGCTAGCGCTGCCCGACAGCCGCTTTACCGCCGAAGAAGTGCTGACCTGGCTGGAGCAACCAGCCCTGGCGGCCAAGGCCGGCATCGACGCCGACGACCTGCCGCTGCTGCGCGACTGGCTGAGCACGGCAGGGGTGCGTTGGGGCCGTGATGGCGAGCACCGCCAGCAACTCGGCTTGCCGGTCGATGCCGCCTTCACCTGGCGCCAGGGCCTGGATCGCCTACTGCTGGGCTTTGCCGCACCGCCGCAACTGGCCGCCGGACACGCGCCGTTGCTCGGTGACAGCTGGCCGCTGGATGCCCTGGAAGGCGCCCGCGCCCAGCTGCTCGGCCGCCTGGTGGCCTTTGTCGAACGCCTGGCGGCGCTGGCGCAGACGCTGCAACGGCAGCGCAGCCTGAGTGATTGGGCCGACACGCTGCAGGGCCTGATCGACGAGTTATTTGATGAGCGCGAAGCCGGCGACACCCTGTTGCTGCTCAGCAAGGCCTGCGCCGCCCTGCGCGAACAGGCCCTGGCGGCGGGTATCGAGCGGCCGCTGGAGCTGGCGCTGATCCGCCAGCAACTGACCGCCGCGCTGGAGCAAGGCAGCGGCGCCTCGGGCTTTCTTACCGGCGCGGTGACCTTCTGCACCATGGTGCCGATGCGCAGCCTGCCGTTTGCCCTGGTCTGCCTGCTCGGTTTGGACGACGGCGCCCTGCCACGCCGCACGCCGGCGGCCGGCTTCGATTTGATCGGGCAGAAACCGCGGCACGGCGACCGCGCCCGCCGTCTGGATGACCGCTACCTGCTGCTGGAAACCCTGCTCTCGGCGCGCCAGGGCCTGTACCTCAGCTACGTCGGCCGCGACCCGCGCAGCAATGCGGTATTGCCGCCTTCGGTGCTGATCAGTGAACTGCTGGATGTGGTCGACCTGACAGCGAGCTATAGGGATGTAGGAACTGCAGCAAACGATCGGGAACCACTCCTGCCGACCTGTGGGAGCGGTCTTGACCGCGAACCCGGCGCCGCCGAAACATCGCGGCCAAGGCCGCTCCTACAAGAGCAAAAAGCCAGCGCGCGTATTACCCATCAACACCCGCTGCAACCTTTCGCCCCCGGCAACTTCGCCAGTGCCGCCCATGCCGGTTTCGCCGCGCCCTGGTTCCGCGCTGCGCAGCGCCTGAGCGAGCCGGTAGTGCCGGCGCCCGCTTTTGCCAGTCGCCTGGCTGCCCCCGATGCGGACTGGCTGACCATCGAGCCGAGCCAGCTGCTGCATTGCTTCAAGCACCCGGCGCGCTACCTGCTGGAACAGCGCCTCGGTCTGCACCTGGCGCAAGGCACCGAAGTGCTGGCCGGTGACGAACCCTTCAGCGTCGAATGGACCAGCCAGCACGGCCTGCGCCAGCTGGCGTTGCAGGCCATCGAGCAGAACTGGACGGAGCCCCAGGAGCGTGCCGTCGCCGCCGCCTCCGGTTGGTTGCCGGTGGGTGAGTTGGGCCAGGCTTACTGGGGGCAAATCCGCGGGCCGATTCGCGCCTTCGCCCCCACCCTGTTCGACGAGCGCCCGGCCGAGGCCGCGCAGCCGCTGCTGGTGGATATCAACCTGGCGGGCGTGCGCATCCACGGCTGGCTGGAGGGCGTTACCGACGAGGGCCTGTTCGACTACCGCCTGCGTGATCTGGGCGCTTGGGAGTTGGCGCCGTTCTGGCTGCGCCACCTGCTGCTCAACTGCGCGGCGACTCCCGGCATCCGCCGCGACAGTCGACTGCTGTCGCCAAAAAGCGAGTGGCGCCTGGGCCCGCTGGCCAACCCCTTGGAGCTGCTGCAGCCTTGGCTGGAGGCTTACCAACGTGCGCTGTGTGAGCCGCTGCCGCTATTGGCCAAATGCAGCGTTGGTTTTGCCAAAAAATGGCGCAACCCTGGGCGCAAGGAACCGATCGACGCCGCGCGCGGCGAAGCCGCGCTGATGTGGCAAGGCAACGAGCACATGAGTGGTGAAGGCGACGACCCCTGGAACGCCCTGGCCTTCCGCGACCGTGAGGTGCTCGACGAGCGCTTCGAAGCCCTGGCCGAACAGCTCTACGGCCCGGCCCTGGATGCCTTGCAAGACCAAGCAGAGGACGAGGCATGAACAGCGCCGCCCTGGATTTACTTACGGACTCTTTCACTGGCCGCTCGCTGATCGAAGCCAGCGCCGGCACCGGCAAAACCTGGACCCTGACCGCGCTGTACGCGCGTCTGCTGCTGGAGAAGCAGCTCAACGTCAGCCAGATTCTGGTGGTGACCTTCACCACCGCCGCCACCGCCGAGCTGCGCGAGCGCATCCGCAAGCGCCTGGCCGAGTTGTTGGCGGTGTACGAGCAAGGCCCGGGCGCGGACGACTTGCTTAACCGTCTGCACGCCCAGTACCCGGATGCCGCCAGCCACCGGCGCCTGCTGCTGGCGGTGCATGGCTTCGATGAAGCGGCGATCTTCACCATCCACGGCTTCTGCCAGCGCGCCTTGCAGGATGCGGCGTTCGAGGCCGGTGGCGATTTCGATAACGAGCTGACCCACGACGACCGCGAACTGCTCGACGCCCTGCTTGCCGACCTCTGGCGCCATGAGCTGGCGGCGGCCGAGCCGGAGTGGGCGGCGTTTCTGGTGCAGCAGAAAGTCACCCCGCAGAGCCTGCGCCAGCAGTTGCGCAATCACTTGGGCAAACCTTACTTGCGCATCGAGCCGCAGCCGGGGGCCAGCAGCGAAATGCGTGGCCTGCGCAGTGCCTGGCAGCGCGCGCGCGACAGCTGGCAGATCGAGAGCGCCGCCTGGCTGGCGCAGCTCAAGGCCTGCGACGGCTTCAAAAGTAATATGTGCAACGTCGCCAAACTGGGCGTTTGGCAGCTGGAGCTGGACGGTTATTTCAGCGACGCCGCGGCGCTGTTCAGCAAGACCGAGGCGCACCAGCGTCTGTCCCGTGAAGGCTTGCTCAAGGCCAGCAAGAAGGGTGCCAGCGTGCCCGAGAGTCCATTGGCAGCAGCGTTACAGGACCTCTGTGACGCCCTGGCGGCGGCGCAGCCTGAGGCCGAACAACGGCTGATCGACCTGCAGGTACGCCTGATTGGCCAGCTCAATGAGCAGCTGCCGCAACGCAAGGCGGCGCAACGCCTGCTGGCCTTCGACGACCTGCTCAACCAGCTGCAACAGGGCCTGTACGGCGAGGGCGGCGAGCACCTGGCCGGCACCCTGCGCGCGCAGTACCCGGTGGCGCTGATCGACGAATTCCAAGACACCGACCCGGTGCAGTACCAGGTGTTTCATCGCATCTATTCAGGTCCTGGCGTAGCGAGCGACTTGCTGGCAAGGAAGGCTCCGAGCGAAGGGGGAGACAGTACTGGCTGTACGGCGAGCCCTGAGCGAGGAACTGACGCCGCCAGCGAGGCGCGCAGTAGCCAGTGGGGTGACCTGTGTTTTGTTGGCGACCCCAAACAGGCCATCTATGCGTTTCGCGGCGCCGATCTGGCCACCTACCTCAAGGCTCGCGACGAGGCGGCCCGGCAGTACAGCCTGGCCACCAACCACCGCTCCACGCCGGAGCTGATCGCCGCCCTTAATCAGCTGTTCGACCGGCCGATGCCATTCGCTGAGCCGGGACTGAGCTACCCGCCAGTCGGCGCCAGCGACAAGATTCGCGCGCAACTGGTGTTGCCGGTCGTCGAGGGTGAAGCGGACGCGCCGTTGAGTCTGGTCTGGCTGGATGATGACTATCTCGGCAAAGGCGCGGCCGGCACCTTGGTGGCCCGCGATACAGCCCGACGCATCGCCGCCTTGCTGGCCGCCAGTGCAGCGGGCGAGGCGTATTTCGACGCCAGCGGTGAACGCACGCCGCTCAAAGGCGGTGATATTGCCGTGCTGGTCGCCAGCCATCGGCAAGCCAGTGACGTGGCCGCCGAACTGGCCGCGCGCGGCGTACCCAGCGTGCGTCGCGGCAAGGAAAACGTCTGGCACAGCGAAGAGGCCGGTGAGCTGGCCGCGGTGCTGGCTGCCTATGCTGAGCCTGGCCGCGAAGGCGCCTTGCGCTATGCCCTGGCCAGTCGTTTGCTCGGGCGTAGCGCAGCCGATCTGGCTGCCTGCCAGGAAGACGCCCGCGCCTGGGATGAGGAGCGCGAGGCCGCCGAGCGCTATCACCAGCTCTGGCAGCAGCAGGGCTTTATGCGCGCCTTCCGTGCCTGGCTGGACGAGCAACAGGTGGCGCCGCGCTTGCTGGCGCTGGTGGATGGCGAGCGGCGGCTTACCAATCTGCTGCACCTGGCCGAGCTGCTGCAAACCGAGAGCCTGCAACGCGCGGGCCTGGAGCAATTGCTCAGCTGGTTCAACGCCCAGCGTAGCGCCGAGGCCCATGGCGAAGACGCCCTGCTGCGCCTGGAAAGCGATGCCGAGCGGGTGCAGATCGTCACCATCCACACCTCCAAGGGCCTGGAGTACCCGTTGGTGTTCTGCCCTTATCTGTGGGACGGCGCTTTGCTGCGCCAACATGAAGACATCACCTGCCACGCCGACGACGGCACACCGTTGTTGGATCTGGGCGGCGAGCAGTTCGACGTGCACCGCGAGCGCGCCCGCCATGAGCGCTTCGCCGAGAAACTGCGCCTGACCTATGTGGCTCTAACCCGTGCCCGCGACCGCTTGTGGCTGCACTGGGGGCCAGTGGACTGCAAGCCGAAAAAGGACGGCAGCATGAGCGACAGCGGCCTGCACAGCAGCGCCCTGGCCTGGCTGCTGCACGGTCGTCAGCTGTCGGGCGCTGACGCCTTGGTGGAACTCGCCGAGCACTTTCAACAACTCAGCCCCAGCGACTTGCGGGCGGAAATCGACCAGCTGAGCGCCGCCAGTCAGGGCCGTATGGCCGTGCAGGCCCTGCGTGAAACTGAAGCCAGCGCCGCCGGTGAACGCCGCGCCGCGCCGCCCGCGCAACTGGGTCAGCTCAAGCGCAGCCTTTACAGCGCCTGGCGGGTTGGCAGCTTCTCTGGATTAGCCGCGGGCATGCATATGGAAGCGCCGGATCGTGATGGCCTGGTCATGCCGGATGCCAGCGAGCCGGGCAGCGGCTTCTACGCCTTCCCCCGTGGTGCGCGGGCCGGTACTTGCTTGCACGCGATTCTCGAAGATTGGGCGCGAGGTAAAGGCGCGCTGACGGATCTGGTGGCGCCGGCCCTGAGCGGCCACGGTATCGATGCCGAGACCTGGGGCGCGGTGGCGCTGGCGCAGTTGCAGTTGGTGCTGGACAGCGATCTGGATGGCCAGGGCCTCAGTCTGGCCAGCCTGAAGCCGGCGCGGCGTTTGCCCGAGCTGGGCTTTACCTTCCCGGTCGGCGACCTGCAGGTGCAGCGCCTGCGCCAGATCCTCAGCGATCCGGCCCACGACCTGGCCGAGCCGTTGCGCGAGGCCGCCAGCCGGTTGGAGTTCGACAGTTTGAAGGGCTTTCTCAAGGGTTTTATCGACCTGACCTTCGAACACGACGGCCGTTGGTACATCCTCGACTACAAATCCAACTGGCTCGGCCCGGACGCCAGCTACTACGGCGGCGAGCGCCTGCTGCAAGCGCTCGCCGGCGAGCATTACTACCTGCAATACCTGATCTACCTGGTGGCGCTGCGGCGTTTCCTGCGCCAGCGCTTGGCTGACTTCAGTAATGCACAGCTGGGCGGCGCCTATTACCTGTTCCTGCGCGGCATGCCGGAGGCCGGCGTGTACTTCGCTCGCCCCAGCGATGCCTTGCTGGATGCGCTGGATCAGCTGTTCGAAGGGGGCCACTGATGGCTGTCACGCGTAGCCCGGATGCAATCCGGGAGCTCTATCAGCCGCTGTCATCCCCGGATTGCATCCGGGCTACGCGGTCTGAGTCCGTAGGATGGGTTGAGCGCAGCGATACCCATCAACTTGGCGGCGCTCGCAGTGACCGGGAGTCGAATCAATGAGCGTTAGCGATCTGCCCCTCGGGCCACTGGAACGCGCCCTGCTGGCCAGCCTGCAACGCCTCGACCCGAGTGCGGATGAAGCGGTCCTGGCCGCCGCCGCGCTATGCTGCCAGGTGCTCGGCAATGGCGATGTCTGTCTGCCGCTGGCGCGCTGGGCCGGACAGCGGCCGTGGGGCGAGGGTTATGTACTACCGGCGCTGACGGACTGGCGCGGGCAGCTGAGCGCGTCCGCGTTGGTTGGTGCGCCGGGCGACTTTACCCCGCTGATTCTCGACGGCGAGCGCTTGTACCTGGCGCGCTATCAGGCTTACGAGGCCCAGCTGGCGGTGCAGTTGCTTAGTCGGGCGGCCGATCAGCCGGCGGTGGATGAAGCGCAACTGAGCGACAGCTTGCAGCGTCTGTTTGCCAATAACACTCAACAACCGGACTGGCAGCGCCTGGCGGCCGCCCAGGCGGTGCGCAAGCGGGTGGCGGTGATTTCCGGCGGCCCCGGCACCGGCAAGACCACCACCGTGGTGCGCCTGCTGGCGGCATTGTTGGAACAGCCCGGCGGCGAACGTCTTGCCATCGGTCTGGCCGCGCCCACCGGCAAGGCCGCGGCGCGGATGGCCGAGGCAATCCGCAACGCCAAGGCCAGCCTGCCGGTCAGCGAGGCGATCAAGGCGGCGCTGCCGGAACAGGCGCGCACCCTGCACCGCCTGCTCGGAAGCCGTGGTGATCGCCCGCAGGTACGCCACACGGCGGCCAATCCGCTGGCCCTGGACGTGCTGGTGGTCGATGAAGCCTCGATGGTCGACCTGGCGATGATGGCCAAACTGCTCGACGCCCTGCCCGCCAACGGCCGCCTGATTCTGCTCGGCGACAAGGACCAACTGTGCGCCGTGGAAGCCGGCGCGGTGTTCGCCGAGCTGTGCGATGGCCGGGGTTTCAACGCCAGCGCGGCGGCCGACGTGCAGCGCCTGACCGGGCAGAGCGTGCCGGTGGAGGCGCCGACATCCATGCTTGGTGATGCCGTGGTACTGCTCACCCACAGCCACCGGTTTGCCGGGGACAGCGGCATCGGCGAGCTGGCACGGCGGATCAACGGCGGCGATGCGCGCGGCACCTTGAGCCTGTTGCAGGAAGGGCGCAGTAACCTGCACTGGCAGTCCGTACCGACCCCGGCGGCGTTGCTGACGCGGATTGAACAGGGTTACGAAGGCTATCTGCAGGCCGCGCGGGCTGGTGAGCCAGCGGCGGCCTTTGCCGCCTTCAACCAGTTCCGCGTACTCACCGCCCAGCGCGAAGGCGCGTTCGGCGTGGCCGGTCTCAACGAGGCGTTGGAGGCACGCTACAAGCGCCGTTTCAAACTGGCCGAGCGCGAGCGCTGGTACGCCGGGCGGGCGGTGATGGTGCAAAGCAACGACTACGCCCTGGGCCTGTTCAACGGCGATATCGGCATCTGCCTGATGACCGACCTGGGCTTGCGCGTGCTGTTCGAGAGCGAAGAGGGTTTCCGCACCTTCACCACCGCACGCCTGCCCAGCCACGAAACCGCGTTGGCGATGACCGTGCACAAGAGCCAGGGTTCGGAGTTCAGTGAAGTGCTGCTGGTGCTGCCCGAGCAACCCAGCCCGTTGCTCAGTCGCAGTCTGTTCTACACCGGCATCACCCGCGCCAAGAACAAGGTCGAGATCTGGGCCCTGGCGCCGCGTATCAGCGAGGCGGTTAACACCAAAGCCGAGCGTGCGGCGGGGTTAGCCTTGCGCCTGGCGCTGGCGGTCGAGGATGGCGTGGCGAATACGCCGTTATTAGCGACACCCAGCAGCCATCAGCCAAGTCAGCTGGGCTTGTTTTGATGGCCTGACTTGAAGTGATCAAAAACTAAAACGGGGCCTGCTGAGGCCCCGTTTTGTATCGCTTAACCGGCGCTTTATTCGCCCGGAATATCCTTGCGCAGTTTGACCGGCTCGGGCTGCGCCAGCTTCTTGGCTCGCGCCGTGCGCATGCGGATGTTGATGGCTTCCACGCCCAGGGAGAAGGCCATGGCGAAGTACACATAGCCCTTTGGCACGTGCACGTCGAAGGCCTCTGCGATCAATACGGTACCGACCACGGTGAGGAACGACAGGGCGAGCATCTTCAGTGACGGATGCTTGTCGATAAAGTCGCTGATGGTGCCGGCAGCGAGCATCATCACCAGCACGGCGACGATGATGGCTGCGACCATCACTGGCACGTTGGAGACCATGCCGACCGCGGTGATCACTGAGTCGAGGGAGAACACGATGTCGATGATGGCGATCTGCACAATGGTGCCGAGGAAGCCGCCGGCCATGCTTTTGGGCTCGTCGGCGGTCTCGTCTTCACCTTCTAGGCCGTGGTAGATCTCCATGCTGCTTTTCCACAGCAGGAACAGGCCGCCGAAAAACAGAATCAGGTCGCGCCCGGAAATACCTTGGCCGAAGACGTTGAACAGGTCGTTGGTCAGGCGCATCACCCAGGTGATGGAGAGCAGCAGCATGATCCGCGTGACCATCGCCAGGGCCAGGCCGAAGAAGCGGGTCTTGGCTTGCATGGCCTTGGGCACCCGACCGACAAGGATGGCGATCATGATGATGTTGTCGATGCCGAGGACGATCTCCAGCGCGGTCAGGGTGAAAAACGCGATCCAGATTTCCGGGCTGGTCAGCCATTCCATGATGGGTAGTTACTCTGCTGGGGGATGATGGGGTGTGGCAGTCTAACGCCTCACTAGGCGTTATTGAATGGAGAGCCCTGGAGATGAGTAATGCCCAGCAAGGCGGCTGCCAATGTGGTCAGCTGCGTTACCAGTTTGATGCGCCTTTGCGCGACATTGCTCATTGTCACTGCTCGATCTGTCGGCGCACCAGCGGCGGTATCGTCACGACGTGGATCACGGTGCCGCTCGCCAGCTTTCAATGGTTATGCGGGACGCCGGCCACATTCGCCTCATCGCCCACTTGCACACGCTTTTTCTGCCCAGGTTGCGGCGCGCAGTTGGCGTTGCTGACCCAGCTGAGCCCCTCGACGCTGGATGTTACCGTGGCCACTCTCGATCACCCGCAACAGGCACCTGCCGACCGGCATATCTGGGTCAGCAGCCGTCTGCCGTGGCTGCAGCTTGATCCGCAGCTACCCCAGGAGGATGAGGAGTGTTTGTAGGAGGGGCTGTTGGGTGTGCCTTGCGCCGGGAGATCAGCGCCGCCTGTAGCTCGGATGTCATTCGGGCTACGGCAGGACCAGCCCACCACTGGCCTTGTGCAGTGCCCGTAGGTGCTGGCTGAGCTGGGTGAGGTTGGCCTCTGCCTGTTCCAGCTCCACGACTTGTGCGGGGTCGAGCAGTGCGCGCACTTCCAGTTCGAGATCGTCACTGAGACGGCGCAGGTGTTGCTGGCGTTCGTCGCTGCTGGCTTGCAGTTGTTGCCACTCGGCGGGTTGCGGCAGGCCATAACCCCGGCTGCCGAGCAGCTCGGCCGGGCGGCTGAGAAAGCCACTGCTGGCCAACAGCTGCTCCAGGGTGCTGCCGGCTTTGGCTAGGTCGGGATCGGCACCGCTGTTGTCGCGGGCGTTGAGGTAGCGCTGCTTGATCTGCTCTTGGGCGCGCAGCAACTGGCGGCGCTGGGCGGCCTGTTCGAGCAGCAGCAGTGCTGCACTGGTGCGCAGGTCGGCGCGGGCGAGCCACGGTTGGCGCTGCTTGGCCGGCAGGTCGAGCCAGTCTTCTACCGCCTGCTGCGGGATCGGCAGCCGGCGCTTCAGAACGTCGAACATGGCTTGGTAGCGTTCGCGGTAGGAGTCGAAGCGATAGCCCAGGCGCAGCGCTTCACGCGGGTCGGCGAGCACCGAGGTGTCGGCCAGTCCGCGGGCGTCGAGGACCTCCAGTAGGCCGTTGGGCAGGATGCTGTCGAGGTCGTTGAGCAGCGCGGCGTCACTGCCGCTGCGCAGCAGTTTCAGGGTCTCGACTGCGCAGTTGTTGGAGATGAAGAAGTAGCTGCCGTCGTAGCTCCAGTGCAGCTCGGCGGCGCGCCGCACCAGTGCATCCTGCTCGCTGCGGCTGAGCTTGAGCGGTACCGAGGCCAGGCTGCGCAGCTCGATCTTGGTGTATTCGTCGATCACCTGACTGAGCGGCAAAACGAACAGCCGCGACGGGTAGCCGCCGGTGAGCCCGGCCCAGCTGGACAGTTGCACATCGCCGACAAACGCGCGGTAGGACAGCACCAGATGCTGGTCCAGATCCAGCCTGCACGCCGGCCCGCGTGGCCTGCCAGGTGCGCAGATCACCAGGCGCAGCATGCTGTGGCCGAAGCGGCTGACCCACTCGCTGTTGGCTTCGGCCAGCAGGTAATCGACGGCGTAGACCCGCTCGGGGTCGAGCTGGCCTAACGGTTGGCGGCCAAAGTCGCTGCCGGCATTCAGGTAGGCAAACTGCGGACTGCACGGCGTTTTAGCGCCCGGTGCCCAGCCGAAGTGCGCCTGCCAGTAGGCATACAGCTCGGGGCGCCGGCAGGCGTAGCTGGGGTCGAGGAGGAAGTATTCGAGATTGACCGCAACAAACTCGCGCGGGTTGCTCAGCTCGTAGCTGTCCGGGCTGCGTGCCACCTGGCCGTTGTGTTGCTCGCGCTGGCCACGGCGGCCGACGTATTGCGGCCAGCCGGCCAGGTCGAGCAGGCGTGGGTCGTCGCTGAGCGTGAAGCGTCGGGCGGTTTGTCCACGGCACTCTGCGGGCAAGCCAATCAGACCGCCAGTGGCCACGCGGCGCCGGCAGTTCTGCTGCAGGTGCTGGGTTTCGGCATCCCACAGGCGGGCGCGGTCGTACAGATGGGTGAGCTCGTGCAGCAGGCTGGCCAGCAGTTCGCGCTGCAAGGTGCCGTGGGCGCGGCCGGTCTGTTCGCTGGCGGCGCTGCCATCCACCAGTTTGGGCAGCAGTTGGGCATTCAATTCGAGGCGCGCCAGCAGCTGGTTGGCGCTGCCGTAGACGTTGGCCGGCAGCTCGTCCGACCAACGCAGCCGCACCGATTGTTGCAGGCGCTGGTGGAAGCTCGGAGGGAGGGCGGCCAGGGCCTGGTCGATCAACTGCTGACTGGCGCGGCGCTCGGCCGGGCTCAGACCCTCGGTGTCGAGGTGCAGTTGCAGCGCCTGGCTGGGGCCGCTGAGCAGCCACAGCAGGCTGCCGAGCAGCCAGGCACAGACGGATTTCACGGTGCGAGGATGGCCGCTGCCAGCTCCTGATCGGAGACATTGCGGGCGGCCGGGTACTGTGCGCGCACGGCGACAAACGCGGCTTCCAGCTGGGCGCCACGGATGGCGCCATTACTGGCCACGAAGCTGGCGGCGTCGTCACGGGCGGCGATAACCAGCTTCATGTCGCGGATCGAGGTGGTGGTATCGGAGGTGAAGTCCAGGGTGCGGTTGGTGGCGTTCAACAGCATGTTGCTGGTGGCTTTCAGGGTTTGCGCCTGGGCCGCGCCGGCAAACAGGGCCAGGGCGATGCTGGCGGCAATCAGAGGGCTACGCATGAACTATCTCCGGGAAACGAGGGCGTGAACAAGCCGGCGATTATCGCCCAAGTGCCGGTTTTATGCAGGGGTGTATCGCGGCGCGAAGGTCGCGCGCGTGACGGGCGGCCAGCGGCTGACCGTCACGCGTCAGCCTTAGTGGCTGAGGATGGCCTCGGCCAATTGTGCATCGCTGGCCTGCAACTGCGGCGCGTGCTCGCGGATTTGCAGCAGTGCGGCTTCCAGCTGGGCGCCGCGGATGGCGCCATTACTGGCGACAAAACTGGCGGCGTCATCACGTGCGGCGCGGATTACCTTGTCATCCTTGGTCGACGATGACGTGGCATCCGAGGATGAGCCGAACGCATCGGCGATCCAGTCGGTGGTCACCACAAAACTGGTGGCCGAGGCGCTGGTGGCCAGGCTCAGCAGACCAGCCGCAGCAAACAGGCGAAATGGGGACATGGCAGAACTCCTTAAATAGTCAGAACCGGCCGCCTAGAAGCGCGCTCCGGTGTCCATCAGCCTAGCCAAGTCCACAGGCCGTGACCAGCTGCATGCCTTGGCTTAGCGCCAGAATGGCTTGCTCAACTCGACCTGACGCTCGGCTGCGCTGATGCCTGTATCGGCCAGCAGGCGAGAATCGAGCTGGGCCAGTTGTCGGCGACTGCGGCTGCGTTGCTGCCAAATGTGCAACAAGGCCAGCAGTTGCTGAACGCGGTTAGGGCGTAGCCGAGAGTCGTCGATATGGCTGCTGTGGGGCAGGGAATGGCTATGCATGGCGGCATCCGTTTCGCCGGGCGACGAAGTGGCGGGCTGGGCCACCATGATCGACTTTGGGCAGGCGCTGTCACCAGTGACAGTGCGGCGCAATTGAGCGATCACAGTTCGCGTTACAGCCCAACTGTACTGCCGCATGTGGGCATATCTGTACGGCGGCCAGAGATCAGGCGTAAGCACAGGTCTCACTCTGGAATCTGAGCGGCTGTATGGAGGATGTTGGTTACGCTGAGACCCCGGTCAGGTTGGCGAAAATCATGCCTTGTTGATCGGCTCGCTTGGCCATAGACTCGCTCGGTTTTTCAATTTAAAAGCGCTTATCTTCTGCCAGGCGCGCTCAACTCCCACATGCCTGCTGATCAGCTTCGCAGCGTTGTTGGACACTATAAGAAATAAGCCCAACCCATTGCGCCAACTGCCTTTGGGTGAGAGCGGCACAGCTCACGTGACTCAATGATTATTCTTGTTAGCTCCAAAATTAGCCAAGCCGATATCCACGCCTCGCTCGGTAAGCCGGAATACAGTTATTTCTTTTTGATGAAAGATTTTCTGCCAGCGCTTGAGCAAATTGGCACTGTGATTCAAGTCCAGAGTCGGGATGAAATTGACGCTTTGCATGCACGCTACAGTGCGCAGGGCGAGGCCGTCATTTTTATCAGTGTTAGTCCGCCGCATCAGACTCCGCTCGATCTTAAGTGTCCCACGGTGACACTTTTTGCTTGGGAGTTTGACAGCCTGCCGTCGGTGGCTTGGGATGGTAATCCGCAGAATGATTGGCGCTATGTGTTCGCTCATAGTGCGGGTGCGATTGCCACCAGTCGAGAAGCGGCGGGGTTGGTTGAGCAGGCCACAGCTTCAGGCTTTCCCATCATTTCCCTGCCTGCGCCGGTTTGGGATCGCTATGCGGCACTTGGTTCTGTGGATGGATCTGCAGCCGAGCTTGGCGAGCGGCAATTCCCCTTCGCAGGAATTGTCATTGACAGCCCGCTGTTGGGGTTATCGGCTGATGGGCTGGTGCGCAAACCAGTAGACACGCCAGTAGAAGAGATTGTTGAGCCAGAGCCAGAGGTTTTACCCGCGCCAAAGCCCTTGGTTGAGGCCTGGCAATTAAGTACGGCATTACTCAAAGGTTGGTGGAAGGAGATTTGGCTACCTGTTGATGATGGTCTAAGTGCTCCGCCAGTTACTTCAGCACCTGAAGTTGTAATGCCGCAAGCAGAGGTGACCGATACGCAGAGCGAACCGGTAAAACCGACGCCACAGCAAATTAGTGTCACTGGCGTCGTCTACACCACAGTGCTCAATCCAGCCGACTCACGCAAAAATTGGGTCGAAATAATCACGGCCTTCTGCTGGGCATTTAAGTCGGTTGAGAGCGCGACCCTGATCGTAAAAATGACCCATCACGATCTGGAGTACTACCGCATCGTGCTGATCACGCTCTTGTCGCGATTGGCCCCATTTAGCTGTCGCGTGGTCGTTCTGCATGGATTTCTTGAAGATGAGCAATACCGTGAATTAATCAGCGCCTCCACCTATTACGTGAATGCGTCTTCTGGTGAGGGCTTGTGTCTGCCGCTGATGGAGTTTCTCTCAGCCAGCAAGCCTGTTATCGCACCTACACATACGGCAATGGCCGACTACGTTGATGATGACCTGGCGTTCACTTTGCAATGCTCGCTGGAGCCTTTTTGCTGGCCCCATGATCCGACCGGTATCTTCACGACCCACCGTCATCGCCTCAATTGGCAGTCGTTAATGGAAGCTTTCCAGGCCAGTTACGCCGTTGCCACGCAGCAGCCGCAGCAGTACCGCCGTATGTCACGGCATGCCTTCGCCAAGATGCAAGCATTCGCCTCCGTGGAGGTGGTTGCTGAGCCGCTGGGCGAGTTCTTGCTCGGTGTTATGCAACCTCCCCTCGCCGTGAGCGCGCAGTCGCCAAATGGGAGCGAAACGCCATGAAGTTTCTTGTCTATTCGCAAGTAACCGCTGCGCGCATCGCGACCAGTATGGGCCTGCCGGAATACAGCTATTACTTTGTCTTGCGTGATTTTCTACCGGTGCTAAGAAACCTAGGTGAAGTGCTGGTGGTTGAGCAGCCAGAGGTTGAAGTTGACCGTCTCTATGATCAGGCCTGCGCTGCTGGTGAACGCTGTATCTTTTTATCGTTCTCGCCGCCGCAAAAAACCCCAACGGATTTGCGCTGCCCAACTATTCCGGTATTTGCCTGGGAGTTTGACAGTATTCCGAATGAACACTGGCTCGATGAGGTCAACCAAGACTGGAGTCATGTGTTGGGCAAATGTGGCAGTGCCATTACCCACTCGCAGATGATTGTCGACGCTGTGCGCAAGGAAATGGGCGCGCAATATCCCATCGTCTCGATCCCCTCGCCGGTCTGGGATAAGTACGCCAGCTTCAGAGCTCAGCCTGCGGCTCTTCCTCTAACGGATAAAGTAGTGATACAGGTGCGCTCCGGGGTTGTTGTCGATAGCCATGACGCGGCTTTAGCGCCCTATATCTCGGGTCCGAATGCAGCGGCACGAGTGATTCAAGCCATTCGCGAGCATGAGAGCGCCATGGCTCGCTCGCAGCCGGCATCCCCTGAGCCTGAGCCGGAAATGCAGCCAATTCGTCAACAGTCTCGCCTGCAGGTTACCCGCCGCTACTTGGGCGAGTGGTATCTCAATGTTCTTTCTCGTTATCTGTCTTTTTTGCCCAGACCAAGCCCAAGGGCTGATCAGAGCATTGACTTGATAGCCCAAGATGAGCCGGTGGTAGATCTGGTCTATGAGGATGATGGAAAGTGTCTGGAGCCACGAAATACTGTGGAGCCTCCGCATCCGCCTGCATCCGGGCTCACCCCGCGAATGCCAGAGTGGCTGCCGACAGATAGCCGCCTTGAACTCTCCGGGGTGATTTTTACTGCGCTGTTCAATCCTTACGATGGGCGCAAGAACTGGGCGGACATGTTGACTGCCTTCTGCGCGGCCTTTCGAGATGTTCCCGATGCCACCTTGGTATTCAAGCTTGGGCACCGTGAGTATGAGTCCGCCATGCATGACATGCTGATCTGGATGGCGCGCATGCCCGCGTACAAATGCCGGGTAATTCTCCTGCATGGTTATCTTGAAGGTAGCGAATTCGATAGCTTGATTCGTGCAAGCGCGTTTGCAGTTAATGCCTCGCACGGAGAGGGCCAGTGCCTGCCCTTGATGGAGTTTCTATCCTGCGGAAAGCCCGCAATCGCCCCACGTCATTCGGCGATGCGCGACTATATCGATGAAGATGTCGCTTTCGTTGTTGATAGCTGGCTGGACGCTAGCGCGTGGTCCCATGATCCACGTCTGGCTTACCGTACCTGCCGTCATCAGCTCAATTGGGCGTCCCTAGTCAGCGCCTATCAAGCGGCTTATCACTGTGCTAAAGACGATCCCGAACGGTATGAACGCATGTCGGATGCGGCGATTGAGCGAATGCGCCTGCATTGCTCGCAAGCTGTTGCTACTGAGCGAATGCAGAGTTTCATGACGCTCACCGAGGAGCTCCGCGTATGAATCATATCGACTTGTTCCGGCGCCTAGCAGGCCTGGAAAATGATCCGCGGCCAACAGAGGAGATATGGAAGGAGATCTCGAGTCCAGGAGAGTTTGTAGATTCTCGTGATTGTGGACTGTTCGATGCAGTGCAAAGCGGTTGGTATCTAGGTGACAGCAACGAGCTCTTCAAGGGCTTTCCAATTACCTCTGACGACAGCGTACTGGATATCGGTTGTGGTGCTGGCGGTGCCACACTGTTCTGTGCCAATCGTGGTGCTGACGTAACCTTCGTTGACGTAACGGCACAGGCAATTGAATTATTGCGAGCCAAAGTCGCACAAAGTCCCGCACGAAAAAGTGAGGGATTTGTTTCTGACGGTATTCCTCTGCCTGTGACGGATGCTAGCAAGTCGCGGGTTATTGCAATGGAAGTGCTTGAACATGTCGAAGATCCGGCCGCATTTCTGTGCGAGTTAGTTCGTGTTGGTCAGCCTGGCGCGCTTTATTTGTTGTCTGTGCCAGATTCAGTTGGTGAAAATATGCAGAAGGGCTTTGCGCCCAGTTACTACTTTGAACGGCCAAATCATATTCATGTGTTCGAACGGGAAGAATTTGAAAATTTAGTTTCCAGCGCTGGCTTAGAGATTATTCATCGTGATGCCTCTGGATTTTTCTGGACCTTTTGGATGTTTCTTTACTGGACGCTGGCCAAGACGGCAGGCGCTGAGCTAGAAGGTGAGTCGCTTGATGTTGTAAGACCCCCGTATCCGCCGTTGTTGAACGACTGGGCAAAACTGTGGCATCAAATTATTAAAATCCCTGAGGCTGCGCCGATGAAAAAAGCATTGGACCAGTTGTTACCCAAAAGCCAAGTCATAATCGCCCGCAAGCCTTAGTTCGATGGAACTTCTTTGCTCATGAAAAAACGTATTGATGATATTGAAGTACTTCGTGGTTTTGCGGTGTTGTTTGTAGTTGTTCACCATGCCAGCGACAACCTGCTCACATGGACAAGTCCTGCATTGACACGGTTTTATACCTATTTTGGTGGCTGGTTTGGTGTGGATTTATTTTTTGCTATTTCTGGATTTGTCATTGCGCGCGATTTAGTTCCTCGGTTGCAAGTCAGTACTAACAATATATCCGCATTACAAATTACGTTGGCCTTCTGGCTCAGGCGCGCGTGGCGGTTACTGCCTTCTGCATGGCTCTGGCTCGGAATAATTTTGTTAGCTACCGTGATTTTCAATCAGTCAGGAGCCTTTGGTACCTTTCGTGCGAATTTTGAAGCAACCATTGCAGCGATCACGCAGGTTGCCAATGTTCGCTTTGCGGAAAGCTTCATGCGCTGGGAGTACGGAGCTAGTTTTGTGTATTGGAGTCTTTCCCTAGAAGAGCAGTTTTATCTGCTTTTTCCACTGTTGATTATAGTGAGTCGTCGCTTTTTACCTTATGTGTTACTGGGTCTAGTGCTGCTGCAGATATTTTCTACCAGGTCGTTGCTGCTTATGACATTTCGCACCGATGCATTGGCGCTCGGCGTGCTACTGGCATTGTGGTCGCGCCATCAATCATACGTATTATTAAAGCCGATTTTCCTTGCTAACTGGCGGCTGGGCACTGTGTTAATGGGGGGGGTCTTTGTTTGCATGGCGGCGCTGGGGTCTGATCAGTTACATATTGTATCCATACGTGTCGGCATGATTGCATTGCTGTCAGCAGTATTAGTCTGGATCGCGTCTTATGATGAAAACTTCCTATGCGCTGAGGGCGTTCTAAAGCGTTTACTCATTTGGGTAGGTACGCGCTCCTACGCAATCTATTTGATTCATATTCCTGCGTTCTTTTTTACGCGCGAACTCTGGTTTCGTCTGCACCCAGAAAAGTCGGGCTTCGATGGGGCGTTCTTCTACCCATTAATTTTAACTGCCGGCGCGTTAATAGTGGTGCTGAGTGAGTTGAACTACCGCTTGGTTGAGTGCCCGCTTCGTATACGTGGAGGGCAATTGGCGAAGCGTATGCTTGAGCCGCAATCTATTTCTCAATGCCGTGCCGAGTGAATCGATGTGTAAAGATCAGAAGTATTCGACCACGACAGCTAATGCAGCTCCACAACTGGTAGTTCCTGCCGCTGTAATAGTTATGCTATTGGTGTTCTTTTCGGCGATCACGATTTTTATAAGGCGCAGCAGTCATTTTATTGCGGATGATTTTGACCATTTCTCTGATGTGGTAAACAAGTCATTTTTCGATATGTTGCGCACGCCGATTGATGTACATTTTGTGCCCTTTCATAAGTTAGAAAGCTTTCTGATCTTTACAATATCACCGCTTAATTTTGATGTTGCTTTAGCTGCGATGGTCTCCGGCTGGTTTTTAATTGTTATCTTACTGCATTTTATTTTGCGACGCCTCGTCTCAGTACGCGCAGCTTGGCTTATCACTTTATTAGTTGGTGCTAGTCCGGTATGGATTCATACCTTGATTTGGTGGAGTTCGGCGGCGCACCGTATCCCATATTTGATTTTGCAAGCAGCGGCAGTTATTTTTTACTTGCGCTATCGAGAACGGCAGCAACGCCTGGATAGCCTGCTTTGTGTGGCGGCGCAGGTATTTGCGTTAGGTTTCTATGTTAAGGCCATTTTATTTCCTGTGATTTTCGTAGCTTTAGAAATATGCCTTGCGGTACAAGTTAGGCGATTATCGCGAGCCGGTATAAAATTAATTTCTAGCATGGTAGTCGTTTCTGCACTGTATTCAATCTGGTATCTTTTCGTCTCTCCTGTTATGCGTGTTTCAATGGGGGTAGAGGCGATTGAGATTGTTTCTGGTTCTATAAAATTATTGTTGCGCTTCTCTGGGTCGTTGATAAATTTGCCGATAGAGCAGTCTTGGTCAGCGTGGGCTGCGGCTCTTGTCTGGGGGGCTGTTATTGGAGTGCTGCTATGGCGTAAGCCACTATCTATTGTGCCGATTTTATTGTTAATAACTCTGTTGCTTGTTAGTAACGCTCTTACGATTTCTGGTCGAGGTGCATTAATAGTCTCGTTCCCATTGTGGGCAATGCGCTATTATGTTGATGAATTAGTCCTTGTCGGGATTTTTGGAGCTTTGGCAATACAAACCGATGTTGGCGCATCTATCAAGAACTCAGATTCTATGGCGCAAGTGCCCACATTGCTTCTGGCAATGGTTTTAATTATAGGCTATCCAGTTTCTGCATATTTTTCCGGTCGTGAGCTGTTTGTCAAAGCGTATGATAATCACCAGAGAACGCATGACTTTATGTCGGGCCTAATGCGTTCGTTCAAAGAAGCATCCACACAGACTGTACCACCGACTATATTAAATGCTGATTTTCCGAGTTTTTCCTACGGATTTATGGGGTCGCGCAAGTCAATGGCTGAGATTTTTGGCCATGTTTATCCGCAGCTAAAATGGCTTCAACAGCCTGAGCAAGCTCGCGGTCGAGTTCATCAGATTGGTGAAGATGGCCAACTGAGACTAGCGGTGCTCTCCGATCAGCCTGATTTTAGAGATGGAATTAGTTTTCCTGATTGGAGTATTGCTGAGCCGTCACATCGCTGGAGCCGTGATAAGCATGCAACCATTCTGTTTTCGCTCCGACCCAAGCAAAAATATGAAGGACAACTCTTAATTAAGGGGCCGGTCCTAGGTAGCCAACGCGTGGCTGTACGCCTAAACGGCACAGCGATTGCCGATATCCGATTAGGTGAAACCGCGGAGTGCTGCAGCTGGAGCGTACATTTCCCTCCTGATCTACTTCGTGCAGATGGTTTGAATGCTTTCGAATTTGATCTGCCCGATGCGCGCAGCCCAGGGAATGGTGATCAGCGCATATTAGCAATAGGGGTGCAGGATGTTCAGGTTCGCTAGTGCGAATGGAGCATCTTGACGCGCTATTTTTGTGGTTAGAGGAAATTAGTGGTGGAGATTAGTAATTTCATTAAGTTGCTGATTCTTTGCAAGAGAATAGCACTAATGTGATTTTATCTTATTTTTTTGACTGCTGGCCGAGCAGAGCCCTGATGCCGTATGGTACTTTTTTTAATTAATATGGGCTTCCGGAGGCGATTATTTTCCAGCAGTAGTTATGTTTGAGTGGGCTCAGTATAACGTGGGTAGTGTCAGGCTCGATGTGGCGGTAAATGGCGCCTGATATGCGCATCGCCTAATTTTGCTATTCAACCGCCAATTCCTGAAAAAATAGAAGAAATTGAATGAATAAGAAATGGCCTGAGTGCATAAATACTGCTGTTGGATGCTTGTTTTTAGTTGTGCTTTGCATTGCTGGTGTATCACTACATGCAAGATATGGGTACTCTTGGCCATCAAGTGGCCATGCATTCGGTTCCGACGATGCATTTATTAGTTATAGATATGCAGCTAATTTTTTTAATGGCAATGGTTTGATTTTCAATCCAGGAGAGGCGGTCGAGGGCTACTCGAATTTTCTTTATACGTTGCTGATGGTGCCTGGGTTCTTTCTCGGATATGAGCGCGTATATTTTTATAGTGTGGCTATTAATGCTCTCTTGCTTGTCATGTGCTGTTTTGTCCTGAAGTATATAATTAATAAGGAGCTTGGGGCGATATATGCGTGGATTGGCAGCGCTATGCTGGCACTCACCCCTGCGCTGTGGGCTAATGCCGCAACGGGTCTCGAAAGTACACTGTTCCTTTTTTTGTTTCTTGCTAACTGGGCGCTTCTGAGCCAAGCGAAACCAAACGTCACATGGATATGTGTTGTGGCGCTTGCTACGATTCTTTGTCGTGTTGATGGGTTCATTCTGCCCTTATTAGCCGCATCATGCCTTTGGTTTGATGGGCGCAAAAAATATAGCTATCAACTCTTATTGTTCGTGCTTTTGGTTATGGCGATTTATACCTCATGGAGAGTTTTTTACTATGGCGACTACATTGCCAACACCTACCATGCAAAAATAGCGGGAAACATTTTTGAGCGTGTAGAGAGTGGCTTCAAGATATTGTATGAGCAGTCTTTATATAATGGTGTTGCGGTGTATGCGCTGTTTTCAATCGCGGCGGCACTCCTGAGTCGAGTTGTTTTCAGTCGGATTCTATTTCCTCTTGTTTATTTGGTCTTCTCGCTGACATATTTTATTTATATAGGGGGTGATATTTATTATGAGCGCTTCCTGTTGGCGGTTTTTCCAATAGGGATATTTTTTACTCTGCTAATGTCTTCTAGGGCGAATTTGATGGCGGTCAAGTTGACGTTGCCATTGGTTGCTGTTCTGGCTTGTTCGTTAGTGGCATTTCAGGGTGGGCGTTTTGCATATCAAAGTAAGCACTATGATATGTGGAATAATTTAGGTCGCTTTTTGGCTAAGGTTGAGCCCGGCTCGCTGTTGGCAATCGATGCTGCGGGTAAAGTACCGTATTATTCAACGCTACCAACTCTAGATATGCTGGGCTTGAATGATCGGCATATTGGTCGGAGAGTCATGCCTCCGCAGCCATTCATCGTTGGTCATGCTAAGCATGATGTGGATTATGTATTATCGCGAAAGCCCGTTCTTATCGCTGCTTGGGGGCTGCCAAATTTGGATTTGCGCTGGGGGCTAACCCGTGAGAAGTACCTTGCTAATTATGAAATTAAATATTTAGTCAATTCTCTATTGGAAAGTAGAGGTCAAGACATTGTTGATGTTCAAGGTGTGACTTTTTCGGAAATACAAAATCTAATAGGTGTCGGATATAATTATGTGGTTCTGGCTCGTCGTGATCGATTAGGCGTTCTTCCGCAGGTCAGCGAGTGGTCGCACTAATTTATTGCATGGAGTGATTTTGAATTGCTATGGGTGTGTCTGGGTTTTATAAGGGCGTCTTTTTATAATGCCTTTTTAGAGCTAGTCTGTAGCCGTAGGCTTTTAGTGGTGTTTCTATATAGCGATATGTTATCTCTGCCAGCGCGATACAGCTCAAGCACCACGTCAATGTGAATGTGATAGCTTCTAAGTGTAGTGATTGTCCAGTTGTATTTGTGGGGATAATTAATATTCTAATTATGCAGTAGATTGGCCAGTGGCATAGGTACAGTGCGTATGAGCGTGATCCGAGCCAAGCTAATATTGATCCCGTTAGGCCTCTAGGTGTTAGCGATTCGTCTGCGGCGCACATAGCAACGAGCGCTGCACTTATTATTGAAATTACGCCGATAGTAGATAAGTAGGTTGTGGATGTTGCCAGGATGGATGGGGTTAAGATTAAAGCGATAATTAACGCTACGAATAGAAGGCGTTTAGCCGGTATCGTGAACTTGGCGCCAGAAGAAATAAAGTCTTTCACTTGGCTTAGGTAGAGCGATAGTAGAACTCCCCACAAAAGCCCGTCTGGTCGAACATACCACCCCACGCTAAAAACCGGGCGCTCAGTAAACAACAATGCAAGAATGACCAGTGCTAGGGCTATTGCTAATTTGCGCTTTGTAATTAGTAACAGTGCCAGAGGTAATAGTAGATAGAACTGCTCCTCCAGCGATAAGCTCCAATACACGCCGAGAATGCCCGCTCGACTACAAAATTCACCCCAATGAATTGTGCCTATGCAGTAGGCCCAGTAAAAATTTGCGGTATTAGTAAGTGCTGCAAATGCATCTCTCGCTATAGTATCTAGCGTTCCGATGAGCGAATGTCCGGGCCAAATAAGCGCCATGGTCAAAGGTATAAATACCCACAGCCAAGCGGCAGGTAGTAGGCGGAATATTCGGCGTATCCAAAATGCCTTCAAGTCTGCGGCCCAGGCTAACCCTTGTTGATATTTTGTTGCTGTGGGTTGTAATGAATTGCTTATTAGAAATCCAGATATAACAAAAAAAAGATCAACGCCCTGCCATAGTGGCAATTGAGGTGGTGGCTCTAAAAAAAGGTCGCTAGTGAAGTGGCGTAGGTGCGATGCGAGTACGAGCAATATTGCGCACGCGCGCAGAGTTTCAATGTCGCGATTTTTTATATTCATACGCATGTTCGCTGGAGTTATAAACTTTTATTCTTCTTTATCTCAATGACAGCCTGCGGAAGGCCATCGCCAATACCCGAGGATCTTCGCTGGCGGGTTTGTGTGCATCTGGTAGATGGAAAGTGAAGGTATTCAGGCCTGCGTGTAACAGCTTTGGAGCAAAGCTGAAGCGAATCTCTCGCTCCCCTCCGGCAAAGCGCCCCTCGAAGACTTGCTGGCCATTGAGTTTGATGGTCAGGGCTTGATCACCGAGAAACCCTGCGTGCAAGTTGGCCTCGCCGATTAGGTCTTGCTCGCCAAGCATTAGACTTAGGCTGGCATTTTTCCCTTCACTCCATCGAAAGCCTGCTTCCAACCCGTAAAAGCTGTCGAAGGCCGCTAAGGCCGAGTCATAGGGAATGTCGATGAGGCCGCTGAAGGGCGGAAGTTGATGGCTACGGAACTCAGCCAATCGTTCCTCGTGGCGACCTTTACTGTGGAGAAATTGAGGGTAGCGCCAATCGAACAGATATTCGGGGTAGTGATCGACGTTGGGTTGGACGTTCCATTGCATCCCGTAGGGATTAAATAGGGCTTGGTAGGTGTTGACGTAGATGGCGAAGAGGCCACTGACCAGTACGGCTGCGTACGCGAGGCTTTTCCTTTGGTGTAGCGCCGCCAAACCACCGAAAAGACCTAAAAAGAGGCCGGGCAGTGCGTCGACCATTAAGCGGGAACCGAATGACCACCCAGCCCACCAATGAGGGAACTGGCTGACCGAGAATAAATGGACAATCGGCCAGGCAAGAGTGATCAGGCTCAGCTTCGCCAGGATTTTGTTCCGGGGTGCCAGCAGCAGGGTCAGAAGCAGGGATACCAGTAGAAAGGGCGAGTAGACCCACAATCCTCGAGCCGGGCTGAGCAGGTTGCCGTACAGGGCTGTTGCAAAGTCGCCGCCCTCCAAGCGCTTTGGTAAGTAGTAGTCCGGCAGAATCTGGGCGAACTCGTGCATGCTCCAGCCCATAAAGCCAAGCAGCAGTAGGCTCAGGGTGGCGGCGGCAAACAGCGCGGATTTTTTGTCCTGGAGGAAGTAGTACAACAGCAGGAAGGGCGACAGTAGCGCTAGGGTCGGTCGGCAGAGATAGGCCGTAAATAGGCATAACCCTATCAGCGCCGGAGCCAGCAAAGACTCCGGCTGACGTTGGCGAAGCACTAGAAAGATGGCAGTACTGGAAAAGACCAAGGCGAAGTCATGTGACCACAGCGCGGTTCCCACCGTGCTCGCGAGAGAGCTGCCGAACCAGCATAGCCCTGCCAATAGCAAGCTCTCGGTCTTGCGCAGATAGAGCCTGGCGGTTTTGTAGAGTATGAAGGTGATAAGCAGGGCGGCCAGCGTCGCTAGCACCATCTGGATGAGAGGCTCGTCCTTGGCCATGTTGAAACCAAAGGCATTGGCGATAGCCACGAATGGAGTGCTGACTAGTGCGGTGCCTAGGGGGAAGTAGTTATAGAAGTGCTCACCTTTGCGGTGAATCACATAGCCGTAGCTATCGAGGAGCGTCTTACCATAGGCATCAAGTTTGATGGTGCCATGCTGCGCTATGGCCTCACTCACCAGTAGGGTGCCACGGGGGTCGCTACCGGTATTGTGTGTAGTTTGTCCGGCTATCACCGCCACGATCAGGGCGGCGAGAAGCCAGCCAAGCCATCGATGTTTTCCGAGTGCTGATTCCCTTCGCCCTTTATCTGTTCCAGGAAAGTACCTAGGCATGCTGGCTTTTGCTCTTGCGGATAACACTTGGACAGTTTCCAGATTCAAAGCGAAAGCCGCTTGAAGATCTTTTCTGGAACGCTTTTGATGATGTGCATGATCAACATCCAAAACCCTGGCGTATAAAGCACGTCCTTCTTCTTCTCAATGGCCTTGTCGATATCCTGAGCAACTTTCTCTGGTGTGGCCCACAGCGGGCCCTTGGGGAAAGCCGCGGTCATGGGGGTGTCGACGAAGCCGGGCTTGATGGTCAGTACCTGTACGCCGCTTTTGTGCAGGCGGTTGCGCAAGCCCTGCAGGAATATGCCCAAAGCCCCCTTGGCGGTGCCGTAGATGTAGTTGGATTGTCGGCCGCGGTCGCCTGCCACTGAACCGATCACGGCGATGCTGCCATGCCGTTGCTGCTCGAAGTGATTAGCCAGAAGGGTCAGCAGGGCAATGACGCTGAGGGCATTGGTTTGCAATTCCTGCAGGGTCAGCTCGACGCTTTGCTCGCAGGCCTGTTGGTCGCTAAGGGTGCCATGTGCGATCAGTACCCGATCCAAGCCCTTTAGTTCGGCTTTTACCTGTTCCAGTAAGGCCTGATGAGTTTCCAGTGCGTTCGCCTCAAAGGTGGCGCAATGCACGGCTGCAGCGCCGCGGACGCGCAGATCCTGCGCCAGGCTCTCCAGGCGCGAACTGTTGCGCGCGAGTAAATACAGGCTGTGCCCTTGGGCGGCGAAGCGTTTGGAGCAGGCTTCGGCAATCGCCGAGGTGGCGCCGATGATCAGGATTTTTTGCATGGGATTAGTCCAGGCCGAGCCGGCGCGATTGCAGGGAGGCGAATTTGCCGAGGGCGCCATAGTGGGCGCGAACTTCTTGGAATTGCTGCCAGCTGGGTTGGCTTTGTTTAAACGTGGCCTCACTCATACGCGCATCTTTGGCCAGGTACAGGCGGCCGCCATAGGCCAAGACCATGCTGTCCAATTCGTCCAATAACTCCAGCAGGCCCGGCTCCAGTTTGAAGTCCAGCGCCAGTGTGTAGCCTTCCATGGGGAATGACAGCAGGTTGTTATTGGCGGCGCCGAAGGTTTTCAGCACTGCCAGGAAGGAGCCGCGATGGGAGGCCGAGATTCGTTCAAGAATTGCGCGCATGCCTTGCAGGCCGGCGGCTTTGGGGATAACAAATTGATACTGCACAAAGCCTTGTTTGCCATACAGGCGGTTCCACTGCTGAATACCATCCAGCGGGTAGAAGAAGCTCTCAAAAGATACCCGTTGTTTAGACTCTGGCTTGCGGATGCGTTGGTAGTACAGCTCGTTAAAGGCTTGTACGGAGTAGCGGTTAAGCAGTGCTGCGGGCATGTCCAACGGCACGCTCAGCGCTCGTTTGGCAGGTAATAGCAGTTGGCCGTCGCGGGCGTGTTCACCCACCATTAACAGTGATCGGCCTAATGCCTGGCCTTTGGCCAGGCAATCGATCCAGGCCACTGAATAGGTGCTAGTGCTATGGGTCTCAAATAGCTGCAGCGCCTCATCAAGGTTGGCGGCTTTGAAGGTGGTTTGCTGGATGTAGGCGCTCTCGATACGCAGCAGTCGCAGCGTCACGGCAACAATCAGCCCGGTCAGGCCCATGCCGCCACAGGTGGCATGAAACAGTTTGGGCTGATCGCTGCGTGAGCAGCTGATCAGCGAGCCGTCGGCCAGCATTAGCTCAAGGCTTTCAACACATTCGCTGAAGCAGCCATGCAAGTGATGGTTCTTGCCATGCACGTCACTGGCAATCGCGCCACCGACGCTGACGAACTTGGTGCCAGGAGTGATGGGCAGAAACCAACCGCGCGGCACAAATACATCCAGAAGCTCGCCTAGGCTGATGCCGGCTGCGCACGTCAGTAAACCGCTTTGCATATCGAAGCTGTGCAGGCGATTGAGGTGACGCGTGCTGATCAGTGTATCGGCCAGCGCGCTGTCGCCATAGCTGCGACCCATGCCGCGGCCAAGTACGGCCTCTTCTTGGCCCAGAAGTTCAGCGGCTTCTTGCGTTGTGTGTGGCTGGATCAGTTGTGCGTCATGCAGTGGGTAGCGGCCCCAGCCGTGAGTCAGCATGTTGGTTGTGCCTGTTGACGGAATACAAAGCGTTTGTCCAGTTCGTACTTGATCACATAGCCAATGGCTAGCCCCAGTACGCCGCCGAGATAGCGCATCAAATCACTACCAAAAAATAGGTGAAAGGAAAATTCCAGCCCCCAGAAGATGACGGTAGTGATCACGCCGGTGGAGGCATATAGGGCGAAAACCTTGCCGTCATGGGCGGCGCTCTCGGCTTTAAAGCTGAAAATATAGCGTTTATCGAGGGCGTATTTAACAATTAAGCCAATGCCTGTTCCGGCAATGATCGACAGTGCGATAGCATGGCTGCCGTCGTAGGCGAGCAGGAAGCCAGCTTGCGCACCTATGTTGGTTGCTGTCGCGATCGCAGCAAGAAGCGCGTAGATAGCTGCCAGTTTCATAACTCTTCCTTAATACCCAGCCGAGGCAAAATGGCATGCATGCTACCGTAGCGCCGCGCTCGTCTCTAGCGCAAATTCGTGGGATGTTCGCGTTGTTGCGCCCGCGCCAGTGGGTGAAGAATGTATTCGTTTTCGCCCCTTTAATTTTCGCCGGCGAATTTCTCAAACTGCAGTCCATTGAGAAAGTGGCCTTGGCGGCGCTGATTTTCTGCGTGGCCTCATCGGCCACTTATATCCTTAATGATCTGACGGATATCGAGCGCGATCGGCGGCATCCAAAAAAATCCAAGAGCAGGCCATTGGCATCAGGCCTTGTTTCAATACCGCAAGCAATAACGTTATTACTGATTCTATATGTCGCACTTTTGGCCGCCTGGTTTGTCATGCCGGCAGTGCTTTATGTGGTGATGGGATATTTGCTGCTTAACCTGGCATACACCTTCGTGCTCAAACATCAGCCTGTAATCGATATTTTCACGATTGCGATTGGTTTTGTTTTGCGCGTGTATGCCGGTGCCATGGCGTTGTCGGTGCCAGTATCGTCCTGGATGTTTGTGACTACCCTGTGCCTCGCGCTGTATTTGGCGGCTGTTAAGCGTGGCCAAGAGCTTGCCAGCAACGGCAGTGATAGCCGTGAGGTACTTCAGCACTACACGCCGGCCTTGATTGATCGCTATGCCGAAATGGCTGCCACCGGGGCACTGTTGTTTTACAGCCTGTTCGTGATGACCGCGCGTCCCGAGATGGTAATGACCATACCGCTGGTGCTTTATGGGTTGTATCGCTATTGGTTTATTGTCGAGTCTAAAGACTGTGGCGAATCACCGACTGACGCCTTGCTGGGTGACTGGCAATTGTTGCTGACAGTCGCGATCTGGGGCGTTGTTTCTGCTGTTTCCATCTGGCCGGGGCATACGCTATGACGCTTGATATTTCATATGGGCTCACGCCCTTTGTCGCTTGGCTGCTGGCCGGTTGCAGCAAATTTGCCATCAACAGTTTGCGCGCTCGACGCCTAGCGTTTGATTTGATTGGCTATGGCGGAATGCCGAGCAACCATAGCGCCATCGTTTGCAGCATGGCGGTATTGATTGCTTTGCGCGAAGGTGTTGCGCATCCGGCGTTTGGTGTAGCCGTCACGCTGGCCTTTATCGTGCTGCTTGACGCTAATAGCCTGCGCAAACAAGTTGGTTTGCACGCACAGGCTATTAATGCGCTATCGGCTGAGGGGCAGAAAGCCTCCTTGCGTGAGCGTATGGGGCATAGCCGCGGTGAAATACTTGCAGGACTGCTGGTAGGCGCTGCGGCGGCCTGGCTGGTGTGGCGCTGGGGTGGAAGCCTGCTCGGTGGGTTGTTGACGGCCTTGGGTTGAGAGGAGTCTTGGAGTGAAGAAACTACTGGTTACGGGCTTAAACGGCTTTGTCGGGCGCCATTTGCAGGCGCTGCTTGAGGGGGCGCCGTCCTCCTGGCAGTTGCTTGAGTCGCCGGCCCATGACCTGCTTGAGCCGGCCACGCTGGATGCCTGGTTGCAGGACGATTGCCCCGACGCAGTGATCCATCTGGCCGGTCAAACCTTCGTGCCTGAAGCCTTTCGCGACCCGGCGCAGACGATTAAGGTCAATTTGTTGGGCACCTTGAATTTGTTGCAGGCGCTCAAGCGCAGAGGTTTTAGCGGCACCTTCTTGTATGTGAGTTCTGGTGATGTATATGGTCAGGTCGCGGAGGATGAGTTACCGATTCGCGAGTGTCGTTTGCCGCAGCCACGCAACCCCTATGCCGTTAGCAAGGTAGCCGCTGAATTGTTGTGTCTGCAGTGGGGCTATGTGGAGCCATGGCGGATCATGGTGGCGCGGCCGTTTAACCATATCGGCACCGGGCAAGGCGAGGCATTCGTCATCCCGAGCATGGCGCGCCAGCTAATTCGGGTACGTCAGGGTTTACAGACTGCTCAGCTTGAGGTCGGCGATGTCGACGTGACGCGTGATTTTCTTGATGTTCGAGATGTGCTTCAGGCGTATCTAGCCTTGTTGGCGCGGGGCCAAAACGGTGAGATTTACAACGTCTGTTCCGGTATAGAACTGAAGGTTCGCGATATGATTACACGCCTAGCTGAGCTGGCGGATGTTGATGTCGAGTTGATTCAGGATGCTGCGCGGATGCGCCGCGCTGAGCAGCGTCGGGTTGTCGGTTGTGCCGATAAATTACAACAAGGAACCGGGTGGAAACCTGGAGTTTCAATCACGGAGACCCTGCAGAGCGTGCTCTCTGACTGGGAAGCAAGAGAACTATAAGAATGTCTAAAGTTGCTTTGATTACGGGTGTTACCGGTCAAGATGGCGCCTATCTGGCTAAGCTGTTGCTGGACAAAGGCTATGAAGTACATGGCTTGGTTGCTCGGCGGAGTAGTGATACCCGCTGGCGTTTGCGTGAGCTGGGTATTGAAGGCGAATTGCGCTATCACGAAGGTGATCTGGCCGATGCCTGTTCTATCCAGCGCGCCGTGATCAAGGCTAAGCCGCACGAGGTATACAACCTTGGCGCGCAGAGCTTTGTCGGTAGCTCATGGGATCAGCCGGTGACCACCGGTATTGTTGATGGTCTTGGGGTAACGCACTTACTCGAAGCCATTCGCCAGTTTGCGCCGGATACACGGTTCTATCAGGCATCCACCAGTGAGATGTTTGGTCTGATCCAGGCCGAGCGTCAGGACGAGAACACGCCCTTCTATCCGCGTAGTCCCTATGGTGTGGCCAAGCTTTATGGTCACTGGATCACTGTCAATTACCGTGAAAGCTTCGGACTGCATGCCTCCAGCGGCATCTTGTTCAATCACGAGTCGCCGTTGCGCGGCATCGAGTTTGTCACCCGTAAAGTGACCGACGCTGTCGCACGGATCAAGCTGGGTAAGCAAAGCGAGTTGCGCATGGGTAACATCGACGCCAAGCGTGATTGGGGCTTTGCCGGTGATTACGTGGAAGCCATGTGGCTGATGCTGCAGCAGGAACAGGCCGATGATTACGTGGTGGCCACCGGGGTGACCACGACTGTGCGTGATATGTGCAAGCTGGCCTTCGAGCATGTTGGCTTGAACTATGAAGACTATGTGGTCATTGATCCGCAGTTCTTCCGTCCCGCCGAGGTTGAGGTGCTGCTGGGTAATCCAGGCAAAGCCGAGCGCAAGCTGGGCTGGACACCGAAAACTAGCCTGTCCACCTTGATTGAAATGATGGTTGAGGCTGACCTGCGCCGCGTTGGCAAGGAATAAGCCCATCATGATCATTCCTGTCATCCTTTCCGGTGGCGCCGGTACTCGTTTGTGGCCGGTATCGCGCGAGGACCATCCCAAGCCCTTTATGCGCTTGCCGGATGGCCAGTCGCTGCTACAGAAGACCTACTTGCGTGCCGCCAGCCTGATCGCCGAGGGTGGCGATATTGTCACGGTGACCAATCGCGAGCATTACTTTGAAAGCCGCGACCACTTCGCCCAAGCCAGTCTGAGCCGTCATCGCGCGCGGTTCTTGCTTGAGCCGCAAGGTCGCAATACCGCCTCGGCCATCGCGGTCGCAGCCCTGGCGTTGGCGGTCGAGCACGGCGAGGATGCTGTGTTGGTAGTTATGGCGGCGGACCACCTGATTCATGATTTGCCAGGGTTCAAGGCTGCAACCGAGCACGCGGTAGCATTGGCTCGTCAGGGCTATTTGGTCACTTACGGCATTCGGCCAACTGCACCCGAAACCGGCTTTGGCTATATCGAGGCGGGAGAGGCGCTGGACGAACAAGGAGGCTGCCGAGTACGACGTTTTGTCGAGAAGCCTGATTTTGCGACAGCGCAGGAGTACCTCGAGAGCGGTCGCTTTCTGTGGAACTCGGGGATGTTTTGTTTCACTGCTGGCAGTTTGATTGATGAGCTACAGGTGCATGCACCTGAGTTGCTGGAGCTGGCCCGTTCGTGCGTGGCGCAGAGCCCGCGTGGCGATGGTGCGCAAATGCGGGAGTTGCACGCCCAAAGCTTTGCGGCCTTGCCGGATATCTCCATTGACTATGCCTTGATGGAACGTTCAGACAAGGTTGCCGTCGTGCCTGCAGCCTTTGACTGGAGTGATATCGGCTCTTGGAATGCTCTGCGCGAATTGGTTGACGCCGACGCCCAGCAGAATCGTGTGCAAGGCGATGCGATTTTTATCGATAGCCGCAATACCTTCGTGCAGAGCCAGGGCCGTCTGGTCGCCACGGTGGGGGTCGACAACCTGATCGTGGTCGAGACACCCGATGCGATTCTGGTGGCGAACGCCGACTGCGCGCAGCAAGTGGGCCAGGTTGCCAAGCGTTTGAAGTTGGAAAACCATCAAGCCTATCGCCTGCATCGCACGGTATCGCGACCTTGGGGCACTTACACCGTGCTCGAAGAGGGTCCGCGTTTCAAAATCAAACGCATCGTGGTCAAGCCAGGTGCCGCGTTGTCGCTGCAGATGCACCATCACCGCAGCGAGCACTGGATTGTGGTGCAGGGCATGGCCAAGGTTGTGAATGGTGAAACCTCGCTACTGATCAACAGCAACGAGTCGACCTTTATCCCTGCAGGGCATAAACACCGGCTGGAAAACCCTGGTGTGATTGACCTGGTGATGATCGAAGTGCAAAGCGGCGAGTATCTCGGTGAAGACGACATTGTTCGCTTCGAAGACCAGTACGGCAGGGTGCAGTAATGGCCGTGGGGATAGCTCGTGCAGTATGGAATTATCGCGGCTTCGTACTGGGTAGCGTGCAGCGCGAGTTTCAGACGCGCTATCGCAACTCATTGCTGGGTGCGGTGTGGACGATCCTCAATCCGCTGTCGATGATCATTGTTTATACGGTGATTTTTTCCCAACTGATGAAAGCCCGCCTGCCAGGCGTCGACAACAGCCTGGCCTATGGCATTTACTTGTGCGCCGGGATTCTCGCGTGGGGCTTTTTCGCGGAAATCATTGGTCGTAGCCAGTCAGTGTTTCTTGAACACGCCAACTTGATCAAGAAGCTGAGCTTCCCACGGATATGTCTGCCGTTGATTGTGGTGCTGAATGCCAGCGTGAACTTTGCAATTATTTTTGCCTTGTTCCTCGGCTTCCTGGCGGTGACGCAAAACTTTCCCGGTTGGACGGTATTGGCGGTGATTCCGTTATTGATGATCCAGGTCGCCTTTGCCATTGGCCTTGGAATCATTCTTGGCGTGCTGAATGTGTTCTTTCGCGATGTCGGTCAGCTAGTTGGTATTGTCCTGCAGTTCTGGTTCTGGTTGACGCCTATTGTCTACCCCGCCTCTATTCTGCCGGAAGGCATTCGTCCGCTGATTGAGGCCAATCCCATGGCCGCGCTCATCGCGGCCTACCAGGGGATTTTTGTTTACGACCAGTGGCCTGATTGGTCGTCGCTCGGGCCGGTTACCGTGCTGGCGGTGATGATGTGCCTACTAGGGATGCGCCTCTTTCGCAAACGCTCCGGCGAAATGGTGGATGAACTCTGATGGGCAGTATTCAAGTGGTTCAGGTAGGTAAGGCCTACAAACAATATCCCACGCGCTGGTCGCGGCTGGCCGAATGGCTGATTCCCTTTTCGGCGCCCAGGCACCAATTGAAGTGGGTGCTGCAGGACGTTTCGTTCACCGTTAATCCCGGCGAGGCGTTGGGCATTATTGGCATCAATGGCGCGGGTAAAAGCACGCTGCTGAAGATGATTACCGGCACCACTCAGCCCAATGCCGGGCAGATTCATATTCAAGGCCGTGTCGCTGCCTTGCTTGAGTTGGGCATGGGTTTCCATCCGGATTTCAGTGGCCGGCAGAATGTCTTTATGGCCGGCCAACTCCTTGGGCTGAGCATGGAGGATTTGCAGGCGCTGATGCCGGAAATCGAGGCGTTTGCCGAGATTGGCGATTACATGGATCACCCTGTGCGCACTTACTCGAGTGGCATGCAGATGCGTCTGGCCTTCAGCGTGGCCACGGCTCGACGCCCCGATGTGTTGATCGTCGATGAGGCTCTATCGGTGGGTGACGCCTACTTTCAGCACAAAAGCTTCGATCGCATCCGTGAGTTTCGTAAGGCCGGCACCACGCTGTTGATCGTTTCCCACGATCGTCAGGCGATTCAGAATCTGTGCGATCGCGCGATTCTCCTGGCGCAAGGGCGTTTGGCCCTCGAGGGCGCTCCCGAGGAAGTGATGGACTTCTACGGTGCGATGATTGCGGAAAAGGAGCAGCAGACGGTCCGTCAGGAGCGTTTGGACAACGGCAAAGTGCGGACAATTTCTGGAAGCGGCGAAGCCGGCTTTGCTGATATCGCCTTGCTTAATGCCCGGGGCCAGCGGGTCGAAGTGCTGGAGGTCGGCAGTCAGGCGGTGCTTGAAGTGACTGTCGACGTTAAGCAGGCGGTTCCGCGCCTGGTGCTTGGTTTTATGATCAAGGACCGCATGGGCCAAGCCATTTACGGCATTAATACCCATCGACTACATCGTGCTCTTGAGAATGTATCCGCGGGTGAGCGCATCGTTTATCGCTTTGCGTTCCCCGCGAATATTGGCAAAGGCAATTACTCCATTGCCCTGTCACTCTCACGATTCGACTCGCATCTGGATACCAACTACGAGTGGCGGGATTTCGCGCTGGTGTTCCATATGATCAATATCAACAAGCCGGACTTTGTTGGTTGCAACGCGCTGGATGCCGATTTAAGCATTGAGCGCTTGCAGCAGGCAGCCAGTGTCTGAATCTGTGTGAGAGCTGCATGCGTTTTTTGATTGAATGTACTTATGTCTACGAGCATCCGCAGGACAACTCCGGGATTCAGCGGGTTGTACGCAATATCATTCGCGAATTAGGGGCTTCTAAACCCGCTGTCGAGTGTGTGCCGGTGATGATGAATGGTGGCCAACTTTATCGGGTTCTGAGCCTGGCCCCGATAGAGGTAGACCATCGAGCCAGCCGTCGTCAGGCGCTTATCGTCAAGCTAGACCACTGGCGAAATCGCTACTGGTGGTGGCATTCACGGTTAGAGCGCCTTTGGCCTTTTAGTGCGTCTAAGACTGCGCGTCGCTTACTCTATTGGCCGTGCAAACTGGCCAGCCTGGCCATTAGCCTGCCGTTGCGCGGACTGCTTTGGTTGAACCGCAACGCCCTCCCTGCGCCTCAGCGTGCAGTGCCGTTACAAGTGCAGGTCGGTGATCAACTGGTGCTGTTGGACTCATCCTGGCATGACGATATCTTCCCTTTGGCCGAAAAGCTCAAGCGCCAAGGCGTTGGCATCGTTTCAGTGATTTACGATTTGATCCCGCTTACACATCCGCAGTTTTGTGATGCAGGACTGGTCAAGGTGTTCGATCGTTGGTTTGACTGGATCGCAGCGACTGCCGATGGCTTTATGGCTATTTCCCAGACCATCAGTGAGCAAGTCGATAGTGAGATTCAGCGGCGTCTCGGCGAGGCTGAAGCCGCGAAGCGCTGGCATGGTTACTTCCACCTCGGTTCGGAGTTGGATTTACTGCGTAACGAGGCTCGTGTGCACCCTGATCTGCAGCGCATGTTTCGCGATCCAGCGCCGGTTTATCTGATGGTCAGCACCATTGAGCCGCGTAAGAACCATGCTTATTTGCTTGATGCATTCGAGTTGTTATGGGCTCAGGGCAGCAATGCGCGTCTGTGCATCATTGGCAAAATTGGCTGGAAGTGCGAAGCCCTGGTGGAGCGCATCAAGCGACACCCGCAATGGGATAAGCGCTTGTTTATGTTTAATCGCATTAATGACAAGAGCCTTGAGTTTGCCTACGCCAATGCGCGGGCGCTGGTTTTTCCGTCTTATGTTGAGGGCTTTGGCTTGCCGCTGGTGGAGGCGATGCAGCGAGGCCTGCCTGCGATGGCCAGCGATATTCCGGTGTTTCGAGAAATCGGCGGTGAATTTATGGCCTATTTCAATCTGGACGACCCGCAGACCCTGGCTGACAGAGTCACCCAATTCGAGTCCAGCAACGAGTTTCCGGCCAGTAGATCCGTTGCGGATTGGCAGTGGATAGGCTGGCGCGAGGCGAGCCAGCAATTGGTAAGCGGCGCTCTAGAGGGGCTGCGCCAGGGGCCGTCACTCAGTCAGGCCGATGCGACTCGCTCTTAACGCCAGCATCCTGCGGGCGCCGCGCACCGGTATTGGCCAGTATCTGGTTGAGCTGGTGCAGGCGCTGGCAGCCGATCCAGAGCTGGAGTTGGCTCTGTTCAACGGCTGGAATTGGCAGTCCGAATTACCTGGTGCAGCGCTGCCGGGCTATTCCCGAGCGAGCGGGTTGATCAAGCGCTGGGTGCCTAATGCTTATGTTTTACGCCGACTGATCGAGCAGCAGCGCTTCAGTCGCGGCTGTGCGGGTGTCGATCTTTATCACGATCCGAGCCTGTGGCCATTCGAGTTCGACGGGCCGATGGTTATGACCCTGCATGATCTGACCCATGTGCATTTCCCCGAAACCCAGCCCAAGGATCGCCTCGTCGAGATTGAGCGACATGCCGCACGAAGCGTCGTGCGGGCTGAGCGTATTCTGGTGGACTCGGAATTCATCGGTGCCGAGGTGTGTCGTTATTACGGGGTTTCGTCTGAGCGGGTGACGGTGGCGCCATTGGGCTGTGCAGCGCGGTTTCATCCCCGTAGTGCTGAGCAGTTGGTCGCGCCGCTGCAGGCCTTGGGTTTGCAAGCGGGCGAGTACTTGTTGTGTGTCGGCACTGTGGAACCGCGTAAGAACCTGCAACTGGCCTTGCGTGCCTACGAGCTGTTACCAGCGGCTGTACGTTCGCGCTATCCGCTGGTGATCGTGGGCATGCCGGGCTGGCGCACTGAGCAATTGGCGGCACCGCTGCAACGCGCCATCGCCAGCGGGCAGGTGCGCCTGCTCGGTTACCAGAGCGATCATACTGTTGCCGAACTGCTATCGGGCGCGCGCTTGCTGGTGTTTCCATCGCTGTATGAGGGCTTTGGCTTACCTGTACTGGAAGCCATGGCCAGTGGCACGCCAGTGCTGCTCACGCGCAGTTCGGCGTTGCCGGAGGTGGCCGGTGGGGCAGGCACTTATATCGATGCGCAGGATGAGCAGGTGTGTGCCGCAGCTATGCAGCGGCTGATCGATGATCAAGTCTATTGGCAACAACAACGGGATGCCGGTCTGCTGCGCGCCCAAGCATTTTCCTGGCAGCGCTGTGCGCAGATCACTGCACGCGTGTACCGACAAATGGTGAAATCCTGATGCGCGTTTTGCACTTTTTTAAAACATACCTGCCAGAGTCGGTGGGCGGCATAGAGCAGGTGATTTATCAGCTCTGCCAAAGCGGTATTGGCCACGGCATTCATGGTGAAGTGCTAACCCTCAGTGCTAATCCGCAGCCCCGTGAAGTCATGGTCGCTGACCACAAGGTGCATCGGGCCAAGCTGGACATTCAGCTGGCCTCCACCGGTTTTTCCTACAGCGTGCTCAAGCGTTTTCGGGTGCTGGCGGCACAGGCCGACGTGATCAACTATCACTTCCCTTGGCCGTTTATGGATTTGGTGCATTTTACCGCACGCATGCATAAACCTACGGTGGTCACCTATCACTCGGACATCGTGCGGCAGAAGAACTTACTGCGCCTCTACAGCCCACTGATGCACCGCTTTCTGGGGCAGGCTGACCGCATTGTCGCGGCTTCCCCCAACTATCTGGCCACCAGCCAGGTGCTCAAACATTACCGCAACAAGACCGTGGTGGTGCCGTACGGCCTGGATAAAAGCAGCTATCCGGTTCCGGTGAATGCTTGCGTCGAGGGTTGGCGTCAGCGTTTCGGCGAGCGCTTCTTCCTCTTTGTCGGCGTGATGCGCTACTACAAAGGCCTGCACATTTTGCTGGAGGCGGCGCAGGGTACTGGTTACCCGATAGTCATTGTTGGTGCCGGCCCTCTGGAGCAGGAGTTGCGTGAGCAGGCGGCTGCGCTGGGCTTACATCACGTGCACTTTGTCGGTCGCCTGGGTGAAGAAGACAAGGTGGCTTTACTACAGTTGTGCACGGCCATCCTGTTCCCTTCTCACCTGCGCTCCGAGGCCTTTGGCATCTCGCTGCTGGAGGGCGCCATGTACGGCAAACCGATGATCTCCAGCGAGATCGGCACCGGTACCAGCTACATCAACATACATAACGAGACAGGCCTGGTAGTGCCGCCCAGCGATCCGTTGGCGTTCCGTGCAGCCATGCGCACGCTTTGGGACAACCCGCTGCAAGCGCTCGCCATGGGGCAGAAAGCGGCGCTGCGTTATGAACAACTCTTCACTGCTGAGCAGATGGGCCGGCAGATGGCGAAAATCTACCGCGAGGTGGTGGCTGAAAAATCGGCGCGCTGAGGCAACCTCAACACACAAAAAACCCGGCACATGGCCGGGTTTTTTGCAGTTGCGGCGGGCGATTACTCGACCGCTTTAACCATGTCCTCGATAACCTTTTTGGCGTCGCCAAATACCATCATGGTTTTGTCGAGGTAGAACAGTTCGTTGTCCAGACCGGCGTAGCCGCTGGCCATCGAGCGTTTGTTGACGATCACGGTCTTGGCTTTGTAGGCCTCGAGGATCGGCATGCCGGCGATAGGCGAGGTGGGGTCGTTCTTCGCGGCCGGGTTGACCACGTCGTTGGCGCCCAGCACCAGTACCACGTCGGCTTGGCCGAACTCGGAGTTGATGTCGTCCATCTCGAACACTTGCTCGTAAGGCACTTCGGCCTCGGCCAGCAGAACGTTCATGTGGCCTGGCATACGCCCGGCAACCGGGTGGATCGCGTACTTCACGGTGACGCCGCGATGGGTCAGCTTTTCGGCCAGTTCCATCAGCGCGTGCTGGGCACGGGCCACCGCCAAGCCGTAGCCCGGAACGATGATCACGGTGTCGGCGTTGGTCAGCAGGAACGCGGCGTCGTCAGACGAGCCGGATTTCACCGGGCGGGCTTCCTGAGCGCCGGCTGGGCCTGCGGCTGCCGGAGCGCCACCGAAACCGCCGAGGATCACGTTGAAGAACGAACGGTTCATCGCCTTGCACATGATGTACGAGAGGATGGCGCCCGACGAACCTACCAGCGAACCGGCGATGATCAGCATCGAGTTGTTCAGCGAGAAGCCGATACCCGCCGCTGCCCAGCCCGAGTAGCTGTTGAGCATCGACACCACGACCGGCATGTCGGCACCGCCGATCGGGATGATGATCAGTACGCCAATGATGAAGGCCAGAGCCAGCATCACCGCGAATGCCTGCAGGTTGCCGGTGAACATGTACACCAGGCCCAGGCCGATCACGGTCAGGCCGATGGCCAGGTTCAGCATGTGCTGGCCCTTGAACTGCACAGGTGCGCCTTGGAACAGGCGGAACTTGTACTTGCCCGACAGTTTGCCGAAGGCGATCACCGAACCGGAGAAGGTGATGGCACCGATGGCTGCACCGAGGAACAGTTCCAGGCGGTTGCCGACCGGGATGGCGTCGCCGAGGCTGGCCACGATACCCAGGGATTGCGGTTCAACCACAGCGGCGATGGCGATGAACACTGCAGCCAGGCCGATCATGCTGTGCATGAAGGCGACCAGTTCTGGCATCTTGGTCATTTCCACGCGCTTGGCCATGATGGCACCCGCGCTACCGCCGACCAGCAGGCCGACGAGCACGAAGCCCAGGCCTTGGGCCAGGTCGATGCCCACGCCGCGCTGCTGGAACTCGCTCACCTTCATCGCGATCAGGGCGATGGTGGTGAAGGCGGCGAGGCCCATGCCGAGCATGCCGAACAGGTTGCCGCGGCGCGACGTAGTCGGGTGCGACAGGCCTTTGAGGGCCTGGATAAAGCAGATCGAAGCGATCAAATAGAGGACGGTGACGAGGTTCATGCTCATGTCAGTGCTTCTCCGCCGGCGCGCCGGTCGATACCGCTTTGGGCGCTTTCTTCTTGAACATTTCCAGCATGCGTCGGGTGACTAGGAAGCCACCGAAGACGTTTACTGCGGCCAGGGCCACGGCCAGGGTGCCCATGGTTTTGCCCAGTGGCGTGACGGTCAGTGCCGCAGCCAGCATGGCGCCGACGATGACGATCGCGGAAATCGCGTTGGTCACCGCCATCAGCGGGGTATGCAGAGCCGGGGTCACGTTCCACACCACGTGGTAGCCCACGTAGATGGCCAGGGCGAAGATGATCAGGTTGTAGATGCTGTCAGAAATTTCCATCGTCTTGCTCCCGCTTAACCGTTCTTGCGCACAACGTCGCCGCCGGTGCACATCAGGCACGCCGCGACAATGTCGTCTTCAAGGTTGAGGTGGAACTTGCCTTCGCCGTCGATAACCAGCTTGAGGAAGTCCAGCAGATTGCGTGCGTACAGCGCCGAAGCGTCTGCCGGCACCAGGGCCGCCAGGTTGGTGTGACCGACGATGGTCACGCCGTGCTTGACCACTACCTGATCGGCTTCGGTCAGCGGGCAGTTGCCACCCTGAGCAGCCGCGAGGTCGATGATCACTGAGCCTGGCTTCATTTCTTCCACGGTCGCGGCGTGCAGCAAGGTCGGTGCCTTGCGGCCCGGAATCAGCGCGGTGGTGATGACGATGTCGGCCTGCTTGGCGCGTTCGTGCACGGCGCCAGCCTGGCGCTGCATCCACGACGCCGGCATTGGACGTGCATAGCCGCCTACGCCTTGGGCGCACTCGCGCTCTTCATCGGTTTCGAACGGCACGTCGACGAACTTGGCGCCGAGGGATTCGATCTGCTCTTTCACCGCCGGACGTACGTCCGAGGCTTCGATCACCGCGCCCAGGCGCTTGGCCGTGGCGATGGCCTGCAAGCCGGCAACACCGGCGCCGAGCACCAGAATGCGCGCAGCCTTTACGGTGCCGGCAGCGGTCATCAGCATCGGCATGAAGCGCGGATAGTGATGGGCACCCAGCAGCACGGCCTTGTAGCCGGCAATGTTGGCTTGCGACGACAGCACATCGAGGCTCTGGGCGCGCGAGGTGCGCGGCGCGGCTTCGAGGGCGAAGGCGGTAATGCCGCGGGTGGCCATCTTGGCGATGGTCTCGCTGTCGAACGGGTTGAGCATGCCAACCAGCACGGCGCCGGCTTTCATCTGCGCCAGTTCGGCATCACTTGGGGCCAAGACCTTGAGGACCAGGTCCGCGCCCAGAGTGGTCGCGGCATCACCGATATCGGCACCGACGATCTCATAGACGTGGTCCGGCAGGCTGGCAGTAACGCCGGCACCGGTCTGGACAGTCACCTGATGGCCGTGGGCAATCAGCTTCTTGATGGTTTCCGGGGTAGCGGCAACCCGCGTTTCGCCGGCATGGGTTTCGAGAGGAACACCGATGTGCACTTCAAATCTCCTGCGTGTGATCGTTAGGAAAACCAGTTCACTACGTTGGCAAGCTGGGGTGGCTGATCAGCACAAAACTCCCTCGGCGCAGGGCTGCAGGCCGGCGGGGGCGGCATTCTGCCGGCGAACGGGCAGGGCATCAAGAGGTTCTGCTAGTGAACTGGAGAAGTAACTACAAGCCGCCGCCTGACTTGCTGGTCACGGAATGTGCTTAAAGCCCCGTTGTGAAAGGCTTTATGGGGTTTTTAGGGTTTTTTTTAGGATGCGCAGATGGCCGTCATGAATAACCGTTCATCAGGCCGGATCGGGGGTAGAAAACAGGGCTGGAGGCCTGATTATTAGGCCTCTGCATTAACTTTTATTAATGAATCTTATCCTCGGTATTAGCTATTGATTATGTATTTATGTAGCGCCGTTTAATATTCGCTACATAAGGGCCTGTAGTGGTTCGTTATTGCTTACGGTTGCTTGTCCTCGTCCAGCAGCCGTTGCAGTTCTGCACTAAGCGGCTGGCGGGCGAAGGCACTGATTCGCGCCCGGCCACTGTTGCCGATCGGCACCCACAGCCGCGAGAACAGCAGGGCGGCGATGATCCGCGGCAGTTGCCCGGCCACTTCGCGCCAGTCGCGTAGGTTCTGTTGACGTAAGCGCGCATGCCGCGACGGAGGCTGTTTTGCCGCAGGGCAAGGCGCGAGGAGCGCGGTTTGGTTATTCCAAATAAGCGACGAGTAACGCAGCCCTGCGGCAAAACAGCACCGTCCCTTCGGGTTGCGCGTCAAAGCCCGCCATACGGCGTTGCAGGACTTGGCAAGGGAATAACCATTGCCGGCGTCCTGCGCCTTGTCTGGCGGGCTTTGGCGCGGCAACGCGGCGCGTGCGCTTACGTCAACAGAACCTTAGCCAGCCCAAGCGCAGCATGCGCCAATGGCTGTAGGTGTGGAGCACAGGCAGGCGCTGGCTGAGGATGTGCGCGCGTTCGAGGGCGGCAAAGGCCGCCAGCGGATCGTCGGCCGCGCGATTGGCCGCATCGAGAGCGGCGTGAATGGCGCTGCGCAGGGCGCTACTCATGCCTGTTTCTCCTGACGCAGCAGGCGCAGGCCGTTGGCGACTACCAGCAGGCTGACACCCATGTCGGCGAACACCGCCATCCACAGGGTGGCGTGGCCGGTGAGGGTGATCAGCAAGAACAGCGCCTTGACCCCCAGGGCCAATGCGATGTTCTGCTTGAGGATGGCGGCGGTGCGCCGCGACAGGCGGATAAAGGCTGGGATCTTGCGCAGGTCGTCGTCCATCAGCGCCACGTCGGCCGTCTCGATGGCGCTGTCGCTGCCGGCCGCGCCCATGGCGAAGCCGATGTTGGCCTGGGCCAGGGCCGGCGCATCGTTGATGCCGTCGCCGACCATGCCGACGATTTGGTTGTTGCCTTGCAGGGTTTGGATGGCCGCCAGCTTGTGTTCCGGCAGCAGGTTGCCGTGTGCTTCGTCGATGCCGGCTTGCAGGGCAATGGCCGCGGCGGTGTGGGCGTTGTCGCCGGTCAGCATGCAGGTTTTGACCCCGAGTTGATGCAGCTCGGCGATGGCTGCCTGGCTGGAGGCCTTGAGCGTGTCGGCCACCGCAAACAGCGCCAGCACCTGGCTCGGCGCGCACAGCAGCACCACGCTTTTACCCTGGCGTTCCAGGGGCTCAAGCAGGGCTTCCAGGGCCGGGCTGCACAGACCCAGTTCTTCCACTAGGCGATGGTTGCCGAGCTGGTACAACTGGCCATCGAACAGGCCGCAGACCCCCCGACCAGGCAGGGCCGTGAAGTTGACCAGCGGCAGCAGTGTTACGCCTTGCTGCTCGGCGTGGCGGGCGATGGCCTGGGACACCGGATGGTCGGAGCGCTGGGCCAGGCTGGCAGCCAGTTGCGCCGGGTCACAGGCGTCGCTGTGCAGCGCCAAGTAGTCGGTTTGCACCGGGCGGCCGTGGGTCAGGGTGCCGGTTTTATCCAGGGCCAGGGCGCGCAGCTGATGGCCGAGCTCCAGGTACACCCCGCCCTTGATCAGGATGCCGCGGCGGGCGGCTGCAGCCAGGCCGCTGACGATGGTCACCGGGGTGGAAATCACCAGCGCACAGGGGCAGGCGATCACCAGCAGCACCAGGGCGCGGTAGGCCCACTCCAGCCAGGCGCCGCCGAGCAGCAGGGGCGGCAGCAGCGCGACGGCTACGGCCAGAGCAAACACCGTCGGGGTATAGATGCGCGAGAACTGGTCGACGAAGCGCTGGGTCGGTGCCCGCGTGCCCTGGACTTGCTCCACCGCATGAATGATGCGCGCCAGGGTGCTGTTATCCGCCGCCGCGCTGACCTGATAGTGCAACTCGCCACCCTGGTTGATGGTGCCGGCAAACAGCGGGTCGCCGGCAGCTTTGTCTACTGGCAGGCTCTCGCCGGTAATCGGGGCCTGGTTGACCGTGGACTGCCCAGCGCTGACCACGCCGTCCAGGCCAATGCGCTCGCCGGGGCGCACCCGCACCTGGGCGCCGATCGCCACCTGGCTGGTTGGTACGCTCTGCCACCTGCCGTCGGCCTGCAGCACCGTGGCCTGTTCCGGGGTCAGTGCCAGCAGGCTGTGAATCGCCTGGCGGGCGCGGTCCAGGGACTTGGCCTCGATCAACTCGGCGAGGGCGAAGAGCACCATCACCATCGCCGCTTCCGGCCACTGGCCGATCAGCACGGCGCCAGTGACGGCAATGCTCATCAGCGCATTGATATTCAGGTTGCGGTTTTTCAGCGCCACCCAGCCCTTCTTATACGTGCTGAGGCCAGAGAGCAGAATCGCCAGCAGGGCCACGCCGGCCACGGCCCATTCGGGCGCCAGCGCGCTGAAGTGCAGCAGCTCTGCAGCCAGCGCCGCCACACCGGCCAGGGCCAACGGCCACCAGGGCTTGCTGGCTGGGGTGGTGCTGGTGGGTGGCTGTTCGGCGGCGACGGGCTGGGCACTAAAGCCCAGCTCGTTGATCGCGGCAATGATCGTCTGTTCGTCAGGCAGTGCATGCCAGACGCCTAGCACCCGGCTCAGCAGGTTGAACTCCAAGGCGCTCACGCCGGCCAGTTTGCCCAGGCGCGTCTCGATCAGGCCCTGCTCGGTGGGGCAGTCCATCTGCTCAATGCGAAAACGGCTCAGACGGGCACCTGTAGGGTGCGGATTGCTGTCGCCGCTGGGCGCCGGAGTGGCCGGGTTTGGGTGCTGATGATCGCAACAGTGACTCATGGGATGCTCCTCGGTAAGCCGTGTTGCACAGTCAACACCCTGAAGCCACTATAGGGTCAAGCACCCTGTTGGAGGCAATTATGAAAATCGGTGAACTGGCCACCTTGGCCGACTGCCCGGTACAGACCATCCGCTATTACGAGCGCGAGGGCCTACTGCCGCCGCCGGCACGCAGTGACGGCAATTACCGGCTGTACAGCCCAGAGCATAGCGAGCGCCTGACCTTTATCCGCAATTGCCGCAGCCTGGACATGACCCTCAACGAAATCCGCGACCTGCTCAACCTGCGCGACCGTCCTCAGGAGGACTGCGCCAGCGTCAACCAACTGATCGACGCGCACATCCAGCACGTGCAGGCGCGGGTCGCCAGCTTGCAGGCCCTGCAGGAGCAATTGTTGGAGTTGCGCCAACGCTGCGCGGCGGCCCAGGAGGTTGAGCACTGCCCGATCCTGCAGCAGTTAAAGGTCAGTGGCGGGGTCGGTGCGCTGGCGGATGACGACTCCCACGTCGGCCGCAGCCATGGTCATTAGTGACCTCGCCCCCATCTAATCCGGGCACAGGCCGAGGGTTGCCAACTCTTCCAGCGGGACCTGTTGTTGCAGGCTCAGGCAGGTGGCGCTGGGCGCTGCCACGGTGCTTGGCGCGGGTGCGTTGGCGCTGGGTTCGGCGCGCTGGCTGGAGGCGTTATCCAGGTACAGCAGGGCCTGGCGGCCGCCGCGTTGCACGCGCACATGGTCGCGGTACACCGCTAACAAGGTGATGCCCTCGAGGATCAGTTCGCCGGGCCGCACCGCGAGGGGCGCGGCGCCGGCGATGCTGATCAGGGCCATGGAGTTGCTGCTCTGGTTGCTCTGGAAGGCGCCGTTCAGTTGCCAATTTTCAAGGCCGTGCAAGGGCGCGGGCGCCGGCAGGTGGAAGGCCGGCACCCGCCAGGCACCGCCATCCAGGTGCAACTCCAGCGCGCTGCCCGGAAGACTGCTCAGCAGCCCTAGGGCGAGCGCGGCGGCACGCCCGCCGTTAGGGGGCGGCATTGGCCTGGTCCAGGCGCACGATCTGCCCCAGGTTGCGCCGGCTGACCAGCGGCAACAGCAGGTTGTCGGGGTTAGCGGTCAGCCCGGTCCACCTCTGGTTACCGCCACCGTGGCAGCCGTACATCAGCACTTCGCCCGTGCCGTCGCTCATCGAACTACCGGCCAAGTCCATGCAGGCGCTGCCCTGCTTGAGGGTCAGCGCTTGGCTGAGGTCGAAGCTCTGTCCGTTATTGGCCAGGTCACAGGGGCTCAGGCGCAAGCCGCTGGAGTTGGTCAGGCACAGGGTTGGATCGGCGCCGCTGTGCACCGCACCGCGGGCGTCGATGATCCAGGTTTCGCTGGCCGCGCCGCTGCAGTTGGCCGCTGGCAAGACTTGCAAGGAGGTACCCGCGGCTTTCAGGCAATTGGTGCCGTTCTTGATCGGCACGGCAGTTGGCAGCAGCGGCGTGCTGTTGAGGTTGAGGGTGGTGAGCAGTTGGCGCAGGGCAGCATCGGCCGCCGGGTCGCCCTGTTCCAGTTGCGGGCGGTAGACGTTGATCCAGCGGTTCAAACGCAGAGCCCGCTGTTGTTGGTCCTGGTAGCGATCAAAGACGGCGCGCGCCTCGGCCGAGAGGCCGTCGGGGTTGTCGCTGTAGCTGTCATACAGCAGTTGCGCAGTGCCGCTGAGCACCAGCACGGTTTTGCTCGCCAGGGCGCGCAGGGCGGTGTCCAACTCGGGTATTTCGACGCTGCGCAGGGCGCTGTAGCCGGCTTCTTTGCCGACCACCACGGGTGCCGGCATCGGTGGCAGATTTTGCGGCAGGGCCAGGCTGGCCAGTTCAGTGGGTGTTGGGTCTGCCGGAGCCTGGCAGAACAGCTTGGCGAGGGTCGGCTGCTGGTCTTCGGCCAGTTGGATATGCAGCTTGTTGGCCTTGTTGGCGGCGTTACTGTCCAGGCGCTGGCCGGCCACGGCGATGCGCTGGTTACTGCCATTGGCATAGTCGACGCTCAGCCAGCACTGGCGTGTTGTGGCGTTAGCGACCGGCGCCGGCAGGTTGAAGACGTTGCCCCAGTTGCTGCGCAGGGCTGGATAGAGCACCGCGCTGCCGGTTTCCGGCACATAGCCGCCGAGGATGGTGAATACCGGCACGCCGAGGCGTTGCGGCTTGGCGAAGGTTTTGGCGCCGTTATAGAACAGGTTGCTATTGTTTTGCACCGGCGGTGCCAGCTCATCCATTTTGCGGGTCACGGCATTCCATTTCAGATAGCCGGTGCTTGAGCTGCTGCTGGGGATGGCGCGGTCCAGGCGCGGTTGGATACCGGTCTTGGCACTGAAGCCGGTGTAATGGGTGTAGCGCGACAGCTTGCTGGCAAAGGAGCCGCCGGCCATGGCGTCCGGGGCATAGCTGTACAGGTCGAGGAACTGGTGGCTCCACTCGCCCTGTTGGTTGGCGGTCACTCCGGCAGTCCAATGCACATTGGCACGCAGGCGCTTGCGGTGGCCGATCAGGCCCCAGCCGCTGTCGGCATGGTGGTTGGACCAGAAGTAGGGTTTGGGCGGCAGATTGCTGCCGGGGTAGTGACCGAGGCCGAAGTGATGGCCGATCTCGTGGCTGAACTCATTGCCCTGGCTGTCGTAGAGCGTAAGCATGCCATTACCGCCGCTCAGTCCGTGGCTTTGCACGCCGTTGCTGTAGAGCCCGGCGGTGTGGTGGGCGACCACGCTCTGGAACAGTTGCGGCTGGCTTTGCGAGGCCATGCTCGAACTGGTCACGCCGTAGTTGGCCAGGTTGATGCCGACGCTGATGGTTGATTTGCCGGTGTTCTCGCGCATATCGCCCGAGTAGACGCCGCCCTCGCTGGCGCTGGCGGTGGGTTCTGGCGGGGTGTGGCTGGCACCGTCGAGGTTATAGATCACCCCGCTGGCGACCATCACCCGGTTGAACTGCACATCCTCGTACTGCGCGGCGGTGATGCGCGCCACCGGAATGGTCTGGAAGTAGTCGGTGGCCGCCTTGGCCGGCTGCAGGCTGAGCCAATGGCCGTTGCCTTTCGGTGGCGCGGTGAGGAAGCCGGCGCGGATGGTGTGCAGCACCAGTTCGGCGGGCGCGGCAAACTCGATGCCCTCAGCCGCCAGTTGGCCGTTGCGGCCCTGCTCGTCAGTGAGGCTCAGACTGAGACCCGGCTTGACCCAATCCCACGGCAGCAGCACCGACCAGGCGCGACGCGAGTAGGTTAGGTCGGGGCGGCCATCGGTGTTGGAGTAATCGGAGCGGAACAGCTCGTTGGGCGAGCGCAGGGTCAGGGCCGGCAGCGGCTGACCGTCCAGCGTGGCATTCAGGGTCAGCGTTTGCAGCTTGCCCAGGCTCGGGTCCGGGGTGATCAGCAGCAGCGCTTCGCGTTCGCTGGTCAGGGTCGGCATGTTCTTCGCGGCGTTACCGGCCGGATCGACCGAATGACTCTGCACGAACTGCACCATGGCCGGCAGGCTGCCGGACAAGTCACGGCGCACCGCGCGCGGTTGGCCTTCGCTGTCAATGTCGTAGAAGGCCACGGCATTCACTTCATCATCCGTAACGCCGGTGGGCTCGGCAAAGGTCGGCGCCGGCGGGCTCACCGGCGGCGGTACCTCAACGTCCGGGGCCGTGCCGTGGTCGCCGTCGGGATCACTGGGCGTGGTGCCGGTCTGGTCGTTGTCGTTGTCATCCGCGGGCGGTGTCACAACGGGCGGCGTTTCCGGTGATACAGGTGGCGTTACGTCGGGTGGTGTTTCCGGCGATACCGGCGGGGTGACCACGGGCGGCGTTTCCGGTGAAACGGGCGGCGTTACAGCCGGTGGGGTTGCTTCGGTGTTTTTCTGTGGGTCAAAGAAGGTGGTTTGCACCACCAGCGGCGCGCCGATTGTGGGGTTCATATAGAACGGGCGCTTGATGCGCAGGCCTACGCCGTTAGCGATGAAGGTGTAACGCACGGTGTGATACTTGGGTTTGGCGGCCGCTGAAAAATCGGCGTTCATCTGCGCAAACCAGGCCTGCGGCATGCGGAACTGGGTGGGGAAGTTGCTGCCATCGAGGGTGAAGTGATAGCCACCACCAAATACTGCGCCTGCTTGCGGGGTAATGAAGTCCGGCCCGTCGTAGTCGGGCAGGCCTTGCGCATTGAGGGCGCCTTTGCCGCCGGCATTGACGCCACTGCCTTTGATGTCGGAAACCTCGATGCTCGCCACCGGATTGCTAAGCGTGCTCAGATCGCCGTCTTGTTCGTGGACGAAATATTCCATCTTCAAGGTAACGACTTCGTCTTGGCTGGGCGCGCTGACATCCTCGGAATACAGTTTCATGCCCCAGCTTTGGTTGCGTCCGTGGAGGGCAAAAAACGGAAAGTAACCATGCGATGGCCAGACTTGCACCCCATTTGGCGTGCGTCCTTGCGGATAGCTGTCATGAATACGCTTTTGTTCGGCTCCGCCGAGCAGGTTGCCGTTGTTGCGCAGGGGGTCGGCGCCCCATGACTGCCATGAGTGGAGTCCGGGCATCAAGCCCGCCCCAATGTCTTTGCCTGGGGTGAACATAAAGCTCACGCGATGGCCGAGGGTGGCAATGTTGTCCCATTCGCCCTCATTCCAGATGCCGGTCAGATCGTCATTTCGGTCGAGGCGCGTCGCATTGGCGAAGTCCCAGTTGCGGTTGACGTTGCCACCTTGCAAGTTGCTGCTGCTGCGGCCAAAGGCGATGGCATCAAAGAATGCGCCGGTGAAGCCTTTGCTGGCGCCGTCGGCCGCCGAGGGGTAATGCCCGCCAGAGAGGTCGCTGAACGATGAAGCCTGTGCCGACACCTGTTTGTAGCCGGACATATACACCCGCTGGGCACCGAACAGGGCGCGCATGAAGTTGTAATAGTCCAGGTGGTTTTCCGCGTAGGGCTTGCTCAGGATGCCGATGCGGTATTGGCCTTTGGTAAAGTTCGGCGCCTCGGCGTAAACCCGTGCGGAGCCATCGAAGTTCCGAAACGGCGTGCTTGTATCGGCGTGCCGAATGGCGTTGTACCAGCGGATCAGATCGAGGCGCTTGGTACTGCCCTGATCGTTGCCCTTGCTCGTTGCGTTGACGTACGAGTCATAGGGCTCCTGAGCATTGCTCGGCATATCCGGCAAGTTGGCCAGCAAGGTTGGCTGATCATAAAACACGCTGGTGCTGCTCGGCGGCGTTACAGGCGGCGGTGTCGGCGTGGTAACGGGCGGTGTCGCAGGTTTGCTATTGCTCCCGCCGCCGCCACCACCCTTATCAAAGCAGCCGGTGAGCATCAGCGGAAGAAGTAGCAGAACTATGGGTCGAGACATCGGTGTGTATCACTTAAACAGGGAGGTTTGAAGGTTGAGCGCTTCGCGTTTGGCGCAGTGCTGACTGTTCGGGTCGGCTCAGGTCAGTGCGGCACGACGTGTGCCCTCTGATGCGGTAGTTCGTTTGGCAAACTGGCCATTACCCGCTCTGCCAGTGCGCGGTCCGGGTAGTTGCCGTACAGCACGCGGAACCACGGCTGACCGTCGCGCTGGTCGCGCTGCAGGCGCAGGGGTTCGCGTGGGTGCCGCTTGAGCAGGGCCAGCATGTAGGCTTCGCCGGTGCCGCTGATCAGCTCAATGGCATAGCGCTTGGCTGGCGGGGTCGGCAGTGCCGTGCTGGCCTTGGCCAGTACGGGCAATGGCGGTTTACTCGGGGCGCGGCTTAGGCCCTCACCGCCCTGGCCATTGCCGAGCGTGGCGGGGTCGATGGCCTTGGGCTTTTCCAACAGGGTGCGCGGCGGTGCGGCGTAGGGCTGGGCGGCAGGCGCTTGGGCCGCCGGGCGCAGGTCGAGGGCATTAGCGGCCGGTGCGGCGGGCTCGAACAGTTGTTGTGGATTGTTCGGCAGCAAGCTGGCTTGGTCGAGCACGCGGATGCCCTGGTACTTCTCCCGGCTCAGGTTGGCCAGGCCGGCGGCATCGCGAACCACGCTGGGGCGCAGGAACACCATCAGGTTACGTTTGACCTTGACGTCCTTGCTGGAGCGAAACAACCCACCAATCAGCGGCAGGTCACCCAGCAGCGGCACCTTGCTGTCGCTGCGGGTGACGTCATCCTGAATCAGGCCGCCGAGGACGATGACCTGGCCGTTGTCGGCGAGGATGGTGCTTTTGATCGAGCGCTTGTTGGTCACCAGATCGACCGCTTGCGCGCTGGGCGCCAGAGAGGAGATTTCCTGCTCGATCTCCAGGCGCAGGGTGGCACCTTCGTTGATATGCGGCGTGACCTTGAGGCTGACGCCGATGTCCTGGCGCTCGATGGTGGTGAACGGGTTGTTGGCCCCGGCCGCGTCGGTGGTGTAGGAGCCAGTCTGGAAGGGCACGTTCTGGCCGACGAGGATTTCCGCCTTCTGGTTATCCAGGGTCAGCAGGCTTGGGGTGGACAGCAGGTTGCTGTTGCCGGTGGCCGACAGCGCGGTGATCAGTGCGCCGAAATTGTCGTTGCCAACACCGACGATGGCGCCGTCCGGTAGCCCGCCAGGTGGCGGTGTGCCGCTTTGGATAGCCCCTAACAGGGTGCCGACGGACAGCCCGGTGTTGCTGAAGTTGACCCCGCCCAGACCGCTCTTGCCGTCGCGGCCATCGATCGCCCACTGCACGCCGAGTGCGTCACTGATGTCGCCGGACATCTCGACGATGGCGGCTTCAACCAGCACCTGGGCGCGCGGCACGTCGAGCTGGCGGACGATGTCTTCAAGCAGGCTGACGGTGGTGGGTTCGGCCAGCAGCACCAGGGCGTTGAGGTCTTCGTCGGCGCGGATCAACAGCGGCTGAGCAGCGTTGTCGCTGCCGCCCGCCGGTTTGAGCCCGGCACTGATTTCGCCGAGGGTGGCGGCCAGGCGTTTGGCGTCCCCGTGGCGCAGGCGAATCACGCGGGTATTGGCTGAGCGGCTGGTCGGCGTGTCCAGTGATTGCGCCAGTTTCAGCAGGCGCGCGCGGGCCTGCGGGGTGCCGAGGAAGATCAGCCGATTGCTGCGGCTGTCGGCCAGCACTTGGGTGTTGCTGGTGCCGCTGCCCTGGCTCTGCTTGAGGCTAGCCTGCAGCGCTTGCACGGCGTCCTGCACCCAGCCGTGGCGCATGTCGTAGACGCTGTAGTCGCTGTCGCTGGCGCGGTCGAGTTGGTTGATCAGGTCCTGCACGCGCTCGATGTTGGCGCGCCGGTCGCTTATGATCAGTGCATTGGAGGAGGCCACCGCCGCCAGGTGCGCGTATTGCGGCAGCAGCGGGCGAATCAGCGGGATCAGTTCACTGACCGGGGTTTGCTGCACCTGCAGTAGGCGGGTTTCCAAGGCGTCGGGGCCGGTCAGGTTGGCGTTGTCGCTGTTCTCCGTCTTGGCCTCAGCATTTGGCACGATGCGCGCCTGGTCGCCTTCGGTGAGTACCGAGTAGCCATGGGTCGACATCACCGAGAGGAACAGCTGATAGACCTCGGTGAGGGTCAGCGGTGCCTGGGAGATGACGCTGACCTGGCCCTTGATGCGCGGGTCGAGAATCAGGGTCTGGCCGCTGATGCTGGCGATCTGCTCGACGAAATCCTCGATGTCGGCGTCGCGCATGTTGATGGTCCAGCGTTCTTCGGCCTGTTCATTACTGGCCGGGGCCGCCAGCAGCGGACTGCCGGCGGGCAGGCCAAGTAGCGCCAGGCAGAGGGCTGCGGCGCGCAGCGTAATGGCTGTGTTCATGGGTAGCTCGCCGTGGCGGGTTTGCGATAAAGGCCAAGGCGCTGACGCTGGCCATGGACGTCGAGTTCTACCTGGCGGGCCTGGATGCTCAGCAGGCGTACGCCAGGCTGGATCTGTGCGCCCACCCGCAGGCGCCGTGCCGGTTGGCCGGCACGGGCGATCAGGGCGCTGGACTGCTCCGCTGGGTCGCGCACAAAACACCCCTGCAGACGCAGATCGAGGGCCGCGCTGTTGGCGATTGGGGCGGCTGCCGGTTGGCCGAACAGAATGCGTGCCTGCTCTGCCAGGGGCAGTGCCGGGCCTGGACGACTGGGTGCCGGTAGGGCCTGCGACTTGGCGGGTTGCAGCAAGGTCCGCAGCTGCCAGCCTTGCCAGGCCAGGCTGGCGATGATCAATAACAGGCCAAGCAGCCAGGTCGGGTTGAAGAGGCTGGGTTTAGGGCAATGAAGAGCGAGGGACACGAACAGGTTTCCGAGCGGGGCGCCTATCCATGCACCAACAGCGGCTGATTCCGGCAATCCGCCGCAATCGTCTGGGATCTACCCAGGAACGGCCGGCAGACTAATCAAAAATCATCCATCTGGTCAGTTTCGGTTCTGTAACTGTGTGATTGCTCACATAAAGCAGCGTCTGCGGATATTGGCGCCCGGCACTCAGGCAATAATCGCCGCGGCTTTTTGCTCGGCGGCGATTGACCGCCGTGCCGAACTGCGGTTTATAGCGTTCTGCGCCCGAAGAGGCGCGGCCGTCTGCCATTCGTTTTGTCCGGGGCACTCCAACACCATGCACGACCCAGCTCAGCCGTCGCCGCGGCGCCTGCCGTTTACCTTTGCCAAGCGCCATGGCGTGCTGTTCGACGGCCTGCGTCTGCAGGCGCGCCGCGGCGCCAGCCTGAATGCCCTGCACGAGGCACAGCGCTTTGTCGGCAGCGGTCTGGCCTGCGACTGGCTGGACGCGCCGGCCTTCGAACAGGCCCTGAGCGACGCCTACCAGCACGACTCGTCCGCCGCGATGCAGATGGTCGAGGGCCTGGGTGCCGACATGGACCTGGCCAGCCTGGCCGAACAGGTGCAGGAAACCGAAGACCTGCTGGAGCAGGAAGACGACGCGCCGATCATCCGCCTGATCAACGCCATTCTCGGCGAGGCGATCAAAGAGAACGCCTCGGACATCCACGTCGAAACCTTCGAAAAACGCCTGGTCATCCGCTTTCGTATCGACGGCATCCTGCGTGAGATGGTGCAGCCCAAGCGCGAACTGGCCACCCTGCTGGTGTCGCGGATCAAGGTCATGGCCAAGCTGGACATCGCCGAGAAGCGCGTGCCCCAGGACGGCCGCATCTCGCTCAAGGTCGGCGGCCGCGAAGTGGATATCCGCGTCTCCACCCTGCCTTCAGCCAATGGCGAGCGGGTGGTGCTGCGTCTGCTGGATAAACAGGCCGGGCGCCTGACCCTGCAACACCTGGGCATGAGTGACCGCGATCGCAGCCTGATGGAAGCGGCGGTGAAGAAACCCCACGGCATCATTCTGGTGACCGGCCCCACCGGCTCGGGTAAAACCACCACCCTGTACGCCAGCCTGGTCAGCCTGAATGACGGCACGCGCAACATCCTCACCGTCGAAGACCCGATCGAATACCACCTTGAAGGCATCGGCCAGACCCAGGTCAACAGCAAGGTCGAGATGACCTTCGCCCGTGGTCTGCGCGCAATCCTGCGCCAAGACCCGGACGTGGTGATGATCGGCGAAATCCGCGACCAGGAAACCGCCGAGATCGCCGTGCAGGCCTCGCTGACGGGTCACCTGGTGCTGTCCACCCTGCACACCAACACCGCCATCGGCGCCATTACCCGGCTGGTGGACATGGGCATCGAGCCGTTCCTGCTCTCGTCGTCCTTGCTCGGCGTGCTGGCCCAGCGCCTGGTGCGGGTGCTGTGCCCGAGTTGCAAGCAGCCTTATCAGGCCGATGCCGCCGAGTGCGCGCTGCTCGGCGCCGACCCGGCCACGCCGCCGACCCTGCACCACGCGGTGGGCTGCGCGGACTGCCGGCAGCTGGGCTATCGCGGTCGTACCGGCATCTATGAACTGGTGATCTTCGACGAACACCTGCGCGGACAGATCCACAGCTGCGCCGCCGAGCAGGAGATGACCCGCCACGCCCGCAGCCTCGGCCCGAGCATCCGCGACGACGGCATGCGCAAGGTCCGCGAAGGGGTGACCACCCTGGAAGAAGTGCTGCGCGTGACGCGGGAGGAATAGCCGTAATGCCGACCTTCTGCGTAGCCCGGATGCAATCCGGGACGGCTGTTGCTCCGTGGCTCCCGGATTGCATCCGGGCTACGTTCGCTTCGGGCGAGGGGGCATAAGTCATGGCCGCCTTCGAATACCTCGCCCTCGACGCTCAGGGCCGTCAGCAGAAGGGCAGCCTCGAAGCTGACAGCCCGCGTCAGGCGCGCCAGTTGCTGCGCGAGAAGCAGCTGACGCCGTTGCAGGTCAAGCAGGCCAAGGCCCGCGAGAGCCGCAGCGACAGCCCGCTGAGCTTCGGTCACGGCCTATCGGCCAGCGACCTGGCGCTGATTACCCGGCAACTGGCAACCCTGGTGCAGGCGGCCCTGCCGATTGAGGAAGCGTTGCGCGCCGCCGCCGCGCAAACCCGTACGCCGAAGATCAAATCCATGCTGCTCGCCGTGCGCGCGCGGGTGCTCGAAGGCCACAGCCTGGCCGCCAGCCTCAAGGAATACCCGGCCGCTTTTCCCGAGCTGTACCGCGCCACCGTGGCCGCCGGCGAACATGCCGGGCACCTTGGTCTGGTGCTCGACCAGTTGGCGGACTACACCGAGCAACGCCAGCAGTCGCGGCAGAAGATCCAGCTGGCGCTGCTCTATCCGCTGATTTTGATGGTCGCCGCGTTGACCATCGTCGGTTTCCTGCTCGGCTACGTGGTGCCGGATGTGGTCAAGGTGTTCGTCAACACCGGGCAAGAATTGCCCGCCCTGACCCGTGGCCTGATTGCCACCAGCGACGTGGTGAAAACCTGGGGCTGGCTGATGGTGCTGGTGGGTGTCGGCGCTGTGCTCGGCCTGCGTGTGGCCCTGCGCGACGAGGCCCTGCAACGGCGTTGGCACGCGTTCATTCTGCGCATCCCGCTGGTCGGCCGGCTGGCCCGCGCCACCAACACTGCGCGGTTTGCCTCGACCCTGGCGATCCTCAGTAAAAGCGGCGTGCCGCTGGTGGAGGCCCTGGCGATTGCCGCGGCGGTGATCGCCAACCTGCGCATTCGCGACAAGGTTATCGTTGCCGCGCAAGCGGTGCGCGAAGGCAGCAGCCTGACCCGCGCCCTGGACGCCAGCGGCGAGTTCCCGCCGATGATGCTGCACATGATCGCCAGCGGCGAAAAATCTGGCGAGCTGGACCAGATGCTGGCGCGCACCGCACGCAATCAGGAAAACGATCTGGCCGCCCAGGTGGCCTTGCTGGTCGGGCTGTTCGAGCCCTTTATGCTGGTGTTTATGGGCGCCGTGGTGCTGGTTATTGTGCTGGCCATCCTGCTGCCAATCCTCTCTCTCAACCAACTGGTGGGCTAATCCCGATGCAACGACGTCAATCAGGTTTCACCCTTATCGAAATCATGGTGGTGGTGGTCATTCTCGGCATCCTCGCCGCGCTGGTGGTGCCGCAAGTGATGAGCCGTCCGGACCAGGCCAAGGTCACCGTGGCCAAGGGCGACATCAAGGCCGTGGCCGCCGCCCTGGACATGTACAAGCTGGACAACTTCGCCTACCCAAGCACCCAGCAGGGCCTCGAAGCCCTGGTGAAGAAGCCTTCCGGCAACCCGCAGGCGAAGAACTGGAACAAGGACGGCTACCTCAAGCGCCTGCCGGTGGATGCCTGGGGCAATCCCTATCAATACCTGGCACCGGGCACCAAGGGCCCGTTCGACCTGTACTCCTTCGGCGCCGACGGCAAGGAAGGCGGTACGGACAACGACGCCGATATCGGTAACTGGGACAACTGATGCCCGCGCCCCGTAGCCCGGATGCAATCCGGGGAAACCGTCCTGGATGGCATCCGGGCTACGGGCGTGCACGCGGTTTTACCCTGATTGAGCTGCTGGTGGTGCTGGTGATTCTCGGCACCCTGGTCAGCCTGGCCGTATTGTCGGTGGGCAATGGCGCGGGCCGGGCGTTGCGCGACGAAGGCGACCGCTTGGCCACGGTGATGGCCCTGTTGCTGGAAGAAGCGACCCTGGATAACCGCGAATACGGTCTGCAACTGCGCAGCGATGGCTACCGGGTGCTGGTCTATGACGATCTCAACAGCCGCTGGCAGCGCCACCCCGACACGGCCGACTACCAGCTGCCCGCACGCCTGCAACTGAGCCTGGCGCTGGACGGCGCGCCGCTGCAATTGGCGGCGGTACCCGGCGCTGATGACGACGAAGAGCAGCCCGCCGCCAAGGGTGAAGCGCCGCCGCAACTGTTGCTGCTTTCCAGTGGCGAGCTGTCGCCGTTTCGTCTGCAACTCAGCGAGCGCGGCAAGGGTGGCGCCGCCTACGAGCTGCACAGCGACGGCTTCAGCCTGCCCCACGCCGCACCGGTGGCCAGTCGATGAAAGCGCAGCGCGGCTTTACCCTGCTGGAAGTGCTGGTGGCCTTGGCGATTTTTGCCAGCGTCGCGGCCGCCGTGCTCACTGCTAGCGCGCGCAGCCTGCAGAATGCCGCACGCCTGGAAGACAAGACCCTGGCCGGCTGGATCGCCGACAACCAGCTCACCGAACTGCAACTGGCCAGCAGCCCGCCGGCCACCGGCCGCGACACCCGCGAAGTCAGCTATGCCGGGCGCCAGTGGCAGCTTTACAGCGAAACCGTCACCACCAGCGACCCCGGCCTGCGCCGCGTGACCCTATGGGTGGCCAACATGCCGAGCAGCCGCGACACCAGCAGCGTGCAAGAGCGCGCACTGCTGTCGCTGGATGGCTTTGTCGGGGTGCGCCAGTGAAACAGTCGGCGCGCGGTTTCACCCTGCTCGAGGTGCTGATCGCCATCGCCATCTTCGCCCTGCTCGGCCTGGGGTCCTACCGCATGCTGCACAGCGTGCTGAGCGCCGATGAAGCCACCCGCCGCCATGAGCTGCAGTTGCGTGAAGTGGTGCGTGCCTTCGCTGTGCTGGAGCAGGACCTGGCCCAGGCCGGCGCGCGGCCGGTGCGCGATGGTTATGCCGACCTGCGTCCGGCGCTGCTCGGCGAGGCCGAACCCGCGACCCTGGAGTTCACTCGCCTGGGTTGGCGCAACCCGCTGGGTAGCCCGCGTTCGGCTTGGCAACGGGTGCGCTGGCAACTCACCGGCAGCACATTGGAGCGCCAGTACTGGACCGTGCTCGACCAGGCCGTGGACAGCGCGCCGCGCCCGCAACAGGTGCTGACCGAGGCGCGCAACCTGCAACTGCGTTACCTCGATGATGACGGCACCTGGCTCAGCGACTGGCCGCCGAGCGAGGCCGGCAGCGATCCGCAACAGCGCCTGCAACAGCTGCCGCGCGCCGTTGAAGTCAGCCTCGAACACCCGCGTTATGGCCTGCTGACCCGCGTGCTGCGCCTGCCCGACAATCCACCGAAACAGAACGCCGCCCAGTCACCGGCGCCCGAGGGTGGTGGGTCCGAGGCCGGCACGCCCGATGCCGGAGCCCCCGAGGTGCCGGCCTCATGAAGCGTCAACAGGGCGTGGCCCTGATTACTGTATTGCTGGTGGTGGCCCTCGTCACCGTGGTCACCGCGGGCATCATCGCCCGCCAGCAGTTGAGCATCCGCAGTAGCGCCAACCAGCTCACCGCGCGCCAGGCCTGGCACTACGCGCTGGGCGGTGAGGCGCTGGCCCAAGCCATGTTGCAGCGCGACTTCAAGCAGGCCGGCGGCGCACCTGGCCAGGCGGTGGATCATTGGCGTGAGGCCTGGGCGCGCAAGATCGCCCCTTATGAGGTCGAGCACGGGCGCATCAGTGTCAGCATCGAAGACCTCAGTGGGCGCTTCAATCTGAACAGTCTGGTGGTCAATCAGCAGGTCAATCAAACCGCCTTGCAGCGCTTTCGCCGTTTGCTCCTGCGCCTGGAGATCGAGCCGCAGCTGGCCGAGCGCCTGATCGACTGGCTCGACGACAACCAGGACGTGAGTGGCAGCTACGGTGCTGAAGACAACCAGTACCTGCTGCTGGAGCCGCCCTATCGCGCCGCCAACCGGCCCATGCAGGATGTTTCCGAGTTGCGCCTGCTGCTCGAACTCAGCGAGCGTGACTACCGCCGCCTGTTGCCCCACGTCAGCGCCTTGCCGGCGGCGACGGCGTTGAACGTCAACACCGCCAGTGCTCTGGTGCTGTCGACCCTGGCGGACAACCTCAGCCCGCAAGCCGCCCAGCAACTGGTGCAGGCCCGTGGTGCCGAGGGTTACCGGCAACTGTCTGACTTCACCGGTCAACCGGCCCTGGCCGGGCTGGGCGTGCAAGCCACCGGGCTGGCGCTGGGCAGCCAGTACTTTGCTGCGCGCAGCGAAGTGCAGTTGGGCGAGCGCCGGCGCGTCTTAATCAGTGTGTTGCAGCGTGGTCCGGACGGCCGCGTGCACGTGTTACAACGAGATCTCGGTCAGCCCGCCCGTGTGCTGGCGACCGTCAAACCGCTTGAGGAACAACCATGAACGACTGCCTGTTTCTGCCCGCCAACTGCGGTGCCGAGCTGAGCACCGCACCCGCGCTGTACTGGCAGCCGGCCAACGGCCCTGGGCTGGCCCTGAGTTGGGCGGCCTGCGCTAATGAGCTGGCGGGTCGCAGCCTGGCGCTGGTGCTGCCGATGGAAGTGGTCAGCGCCTGTGCGGTGCAACTGCCCACGCAAAAGGCCCGCTGGTTGCGCCAGGCGTTGCCCTACGCGGTGGAGGATCTGCTCGCCGAAGATGTTGAGCAGCTGCACCTGGCCCTTGGCGAACCTCTGGCCGACGGCCGCCACTTGCTGCTGGCGGTGCGCCGCGACCTGCTCAAGGGCTGGTTGGCGCAGCTGCATGCCGGGGGCATCAGCGTCAGTGCCATTTATGTGGATGCTGACCTGCTGCCGCGAGATGGCATTCAGGTGCTGCTGCACGGTGAGCGCGGTTTGCTCGGCGGTGCGGGTGAGCTGCGTCTGGCCTTCGCCGCCCGCGACTGGGACAACCTCGCCGGCGCCTGCAGCGAAGAACCACAGCTGACCATCGACGCCAAACCCTGGCCGCTGCTGGCTGCGGGTCAGGCTCAGGCGATCAACCTGGCCCAGGGCGAGTTTGCCGTGCAGCAGGCCAGTGGCCACGGTCAGGCGTGGCGCAGCGTGCTTGGTCTGGCCGGCCTGTGGCTGGTGCTGCAGATGAGTTTCGACCTGGCCCAGAGCTGGTATCTGCAGCGCGAAGGTGATGCCTATGCGGCCCAGAGCCGGGCGCTGTACCAAGAACTGTTCCCGGCCGACACGCGCATCGTCAACCTCAAGGCGCAATTCGCCGAGCATTTGAATGCCGCTGCCAGCAACGGTCAGGGTGCGTTTTTCGGCCTGCTCGAACAGGCTGTTGCGGCCCTGAGCGAGGCCCCGCAACTGAGCGTGCAGCAACTGGACTACAGCGGTGACGGCGGCGAGCTGGCGCTGCAACTGCGCGCCGATGACTTTGCCAGCCTCGAACAACTGCGCCAGCGCCTGTTGCAAGCCGGTCTGCAGGTGCAACTGGGCTCGGCCAGCCGCGAGGAGCAAGGGGTGAGTGCCCGCATGGTGATAGGGGGTGGAGCATGAATGCCATGGTCAGTTTGCGCAGCCAACTGCAACAACGGGTGCAGCTGTCGCCCCTCGGCCAGCGTTGGCAACAGCTGCCGCCGCGCGATCGCCTGGCGCTGCTCGGCCTCGGTGCCTTTATGGCCGTGGTGCTGATTTATCTGGCGCTGTGGCTACCGTTGCAGCGCGACTTGCAACAGTCGCGCGCGTGGTACAGCCAGCAGCGCGAACTGCATGCCTATGTGCTGGCCCATGCCGACCAGGCGCGGCAACTGGCCGGCCAGCCGCAGCAGCAGATCGACGCCGAAGCCTTGCACGGCTTGGTCACCCGCAGCGCCCAGGAGCGCGGCCTGAGCATCGAGCGGGTGGACAGCGACGCCACTGGCGTACAGGTCAACCTGGCCCCCGCGCCGTTCGCCAACTTGCTGGCCTGGTTGCAGCAGTTGCAGAGCGAGGGCGTGCGCTTTGCCGACGTCAGCCTGGAGCGCGGCGATAACGGTCGCGTGCTGGCGCGCCTGAGCCTAGCGGCCAACGGCTAAGCCCAGGCTGGTATGCTGCTGGGCACCTATCGGCAGCGAGGCAAGGGATGAACTGGTGGTCTGATCTCATCTGGGTGCTGGGCCTAGCGCTCAGCGTGCTGCACCTGCTGGGCATTCTCGCTGCCCTGCATGCGCTGCTGACCGTGCGCACCGCCCAGGGCAGCAGCGCTTGGGTGCTGTCGCTGCTGCTGTTGCCTGAGCTGACGCTGTTGCCGTATCTGATCTTCGGCCGCAGCCGCTTCGAAGGCTATATCGCCGCCCGCCGCCAGGAAAACCGCCAGATGCAACTCGCTGCCCAGGCCCAGGGCTGGCCGTTGGCGACCCCCGCGGACAATAGTGTGCGCGGCCTGCCGGCCCTGGCCAAGCTCACCGGCATGCACTGCCGCGGCGGCAATCAGGTGCGCTTGCTGATCAATGGTGACGATACCTTCACGGCCATTCTTCAGGCCATCCGCGCGGCCCAGAGCCTGGTCATCGTGCAGTTCTTTATCATCCGCGACGACCGCCTCGGCCGCCTGTTGCAGGAAGCTTTGCTGGAGCGCGCCGCTGCCGGTGTGCGGGTGTATCTGTTGTACGACGGCGTCGGCAGCCACGACCTGCCACCTGCCTATATCGAGCGCCTGCGGACTGGCGGCGTGCACGCCCGCACCTTCCGTGCTCGCCAGGGCTGGGGCCGGCGCTTCCAGCTGAACTTTCGCAACCACCGCAAAATCGTGGTGGTGGACGGCACCTGCGCCTTCGTCGGCGGCCACAACGTCGGCACTGAATACCTCGGCGAAAAACCACCGCTGGCGCCCTGGCGCGACACCCATGTGGAAGTGCGCGGCCCGGCGGTGGTCGACCTGCAACTGACCTTCAGCGAAGACTGGTACTGGGCCAGCCAACACCTGCCCGAACTGAACCTGCAGCTCCAGCAACAGGCCGGCAGCATGCACTGCCAGGTGATCGCCGGCGGCCCGGCCGATCGCCTGGAAACCACTCAACTGTTCTTCCTCGAAGCCATCGGCCAGGCCCAGCGACGCATCTGGATCACCTCGCCGTACTACGTCCCCGACGAAGCCATCGACGCCGCCCTGCGCCTGGCCGTGCTGCGCGGCGTGGACGTGCGCCTGTTGCTGCCCAGTCGCCCGGACCATCGCGTGGTGTTCGCCGCCAGTTCGCTGTACGCCCTCGGCGCGGTGGCCGCCGGCATCGGCGTGTACCGCTACCAGCCGGGGTTTATGCACCAGAAAGTGCTGCTGGTGGACGACGAACTGGCCGCCATCGGCAGCGCCAACCTAGACAACCGCTCGCTGCGCCTGAACTTCGAAGTGATGCTGGTCACCGTCGACCGCCCGTTCGCCAGCAGCGTCGAACACATGCTCAGCGCCGACTTCGCCCAAGCCCGCAGGCTGACCCTCGAAGATGCCCGCGTCAGTTTTATCCAGCGCCTATGGATGCGCCTGACCCGGCTGTTTGCGCCGATTTTGTAAGTGCTGCCGTCGTTAGGTGCTGTGTGGTTGAGCAATGCCGGTGGCGGCTTTACGCCGAATCACTGCCTCTGCTGCGCTGCCTGCCGGCCACCTGACAGAACCAGGCGCGCTAGGCACCTGCTACGCCCGTGGGAGCGGTCTTGACCGCGAAGCTTTTCAGCGCACATGAGTAGACGATCCGTAGGATGGGCTGCTGCTCGCACTCGGCCATGCATTGTTCGTACAGGTTGATTTCCGCCAGGACGATATGCAGTACGCGGCCCCAGTAGTGGGCCGTACCACAGGCCACTATCACCCCTCGACCGGCTCGGCCTGCTCCTGTATATATCGCCTAAATGCCTCTCGGTTCAGCCGCTTGCGCTGCACCACTTGGCCGGAACGGACACTCTCGGCAACTTGGTAAACGGACTTGGCCAGATCAACCGCTATTCGCTTCATCACGACACTCCCAATTTCAGTCACCACCGTTCTAGGTATAGAACGGTGGCGCGGGGAGAGTCCATTACAGCCTTCAAATCGTTCGCTTCGCTCTCTGGGACCGGCAGAGCCGGCCCCTTAACCAAACGTTAGGCCGCTTGGAAAAGAACATGCCCTCACCATCACAAAACGACCGCTCGTTGATGCCTTTGCTGATCACCAGCATGGCTGTTGTAGCTCCACTTCTCTTCATACTTGGATTGGTGGTCGGCAACCATCTACAAGGAAACGCAAGCCTCACCGCGGACTCAATCTCTTCATGGTTGTCTGCTATTGCAACCGTCGCAATTGCAATCTTGACATTCATACTCGCAAAGGAAACCTGGTATCTGCGAGAAGCGCAGATTCGACAACTTGAAGAGTTGAAGCGCGAGAATATTCGGCCCTGCATTGGCATTCAGCTTGATAGCAGCCCCGTCGGGATCCACTTCATAGACGCAAGAGTCATCAACTCCGGTAAAGGCATAGCAAAGAAGGTCCGCTTCGCCTTTAAGGACCGGTCTGGGGCAGCACTGGCTCCTGGCAACGATCCCGTCTCAGATAAGTTCCTAAAACTTTCGATGTTCAGCAAGGGAATAGAGACAATCGGCATTGGTCAAACACTGTCGAGCTTTGTCTTCAGCTTCCTCGATCTTGGCAAAGAGCTGGACGGCAAGATATTTGAGCCGTACCTCAGCATCGTCGTCGATTTCGAAGATATTGAGGAAAACAAATATCAGAACACCTTCGAAATTGACTTTGCACAGTACGAAGGCGTGAGTCACCTCGGCGGTGCAGATGCTGTGCACAAGATTTCGGATGAGATAAAGAAGATTCGAGAGCTACTCGGAAAGGTCGTAAAAACCTCGAGAAACAGATTAGAGGTGGATGTATTCGACGAAGCCGATAGACAGGCTGAGAACGAACTCATTCATAAGCGTCTTGAAGAGGCCCGCTGCCAAAATAACGGTGGAGCCTAACCATTCAATCAACCTGACCGCTCAAAGCTACGCTTTGGGTACCCTCCATGCCTCCGGCACTCCGGCGGCAGGGTATTTCCAGCGTTAGGGTGGAAGTACCACATACCAACCAAGGATAAACAATGCTAGCTATACGCCATGAAAACAGCTCCACTTCAGACAATCTAAATAACATCTGCAATATAATCAAAGATCAAAAATGCGAAAGAGTTACACTGTTTGCAAGTCCTAAATTTGCTACCGGCGACACAAGGAACTCCGATGGCCCTGAAACAAACTTTCCACTGGTAGTTGTACTGGCGGAATACAGCATTCCAGGTATCACAAAAATATCAGTGGTTTTTGATGGTATATTCTTAACAGCAGCACGAAAGCCGCGATTCTTTGAAATACAAGATTTGCTCGATGTGTGCGAGCTTAGTGATAAAGTCTTCTACTCAAAGACCCGCGCTCCATTCACATCCTCGCTAACCGCAGAAGATGCTGTGAATATCCTTGCTGAAGTTACGCCTGTAGCACCGCTCACAAAATTATCTCGGGCAGATTATTTTTCACTTCTAAGCGGCTTTACAGAGTCTACGTACCCCTAACAACTGTATATAGACTCTCCCCGCAAGTAGTGAGCAAAGCTTTTCTTTTGCACTTGTCGTCAGCGCGGTTGCATTCGACTATCCGGCCTGTTTTGGGCTTTTCGCCCTGGCCGATCTGTAGTTCGCGCAGCGGGGGCCAAGCGTTCAATCGATCACGCGGATCATGATTGTTGTCGGCCTTATTCCGCTGCAGGAACTGTGGCGCGGGGAGAGTCCATTACAGCCTTCAAATTGTTCGCTTCGCTCACTGGGACCGGCAGGGCCGGCCCCTTAACCAAACGTTAGGCATCTTTATCGAGTACCCGATGGAAAATATTGACGGAAATACGCTTTACTATGCATTTAGTACTATTGCGCAGGCTGGTGCCGGAGCATTTGCATTTGTATCTGCATTCGTACTGTATAGACTTCAATCAGTAGATCAGAGAATGTATTCAGCGGCCACACATATCGCTGAGCAAACGCGCAGGCAGGACGGTCTTACTTCTGCTCGTGGTTATATTGCAGGAAGACAATATGATCTATTGTTGGTTAGCTTCAATGCATCAATGGCTGTGATCAATGCGGATCAGTCACTTTCTGCTAGCTGGAATCTACTTCAAAATGAAAAGCGTATAGCAAAATATCTAGTAGGCGGGTTCAAAAGACAAATTTGGCCAACTGTAATTATTCTGGGGCTTTCGGTGGCATCAATCTTAATGGTTACAACCTTAGTTCGGTGTCAAATTCTTGCTGTGCTAGTTGCTGCTGTGCTGTCTATAAGTTTTGTGTCACTTTTGGTATTTCAGGCGTGTTTGCTTACCAAATGTTTGTCGGAGTAAATATGCCTAACAGTCGTATATGGACTCTCCCCACAGGTAGTGAGCAAAGCTTTTCTTTTGCACTTGTCGCCAGCGCGGTTGCATTCGTATATCCGGCCTGTTTTGGGCTTTTCGCTCTGGCCAATCTGTAGTTCGCGCAGCGGGGGCCAAGCGTTCAATCGATCACGCGGATCATGATTGTTATCGGCCTTATTCCGCTGCAGGACTCGCCTGTTCCGACAGTGCTGCTGCTCACCACAACCACAAGAAAACCATCGCACCTTACTGATTACCTCCGCCGTCAGGCGGGCTTTGTGCTCTGCCAATTGCCATTGAAACGTCGCTCATGGCACCACACCGCCCAGCAGATCCTGACCAACTTGTTGGCCAGCGCCACAGCCGCTTTGTTGTGGCCAATACGGGCTGCCGTCTCGACCGCCCAGCGTTGTAGCTCGGTCAGTTTCTCCGGCGTGCGTGCCTGGCAGCGCTGCGCCGCTAGCAAGGCCGCTCGCGAACCGTGGATAAAGAGCGTGCGCACATAAATATGTGCCTTTGCAGCTGATCCGCCCAAGCCGTCGCCGTAAACGCGTTAGACGTACCTATCAAATACCGGTGATAAGTAAATCAAGTGCAGCAATTATTTCATTGCGCTGTGCTGAGAGGTCGGCAACTTGCGTGCCGAGTTGTTTCTTAGCGATACCGGCCAGTTGCGGAGTCACCATCACGTACTGTTTGTCATCAATTTCAAACGTTGGCGTGAGGGTTTTGAGAATTTTTCCCTTCATGGCAGTAGCCGTGTAGAGAGGCACTACAACCCGCGTGCCGAGCTCGGCAATCAGGTCGCTTTGCACGTCAAGCAGAAAGGGCACGACAGCCTTGGTGGCAGCGTTGGTGTTCTTGTGTACGGCGAACGGAGGCATCAGAAGCTCCGTAGGTCGTCGCTGAACACGCCGTGGGCTTCCACATGCTCGTTGTAGGCGTTGATGGCGTTGCGATTTTCTGCCAGCCACTGCTCACGCTGTTTCTTCTTCAGGGCCTCGGCCAGAGCCTGCTCTAATGTCGCGGAGAGGTTAATATCCAAGTCCTTAGCTTTATTGAGCAAGTCACCGTTAACGCTGAGGTTGGCCGCTCGTTTGGGGGCATTGAGGTTGTAGGCAGCAAGCATGGGCATTCCCTCCTGGGTGTGCATGCGCATATGGTCTGCGCACTCAAGCTTGCGGTCAAAGGCGCCTCTAGCAACAGCATTCAAGATGATTTACTTGACTGACTTTTACGGATTAAAAATGCCCATGGCTTACGACAATCAGAAAATTACTGAAGTTGTTTTGGCTCTGCTTGGAGCGTTCGAGTTCGAGAATGGACGCGTTTGGAAGCGCATAGATTTCAGCGTGATGGATGAGTTATTTGAAAAGGGCTACATCAGTGATCCGAAAGGGAAGTCGGAATCGGTCTTCTTGACAGACGAGGGGCTGCGACTGGCCAAGCAACTGGCTATTAAGCATTTTTCTCCTGAAGACTGAGCTTCTGGCTAGGCACGTTGAGCCGGGCAAGTAGGCGTTGGCTAGGTATGTTGCTAGGTGTTATTTGAATTTTTCCAGATTGGGTAAGTAAGCATGAATCGCCGTAAAAAAATTAAGCAGCTATTAACGGCGCACGCTAAAAAAGCCAGTGCCAAATTGGCGCCAAAAAGAAAATCTACCTATGTCAGTAAAGCCGACCGCTTGAAGCTGGAGGCTGAAGCCAGTTCAGAGGCCAGTGCTTCTGCTGAGAGCTGATCGCTGTGGCGGGCTTAAGACCCGACCTCTAACCTCGCGTTAGCCAGAGACATAGCAATGCCAATTATCCAGACTCAAAACCCGAAATTTTTCCTGCGCACTGCCACTCCTGAAGACGCAGCACTGGTGGTCAGCTTTATGCAGAAGCTCGGCACCTTTCAGAAAATGGCCGATAAGATCACGGCCACCCCGGAGCGAATTGAGCGGCTGCTTGCCGCTCAGCAAGGTGAGGCGGTGTTTGGTGTTTATGCCGGTGAAACGGTGGGGTTCGCCTACTTCCATCAGAAAAGCTCGGCCTTTACCGGGCGCTCAGGCTTATACATTGATGGGTTTTTCATTGATGACTCAATGCGCGGCAAAGGTTTGGGCAATGTGATGATGCAGTTTTTGTCCAAGCACGCCCTTGAGCGTGGCTGCGAATTGCTCGAATGGGGTTGCCTGGATTGGAATACGCCGGCCATCGAGTTTTACAAAAAGCTGGGCGCCTACTGTGTGGATGCCATGCACATCTATCGCCTCTCGCCAGATGATTTAGCAGCAAACGCGGCGTTGTTTAACGACGCTAAACACAGTGAACTGTCTGCGCAGTAGGTAAACGCTGGCCGCCCTTTCACTTAATCGTCAGGCCCGAATATGCCCTTTACGCCCATTCACCTCGGCCCAGGTGCCGCCTGCAAAGCCATTGGCGGCAGGCATTTCAGCTTTATGGTGTTTGGCGGGGCGCAGGTGTTGATGGATATCGAGCCGCTGCTGGGCATCATTCAGGGCTGGGATGTGCTGCATGGCTATAGCCACACCCTTGTTGGGGCGTTGGTGATCGGTTTGTTGGCGGCGCTTATGGGTCGGCCGATCAGTGCCTGGGTGCTTAAGGCGCTGAAGGTTGAGCACTACCCACTTACCTGGCTGGCTGCGTGCACCGGGGCATTTATCGGTACGTTCTCGCATATCGGTTTGGATGCGCTGATGCACAGCGATATGAACCCGTGGTGGCCGCTTGCCGATGGCAACGGTTGGCGCGGGTTTATTTCTATCGATCAATTGCACCTGCTGTGCTTGGGCCTGGGTGTATTTGGCGCGCTGCTGGTGGTGGGTAAATACCGCCGTTATGGCCGTGCCTGAATAATGCCTACAGCGCACGTTTTGCAGCGTGGCATCTGATCCCAGGGAGGCTTGCCGAGCATGCTCGATTACCTACAGACAATGTTCGACCTGGCGCTGCGCAAGGAGCTGCAGGGCCTGCATTTTTGGGCGACGGTGTATGTGCTGGTCGTGTTGTTGGGCACTGTGTGGCATGTGCTGCGCGTGCGGCGTTGGCCCAGTACCCAGGGGCAGTTGTTGCGCCTTGGCGTGCGCGAGTTTGCCGGGCCGGCGCTTAATCCTGTGGATCAGGCGTATGTGCCGGATGCGCTGTATGCCTATGAGGTGGCGGGTCGGGCGTATCAGGGCCGCGAGCTGTCCGTGTGGAAGGTCTCGGCGTCGGGCATCTTGCGCGGTGCCGCCGGCCTGCTGCCCGCACGGGTCAAGGCGGATGCTGCGGGGCGGGTGCCGGTGTATTACCACCCGACGCGGCCGCACAAGAGCGTGCTGCTGCGCCCCGGTGTGGCGACGGTGGTGAGCGTGTGGCTGCTGATGGCGTTGGTTGCCGGGTTTTATCTCTGGCGCTGGTGGCCGTCGATCTAACCCGTGGCGCCACGCTCAGCCGGTGAGCGCATGCCAGGTGATGACGCCTACGCCTTCAGGCTGGTCAGCCAGGCGCTGTCGAAGCGCGTCTGGTCGAGGTCCAGGCCTTGGGCTTCCATGTGCTCGCGGTGTTGGTCGATCTCGCGGGTCAGGCTGCTGAGGGCGCTGGTGTTGCCGTCCAGTTGGTGCATTTGCAGCAGGCCGAGGTGGTAGAAGCGCAGCAGCTTCATCGCTGCGGGGTTGTTGGCGGCGACGCCGCTGGTGACGTGGTGCATGACGTTGGTGACGCGCATCAGGTTGCGTTTCAGTTGCCAGCCGTACACGGCGGCGGCCATCCACGGTTGTTGCCAGAACTGCAGGCGCACCAGGGCGAAGGTGAGCAGCACGCCGGCAATCACCCCGCCGAGGTTGTAGCGGAAGTTGTCGCCACCGGGCTGGCCCAGCAGGCTGACGGCACCGGTCGAGAGCAGCATGGTCAGCAGCACGAACAGCACGACGATGATCAGTGTGCTGCGGCGGGTTTGCTGGCGGTAGGTTTGCGGGTCCATCGGCTTGATTTCGAACATCTGCAGCGCAGGGCTCCGGATTGGGCAGGGTTGGGCGTGGATCATCCCACGATTGCGCGGTCACCGCCGCGGGATGATCGCGCCGGCGCTTGGCGTCAGGCGCTGACCTGGCGGACCTGGGCTTCCAGTTCGACTTTCAGGGCCGGGTCGAGTTTCAGCTGGCGGGCCAGTTCGTCGAGGTAGGCGCGCTCCATAAAGTGTTCTTCGTCGACCAGCAGCACGCTGGCCAGGTACATCTCGGCGGCCATTTCCGGGGTGCTGGCGGCGCGGGCGACTTCGGCCGGGTCGAGGGGTTTGTTCAGTTCAGCTTGCAGCCAGTGTTGCAGCTGCGGGTCGTTGTCGAGCTTGCTGAACTCGCCTTCGATCAGCTCACGCTCGCGGCTGTCGACATGGCCGTCGGCTTTGGCCGCGGCCACCAGGGCCCTGAGAATCGCCTGGCTGTGTTGTTCGGCTTGCGCGGCGGGCAGGCGGTCGAGGGTTTGCGGCTCACCCTGGGGCGCGCTGGCCTGCTGGCTCTGCCAGTTGCCGTAAGCCTTGTAGGCGAGCACGCCGAGGGCCGCGAGGCCGCCATAGGTGAGTGCCTGGCCGCCGATCTTGCGCGCGGTCTTGTTGCCCAGCAGCAGGCCCATGGCGCCGGCAGCCAGGGCACCGCCAGTGGCGCCGGAGAGCAAGCTGCCGAGGCCGTTCTTGCCGGCGCCGCCGAGCAGGTCGCCAAGACCGCCGCCGCTCTGCTGATTGCTGTTGGTCGGGTTGTTGGCGCGTGCCGGTTGGTTGTTCTGCAGCAGATCCTGGCCGGATTTAAGCAGTTGGTCGAGTAAGCCACGGGTGATCATTGGTTGCCCTCCACGGACGTTGGCTGAGATGCCCGCAGGGTAAAACGAAGTGCGCCAGCGCTGGTGGCGGGAGTGCTTCCAGATGTTGCCTGGCGGCGGGTCGATGGCGCTGTAAGGGGACGATTAGCTATTGCTGTAGCGCCCGTGTAGGAGCGGCTTTAGCCGCGAACAAGGGGGTGTCATTTGTCGCTCCAGGGGCTCCAGAGCTTTAGAGCTTTAGAGCTTTAGAGCTTCGCGGCTGAAGCCGCTCCTACGGGAGAATGCGTGGGTCGTTCGCCGCCCCCCATTCAGACCGGTGGGTTGGCGGCGCGATAGGCGCTGGCGGCGCTCACCAGCCAGTCGCGGAAGGCTTGCAGGGTGGCGGACTCGACCTTGCGCTGCGGCACGATCAGGTAATAGCCCTTGTCGCTCTGGCTGCCCTGCGGGTGGGCGATCACCAGGCGGCCTTCGGCCAGTTCGCGCTGGATCAGGAACGGCGGGATCAGGGCGATGCCCATCTCGTGCATGGCCGCTTGGGCGAGCATGGAAAACAACTCGTAGCGCGGCCCACTCATGTCGCGCGGCACGTTCAGGCCACGCGAGCTGAACCACTGGCGCCAGGCGTAGGGGCGGGTGCTCTGTTGCAGCAGCGGCAGGTTGGCGATCTGTTCGGCGCTGAGCTGGCTCTGGCCGTCGAGCAGGGCCGGGCTGCAAACCGGCAGGAGGTTTTCCTGCATCAGGAAGTAGGCCTCGGTGCCGGACCAGTCGGCATCGCCGAAATAGATGGCGGCGTCCAGCTCGGTGTCGGCAAACAGAAACGGCCGGGTGCGGTTGGTCAGGTTGACGGTGACATCCGGGTGCAGGCGCTGGAATTCTTTTAAGCGCGGCAGCAACCACTGAGTGCCAAACGTCGGCACCACCGCCAGCTCCAGGCTGCCGGCGCCAGGTTGGCCCATGACCGCCAGGGCGTCGCGCTCGACGGCATCCAGCTGGGTAGCGACGCGTCGGCTATAGGACAGCCCGGCCTCGGTGAGCTTGACCCCGCGGCGTGAGCGGCGGAACAGCTCGATGCCGAGAAACGCCTCCAGTCCGGCGATCTGCCGGCAGATCGCGCTCTGGGTCAGGGCCAGTTCGTCGGCCGCCTTGGTAAAGCTCTGGTGGCGGGCGGCGGCTTCGAAGCTGATCAGGGCGGCGGTGCTGGGAATTTTGCGGCGCATGGCGGGTTTCCTGGGGCCGGTCGGGGACGCAATTGGGCTTCTTATGCGCATGCTGCACATGCAATTGCTTGATACGGGCTAAAAAGTCCATTCGAAGTGCGAAATTAGCACAACAGCGTGCAAATTCCTCGGTTGTCGGACAGTCCGCTGCTGGCTAGGCTTAGTCCAACCGTATTTCCGGGTGCGCCGCGACTGTGCGCCCCAGTCCACCGCATGTTTGAGGATTCGCTTATGGCCGGCAAGGCAAGCTTCAACTGGGAAGACCCGCTGTTGCTCGATCAGCAACTGACCGAAGAAGAACGCATGATCCGCGACAGCGCCCGGCAGTTTGCCGCCGACAAGCTGGCCCCGCGCGTGCTGGAAGCCTTCCGTAAGGAATACACCGACCCGGCGATCTTCCGCGAAATGGGCGAAGTAGGCCTGCTCGGCGCCACCATTCCAGAAGTCTACGGTGGCAGCGGCCTCAACTATGTCAGCTACGGCCTGATCGCCCGTGAAGTGGAGCGTGTCGACTCCGGCTACCGCTCGATGATGAGCGTGCAATCGTCCCTGGTGATGGTGCCGATCAACGAATTCGGCAACGAAGCCACCAAGCAGAAGTACCTGCCGAAACTGGCCAGCGGTGAATACATTGGCTGCTTCGGCCTGACCGAACCGGACCACGGTTCCGACCCAGGCTCGATGATCACCCGCGCCAAGAAGGTTGAGGGTGGCTATCGCCTGTCCGGCGCCAAGATGTGGATCACCAACAGCCCGATGGCGGACGTGTTCGTGGTTTGGGCCAAGGACGATGCCGGTGAGATCCGCGGCTTCGTGTTGGAAAAAGGCTGGGAAGGCCTGAGCGCCCCGGCGATCCACGGCAAAGTCGGCCTGCGCGCCTCGCTGACTGGCGAGATCGTCATGGACAACGTGTTCTGCCCAGAAGAAAACGCCTTCCCGGACGTGCGCGGCCTGAAAGGTCCGTTCACCTGCCTGAACTCGGCCCGTTACGGCATCAGTTGGGGTGCCCTGGGTGCTGCCGAAGCCTGCTGGCACACTGCGCGTCAGTACACCCTGGACCGTAAACAGTTCGGTCGCCCATTGGCGCAGACCCAACTGATCCAGAAGAAGCTGGCTGACATGCAGACCGACATCACCCTGGCCCTGCAAGGCTGCCTGCGTCTCGGCCGGATGAAAGACGAAGGCACCGCCGCTGTCGAAATTACCTCGATGATGAAGCGCAACAGCTGCGGCAAGGCCCTGGATATCGCCCGTATGGCCCGCGACATGCTCGGTGGCAACGGCATCTCCGACGAGTTCGGCGTGGCCCGTCACCTGGTCAACCTGGAAGTGGTCAACACCTACGAAGGCACCCATGACGTGCACGCGCTGATCCTCGGCCGTGCGCAAACCGGCCTGCAAGCCTTCTACTAAGGCGGCGCGCCAAAGGGCGGGTAGCTGAGCTGCCCGCCTTTTTAGTTTCTGTCTGATTGGCTGACTGGCCAGTCAGGGTTTAGCTGCTGCTTGAGGACGGCTTCGATGCCCGACATGCTCGCTCACCGCCAGGCTTGCCGCAATGCCCATCCGGCTGCTGCGCAGGCGACGGCGGGCGGTCAGTCGCAGTTCGCGCCGTGCCACATCTTCCCCAGTGCCGATGGCGCGTTCTTTGTTGCGGTCAGCACCGATCAGCAGTTTGCCGAGCTGAGCCACCTGGCCGGCCAGCCGCAGTGGTTGCATGACCCACGCTTTGCGACCCATGGTGCGCGCATCCGTCATGAGCATGAGCTGAATGGCGTGTTGCGCCGGGCCACCGTTGAACACCGCACCGACGAGTGGATGGCGGCCCTGCGTTTTGCCGGTGTACCGTGCGCGGCACTGGCGCCGAGCCCTGCCAACGTCGGTGGCTGACGCGCCGGGCCCAGCGGTTGCCTGACTTCCTGCAAGCGTGCTGCAGCGATAGCGCCTTGCGTTTTGACCTTGAGGTTTCACTCCCATGCATCCCCATTTATCCACCGCCAGCGAAGCCCAGAGCTGGTTGCAGGCCAATGACATTCGTCGGGTTGAGTTGGTGTTTGCTGACCTGACCAGCGTGGCGCGCGGAAAGGTCATGAGCACTGCCAGTTTTGTTGAAACCCTGGCGGCGAAGATGCCCTCGCTGTTTCTCGGTCTGACCGTCACTGGCGGCGAGCCACCGGAAGTGTTTAAGCGCATTTTCCCGCCGATGTTTCCGGACATGGCCATGCGCCCGGACTGGAGCACCCTGGTACGTGATCCGCTGGCAGGTGTGCCGAGCGCCACGGTGATCTGCGATATCGAGGCGAGCTTTACCGCCGCCGACGGTCACTGCCAGTACGAGGTGGCTGAGCTGTCGCCACGGCAGTTGCTCAAGCGTGTACTGGCCCGTCTCAAGGCTGCTGGCTACACCGCCAAGGTGGCGCCGGAACTGGAGTTCTTCTTGGTGCATCCGCAGCGCGCCGCCGATGGCGGCCTGCAGGTGGCCCACGGTATGTCGGCCCAGGTGCCGCATATTGAAAGCTCCCACGACCTGGCCTCGGCGGAAACCGCCAGCAGCTTCACGCCGTTCTTTGACGAGCTGTGGGCCGCCTGTGAAGCCCAGGGCATCCCGATTACCGGCTACGGCCATGAGTCGGCGCTGGGTCAGTACGAAGTCAATTTCGGCCCGGATGCGCCGCTGGCTCAGGCCGATGCAGTGTTCCGCTTCAAGCGCCTGGCCCGCGAGATTGCTCGCCGCCATGGCTGCTACGCGACCTTTATGGCCAAGCCGTACCTGACCGAGCCAGGCACCGGCTTGCACTGGCACATCAGCCTGGCCGACGCCGAGGGCAACAACCCATTTACCGCTGCTGACGGTTCGCCGCATGCACGGCTGCAGCACTTTATCGGTGGCTGGCAGGCCTCGGCGCGGGCGTCGATGGCGTTCCTCGCGCCTTATGCGCACTCCTACGTGCGCCTGCACCGCCCGGATGCCTCGCCGGCCAGCGTCGAGTGGGGTTATGACAACCGCACTGCGGCCTTCCGCGTGCCGCATTCCGATCCAGCCAACCGCCGCGTTGAACACCGCCTGCCGGGCGGTGATGCCAACCCGTACCTGAGCCTGGCGCTGATGCTCGGTGCCGGTCTGGCTGGCATGCAGCAGCAGATCGAGCCGGGGCCGGAAGTCAGCGACCGTCCGGCCGTCTCGGAGCGCGGCGCGTTGCCGGCGGACCTCAGCGAGGCGCTGGTGGAATTGCAGGCCTGCCCGATCCTCGGCGAGGTGTTCGGCGCACCGTTTATCGAGCTGTACAACATGATCAAGCAGCATGAATTGAGCGAGCAGGCCGCCGACGCGGACTTCGCCATCAAGCATTTGCTGGCCAGAAGCTAATTGGGTGGCGACCCGATCGGTCGCCCTACTGCCACGAAATCGGAGGCGCTATGAGCACTACTCACAAGAACCCACAAACCCAGAAATGGCAGGCCATGAGCCGCGACCATCACCTGGCACCGTTCAGCGACTACCAACAGCTGAGCGACACTGGCCCGCGCATCATCGTTAAAGGTGACGGTGTGTACGTGTGGGACAGCGAAGGCAACAAGATTCTCGACGGTATGGCCGGCCTCTGGTGCGCCGCCATCGGCTACGGTCGCCATGAGCTGGCCGATGCCGCCAGCAAGCAGATGAAAGAGCTGCCGTTCTACAATACCTTCTTTATGACCGCCCACCCGCCGGTGCTGGAGCTGGCCAAGGTGATCGCCGAGATCGCCCCCAAGGGCATGAACCACGTGTTCTTCACTGGTTCGGGTTCGGAAGGCAACGACACCATGCTGCGTATGGTCCGCCACTACTGGGCGGTCAAAGGCCAGCCGGAGAAGCAGGTGATCATCAGCCGCATCAACGGCTATCACGGCTCCACCGTTGCTGGCGCTGCGTTGGGTGGCATGGCTGGCATGCACGCCCAGGGCGGCACGCTGCCGGGCATCGTGCATATTCCGCAACCGTATTGGTTCGGCGAAGGTGGCGACAAGACGCCGGAAGCATTCGGTATCTGGGCCGCCGAGCAGCTGGAAGCGAAGATTCTCGAAGTCGGAGTGGACAAGGTGGCGGCCTTTATCGCCGAGCCGATCCAGGGCGCGGGTGGCGTGATCGTGCCGCCGGAAACCTACTGGCCGAAGATCCGCGAGATCCTTGCCAAGTACGACATTCTGTTTGTCGCCGACGAAGTAATCTGCGGTTTTGGTCGCACCGGCGAGTGGTTCGGCAGCGACTACTACGGCAACACCCCGGACCTGATGACCATCGCCAAGGGCCTGACCTCGGGTTACATCCCGATGGGTGGCTTGATCGTCAGCGACAAGGTGTTCGACGTGATCAAAACCGCGGGTGACTTCAACCACGGCTTCACCTACTCCGGTCATCCGGTGGCGGCGGCTGTAGCGCTGGAAAACATCCGCATCCTGCGCGACGAGAAGATCATCGAAACCGTGCGCGAAGAAACCTCACCGTATCTGCAGAAGCGCCTGCGCGAGCTGCTCGACCATCCGCTGGTGGGTGAAGTGCGCGGTGTTGGCATGCTCGGCGCCATCGAGCTGGTCAAGGACAAGGCCACCCGCGCCCGTTATGAAGGCAAGGGCGCTGGGATGATCTGCCGCGGTCACTGCTTCAACAACGGTCTGATCATGCGCGCCGTGGGCGACACCATGATCATCTCGCCGCCGCTGGTGATCAGCAAAGCCGAGATTGACGAGTTGGTGACCAAGGCGCGCTTGTGCCTGGATCTGACCTTGAAGGATCTGCAAGGCTGATAGGTTCAGCCCTCTGCAGGCTGTAGCCCGGATTCCATCCGGGGCCACAGCGCAGGCCATCCCCGCTCCCGGATTTCATCCGGGCTACGGCAGACACGAGAACGCCCGGCATTGCCGTAACTCTGCTCACTTAAGGTTGTACGTGCTTTGCCCCCCTCGCCCATTTATGGGAGAGGGGCAGGGGGAGAGGGCTGAAATCAGCACGTAACTGCCGGTTTATCCCCTCTCCCTAACCCTCTCCCCTGAGGGACGAGGGGACTGATCGCGTTAGGCTAGTTCCCGGATTTCATCCGGGCTACGGCAGACACGAGAACGCCCGGCATTGCCGGGCGTTTTTGTTGCTGCGGTGTGCTTTTACATGTCCATGCTCAGCGACAGGTGCACGGCGCGGGGCTGCTGGTCGGCGCTGCGCAGGGATTGGCGCAACACTTCATTGAGCGGCAGCTCCACCGGCATACCGGTGCTGGTGCGACCCTTGAGCAGGGTCCAGGGGTGAACGGTGTCGACATAACGCGGCGACTTGCCGTAGGTCTCGGTAAACAGGGCCACAGCCTGATCCGCCTGCTTGGCGGCAAAGTAATCCTGCTCGACCTGGAAAAACTGCAGTGTATTGACCTGGCTGGTACCGCCCAGCAGCAGGTTCAAGGTGCGCCCGATAAGGGCTACTAGAGACTTGATCATGGGTTAATCCTCGTTATTGGCGGTGCTCGGCACCAACAGAAACGTACGGCAAAGGTTGACCGCGCCAGGTAAAAGGCGGGTGCACACAAGGCAATGAATGACTGAAAGGGTTCGCCACTGTTGGTGTTAGGGCGCCGCGCATCCTGTTGCGCGATACCCGGCTGGCGTCTGGGCGACGGCATGTCCGGGTAGAGGCGGGCAGCTACTTTGGCTGCCGCTCGGTTGTTACTCGGGGCGATTATGCCGGATATGAGCGATAAGTCAGCTTTTGGCGATCAACGGTCATGCGTAAACGGCTCTGGAACGCGGGTTCCAGAGCTATTTACGCCCCAGCTTGGTGCGTTTGGCGCCAGGCTTACGCCTCGGCAACGGCCACTTTGGTCTTGGTAAACACCGGCAGTTCGCGTAGCTGCTGACCAAGCTGGGCGACGATATGGGCGCCGATTGGCAGTGCCGAGGTGGCCGCCGGTGAGGGCGCGTTGCACACGTGCAAGCTGCGGCGACTGTGGCGGAACAGGAAGTCGTCGATCAGTTGGCCAGCGTCTGACACCGCCTGTGCGCGCACGCCGGCCGGGTGCGGCTGCAGGTCGCCGAGCTGGATGCTCGGGCAGTACTTGCGCACCTGCTGCAGGTAGCCGCGCTTGAACAGCGAGTTCTTCAGCTCGCCTAGCCCTGGGCGCAGGTTGGCCTTGAGCACCTTGAGGATGCCGGGGTTGCTGAGCATGCGTGCGCTGTCGGCCAAGGAAATATCGCGCTTGCGGTAGCCCTCGCGCTTGAACGCTAGCACGGCGTTGGGGCCGACGGTGACGCTGCCGTCGATCATTCGGGTCAGGTGCACGCCGAGAAACGGCATGCTCGGGTCGGGGATTGGGTAGATCAGGTGATTGACGATCTGGTTGTGGCTGGCCGGCAGGCGGAAGTATTCGCCACGGAACGGGCAGATGCTGAAACCCGGATCGATGCCCAGCATGCGCACCACGCGATCGGCCATCAGCCCGGCGCAGGTGAGCAGGAAGCGGCAGGCAAAGTCGCCGGCGCTGGTTTGCACGCGCACTTCCTGCTGGCGCTCTTGCAGTGCAGTGACGCTGGCGCCGTAGCGGATCTCGCCGCCGGCGTTGATGAACTCGCGGGCCATGGCCGCTGTCACTTCGGCGTAATTGACGATGCCGCTGGAGGGTACAAAGATGCCGCCAAGGCCCTGGATGTTCGGCTCGCGCTCGCGCAGCTGCTCGGCATTCAGCCATTCGCGCTCAATGCCGTTGGCGGCGGTGCGCTCCCACAGCGCCTGCATGCGCTGCATTTCCAGGTCGTTGGTGGCCACCAGTAGCTTGCCGGGCACCTCGTAGGCAATCCCGTGCTGATCGCAGAACGCCTTGGTGGCCCGATTGCCGGCCAGGCAGAACTTGGCCTTGAGGCTGCCGGGCGTGTAGTACACACCGGCGTGGATAACGCCGCTGTTGTGGCCGGTCTGGTGGCGAGCCGGGGCGGCTTCCTTTTCCAGCAGCAGCATGCGGCTGTCGGGGTAGGTGCGCTGCAGTTGCATGGCGGTGGACATGCCGAGAATGCCGCCGCCGATAATGATGAAGTCGTACACCGGATCACCTGTTGTGCGTGATGGCCAAGCCATAACGTGGTTGTGCGCAGCGCTGGCGGCCTGGGTTATTTGGCCGCCAGCACGGGAAAAGGATTACTGACGCGGTTCGCGCAGCACCTTGGCGTGGGTGAAGTAACCGCGCTGGCGCATCAGCTCGCGGCGCAGGCCCGGGTGGGCGGTGAAGCGGTCGCGGCCGTGCAGCCAGAAGTGGTTGTTGATCAGCAGGAAGCTGCCCACTGGCACGGGGACCGAGAGCTTGGCCGGGCTGTTTTCCAGGGACTGGCTGAGGTCGGTCAGCCAGTTGCCTTCCTCGAAGTTCTTCGGCTGCACGAACTGGTCGATGTAGCTGATGATCGGCCGGCCTTCGGCATCGTTGTCGAACACCGGGTGGAACACGTCCTTGTCCACGCGCTTGCTCGGTGGCGCGGTCCAGCGCAGTTCGCGGCGGGCCAGCGGGTGGTGGTTGAAGGTGGCCAGGTCTTCCCAGTCGTCCAGATGCAGCAGCAGCGAGTTGCCGCCCTCCATGTTCTGCTCGTCGATTTTCATCATCAGCACGTAGTCGGTGTCCTGCTCGACGAAGGTGCCATCGGTGTGCAACTCCAGTACCCGGTGCGGCTGGCGCAGGTAGCTGTCGGAGGCATCGACGTTCTGCACCACGAAGCGTGCGTAGTACTGGCCGCTCATGGCGTCGAAGTTGGAACGGCCGAACAGGTGCGACACGGCGGTGGCCAGCTTGACCATCTCGTCGGCCTGGGCCACGTGATCGAGGCCTTCGGCACTGATCAGCAGGCCGCCTGTGGCGCGGTCCATCAGGGTATTGATCAGCACTGGCTGCAGGGTGTTGTCGCACAGGTCATCGAGAATCCGGGCGATGCGAAAGCGCAGAAAGGATTTGTACTCCAGCGCCTGCACCGGCCATTCCTCGACCATCGCCAGAAAGGCCTGCACGGTGGCTGCCGGGAAGCTCAGCTGCAGCAGACGCGGCGACTGTGGCGAGGGCTGCAGGCTGAAGCCGCTGAGGGTTTGTGGCGCGGGGACTACCAGGTTTTTCAGCTGAACAAAGGTACTCATGGCGATGCTCCTGGGCGATAGAGGTGCTGTCGGTGGCGACGAGCTATTGTCGATGTAAATTCAAAATATCGACATTTTATGAAAGTGTCAAAAATAACTTACGCCCTGTGCACAACAGCATCCGCTCGCTGATTCGGTATGATGGCCGCGGATCTGTGCAAGGACGGTGCGATGCAAGCTTCTGGCTCCCGAGAAAATCTGCCGCTGGGTGGTTACCCGGCACTCAAGCGCGACATCCTGCGCGGCGTCTTTGCGCCCGGTGAAAAGCTCTTGATGAGCGCCCTCAAGGCGCGCTACGGCCTGGGCGTTGGGCCGCTGCGCGAGGCGCTGTCGCAACTGGTGGCCGAGCACTTGGTGGTGGCCATCAGTCAGCGCGGCTTTCGCGTGGCGCCGATGTCGCTGGCCGAGCTGGCGGACATCTACGATGCCCGCGCCCATCTGGAGGCAATGATTCTCGGCCTGGCGATTGCCCGCGGCGACGATGCCTGGGAGGCACAGATTGTCGCCAGCGCCCACCGCCTGGCGAAGGTGTTGGAGGTCAAGGACGGCGAGGAGATGCTCAGCCTCTGGGATGCCCGTCACCAGGACTTCCATGCTGCGATTGCTGCCGGTTGCGGCTCCCAGCACTTGCTGCAGGCGCGCGCCGCGCTGTTCGATCAGGCCGAGCGCTACCGCCACCTGTGGTTGCAGCAGACGGTATTTTCCCCGGCGGCACTGGAAGCCAAGCGCCAGGAGCATGCCGAGTTGGTCGAGGTGATTCTGCGGCGCGACAGCGCCCGTGCCTGCGCCCTGATGCAGGCGCACCTGCTCAGTCCGGTGAGCATCATCGGTGAGCTGTTACAGGCTCGGCAGAAGAGCGCCGAGTAAGCGTATCGCGCACATCGGCTGGCGCTACTCCTCGTGCCTTGCCCTGCGGCAAAACAGCCTCCGTCGCGGCATGCGCGCTTACGTCAACAGAACCTATTGCTGTTCTGGAGTGAGTAATTGGCACAGCTGCGTGCGAATTCCTCGTTTGCCGCCGTCCCGCCGCCCTCCTAGGATGAAGCCATGGGTGAGTGCTCGACTGCGGTCGCGGCACTGGCGTTATTTACGCGCGCGCCCGACCTCTTTCTTGGAGCACTTGTCATGTCTGGCGCCCTCTCGCATATCCGTGTTCTCGACCTCACCCGTGTGTTGGCCGGCCCTTGGGCGGCGCAGGTGTTGGCCGACCTCGGCGCCGAGGTGATCAAGATCGAGCGCCCCGGCAGCGGTGACGACACCCGCGCCTGGGGCCCGCCCTTCCTCAAGGACGCCGAGGGGCGCGACACCAGTGAGGCGGCCTATTACCTGACCGCCAACCGCAACAAGCAATCGGTGACCGTGGACTTCACCCAGCCGGAAGGTCAGCGCTTGGTACGCGAGCTGGCGGCGCAGTGCGACGTGGTGCTGGAGAACTTCAAGGTCGGTGGCCTGGCCGCTTATGGCCTGGATTACGCCGCGCTGAAAGCGGTCAATCCGAAGCTGATCTATTGCTCGATCACCGGCTTCGGCCAGGACGGCCCCTACGCCAAGCGCGCCGGCTACGACTTTATGATCCAGGGCCTGGGCGGCTTGATGAGCCTGACCGGGCGCCCGGAAGGCGAAGAGGGCGCAGGGCCGATGAAGGTTGGCGTGGCCCTGACCGATATTCTTACCGGCCTGTATGCCACCGTGGGTGTGCTGGCGGCGCTGAATCACCGTGAGCAGACCGGCATCGGCCAGCATGTCGACCTGGCGCTGTTGGATGTGCAGGTGGCCTGCCTGGCTAACCAGGCGATGAATTTCCTGACCAGCGGCGTATCGCCGCGGCGGCTGGGCAATGCCCACCCGAATATCGTGCCCTACCAGGACTTCCCCTCGGCGGATGGTGATTTCCTCCTGGCGGTGGGCAATGACAGTCAGTTCCGCAAGTTTTGCGAGGTCGCCGGTCAACGGGAGTGGGCCGACGACTCGCGTTTTATCAGCAACAAGGCGCGGGTCGCCAACCGCGATGTGTTGATCCCGCTGATCCGCCAGGCCACGGTGTTCAAGACCACGGCCGAGTGGATCTCTGCCCTGGAGCAGGCGGGCGTGCCGTGCGGGCCGATCAACAACCTGGCCGAGGTGTTTGCCGATGCTCAGGTGCAGGCTCGCGGGTTACGTATCGACATGCCCAACAGCCTCGGCGGTACCACGCCGCAAGTGGCCAGCCCGCTGCGCTTGTCCGCCACCCCAGTGGAGTACCGCAACGCTCCACCGCTGCTCGGTGAGCACACAGACACTGTGCTGCAGCGCCTGCTGCAGTTGAGCGCTGAGCAGATCGCCGCATTGCGTCAGGGTGGCGTGTTGTAACGCGCGAAGAGCGCCTGCCAGAGCGGTCGCAGGTGCTTTCGAATTCGCCGTCACTGGCTGACTGGTGAGTTCTGCGCGAAAGCGGTGCGCCTCGTGATTTACACCTAGTCAATCAGGGGGTATTTGCACCAAATCGGTGCCTTGTATTTCGGCTAATTTTATAAGGCATTGATAAATAGAGGCTTTGCGGTCTGGCACGGGCCTTGCGATGACACTCCTACTCGGGTGAGAAGGAGTCCATCATGGCCCGTCAGTTCTATGACGAAATGTACGATGCGCGTGGCAAGTGCCGTCCGCACTATCAGGAATTTGCCCGCTGGTTAGCGGCCACCCCGCCGGAACAACTGGCTCAGCGGCGGCGCGAAGCCGACCTGCTGTTTCACCGTGCCGGCATCACCTTCACGCTCTACGGTGACGAGCAGGGCACCGAACGGCTGATCCCCTTCGATATCATTCCGCGCAGCATTCCCGCTCGCGAGTGGCGCATTGTCGAGCGTGGCTGTATTCAGCGGGTCAAGGCGCTGAACATGTTCCTCGCCGACCTCTATCACGACCAGCGCATCATCAAGGCCGGAATCATTCCTGCCGAGCAGGTGCTGGCCAACGAGTGCTACCAGATCGCCATGCAGGGTCTGGATCTGCACCGCGACCTGTATGCGCACATCGCCGGGGTTGACCTGGTGCGCGACGGCGACGGCACCTATTACGTGCTCGAAGACAACCTGCGCACGCCCAGCGGCGTCAGCTACATGCTGGAAGACCGCAAGATGATGATGCGTCTGTTCCCCGAGCTGTTCTCGGCTCAGCGCATTGCGCCTATCGATCACTACCCGAGCCTGTTGCTGTCGACGCTGAAGACCTCTAGTCCGGTGGATGACCCGTGCGTGGTGGTGCTGACGCCTGGGCTATTTAACAGCGCCTACTTCGAACATGCCTTCCTCGCCCGCGAGATGGGCGTGGAGCTGGTTGAGGGGGCCGATCTGTTTGTGCGCGACGAGCACGTTTATATGCGCACCACCGACGGTGCCAAGCATGTGGATGTGATCTACCGGCGCCTGGATGATGTGTTCCTTGATCCGCTGGCGTTCAATCCGGACTCGATGCTCGGTGTGCCTGGTCTGCTGTCGGCCTACCGCTCCGGCAACGTGGTGCTGGCCAACGCGATTGGCACTGGGGTCGCCGACGACAAGTCGATCTATCCCTTTGTGCCCGACATGATCCGCTTCTACCTAGACGAAGAGCCAATTCTGGCCAACGTACCGACCTTCCAGTGCCGTAAGCCGGAAGAGCTATCCCATGTGCTGGCGCACTTGCCGGAACTGGTGGTCAAGGAAACCCAGGGCTCCGGTGGCTACGGCATGTTGGTCGGACCAGCGGCGAGCAAGGCGGAGATCGAGTTGTTCCGCCAGCGCCTCAAGGCCAATCCGGCGGCCTATATCGCCCAGCCAACGCTGAGCCTGTCGACCTGCCCGACCTTTGTCGAAAGCGGCGTGGCGCCACGGCATATCGACCTGCGGCCGTTCGTCCTGTCAGGCAAGGAAACCCGGCTGGTGCCGGGTGGCCTGACACGGGTGGCATTACGCGAAGGTTCACTGGTGGTCAACTCGTCCCAGGGCGGTGGCACCAAGGACACCTGGGTGGTCGAGGATTAAGGGGAAGATGTCATGTTGAGTAGAACCGCTGCCGACCTTTACTGGATGTCGCGCCATTTGGAGCGCGCGGAAAACCTCGCGCGCATGTTGGATGTCAGTTATTCGCTGTCGTTGATGCCACAGGATGGCCGTGGCGATGGCCTCGATGAGCTGGCCATGCCGCTGCTGATTACCGGCACCTTGGATGCCTATCTGGGCTGGCATGGCGAGTTGCATGGCGAGCGCATGCTGCACTTCTTCGCCCTGGATGCGAATAACCCAGCGAGCATCTACAGCTGCCTGCGTGCCGCCCGCGGTAATGCGCACGCCGTGCGCGGGCGTATCACGGCGGACATGTGGGAGAACGTCAACGCCACCTGGCTGGAGATGCGCACCATCGCCGATGAAGGCCTGGGCCGTTATGGCATCAGCCGCTTCTGCGAGTGGGTCAAGCAGCGCTCCCATCTGTTCCGTGGCGCCACCTTTGGCACCTTGATGCGCCATGACGCCTTTCGCTTTATTCGCCTGGGTACCTATATAGAACGCGCCGATAACACCCTGCGGCTGCTGGATGCACGCTACGAGATGCTCGGCGATGACGCTGCCGGCATCAGCGATGGTTCGGCTTATGGCTATTACCAATGGAGCGCGCTGCTGCGTGCGCTGTCGGCGTTCGAGGCGTTTACCGAGCTGTACCGCGAGGCGCCGGGCGCACGCCAGGTTGCTGAACTGCTGATTCTGCGCGACGACGTACCGCGTTCGCTGCGCAGCTGCTTGGACGAAATCAATCAGATTCTTGCCAGCCTGCCTGGCAACAATGGTCGACCGGCACAACGTCTGGTCGCCGAACTGGATGCCCGGCTGCGTTACACCGGCATCGACGACATCCTGGCCGAGGGCCTGCACGGTTGGTTGTCGGACTTCATTCTGCAGGTGCGTGAGCTGGCCAATGCCATCCACAGCGCTTATCTGGAGGCTGCATGAGACTCTCTATCCGTCATGACACCACCTATGACTACGCCGATGAAGTACGCGGCAGCATTCAATACCTGCGCCTGACCCCGCAGGAAAGTGCGCGTCAGCATGTGCTCAATTGGCAGTTGGATTTGCCGCATCCGGTGCGGGCGCAGCGCGACCCCTACGGCAACGTGCTGCACGTGCTGACCATGGATCAGCCCCATGACTCGATCGTGATTGGCGCGCGTGGCGTGGTCGAGATCGATGAGCACAGCGATGGCGAGCGTGACAGTGGTTCGCCGCTGCCCTTTCTGCGCAGCACGCGCCTGACCCAGGCCGACCAGGCCTTGCGAGAGTTTGCCATTTTGCAGTGTGGCGAGCGGCGTGAGCGCGAAGCCCTAATCGATCTGATGCATGGGCTGAGTGAAAAGATGCCCTATACCCCTGGTATCACCTCGGTAGAGAGCACTGCGGCTGAAGCTTTTGCCGGTGGCGCCGGGGTTTGCCAGGACCATACCCATGCGTTCCTCGCCTGTGCTCGCAGTCTTGGTGTGCCGGCGCGTTATGTGTCGGGCTACTTATATAGTGACGACAGTGAGCACTTGGCCAGTCATGCCTGGGCTGAGGCGTGGATTGACGGCGTGTGGTACAGCTTCGATATCACCAATGGCATGTCGCGTCCGCAGCGTCACCTCAAGCTGGCCATCGGCCTGGACTACCTCGACGCCTGTCCGGTGCGCGGCATGCGCCGTGGCGGCGGTAGTGAGCAGATGCATGCGCGGGTGTATGTCAGTCCTCATGCGCTACAGACCCAGCAATAAGGTCAAGTCGGATAAACTGGCCGCTACTTGCGGCCATGCCGACTGAATGATGAGAGCCTTATGACTTACTGTGTTGCCATGAACCTGGCCGAGGGGCTGGTGTTCGTTTCTGACTCGCGCACCAACGCCGGTGTCGACCATATCGCCACCTACCGCAAGCTGCATGTATTCGGTGTGCCGGGCGAACGGCTGGTTGTCTTGCAGTCAGCGGGCAACCTGGCGACCTCGCAGTCGGTGATCAGCCTGCTGCGCCAGCGCTTGAACAGCGACTGCAGTCACTTGCATAACGTCAGTAATCTGTTTGAGGCGGTAGGCCTGGTCGGCGCCACCTTGCGTGAGGTCTTGGCGCGAGACGCTAGCGCTACCTTGGGGCAGGGCGTGGACCTTGGTTGTTCCTTTCTGGTTGGCGGGCAGATTGGTTGCGAGTCCCCACGCTTGTTCAATATCTACCCGCAAGGCAACTTCATCGAGTCCACCGAGGACACGCCGTATTTCCAGATCGGCGAGAGCAAATACGGCAAGCCCATTCTCGATCGCGCCTTGAAGCACGCCACGCCACTGCAGCAGGCCCTGCGCTGCGCGCTGATCAGCTTTGACTCGACTATCCGCAGCAACCTGTCCGTAGGCATGCCGCTGGATCTGTTGGTCTATCACCGCAATAGCCTGGAAGTGCCTGTCGGCTATCGCGTGTGTGAAGGCGACGCCTACTTCGAAGGTATCTGCGGGCACTGGGGCGCAGGCCTGCGTCAGTTGCTCGGCGAGCTACCCGCACCGCCGGAAGCCTACTGGGGCTAAGGCATACGGCTGAGCCTGGGTTACCTTGGCTACGCCCAGCGAGCGCTACCTATATATAGGTGCAGACTAAATCAAAGTTAGTCCTTGACGGCTCAGTTTAAGTGTCTATAATTCGCACCTCTTCCGGCGCAGACCTCTCGGAAAACTCTTTTGAAAACAAAGAGTTAGCTTAAAAAGAGGGGTTGCAAAGCAGCGAAAGCTGTGTAGAATGCGCCGGGCTGACAAGGTGGTGTTTTGATCTTGTCGGTGCTTCGATCGAGTTGATCGGAAGCGGTTGAGAAGGATGTTGACAGCGGTTTGAAATGCTGTAGAATTCGCCTCCCGCTGACGAGAAGCTGAAAAGAAGATCTAAGGCGCAAGTGGTTGAAGTTGAAAAGAAATTTTCAAAAATCACTTGACAGGGAATGAGGCTGCTGTAGAATGCGCGCCTCGGTTGAGACGAAAGAATCAGCCAACCGCTCTTTAACAACTGAATCAAGCAATTCGTGTGGGTGCTTGTGAGGTAAGACTGTTAGTCAACTGA